>NZ_NKHP01000014.1 GCF_014467235.1 Xenorhabdus indica | reverse complement strand
GTTGCCGGATGGCAGTATCGAATACCTCGGCCGCAACGACTTTCAGGTCAAGATCCGCGGCTTCCGTATTGAGCTGGGGGAAATTGAAGCGCGTCTGGTTCAGTGTACTGGCGTGCAGGAAGCGGTTGTTATCGCCCGCGAAGATATCGCCGGTGATATCCGTCTGGTGGCTTACCTCCGGCCCCAGTCCGGGGTTGAACTGGTGCCGGCTGACTTGCGTCAGGAACTGGCACAGCATTTGGCTGAGTATATGCTGCCCGGCGCCTTTGTCATGATTGACACTTTCCCGCTTACCGCTAACGGCAAACTCGACCGCAAGGCACTGCCTGCCCCTGACCAGTTGGCCATGGTGTCGCGTGGCTATGAACCGCCGCAGGGTGAGGTTGAAACCATGTTGGCGCAGATTTGGCAGGAACTGTTGGGGCTGGAACGTGTCGGCCGTCATGACCATTTCTTTGAGCTAGGCGGTCATTCGCTGTTAGCCGTGCAATTACTGAATTGCGTAAGTCAGCAAGGTATGGAGATTTCGTTGGCGACTTTATTCTCTCACCCGACGTTATATGATTTGGCTCTGGCTATTAGCGATAGTAACGATAGTAGCAATAGTAGCGATGTCTCAATCAAACCAAGTTCGCCTTTTGACGCGAATCCTGTGCCGTTAAGCCCTTCAGGCAGTTTACCGCCATTATTCTTGGTACACGAAACCACAGGTGATCCGCTGGCTTATTCGCTACTAGCCACTTTGCTACCGTCAGAATTACCTGTCTATGGGTTACAGGCACTGGGCTTCCACACAATAGAAAATCCACCAACGTCTATTGAAGAGCTGGCCGCTTGCCATATCCAGGCTATTCGTCGGGTTCAACCCCATGGCCCCTATTACCTTGCAGGTTGGTCAATCGGGGGGGTTATTGTTTACGAGATGGCTTTGCAATTGATTAACAGTGGTGAGGAAGTCAAATATCTTGGAATGATCGATTCCTATAACTTGAGCGGGCTCAAAATTGATACTGCAAGTGGATATAGTCATGAACTTGATATTGATGTCAACAAATCGATAAATAATACGCAGAAAGATATCGATATGATTATTAATTACTTACGTGATCATATGGACATTGTTGATGAGCCCGACTTTGATAAACTTTATCATATTAAAGACTTGAACGAAGTTCTTGCTTTTTGTGAAGAACGCCAGTGGCTGCCAATGGGTATTACAAAAGAGGATGTCCTCCTTCGTATCGATACCCAAAGAACCATTTTACAATTTGGTCGCAGCTATATTGCTCCCGCATCATCGTTACCCATCTATCTCTATACAGCAGATAAGTTACCTTCTGGGTACGACTCTTGGCGTGGTTGGCGTGATATTGTCGGAGAGCATTCTGTACTTCATCCTATTGGTGGAACTCATAGCACTATCATGCAACAACCTTTGATCAATCAATTGGTCGATTCGATCACTGAGCATTTGCTGCCTACTTCCTATGCTCCAGGTGTCATTATCCAAAAAGGGACTGCCTCTATTCCCCCGCTTTTCTGTATTCCTGGTGCAGGTGCCAGTGCCTCCAGTTTTATTGCATTGGCATTGTCACTTCCGTCCCAGCTACCTGTACACGCTTTACAGTCTCGTGGCCTAATAGAGTCACATCTTCCTCCTTATATCAGCGTTGAAGGTACGGCTCATGCTTATGTTCAAGCGATCCGTCAAATGCAACCTCATGGCCCTTATCACCTGCTAGGTCATTCCTTCGGCGGTTGGATAGCCTTTGAGATTGCGTTACAACTACAGGCACAAGGAGAAAGAGTGACCGATCTTATACTCGTTGATAGCAGAGCCCCTGACTTACAGGATAGTGTTCCGAAAGCTGTTGGTCGTGTTGAAACATTCATGAAATTGATCGATATCTACAACATGATGCTGACTCAACCATTACCGTTTACGAGACAAGACTTCGAAAACCAGGAATCAGATGAGCAGATTCAGCTCCTGCTGAGAACGTTGGTGAATGTCGGTATTTTCCCTGCGCATGCATCGATGTCACTGTTGCAAGGTATCGTTCAGGTTATGCAAGCTAATTTGAATACAAATTATACACCTTCTGCCCGCTATGAAGGCCTCGCTCATCTGATTAACGCCAAAGAAGGAGACGTTGATGAAACAGAAAACCGCAAAAATATGTGGTCCAAACATGTCACTCAGCTAAATACGATGATCGTATCTGGTAATCACATGACTATGCTGTCCAACCCACAAGTTAAACAATTTGCCACTTGGTTATGGGAAGAGTTGGATTATGTTAATAACCCTAATCTTGAAAGGCACTTCATGAAGTAAAGTGACTCAACGCTATGACTTTAGCCAGCCTTGCGGGGCTGGCATTTTATCGCTTTCTAACCAATCTGGTCTTTAGGTGTAGTGACATAGGAATTTGCTTACCTGATATCAAGTGATTCCTCAGTATGTTATTCACCAAAAAGGATAGATACACCAGCTAGTTATGCACATAATTTATGGACTATAAATGAACACTTCGACAATAAAACAACCAGCCCATCAGATCTTACTCTCACTTTTGTACCGTTCGCGCTGGGCACTTGCCATTGCTGTTTTTGCTAGTATCGTCAATGGTATTTCCAGCGTCTCTTTGATTACTCTAATTAACAGAGCAGTGACAATCCCCAATGATAACTATTCTTTGCTCGCTTGGTATTTTGGTATCCTGGCTGTGCTGGCTATTACCTGTCGCATACTGAGTGGCGTGATTTTCGCTAAATTAAGCCAGAATACAATGGCGAAGATGCGCCAACTTATTTCAGAACGCGTTGCGCGTGCCCCCTTTCGCCAGATTGAACTGCTTGGTTCATCTCGAGGTCAATCTATTATCACAGATGATGCAACTAATGTATCAATGTTATTCTTCACCTTACCCAATATCATAATGCAGGGTTCGATCGTACTAGGCTGCCTCAGTTATCTGGCTTGGTTGTCCTGGCCCGTGTTCTTCTTGGCATTGGTTGTGGTCATCATTGGCTCACTCGGTTACAGCCTTGGCGGAACCAGAGCGATCAATTCATTCAAGGAAGCGGGTAAGGCGCAAGACCGTCTCTTCAATCACTTCAACGCCTTATTTTCTGGTGCGAAAGAGTTGAAGTTACACTTCTCACGTGCTCAATCTTTTTTTACCCACTCGCTTGGCAGCGAGATTGATGCGGTACGCCAGCATCGTACTCGTGCTTTTAGTGTTTATGCCTTTGGCGCTGGCTGGATCCTCTTCTTATTTTATGTGTTTTTAGGCGTGGTAATATTTGCCCCGACTGTGATACCAGGCCTTGAAACAACGACTCTGGCTGGCTATTTGATTATCTTTCTGTTTATGCTGATGCCTTTGGATGGGCTACTCAACAGTATCCCAGCACTGAATGCAGCTCGTGTATCGCTGAATCGCATCGGAAATATACTTTCTGAATTGAATGAACAAGATTACTTTGGCCCGCAAATCTGTGCTGACGAGTTCGGTGAAGTTCACTCACTACACTTGTCTGGCATTACCCACAGCTATTATCGAGAGAGAGAAGATGAAGTATTCCAACTTGGTTCCATTGATATGGAACTTAAAAGAGGAGAAATTACTTTTCTGATTGGTGGTAACGGCAGTGGTAAAACGACACTCGCCAAGCTATTAGTTGGCCTCTATACACCAGAAAGCGGTGTCATTACTGTTGATGGACATGCCATCACTGACAGCAATAGAGCAAACTACCGACAATTATTTTCAGCGATTTTCTCTGATTTTCACCTTTTCGAAACATTGGTAGGCTTGAGTGATGCAGATTCGACATTAGATGCGCGTGCTAACGCGTTGCTCGCTAAACTACATTTAGATCACAAGGTAAAGATTGAAAATGGTTGTTTCTCAACCCGTGATTTATCACTGGGACAACGAAAACGCCTCGCCTTGGTGGTTGCTTATTTGGAAGACCGGCCATTTTACCTATTCGATGAATGGGCTGCTGATCAGGATCCACTGTTTAAGACCGTATTCTATCAGGAATTACTGCCCGAATTAGCAGCACGCGGTAAAGCAGTACTGGCTATTACACACGACGATCGCTTTTTCCACTTGGCTGATCATTGTATCAAGCTGGAAAATGGTCGACTTCTTATCAAGGACGACAGTACCGTAATAGTTCAGTGATATTACTGGATGCAGTGGGTTTTACCAATGAGAAACTCGTAAACCCACTTTCTGGATCATTCGCACTGATTCTTGTTTCCCTTGCCGTTTTTAGAAACTGGTTTCAGACTTTTTCCAGTTATTTTTCGGCCTTCATGAGCGGCTCTTAAAAAAGAAGAAAGCCGGAAGATCACGCGGATCTTTCCGGCTTTTTCAATATATCAGTATTTATTCATCGTATTCGATAGTTGCTTCTAAGGCAGCTCTAAGCCAGTCCCAAAATGACTCAAAGTTACCCACGTTTTCATACCCTTCACTTGAAAAATCATGAATGATAACAACTTGGTTGGGATTAGCTTTATCCCAACAAGCGACATCATCATTATCTTCTCGACGAGCGAAAGGAATAATATCTCTATTTGGATATCTTTTTTTCAAGCCATCAAAGCGAACTCTAAGCCGTTCTCCTTCCAAAATGATCCAAGGATCAAAGTCGAGTAAGTTTTGTTCAACTATCCTTGTAAATTCATGTGGATAAGAAAACCATTCTGGAAGTTCTGATTTTGTTAATAGTTGTTCCATACTAATCAAGAGATCCTATAACAGGTGAACCATCAGGATATCTATTTCTATATCCTGCACTTTGTTTTCCTATGCGAAGATTAATAGCTTCTTCCCATGTTGATGGAGTGCCTTTTCTGGTTGTAAAACGTTCGACAAATTCTGTTGGCAGTGGTGATGAACCATCATGAATTCGAGCTTTAACATTAACACCAGCTCTTGATGCAGCTAAAACCCTAGTGTTATCTATTGTTGTCAGCCCGCCATCTTTTCATTCTAACTACATCAATTGGATCTCCAGCCCAACCTTTATTCTTCATGCTTTGAGTTATGTCAGCAGCACCATTAACTGAGTTTTGGCTAAATCTAATGGTTTTAGGGTCTAACTCAACCACTTCTGGAGTTTTAGGTTTTACAGGTTCCCCTTTGTTTCCTTTTCCACCTGCCAGCCCCAGAGGATCAACCCAAGATACCGGATTATACACATACCCATAAGGATTCACCCCACCCAGCGATGCCGAACAGCGGGGGCGCCAGACATAATGCAGATTGCCCATTTACCCCCGCCTACGCCGATGCTTCCGGGCAGTCCGGTCACGGTCTGCCCCTGCTCCGCACCCAGCGAACTCAACGGGGATTATCGGGCTGTCCGCTGCCATCGTGGTGTCGGTCTGATACGGTAATTTCCGCAGGTTCAGTGCATGAGCAGCTCTCCGGTGGCTCGGTGTCGGCGTTCGGCTGCTGATGCACCCGCTTTAACTGTTTGATGGCGACCCGCGTATAGATCTGGGTTGTGTTGATCTTCTCATGCCCCAGCATCGCCTGGATATGCCGGATATCGGCACCGTTATCCAGCATTTGTGTGGCCATTGAGTGCCGGAACAGATGGCAGGCGCCCGGTTTGTCCAGCTGTGCCTGTTGACGGATGGCTTTGCCTGCGATCTGCGTCAGATGCCCCAGACTCAGAGGCCTGCCCTTTTGTGAGATAAACAAGTAGCCGCTGTCGTACTGTGCAGCCAACTGAGGCCGGACATGTTCCAGATAGCGCTTCAGCCAGCCCAGCGCCCGCTCACCGATAGGCACAACCCGATCTTTATTCTCTTTGCCCTGATTCACCACTACCGCACCACGTTCGAAGTCGATGTCGCCCCGCTGGAGCTGGCGTAACTCCATGCGCCGGATGTGATGTGGTGAAAGGACATGGAAAAGGACGTACTGGGCACCCTGTTATCACTGTTATGCCTGCCGTAAAACGTTTCAACTGACCTATACCTATCAAGCCTGTCATCCCGGCATGAAAGAGCAGATTATTGATATGACAATCAATAACGCCGGTGTCAGGGATACCGCTCGCGTTCTGAAGGTCGGTATTAACACGGTCATTCGCACACGAAAAAACTCACGCCAAGAAACGTAACCACGTGCCACTGGTAGGGAGTGACATTCAGATTATCGGTGAAATAGACGAGCAAGGGTCGTTTGTCATCAGTGTTGGCTCTGGTATGCCTGGGAACCGAATATGAAGCGAGTCATCGCACATGTCTTGGATGATCGCAGCAGGAAAACGTTGGAAAAATTGCTGGCTCTTCTGTCTCCTTTCGATATCCCGTTCTACTGTACGGATAATTATGCCCGTTTATGATTGCCTTCCTGAGGAAAAACATCTCACAGGAAAGGCATTGACTCAACGTATCGAAAGAACCAATCTCACCCTGCGTATTCGCATCAAGAGACTGAATCGAAAAACTATAGACTATTCTAAATCCGAAGAAATGCACGATAAAGTGATAGGCACGTTCATCGAGCGTGAATACTACCTTGTTTAACCGATCTAACTATTGGGAACATG
This sequence comes from Xenorhabdus indica, assembly GCF_014467235.1. Lineage (GTDB taxonomy): Bacteria > Pseudomonadota > Gammaproteobacteria > Enterobacterales > Enterobacteriaceae > Xenorhabdus > Xenorhabdus indica. Next base: position 110,019 of record NZ_NKHP01000014.1, on the reverse strand, counting down.
ACCATCAAAACCACAAACAGTCCTACGACTACTAATGATGATGCCGATCTAATTCGCGGTAAAATACCTATTTGTGTCAATAGATTAGGTAGTACAAGTGAAGATAAATCTATTGGAATGGCTGGTGATAACGAAACACGACCTCATAATGTGGCATTCAATTATATAGTGAGAGCCGCTTAAGTCTGAGTCAGTCGCATTGAACAGAATAATTTCAATCCACAGAAAGTTGCGGGTGTAATTCGGTGAATCACTCATCAATAATAACCCGCAACATAGTGTTGATTCCAAATTGGATCTTCCGGCATCTAAACACAGATGTCTAATCGATACACTCTGGAATTATCATACATCCCACCACCAACAGAATATTCCCAAGCATACAAGAATAGAAAGAATTGGGTCATAATGAAGAAGTTCGGATTATTAAAACCCTTTTTATCAAAAAATCTCTTTACAGAAATTTAACTAATTATTATGAATATAAATAAAAATGTTAAGGTTTACACAAAAAACTTAAGTGATTCCTTATACAATTTATAAATGGTTATAAATATTTTAAGGGAAAAATATAGTGCAAAATCTATATTGGGAAAAAGAAAACTATCGAGTTTCAACAGATAAATCACTATTAGATATCACGACTATCCACCAGTTTCTTACACATTCTCATTGGGCTAAAGGAATTGATCTCGAAACAGTACGGTGCTCTATTGAAAACAGTCTGGCATTTGGATTGTATGACAAGAACGTGCAGATAGGGTTTGCTAGATTCGTGACAGATTTTTCAACTTTTGGATACCTGTGCGATGTTTATATATTAGAAGAATATCAAAAACAGCAGCTAGGAAGCTGGTTAATGACATGTTGCCAATCTCACCCTATTATTCAACGATTACGAAGAATAATGCTGGTGACTTCATCCGCGCATTGGTTATACGAAAAGTTTGGCTATTCTCCTGTTAATCGTGAAAATTTTGTCTGGCAAATATTTCGTCCAGATGTTTATGAAAAAAATTGATACCAAACAAGGCTACCGATGTTTAAATTTATTGGGGAAAATATCGATATTTTCTGATGACAGGGTAAAAGCAGAACATTGTTGAGAAAATTGAACACTATCTTCCAGTGTCATTCCGGCCAGCCAGCAGTGAGCAAGCCCTGCCATCATCGCATCACCGGCTCCATTTGTATTGACGACATTACTCATTAATGCGCGTGAATAGCCTGCTTTATTATCTAATTCACTATAATACACACCTTCAGCATCCATACTTAAAATTATTCGTTGGACACCCTGTTGATGAAACCAAGATGCAGCAATGGCTGCGTCCTCCAATGTTTCAATCTCAATACCACTGAGTATTTTGGCTTCGGAGCGATTAGGTTTCAGAGTATGGATATAGGATAGCCAATGGCGGATATTAGATGCTTTGAAGGTGGAAACAGTATCAACAAAAATCGGAACATTATTAGCGTGGTTGAATATCCATTCCAATGATTCCTGAGATAAATTGCAATCAAGAACTAATACACTGGCATTTTGGATAAGTTTTTTAGATTGAGTCAGTAATGAGGGAGTAAGTTTATTCAGAATGCTCATATCATTTACAGATATGATACACTTTCCATTTTCATCAATAAATGAATTGCAGATTGATGTTTTTTCATCATCCAGCTTATGTAAATATTTAATATTAACGCCAGATAATTTTGTTTGTTCTGACAGAAGCTTACCATGTTGGTCGTTGCCAACGACAGAAATTAAATAACTTTCATTTTTTAATGCAGCAATATTCTGAGCGATATTTCTCCCGACCCCACCGGGGGTCGAGATTATTTTCCCTGGGTTGGAATCATCAAATACTATTTTAGCAAAGGTATAGCTGGTTATATCTATATTAGTTGCTCCAATCGTAACAGCATAAACATCATTGGACAAAATATAACCTTTCCCTTTGATATAACCTTTTTTACTTAGATTCATAATATGTCCTGCAACACACGAGCGACTAATTCCAAGAATATCTGCAATTTCTTGCTGTTGGATAAAAGGGTCTCGTTTTAAAATTTGCAGTATTTGATTTTCCCTATTTGACATATTATGACCTTGGTTACTTTTTGTATTCATATTTTTATTTCATATTGAGTGGACAGTAAAGGTTATTTTTATAATTTATTCGGCTTTTGAGAAAGTGATCGTAAGTTTGGTTGGATTGATTTTTTGTTCAAATTGTGATCTGAATCAAAAATATTATTCTGATAAATCAACAATGTTTAGGATAATAAAAGTGTTCAGATTGTAAACTATATTTTATTCTAAATAAAATTATTTTATATCAAAGTGTTATGGTTAATTCTGTTTCTCACAAACAAGTGTTTGGTTTTTATGGAACAGCCTTTGATATCTTGTGAAAACGAAAGATACTTCATATATTAATATATTAAATTCACATAATGAAATTAAAAAATTTGTGTAAACCTGCCTAATGCTATCGAAAACAAGTCTGGTTTCTGTATTGTTAGATAACAACCCTGATATTTAAGTCTATCTTCATGATATAAGATGTTTTTCACAAATTGCTTTTATTTAAACATATATTTATTATTATTCATCTGAAGAAAATATTTTATTAGTTTGATTATATTGATAAAAATAGATTATTGACTTTATTTCTTATAATTTTCATAGGGATAATTAACGGTTTTTTATTGAGTCAATATTATCAAATGATTGCGAATTAATCTTTTTATTATTGGTGTTTATGAATTGTTTGTATTTTTTTTGTAAAACTATGGCAATATGCAAGTGCTACATCTGATGTTAATTAATTGTGATTAAAAATGACCAGCGTGAATTAATATATTAATGATAAGTATTAATTGATTATTTTGGTGCCCTATATGATGATTAGAAAATTCACAATAATATTTATATTTTTAATACCGTATATTTCTTTTACAGCATCCGCTTCTCCGGTAAACCTGAATGAAAATCTATCACCATCTGTTGTGAGTGAAGGAATAAATAATTTACAGAACAGTGAAAGGGAGATTAACAAACTCATTGAACAGAGGCTGCATCAGGCAATACTCAATCGATCAGAAGAGAATTCTGCAAAAAAATCATTACCAAAGCTCGTGGAGTCAAAAAAATGTCTGCCAATTAGTGGCATTTATATGCAGGGAATATCATTATTGTCAACCTCTGACCTGAAAACGCTAAGTGCTATTCCTAGTGATTGTATTACCAGTCATTATATTAATAAATTAGCATCAGAAATTACGAATCTTTATATTCAGAAAGGCTATGTTACAGCCAGAGTAAAACTCATTCCGCCTGATTATGATAAGACATTAGGGATCAGGATTATAGAAGGTTTTGTTGAAGATATTCGGGAAGGGGATCGCTGGGTTAATAGTCAAACTCTTTTTCCTGATTTAAAGAATAATCCATTAAATATACACCAACTCGATCAAGGGTTAGATCAGGCAAATCGTCTGCAATCAAACAGAACTACATTGGATATCCTGCCTGGTACAGTCAATGGAGGGTCTATCATTCTCTTGAATAACAAACATAGTACGCCCTGGAAAGTTTCTGTGACAACTGATAATTATGGACAAAAAAGTACCGGGAAGTGGATGGGAAGGTTAAATACCAGTTTTGATAGCCCATTGGGATTATCGGATTTTATTAGTTTCAGTGGAAGCTCTACATTAAATAATTCTAAAAAAAAACATAACCATTCTTATATATTACTTTACTCACTTCCTTATGGTGAGATGACATTCAGCGGATTTTATGTTGATTCAAAATATAGAAATAAGATGCAATTACAGGTTAGATCAATAAATATAAGAGGAAATGCTGAACAAGCAGGAATGCGGGCTGATTGGGTATTTCATCGTAATCAAAAGCAAATAGATACATTAAGCACACAGGTCGTATATAAAAAAGGAAATAATTATTTAAATGATGAAAAACTCATAACAAGTAGTGAAACCGTTAGTCTTGTTTCTCTTAGTGTCAATCACTTACAAGTTATTCCTACTGGTATTTTTACCTTTGATATTGGAATTAATAAAGGAATGCCATGGTTTGATGCACAGACAGTTATGGACAAGGATTTTATTAAAGGTCAAATGTCACTGAATCTGAAAAAGAGCTTTATACTGTTTAAATCATCCTATTTTTTTGATAGTGAACTTTATACGCAATATAGTCGGAATCGGTTACCGGCTATGGAATGTATAGATATTGGTGATAAAAATAATATTCGAGGATTTAATGGAAGTTTCTTATGCTCTGATAATGGTTGGTATTTAAGGAATACATTGTCTTATCCGATCCCTATACCTCAAGGCTCTCTGACATTAAGCATTGGTGGAGATTTAGGACAGAGTAAAAGTTATAGCAATAAAGGTGAATGGATAAATGCTATAGGGCTGAATGCCGGGATGACATTACGCTACCAACAATTGTTTGCTGATATTCAAGTCAGCCAAGGAAAAATCTTGTCTCCACAATATCGGGGGCTTGATAGCCCTATACAGCTATTAACACGTTTCTCTTACAGTTTTTAATTTTTAAGTAATTACTTTCACTTTTTTAAATCTATTTTTTTGATTACACAGAGTAATAATTAGAAGCACAGGAGTCATTATATGAAAAATACTGATTTTAGATTATCACCTACTGGTCGGCTTGCTGTGTCAGTGGCAATTATTATGATCTTCAGTTCAAATAGTTTTGCCAATGGGATCACGCCCGGAGGTGATCCATCACACCAACCTGATGTAACAAATGCTAAGAATGGCGCAGTGGTCATTAATATTGCTACTCCTTCAGAGTCAGGCTTATCGCATAATCAATATGAAGATTTTAATGTTTCTAAAGATGGTGCAGTTTTCAATAATTCACTAATAGACGGTAATTCGCAATTGGCAGGCAAGTTATTGGCTAATAATAATTTGCATGGACGGAAGGCAGAGATCATTTTAAATGAGGTTATCAGCCGTAATCCTTCTTTATTACTGGGTAGACAAGAAGTTTTTGGCGCGGCGGCAGATTATATATTAGCAAATCCCAATGGTATCACTTGTAATGGGTGTGGTTTTATCAATACAAATCAGTTATCGCTAGTTGTAGGTAATCCATTAGTCGATAAAGGTGTTTTGAAAGGGTTTAACACGTTTGAAGGTAAAAATAGTCTGAAAATTGGTGAAGGAGGTTTGGTACATGATGCTATTATAAATCTTATTGCCCCCAAAATTAATAGCCTTGGTAAAATCAGTACCAACCAAGATCTTAATATAATAACAGGTCAAAACAAAATTTCTTCTGATGGTCAACTATTGGATACAAAAAAATCAGCAGTAGGTTTACTTGATAGCTATTATTTAGGCAGTATGCAGGCTGGCCGTATTCGGTTATTAAGTACAGATAAAGGTAGTGGTGTTAATCTGCAAGGCGAGATGGCCGCTGGTGGTGGTATTAACATTGAATCCAAAGGAGAGTTAAAATTGGAAGGAGCCAGGCTGAAAGGAGGTGATCTTGAATTAAAAGGTGACACTATTTTATCCCAAGGAGCCTTAGGAGAAGTTTCTTTCAAAGATGAAAAATCAGAAAGCTATTTTATGAGCGGAAATAGTACTCGTAAGGAGAGAAAATTACAGTCTATTGCTCATACCAGATTAGAAGGTGAAAATATTACATTGAATGCCCAAAAAGATAATAAAATTATGGCAACAGATATTTATGGCAACAATATTAACCTAATCGGTGAAAATCTGAAATTAGAAGGGCAGAAATATAATCAGCATACTGAAGACAATGAAGAGCAATGGAAATTTTTATGGAAAGATAGTAAAACTAATAGCTATGATAAATTTCAGCAGGATGGAGATAATATTCGAGCTAGCGGTAATGTGAAATTAGCTGCGACAGGTGAGGATATTAAAATAGAGGGTGGGAATATTGATGCAGATAATAATATCATATTATCTGCTAAGCGTGATGTGGTAATAGACAATTTGATAGAAGCTGAAAAAACAAATAATAAAGAATATATCAGACTTGATTCTGGTAAATTAACTACAGGGGATAAAGAAAAAGGTTACTCCACCCAGAAAAATATCAGAAGTGATTTGAATGCTGGAAATGATTTGGGTATTGAAGCAAATGGTAATATTAAATTGATTGGTACTAAATCTCACGCTGACAATAATTTAATCATTAAGGCAAGTAAACAATCTCAAATTATTTCTAAAGATTTTGATAATAAATCGACAGATAATGATAACGTAACATACTGGGGTGGAATTGCAGGAGGGAAGAATAAAAATAATTACAATGAGATTAAACAGAATCAATCCTCTGATGTAACAGCAGATGGGTATATATTCGTGATAGGTGATGATGGAATTAAAATTACCGGAAGTAATATTAAAGCAGGAGAAGGTGCATACTTTGAAACAATTAATGGAAGCTTATTAATTGATAATGCAGTTAATTATCATAAAAATAGTATTGATGAGAGGAATGGAACTGTTTTTAATATTACTAAAGATTCCAATAAAGAAAAAGAATATAAAGAGACGGCAATACAAAGTCAGGTTATTTCTGATGCGGATTTGAAATTACTCAGTGGTAAAGATATTGAAGTCGTGGATAGTTTAATAAAAAGTGCTAATGCATTGAATATCAATGCACTTGGTGATTTAAAGGTTTCCTCTTATGGTGAGAAATATGATCGGCAGAAAATAGCATCTTTGCTTAAAGCAGGGTTTATATTTAAACCTGCTACGAAAGATAAGGATAAAGATAATGGAAAGCTTTTTGATACTGGACTTATTATTAATTATACCAGTGATAGTCAGCAACAAGGAAAAATAACACAAAAATCATCGGAGCTTAACGGGAAGAATATTTCCATTAATGCAGGTAAAGATGTTACTGTTATCGGATCAGATATAGTCACGACAGATGGTAATGTTGATATCTTAGCTAATAATATCTCTTTCCTTTCTGCCGATAATGAAATTTCGAAAAAGCAATCTCATTCATCTACTGGTGTTGGTTTAGTGTTTTCTTTAGGCAAGGGGGGAATTGGGGCTACTGTTGGTACTCAATATGGCAATATCAATAGCGTTCAACAGCAGAAAAATGCAAGAGTTTCAAAAACGAATATTGCTGGTGACATCAAATTACAGGCAAGAAATAAATTAGAGCAACAGGGAACTCAGCATAATATCGCCGGTAATTATGATGTTAACGCTAATCGTATAGAGAACCGGGCGGCAGTAAGTAGTACTACTGAATCTTCAGGTGATCTGAAAGTAGGAGGTGCTCTAGGCATTTCTTTGGGGGTAAAAAACAACTCTCCCGGTGTTGCTCTTAATATTTCCGCTAAGGGAGATAATCACAAAGAACATTCCAGCACATCAAATGCTGATGTTACTCTAATAAACGCCGATAATATTAATATTAATGCTAAGGATGATGTCTATGACCAAGGAACGCAATATCATTCAACTAATGGAAATATAGAATTAAAAGCAAATAATCATATCAGTGAAGCTGCGTTTAATCGTAAAGAAAAAAATGTTTTTCATACGTCAGGTAACGCAGGTTTACAAGCAGGTTTTGACATCCAGTCTCAGGATCTTGTTGTGAAAGGGGGAGGAAAAGGGGGCGCATCGTGGAGCTCTCAATCCAGCTCTGACGCTATAGTCAGTGATTTCAGAGCACAGAAAAACATTAATATTCAAGCTAAGCATAATGCCAAATATCAGGGTACATCTTTTGATGCTGAGAGTGGAAAAACTAGCATTAATGCGGGAGATAATATTACTTTTAATCAGGCAAATAATACTAATAAGGTTTCTAATACAAATTATAAAGTGGGTATTGAAGCTCAGATAGGCGTTAATGTTGCTACCGGTGTTGTTAATTCTGGAGCTGCCTTTGTTGGCTCAAAATATGCTACAAATGATGAAGATACGATAATCGCAAAAAACAGCAATATTAAAGGTGAACAAGGTGTTAACTTAACTGCTGATAATAATCTATCCTTACAAGGCACAAATGTTTCTGGTTATCAGATAGATTTAGCAGCAAAACGGGGCGGAATTATTATTACATCAGCGCAAGATATTACAAGGAAAAATAGTCTTCAAGTTGGTGGTGAAGGAGGATTCGCGGCTGCAATAACGGGTTCTAAATTAGGTCAATTGGGTGTGAAGGCTTATGGAGAATTCGGCAAAGGTTATGCAAATGCAGTTACCAACCATAACAGCCAGATTACAGGTGAAACTGTTACATTAACTAGTGGAAAAGATACAATACTCAAAAGTTCTAATATTGTAGCAGATAGCGTAAATGGTAAAATTGGAGGTAATCTCAATATTGAAACTGTTAAGAATACAAATAATGGACAAAAGACATATGTAGATGCTGGAATTATGTTTAATAGCGGAAATTTATTTAATGATAAACAGCCAACCGGCATTTTTGGGGTGTTGAGTAAAATCAAAAGTATTCTAATCGGGACAAAAGATAAATTAAAGGTTGATTACGAAAAATATGATGATGAGGCTCTGGCGAATCAGTCTGGTATTTCTGGTGCTAATAGTGTAGATCTAAGCGTAGTGGGTAAAACTTATCTGACTGGGGCGAAAATTGACAGCACTAATAAACCTGTTAATTTGAATACTCAGGAAATAGAAAACCATTCAGTAACTGCATATAGTAAAGGAGAAAAAGTATCAGTAAAACTACCTGAATCACCTATTGAATTTATAGCGAGTTTGCCAGAAGTCATTTACAATATTGCAAATAAAAAAATTCCATATACAGATATTCAAAATTATGATGAAAAAAGCAGAGCGCTTGAAAGTGAAGTAAAAGGTTATAAATTAAAGTGAGTATTATTTTATTACCATTCATAATTAATAACAATGGCACAATTAATATTGTTGCCATTGTTACTTTGAAATTCAAGTCAAAATTAATCTGTTTTTTTAATATGAGGGAAATAACCCAATTAAATTGGGCTAATATTTATTAAGAAATTGCGTTTTGATATAAATCCCAACGGTTACCATAAATATCTTCACTTTTTCCTGGTTGGGGATATCTTCCACCAGCGTAAAACCCAATTTGTTGGTGTAGTAATCAATGGCTTTGTCGTAATCATCAACAACAATAGCAACGTAACCTATACATCTTTTTTGTATTCTCATGGTATTCCTATTTAAAATTACAGCATCCGTGTCCCTAAGGCCACATTTTTTCAACTTTGGTGATCCTGCCAACACGAATATCGAGGGCCATAAAAGTAGATATATCTGTGAGATGATTTTCTGGATTTTGCATGTCTGTATATTTGTTAATAGTAAGGTAATTATATTGGGATATTACTATAACAGACAGCACATAAGAATATTTGTCTGACTTTGTGAGCTAATTCACGTCGATACAAAACACTTATCTGTATGAATTCATCAAATAATCATTCAATACGTTATTCTATGGCAACGATATAAACAGGTTTGCTGTAGTCACAAAATACTGTGTAATTTTCGGGAGCCAACAAATGATTTTAGTAACTGGCGGAGCACGTAGTGGAAAGAGTGCTTATGCTGAACGGCTGATCACAGAGCGCTGCGAACAGGTGTTGTATATTGCTACGGCTCAAATTACGGATGAGGAGATGGCTGCTCGTATTGAGCGGCATCAGCAAGATCGCCCCCCCCATTGGCGAACCTGGGAAGGACATCAGGATCTGGGAAATGTTATTCGCCAACACCGTAAACCAGAAGAGGGAGTTATACTTGAATGTGTAACGACATTAATTGCTAACCTGCTTTTTGATAAATCAGAAGGCATGTCACCTGATAAGCTGGATTTCACCTCATTGGAGGTATTTGTCCACCACCAGATAGATGACTTGATCGATGCTTGCCTGAATTGTCCGATGCCTGTTTATTTAGTGACCAATGAATTGGGGATGGGAATTACTCCTGAAAATCGACTGGCTCGTCATTTTATTGATATTGCCGGACGAGCTAACCAGAAACTGGCACAGGCAGCAGAAACAGTCTGGCTGATGGTTTCTGGTATTGGAGTGAAGATTAAATGAAATTGAAACTTTTTTGGGCAACATTACAGTTTATGACACGGCTTCCCGTGCCTGCAAAGTGGGCTCAAGGTACTGATTTTTATCAGCTAGGGCGGGGTATAGCGACTTTCCCTTTGATTGGTTTTATTGTCGGCGTAATTGCATCCTGTATTGCTCTGGCAATAAGTCAATCTGGCGGGGGAGTGTATATTGGTGCAATCGGTTATGCGTTAGCTTTGGTGCTTCTGACTGGCGGATTGCATTTAGATGGTCTGGCTGATACCTGTGACGGAATTTTCTCCAGCCGCCAGAGGGAAAGAATGCTGGAAATTATGCAGGATAGTCGTCTTGGAACGTATGGCGGGCTGGCCCTGATTTTTTGTATCCTCATTAAAATGCTTGCTGTTGTTGAACTTGCCTATCATCCTCCCCTGAAATTATTAGCCTTATTATCTTGTGCTCCTGTTGTTGGACGTACTGTTGTTGTGCTTTTGATGTTTGAGCAGCGTTATGCCCGTGAAAATGAAGGAATGGGGAGCAGTTATATTGGCCGCATTACTCCACGTGGTACGGTGCTCACCTTACTGACAGGGACGGTATTGGTGATGATACTTGGTGATTGGCAGGGATTATCTGCAATGATGGTTACGATGATCGCCATTTTTTTACTTTCTCTCTATTTTAATTATCGGTTGGGAGGGCAAACCGGAGATACACTAGGAGCGGCAATTGAAATAGGCGAAGTGGTTTTTTTACTGACTTTGATTTTGATTTGGAAATAGTTTCTTGGGAAATAGTTCTTTTGAAAAATAGCTTTTATAAATTGGTTTATGGAGAGCCAATAAATGTGGTTTCCTTTAAGTACCCAATCTGAAATTTGGCTGGAAGAATAATTATGGAATTTCACTCTTTGTCTCTTTTACTTGATAAAATTCAACCACTTGATCGGGAAAAAATGGAGACAGCAGCACAGCATATCGACAGCTTGGTCAAACCGATTGGTAGCCTGGGGCGTCTGGAGACTCTGGCAATACAACTTGCGGGAATGCCCGGTATTGAGGATCTGCGAAATCTGCAAAAAGAAATTATCGTTATGTGTGCTGATCACGGCGTTTATGAAGAAGGTGTGGCTATTTCTCCCAAGAATGTGACGGCCATACAGGCACGGAATATGTTGCAAGGGCTGACAGGAGTTTGTGTATTGGCGAAAAACAGCAATACTCATGTTTTGCCTGTAGATATTGGTATTGATTGTGAGCCAATAGATAATTTGCTCTCTCTCAAATTAGCCCAGGGTTGTGGCAATATTACACAAGGTCCGGCTATGTCTTATGAATATGCAGAAGCATTATTGTTGGCCAGTGCGCAACTCGTTCAACAGCGTATTGCAGCAGGTGTTTCAGTGTTTGGTGTGGGAGAACTGGGAATTGCAAATACGACACCAGCAGCGGCAGTTATCAGTGTCCTTACCGGAAGCGAGCCCTGTGATGTGGTTGGATTGGGCGCTAATTTGCCGATTGAACGACTCAGACATAAAGAATCTGTTGTACGTCGTGCTATTGATGTGAATCAGCCAGATGTGCATTCTTCCCTTGATGTATTAGCAAAGGTAGGTGGGTTTGAGCTTGTGGGGATGACGGGAGTGATTTTGGGAGCCGCAGCCGCAGGCGTTCCGGTTGTCCTTGATGGTTTTATTTCTTACGCTTCTGCGCTGGCGGCAGTCCAGATAGCTCCTTCTGTTCGGGATTACTGTATTCCATCTCATATGTCAGCAGAAAAAGGGGCAGTGTTGGCATTACAGCATTTGGGGCTACAGCCTTATCTGCATTTAGATCTGCGCCTTGGTGAAGGTAGCGGGGCAGCAATTGCAATGTCTTTGATTGATGCTGCCTGTGCAATGTATTGCAATATGGGGTATCTGGCAAAAAGTGGGATTCGATTTCCTGCGTTACTCCAATGAGTTAGGTTCTTTCGGGAGTAATGTTATATTGCTGCATGAATTCTCGCATTTTACCATGTCCTGGATGTTATGGGTCTTTCGCTAATTTTCTTAATTGTTCTTTGAGGATCTTTCCGTTTACATTGCGTGGCAGTGCTAAAAAAGTATAGCCTTTGGGCCGCTTATAGCGTGCTACAACGGTACAGATATAGTCATCCAATTCTTGTTCAGTTATCAATGTATGTTCATCCAGTTCGATAAAGGCATGGGGAACTTCACCCCAATATTCATCAGATTTTGCTACAATAGCGACAGCCAAAACTCCGGGGTAATTTGACAGAGCATTCTCCAACTCAAGGCTGGAAATATTTTCACCACCAGAAATAATGATATCTTTTTTCCGATCGATGATTTTAATATAACCATCGCAATCAACGACGGCTAAGTCTCCGGTAAAAAACCACTGACTTGTCATATCAGTTGTAATATGGCGGGCAGGATCATAAGAGGCAACAATATTGCCCCGAATGACAATCTCACCAATAGAGTATCCGTCAGAAGGGACTGTTAACCCGCTGTTTTCATCAATAACCCTGACCTCTCCTTGTAAATTGGAAACAATACCCTGACGCATCTTTTTTAAAATTGTTTCTGATGTTGGTAGTGTTTCCCAATCATGTTTATCTTCACAAACAACGACCGGCCCATAAGTTTCTGTCAGGCCATAGACTTGGGTAACAGCGATCCCGACAGCGTCAAGTAGAGCAAAGATTTTCTCTGTTGGTGGAGCACCGGCAATAAGACCGTAGACATGATTATTAAAAGAGATGCCGCGTTTCTGAGCTTCTTGTCCCAGGGAATAATGCACAATTGGAGCGCCACAATAGTGTGTAACCTGATGTTTTTGCATAAGCTGTATGGCTTCTTCTGCATCAAATTTGCGCATGCAGATATGTGTACCGGCACGTGCAGCTATAGTCCAGGGAAAACACCAGCCATTACAATGAAACATTGGTAGTGTCCATAAATAAGTAGGGCGCTTAGGCATATCCCAATCCAGGATATTAGAAATTGCGTTAAGGTATGTTCCCCGGTGTGAATAGACAACCAATTTGGGTTGTCCACTGGTTCCCGAAGTGGAATTAATGCTGATGGCTTCCTGTTCGTCAATGGGATAAAAATTTAGGGTCTTGGATGAGTATTGGGTTAACAGTGATTCATAGTGAATAAGATCCTGATCAGTTTCCGATATTAATATAGCTGCATTATGCTGAGTTGCCGCAATATTTTCAGTAACCACAATATTTCCAGTAACCACAATGATTTTTATCGGATTGTTAAAAACAACATCATCTAACAATGGAAGATAGACTTTATCTATAACTAAAATCTCAGGATTAATTTTCTCAAAAATAAAATTTAATGTAGCTGAATCTGTCCTGATACTTAAAGCGTTGAGGATCCCCCCGGATAGCGGAACAGCATAATGTAGTTCCAGCAGTTCGTGAGTATTGGATAATAGTGTGGAGACAACACTACCTTTACCCACTCCCATTTGCTGAAGTGCAACTGCAACTTTTTCACAGCGCATTGCATATTGTTGCCACGTCCAACACTGTTCTCCATCTATTATCGCAGGATAGTCACCATTACTTAATATAGTTCTTTTGAGAAATAAAATAGGTGATAGTGCGCTACCGTCATATTCATTTAAGAATGAATGAGAGAGAGTCATATTTTTTTACCCTGTATTTTCACTTATTACTAAAAGTAATCGCGGTGATGATAATATGCAATCCATAATAAGTAATTATGAGTGCTCTTTTCTCAATAAATTTCTCACGAAATTAAGTTAAATAACATCACACTTTTTGTTTAGATATTAAATTGATATTTTATTGTTTTTAATATATCGGTTATATTTATTGTTATTGATAAAATAACATGCTGAAAATATATTGAGGAATTAAGTGTAAGGTAGCAAAAATACTGTATCTACCGATATAAAAGGAAACAAAAATGTTTAATTTAGCCGGAAAAATCGCATTTATTTCTGGAGGAACCAAAGGTATTGGTAAAGGGATTGCTCAGGTATTTAAACGGGCAGGTGCGACGACTATTATTTCAGGTACGGATAAAGTAAAAGGGGAAGTTATTGCCAAAGAATTGGGTGTTGATTTTATCTCCCTTGATGTCACGGATCAGGCTGCATGTAAAAATGTGATTGATGGAATTGTCGAAAAATATGGCAGGATTGATATTCTTTGTTCAAATGCGGGTATTTTTCCACAACATTTTCTTAACGAAATGACGGTTGAAGATTGGGATTTAGTGTATACCGTCAACCTGAAAGGTACATTTTTATTAGTTCAGGCTGCGCTGAGTGTAATGGAGAAGCAGCAGTATGGACGAATTATACTGACTTCATCTATCACTGGTGAGATAGTAGGAATGCCGGGATACAGCCATTACGGTGCGAGTAAAGCAGGGCAGCTAGGGTTTATGCGAAGTGCGGCACTTGAATATGCAACTCAGGGTATTACGATTAATTCCATTATGCCAGGCATGATTGCTACTGAAGGCTTGCAGGCATTCGGTGAAGATTTTTTGCAACAGATCGAAGCTACAACCCCAATGCGTTCCTTAGGAACACCGGAAGATATTGGCTATACTGCTTGTTTCCTGGCTTCTGATGAAGCGAAATATATAACCGGGCAGACAATTGTGGTTGATGGTGGGCAGGTATTACCAGAAATACAAGGTGTTTGATTGATCTAATGTGATCAAAATCGCCTTTTCTTTCTCTCTATTCTTTCTGTCCGTTGTCGTAAGGCAGAAGAAAAAGGTAAGATGGGTAACTAATAAACACAGGGAGGGAAAGCATATTCTCTTCCTGGTTTTTTATTGTCTGAGTTAGGTAAAATACTATGTCATTGAACTATGAACGTAAGTCTCTTCCACTACCCAATGGAAATAATAAAGTACTGCTGCACTCATGTTGTGCGCCGTGCTCAGGGGAAGTGATGGAAGCAATGTTAGCTTCGGGGATAGATTTCACGATATTTTTCTATAATCCGAATATTCATCCGCTAAAGGAATATGAACTGCGTAAAGATGAAAATATTCGTTTTGCAGAACAGATGGGCATTCCTTTTATTGATGCTGATTATGATCGTGATAACTGGTTTGAACGAGCAAAAGGTATGGAAAACGAACCTGAACGCGGCATTCGCTGTACTATGTGTTTTGACATGCGTTTTGAGCGGACAGCGTTATATGCTCATGAACATGGTTTTCCTGTTATTACCAGTTCGCTTGGTATTTCACGCTGGAAAAATATGCAGCAAATTAATGAGTGTGGTGTCCGCGCTGCTTCCCGTTATCCGGGGTTAACGTATTGGGAATATAACTGGCGTAAAGGCGGCGGTTCTGCGCGTATGATAGAAATCAGTAAACGCGAAGAATTTTATCAGCAAGAATATTGTGGCTGTATTTATTCTCTGCGCGATACTAATCGACATCGTTTGGCGACCGGACGGGAAAGAATAAAACTCGGTACTGTGTTTTACAATGCAGATAGCGATAAAAAAAGTAATAAAAGCTGCAATAAGAAAGATCATTAATCACTATAACTGTCGATTAACGTATTCTCTTTTCTCTCTTATTTAATACCTGTCCACCATTTTGATATGGAGGCAGGTTTATTATTTTTTGCCTCATCATATCTGCCTGAGTTTTTATGAGGCAAAAAACTGTAATTAATTTTTGCCGTATCTGGCTCTATTGGGTGTACACCCAAAGCGTTTCCGATAGCTTTGAGTAAAGTAGGACTGACTGGAAAAGCCAGATTCCAGCGAGATATCAGCAATGCTCATTCCACTGTTCAATAGTAATTGATGTGCATAAAGGATACGCTGTTCACTGATCCAGGCACGGGGTGATATGCCGTAAACACTGTTGAAAAGTTCCTTGAATGAAGTTAACCCCATGCCAAATTCGCGGGCAAAATCATTCAGCCTCCATTCTTTGAGATAGTGAGCCTCCATAAATGCTTGCAATCGTTCTACTTGACGATTACTCAACTGCCGCAAAACCGACAGCAGTAATGAGCCTTGTTTTCCGAGGGAAAGTAACAAAAGGAGCTCTTCAATTCTTAACTGAACCAATACTGGGGGATAGTCATGAGCAAGTACGTTGACTAATCCACGGATACTTTCTGTTAATAAAGGAAATTGATTGAAAGGAATTAACCGATAAGCGGGGAAATCATGACGCTCTATATTACTTAATAGATCTCCAAAGCGTTTCATAAAACTACGCAAAAAATCCATATGTAATGGTAGCCATAATGCCTGACAATTTTTTGTATTAGTTTTTGCAGCATAGTTTCCCGGATGGGTAAGAAGGATATCATTTGACTTGATGTGATAGGTTTTGGTGCAATCTTTCCATATCATTTCCCCGTCAAGTAAAATATACAGTCCTCTTTGTTTATGTTCGAGAATATTGAAGTCCGGCATGGTTAACTGTAAAGAGAAAATATTCTTTTTGTTTAAGCCTGTCGTCCTTTTCATTTTATACTCCTAATCTTCCGTATCATGAGTAATCTGAGATCCATTGACCATATCCTCTGTCTTTCAAGTAGCTTTTTTGTGGACTGGAATGCAACTCAAAACTTACTGGATATAAATTGAATGTAGGATAAACATATTGTCAGATATCAGAATCGTATGCGTAACATCAATTAAATCACCCCAGTATTATATCCTCAAATTAATATTTATGTTAGTTTTAAATGTCAAAAATTTAGATTTAAATTTATTTGTTCTCAAGCCAGAGAAGCTGAGGTGGTGATATGTTTTTATCCATTCCGTTAATAAAAATTATCAATTTTTAATTGGGTAAATTTAAATCCCAATAGATTGATTATTTCTTGAAATAAATTTTTATATTAGAAAAGGCAAAGAATAGAATCATATTTACACCAGAATTTATGCTCTCATTATTATTCTTTCATTGATTAGGTATTAGGGCACAACAATATTACTGTATCACCTGTGATATTATTTTGTTAATTATTCGTTTAATTGTGTTGCGGATTTATTAGTTTATATGGTTTTTATATTGAAAATAGTCAGATAAAGCTGTTGAAGTGAGCTTTTTATGTTGGAGTTTAAGAGAGAATTATCGATAATTCAGCATATTAGGCTTTAGCGACAGCGTTATCGGTGTAATAGCGTTACAAATGCCCCTGTTATAGCTTTGTAGATTGTTTTTTATACTGATACAATGCTAGGATGTATTTTCATCACCTTTCTTCTATATCCGCTAAGGCATACTCATAGATATATTTGCTGATGAAAGATAAAAGATCACAAGAACGAGAAAAATATGGAAAAGTATCGTTTTTCAGATAACGTTTTTTTATACAGTCTATGGCTCTTCTGGGCTATTACACTGGGTTTGTACGTGTATGGTGCAAATATTAGTTGTGCCATAACAGCAATTTTATCTTTTTTAGCCTTAGTATTTTACTTTACTAATATGAAACAGAGAATCAAAGTTATGTTTGGAAAAAAAACTGAGACATCTGCTGCCAGCCTGGTCACACAGATCACTCCTGGGCAAACTGAAGAGAAAAAAATCTCCGGTACTGAAGCCCGCGCGAATACAATTATCGCGAAGAATTCCGTATTTAAAGGGGATATCGAGATGGAAGGAGATATTCAGATTTGGGGAAAAGTTGTCGGAAATATTCGCGTAAAAGGAGGAGCTATCCGTGTTATGCATGCCGGAAAAGTGGAAGGTGAGTTAAGTGCGCCTGAAATTATTATTGATGGTCATGTTGAAGGAACGTGCTGTGCAGAAACATTAGATATTCTTGAGCATGGAGAATTACGGGGTATTAGCCGTTGCGGAAGTATGTCAATCCGACGTGGTGGATTATTTGTTGGTCAATCTGAACAAGTAGAAAATAAGAAAAAACAGGAAGCTGAGCGAATTGTTTCTATTAAGGAAAGTCAGGGAGACAAGCCAAAATCTAAAACCACTGCCTGATATCTGCTGATAAAGAATACTCCCCGTTTTTCAATCTATTGAGATTCATTGAGTATAAAACTCCATGTATTCTGCCGGAAATATGTAGAATTTTCCGGCAGTTTTTGTTTTGATAGTCAACTGTTTTATACCTCAATGAATTTTAAGGGGGCGTTGTGATTATAGAACTGGAAACAGAAAGGTTATGGCTTCGCGCCTGGAAGGAAGAAGATAGAGAACCTTTCTTTCGCTTGAACAGTAATCCGGAAGTGATGGAGTTTTTCCCTGAGACGCTGACAAGAGAGCAAAGTGACACATTCGTTGATAGTTTTATTCGTAAATTCGAAATACAAGGAGGTTGGGGTTTATGGGCGGTTGAATTAAAGCAGAATGGCGAATTTATTGGTTTTGTTGGGCTGAATATCCCTAGCCTTGAATTGCCATTTTCTCCTTTTGTTGAGATAGGCTGGCGTCTTGATAAGCCATTTTGGGGAAAAGGTTATGCTTGTGAAGCGGCCCGTAAAGTTTTTGATTTTGCTTTTACAGAAACTGAACTAGATGAAATTGTGGCGTTCACCTCTTTGCTGAACTATCGCTCAGAAAGTGTAATGAAAAAATTGGGTATGGTCAGAGATGAAAAAACCTTCATGTATCCGGCATTAGAGGAAGATCATCCATTGCGGGAGCATGTTTTGTACCGGATCAAGCGTCCGGATGGTTAAATAGACGCCATCAAGGTTATTCTGATGAACAGAAATGACCTTGATGGAAAACGTATTACTACATAAACCGTTATTGTCTGGAGATCACCAAAGCGACGCGGCCAATGAATTGAATATCACTGATCGCACAGTCAAAGGTGACATCATCATCGCTGACTCGAATTTTACTGACAGGGATTTTGGCTATTTTCTTGATACTGTGCATTCCTTCAATATCTACCAGCCATAAACCATCCTGAATATTGTCTTCCTGGGTATCAAGCAGATACCAGGATATGCCATCATCAACCATCAGCGGTTTTCTGAGGTCTTTGGAAATTAGCTCACTATCCAGGATAACCGGATCAGCCTCATTTAGTTTTCCTCCTGACAGTTTTACACGAGAGATTGACGGCGCGATGATATCTTCCAACCGTTCCGTTTTTTTACCTTCTTCTCCGTTTGGGAACATCTCTCCTTGCCCTGTACTCAACCATAACAGTGAAGCACCAGTTTCTAGATTACACTGAATAATCCAATCCGCCGGAAAACTATCACGAAGATAGCGGTTTGCCATAGTGCTTTTGGACACGCCTAAATGGTCACTCAGAGCCTGACGAGACTTAAATCCATACGCGCGGACAAGGCGCTCAATAGCTGGTCGCCCACCGCTATCAGCCCCCATCTTGATCTCAATATTGGTATTTTTCATTGACAGTACAGATAAGAGATATTAGTATCTCACCAAAGTTCTCTAATTGAGACCTTGATGAACCCGGATTGGTTAATGCGAAAACCATTGAGAGATATTGCATCATGAACTGCCAAATTTCAATCCTTATACCAGAGATCAACTGTGTTCCAAGTATTGCTCTGACAATAAGCTCTCTGAAGGTAAAAGAGTGAGGAAAATATGGCGAATACAGAGAAAGAAAAATTTGCCCAAATTAACCTCGGTCAGCGGTTGGAAGGATTGAACCATTTGTCGAGGATCAGAGCGATATACT
The DNA here is from genome assembly GCF_014467235.1 of Xenorhabdus indica. Taxonomy (GTDB): domain Bacteria; phylum Pseudomonadota; class Gammaproteobacteria; order Enterobacterales; family Enterobacteriaceae; genus Xenorhabdus; species Xenorhabdus indica. The sequence goes on along the minus strand of NZ_NKHP01000014.1, from coordinate 90,212 downwards.
GGGGAAATGATGAGAAAGAATTAAGACGGTTTCTTGCCGATATGCGTGACAAAAGGGATTGTCATTATGCAGAGAATAAGCGGGTGCTATCCGCTATTTTCTATTTGGCAAATATTCCACGTTCTCGTCATGACAATGAAATCAGCCAATTTACCCTAGAGGAAAAACGGTCTCTGATCAAAGCGATGAATCACATTAAGGTTGTAGTCAGTCAGTTTCCCAAGCATTTGACGTTATCCAATTAATCACTCTTTTAAACATTTTTTCTGTTTATCTTTCTGAATAAATAGCATTTTTGAACAGATGGCATGTGCACGTCAGGCACTTACATACCCTTAATATGGTGACATTGATGAATAGTATTTCTTTCGCTCATGAATATTACGCTGGCAATGCTATTGCCAACGATAAGCAGGTGGGAATGTGTCGGCCAAACTTCCCGCAAAATGCGTCAATGGCAGAGTGTTTGTTGTGGGAAGTGAATGCAGAAGATTATCAATGGTGCCATCAATATATCGGTCAGATACCGGTCTTTCTGGCGAAATATTTCAGCCGCCGTTATGCCGATATTTTGACTAAATCAGGGCGCAGGGCTGCCAATTCTTATCTGAGAAAAACTGTCGGGCAAAATGTGTTGCCACGGTTACAGTTGGTTAAGCACAGATACCAATTCAAACACCGGGTGTCTGGTATTGCTCCTTTCCCTTTTATTGCACAATTGAATAACGTGGTGACTTATGATCGTAAACAGCTTTTGAAGCTCGCTCATGAAGTCTCTGTGTTTATCACGGAAAACTATGAGTACTATTCTCTGAAGCCTTTTGGGGAACCCGCTTCTTTAAGTCCCTCTTCTTTGCAAAAACCTTTTTTGCAAGAGTCCCAACATAGCCAAATGAAATCTTTGGACAGTGAGATGGAACAATTTTCTCGTATGGCAGAAGTTTATCAATTATTGGCAAAACTAACGTTGCAATGTGGTACTCATCCTCCTTATTGGCAGCGATTTAACCATGGACGCAAAGCACTTTCTGTCGATCAGCTCTGTGCAGCAATGTTGCGTATGATGTCCGCCCGCTGGTGGTACTTTCGTTTAAAGCGCCTGCGGGATATTCAATCGGAACATATGGCAATTGCAGTTGGACAGGTTCAGAAAGTGGCATCGCCTTATGTTTCGCAACATGCTTTGCGTGAATGGCTGGAGCAAAAGCGACGCAATCGTGAGTTTTTCCAGCTTTTTGATTTGGAAAATGAAGCGGGAGAACGTATTTCATTAGCAGAAACTGTGATTCACAGTAACGCGAATCCTGCTATCCGTCGTTGTGAATTGATGGTCAGAATGCGCGGTTTCGAGGATATTGCTGACAAAATGGGCTGTGTAGGGGAATTCTATACTATTACGGCACCAGCGAAATACCACGCAGTCCGGCATCAAGGTGGATTTGTTAATCAGTGGGAGGGCGCGACTCCCCGCGATACACAACGCTATTTATGCAGCGTATGGGCAAAAGCCCGTGCAGCTATTGCTCGTGCAGGAATTAATCTATTTGGTTTTCGTGTTGTCGAACCTCATCATGACGGTACTCCGCATTGGCATATTTTATTGTTTATGCTGCCAGAACATGTGCAGCAGGTCAGAAAAATCCTTGAACATTACACTTGTCAGGAAGAAGAGGAAGAGTTACTGCGTCATCGTAATAATGACAAAAAATCTCGTTTTGATTACAGGGAGATAGATCCTCATCAAGGTAGTGCGACAGGTTATATCGCAAAGTACATTTCTAAAAATATTGATGGTTACGCATTAGAAGATGAAATCGATCATGAAACGGGCGAATCATTACGCGATATGGCTAAATCGGTAACAGCATGGGCAAGTCGTTGGCGTATTCGTCAATTTCAACAAATTGGTGGCGCTCCGGTTTCTGTTTGGCGCGAATTGCGCCGACTCAAAGAAATACGTTTGTCTGATAATAAAATGAATGCGGTCTTACAGGCCGCAGATGAAGGCAATTGGGCTGCTTATACGCAGGCCCAAGGTGGACCGTGGGTTGCTCGTTGTGATTTGGTCATCCGACTCTCTTACAAACAGATTCCATTTGGTAGCTCTTATGGTGAAGAAATTCACGTCATCCAAGGAGTGACCTCGCCTTTGCTGTCTTATGCAAAATATATCTGTACACGAATCCATCAATGGTCAATTGTACCAAAATCTGATGCGATTCCGACTTCGGAGAAGATTGTCTATAAAAGAAACAGGAAATGGCTCTCTTGGAGTTCTGTCAATAACTGTACGGATAGACAGGGAAGATATTATTGTGATATAGATGTGAAATTGTTTTAAAGAATACTTTTTTTCAAAAAAAATTTCCATAAAAGAAATATATAATGGTTATTAACTATTAATTTTTATCTTTAGGAAGGGAAAAAACTACTTTAAATTTTCACTAATTAGGTGTACTGTATATGTATACAGTTTTTGAGTGGAGGCGTATATATCAGTGGACTCTCTTATGGAATCATTGGTAGCACAACGTATTAATTTTATTGCCAGAATGGCGACAAGTTGTGAATGCAATCAAGCAGAAGACAAAGAATTGGCATTGGTCTGGATAGCTGAGTTATCTGCACCTTATGAAAAAAGACTTAGCAGTTATAATAGCTTGTATAAAAACAATTTGTTAGAAAGGGAATGGTCGGTAAATTCAGATTCGGTAGAAGAATAGATTTTGTCGGGAGAAAATGATGCGGATTGAAATACTTTTCGATAAGCGAGCTAATGTTTCTGAATCGGTCATGTCTGCACTTGAAAATGAACTTAAAAAGAAAATACTACCTCAGTATCCAGAGACGCATTTTAGAATTGCCGTCAGCAGCAATACGTCCGTAAAAGTGACAGGAAGTAAAAACAGTAGTGAACACAACCAAATAATGGAACTCATCCAAAGTGTCTGGGAGGATGATAGCTGGCTATCGGATTAGGTCTAATAGATTGAATTCTCAAACAAATAACAAGTAATTTAAATAACACAAGGGCAGGGTCAATTCCTGCCCTTATGCTTTCTTAAAAAGTCAATATCCTGGCAGAGTTGTTCTTCATTTGTACGATTTCTCCGACAATGCCGCTTCATTGAGGTGTTCCGCTGATTATTCGATCATAACTCTCCGATTTACTGATTGTTTTCTGCAAAGAAAAGGAGAGTGTATGCAAATTATTGCACAACAAAATGAGACGGTTGATGCTTTGTGCTGGCGCCATTATGGCCGGACATTGGGCATGACGGAACGTGTATTGTTAGCCAATCCGGGACTTGCTGATTTTGGCGCGATATTGCCTCATGGAACAAAAGTTGAAATGCCGGACTTTATGCCTGTGGCCAGCAAGCCTATGATCCAGCTTTGGGATTAAGGGGTATGAATGGATAAATACAGCCATGCAACTTATGCCTGCGCCAGCACCACTGCTATTTTTTCCGGTCTTTCTTTATATGAGTGGAGTTTCCTGTTGGGAGCATTCGCCAGCATTGCTCTCGGCATTCTGACTTATCGTCTCAATCGTCGTGAGCAAATGAAACGCACTCTGATCTTAAAAGAAATTTTGGAAAATCTGGAGGTAGATCCTGCGTCAAAATCAGCCAGTATTGTCAGCGAGCTGATAAATCACGCACCAAAAGAGCTGTGATATGTATGCAGGATTTCAAAACTAAACTTAGCCGGTTGCTTATTGGTCTTATCATCGGTGGTGCCAGTTCTTCCGTTATTCTTTCCCAGTTCCTTGATGAGAAAGAGGGTAACCGGCTTACAGCCTATCAGGATGCTGGTGGAGTTTGGACGATATGTCGGGGAGTGACGCGCATTGATAATAAAGCGGTATATAAAGGAATGCAGTTGACCTCTGAACAATGTGAAGCCTTGAACCGGATTGAAGCTGATAAAGCGATTGATTGGGTAAAAAAGAATGTCCACATTCCGCTGACTGAACCACAAATTGCAGGGATTGCCAGTTTTTGCCCATATAACATCGGTCCTTCAAAATGCTTTTCTTCCACATTTTATCGCAAGCTCAATGCCGGAGATAGAAAAGGTGCCTGTCAGGAGATTAAACGCTGGATTTATGATGGAGGACGTGATTGCCGAAAAACCCAAGGACAGCCGAACGGTTGTTATGGGCAGGTCTTACGGCGTGATCAGGAATCTGAACTGGCTTGTTGGGGACTGGAACAATGAAGAAAGTACCTTTAATTGTCACCTTTATAATTGGAGGATGCTTTGGCTGGTGGGGACACCGTTCACTGTTTCTTAGCGAAGTGGCAAACTTGAAGCAGCAGCATTCCGCTCAAATCGCTGCTATCTACCAGAAAGCAAGCCAGGAAACATTATCAGCTATTCAACGAATGAAAGATGCACAAAACAGGGTCACTCAACTGGATGAATACTATTCTGGAAAATTAGCTCATGTTACTGAAGAAAATGCCGCTTTGCGGGCTGATATTGCCGCTGGCCATCGCCGGGTGCGAATCGCCACCGCCAACCTTGCTACCTGTCAGCTCACCCAAAACCGAAATACCCGCTCCCGCAGTGTGGGCGATGGAACCCAAGTCGAACTCACTGCAAAAGCTGGACGCACTATTTACGATATCCGAGCCGGGATCATCAACGATCAAGCCAAACTAGATTACCTGCAACAGTATGTCCGTGAAGTTGTCCGGCAATGTAAACCCTAGCCATTCTGTATGGCTTAACAGAACTCCCTTACATGACCTCCTAAAAGCCTTTTTTCAGAATAAAAAGGCTTTTATTTTATTGATTTAATTTCCTTTTTTCTGCTGTTTTGTATGCCGGTTCCTACAAGCCTGGTTTAATGTTTCACCTGCTTTTTCATGGCATTCTTACGCCATGAACACACAACTCACTGAACTGATGCGCTTATTGCGCAACCTGATCCGAACAGGCGTCATTACCCAAGTGGATACCACAAAGGGAATGTGCCGAGTCGCGACAGGTAATCTTGAAACCAACTGGCTGCACTGGTTGACATCCAGAGCGGGAAACTCCCGCACGTGGTGGGCGCCCAGTGTTGGTGAGCAGGTTTTATTACTGTCCATAGGCGGCGAACTGACCACCGCCTTTGTATTGCCAGCAATTTTCTCAGATGAGTTTCCGGCACCATCAACATCTCCTGAAGCAACGCATATTAAGTTTCCGGATGGTGCAGTGATGGAATATGAACCGCAATCAGGCGCATTGACTGTGACTGGCATCAAAACCGCGACAGTGATTGCATCGGATTCCGTTCATATTACTGCGCCGGAAATTACCTGTGTTGCCAGCACCAGAATTACGCTGGATACACCGGAAGTCATCTGTACGCAGCTAATGAGCACGGGGAATCTGATCGTGCGCAACGGCGGCAAAATGACGGGCAATATTGAGCACACCGGCGGCACATTCAGTTCCAATGGTGTGATCGTGGATTCCCATAAACACACCGGTATTCGGTCAGGCGGTGACACATCAGGAGGCCCCGTATGATGTATCTGGGTATGAACCGACAGACAGGTAAGGAGCTGGCCGATCTGGATCATGTCCGGCAATCTGTCAGCGATATTTTACTGACCCCTGTGGGTAGCCGTATTGCACGGAGGACTTACGGCTCTTTGCTGCCTGAACTGATCGACTGGCCGCAAAACCCGGCGCTCAGGCTTCAAGTGATGGCGGCCAGCTTTACCGCAATCAGCCGCTGGGAGCCACGTGTGACGCTGACGTCAATCACGATGGAAACCCTACAGGACGGCAGAATGGTGGTAGATATCACGGGTACTTACCATCAGTCCGCCAAAGAATTTTCACTTTCGATTCCGGTGAGGTAAGCAATGCCAACAATCGATTTAAGTCAGTTGCCGCCACCGGACGTGGTTGAGCCACTGGATTACGAACAACTGTTAGAAGAGCGCAAAAGAGGGCTGATATCGCTTTATCCTGGAGACCAGCAAGATGCCATTGCTCGAACCCTGCAACTTGAATCCGAGCCTTTGGTGAAGTTGCTGGAAGAGAACGTGTACCGCGAACTGCTTCTGCGCCAGCGAGTTAATGAAGCTGCACGAGCGGTAATGGTTGCTTATTCAACTGGTAACGATCTGGATCAATTGGGTGCGAACAACAATGTATCCCGCATGGTTTTGCGTTCTGCGGATAACTCCACCATACCGCCGACACCGGCTGTTATGGAATCCGACAACGATTACCGCGTGCGCATTCCTCAAGCCTTTGAAGGTTTGAGCGTTGCAGGACCGGTTGGGGCTTATGAATACCATGCCCGCAGTGCAGATGGGCGTGTCGCGGATGCTTCGGCTATCAGCCCCTCACCAGCCAACGTTACGGTAACAATCATGTCCCGTGAAGACAAAGGTGTGGCATCCAAAGAACTGTTGGAAATCGTCGAAAAAGCCCTGAACGATGAAAACGTACGCCCAGTGGCAGATCGTTTGAAAGTTCAGTCAGCGAACATTGTGGAATATGAAATTGATGCGGTGTTGTACATCTTCCCGACACCGGAATCAGAACCTATCCGTAAAGCGGCTGAGCAAAAACTGAAACATTACGTTGAAGCGCAACATCGTTTGGGGCGTGACATTCGTTTGTCAGCGATTTATGCCGCATTGCATGTGGAAGGTGTCCAGCGTGTAGAACTGAAAGCACCGCTGAAAGACGTTGTGCTGGATAAAACTCAGGCTTCTTACTGCACCAAGACCACATTGACGATGGGAGGTTCTGATGAGTGATCGCCTTCTGCCGATGGGCTCAACCCAGTTAGAACTTGCCGCAGCTAAAGCATGTGCTGAGTTGCAGAAGATCAAAGTGCCATTGCGGGAACTGTGGAACCCGGACACTTGTCCGGCATCATTACTGCCTTATCTGGCATGGGCGTGGTCAGTGGATCGCTGGGACGAAAACTGGCCTGAGAACACCAAAAGGGAAGTGATCAAAAGCTCGTTGTTCCTGCACAAACATAAAGGAACGATTGGTGCGATTCGGCGGGTAGTTGAACCGTTAGGTTATCTCATCCGTGTACGGGAGTGGTGGCAGACCAACGACGTTCCGGGCACCTTCCGGCTGGACATTGGTGTGCTGGATAGTGGTATCACCCATGAAATGTTCGAAGAGCTGGAAAATTTGATTTTCGATGCCAAGCCGGTGAGTCGACATTTGATTGGGTTGGATATCAACCTGGATACACGCGGTGAATATCATTACTCGGTAGCGACTTACAGCGGTGACGAACTGACAGTTTATCCCTATTTCCCGAAAGAAGTGACAGTATCCGGCTCAGAAATTGTGGGCGCGGGAGTACATATTATTGATGACATGAGGATTAGACCATGAGTACCAAATATTTTGCGCTGCTGACACAGTTGGGCGCGGATAAATTGGCAAATGCTGCGGCACTGGGTACTAAAATCGAAATTACCCATATGGCCGTTGGTGATGGTGGCGGCAGCCTGCCGATGCCAGACACTAAACAAACTAAATTGATTAATGAAAAACGTCGTGCAGCGATTAATACGCTGAGCATTGATCCAAAAAACACTAACCAAATCATTGCGGAACAAGTTATTCCTGAAAACGAAGGTGGCTGGTGGATCCGTGAAATCGGCCTGTATGACAAAGATGGCATTCTGATCGCTGTTGGTAACTGTGCAGAAACCTACAAACCCCAATTACAGGAAGGCTCCGGTCGTACACAGACGATCCGTATGATCCTGATTGTCAGCAGCGCTGACGCAGTGACTTTGAAAATTGATCCGTCTGTGATCCTGGCGACACGTGAATATGTGGACGATTCCATTAAGAAACATGCAAATAGCCGTAATCATCCTGATGCGACGCTGAAAGAAAAGGGATTTGTGATCCTAAGCAGCGCGGTGGACAGCAATAGCGAAACTCATGCAGCGACACCGAAATCGGTAAAGGCGGCTTATGATTTGGCTAATGCGGCGAATAATAATGCTAATGGTCGTGTTCCGGCAGGGCGTAAGGTGAATGGTAAGGCGCTATCAGCAGATATTGCGCTGAATGCAGGGGATGTTGGAGCTTATTCTAAGGAAGAAACCGAAGCTAAGGTGCGTGAAGCTAAAGCACAGGCAGATGCAGCAAATAATAATGCCAATACTCGTCTGGAAAAAAACAAGAATGGTGCGGATATTCCAAACAAAGATGAGTTTGTAAAAAACCTCGGTTTAACAGAAGCCAAAACCAAAGCGGAGGGGGCATTGCCTCGCAGCGGAGGAGAAGTCACCGGGGATATCACGATTTCAACTGACAGTGAGATAGCCTGGCGTAGAAATACGGACATGGCTGCTATCGGTTTTAAAAATACCGGTGATGGTGATACAGACTCCTATATGTGGTTTAAAACAGGCGATAATGGTAACGAATATTTCAAATGGCAGCATAGTCTTTCTGGAGGGGGAACCACTGAATGGATGAGCCTGAAATCTGATAATCTCCGAGTTAAAGGGCATCAGGTCTATCATGAAGGGTATAAGCCATCCGCTGCGATCATTGGTGTTTATACAAAATCTGAATCCGATAACCGTTTTATTCATTTAAATACGAACACTAAAACATCAGGATATATTTTATCTAAAGCAGCCAATCTTTATGATGATCCTAGTTCGCGTCATTTAGGACTTTCAGGTTTTTTAAGGCCTAATGGGGTAGATGATCTTGGTGGGTTAGCTATTCATGTGGCCCATCCTTCTGTGGATGGGCCACAGCATGCTAGAGGTATTTCTTTTGAATATGGAAGTAATTGGGATAAATTTGGGATATCTACCTATGCTTTTGATAAAGATGGAAAATTTCAAGGAAAAAAGAAAATACTAACAGAAGATGATAAAGATTCATTAGGTAGTGTGCCTGTTGGAGTACCTTTACCGTGGCCACAAGATAAAGCACCGCCAGGATATTTAATTTGCAATGGTGACAGTTTTGATAAAGCTAAGTATCCTCAATTAGCAAAAGCATATCCATCTGGTTTTTTGCCTGATCTGCGTGGTGAGTTTATTCGTGGTTTGGATGTAGGACGTAATGTTGATTCAGGAAGAAAGGTACTGTCTTCTCAAGAAGGTAGTATACAAAGCCATACCCATTCTGGAGTGTTTACTGGAGCATTTGAAAGAGAATCTGGTGGTCGAGGTGGTTGGGGGGCTACAAATACTAATGGAAATACTGCAGCGACTGGTGGAAATGAAACACGTCCTCGTAATATTGCTTTTTTATATATAGTTAAAGCTGCTTGATGTTTTATAAGGTAGTCCTGGGTAAGTAAATTATTCAGGATTACGAACAGATTATGAACATAGATAGTTAGTATAATATTTAAATTATTGCTGATTTATAGATCTTTAGATCACATAAAATAGATTATTTACTTATAATATGATAATATATTTTAAAATTTAAGTTTATAAAATGGTTTTGCAATGGGTAAGATTATTGTGAATGGCGTTTTAAATCATAAGTTTATATCAGAATATGCTTATGATTTTGAAAATATAATAAATAAAAAAACAAATCCAGATTTAATTCAAGATAGATATTATCGCAAAGGTAAAGCGTGTTGGGTTCTTCAAACTTTAATTAATCTAAAATATTATTATGCTGATTATTTGGATATTACACTAACCAATGAAGTTCGTGCAGATGCTATAAATCTATTACATTATGACGATTTTAGTTTTAAAATGAAACCATGGAAAGGAACTACTATAGTTTGTCAAGCTGATAGACCTTCAATATCTGGGGCTGATTGCATTGTTGTTCAAAACTCATTACAAGCCAAAAATGGAAAAATTTTCATACCTCATTGGCCACAGCCTGGATTGAAACCTAGATCTAAAAATCGTCATGAAGTAAAAACGATTGGTTTTTTGGGTCATGAAGATGCATTGCCTGAATTTTTTTCCGATGAAGCGTTAATAAGAGCTCTAAAAGATAGAGACATTACATTTATAAAATCATCTAAAAATTGGGAAGATTATACAAATATAGATATTGCTATAAGTTTTAGAAAAAATAGCTCTTTAGAACTTATAAGAAAACCTGCTAGCAAGCTCATTAATGCATGGAGTGCCGGTTGTCCTCTAATTTGTGATGATGAGCCTTCTATGAGAGCTATAATGCAAAGTGAATTAGATTACTTAATAGCAAGAACACCAGAACAATTTATTCATGAAGTAGATAAATTAATAAATCAACCTGATTTATATTTATCTATGGTATTAAATGGAAGAAATAGATTCGAAGAATATAATCGTGAGTCTACAGTAAAAAAATGGTTTCATTTAATTGAAAAAATTCATCAAACAAAAAAGGCAAAAAAAATCAGTTTTATATTAAGATTAATTAAGTTTTATTTGCATAAAAAATATATTAATTAAATTATTTTTCAGAATAAATAACTAGGGGCATATGCCCCTTTAATTATATTACCTTGGTTGTTCCGGCCATTCAATTTCTGGAGCAACAGATAGATCAACTCTATTCAATAACACTAAATATTTTTTCCACTTAATGAGAGATGATTTTTCTTCATTTGTTGCTAATTCAGTATCAATTGCATATTGTAATGGTAAAATAATATCATTCGCTTTTTTTCGTAAATTTATTCGTTCTTTTTCTGCTTCAGAAATTTGATTTTCTTTTAAAGAAATTTTATCCGTAACCCATTTAGAGCCATCCCAATTGTCAAATTCAGTATTAGGTTTCTTAAAGGTTAAAATATCAGATAATCCTCCTATTTCAGTAACGTTAAACTCTTGTCGCGTTTTGATGTGGTAAGCAGTTTTTCCTCTATAATCTGATAAATATTCCCAGTCTGTTAGTTTTTCGTTACGACAAACCACAAAACCAGGTTTATTTCCCAGTGGTTTATCAACACAAGAATGGGCTGGGATACCCACTCCAACAGCTAGAAATTCAATATTACTATTTAAATATTCTCTAGTTATAGCATCGTAATTAAAAATAATTACTTTTCCAGAAATAGTTGCTATGTTATTTTTATCTAATTTAGCTTTAAACATTATTTAGCCCTTAAAATATAATTAAATGCTATATTCCTTGGTCGCGTTTTGAAATTAGCTAATGAAACTGCGCCTGTAGGGATTAATTTATTAGTTGTGGAAAAATATTGACCACTACCATATGTAGGAGATTCAAAATTCTCAGCTGTATTATCTGTTGGATATCTGTTAGGGTAACTATTAATAGGTGGCGTTACTAAACTTCCCTGAGTAGGTGAATACGCATAAATATAAATATTGGGTAATTGTGTCGCATCTTGCCATGACAACAAATCACGAGATATATCAATCCCTCGACTATCATCCCAACCACGAATAAATTCACCTCGTAAATCTGGTAATACTCCAGATGGATATATCTCCGCTAATTTCGGATATTCTGACTTAGTAAATTTTGCACCATTGCATTTTAGCCAACCTATAGGAGGTGTATCAGTTGGCCATGGAATAGGGGAACCTATGGGAAACCCAATGATAGATTGCTGTTTATGATTACCATTAGTATTTAAAAACCGGGTATGCAATATAGCGGAGGAATCAAGCCAGATTTGCCCTACATCACCACCTTTAAATCCGATACTGACACCTTTTACCCATTCTCCTTCCTGACCACATGAAAATGCCCCTATATATGACTGATCAGGAACCCTGGTCATATGTCTGGTTTGGGAAAATGCCTGTACATCCCCCGCACTTAGAGAGATATCATTCATAAGCGGTTTCCCATTGATTTTTCGGTTATTGGGCACCGCATTTTTTGCCAGCTCCTGAGTTTCTGTTAAACCGACGTTAAAAGAGATTGCTAAACATTCTAAGTTTCAGACTGAAAATTTAAGATACCTACAAATAGAAAATTATAAATAAATTTTTATGTTTATAGCTTTCCAGTGACATAATGATCCATGGTTTTATCACCATTTAAATTCTGATTATGACTAAACCTCGGTTTAGTGGGAACTGTGGATAAAGCTCAAAACGCTGTACCAAATTCAAGGAAAGTGAATGGAAAATCATTATCGGGAGATATCACCCTGAATGCAGCAGATGTTGGTGCATTTTCTCAAACGAATCAGATGACTAATATCCCTGATCAGTCGTATATAGGGGCATTTTCATGTGGTAGAGAAGGAGAATGGGTAAAAGGCATTAGTATAGGATCTAAAGGTAGCGATGTAGGACAGATATGGATTGACTCTTCTGCTATGTTACACACTCAATTTTTGAATTCTAATGGCAACCATGCACATCAATCCTATACTGTTCGTGGGGAGTGTTACACAAAACCAGAATCTGAGAATCGTTTTATTCCATTAAATAAAGGCACTACAACATCAGGGTATATTTTATCTAAGACGGCAAATTATCTTGATGATCCTAGTTCACGTAATTTAGGTCGTTCAGGTTTTTTAAGAACTAATAATATGGAGAATCTTGGTGATTTTGCTATTCATGTAGCCCATCCAAATGCAGAAGGCTCTCAACATGCAAGAGGAATTTCTCTTAATTATGGTGGTAGTACAGATAAATTTGGATTATCTACTTATTCTTTTGATGAAAATGGTAAGTTTCAAGGACAGAAGAAAATCTTAACAGAAGATAATATGGCAGATATGCTGTATCCAGTAGGCATAGTTTTATGGTTTGCTCAAAACAAAAACCCGAATAACCTTTTTCCTAAAACACAATGGAAATATATAGGCGAAAATAAAACAATTCGTTTAGCTAACCAAAATGGTTCAAACGTATTTTCTGTCGGTGGAAATGATTCAATAACACTCACGGGTGCACAAATACCATCTCATAATCATTCAATTAATGCTACTACTAGCAATTTTGATTATGGTACTAAGACTACTAATTCTAATGGAAATCACTTCCATGACAGTGGGTGGGGTGAAGCTTCTGGTGCTAGATATGGAAATTATGATAATACGGAAAATAATGTAGGTTCTCGTAGTACTGATTGGGATAATTATAAGCATAAAACCAGTACTGAAGGTGCTCATACGCATACCGTACATATAGGAGCGCATACACACTCAATTTCAGGCACAACGGGAAATACTGGTAGTAGCTCAGCTATAAATATTACTAACTCATATATTATGTTAATGGGGTGGTATCGAATATCCTAACTTGTATTAATTAATATTAAAACTCATCTTATTAATTAACCTAGTTAAGGTTGGTTTTATTCTCATCTGCACCAATAATTACATATAAAAAATATTGGTATCGAGTAAAAAACCGCCTTCTATGGAGTAATACCGCTCGCTTAAACACGAGAGGTATTACCATGGGAGGTGGTTTAAGAATGGCAATAAAATTAGTATTTATTATTTTTTTCACCAAAAACCAAATAGTATTTATTTAATGCATCTTGGTCGACAATAGATGCTCTAGCCGCCTGACGCTTTATCAAAAGAGACTGATATTCTTCATTAGTAATCGAAGATTCAATATCTAAGCTCAATTGATCACGATGTCTGGTTACAAGCCAATCCGTCGATTTTAAGTATAGAAGATTATCTCGGTCTAATTCTGATTGAGATTTGATAAATTCACAATCATCTACATTATAACCTAGTAATTTAATGTCTTCTTCAGCAGTATTGGGATTAAAGATACCAATAATTTTATTATCAATTTTATTTATTACTTTCATGATTTTTTCCCTGGGGTAAATACCGGAGATATACTCGTTTCACCAGCAGCTACTATCATAGACTTATTAGCCATTGGCACATATAAATAAGGAAGAGCCAAATAAATCTCACAGTCTTCATCATAAGGTAAACCGAAGTTTAGAACATTGCCTTGCACGGTAGTTACTCGAGATATATCGATTAATTTGTCTACAAACAACCAACCATCTTGAGCAGAATCTGCTTCTGCCTTTTCAATAACATAACCTCCTAATGGTCTATATTCGCCCTCGTTGTATCCGCTATCTACTCCCATACCTAATTTCCCTTTAACTATTTTCACCCAAAAACGAAGACCTAATTGTTCAAAAACTCCATAAGTCTCGACCGGAATTCTAAAAAATTTATGTCCAGAAGATTCAGTAGTCGATGTTATTTTCAAAATCTTACCTGAGTCTATCCCACCCCATCCACTGCCCAAACCACCACGCCCCATACGAGCACCTAAATAATACTTACCATACCAATACGGATTATTTTCATTTGCCGAGTCTGGATCTGGAGCCACATTAGGAGGAGCTACTTCTGTGTAAGGACCTTCAAACCCTTTAGTCCAGGGATGCACAGCCTGTATAGTACACCCTATTGCTGTATAGTTAGTTGGATGTCCTTCCGGTTCAACTGACCGCATCATTGAGTTACTAAAAAGGTTTAAAGGAAGAGGAATATAACCCTGTATATTCGTTTTAAATTGATTAAATTGATTAAATTGGCTATCAACTTTGTTTATCTGTACATCTGTTTCTTCTTTAGAATATGCTCCGACATCTGCTGCAGAAGGTTTATTTTTAGTGGTATAAAACTCTGTCCACGGCTCTTCAAATCCATATCTATCTCTGGCTGAACGATAAGCAATACCATTGTTCCGATACATAGCCTTTAATTGTAAAGCAGGGGTACTACCAGCATCCACATTAAAATGTATGACAAGCTGGGTATCTCCATTTCTCTGAGCAATATAAGAACCGGATGCTGCATCCCACGATACGCCATTTTCTCCTTGAACAAATGTGGTAGCTCCTCTGGAAAATGCACCAACATCTGCTGCATTCAGGGTGATATCTCCCGATAATGATTTTCCATTCACTTTCCTTGAATTTGGTACAGCGTTTTGAGCTTTATCCACAGTTCCCACTAAACCGAGGTTTAGTCATAATCAGAATTTAAATGGTGATAAAACCATGGATCATTATGTCACTGGAAAGCTATAAACATAAAATTTATTTATGATTTTCTGTTTGTAGGTATCTTAAATTTTCAGTCTGAAACTTAGAATGTTTAGAAATATATTCTACACATCAGTATGTTACATAAATGCAGATAGTTTATTCCGTCGTGTATCTCCTAACACCAGTTCTCAGCATAAAATGTCTGGTTATTTTTTTAGCGAAAATGATACCAAATTATCATGTTATTCAATTATTCCTTATAAAATGTCAACAACATCTAACAGAGGAGACTTTCCATTGTGAAAAATTGTGGAGCTGGAAATTATCTGACTGTTTTATTTAGAATAATCTGTGTTAGTATGTCACATCAAATAAAATTCAACATGGTGTCCTATGAAGATTTTTGTCATCAATTTAGAAAAAGATATAGAACGCAGAAAATCAATGCAAGAGCAGTTGCAAAAAGTGAATCTTAGTGCTGAGTTCATAACAGCAGTATACGGAAAAGAATTAACCAATGAGCAGCTGATAAATTCATGCCCTGATTTTGATGATTTAGCCCTCACTCTTGGTGAAGTTGGTTGTTCAATGAGCCATATAAAAGTGTATAAGAGAATGCTCGATAGCAGTATACCTGTTGCTTTAGTATTAGAAGATGATGTACTTTTTGATGAAAGTTTAATTACTATATTGTCGTGTTTAGATAATCATCCCTTGTTATTAAGTTCAAAACCTTATGTTTTTTTATTAAATAATACTAATGAATATTTCGAATCATTTAAAAAACCATTGATAGAAAACTATAATATAGTCAATGTAATTGATGCCGCATGTGCTTTTGGATATGTTTTAAATCTATCCGCAGCCAAGAAATTATATCATTATTTACAACCTGTTAGATTTGTTGCCGATGAATGGAAATTTTTCAAAGAACAAGGTGTAATTACATTGAAAGGAATTATCCCTCCAGTAATTCATCCTTCTGCCCAATCGATAAATTCATCGATCGGGGAAAGAGAGTATACATTGACGAAATTAGATATAGAAAATAGAAAACGTACAATTATCATTCAAATAAAGTTAGCTTTGTGGAGGATATTCATTCGTACTTGGCTGAAAAAAGTTAGGCCTTAGCTTTCAAGCTAAGGCTATCATGAATGAACTAATTTGTTCGGTACCAACCCATTAACATAATATAGGCATTAATAACATCAAATCCTTCACCACTACCAGTTTCAGATGTATTACCACTAACATTATGTACATGTTCTCCATTCCATGATGTGTTTCCAGTCCAAGTCCGGGATGCATCAAATGTGGTAAGGTTTGTCCATCTATCTGTATATTCTACACCAGGTTTACTCTGGCCATTTCTAGCAAAAGCACCTCCAAAAATATCACTTCCATGAGCAATAACACTTGGTAGATAACCAGTAATGTTCATATTCCCACGGTTATGATTATGTCCTCCAGTACTATTTGTATTCCCACTAAAATAGTGACTATGTTTTGGAATATGTTTTATAGTTAGCTGCTTAGTATCATTACCACCTGCCGATAACACATTTGATCCATTACTAGCAGCCAAGCGAACTGTTCTATTTTCACCAATATACTTCCATGTTGTCCCGGGAAATAGATTGTTGGGATTTTTATTTTGTGCAAACCATAAAACAATTCCAACAGGGTATAGTAAATCTATGGATACTGATTTGGCTAACGCATCAGTGACTGCTTTTTGACTCATTATTTGTTCAGCTGAGTTTCCTGATTCTTGTACTATCGCTGATTTTGGTACGGAATTTTTTGCCAAATTAATAGTTTCTACATAATCATGAGCATAAGGCAGGACAGAATCATCGTAATCTTTTCCTAATAGGGGGTCATCAATGGCATAGGATTTCACAGCCCATTTCATTTCAAAATTATTCTGAGGCTCTAAAGCACTAGAGAGCTCCACTTCATCATCTTTACGAGAATAATGAATATCGGAAAAATTACTGGTGGCATGGTAAGTTAATCCACCCCGTAAATAACAACCACTGAATCTTTTGCAATAAACAATATCTCCGGGCTTAACCTTTTCATAAAGGGGATATTTACCATCAATTGGCCTTGCAATACTCATCATGCCATGACAAATATTTTTAACGGTCTTACGGTATCTCTGATGAATCCGTTTAATATTCAGGTACTGGGCATCACCTCCCCACAGATAATCCCCTCCTTCAATCTGCAATAACAACCCAGCAATATGAAATTCACCTTTACTAAATAGGTCTTTTTCTCTGTCTTCAGCATACCAGCGATGAATTGTTAACCACGAATTTGCTCCATTATTCGATGGAAACTGCCACCATACCGGATAATAACGATCAGTACTCAACCCGGTTAGATCTATCGTCATGTTAAAACGCGGTTCACCCTGTACATCTTGTGCATTCAGGGTCACATCTTCCCCCAACGGTTTCCCATTGATTTTTCGGTTATTGGGCACCGCATTTTTTGCCAGCTCCTGAGTTTCTGTTAAACCGAGGTTTTTTACAATCCTTAGATCCTTATGATCCTAGCTAAGATCCAATCTCCTATCCCCTGAAAACCAATAAATAGAGGTGAAAATGACCCAATTTAGCTTGTCAAAAAATAACCAAAAACTCGAATTACTTGAAATAATATTGAATAGAATAAATTTTAAACCAATTTTGAGCTAAAAATAGACTAAAAAAGGTCATTGTTTGGTCAATAAAAGACTGCCCTCACAAAAAACTACTCATTTCTCTCTCCTATACAAAAACAAATCAAATATAAAATTAACATATTGATTATTAATAAAAATATTAATATAGATTTGTACCTTGCCCCACACACAGCCAATCGAATGATTTCCCCCGTTCAATCCGCCAATATATCAGCACACCTTAACAGGAGAGAACGCTAATATGGCACAAGATTATCATCACGGAGTCCGTGTACAGGAAATCAAAGAAGGTACACGCACCATCACTACCGTTAGCACCGCTATCGTGGGTATGGTCTGTACTGCACCTGATGCAGACGAAAAAACATTTCCATTAAACACTCCGGTATTACTGACTGACGTTATGAGCGCCATTGGTAAAGCCGGTGAAAAAGGCACATTGTCCGCATCCCTGAAAGCTATTGCAGCTCAGGCTCAGCCTGTGACTGTCGTTGTTCGTGTGGCTGAGGGCGAATCTGAAAAAGAAACCATTGATAACATTATCGGTGACGTTACGCCAGAAGGTAAGAAAACGGGTATGAAGGCACTGCTCGCTGCGCAAAGCCAGCTCGGTGTTAAACCTCGCATTCTGGGTGTTCCAGGTTTGGATTCACAAGCTGTGGCTGCTGAACTGGCCGCTATTGCCCAGCAACTGAAAGCAATGGCGTATGTCAGCGCTTATGGCTGCAAAACCATCGAGGACGTCCTCAAGTATCGCAAGAACTTTGGTCAGCGTGAACTGATGCTGATTTGGCCTGATTTCCTGAGATGGGATAAAGGTGAAGTTGTTGCACCTGCGACGGCTTATGCACTGGGCTTGCGCGCCAAAATCGACGAAGAGATCGGTTGGCACAAAACATTGTCCAATGTAGGTGTTAACGGCGTAACGGGTTTGTCTGCCGATGTCTTCTGGGATCTGCAAGCGACTGGAACTGAGGCTGATCTGCTGAACCAGAATCACATCACAACACTGATCCGCAAAAACGGTTTTCGTTTCTGGGGTTCACGCACTTGTGCTGGCTCTGATTCTGAGGACTCACTGTTCCCATTCGAAAGCTACACCCGTACTGCTCAGGTTCTGGCTGACACCATGGTTGACGCACATATGTGGGCGATTGACAAACCACTGACTCCATCACTGGTACGAGACATTATCGAAGGTATCAATGCTAAGTTCCGCGAACTGAAAGCAGGTGGTTACATCATTGACGGTCGTTGCTGGTATGACGACAAAATCAACGATAAAGACACCCTGAAAGCAGGCAAACTGACCATTGATTACGACTATACCCCTGTACCGCCACTGGAAGACATGATGTTACGCCAGCGCATTACAGATAGTTACCTGATGGATTTCGCAAAAAGTATCAATAAATAAGGGGCTAACTGATGGCATTACCTCGCAAACTTAAGTACCTGAACTTGTTCAATGATGGCAACAATTATCAGGGTATTGTGGAAGAGCTAACTCTTCCTAAGCTGAGCCGTAAACTGGAAGCCTACCGCGGTGCCGGTATGAACGGCAGTGCAATGGTGGATCTGGGTCTGGATGAAGGCGCACTGGATGCGGAATTCACTCTGGGTGGCATTGAAGCTCAACTGTACAAACAGTGGGGCATCGCACAAGTTGATGGCGTTATGTTGCGCTTTGCTGGCTCTTTTGAGCGCGAAGACACGGGTGACGTGGTTGCAGTTGAAGTTGTTATGCGTGGCCGTTTCCAGGAATTCGATCACGGTACTTATAAACAAGGCGACAACACTCAAACCAAAATTACCGCTAAAAATACTTATTTCAAACTGACTTGGAATGGTGAAGAACTGGTTGAAATCGACACCGTCAACATGGTTGAGAAAGTGGGCGGAGAAGATCGCCTGGCGCAGCATCGCCGCGCTATCGGTCTTTTTTAATCACTCTTTTATTAACAAATTTAAAACTTATTCCCTGTCTCAATCAGCATATCGCGGCTGAGACAGGTTTTTACTCGGATAAACAAGGTTGAATTATGACTGAAGCACTGAAAACTCAAGATGAAGATCTGCGCACAATCGAATTGGAAGCTCCACTGGCGCGAGGCAACGGAAAAATCACGGAAGTGACGGTACGTAAACCTACCAGTGGTGCGTTGCGCGGTGCTCGTTTACAGGCACTGCTGGAAATGGATGTGGATTCTATGTTGCTGGTTCTGCCACGTGTTACCACTCCTGCATTGACCAAAAATGACCTGATGATGATGTCACCTGGTGATCTGATTAATCTCAGTGTGGAGGTGGTCAATTTTTTGTTGCCGAAGTCGGTCAAGTCCGATTCCCAGAACGATTAACCGTTGATGAACTGGTGGCAGATATTGCCACCGTTTTTCACTGGACTCCGGCAGACACAGATGAAATGTTATTGTCGGAATTATTGGACTGGCGACATCGGGCCATTTTAAGAAGTGGTGCAGAAAATGAGTAATATACAGTCACAGCTTAACAAAGTACTGAGTACTGTTGGTAAGCTGACCAGTTCCTTTAAATCTTTTCAACATCATCAGAAAAAACTGGTAGGTTCAGTAGATAAAATTTATAACCAGTTTAAAAAACTCAATAAGAGTGTTGAAAAATTAAAACCCATTATAGGTTATGCGCAGGAAACTGCGCGTATGCGGGCCGAACTTAAGGCCTATAATCAAACAATTAAACAATCTTTTTCTGTGCGGCAAAATTCCCCAAAAGTGATACAGGTAAATGCCGCCAGCCAATCAGCTAATGTGGTCCAAATGACCCAGAATGTCCGACAGGAAAATTCATCCAGTAAAAAAAATGAATTTAATCTTGGTGTGACAGGCAATATGACTAACAATTTTAAATTGTTAGATAAATTGGTTATTAATATTAATCCTCAGATAACTATTTTATTTGGCATGCTGAATAAAATTAATGGGGTTTTGAATTTAACTGCTGGTTTTGTAAAAGTCACATTCCAAACATTAATTAGTCATATACAAATATTTGGTAATATCGGCATAAAAGCATTTGATACGTTAAGAATCAGATTAAATATATTTGCCTTGCTGGGGATTCAGGCATTTGTGGAATTAAGGGCCAGTCTGAACTTTTTTGTACAATTGGGTATTCGGGCTTTTGTCGCGTTAAGAACGAGTTTGCGCTTTTTCGTGCAATTGGGGCTGCAGGCATTTGTGGAATTAAGGGCCAGTCTGAACTTTTTTGTACAACTGGGTATTCGGGCTTTTGTTGCGTTAAGAACGAGTTTGCGCTTTTTCGTGCAATTGGGGTTGCAGGCATTTGTGGAATTAAGGGCCAGTCTGAACTTCTTTGTACAATTGGGTATTCGGGCTTTTGTCGCGTTAAGAACGAGTTTGCGCTTTTTCGTACAATTGGGGCAGCAGGCATTTGTGGAATTAAGGGCCAGTCTGAACTTTTTTGTACAATTGGGTATTCGGGCTTTTGTCGCGCTAAGAACGAGTTTGCGCTTTTTCGTGCAATTGGGGTTGCAGGCATTTGTGGAATTAAGGGCCAGTCTGAACTTCTTTGCGCAGTTGGGAGTTAGTGCTTTTATCGAACTAAAAGCCAGTCTGAATATTTTTGCGCAGTTTGGCATTCAGATTTTTGTTGATCTGAGAGTTAGTCTGAATAAATTTGCGGAATTGGGCCGCCAGGCACTGGATACATTAAAGACCAGCTTGAATACTTTTGCGCAGTTGGGCATTAAGGCTTTGGAGACGTTGAAATCCAGCCTGAATAGGTTTGCAGAATTAGGTAGCCATGCACTGGATACATTAAAGACCAGCTTGAATGCGTTTGTACAGTTAGGGACTCAGGCTCTGAATAAATTAACATATCCTTTAGATATGTTTGTCCAGTTAGGAATCAAAGCCTTTGAAGAGTTAAAAGCCAGCCTCAATTTCTTTGCTCAATTAGGTATTCAGGCGTTGGATAAATTGAAATCCAGCCTGGATACATTTGTGCAGTTGGGACTTAAAGCTTTTGAGGAATTAAAATCCAGCCTGAACTTTTTTGCACAATTAGGTGTTCAAGCGCTGGATAAAATAAAATCCAGTTTGGATGCATTTGTGCAGTTGGGACTTAAAGCTTTTGAGGAATTAAAAGCTAGTCTAAACTTTTTTGCACAATTGGGCGTTCAGGCGTTGGATAAATTAAAGTCCACTCTGGATGCATTTGTGCAGTTGGGAGTTCAGGCACTAAATAAATTAACGGCCCCACTGGATATATTTGCACAATTGGGTACTCAGGCGCTGGATAAATTAAAATCCACATTGGATGCATTTGTGCAGTTGGGGGTTCAGGCACTGGATAAATTGAAATCCAGTCTGGATATATTTACCCAGATTGGGGTTCAGGGACTGGAAGAATTAAGAGCCAATCTGAATAGATTTGCGCAAGTCGGTATTCAGGCTATGGAGAATTTAAGAGATGGCTTGAAGGCATTCGCACAATTCGGAGCTGAGGCTTTGGAAGCACTAAGAGCTGCCATGGATTTTTTTGGTAGAACCGGGGATAAGGTTTTTGGCTCACTGAATAATGGTGCTGATTTGTTATCTAACAAAGGTAATAAAGATACTTTTGGAAAACAAAGAAGAGGCTTAGGTGCATTAGGGAATATTGGTCAAAAAGTTTTTGGTGTTTTGGGTAATGGCATAAATATTCTGGCAAGTGTTGGTGTAAAAGGCCTGTCTTTTTTAAGTAGTGCTTTCAGCGTGTTAGGTAAGGCAATGCTGTTTATTGGCCGGGCTATGATGGCAAACCCAATTTTTGCTGTTATTGGTATTATCGCAATGGCTGCTATTTATATTTGGCAGAATTGGGAATCATTGGGGGCAAAATTTACTGCCTTATGGGATGGTGTAAAAAATATCTTCGGTATTGCCTGGGAAGGAATTAAAAACCTTGTCAGTACAGCGTGGGAAGGTATTAAGAATTATTTCATGAGTGGTGGGTTAATCGGCATTATTTACCAAAACTGGGACACCATTAAACAAAGTGCCTCAGAAGCTTGGGAGTTTGTTAAAACGATAATAAGTGGGGCTTGGGAATCTGTTAAACAGAGTACATCTGAAATCTGGGAGAGCGTTAAAAAATCAATTTCAGATAAATGGAATGAAATTGTTGCTGATGTTCAGGCTATTCCTGAAAAATTAAAAACGGCTGGGTCAGAAATGATCGATAGTTTGCTAGTTGGTATTCAGGAGAAATGGGAAAACCTGAAAAGTAAGTTTTCCTCAATTACAGATTTTTTTAAATCGTGGTGGTATGGCGATGATAAAAAGGAAATTACTGTAAAAACATCGCAGGAAATTACTAAGAACGACACAGTACAACAAGCGGCACAAATTACTAAGAGCGACACAACACAACAAGCGGCACAAATTACTAAGCACGATTCAGGAGGATTTATTCCAGCCGGGAAGCTAGGCCTCGTGGGTGAATATGGTCCTGAAATTATCAACGGCCCTGCCAATGTTACCAGTAGAAAAAATACTGCAAAACTGGCTGCTTTGGGGCTTGCCGTCAGCTCAATGTCATTGCCTGCTGCGGCGCAGGATGCTCCGTTGCACGCACAAAGTTTACCTGCCCATGCTTATGAGGAAGTTCAGGCAAAATGGGAGCGGAGCCAGCCACAACAATACAGTGGCGCAACACCGCAATATAACATCTATGTCTATGGCTCTCAGGGACAGTCCGCTCAGGATATCGCCCGTATGGTCAGACAGGAACTGGAACAACGAGAACGTATGCATCAGGCCCGTATGCGTAGCTCACTTTCTGACAGAGGAGAAGATTTCTTATGATGGCTGCACTTGGTTTATTTGTTTTTATGTTGAAAACCACGCCATACCAAAGTTTTCAGCATAAACAAAGCTGGAGACATGCCTTTAATAGCCGTGTGGGAGCACGGCCTGCATGGCAATTTGTGGGTTCAGATAACGATACGATTACATTATCGGGAGAACTTTATCCTGAACTGACCGGCGGTTCGCTTTCACTGACTACATTGAAATTGATGGCAGATAGTGGCAAAGCGTGGTCTTTTATTGATGGCAGTGGCTCGATTTACGGCATGTTTGTCATTGAAAGTATTGATGAGACTAAAACCGAATTTATGTCAGGCGGGGCGCCCCGCAAAATTAGCTTTACGCTGACTTTACGGCGGGTAGACAACAATTTGTTTGAGATGTTGGGTGATTTGCAGGATCAGCTATCTGACATCAAGGATAAGTTATCTAAGCCGCTGAGTAAGTTTTCTGAGCTTAAAGATCAGACCAATGGATAAAGTTAAGGAAATATTCTCATGATAGATTTCAGTCAATTGACACCAGGCACAGATTGGATTCCCAAATTTGATTTGATTATTGGGAAAACAGGGGCGCCAGCTTTTCGGTTGGAAACTAATAGCAAAGATATCACAGGAAAAATTCAGTCGCGTTTAATGTCATTAACACTGACAGATAACCGTGGATTGGAATCAGATCAGCTCGATATTGAATTGGATGATGCAGATCGCGAACTTATTTTTCCTTCCCGAGGCGATATTTTGACATTGGAACTGGGGTGGCATGGCCACACTTTAACGCCAAAGGGAAAATATGTCGTTGATGAAATTGAACATTCAGGTGCACCTGACCGATTGACTATCCGTGCTCGTAGCGCGGACTTTCGTGGCGACCTGAACGTAAAGCGTGAAGCTTCTTATCATAAACTCACGTTAGAGAACATTGTGAGTACGATTGCTACGAGAAACCAACTGAAATTTCAAGTCAGTGAGGAATTGAAAGGGATCTCTATGCATATTGATCAAACTAACGAATCTGACGTGAGCTTTTTAACGCGGGTGGCTAAGCAGGAAGGCGCGATTGTTTCAGTTAAAAATGGCGAATTGTTGTTTATTTGTCAGGGAAAAAATAAGACTGCAAGTGGTACGCCTATTACTCCTGTTGTGATTACTCGTGAATCAGGGGATAGCCATCGATTCTCTCTGTCTGATCGTGAAGCTTATACTGGTGTGATTGCTCAATGGTGGGACACAGGTACAGCATCTAAACAGACAGTCACTTATCAACGACAGGAGTCGACAAAAACAAAAATTGATGTCTCCGTTCACTACGAAAGCAGCAAAACTAAGTCATCAACTAAAAATCATTCTCAGATAAGTAATAAGTCTTCTAAACATAGGGATAGAGAAAAACTAAAAAAAGAAAAAAAGAAAAATTCGGGTGCTACCGACTTGTCGAAAAAAAATCTTAAACCGAAAGAAGGGAAGAAATCTCCTTATGATAGGACTCGTCGTACAGGAGGAAATCGGCATGACAAAAATAGTCGTAGAGATGAAAGTCACTCCTATTCCTATGAGGAACAGCGAGAATCTGTGCATGGATCTCATCAAACAACGACGAACCAACAACAAACACAAGAGTATTTGCAGGGAACAGCGGAGAATATACTGACACTTTCGCGGATCTATCACAACAAAGCAGAGGCAGAACGTGCTGCCAAAGCAGCCTGGGAAAAAATTCAACGAGGTACAGCGCAGTTTTCTATCACTTTGGCCAGAGGACGTGCTGACATCTATCCTGAAACACCAGTTCTGATTAGAGGGTTTAAACCACAGATAGACGAAACAAATTGGACGATAGTTAAAGTGACTCACAATCTCAATGACAGTGGTTTTACAACATCTTTAGATCTTGAGATTAAGCTTGATGAAATAGAAATCAAACCAGAGGATACCAAAATAAACACTTGATCTCAATATGAGAACTTTGATATATTGTTCACCAGACGAGATGGTGTTATTTCATTAAAAACAATGCTTTCAAGAAAGGTGAACAATTATGATTAAGTGTCCTCTGTGTGGTCAGTCAGCACATACTCGCAGCAGCTTCGAGCATTCCAGCCAAACAAAGGAGCGCTATAACCAATGCCAGAATATCAATTGCGGGGCAACGTTTGTCAGCCATGAAACGTTTGTGCGCTTTATCTCTAAGCCGGGGGAAGTTGAAAGTGTTACACCACATCCAAGGGTAAAAACGAAAAGACAACCTCGCCAGAAAGCTGTTACACAAGCGGCTGTAAGCCAATAAATAATGAAGAAACCTTGCTCCAATTTTTGCCACCTTTATGGTGGCTTTTTTGTGGATGTTTGACAATTTCAGTTCTTGATTTGAGAACTTTATTGTAGGGAAATGACAAACAAATAAGTGCTTTCATGAGACGCCCGCTTTTCAGCGTAGCAGGCGTCAGTCTATGGCAGGGTTACTTCTGAGATTCTGCCTGCAAAATCCTTTGCATCTCATCCTTTATATGCAATTTTTCTTTTTTTAATCGCACAACTTTTTCGTTATAGCCGGCTCCGTTCGGGCCTTCAAGTTGCGATATCTCGTGGTCAAGGCGGTTATGTTTTTCAAACAAGGATTGGAAACGGGGGTGAGATTCTTTCAGGTTAGATACTAAATTGTGATCTTCTGGAAACATGGGACCTCCTATACGAAGTTTGCTACCACACTATGAGTGTAGCAGCCCATTGTAATATCAGATTTGAGAAATATCACATAAAAAATATTTTGTAGAAACTATGTATCTTTCTGATTGTTAATGTAAATTTATTTTATATCCGAGAGAGTTGCTTTTATCTAAAAGAATAGTGGTAAAAATCAGTGCCTTGCCAAAAAAGCATAATTTCTTTAGGGATTTTCGTTGTTATGATCCTCTTGCATTGTTAAACATATCAAGAGGTGAAAAATGAAAAAGTATCTACTTGCTTTAGCTGCTATGGCTGTTTCTGTTTATGCTCAGGCTGATAAACTTGAAAATATAGCTCCTTATCCTGAAGCTTCAAAGGGTATGGTTCGCAGTGTGATTACATTATCACCTGAAAAGAACGAAAATAATTATATGGTGGAGTTGATAATTGGTAAGGATATGTTGGTGGATTGTAATCATCATTCATTCGGCGGCAAGCTTGAAACGAAAACCCTGGAAGGGTGGGGATATAATTACTACGTTTTGGATAAGGTCATGGGTCCTATTTCAACCAAGATGGCATGCCCTGATGGCAAGAAAACTATGAAATTCGTTCAGGTGAATTTAGGAAAAGATGCAGCTGTACGTTATAACAGTAAATTACCAATTGTAGTATATACACCAGATACCATGAAAGTGAAATACCGTATTTGGCATGCGTCAGATAAGATCAATAACGCGGTAGAGAAATAAATTATTAATTAAATAAATCAGCGACCTGAGTTTATTATCATTAAACTCAGGTTGTTATGTATTGAATATGAATGTTGTGTACCTCAGATTAATTTATTCATCATGGTAAATGACTTATTGCCTACTTTCCATTAGATTCAGATATCTTCTATCTGGATAATTATAAAATCATTATTCGTAATGTTTTTCTATCACTTATTTTCTGCTGACAGTTCCTTGCACATACTTAAAAATACTAACTAAACTTTGTTTGGATTCTTTTGCATTCATGCAAATATAATTGAGGATTCATAGAATGTTTAAAAAATTATCAGCGGAGTTATTCGGAACGTTTTGGTTAGTATTTGGAGGGTGTGGAAGCGCTGTTTTAGCTGCGGCATTTCCACAGACAGGGATAGGTTTTGTAGGAGTATCTCTAGCTTTTGGTTTAACTGTTGTGACAATGGCATATGCTGTTGGTCATATTTCCGGGGGGCACTTTAATCCGGCTGTGACATTGGGATTATTTGCTGGTGGGCGTATTTCAGCTAAGGATGTTATTCCTTATATTATTGTTCAGGTAATTGGAGGAATTGCAGCCGCTGCGGTACTTTATCTGATTGCCAGTGGTCAAAGTGGCTTTAATGCAACAGAGAGTGGATTTGCATCTAACGGTTATGGGGAGCATTCTCCTGGGGGATTTTCATTACAATCTGCAATTATCATTGAATTGGTGTTAACAGCATTTTTCTTGATCGTCATTTTTGGCGCGACAGATAAAAATGCGCCAACGAAATTCGCGCCATTGGCAATTGGTTTGGCATTAACTTTGATCCATTTAATTAGCATACCTGTGACAAATACGTCAGTTAACCCTGCAAGAAGTACAGCAGTTGCGATTTTTCAGGGAACCTGGGCTATAGAACAGCTATGGTTATTCTGGTTGGTTCCATTAATTGGGGGAATTATTGGTGGTTTGATATATCGCGGATTATTACAAAAAAATGAGTAAATCATGGAGGTTTTCATATTTTGAAATGCCACACCATTGTGTGGCTTTCTTTTAAGCGTTTTTGTGATAATTTCTTTGCACAGCTAATTTTTCTGAAAAGGAAAAGAAGATGAAAGAAGCGATGGAGTGGAAACGTGACGAATATTGGATCACAACAGATAAAAATAAAATTGATGTGAAATTTGTTCACAATAATCTTACGCAATTATTTTTAGCACTTGGCATTAGTCACTTCTGATGCGGGTTGGTTATATAAAAAATTTGGATTTGTTCCTGTCACAAAACAAGATTTTGTATGGATGTTGGAGAAAACCCAGAATAATTAGCTTGAGTCGTGGCAACAAGGAAACACATTCCCGGAAGCCTTTGCAAACGGTGATGCGTTCATAAAGAAGGGTATAAGCCTATCAAAGTCATAAAACAGCCATCATTGACCATACTCTTCATCTTTCAATTCGTGCCAATGGCTGATAATTTTCCCTACGATATCATAATCATAGATTCTTACAGCCCCATCCAGAAATTACGGTCAGTGTCTTTTTCCATTTTATCAATAGGATGTCCGGAAGCTCTTCCCTGAACGCCTCCCAAAGTCTGGTGGATCATAAAACGAGTATGTTAATGGAGCGTGATTGAAGTAGTTTACGGTGGGAAAAGTGACTTTGAGGTATTGCTTTTTTCTATTTTATTATCAAGAACATTATATGTCATTTTCTTATCACTTAATTAATATTTTTAACAGTAATAAATAGTATAACTTATAAAAAATTTTTCTATATAAAGTGGGCTAAATTAATAAGTTAAAATTTCTAATTAGTTTAATTAAGTGAAATTTCTTCTTTATATTGTTTTTTCCTAAGCTTTTTCTCTTTGCTCATAGATATTAAATGGCTATATTATTTTATATATGTACATGTAATAAAATACATTATATACAACAAATATTATTATTTATGTATTATATGATTGTCATGTATGATTCATGTTAATAAGATGTTACCTTGTTTATTTCCATAGAGGAGGTTGATTATAATATTTTCGACAAGCTTAAGTTTGTCGCTTTTTTATTAATTACCTGATTTTGTCGGCATAACTTATTGTTTAGTTAAGTGAATTTAAAATTCCTGGGTTTTGTGGTTTTTATATTAAAAAAAATTATAACCTTATAACTTTTCAATTTTGTTTTTGAATTTTTTATTGGGTTATATCAAATAATATCATTAGTAAATATCTAATACAGATATTCTGTAGGTAGGAATTATTTGTATTGAAGTGAATATAATAAGCTAGGAATGAATTATGAAATACTTTGATATAGAAAAGGTGTCAGGAAAAATCTTGCAGGAATTATTGCAATATAGACGTCGTTTTCCAACATCTGAACATACAATTGAAAATGAGGAAAAACACGTTGCCGAGGTTCAGTTACCACGTATTCGCGCATTTGTTGAGCAAGGCAAAACGATTAAATGTATCCTGCCAGCGTTTCCGACAAAATCACCAAACCCCCGTAAGGTATTGGGCATTATGCCTGATATGGCAGAAAAATTATCGCTGATTTTTTTGAATTCTTTATGTCAACGTATTCAGCTTTATTATCCCCCAGGGGCGCATATTATTATTTGTTCTGATGGGCATGTATTTAGTGATTTGATACGGGTCAATGATAAAACTGTTACTCTTTATCAATTGGAAATTGAGAAACTGTTACATGAATTGGGATTGACTAATCTCTCGGTATTTAATCTCGGTAATGTTGAGTCATTAACTCAATATACCAGCAATTACGATCAACTACGTGAATTGCTAGTCAGTAACTATGCTTATTCTACTGAGGAGATTAAAGCCACATTGAAAGAAAGCGAAGAGGGTATTCAATTATATCGGGCGATTACTCGTTTCCTTTATGAAGATAGCTTATTACCTGAATATATCGGTTCTAAAAATGCGTTGCAGAAAGATGCCCGCCATCGTTCTGTTGGCGTGATCCAACGTAGTTGGGCTTGGGGAAGTCTGCTGTCAGAACAATTCCCTGAAGCCATCCGTCTTTCTATCCATCCTCAACCTATGGACAACATTAAAATCGGCATCCATATGATGCCTACCCGAGATGACTGGCTGACACCGTGGCATGGTGTCGCAGCCAATATCAATGGTCAGTTTGTGCTGATGAAAAGTGATGAAGTGAAAAAAATGCAAGGCAAATTGGTCGAAATCCGTGGTGTTCCAAGCCATTACTTGATCGAAGGTTTACCTGAGATAAGTCAACAGGATGTACCTCTGGTGACTACATTACAGAATAAGCAAACAGCTTAGGAATATCTCTATCCTCCATCGTTATACTGCACTTTGAGAGAAAGCATTATGTATACAGATAAACTCGATTGTCACATTGAACCGATTACTCCTTTTGGTGTGATGATTACGCCAAATTGGCCTGAGCAGGATGTGGGCACGCTACCTGTTGATACTTTACGTGAGTTAGCTCGTACTCATTTACTGGTTATATTACGCGGTTTTTCTTCCGGTTTTACAGATCCAGAAAAGTTGACTGAGTATTCTCGCCGTTGGGGAGAAATCATGATGTGGCCTTTTGGCGCTGTATTGGATGTGATGGAACATCAGGACCCTTCTGACCATGTATTAGACAGTACTGAAGTACCTCTGCACTGGGATGGAATGTATAGAGAAACTATTCCGGAATTCCAGATATTCCATTGTGTTTCAGCACCAGAAACAACTCAGGGGGGCCGAACCACATTTATTAATACTGAACAGTTGGTCCTTGATGCCAGTGAAGATGAACGTCATAGCTGGAAAAATACTATTGTCACTTACCGTACAAGCCGCGTAACACATTATGGTGGTGAGGTAGTTTCTCCACTGGTTTGTCTTCATCCTGATGGTGAGAAATGGGTAATGCGTTACAACGAACCGATGGCGGTTGACTGTGAAAAATATTCTGATCATCACACTGTCAAATTTGTCGGTCTTTCACCAGAGCAGCAGAAGGTTTTGGAAAAAGATCTGAAGAGCAGGCTTTATGAACCGCGCTATTTCCTTGCTCATCAGTGGCAAACGGGTGATATTGTTATTAGTGATAACTTTACTTTACTACATGGCAGAGAATCTTTTATTGCTCGTTCATCCCGCCATCTCCAAAGGGTACATATTCACGGAACACCAATATGTAATAACACTAGCTTTAAGACTATTTCCACGCCGCCTTCAGATAGTAAGGCAGTTTAATTGAAGGAGATTTGATTTATGGCGCGTATTGTTTTGGCAGCAATTGCAACTCCGGGACATGTTTTTCCCATTTGTTCCATTGCCAGACACTTAATAGAACAGGGACATGATGTAACAATATTCAGTGGTTCTCTTTTTCGGCAACAGTCGGAAGCGCTAGGGGCGAGTTTTGTTGCTTTTGATCCGAGAGTGGATGTTGATTACCGTTATTTGGAAAAAAAGTTTCCTGAACGTGGACAGCATCCGCCGGGAAATGCCCAGACGTCGTTTTCTCTTAAGCAATTTTTTGCCGGGCCGATCCCTGTACTATATCCTCAATTGCAACAACTGGTTGCAGATGCTGATTTGCTGATTGTTGACAATACGTTCTATGCTGTATTGCCCTTATTACAAAAGCCTGCTCATGAACGTATTCCTGTCATGGTGATTGGGGTAAGTCCGCTGTTATTGTCATCTCGGGATGCCATATTCTGGGGTGCACGTATACCGCCCGAATTGCTTCCTGCCGATTTAAAACGTGAACAGTTGGTGGATGAGGAAACTCACAAGCTGATTGCACAGGTCCAGGACGCTTTTAACACAGCTTTGGCCACAGTGAATGCGCCTTTGCTGACACAGGATTATAACGATGTCATTCTGAAACAATCTGATCGTTTCTTGCAATTGGCAACTCAGTCATTTGAATTTCCGCGTGATGATCTGCCCGAAACACTGGATTTTATTGGTGCGCTGAAAGTTGATGTACAGGATGATAAAAAAGAACTGGAATGGCCTGATGAGAGTTTGCCACTTATACTGGTTACCCAAGGTACATTGGCGAATGTTGATTTCAATCAGTTAATAATACCGACTTTGCATGCCCTGGCGAATTTACCAGTACGCGTTTTGGCTATCACCGCAGGAAGACCGGCTGAAATGTTGGGTGAATCAATACCGGATAATGCCAGAGTAGTGGAATATCTTAACTTTGAATATTGGCTTCCCCGTTCAGCAATTTTTATGACTAATGGTGGATATGGTTCTCTCAATGCAGCAATTCGTCATGGTGTACCTATGGTTGT
This sequence comes from Xenorhabdus indica, assembly GCF_014467235.1. Classification (GTDB taxonomy): domain Bacteria; phylum Pseudomonadota; class Gammaproteobacteria; order Enterobacterales; family Enterobacteriaceae; genus Xenorhabdus; species Xenorhabdus indica. The sequence continues at coordinate 57,985 of NZ_NKHP01000014.1, read as the reverse complement.
GGCTGGGACAGGAGATGGTAAGCTGGAAGCGGTTGCCCGTGTTATCTGGGCACGCTGTGGTATCAGCCTGAATACAGATACACCGAGTGAACAACAGCTCTATCAGGCAGTCACACGGATACTTTCTTCTCCTGAATGGTATCAGCAGGCGCAGAAACTTAAGGCAGATTATGCTGCTCATAACGCTCTGGAGTCTATTACATTCCATGTTAATAAATTGCTTGCACAGTCGGTTTAAGTAGCGACAGAGATCATGGTTTAATTTCAAGTTGCAGCCAACAAATCTGCAACTTGAAAAGCAAAAAGGATAGGAGAAATGATTTTAAAAAGTATCAGGCTTTTTCTCGAATACCTTCCAACGAAATATTCAGTTCAACTTCCTGAGATTTGGGCCCTAAATCAGTTTTAATATTAAAATCTTTCAATTTAAGTTTCCCGTTAGCTTCAAAACCTGCGCGATACCCGCCCCACGGATCTTTACCTTCGCCCATTAGTCTTGCTTGCAGCGTTACTGGTTTAGTCACACCATTCAATGTCAGATTACCGATAATTTTGTAGTGCTCTCCCTCTTTCTCCACCTTGGTTGAAGTAAATTTGGCTTCCGGATGTTTTGTGGTATTTAAAAAATCGGCACTGCGTAAGTGTTTATCGCGTTCAGCATGGTTTGTCTCTACGCTATCTGTTTTTATAACGACATTGACCTTATCCGTTGTTGGATTGTTTGCATCGAAAGTAAAATCACCATCAAATTTTTTAAAGCTACCGTAAAGCCAGCTCATACCTAAATGTTGGATACGAAACTCGATAAAGGCGTGCTGGCCAGCAGTATCAATTTTATAGTTAGCAGCGATTGCTGAGCCTGCACTCATAAATAAAGCACCTGCTGTCAGGCCGATTAGCGTCTTTTTCAACATAATGATTCTCCATAATTTATTTTGAGTCGGGAGGGAGTCCAAACATTCTTTTTAACGTACTATCGCGGTCAATAAAATGATGCTTCAGAGCTGCAAGCCCATGTAATAGCGAAAGCACAACGACCAGCCAGGCAAGATAGAGGTGGATAATACCGGCTGTATCTGCTTGTACACCTTGTTTTGCCAGTGTGGCGGGGATATCAAACCATCCAAAAACACTGATAGGCTGACCATCCGCTGTAGAGATAAAATATCCGCTGAATAAAATGCCAAACAAGGCGATATAAAGAGTGAACTGAACCAAGTTTGAACTGATTCGTGTAAGTTGGCTGTAACTACTCAGGGGTTTTGGCGGAGGAGAAATAAATCGCCAGATAACACGAATGGCCATAATAATAAAAATTAAAAAACCGATGCTTTTATGAAGAATGGGAGCTCGATGATACCAGGTATCGTAATAACTTAATGTGACCATCCATAAACCTAGAGCGAACATTCCATAAACAGCAAGCGCAATTAACCAGTGGATTAAAACAGAGATATGACCAAATTGCCTGGAAGTGTTTTTTAACAACATATTGTTTCCTTATTTTTGATCACTTACAAAATACAATCTTTTAACATAGATAGTAAACAGAAATGAAAAAAAATGAACATCATAATAGATGAAAGTTTAGTATTATTTTTGTGAATCTTCACCAAATAATTTGTTTAAGAATATCAAAAATTATCAATAATAAAATTAGCTGGTGTATTTTTGATAGAATAAAAAACAAATGGAATATTTATATTCCTATTCGATATATAAAAAATAAATTAAATTAATTAAAGTTGGGTTGAAAAATTATTTCTTACTTTAGGGATACAGTTAAATAATTAAAGAGTTAGTGCAACTATAACATATAGCACTATTTCATATATGTATAAATTTCATATGCAACTATCGCACATCTAAAAATAACAATATTAATTTATATATTTATTTACTCATATGGTCAGAAATTGTAATGTTACATGTGCAATATTTCATCATCATACCCAATATACTTCTAATTTCAGCCAACAAAGCGGTAAATTGAATTATGCAGGGGCTAACAGAGAGAAATAAAATGTATACATTATGGATAGCGAATAAAAACTACTCTTCCTGGTCACTACGTCCGTGGATTTTACTCAAGGCGCTGAATATTCCTTTCAATGAGCAGTTGAGTTACTTTGAGGATAGCAAAAGTAGCCATGAGAAATTCAAAGCATTCTCGCCTTCTGGTCTTGTTCCTTGTTTAGTGGATGGTGATATTACTGTTTGGGATTCATTGGCTATTGCTGAATATATTGCAGAGGATCATGCGCAGGTCTGGCCAAAAGATCGTATTGCCAGAGCATGGGCAAGGAGTGCTGCGGCAGAAATGCACTCTGGTTTTACGACATTGCGCCAAATGTGCGCCATGAATTGCACAAATACGCTTAAATTAGAAAAAATAACGCCTGAATTACAAAATGATCTTGATCGTCTTGATACACTCTGGACTGAAGGGTTAAGCAAGTTTGGTGGTAAATGGCTGGCGGGAGATTCGTTTACAGCAGTAGATGCCTTTTTTGCTCTAGTGGTTTTCCGTGCCCGGACTTACGGGTTAACATTTTCTGCTACCAGTCAGGTATGGATTGATCGCATGCTTAATCATCCGGCGATGATAGAGTGGGTAGAAGCCGCAGTAAAAGAGCCTATAATAGCATATTAATTATACAGCTGGTTATTTTTGGCAGTGGCAAAATTTTTGACCAGCGTACGTAATAAATAAGCTTTCATAATAACGATACACTCATTATCTTTATCCCGGGTTTTATGAATAAATTTTTTCATCAGGCGTCGTTCACTTCGGGGTACTGGTGCTATGATTGGCATCACTCAGCTCATTTTGGGTTTTTTTTGGTTTGGCGATTAATCAGATCGCAAAAATTGGACTGAGTTCCCTTCAAGTGCTCTGCTATTTTGAAAGCTTATTTATACGATAAAAAAGCACAGTATAAAAAGAGTTAACAAATTAGTGAACTAAAAACCAAGTATGGCAAAATCAGCCGAAGACAATTTACCAATATTTCCAACAAATAATTCCCGCGAAAAATAATGAAAGAAATTACTTTTATCCCTGTACAAATGACCGCCATCAATGAACCTTTTTTCACGGACATACAAAGAGGCCAATTATCTGATCACCCTGAGATTCAAGTTATGCTGACTTATTTTGCTCCCAACGTCTATCAGGATAATTTATTTGATAAATATGGCATTACTTACCCCACACGGTTGCATAACGCTGTTACCAAACGACGGGCAGAATATCTGGCAGCTCGTTACTGCACCCGACAGATATTGAAGACCATGGGGCATCCTGAGTTTCAGGTGGAAACAGCAAAAGATCGTTCCCCTGTCTGGCCTGAAAAAATTTACGGTTCCATCTCTCATTCAACCCATTGCGCTATCGTTTTTGCTGCTTCCAGCGATAAATATCAACTAATAGGCATTGATATCGAAAAGGAAATTAAACAGGACACCATCGACAGTGTTTCAGCCAGTATTATCAATGAAGCTGAGGCTGAATTACTTTCAAAATGCTCACTTTCTTTTATTCAGGCTTTTACGCTCGTTTTTTCCATTAAAGAGAGTCTTTTTAAAGCGCTCTATCCCCATGTAAAGCGATTTTTCGATTTCCATGCAGCAGAGATTATGGAAATTGACGGTATCCATCGCACTATAACCATTAAATTACGACAAACACTATCTGATAAATATCAAGCGGGTTGCCAGTTCCATGGAAATTTCGTTCTGATGCCACAACAACAGATATTGACCTATATTGTGGGATAAAAATAGGGGATGAAAAACTCGAAAGATTTGACGACGCAACTTACCAAGCTGCAACTTGCAAGATGAGATGACAAAATACATGCCAGTTCATAATTTACTGGCATGTTACATCGATATGATTTAGCCCAGTATTACTTAACTCTTCCGGTTGCCCGCGCATAAGAGAACAGCCCACCAGCAGCAACAATATTGGCCAGTTCTCCCACAGGGTCAGTCGGATATTGTTCACCACTTTTCAACACAGTCACCGTCTGGTTTTCAATATCAATCTCAACACTGTCTCCCGTAACTAATTTGTCACACAGACGCTCCTGTGCCGCAACAGGTAACAATTCTCCGGTAGAAACACAATTACGGAAGAAAATACGGGCATAAGATTGCGCTAAAATCGCCTTTACGCCAGAAGCACCTAAAGCAGCCACTGCATGTTCACGGGAAGAGCCACAACCAAAATTCTGCCCTGCCACAATAATCGGATATTTTGCTTTTCCCTTTTCTTCATCAATAAAAGGCAACGATCCTTCCGGTAATCCGCACATCGCCAATGAAGCCAACTGCGCATAGCCTTCAGGCGTAGATGGATTTACTTTGATATACTCTCCGGCCAGAATCTGGTCAGTATCAATATTGTCAGCCAATACATAGACCTGACCACGAATGATATTTTCCTTTTGTTCATTCAAAACAACATCACTCATAGCAACATCACTCATAAAAATTCTCCCGGATTGGTGATCTGACCGGTAATCGCTGCCGCAGCAACAGAATAAGGGGAAGCAAGATAAATATTGGCACGTTTATGCCCCATTCTTCCGATAAAATTACGGTTGGTGGTGGATATCACTGATATTGGATCATTAACACGACCAAAGGTATCCGGCGGGCCACCGCAGCAGGCGGCACATCCAGATTCAGCAGAAAGTTTCACTCCTGCATCGCTTAAGATTTGATAGACAGACATACCATCAATCTGGGTGGTGATAGTTTTATGGAACACTTCTTTTGTTGCCGGCACAGCATAAGTCGGAATTTTGACTTTATGCCCTTTTATAATACGGGCGGCGGCAACAAAATCTTCCAGTTTGCCGCCTGTACAGGAGCCGATATACGCCTGTGAAATCGCAACATTGGCAACCTGCTCAATGGAAACAACATTATCTGGGGAATGGGGTTTGGCAATCTTCGGCTGCATATCAGAAACATCGATATTTAACACCCTTGTATATTGTGCGTCCTCATCGGGGTAAACGATGTCAAAAGGAATATCATTTCTCTCTGCCAGATAATCGAGCGTCGCCTGATTCGGCACCATAATGCCATTTTTAGCGCCACATTCAACGACCATATTGCAAATCGTCATTCGCTCTTCGACAGATAATTCATCAATGACATTTCCACCAAACTCGATAGCCTGATATGTTGCTCCATCCACAGTTAATTCCGCCAATACCGCCAAGATCATATCTTTAGCCAGAACATGAACGGGTTTAGTCCCGATAAAGTTCACACGAATAGAGCTCGGAACTTTGAGCGGAATTTCTCCCGTTCCTATCGCATAAGCGGCATCAGTAATGCCTAACCCAATCGCAAATGTACCAAAAGCCCCCGCAGTCACCGTGTGGGAATCTGTACCCAACAGGACTTCTCCGGGACGGGTATGCCCTCCCTCAGCCAGCCCGATATGACAAACTCCCTTATAATTAGGCGTCCCTACATCATAGAAATATTTAATCTTCTGCTCAGCGGCAAATTCACGCATTACCCGAATATTCTGATTAGCCTGTGGATCAGCGGAATAGACAAAATGATCGGGGATCATAATAAAACGGTCAGGATCCCATATCTTGGCATCCTGACCGAACTCTTTTTTAAATACACTGGCGACACCCGGCGTACAGGGATCGTGAGACATTAAAATATCCACTTTCGCCCAAACCACTTCACCCGGAGTGACATGTTTGCGCCCACTTGCTCGTGCGAGAATTTTTTGAGTTATAGTTTGGTTCATCTCACATTGTCCTCCAAAAAATTTAGACATACTGAAAAAGAAAAAATTGTAATCCTGATAAGATTACTACTCTTTATTCTGGAGAAATGCCATCATATAGCACACTGTTTCTATAATGAAACAATCGTTCGTCACAAGAAAAACTTCCACCAGGAATATTGGTATTTCTTCGCAGAACTTGTGATATGTTATGGTTTTTCGGAATAAATCATCAGATTACTTTATGAATAATATTGAGAATCTTACCTCAATGGTGATCTTTGCCCATGTAGTGGAGACACTGAGTTTTACCGAAACGGCAAAATCATTAAGGCTGTCCAAGTCTTCTGTCAGCCGTGAAATTGCACAGCTAGAAGTCAGATTGGGCACTCAATTACTCAACCGAACCACACGCAAAATCCAGGTGACAGAAGTCGGGATGAATTATTACCAGTACTGCCACCGTATTCTTGATGAAGCCAAAAATGCCGAACGTTTTATCCGCAATTTTCATGAAGAGCCAATGGGTAGCCTGCGCCTGATTGCTCCGGTATCCTTTGGTAGCCAATGTATTGTTCCTGTCCTGAACAATTTTGTCGCCGGGAATATCCATGTCAGTGTTGATCTGGAACTGACAGACAGAATTATTAATATGCAAGATGATCACTGCGATATAGCCGTTGTGATAGGACGTGAAACACCAAATCATCCACTTGTTATGCCTCTGATTGATATCACTTGGGGGCTTTACGCCGCTCCAGACTATATCAAGCAGTTTTCAGCCATCAAGAAACCGGAAGATCTTCCCCGCTATGATTACCTGCTCTTCCGTGGCCCCGCACATACTATTTCTCTGCCGTTTAGAAAAGAAAGGCATAAATTTGATATTGAAGTACGCAGCCGATTTCGCATCAATAACAGCGTAGCATTGATGAGTTCTGCGCTGGCTGGTGCTGGTATTGCCTATCTGCCGGATTACATCACCCATGAATCCGTAGCTGCCGGAAAGTTAATACGACTTCTTCCCGAATGGAACATGGATATCTATCAGTCCTGGATATTGTTTAAATCAGAAGAGACACTCTCTTCACGTGTACGGTTTTTTGCCAACACCTTACAGCATAAGCTGAGACAAGATCTGGAAAATGACAGACAGAAATAAGCCAAGAAAATTTTTACGAGTACAGCACAGTATCCACAATGCTGTACCCGCAACGAATATCACCCTGTCAGACCAACAATGATCAGTAACAGTTATCTATCAATAATAGTTACCGTGACGGTAATCCCAAGTCGTGAAAATATCAGACATCATTACCATAATTTTGTTGACATCCAACCCCTTACGGATCAATACCGGACACGGCGTAATATCACGCTGACCATTTTGTACCGGAACTAATTTGCCGTTTTCATCCACCATTGAAATCATCACACCCTGTTCATAACGGGTTTGTTCAGTTTCATTTGGCTGGATAGATTTAACATAATCATTAGCGGCAATAATCAAATCTGCACGCTCTTCAATACGTTCACCGATACATTCAACCAATCCCCGATTACCTTTACCTGATGGATTAGCTGAACTGGCAAAAGAGAATTTACCGTATTTTTCCCACAATGCTTTCGCCAGAATTTCGCCGGGTTTACCGAATTTAATCACGAAGCAGCTTGTACCACGATTATCCATCATCAATTCTTTGGAACCATCATCGGGAATGCGACTTACAGCTTCTTCTTTCCATGGCAAAATACAACCCAGTAATACATCTGCATCCCAATGTTTTTGATAAAGTTCTTCAATTTCCGGGTTAAGCTGAGCCAGCTCTTTAAGTTGTTCCAGAGATCCACACAGCACTACTCCCGGTTTATTGCGATTACGCTGCTTGGCTTCAAATTTACGTTCCAGCCCCTTCGCATCGGAAGTCATAATGATGTAGCCCACTTTAGTTGGACAAACAATCATTCCACCATCATTAGACAGGATCTCTACCGCTTCCTGCTGTATCCCTTGGTTCCATTGAATTTTTTTACCGCTCATATATTGATACCCTTTAACTTAAAACTGAAGAACGATTAATCCGTTAACGCTGGTAGTAACCGGTAATAGTGGCTGTTGCCAGAGTATTGGCCTGGATCATAAAACGCGCAACCGCGTTTGTTGTTTCTGAATCAATACCCAGTTTCTCTACCGATAAGGCATGCACCGTGAAAATATAGCGATGAGCTTTATCTCCCTCAGGAGGACAAGGCCCGCCAAAGCCGAACACGCCATAATCATTTTTACTTTGGATCACACCAGCTGGCTGCTTATTGCCATCACTCCGTCCCGCATTTGCGGGTAAAGTTTGTATTTCCAGCGGAATATCAAAAACAACCCAATGCCAGAAACCGCTGCCTGTTGGCGCATCCGGATCATAGACCGTAATAGCAAAACTTTTTGTTCCGGCTGGAACATTTGTCCAGGCAAGCTCAGGTGAACGGTTACCACCATTGGCACCAAATTCGTTAAATTCATGCTCTTTGCGCAAGAAGTCATTATTCTTAAATTCAGTTGAAGTGATTATCATGCTTCTCTCCTCATCGAAATGCCTTTTAAAACATCCTAACGCAGTTTTTCTATGCTGCAAGATTAAGCTATGATTTTGCCTGATTGTTTCAATTTAGGAACAATAAGTGAGTTTTGGGGGGATTTTTTATTCATATGGATACTAGATACAGTAACGATCAGTAAAGGGCAGTAAAAAAGAAAAAACCCGTCATTGGACGGGTTTAAAACAGTGCTTATTTAGCTGAATATGTTAAATATGCTTTTTCGAAGCCTGTAAATATAACAATTCCAATCCAATCGTCGCTGCCGCCAGCGCGGTAATTTCTGATTGGTCATAGGCAGGCGCAACTTCCACGACATCCATGCCAACGATATTCAAAGGTTGCAGACCACGCAGGATCTTCAACGCACGATCTGAAGTCAGACCACCGATAACGGGAGTCCCTGTACCGGGGGCAAATGCCGGATCAAGACAATCAATATCGAAAGTCAGATATACAGGCAGATCACCAACAACCGCTTTGATCTGCTCAACAATATCTTCAACGCTACGATCATTAACCTGTCCAGCATCTAATACCGTGAAATCATTATTAGTATCGTGCTCAGTACGAATACCGATTTGTACAGAGTGGGCTGGCTCGATTAGTCCCTCATTTGGTGCATGGTAAAACATCGTACCGTGATCAAACTTGCTGCCATTCGGGTAAGTATCCGTATGAGCATCGAAATGCACTAGTGCCATTTTACCGAAGTGTTTCGCATGAGCACGCAAAAGTGGCAATGTAACAAAGTGATCACCACCAAAAGAAAGCATCTTCTTGCCTGACGCCAGCACTTGCTCGGCATGAGCCTGCAATTTTTCGCTCATATCTTGAGCATCGCCAAAATTAAATACCAGATCACCACAATCTACGATATTCAAGCGTTTACGCAGGCTGAAGTTCCATGGCCAACGGCTACTTTCCCAAGCCAGATTAGTCGATACTTGACGAATGGCTGCTGGCCCATGGCGACTGCCGGCTCGTCCGGATGTTGCCATATCAAAAGGCACACCGGTAATCACCCATTCTGCATCACTGGAATAAGGTTGGAAATTCAACGGGAAACGCAGGAAGCCGAAGGCATTTGAAACCAAGGAGTTATCGATTTGGTTTCCTAAGGAACTAATACTCATGATATTTCCCCAAAAGTCCTGTGTTTAATTAACACAAAGCTTAATTACGCTAACTTCAAAAGAGTCTAAGTTTTAAAATTAAATTTAAAAACAATAAATTACAGCCTAAAGAGAACAGGGATGTCCTTATTCATGCTCTAACAGAAAAAGCACCAAGCACTCTAGCTTGGCAACTACTTCTATAGTATTAGACATATTTTTTTCTTACCACTATTTTGAGAAGAATTACATTAAATAAACGCTACAATGATATGAAAAACAAACGAGGATTTATTCAATCGTGGGATAGCTCTGTTGTTTGAAAATCAACCTAATCCGCACTTTCTGCCCTCATAGCTTCAACAGCCTTAACAGGCTAAGTTATTAACCCTCAATCAGGTATGGAATGTCGGTTAGCATTAAATAGGCGAAATGGGGGGCGATTTACTACTATCACAAGCCACACAGTGTGGCTTGAAAGGTAAAACACTTTATAGGAGGACTATAAAAAAATAAGAATATAAAAGTGTTCTGTCAATCGAAGTCAAAACAGCTTTTTATCCGCACAATAATTATCAAACATTATTACAACAATCCCTTACTTTGAAATATACGTTGATAAATTTCATGTACCACTTGTTCTTTTCTCTTATTATAGTCCATTACCTGTTTAACATCATTTTTAGCAGTTATCTTCGCAGCTATATATCGTTCACAATCTTCAGGATGTTCTCTGAGCCAATCACGAAACCAAATATGTCGGATATGTTCAGGGCAATCAAGGCCAAAAACATGAAGATTAACTCTAGGTTTTGCCAAACGAAGGCATCGATGTTGATAAAAACTTGGTTCACGAACCGTTAAATCATAACCAAGCCGCTCCAATGCCGGTACATATTTTTCTTCTTGAGTTGGATCTTCCACAATGAGATCAATATCAATAACAGGTTTGGCAACCATCCCAGAAACTGCCGTTGACCCAACGTGCTCAATATTTAAGACAACGCTGCCAAGTGTTTTTTTGATAACCGAAGAAAGTTGTTGCCATGTAGCTAACCATTCAGGATTGTATTCTACAACGTCAATCACCTCTTCAGCAGGTTTACCCTGTACCCAAGGGTTTTCATTAGGATCAGGCTCAGGGAAGAAGATAATATCTTTAGTATTTATCACTAACTCGCTCCTTATTTCTTTGTTAAGTTTGCCCGCTATTTTTGTATTCGAATTTATCACAAAAGAAGTTCACAGAAAGAGTGCGACTTCGCATAGTAATTAAATAAAATAGCCATCCCAAATCAAATGATTATCTAAAATCCATGATTAAGAATGACTATTAATGAAGGTTAGTAACTAATCAGAATGACTCATCTTCCAAGTAAGTGTAACCATACAGACCACTTTCAAACTCTTGCAGGAATTGCTCTTGCAAATTTTCACCTAAATCAGTCGATTTCACTTGATCACGAAAACGCGTCAATAGCACTTGTGGCTCCAGTTTCACATATTGAAGCATATTAGCTACCGTATCACCCTCTTCACTCTGCTGATAAGTGACTTCACCGTTTTCTGAAACGTAAACATCAATGGCCGCTGTATCACCAAACAGGTTATGCATATTGCCCAGAATTTCCTGATATGCCCCGACCATGAAGAAACCAATCAATGGAGGGTTTTCCGGATCGTAGGCTGGCATTGGCATTGTTGTTGCCACACCGTCACCATCAACATAATGATCAATAATACCATCAGAGTCACAAGTAATATCCAGCAATACAGCACGACGATCTAATGGCTTATCCAACCCCTCAAGTGGCAGAACCGGGAACAGTTGATCGATTCCCCAGGCATCAGGCATAGACTGGAACAGGGAAAAATTCACATAGAATTTATCCGCCATGCGCTCCTGTAGTTCATCAATGATCGGCCGGTGAGCACGATTACTTGGATCAAGATCCTGTTGAATATGACGGCAGATATTTAAATATAATTCTTCTGCCCAGGCTCTTTCTGAAAGGCTTAATATCCCGTGCGCATATTGGGTATGAACATCGTGCAGGTCAAACTGACTGTCATGCAACCATTCACGCAAAGAACGTTTATAGCCTCCCTCCTGCATCTCCAGCCATGTATCCCATAAACTGGTCAGAGGACGTGCCGCATCTTCTTCAGGTGGCGTTGTATCGGTAAACTCATTACGTTCAACCCCAATAACATTGGAGATCAAAACAGTATGGTGAGCCGTCAATGCCCGACCGGATTCAGTAATCACGGTTGGATGTGGCAGACTATGTTCCTCACAGGCATCACCAATACCCCAAATGACATTGTTCGCATATTCATTCAGGCCGTAGTTGACAGAACATTCTGACTGGGAACGTGTACCTTCATAATCAACACCCAGTCCTCCGCCAACATCAAAACACTGAATGTTAACACCCAGTTTATGCAGCTCGACATAAAAATGGGCGGATTCACGCACGCCTGTTGCCACATCCCGAATATTCGCAAGTTGAGAACCCAGATGGAAATGCAGCAGTTGTAAGCTATCCAGTTTTCCGGCCGTACGGAGGGTTTCAACCAATTGCAGCACTTGTGCCGCTGCCAGACCAAACTTAGATTTCTCACCGCCACTGGACTGCCATTTACCGGCTCCCTGTGAAGCAAGACGCGCCCGTACTCCAAGACGGGGGATGACATTAATGCGCTCCGCTTCTTCCAGTACCATTTCTATTTCGGACATTTTCTCGATAACCAGATACACCTTGTGTCCCAGTTTTTCACCGATCAATGCCAGACGAATATATTCACGATCTTTATAACCATTACAGACGATAACAGTCCGCGTCATGCCTGCATGAGCCAACACGGCCATCAGTTCAGCTTTGGAGCCTGCTTCCAACCCAACAGGTTCGCCAGAATTTGCCAACGATTCGATCACACGGCGCTGCTGGTTTACCTTAATCGGATAAACCAGAAAATAATCACCTTTATAACCATAAGATTCACGTGCACGTTTAAATGCAGTATTAATAGAACGCAAACGGTGTTGCAGGATCTGAGGAAAACAAAACAATGCAGGCAACCGTAACTGTTTTTTCTCTTCCTGAACTTTTCTTACCAGATCGACAAGCTCAACTTGTGCTTCTGGCAAATCAGGATTTGGACAAACACTGACATTACCCAGATCATTGACGTAGTAATAGTTACCGCCCCAATATGCAATATTGTAGGTCTGTCGCATTTTACGTGCGATATTATCATTCATGGCAGTCTCCTTCATGGAGTAGAGGTTTGCCTTCACCTGTAGTCAATAACCCAAGACGCTATTATTGTGCGTATCTTGCGCATTAATAAATGTCAGGGAACAGCTTGCTCTTAAATTATAGAAACGTTTAGAGGGAACTAAACAATATGTATTTACTGTTTGGCAATATGACTTCTGTTAAAAATGACCCGCCTGCCTGAACGATTCAGATAACATCGGGTTGAATTCATATCGATAAGAGAGGAACAAGATGTGGATACATCAATGGCATAATGTGGCTGTTGGCCGTTAACAATCAGCAGATAATGGTTCATAACCCCATTCACTCCACATGGCTTATCATCACGAAAGCCGTTTCTCAATTGAGAAGCAGAACACGCATAAACGCACCCTGCAAACGCCCATAACTTGAAGTGCAAAAACCTATCAGTTACGGGCGCTTTATACCTGTAATCCTGCAAAATTGCAAAACGAAATTTATTTATACTTAACAGATTTCGATAGATTTACTCGATAGATTTTCAAGCTAAAGAAGGACAGAGAAGAAACCCAAAATGTCATACTGTGAAAGATATTTAAAACTAAAAAAACTGGTATATTTGGCGATAGTAACTTAGACTAGCCGTCTAGATGGTAAAACATCCACCCTTAAACCGAAATTATATTTAAGGTAACGAAATATAATGACTACACACCTTTTTACTTCTGAATCCGTTTCAGAAGGTCATCCAGATAAAATTGCTGACCAGATTTCCGACGCCGTTCTTGATGCGATCTTAAAACAAGATCCCAAGGCTCGTGTAGCGTGTGAAACTTATGTGAAAACCGGTATGGTTATGGTTGGTGGTGAAATTACCACCAGTGCTTGGGTTGATATTGAAGAAATTACCCGCAGTACTGTACGCGAAATTGGCTATACCAGCTCAGACATGGGTTTTGATGCTAATTCTTGTGCAGTAATTAGCGCGATTGGCAAACAGTCACCTGATATTAATCAGGGAGTTGACCGTGCTGATCCTCTGGAGCAAGGAGCGGGTGATCAGGGATTGATGTTTGGCTATGCAACCAACGAAACCGACGTATTGATGCCAGCACCTATTACATATGCTCACCGTCTGGTTGAGCGTCAGGCGCATGTACGTAAAAACAAAACGCTGCCGTGGTTGCGTCCCGATGCCAAAAGTCAGGTTACATTCCAATACGACAACGGTAAAATTGTCGGTATTGATGCAGTCGTACTCTCTACTCAGCATTCTGAAGAAATCGGCCAGAAAGAGCTGCATGAAGCCGTTATGGATGAGATCATCAAACCTGTACTACCGGCTGAATGGCTCACTCCGATGACTAAATATTTCATCAATCCAACAGGCCGTTTCGTGATCGGAGGCCCAATGGGTGACTGTGGTCTGACAGGTCGTAAGATCATTGTAGATACCTACGGTGGTATGGCTCGTCACGGTGGTGGAGCGTTCTCAGGTAAAGATCCATCTAAAGTTGACCGTTCTGCGGCTTATGCTGCACGTTACGTGGCTAAAAATATTGTCGCAGCAGGTCTGGCTGATCGCTGTGAGATCCAGGTGTCTTATGCGATTGGTGTTGCTGAACCCACTTCCATCATGGTTGAAACGTTCGGAACTGAAAAAGTGCCAACTTCAACACTGATCCAATTAGTGCGCGAATTCTTTGATCTGCGCCCTTATGGCCTGATCAAGATGTTGGATTTGTTGCATCCAATCTATAGCGATACCGCGGCATACGGCCATTTTGGTCGTGAGCAGTTCCCGTGGGAAGCGACAGATAAGGCCATGATCCTACGTAATGCAGCAGGGTTGAAATAACCTCTGCTACGCTTAAAAAGCCCGCCTATACCAGCGGGCTTTTTAGTATTACCCATAAACCATACATACTCGTTTTCGTTAGCTAAGTTACTATATAATTATTGCTGTTATGAAATTCGTTAAGGTTCCTCTTCCTCTCCAGCAAGCAGTCATGCGTACTTTGCGGCAAAAAATAATTCAGGCAAGTGATTTCCTTGAACAAACCTTTCCCGAACCCAATGTGACCTATCAACAACGAGGTACAATTGCGGGAAGTGCTCGTCTAAAGGATTGGGAAATTCGCCTTAACCCAATTCTCCTCATTGAAAATCAACAATCATTCATTGATGAAGTGATCCCCCACGAACTGGCTCATTTATTGGTTTATCATCAGTTTGGCAAAGTGGCGCCTCATGGCAAGGAGTGGCGTTATATCATGGAAACTGTGTTTAAAGTACCAGCCAATCGAACACACCAATTTTCAGTCCAGTCCGTTTGCAGTAAAACATTCATTTATTCCTGCCACTGCCAACAGCATGAATTAACCATCAGACAACACAATAAAGTGATCAGGGAAAAAAGTTGCTATGTTTGCCGTCAGTGCGGAGAGCGATTAACTCTATTGGAAGATCATAAGTAATGGTAACAAAATGCCCCATAATCAGGGCATTCTGTTTAAGAAATCAGTAGTTATCATTGAGTGCACTCAATAAGGTTTACAACTTGAAAAATGACAGGCAGATGATTGTATTCATTTATTAATGGTACTCGTATTCGACTTAATTCTTTCTGCTTCGCTAATAACCTGATCGGCTGTTTTTCCATTCAGTGATTGATAAAACTTATGTTCCAGCTTTTCCATATCTTCATATTTGATACTTCCATATTTGTTATTTTTAAATAACTCATCAAAATCGATGCTATTAAGCATGACAATATTCAATGAATCATCAAATTTTAATTTTTTATCTTCAGATAAAGTATCTCTTATTTTTTCGATGGATGTTTTTACTGCCATTTCATTTTTACCGTCAATCTTAAGTTGATTATCACATCCGGCCAATGTAAAACCTAACAAACAAATTAATAACAAATTTTTCATAATCATCCCCGCCAATGATTGGTAGTATAATAATAGCAGAGTGCTGAGAAAATAAATCACCTTAACTAAAAAAATTATCATTAAATATAAACGTATTGATAATTTGTTTACTTATTATCTTGTATCATTAAATTGTTTATGGTCATTAAAACTACTCCTCCGATAACATCTTGAAAAAAGACAGCAGAAAAAAAATAGACCACACAGAATATAATCACATACCAATAATAATTATCAAAATTTATTCCATGTGTTTATTATTTTATTATAAAAATCAGTTGTCCCCCTTATTTATTGATACAAGATTTTTATATTTAAATCCGAATTTAAGAATTAATCCAATAATACTCTTTGAACAGATGGTTTAGCATACCCAAAAATCAAAAGTACCTGGAGAATATGATGAAGAAGTTACATGATATCGCAAAAGAACTATTACCTGCTAAGTCTTATAAAATGCTGATTGGCGGTGAATGGGTTGATAGTGTTTCAAAAGAAACAATGAAAAGCTATAACCCGGCAACCGGAGAATTACTCACTGAATATGTGGCAGGAAATGCTCAGGATGTTGAACTTGCTGTTCAGGCAGCCACTAAAGCCTTACCCGCCTGGAGCAAAACTTCAGCGACAGAAAGACAAACCATCCTGTTGAAAATTGCCGACTTATTGGAGGCAGAAGCAGAGCGCTTTATCACCCTTGAAACATTAGATGGTGGTAAGACACAAACTTTATGCCGCAATTTTGACATTCCTTTTGCTATCGATCATTTCCGTTATTTTGCAGGTGTGATCCGTTCTCACTCTGATGCAATGGATGTTATTGATGATGATAATCTGAGTCTGGTGATCAGAGAGCCAATCGGTGTAATCGGGCAAATCATTCCCTGGAACTTCCCACTGCTGATGGCAGCCTGGAAACTTGCTCCTGCCTTAGCGGCGGGTAATACCGTGGTTATCAACCCTGCCAGTCTGACTCCCATGAGTTTGCTGGAATTGGGACGCATCATAAATCAAGTTCTTCCTGCGGGCGTTGTCAATATTGTCACAGGCCGTGGTTCTATTGTCGGTCAAGCAATCCTTGATCATGAAGGTATTGACAAAGTAGCCTTTACCGGCTCAACAGAAGTTGGTTACAACGTTGCAACCGCCGCCGCTAAAAGACTTATTCCCGCCACACTGGAGCTAGGAGGAAAATCAGCCAATATCATTTTCCCTGATGCCAATATGAAAAAAGCTGTCAAGTATGCCGCTAACGCTATTTTACTGAATCAGGGACAGGCTTGTGAATCTGGTGCACGTCTATTCCTGCATAAAGATATCTATGATTCATTCCTGCAATCGTTGAAAACCGTCTTCGAATCCGTTCGAGTCGGTGACCCAATGGATCCTGCAACTGAAATGGGATGTCAGGTCAGTGAAGAGCAAATGAATACTATCCTGGGTTATATTGATCTTGCCAAACAGGAAGGTGCAACCATTCTTACTGGTGGCAAACGCATAACAGGAGCAGGATATGACGATGGGTTCTTTGTTCAGCCAACCATTCTCACTAATGTGACTAATGATATGCGTGTGGCACAAGAAGAAATTTTCGGGCCGGTTCTCTGTGTTATTCCATTCAGTAATGAAGACGAAGTCGTTGAGATGGCTAATGATTCAGAATATGGTCTGGCTGGTGCGGTCTGGACACAGGATATTAATCGCGCTCTGCGTGTCGCTAAAGCTGTTAAGGCTGGCCGTATGTGGATCAATACCTATCATGAACTTCCTGCCCACACACCATTTGGTGGTTATAAAAAATCAGGACTTGGACGAGAAACACATAAAATGGCTTTGGATGCTTATACTCAGGTCAAAAATATCTATATCAGCACCAAAGAATAATCTCTTTAAGAGAAAATCGTCCCGAAAAATACTCGCCACCTTTGAGGTGGCGAGTTCATTTATGGTTTATTTTTTGATAAAAAATTATACCCAGAAGAACCAGGCAATGACAGAAATAATCGCAATACATGCCAGGTTCAGCACAAGACCCACACGTACCATTTCAATCTGCTTGATATAGCCAGTGCCATAAACAATGGCATTCGGTGGTGTAGCTACAGGTAGCATAAATGCACAAGATGCACCAATACCGATAATCATGGTCAACACGATAACCGGCATTCCCAGAGCTTCTGCAACTGTGGCAAAAATAGGGACAAGTAACGCGGCACTGGCTGTATTACTGGTAAATTCGGTCAGGAAGATAATGAATGTAGCAATAGCAACAATAATCACAAACCACGAACTTGAGCCAAATGTTGCAGCCATACCATTCGCCATAACTTCACTTGCACCGGAGTTTTTCAGAACAGCGCTCAGTGTCAGACCACCACCAAACAGCATCAACACGCCCCATTCAGTGTTATTTTGGATCTGTGACCACGTTGATACACCAGTAATACCAATCAAAATAGCTGCACTCACGGCAATGATGGTATCTAAGTCTTTGATACCGCCAAGAGCATCACTGATGAGGGAACTGAAAATCCAGCAAACAACAACCAGCAGGAAAATAAACATGGCGATAACACGTTTACTATTCCATTCCAGATGCTCCAGCTCCAGATCAAATTTATGATTCAGATTCGGACGCAACATGATATACATCAGTATCACCATAACAGGTAACAGGATGATCACCATTGGTACGCCGTACTTCATCCATGTAATGAAATCCATACCTAACTGCGCTGCTGCAATCGCATTAGGTGGGCTACCTACCAGCGTGCCCAAACCACCAATACTGGCGCTATATGCCACACCCAATAACACAAAAACAAATGTATTACGTTCAGTACGAACATCCAGATTAGCCAAAATACCCAGAACCAGTGGCAACATCATCGCTGCGGTCGCTGTATTGCTAATCCACATCGAAAGTAAAGCCGTGATACCAAATATCAGCATGACCGCCACTGATAAACGCCCACGGGCAATCATCAGAAGACGGTTAGCTATCAGTCTGTCCAGACCTTGAATATGCAGTGCTGTCGCCAATGCAAAGCCACCAAAGAACAAAAAGATAATTGGATTTGCAAAAGATTTCAGCGCGTCACCTGTATTCATCAATCCCATTCCAACTGCCAGAATTGGAACACAAAGTGCAGTAATAGTGACGTGAATGGCTTCGGTCAGCCATAACACCCCGATAAATGCCATTAATGCCAAACCTGCATTTGCTTTTTCGCTATAAGGCAAAAACTTCAGCAAAGCAATTAACAAAATGATATCCAGCGCGAGAATAATTAAGCCTCTTTTACTTGAGGGTATTGGCCCAACCGCAGGGGTTAAAGATTCTGAAGCGTCCATGAAGACTCCATGTAACAATGAAACATAACTCCGTAATGTAAAAATAATAATTGATGAATCATTGCCCTAAATGTTAATGAATTACATTACATCTGAAATAATAAGGAGTCTGAACGATAAATAAAATACAAGGAATGCGATTTTGGGATCTGCTACGTGATATTTGCTTATTTATTAATTAAAGGCGTAAAAAAAGAATTCATTTTAAGGAGTTATATCACATTTCTTATTTTACGAATGGTTAAATAATCCTCTATTATGCAACCATTATGCAATAAAGAAAAAAGCACATCGCTAAAATTGTCTTTTTAAGAAAGGCGAAAGAGTATTACTCTTTCGCCAAAATATAAATAATATTTTTTTATTGAAACCAGTCAGCCATTATGCCTGACCTTTCACTTCTCTCAGTCCATTGAAAGGAGCACGATTACCCAATGCTTCTTCAATACGAATCAACTGGTTGTATTTAGCAACACGGTCAGAACGGCTCATAGAACCCGTCTTGATTTGACCTGCCGCAGTACCTACTGCTAAGTCAGCAATGGTTGCGTCTTCAGTTTCACCAGAACGGTGAGAGATAACCGCTGTGTAACCTGCATCTTTTGCCATCTTGATTGCAGCCAACGTCTCAGTCAAAGAGCCGATCTGGTTGAATTTAATCAGGATGGAGTTAGCAATCCCTTTTTCGATACCTTCTTTCAGTATCTTAGTATTGGTTACGAACAGATCGTCACCAACCAACTGGATTTTATCGCCCAGAACTTTAGTCTGGTAAGCAAAACCGTCCCAATCAGATTCATTCAGACCATCTTCAATAGAAACAATTGGATATTCTTTAGTCAGATCTTCCAGGTAGTGAGTGAATTCCTGAGAAGTGAAAGTTTTGCCTTCACCTTTCAGTTCATAGTTACCGGTTTCTTCGTTATAGAATTCAGAAGCGGCACAGTCCATCGCCAGAGTGATATCTTTACCCAGTACATAACCTGCTTTTTCTACGGCTTCTTTGATAGCGGCCAGTGCGGCTGCGTTAGATTCCAAATTTGGTGCATAACCACCTTCATCGCCCACCGCAGTACTCATACCTTTTGCTTTCAGTACTTTTGCCAGATTATGGAAAACTTCAGAACCCATACGTACCGCTTCTTTCAGCGTGCCCGCGCCTACTGGCTGGATCATGAATTCCTGAATATCCACGTTGTTGTCAGCATGTTCACCCCCATTGATGATGTTCATCATTGGCAGAGGCATGGAGAATTTACCTGGAGTACCGTTTAGTTCAGCAATGTGCTCATACAGAGGCATACCTTTTGCCGCTGCCGCCGCTTTGGCGTTCGCAAGGGAAACGGCTAAAATCGCGTTAGCGCCGAAGTTAGATTTGTTCTCAGTACCATCCAACTCGATCATGATCTTATCGATATTGGCCTGATCTTTCGCATCCTGACCAACCAGAGCTTGAGCAATTGGGCCGTTAACCGCCGCAATTGCTTTCAGTACACCTTTACCCATAAAACGGGATTTGTCGCCATCACGCAGTTCCAGCGCTTCGCGAGAACCCGTTGATGCACCTGATGGTGCCGCAGCCAAACCAACAAAGCCGCCTTCCAAATGTACTTCTGCTTCTACCGTTGGATTACCACGGGAGTCGATGATTTCACGGCCGAGCACTTTAACGATTTTGGACATTAGGTTTTCCTCAGTACAAGTTAAATTTTGGGCAATTGATGGTCACACAAAGAATCGAGTAAAGCCCCATCGATCACCCCATATCTTATTTCACTGGCCTTTCTGGTACTTGCGTGCGGCCTCAACAAAACCGGCAAATAACGGATGACCATCGCGAGGCGTTGAAGTAAATTCAGGGTGGAACTGACATGCCACAAACCATGGATGGTTCGGGTTCTCAATGATTTCCACCAATTTATTGTCGATTGAGCGGCCAGCAACACGTAAGCCCGCGTCTTCAATGCGTTTTAACAATAGATTGTTCACTTCGTAACGATGGCGATGACGCTCAATAATATCGTCCTGACCATAAAGTTTACGTACCAGACTGTTTTCAGTCAGATGACACAGTTGGCCACCAACACGCATCGTTCCACCGAGATCGCTCTCTTCACTGCGTACTTCTAAGTTGCCGTTCTCATCACGCCATTCAGTGATCAGACCTACAACTGGTAACTTACATTCAGGCTCAAATTCAGTAGAGTTAGCCCTTTCCATACCTGCAACATTGCGTGCGAATTCAATCAGGGCAACCTGCATACCCAGACAAATTCCCAGATAAGGAACTTTATTTTCACGGGCGTAACGGGCTGTCATAATTTTGCCTTCGATGCCACGACCACCGAAACCACCTGGCACCAGAATCGCATCCAGATTTTTCAATACTTCAACACCACGGGTTTCGACGTCCTGAGAATCAATCAGTTTGATGTTGACGGTCAGACGATTTTTCAATCCACCGTGTTTCAGTGCTTCAATAACTGATTTATACGCATCCGGCAGCTCAATATATTTGCCCACCATACCGATGGTCACTTCGCCTGATGGATTCGCCTCTTCATAAATGACCTGTTCCCATTCAGACAGGTCAGCTTCCTGGCATTCGAGGCTGAATCGTTTACAAATATAATCATCTAAGCCCTGAGATTTCAAGAGGGCAGGAATTTTATAAATAGAATCAACATCTTTCAAGGAGATAACGGCTTTCTCTGGTACGTTGCAGAAAAGTGCAATTTTTGCCCGCTCATTAGCTGGAATAGTGCGATCTGAGCGACAGATCAAAACATCCGGCTGAATACCAATGGAAAGCAGCTCTTTCACAGAATGTTGGGTAGGTTTAGTTTTCACTTCCCCTGCTGCTGCCATATAAGGCACCAGAGTCAAATGCATAAACAGAGTATTTTCGCGACCGACTTCTACCGCCATCTGACGGATAGCTTCAAGGAATGGCAGGGATTCGATATCGCCTACAGTACCGCCAATTTCCACCAGCACAACATCGTAACCTTCCGCGCCACGGATGATACGGTCTTTGATTTCATTAGTGATGTGAGGAATAACCTGAATGGTTGCGCCCAGATAATCGCCGCGGCGTTCTTTGCGCAGAACTTCGGAGTAAACACGACCTGTCGTGAAATTATTGCGACGTGTCATTTTGGTTCGAATGAAACGTTCGTAATGGCCTAAATCGAGATCAGTTTCAGCGCCATCTTCGGTAACGAAAACTTCCCCGTGTTGGGTTGGGCTCATTGTACCTGGATCGACGTTGATATACGGGTCCAGTTTCATAATGGTGACATTGAGTCCACGGGCTTCGAGTATGGACGCCAAAGAGGCTGCGGCAATGCCTTTACCCAGAGAGGATACGACCCCGCCGGTCACAAAAATATAATTAGTTTTCATGCTGAACCTGAAAGTTTAGGTTTAAAAGGATGATGAATATAACAGGACGGGAAAGCAGTATACCCTAACCTTAAATGCGCTACAAACTCTATCTCTTTTATCTATCCAATTGTAGAAATTTCAAATTGTAGCAATTCCCAAATGAAACTAATCACAACATAGATCAAATGTAATTTATCCCTAAATTTGTTGTTTTTTCACCCGTTGCCACATTGCTTCCATTTGGTCCAATGTGGCAGTTTCCAATGACAATCCTTTATCGTGAAGAAGTCTCTCAACATGACGAAAGCGATTTTCAAATTTCTGACAAGCTTTTTGTAACGTCATTTCAGGTTTATGCCCTAAATGACGGGATAAGTTAACGACGGCAAACAGTAAATCACCCAGTTCTTCCCCCACACGCGCATCATTTACAACCGCCTGCTTCGCTTCATCCATCACCTCGTCAATCTCTTCATAAACCTTATCCAGAACGGGCCCGACGGTCTCCCAATCAAAGCCAACAGAAGCACAGCGTTTCTGGATCTTATACGCTTTCATCAATGCAGGCAGGCTGGCAGGGATATCATCCAGCACAGAATGTTGATCTTTTTCCGCTCTTTCCGCAGCTTTGCGTTGTTCCCAACTACCAATGGCTTCTTCGCTGTTGATGCCTGATTGTTGATTGAAGATATGGGGATGCCTGCGTTCCAGCTTATCGCAAACCGCTTCGCAGATATCGTCGAAATCAAACAATTGCTGCTCTTTTCCCATCTGGGCATAAAAGACAATGTGAAACAGTAAATCACCCAACTCTTCTTTCAGGGCATTGGTATCATTGCGCTCAATGGCATCAATGACTTCATAGGTTTCTTCCAATGTGTAAGGAGCAATAGTAGAAGAAGTTTGTACTTTATCCCATGGGCAACCATCTTGGGGATGGCGCAGTTGCGCCATAATCCCTTTAAGACGTTCAATTGAGGTTGTATCTATCTTATCCATATTTTTCTAATCACCGTGCAAACGTCTGGCTTCAATGACATCAGACAGTTGGTTGAGCTTCGCCAGCACTCGTCCCAACACCTGTAAATTATAAATCTCAATGTTCATATCAATCGTAGCCAATTGTTGCTTCACATCACTGCGGCTACTGACACCAAGTACATTGACTTTCTCATTGGCGAGTATCGTGGTGATATCACGCAGTAATCCGCTACGATCATTGGCTATTACCCGCACTACAAGGGAATAACCACTGGAATAACTCTCTCCCCACACAGCATCCACAACCCGTTCTGGTGCGCTGATTTCCAGCTCAGCCAGTTGATCACAGCTTGCTCTGTGGATAGAAATTCCCCGTCCACGTGTAATAAACCCAACGATATCATCTCCCGGAATCGGCTGGCAGCAACGGGCAATATGATGCATCAGATTACCAACCCCCTCTACGACAACCCGGCCATTGTCTTTTTGCGTATTATTGCGCGGAGAGTATGTTTTGTTCTCCAGACTACGGAGTGCCTCACGATCGGCTTCTTCTGCCGTGGTTTTATTGAATTTGTTTTGCAGGAAATTCGCCAGTTGGTGAATACGGATATCGCCCACACCGATACCAGCCAGAACTTCTTCCAACGAATTCACGTTATAGCGGGCAATCAGTTCTTTTTCGGCCTCTTTAAGCGTGATACCTAAATGTGTCAGTTCATTGTCCAACATCTGGCGTCCGGCAATAATGTTCTTATCGCGATCCTGCTTACGGAACCAGTTATGGATCTTCGCCCGCCCACGGCTGGTAGTGACATAGCCAAGGTTCGGATTCAGCCAGTCACGGCTTGGATTGGGGTGTTTCTGGGTGATGATTTCAATCTGATCTCCCATCTGGAGCTGATAACTGAACGGCACAATCCGCCCGCCAATTTTCGCTCCAATGCAGCGATGACCGACATCGCTGTGAATATGATAAGCAAAATCCAGCGGTGTTGAACCAGTCGGTAAATCAATCACATCCCCTTTTGGCGTGAAAACATAAACACGATCATCAAATACCTGACTGCGGACTTCATCCAGCATCTCGCCGGTATCTGCCATTTCTTCCTGCCATGCGATCAGTTTCCGCAACCATGCAATCCGGCTTTCATAACTGCCTGATTTACCGCCACCAATCGCTGTGCCTTCTTTATATTTCCAGTGGGCGGCTACTCCAAGCTCAGCATCATCATGCATCTGACGGGTACGGATTTGGATTTCAAGTGTTTTACCGTTTGGCCCCAGTACCACGGTATGGATTGATTGATAGCCGTTTGGCTTCGGGTTGGCAACATAATCATCAAATTCATCCGGTAGATGGCGATAGTGAGTATGCACTATCCCCAACGCCGCATAACAATCCTGTAACCGTTCAACGACAATACGGACTGCACGTACATCGAACAATTCATCAAAAGAGAGGGATTTTTTCTGCATCTTGCGCCAGATGCTGTAAATATGTTTGGGACGCCCGTAAACATCTGCCGAGATCCCTTCTTTGAGCATATACCGACGCAAGGTCGTGATAAATTTTTCTATATACTGCTCACGATCAATCCTGCGTTCATGTAAAAGATTCGCTATTTTTTTATATTCATCAGGATGCAGGTAACGAAAGCAAAAATCTTCCAGTTCCCATTTTAACTGACCAATACCCAGTCGGTTGGCAAGAGGGGCATAGATATTGGAACACTCTTTTGCGACCAATACCCGTTCATCTTCACTGGCATCTTTTACTTCCCGCAAATAGGCGATCCGTTCTGCCAGTTTAATAACCACACAACGAAAATCTTCTACCATCGCCAGCAACATACGACGTACATTATCCACTTGAGTTGAGCAAGTGGAATCCGTATGTGTCGCTTTCAACTGGCGGATAGCATCCATTTCCAGCACACCGTGCACCAGATCTGTGATGGATTTACCAAAGGTTTCTGTCACTATTTCATTGCTGACTATCTTGGCATCAAGGAAGGGAAAAAGCAGTGCTGCACGCATACTGTCATTATCCATACTCAACGTAGACAGGATTTCTACCATTTCAACACCGCGCCACAACAGTAGCTCTGCATTGGGCTGATCCTGAACCTTCTCGTAACAGTAATGCCATGTTTCAGCTAATTTTTTACTGGAGTGTGGATTGACAATGTTTAAACTCGCGATCCACCTATCGACAGCAAATTCACCTGCTGGTGTGAGATGAGCACTTCTTACCGCAACCATAATTTCTCCCTACTCGATGGTCATCAGCTCACGGCAGTACAGTGCCATGGACTCCAGATGACCGGTGTGCGGAAACATATCCAGCATCCGCACACTAACAAGATGATAACCGGCCTCTAGCAAAACTTTGCTATCCCGTGCCAAAGTTGTGGGATTACAAGAAACGTAAACCACTTTTTCAGGGGCCAGTTTTACTATATGTGACATGACGCCCGCAGCACCAGCACGGGCAGGATCCAACAACACTTTATTGAACCCCTGCGCTGCCCAAGGCTGCTGATGAATATCTGATTCCAGATTTTCATGGAAAAAACTGACGTTATTAAGTCCATTTAACCGAGCATTATATTGTCCACTTGCAACCAATGCCGCAACGCCTTCCACACCGACAACTGCCTGTACTTTAGTGGCTATCGGCAGCGTAAAGTTCCCCATTCCGCAGAAAAGATCTAATACCCGATCTTCTGGCTGTAAGTCCAGCCACGACAAGGCCTGAGCCACCATTTGTTGATTAACTTCATCATTAATCTGAATAAAATCCCGTGGACTGAAAACCAGCTTCAAACCATCCACCTGATACCACGGCTCAGATTGTCCTTCCGCTGAATGTTCAGGAGACAACGTTCCAAGAGACAACAGCTCAAGGGATTTTTCATCACCAGCCAGATAAATCGCGACCTTATACTGCTCAGAAAAAATGCGCAGTGTCTCTCTGTCTTCATGCTTTATGGGGTCAAGATGACGTAAAACAACTAATGGGCTATTATTCGCCAGAATTAATTCAACATGTCCCAGTCGCTTAACGGCTTTCAGGCTGTTTAAACACAGAGATAATGGCTGTAACAATTTTTCCAGTTCAGGGTGCATTACCGGACAATGTTTGACATCCACCAAATCGTTGGTTTGGCTCTGACGAAAGCCCATCAATAAATTACGCTGTTTGACTTGATATTGCAGGCCGAGCCTTGCCCGACGCCGATACCCATATTCCGGGCTGTGGATAATGGGCTGAGCACTGATACTGACCCCTGTTTCCCGCTGGATCAGATGTTCAAGCACACCGGCTTTAGTTTTAGCTTGTAATTCAGCCGCAACATGTTGCTGTTGACAGCCTCCACACACCTTGAAATGCGGGCAACGCGGTTCCACACGAAATGGGCTGTCTGATAACCGTTTTACTACCTTAGCTTTAGCAAACTGGCGTTTTTCTTCTGTCAGTTGAATTTGTGCCTGCTCACCGGGCAATAGCCCCTGGATAAAAATCGTTTTTCCCTGATGACGGGCAATACCCTGCCCTTGAGCATCAAGATTATCTGCGGTAACTGAAATAATACCTGGGTTTACGGAGCGGCGGTTTGGAGAGTAAAATTGCACCATGATTCTGACTGACTTTGAAAAATTGAGTTTTGATTTTCCCACAATGGACGCTTATGACCAAATATAGCCTACGCACCCGTATGATGAGCCTGATTTTGGTTCCTGTTCTACTGGTCGGAACGCTTGTGAGTATATCATTTATCTCATACCGCTATTATGAGTTGAAGAGCCTGATAGTTCGTAGTGGTATCAGCATTATTGAGCCTTTATCCATTGCCAGTGAGGTGGGGATAAATCTGGATAACAGTAAGCGCGTAAAATCATTGATAAATAGCCTTCATCACCGCAATTCCGAAGTCGTTATGGCTATTGCGATTTTCGATGAACATCATAAATTATTCGAAATTTCCAATGATAAATATGATGTCGATCTACTGCGCCTCAGACCAAATGATCCCATACCGACAACACTGACTAAAGAAGAAGATAGTAATAGTATCGTCCTGAAAATGCCGATTATCTCGGAAACCAATTCTGCTCATGAGGAGCGCAATCCTATCAACAATGCAACTCCTATCGGTTATATTGCCATTGATCTGGATTTACGGGCTGCCCAGCTTCAGCAATACAAAGAAATCGCAACTTCTATCATCCTGCTGATCCTTTGCCTTGGAGGCACTGCGCTATCTGCCCACATTTTGGTATGTAAGGTGACAGAACCCCTGGATTGTATGGTGAAAGCGGTTAACCGTATCCGTCAGGGGCAGTTAGACACGCGAGTCACAGGTGCCATGCCGGGAGAATTATCTGCGCTCCAGAACGGGATCAATACGGTGGCAAAATCCTTGTCAAAGTATAAAGATGAGATGCAACTGCATATCGATCAAGCCACTTCTGACCTGCAAATTACGATGGAGCAGTTAGAAATCCAAAATGTTGAATTGACTATTGCCAAGAAACGGGCACAAGAAGCTGTCAGGATAAAAACAGAATTTCTGGCGAATATGTCCCACGAATTACGCACGCCACTCAACGGCGTCATTGGGTTTACCCGTCAGATGTTGAAAACACCAATAACATCTCAACAGGCTGAATATCTTTATGTCATTGAGCGTTCTGCTAATAATCTACTGAAAATTATCAATGACATTCTGGATTTTTCACGTCTGGAGTCCAATAAACTGATACTGGATCAGGTTCCCTTTCTGCTGCGTGACACCGTCAACGAAGTTATCGAATTACTGACACCTTCTGCCAATGTGAAAAATCTCCCTCTGTATCATTACATTGATGACAAGTTGCCAAATCTGATGATTGGTGATCCCATCCGCTTGCAGCAAATACTCACTAACTTAATTGGCAATGCCATAAAATTCACGGACAAAGGCAGTGTTACGCTGGAAATCAAACTGCGTCAACAGAGACACCATATGGTACACATTGATTTTACCGTGACCGATACCGGCATTGGTATTAAATCAGAATATCGCCCTATTCTGTTTCAGGCATTCAATCAGGCTGATGCGAGTATTACCCGCCATTATGGTGGTACTGGGTTAGGATTGAGTATCACCAAAAAGCTGGTGAATGAAATGAACGGAGAAATCGATTTTACCAGCGAGCCCACTAAAGGGACGGTATTTTATTTTGATATCTGGCTGGAAAAAGAAGATATCCTGTTGGGCTTTTTGCCAGAACGTTTGCCTCAGACTCCCGCGTTCCCCCGTTTGTCTATGACAGTCATGGCGGTAGATGATAACCCGGCCAATTTGAAATTAATTGGCGCACTCTTAAATGAACAAGTGGAAAATACCATTTTATGCAGTAGTGGTATGGAAGCCCTGCAAGTAGCGGAGAAACACCCATTAGATCTCATTCTGATGGATATTCAAATGGCGGATATGGATGGCATTCAAACTTCAGAACAGATCCACCGAATACCTGAGCATAAACAGACACCGATTATTGCTGTCACTGCTTTTCTCTGTGATGAAACTCGCAATAGAGACCATTCACCTTTTACCGACTGTCTGTCTAAACCATTGGATGAAGTTCGCTTAAAAGCCCTGCTGAATCAATACAGCCCGACAAAAAAGCCACAAGCTATCGATTGGCGACTGGCATTACAACAAACTGCGGGTAAAGAATCATTGGCGCGGGAAATGTTAGAGATGTTCGTGCAGCCTCTGCCAGAAATGAAGGCCATGATTGAGCAAGCTTTAACTTCAGAAGGTGAATCTCACCGCAAACAATTTGCCCATCACGTTCATAAATTACATGGTAGCTGCTGCTACAACGGTGTCCCCAAACTAAAAGCGATTTGTGAACTCATTGAGAAACAGTTGAAACAGGGGACTCCTCTGGCCGATTTAGAGCCGGAATTGCTGGAGTTCATTGATGAGATAAACCACGTTATTGCGGCAGCTCCTGAGATATTAAGAACTGCCAAAGAACTTACTTAGATACCATAAACTTACGATATTCCTCGTAAGCATAATGGTCTGTCATGCCACTGATGTAGTCCTGAATGAGACGAGCACGATAGTAAAATTCGAGCACATCTTTCTCAGCTTCATCAGTAGTGACGATCCCCTCTACAGCCTCGTTATAAGCCAGCCGATGTTTGGCGGAAAGTTTGTGCAACAGGCGCGTTTCAATAAAATATTTTTTGTGGAAATTATTTCGGTGTAATTCCAGAAAATCCTGTCGTGATAATTCCAGCAATGGGCTATATACATTCAATAAGCCAGTAATAATTCGGTAGCCCTGCAACTCCAACTCTTCCACTTCCGGGTGATTAAATACCCGCTTCCGCGTAACGCTTTTTAATGTACTCAATAAACGATGCTCTTCGCCGTTAGCTTCCAGCAAAGCATGATTGAAAGTTCCTGCGTAAATTTCAGGCAGATGATCAATAAAACGTTGAGCCGTATAGGGAACCAGCCGCCCGGTAATAAATACGCGCAGATACATAAAAAACTGTTCATGAATATTACGGCGGGCTTCATTATTGGTTGTTTTTTTATAAGCCTGAGTAACTGTCAATTCAAACAGATCACCTTTTCTGTAACCGCCATTTTCCTCCCACTCCTGTTTTAAATACCCCACCAATTGCTCAACATTGAAAATCCCCTTTTCAACAGCATCATCCAGATCTGCGATACAATAAGAGATATCATCTGCGGCCTCCATAATATATGTCAGTGGAAAACGGCAGAATTCCCCTAATTGCAGCTCTTTTTTTAATTCACCGATAAAACTGTCTTCTGACCAGTAATAACCTTTTTTCTTCATCAGATAACTGAATTCTGCCGGAGATTCTTCAAGGCGGTAAGCCGGGCAAGTGTATTTCAGAATACAACCAATTTGGGCATAAGTCAGATTCAGTTTAAGCAGGCTGTGCGCCAATCGGATGGCCTGAGCATTACCTTCAAACTGGCATAGATCCATACGTAATTGACGACGGAACCGATCTTTTTTCTCTTCACCACATAAACGTAACGCTGCGACCTGACATTTATCTTGTCGATTGGCATGGTCAGTGGACTCAGGTAAAAATTCAGGATCGAGCCGACGGGAAAACCAATCCTTAATTGCCGCCTCACCAAAATGACCAAATGGGGGATTGCCGATATCGTGCATCAAACAGGCCATCTCAATCAGGCTTTCAAAAGCAATCAAACGCTCATTCAGACCATATTTTTCCAATAAATTCTTTTTTGCCAATTCTGCAATAATCGTTTTTGAGATATAACGACCAATCTGCTGGACTTCCAATGAATGGGTTAATCGGCTACGCACGGAGGCATTACGTTCCAATGGAAACACTTGTGTTTTCTGCTGCAAGCGCCGAATAGCTGCCGAATTGATGATACGCCCGCGATCACTTTCAAACTGACGATTTACCTGCTCCTCGTCAGCAGAATGCATGGAAGTGTGTCTGTATTTACGCTGGAAATTCAATTTTTGCTTGAAATCAATCTTAGGCATCAATCCCCCCATACCGAATAATACGATTATTTATAGCCGGAATCTCCGGCAAACGGTTATTCAATGATACACTTCGGTTTAAATCAGGCCTATTCCGGTAGGCACAACCCATTAATAACAAAAGTGAGTATGACACAATGAAAGTAGGTGTAATAGGTGCAATGGAACAAGAAGTGACTTTGTTACGCGACCAGATTGATGGTCTGCAAACATTGTCACGGGGTGGCTGTGAGATCTATACCGGTAAGCTGAATGGTGTTGACGTCGCTTTGCTGAAATCCGGTATCGGTAAAGTCTCTGCCGCACTGGGAACCACCTTGTTGATTGAACACTGCCAGCCAGATATTGTGATTAATACTGGTTCTGCAGGCGGTCTTGATCCTAAACTGAAAGTAGGCGATATCGTAGTGTCTGAAGAAGTACGTTACCACGATGCGGATCTCACTGCCTTTGGTTATGAACCGGGTCAAATGGCACAATGCCCTCCTGCTTTTATTGCTGATCATCAATTAATTTCTTTAGCCGAAAAATGTATCCAGTTCCTTAATCTGAACGCAATTCGTGGCCTGGTGTGTAGTGGCGATGCTTTTATCAATGGCTCAGAGCCATTAGCGCGTATCCGGGCTACTTTCCCGACAGTCGCTGCGGTTGAAATGGAAGCCGCAGCCATTGGCCACGTTTGTCACCAATATAAAGTACCTTTCGTTGTGGTTCGCGCTATCTCTGACGTTGCGGATCAGGAATCTCACATCAGCTTTGATGAGTTTCTGGTTGTTGCTGCACGTGAATCCACCCGAATGATCAATGCCATGCTGACTGAACTCAGTAAACAGTAACCGATTAGAGCCTAATGGAATAGGCTCTAATACGACTGAAAGCTCTACCAACTCAGATGACAAATAATACTTGTCCTCTTTTCTACCTATTGTTTTTTCCACCTATTTTAATGTATTCGTGAAAGTCACTGGCAAAATCTGGTCGTATCGAAACCAATCATGAAAGTCACTATCATGATAGCTAAAAAAGCTGTTTTTCTTTCTTACTATGCCTATGCGCCCTATGTACGTACCAAATTTATTTTCATAAATCATCTTTCTCTTCTTTCAGAACAAAGCAGTCATGTTCTGTTCTGCCCTGAATTCAATTATGGCTGATTAATAAAGAATACTTCCCTCCAAAAAACATGAAGCGTTCCGATCAATCAAACATTCACAGTTCTCACCCATTACACCAAGTGCAGTCAACCACATTTCTTCGAGTCGTGCTCTTGCCATATTAGCCCCTTTTTCCCGCGCAAGGAGTGACATTATATAAGTCGTTCCAGAAACGGTATAACCAGCTAGTTTTAACCGAGCACACTTTTCTGCCAGTAAATCTGGACTTTCCCTCATTTCGCTTAATGTCTTACGAATGAAATCATGTTGTGTAGCCATTTCTGCAACAATTTTGGAATTCAGGAAAGAATTTCTGGATACTTCATTTTTAATGAGATAATCAAGGGAAGACATCAAGTGATAACTTTCCATTGGCTTGATAACTGAGACATCTGTGCCATGCCATATATCCATTAATGACCAAAGATCCATTTCCTCTACATTACCAGGTTGTATCTTTTGTCCAGTATTATGACCTATGCTGTCAAGGTAAACATATGCTATGCTTGTTTCACTATTTTGTGAGAACGAAAATATTTTTGTATTATTTCCCCCTTCGACAATTCCTTTTTTTGTTAATTTAACTTCTTCCAGAATACGTCCTAAAGTAATTACTCCATACACATGGTTACGAGATAATATGTATCCAACACGCTCTAATAAAGTGTAAGTCTTTTCTCTATCAAAAGATTTATGATCGCGTAAAATCCCCCACTGACCATCTGATGTTAAAGCTAAACCGAAAGGATCGACAATAAGCTTTATCGGTAAATGTTTTATTTCCTGCTGTATCAGCGAAAGTATCGTTTCAAACGTTGTCATGCTCTCATTAATATCATTGAGATCTCCGGCATGAGAGATAAAACGCAGGGATATGTACTGTATGCCCAGATGACTCACACGTATAATTTCATCTACAGCCTTTTTCCATCCATAAGTAAAATAACCTGGTAATCCTTTTGCTGGCTTTAGTGCATTTCTATCTAAATCTAAGCTAACATCAATAGTTTGAGAAAGAAAATCCGGGGTTATTTTGTGAATACTTTCAGAAAATATCCGACGGGAAAAATGGGGCTCCAGTAAAGCATATTCAATACTAA
This sequence comes from Xenorhabdus indica, assembly GCF_014467235.1. Taxonomy (GTDB): domain Bacteria; phylum Pseudomonadota; class Gammaproteobacteria; order Enterobacterales; family Enterobacteriaceae; genus Xenorhabdus; species Xenorhabdus indica. The sequence goes on along the minus strand of NZ_NKHP01000014.1, from coordinate 24,779 downwards.
CCATAATATATTCCTGTTTGTTTAGCCAAAACCTCTACCTTTGGAAAATATTTTTAATTTAAATAGAAATTAGTTTCAACTTTTTTAAGAACATATTAAATAATACATTAATTATATTTTGATAAACTAATCAAAGAAAAATGAAAAACATACTTTACAAAAAAACCACTTTATTACGAACGTTAATTATGAGGAAATCTCCAGTAATTGGCAAATATTAAATATCATATAAAAAAGATAATAAAAATTATCTTAGATCAAGACAATTAAATTCTTTATTAAATCTATATAGGGATAGAGTAACGTATTAACATTACTAGACAATACTGAATTTATAGCATCTGACACCTTTGCTGAAAGCATTTTATTTCTGATGTTCATTATTTAACACTTATCGATCTGTTACTATTGTTATATTATTACTATTGTATATATTAGCCCGTCTGATTGCTTTTATTGCTACCTGTTAGGTTTACCTGGGTAAGGGAGAGAGGTATCAATGTATTACTTATGTAATAAATATTAAGGTGATAAGTTCATGCTATTTGAATGAAGTTTCTATATATTGGTGTTTCTATCATTTTTTCATGATAAGACTCTTTTTATTTCTCTAATATATATGATATTGATAGAGGTTCGATATGAATAAAGATACAATGGATTATAATGTCCCTGATGAACCATATTATGGACCATTTACAGTAGATGGAAATGTTATTTATATAGATGTTGCAGCACCTAATATAGATAATGTATATGTTACTATAGAGAATCTAGATACAAGAAAAGCCATTTATGATGCTCAATTAGTCGATGGTATAAATGGGGTAGTTGGATCTAAATTACTTTCAGTTTTAGAAATGGCTTTTGTATATGATAAGAAAGTGAGAGTGATGGGGTATGCCGATAAGAGAGGTAACTTTATAGAATCGGTAGTTATATATAAATGATAAACTAGAGTTAACTAACTGCTTTTTTACATAAAAAATAAATTTTAATCTTGTTAAAAGATATAATATGTAGAGGAATTAAAAATGAATAAAAATGAAAAAGATTCTAATAATTTTGAAGAGCAAAAAAGTTCAGTTAGTGGGTATGTTGCTTCCATTCATGTTGCATCTCCTGTTGCAAGTAATATATCTGTTAAAATAGTTGATGCATATAACAATACATTACTTGAGGATGGTCTACTAACCTATGGAATAAATTCAAGCCCTGGTGAACAATTATTAAAAATTTTAGAATTAGCTTTAGTACATAATAAAATAGTGAAGGTAACGAAACATATACATGAAGGAACAGATTATATAGATCATATAGCGTTGATCAGAGATTTAAGTTAATAAAAACATCTAATAAAGTAATCCTCTGAGTCACGGGGATTATTTTTTTAAAACCAGCAAACGGGGCTATATCGATACAATTACCCTGTTTACGATTTCCACAACACCCTAAAATTCGTTATCTGGTAGTTACCAAACGAAACAGGAAACTGCCAGACTATGTTTGAACCGTTACATGTATTCCTATGCGTTTAACCAAAACCTCTACCTTTGAAAAATATTTTTTAATTTAATATCTAATTAACTTAAAAATAGGTTCTGTGTTAGATAGTTAGATTACTTATTAAAAATAGTATTTATGCCTGATGAAATCCCCTATACCCTATGAATCTCAGTATTCAGTGGTTGCACCTCGAAATCTATAGTCATTTTCTTTATTTGTAACATTGATTACAGCAATATGGCTATTGCCATCGATGAGAACATCTGCTTACAGAACAATTAGAACTGTAACACTAACATGGAGCATAAATAATGAAATCATTTTGGAAAAATGCCTCTCATCACTCTACCTCGATAACATTTTCATTTCTTCTATACAGCTTTTTATACATTTTCAGTACCCCACTTTATGCGGCGGCATCCCGTGTTATCAGCCTTGCTCCTTCCACAACTGAGCTTGCCTATGCGGCAGGAATGGGTGACCAGCTTGTCGCAGTCAGTGCTTACTCCGATTATCCTGAAGCTGCGAAAAAACTGGAGCAAGTCGCAGACTGGCAAGGCATCAATGTTGAAAGGATCATTGCCCTGAAACCTGATTTAATTCTGGCATGGCGAGGGGGTAATCCCCAAAGACCACTGGAACAACTCGCGGCGTTAGGCATTCCGATTTTTTATTCTGATGTGAAAAAAGTAGAAGATGTTGCAACAGATTTAGAGCGCCTGGCAGCCTACAGCCCACAGCCTGATATAGCCAAAAAATCTGCTGCGGATATCCGGCAAAAATTTAACCAACTAAAACAGACTTATGCCGGCTCAAATCCTAAACCCGCATTTATACAATTTGGCATGAATCCGATTTTTACCTCATCCCGCCATTCTATTCAAAGTGAAATTGTTTCCGTATGCGGAGGAAGAAATATATTTGCCGATAGCTCAGTTCCGTGGCCTCAGGTTAATCGTGAGCAAGTTCTTGTCCGTAAGCCAGAAGTCATTGTGATGGGTGGAACCGAAGAGCAAAAACAGAAAGTCGCAGAATTTTGGCAGCCACAATTAAACGCCAGAATTATTATTCTTAACGATGATTGGTTCAGCCGAGCCGGGCCGAGGATTATTTTGGCAACAGAGCAATTATGTCAACAGTTAAACGATGTTGAACGGAGGTAAGCGATAAACAATAGAGCAAGGGTAATGACAATAAACATGAGGGCAATGAAAACATTGCCCTCATGTTTTGGATTTGATGAATAAAATTTGATGAATAAATAGTGAAATCAGATGCTAAAAGAAGAACCACAACCGCAAGTGGTTTTTGCATTCGGGTTGGTGACAATAAAGCGAGAACCTTCCAATCCTTCGGTATAATCGACGCTACCACCTACCAGATATTGCAGGCTCATCGGGTCAACTACCAGCTCAACACCTTGTTTCTGAATTGTTAGATCACCTTCGTTGATTTGGTCATCGAAAGTGAAACCATACTGGAAACCGCTACAACCACCACCTGTAATATAGACCCGCAAACGCAGGTTCGGGTTATCTTCATCTGCAACCAATACCTTAACTTTGTTGGCTGCGGCATCAGTAAACTGCAAAGGTAGTGCAGCATCATCGCTCATATTTTTACTCCAGTCGGGTTTTCCGGTAAAAGTTCTCGGAAAGTTGTTGTATACCCAATAGAAAAGGTATAAACCTTCTGATCAGTTAACGGTGATTATCTAATACCTGACTGATTCGTTCAAGTTTTTGCCATATATACCCTATGGATTTCAGGATGCAGGGTATACACGATGTTCCCCCACTCTATTCCTATGATTTAGTCTTATGATTTGGCTTACCTATTGGGGTCATTTAAAATGGCGGCTTCATATACCCATCGTCTTTCAGGAGCATTTATTAATGAGCCAGTCCGAAACACTTTACTCTCAGGCAAAACATGTCATCCCCGGTGGTGTTAACTCTCCGGTACGTGCTTTTAACGGCGTTGGCGGTACACCTGTTTTTATCCAACGTGCCGATGGTGCCTATCTTTATGATGTCGATGGTAACACCTATATCGATTATGTTGGTTCGTGGGGGCCGATGGTTCTCGGACATAACCATCCTGCCATTCGTAATGCCGTCATTGAAGCCGCTGGACATGGCCTAAGCTTTGGTGCTCCAACGGCTGCCGAAGTAGAAATGGCCAAACTAGTAACAGAACTCGTTCCCTCTATGGATATGGTTCGCATGGTGAATTCAGGTACAGAAGCGACCATGAGCGCCATTCGTCTGGCACGAGGCTATACTCAGCGCGATAAGATCATCAAATTCGAAGGTTGCTATCACGGTCACGCAGACTGTTTGCTGGTAAAAGCAGGCTCTGGCGCTCTGACCATCGGGCAACCCAATTCGCCGGGAGTGCCTGCCGATTTTGCCAAACATACTCTGACCTGTATCTACAATGATCTGGATTCAGTACGTGCCGCCTTCGAAAAATACCCGGAAGAAATTGCCTGTATTATCGTCGAACCTGTCGCCGGAAATATGAACTGTATTCCTCCACAGCCGGAATTTTTACCGGGACTGCGTAAACTGTGTGATGAATTCGGTGCTTTGCTGATTATTGATGAAGTTATGACCGGGTTCCGTGTTGCTTTAGGTGGAGCGCAAGAATATTACAGTGTTGAACCAGATCTCACCTCTCTTGGAAAAATCATCGGGGGTGGCATGCCTGTAGGTGCGTTTGGTGGCCGTCAGGAAATCATGGAAAAACTGGCACCAACCGGCCCGGTTTATCAAGCCGGAACGCTTTCCGGTAACCCTATCGCGATGGCTGCCGGTCTGGCTTGCCTGAAAGAAGTTGCCCAGGTTGGTGTTCATCAGCGTCTGAGTGAACTGACTGACAAATTAGCATCTGGCCTGAAAAATGCGGCATCAGAAGCGGGCATTCCTCTGGTGATTAATCATGTTGGCGGTATGTTTGGTATTTTCTTTACTGACGCAGAAAGCGTTACCTGCTATCAAGATGTGATGAAATGTGATGTTGAACGCTTTAAGAAATTCTTCCATCTAATGCTGAATGAAGGCGTCTATCTGGCTCCATCCGCATTTGAAGCGGGCTTTATGTCCATCGCTCACTCAGATGAAGATATCCAGCGTACCGTTAATGCAGCAGCTCATTGTTTTGCTAAATTGAAGTAATCTGCTTCCTCCATAACACGACAATAATATTGTGGTGTTATGGATTATTGCTTACACCAAACCCCGTACCGCCTGAATTGCAGACATTACTGCCAATACACCTAACAGAATGAGCATCAACCAGCGGAAATGCTGCGCACTAATTCGTGTTCTCAGGCGAGTACCAATAAAGAGAAAAAGGACAGATAACCCTATGAGTAACAGTACAGGCCACAAATAATCCGAAGAAAATAATTCGAATGCCTCATTACGCAATACCACCAATTGGCTGAATTTTCCGAGCAAAAAACAGAGATTCGCTGCCCGTGCAATTTCGTGAAGATCATTGCTCATCGCCAGCAGACACATGATCAATATGGGTGACATAGCATTTGTCGCTCCGCCAATGACACCCGCCACCAAACCAAATAGCGCCAAAATAATCGGACTTGCAGGTAAACGAAAATTATCACTGCGTACATTATTAATAATGTAAAACCCAATGAATCCACTCAGCAGTAATTGAAGATAGGCAGGATTAATCAGAAATAAAAGTTTCGCCCCAATAAAACTACCTAATAATGAAAAGAGCGCCAGTAAACTGTATTTATGTAATATTGGGCCAATTTTTCCACCTGAAATCACACTTAACACATTAACCAACAATGTTGGCCATAATGCTAAGACTACTGCTTCTTTCAAAGGCATAAATAAACTTAATGCGGTTGTACTGGCAATAGGAAAACCAATACCACTGATACCATGTAATAATGCAGCGGTAATAAATAGCAGGGATAGGATAATAATATTCATAGCTTAGCTTCCACTAAGTATCACCTCGCCCAATTATCAACCTTAGATCTATTTTTCGACAAAACAACATCACCATGCTCATTTTTCCAATTCCCCACTTCTCAAGAGTGGGGAATTGCATTTTAACACTGCTCAATTACAGGTTATTGCCCAAACATCTCACGCAACCAGCTCGGTGCCTCTTCTTTACCTTCCTCAATTGGCGGCTGCACAGATTGCTGACATAACGCTTGTGGGTTATCCGTCCAAACCGGTAACATTCTGATACCATTTCCAGCACAGTTAAAGGCGCCATCTTCATTAACTGTCATATCAACAATACCTTCTGGTGGACGGTTATTCAGAGCCAATGGTGTTTCATTTGCCAGATAACGTTCGTAAATCTTCAATGCTCCTGTTGCTCCCGTCAGTTTGGTCGGGCCGTTGTTATCAAGACCAGTCCAGACAATCGCCACTTCCTTACCATCAATCCCGGCAAACCAGGTGTCACGCAGATCATTGGTCGTTCCCGTTTTCCCCGCCAGATTATATTTGCCATATTTTCCGGTCAGTGAACGGCCCGTTCCCCGCGCAACAACTTGCTGCATACCATATAACGTCAAATAAGCGGCTTGGGCAGGTACAGCTCTTTCCGCCTGTGGATAACTTTGGTAAACCACGGTGCCATCCTCAGCAATGATAGAACGCAGTGCGGAGAGTTTAGCCCGATTTCCTCCACTGGCAATGGTCTGAAACTCCTGAGCCATTTCCATCGGAGTCAGGTTGATAGCTCCCAACAACATTGCAGGTACTTTCTGGATTTCTTTAGCCGGAATGCCCAGTAACACTAAGGTATTAGCAATATGATCCAACCCCACATCCAGCCCCAAATTGACTGTCGGGATGTTGATTGAACGTGCCAACGCATCTATCAACATCACTCGTTCGCTGAAATTACGGCTAAAGTTCCTCGGTTCCCATGGTTTACCACCAGCCTGAGGGATTGAGATAGGTTCATCCGCCAGCCAAGTGTTCAGACGATATTTATCGGGTTCACTCAATGCAGTCAGATAAGTTGCCGGCTTGGCAAGCGAGCCGATTAAGCGACGAGCATCCATCGCACGGTTAAAACCCGCATATTGTGGCTGCGAGCCACCAACCATCGCCCGGACTTCGCCACTGAAACGGTCAACAACGACCATCGCCCCCTCTAAATTAGGCACATTACGCGACTTGCGCAGATCAGCAATACCTTGTTCTATTGCTTTCTCCGCTGCATCCTGTGCAACCGGATCTAATGTAGTAAAGATTTTTACACCGGATAAATCATTAACTTTATCACCTAGCTTTTGCTGTAATTCCTGACGCACCATCTGCATAAATGCAGGCTGTGGTGTTATTACATCACTTTTGGGTTTTACACCGAGTGGACGAGCGCTTAGCAAATCATATAGCTCCTGATCAATCACTTTTCGATTCTGGAGGATCTTCAATACAACATTACGGCGTTTCAGTGCGGTTTTAGGATTACGCCACGGGTTATACCACGAAGCCCCTTTAACCATCCCTACCAATAATGCTTGCTGATCCAGACTCAGTTCATCAATCGGACGACCGAAATAATAAAGACTCGCTAATGGGAAACCGCGGATCTGCTCATCACCACTTTGCCCTAAGTTAACTTCATTCAGGTAGAGTTCAAGAATGCGATCCTTGCTGTAGCGTGCATCCAGCAATAATGCCATTAAGGCTTCATTGGCTTTACGGCTTAAGGTACGTTCATTAGTCAGAAATAAATTTTTAACTAACTGCTGAGTTAAGGTACTTCCCCCCTGAACTGCACGGCCTGCCAGCAGGTTTTCCAGCGCTGCACGAACAATCGAAAGGGGTCTGATGCCGTCATGCTCGTAGAAATAACGATCTTCCGTTTCTAATAATGTCTGAACCAGTAAATCAGGAAAGCCGGAACGCGGAACAAACAGGCGCTGCTCACCATTCGCAGATTGCATCATCGTGATCAGTTTTGGATCAAGACGGAAGAAACCAAACTGACGCTGGTTTTCCATATTTTCAATGCTGGCCAAGTGATTGTCATTGAAAGTTAAACGAGCCTGAATTTGCCCCTCCTTACCATCAGGAAAATCAAAAGGCCGACGCAACATTTCAATACCATTGCCCCTGACCACAAACTCACCTGCGCGGGTTATTTTAGTCACCTGCCGATACTGCATACCTTCCAATAACCGAACCATTTCAGCCTTACTGTAATTCATGCCCGGCTCAAGGTTTACCATACGGCCATATACCGCAGCAGGAAGATCCCAAACTTTGCCATCAATGCGATGGCGAATTTTGTTATCCAAATAAAAACCATATATAACAATGAGTACTGTCAACACAATAAAGATTTTCAATAGCAGCAGCCAGACCCATTTTCCCCGCCTTTTTATCTGCGAGGATTTGTTCCCTTTTTTCGTCATGACTCCATCCTCATCGTCGTTATCATTTTCGCCTTCAAAATCATCATAGTCATAATCATCCCGCCGATGACGTTTATTCGCCTGACGCCCACGACGATGTCCCGATTTTTTACCCTTACGTCCGATTGGCTGACGATCATCATCAGACATACCGAATTCTCCAATTAAATGTTTTTAAACGATCAAATATATTTTTTCACGCGCCTTGTCGGTGCTGTGTTAGCAGGATCATCTGGCCATAAGTGCTTGGGATAACGCCCTTTCATCTCTTTTTGTACCTCTCGATAAGCTCCCCGCCAAAATGCCGCGAGATCTTGGGTGATCTGCAATGGACGATGAGCCGGAGACAACAACTCAACAACGACAGGAATTCGCCCTTTCGCCAAAACCGGATTTTGCTGCTCGCCGTACATTTCCTGCATTCTGACTGATAATACGGGTGGCTTATCGTAGAAATATTCAATGCTGATCCGGCTTCCAGTTGGCACAGTGTAATTAGTAGGCAATTCATTATCCAGTATTTGCCGCTGCTGCCAATCAAGAAGAGTCACAAGAGCTGATGACAGCTCAATTTGTCGCAATCTCTTCAAATCTTGCACATGTTCCATTTCCAATGCGGGTTGCAGCCACTGTTCAAGAGAATCCAATAAAGCATCATCATCAACAGCAGGCCATTCAATTTCCGGCAGCCATTCTGCGGCCCGTTGCAAACGAATTCGCAACTGCGATGCTTCCTGTGACCAAGCCAGAGCTGCCAGTCCCTCCTGTCGAACCCAATTCAGCAGGGCTTCCTGCCATTCAGTCGCAGAAGGTTTTGCCAAAGGCTGTGCTTTAACCGTCAAACGTCCACATTTCAGCCGCTTCCATGCACGCAGCGTTCCCTTATTATCATCCCATTCAATCACTGTCTGTTCTGTAAACAAAGCAGGATATTGCCTGATTATTTGTTCAATATTCAACGGACAGGCAAGCAGAATGCGTGCATCCGGTGTTTTGCTACCTTGCTGCAATGCCGGTGCTATCAGCCATGTTTCACCTGAAAGCGACTCTTCCCGCTCCAGTACAGCACCCAAGCCAATAGCAAGTTGAAAACGCCCAAAATTGTCACGATTTTTCGCAATTCGGTCAGGAAAACCCTGTACCAATAACTCAGGCACATACTCCAGATTAATGTGGTTAGTCTCCGCAACAGTATTATCTGCCAGGCTTCTGACCAGGCTTCTGAATAATTGTTTTGCCCGTTGCTGCCAATGAGGCTGATTGGAGGTAAGACAATGGATGAGATCCGGTTGCCCCCATCGTGGCGGCTCCTCAAGGATCGCAACCAGTTTCGCTGCTGTTGCCAGGGCTTCCCCTGCCGATGCTTTCTCCACACATGATCCTTTACTTGAACACCATTCTCTTGCCAGACATAAAATAGCGGCCAAACGAGGCTCGCAACCGGATTCGGTCATTCGCCAACCACGGGCTGTTAATTGTTGCTTGTCATCCAGTGCTCCCAATCGAGTAAGTAGAGATTGGGCAACAGCCAGGGCAGCTTGTGGTGGATTGTCTAACCAATGTAATTGGCCACTGTCACGACATCCCCACTGCAATAAAGAAAGCAGCAAGTTACTCAAATCTGAATGCAGAATTTCCGGTTCACTGTGCTCTGTAGCACGCTCAGCCTGCTCTTGACTAAATAAATGCCAACATACGCCAGCTTCCAACCTGCCCGCCCGACCCGCTCGTTGAATCATTGATGCCTGACTGATGCGTTGGGTAATCAAACGGGTTAAACCGCTCTTTGGTTCAAATCGGCTGGTACGTTCCAGACCACTATCCACCACCAGACGAATTCCCTCAATCGTCAGACTGGTTTCTGCAATATTAGTCGCCAGTACCACCTTACGCATTCCTGCCGGAGCAGGCGCTATTGCTTTGCGCTGTTCTGCTAGTGATAAAGCACCGTATAGTGGGCACAATAATGTCTCGTTATTAACCTTGCCCTCCAACTGAGCCAATACACGCTGAATTTCACCCGCACCAGGTAAAAATAGCAGTAAGGAGCCTGTCTCTTGCTGTAATAAGCGTAATACTGTGGAAGCCACTGTTTGTTCAAAAGGCAGATGAGCAGGAAGTGGATGGTAACTTCTCACCACTGGATAACTACGGCCTTCTGATACAACCACAGGTGCTTCAGGTAACAGACAAGAAAGGCGCTGATTATCCAGCGTGGCTGACATAACCAGAATACGTAAATCGTCGCGCAGCCCTTCCTGCACATCCAGCAACAGAGCCAGCGCAAGATCGGCCTGTAAGCTGCGTTCGTGAAATTCATCAAGAATGACAAGAGAGACATCACTCAATTCAGGATCTTGTTGCAGCATCCGGGTCAAGATCCCCTCAGTCACTATTTCAAGGCGTGTGGAGGCACTGACTTTAGTCTCCGAACGCATTCGGTAACCTACTGTCATACCTACTGGTTCATTCAATTGCTCTGCCAGACGTTCAGCAACACTACGCGCTGCAAGACGTCGTGGTTCCAACATAATAATGCGTCCACTAAACCGGGTATTATTCAGGATTGCCAGCGGTAATCCGGTTGATTTTCCTGCGCCTGTCGGAGCATGTAATAAAACCTGTTTTGAGGTCTCCAACTGCGTTATGACAGAGTCTACAACGTCATAAATAGGTAATAACAAAGGCTCACCATAGCAATTAACTTTCAAGGGCTGTCATTGTAGCATTGGTGATTTTAATTTCAGTTCACGTTTAATTTCATCTTCATGTTTAATTTTAGTTCATGCTCAAGTGACTTCATGCATATGACTTAATGATAGTGAACCTGTTAGTTATAAAGGAAAGTTTATGGAATTTTCTCCACCATTGAAGCCTGCGACATTAATTCGTCGCTATAAACGTTTTCTGGCAGATGTCCTCACTCCAGAAGGTGAAACGCTCACCATACACTGTGCCAATACCGGCGCGATGACAGGCTGTGCAACTCCCGGAGATACCGTGTGGTATTCCACATCAGACAATCCTAAGCGTAAATATCCCAATAGCTGGGAGCTGACACAAACTCAAAACGGGCATTGGATTTGCGTGAATACACTGCGAGCTAATGATCTGGTTTATCAATCTATTGAAAAAAATCTAATTTCAGAATTATCCGGCTACGAAAAAATCAACCGCGAAGTGAGCTATGGAAAAGAGAAAAGCAGGATAGATTTATTGTTAGAGTCAAAACAAAAAGTTAATTGCTATATTGAAATAAAATCGGTCACCTTATTGCAAGACAATAAAGGATATTTCCCTGATGCTGTGACAATTCGTGGGCAAAAACATTTACGTGAACTATCATTGATAGCGCAACAGGGACAACGTGCTGTCCTGTGCTTTGCTGTTTTACATTCCGGTATCAGTCAAGTGATGGCAGCAAAACATATTGACCACGATTATGCTTTTCTTTTGGAACAAGCATGCAATTTAGGGGTCGAAGTAATTTGTTACGGGGCCAGCATGACAGAAAACAGGATGGTTCTAAGTCACAAATTGCCTTTTGTATCAATAGGATGATTTGTAAACAGATCATGCTAATGAGGTAAGTTTTGCAACATATTTAGGCAGTAAACACGGCTGCCTTCACACCATTGCAAAACTAATGGTAGGAATAATTGCCAACCTCGCAGTCATCTGCTATTTATAGCGGCCTATTTTTTCCCCCTACTGTTGGGGGGGCGTTTGATAGTGCGTGTGTAAGGAGAAGCATTATGCAAGAAGGGCAAAAACGTAAAACCTCGTCCTTGAGCATTCTCGCCATCGCTGGGGTAGAACCTTACCAGGAAAAGCCAGGCGAAGAATACATGAACGATGCCCAGTTAACGCATTTCAAGCTGATTCTGGAAGCATGGCGCAATCAACTCAGGGATGAAGTAGACCGTACTGTATCTCATATGCAAGATGAGGCAGCGAACTTCCCTGATCCGGTTGACCGTGCGGCGCAAGAAGAAGAATTCAGTCTTGAATTACGTAATCGGGATCGTGAACGTAAGTTGATCAAGAAGATCGAAAAAACGCTGAAGAAAGTCGAAGATGATGACTTCGGCTATTGTGAATCCTGTGGGGTTGAAATCGGCATTCGTCGTTTAGAAGCTCGCCCTACAGCTGATTTATGTATTGACTGTAAAACGTTAGCTGAAATTCGCGAAAAGCAAATGGCTGGCTAACTGATGGGTTGAATACGGCGCTGAAAGGCGCCGTATACTCCCTTAACTGACCCTGACATGACTCAATCCGAATACTTTCCATTGGATAAACATCCTCCGTTGTATATTGGGCGTTTTGCGCCATCCCCATCTGGCGATCTCCATTTTGGTTCTCTGGTGACAGCACTGGGCAGTTACTTACAGGCGCGTGCTTACCAAGGAAAATGGCTGATGCGGATTGATGACATCGATCCTCCGCGAGAAGTTTCCGGCTCAGCAGATAGGATATTACAGGCATTAGAGCACTACGGCCTTCACTGGGACGGAGAAGTACTGTACCAATCCCAACGTCACGACGCTTACCGGGAGATACTTGAGCAGCTACTACAACAGGGGAACAGTTATTACTGTAACTGTACCCGCCAGCGCATTCAGCATTTGGGCGGATTTTATGATGGTTTCTGCCAGCATTTACACCTGCCAACCCGTAATGCCGCCATTCGCCTGCAACAACAGTATCCCGTTTATAGTTTTTACGACAAATTACAGGGAAATATCACCGTATCTGCAAAAATGGCTGAAGAAGATTTCATTATCCATCGCAAAGATGGTTTATTTGCCTATAATCTTGTCGTTGTTATTGACGATAACTATCAAGGCATCACTGAAATTGTCAGAGGAGCAGATTTGATCGAACCTACCGTTCGCCAAATATCCTTATATCGGTATCTGAATTTTAAAACGCCAGATTATGTACATTTGCCTCTTGTATTAAATAAAGAGGGCAATAAACTTTCCAAGCAAAATCATGCAAAACCGATCCCTCTTGATGATCCACGTCCATTGCTTATTGATGCGTTATCATTTTTAAACCAACCAACCATCGCAGGCTGGCAAGATCTCACCACAGATCAATTATTAAAACAGGCTATCATTGGTTGGAATATAAATCATGTTCCGCCCCAAAACATAATCAATAGACAATTTAAATAAAGTGTTGCTATTGGCACTGCAAGCATTCTCAAAGAATGTCCAGTAAGTTATGATTAGCGGCTGTTTTTTTGTTTTAATTTGATTCGTCACTATCGAGGTGTACCATTTTTAACCGAGTAGCAACTTTCTGCCGTAATTTGCTGATCCGCGAAACCAAGATAAAACGCGAAACACAGGCAGCCAGTGAAAGGCCAGTCACCATATCTGACCATTCTGCTCAAACAGAGAGCAGCACTCTGCCTAAACATAGCAGAGTGAATCGCATATCTTCATCAAATGCCGAAAACATCAAAATGAAGAAAACATCTGGAAAGGCAAAACATTCTGCCCCCCTGATCACCGTGATCCCGCGGGAACAGCACCCTATTTCACGCAAAGATATCAGTGAAAATGCATTGAAGGTTCTATACCGCCTGAATAAATCTGGCTTCGAGGCTTATTTGGTAGGCGGCGGTGTACGTGACTTATTACTGCACAAAAAACCGAAAGATTTTGACATTGCTACCAACGCAACACCAGAGCAAGTACGTAAATTATTCCGTAACTGCCGCCTTGTTGGTCGCCGTTTTCGCCTTGCCCACATTATGTTTGGGCCAGATGTGATTGAAGTTGCCACATTCCGTGGATCACATGAACAGACTGAATGCAATGACCGCAATCAGTCACACAAAGCTCAAAGTGGAATGTTACTGCGTGACAATATCTTTGGTTCAGTGGAAGAAGACGCCATCCGCCGCGATTTCACTATCAATAGCCTCTATTACGGTATTGAAGATTTCGCCCTACGGGATTATGTCGGTGGAATGGCCGATCTGGAAGAAGGGATTATTCGCCTGATTGGTGATCCGGAAACTCGCTATCGCGAAGATCCAGTACGGATGCTGCGGGCCATCCGTTTCGCCAGCAAGCTAAACATGACTATCAATGAGACCACTGCCGAACCTATCCCACGTCTTGCGTTTCTGCTAAGAGAGATTCCTCCCGCCCGTCTATTCGATGAATCCCTGAAACTACTACAGGCAGGGCACGGTTACAGTACTTATAAGTTACTGCGTGAATACCAGCTATTTGAGCCATTATTCCCGCTAATCCAACGTGGATTCACCCAACACGGTGATTCAGCGATGGAAAAACTGTTGCAGCAGGTATTAAAAAATACCGATTATCGTCTCCAGCATGACAAGCGGGTCAATCCTGCTTTCTTATTTGCGGCAATATTATGGTATCCACTGATTGAACATGCGGAAAAACTGACGCAGGAAAGTGGCTTACAGTATTACGATGCCTTTGCTCTGGCGATGAATGATATTCTTGATGAACAGTGCCGTTCAATTGCCATTCCGAAACGCCATACCACAACTATGCGTGATATTTGGCTATTGCAGCTTCGCCTGCCGCGCCGTCAGGGGAAACGAGCAAATAAATTGATGGAGCACCCAAAATTCCGGGCTGCTTTTGATTTACTGGAATTGCGTGCCAGCGTTGAACCACGTCATGAACTGAAAGAACTAGTGCACTGGTGGACAAAATTCCAACAATCAACACCTTCACAACAGCGGGGCATGATCTCTGAACTTGGCTGTGAGCCTGTTCGTCGCAGAACACGCCATCACCGGGGTGGTTATAATCGCCCTCGCCATAACAGGAATTAACTGGAATCATGTCTAATACTATGACCAGGGTTTACATCGCTATTGGCAGTAATCAGGCTGATCCTTTGCAGCAAGTTGATAATGCACTTGCTGCCCTGAAAACAATCCCTGAAACAACTTTTATTGCACGTTCCTCATTTTATCGCACTAAACCGTTGGGACCACAGGATCAGCCAGACTATCTCAATCTGGCTGTTGCATTGGATACTCACTTACTACCAGAAACCTTGCTTGATCACACTCAGGCGATAGAGCTGGCTCAAGGACGTGTCCGCAAAGATGAGCGTTGGGGGCCGAGAACACTTGATCTGGATATCATGTTATTCGGTGACCAAACAATTAATACTGAACGTCTGACTATTCCCCACTACGGTTTAAAACAACGCGAATTTATGCTTTATCCGCTTGCAGAAATTGCACCGGATCTCGTGTTTCCTGATAAAGAAACATTGGCAGAACGATTAAAACATGTTCCAGAAAATGGCCTGACGTTTTGGTTGTAGCACAGTACGCAAAAAATAAAGGGTATAACTATTCAGGAGGTAATAATGAAACCAATATCTCTGGCTGACCTGAGCCAGTTAAAAAAAGAGAAACGTAAGTTTGCTACAATTACGGCTTACGATGCTAGCTTCGCTCACCTGTTTGCTGCCCAAGGTATCAATGTCATGCTTATTGGCGATTCACTCGGCATGACTGTGCAAGGGTTTGATTCTACCTTACCGGTTACAGTAGAAGATATTGCCTACCATACCCGAAGCGTCCGCGCTGGTGCTCCCCATGCTTTTCTGATCGCCGATATGCCTTTCATGAGTTATGCCACTCCAGAGCAAGGCTGCAATAATGCCGCTATTTTAATGCGTTCAGGCGCTAATATGGTCAAAATTGAAGGTGGAAGCTGGCTGTGTGAGACAGTAAAAATGCTGACCGCCCGATCCGTTCCCGTTTGCGGGCATCTGGGGCTGACACCACAAGCCGTTAACATATTAGGGGGCTATAAAGTACAAGGGCGTGATGAGCCCACAGCTCAACAATTAATTAACGATGCTATTGCCTTAGAAAAAGCCGGGATGCAGTTATTAGTGCTGGAATGTGTACCAGCAGAACTCGCACGGAAAGTGACTGAAGCGCTGGAAATCCCGGTTATTGGCATTGGTGCGGGCAATCAAACTGATGGTCAGATCCTCGTCATGCATGATGCTTTGGGCATTACCGCAAAACCACCAAAATTTGCCAAAGATTTTCTCAAAGAAACCGGCAACATCAGGGATGCCATCAACCTGTATATTGAACAGGTGGAAAACGGCACATACCCCGATCAAGCACATTCATTCAATTAATCTATACCCTATGGATTTCAAGAAAGATGACGGGTATACACAGCATGACGGCCAATTATAAAGGAGTAGAGCAATGCTGATTATAGAAACAATCCCCATTTTACGCCGTGAAATCCGTCGTTGGCGTCAGGCCGGAAAACGAATTGCCTTTGTGCCTACAATGGGCAATCTGCACGATGGTCATATGGCTCTGGTTGATACTGCCAAAGCCCAAGCTGACGTAGTCATTGTGAGTATTTTTGTCAATCCAATGCAATTTGATCGCGAAGATGACTTAGTCAACTACCCGCGAACCCTACAGGAAGATTGTGAAAAACTGAGTCGCCGCAATGTTGAGATGGTTTTTGCACCTAATGTCAACGAAATGTATCCGAATGGCTTAAACGGCAAACAGACTTTTGTTGAAGTACCTGAACTCTCTTATATGCTTGAAGGTGCAAGCCGGCCGGGGCATTTCCGTGGAGTCACCACGGTTGTCAGCAAACTGTTCAATCTGATCCAGCCTGATCTGGTTTACTTCGGTGAAAAAGATTTTCAGCAGTTGCAGGTTATCCGCAAGATGATTGCTGACATGGCTTATGATATCACTCTGGTTTCCATACCTATTGTCCGCGATAAAAATGGGCTGGCACTCAGTTCACGCAACAATCTTCTGTCTCCAGAAGAAAAAAAAGTAGCACCTCTGCTAAACCAAGTCATGCAATGTGCGGCTGAAAGGTTGAAAAATGGCGAACGGGATATTGAACAATTGCTTGAAATAATGTCCACTCATCTACGAGAAGAAGGTTTTATGCCGGATGAGATATTTATTCGTGATGCAGAAAATTTGCAACCTTTAACATCACAGAGCAAAAAGGCTGTGATCCTGATGGCGGCATGGTTAGGAAAAACACGCCTGATTGATAATCAGCAGATTGGCTTAACGGCTTGATTTTATGTTGGGGATGTGAACCACTATATGATCCACATCCCCGTGAAAAAACAGCAATCATACATATCGTTATCCAAAATCCGCACTTTTGTGTTTGGCAATATCCATGCCGATCACGATATTATCAGACATAAGGTTAGCCTCTTTGTCAGAGACATAGAAGGTATCGCCACAGATCACCACCCGTAGTTTCTTCATGCTCTTAACTCTGATGTTAACTGTTGTTCAAGTACCCGGACACGAGGGATAACCTCTCGTCCAAAGAATTCAACCTCCTCCTGACAATGGAGGAATCCTAGCAACAATAGATCTACGCCTACTTTCTTATAGTCGATAATCCGTTCAGCTATTTGTTGCGGTGTACCAATCAGCCTCGGTTTAAAACCATCATTATACTGCACCAAATCATCAAAGCTGGATTTCGCCCAGTTCCCTTCTTTTTCCGGTGAAGCCAAGCCCGCATTCTGTGTCTCATGCTGAAAACCTTTCACTGCATCCACATCAGCGTGATCAATAATCTCTTGCAGCACCTGCCGCGCTTGTTGCTCACTGTCTCTGGCAATCACAAACGCATTCATACCAATTTTTACTGAGTGCCCGTTTTGCCGGGATTTAACCTGAATATCGTCGATTTGTTGACGCACACCTTCTGTACTATTACCGTTAGTGAAGTACCAGTCAGAAACCCGTGCAGCCATGTCCCGCGCGGCACGTGAGCTACCTCCCTGAAAAATTTCCGGCTGTGGATGAAGAGGTTTCGGTTTTAAGCTGTAATTCCGAAAACGATAAAAATCTCCGGCAAAAGTGAACTGTTCTTCCTGCCAGATCCCCCGCAGACAGCGAATAAATTCCTCAGAGCGTAAATAGCGCTCTTCATGATCGAGCCAGGGTTCACCAATGGCCTTAAACTCACCGCGAAACCAGCCACTGACAATATTCACGGCAATACGAGCACCGGAAAGGTGGCTGATGGTAGCTATCTGCTTGGCAGCCAGGGCAGGATTCCAGGGACCGGGCAGCAACGCGGCAATGACTTTCAATTTTTCAGTCGCCGCCAGCAAATCCTGAGAAAAAGTTACTGATTCGTGCTGATTTTCGGCGCCATATCCGGCAGTAAAACGGATTTGTGTCAAGGCATAATCAAATCCGGCGTGTTCGGCGATCTGTGCTAACCGCCGATTATATCGTGCATCCCACTGAGTGCGCTGAGGAATTTTACTGACTACCAGACCGCCGGAAACATTGGGCACCCAATAAGCAAATTGTAATGGATAGGGATAATATGCTGTTGTCATGATTGGCTCTATGAAGCGTCCCGTTTGCAAAACAATGCCGTCGCTTATACAAACAATACCATTGCCTCAGCAACCTTTCAGCCTTCATCCTTTGGTAACACGTTAATCTTTATCAGTACCTTCACTAACTGGCACTGACGTAATCTTTTTGGTGTTCCTGTTTGGTCAGGCGCTCTGCACCACCAACGCTCTCACCAAAAGGCCCTGTATTAACAGAACAATTGTTGGACTATGACTATTTGTTGTCTGCAACGGATATACCTGCAACAGTGGCATAACTCATTACCTGACGAGCAGGCACATCAAGAGCATCTTCAGAAAAACTGCCAAAATCAAAATAGAGGGGAGGCTATTTTTCTGAACCGATGGAAACAATAACGCAGACCCTTCCACCTGTAAATATTTACCTTGCTGATTCACTTTTTCACCTGTCAATAGACGCGAATGTCGAATCAACAAGAATATTTTTCTAATTGACAGAAATATCAGGTATGACTATAAAACCTCAAATTAACTTGAGATCAACTGAAATGGCGAAAGATAAAGACATTGATTTTAATAGAGCTTTAACCATCGGAGAAGTAGCAAAACGTAGTGGAGTTGCTATATCAACACTTCATTTTTATGAGTCAAAAGGGTTAATCAAAAGCTCACGTAACCAGGGAAATCAGCGTCGTTTTCCTGCCATTGTTCTGCGTTATATCGCGATTATCAAAGTTGCACAAAGTACAGGTATTCCTTTGAAAGAAATACAGAAAATATTGAGTCAATTTCCACCCAACAGCAAACTAACGGCAGAACAATGGCGTATGCTCTCTTCACAATGGCGGGATATGCTGGATCAACGTATCACAAAGCTAACCCAGTTACGCGATAATCTGGACAGTTGCATCGGTTGTGGATGCCTTTCACTGACAGAGTGCCCGCTACGCAACCCAAATGATATATTGGGAGAAAAAGGAGCAGGGCCAAGGATTTTATTGCAATAAGAATAAGCCACTATCTCAACATTAATTTAAATTAATCTGACAACCTCATTTTATGAGATTACAAAAAAATGAATAAAGACTGTTTCTGAGAATTACTTATTAAAATTTATTTAATCCTTTTTAAGGGAAGCAGATGTTTTTTTGACACCATAATATCGTGTTATCTATTTTTTTATCTTATATCATTCAATCAATTATTAACTTATCAACATTTAATCTGTATCCATCCTATTTTTCATTAATTAATTTATTTTTCATAACACTGATAAATTATAGTTATTTTATTCCCTTAATTTCTGGAGTATTTAATGAAAAATATTTTTAAGAAATCATATCTAGCTATTACATTGACACTCGCAGGAGTGATGGCAACTTCTACAATGTCCACCGCTTCGACAACATTTGCTGAACAACCTGCAAATCAGGTTCCTGGTTATTATCATCATCTCGTTGGTGATTTCACGGTTACCGCTGTTTATGATGGACACATCGATCTTTCCCCTTCTTTACTCAAAGGTCTTGATGAAAAAAATATTCAGGCACTGATCGCACGAATGTTCCAGATTGAAAATAAAGAGGGCATTCAGACAGCGATAAATGCTTATCTTGTCAATACCAAAGAAGGGTTGGTATTAATTGATGCAGGCAGTAGCCACTGCTTTGGATACACAGCGGGAAATATTATTAATAATATCCGTTCTGCGGGTTATCAACCAGAAGAAGTAAAAGCCATATTACTGACACATATGCACCCAGACCATGCTTGTGGCATTACTTCACCGGAGGGTAAAGCCATATTCCCGAATGCGACTGTATATATTTCTGAGGAAGAAAATAATTTCAGGTTGAACCCTCAGCTTGTAGCTTCAACTTCAGAAAAAAATCAGTCATTCGCTAACATGGTTCAAAAAGCTGTAGCACCGTATATTGCTGCAAAGGCATTTCATACTTTTAAAAGTGGAGAAGAGGTTATTTCCGGCATCAAAGCAATATCCACTTTTGGCCATACACCCGGTCATACTTCATACCTGGTACATTCAGGCAAAAGTCATATGTTGATTTTGGGTGATATTGTACATTTTCATGCAGTACAACTGACACACCCCGAAGTTTCTATTGAATTCGATGTAGATAACAATAAAGCCATTGAAGCACGTAAATCTATTTTTGAAGAAGCCTCACATCAACAATGGTTAATTGGCGGTGCCCACTTACCCTTTCCGGGTATTGGACATATTCGTAAAGAAAAACAGGGATATAAATGGGTTCCGGTAGAATATTCAAGTGTCTTAAAAACAAGTAACTGATATCCAGAGCAGGGATTGAAGTTACTCTTTCCCTGCCTTAAATGAGAATAAAAAATATCATTTTTCTACAGGCTCCTGATCATTCTTCAGCTTTTCTAATAATATGAGGTCGGCATTAAGATATACACTATTTATCTGGCAGATGGATTTTTATATCTTGTTTTAACTCGTAACTTAAAAGACCATTATGTAATTCAAAATCAATAACGTGCCCGCCATTTGTCCGGGTGTCATCGATAAAATGAATGTGAAACTCTGCAACAGAAACACCGTGAAAGATATCTGGTGTCCAAAACCCAACCATCACACCGCAGATATCATGTAATGTCTCTTCGGATTGTTTTGTAACTGCTTCAATAAAGGGTTTTTCCTGGCAATTCATACGACGAAACCGGATATTTTTAAAATTACCTTCAATCTTTATCGCAACAAAAATATTATCAATATTTACCTGAGTGGATAATTCGGAATAAAGAGATTTTTTGTTGATATTCGCAACAGGAAACTGCTCATTAGGATTGAAATATGTCAACTGTGCGAATGGCAACTGCTCGTGAGCATAGAAACGGCGCACATTCCCCTCTCCCTGAATTTCAAAAAAAGTATCATCCAGTGCAATCATTTCACCTGCGAGTGCATGTAAGTAGCCAATACCAAATGAGCCACCTTGACTGATTTCCGATATTGTAAACATTCCATCAAAAACACCAGACATCAAAGCATGTATAGTGGAATACTGATGTATTATTCGGCTATTCATATGCCCTCTCTCTTGCTACTTGCTATATACCCGTCGTCTTTCAAGTTGCATCTTGAAATCCATAAAATATATATGCTGTAATTTTAAATCTGATTGGGTAGATATAGATATATATCAGATGAATATTTCAGATTTTTTACCATATTATAAATTAATATCGCCAGCAGTTAGTCGTTGTCAAGGAAATTATATTTCCTGCTTATATCAAGCATTAACAATTTTGTTTATTTTATTTTCACACTTTAGTTTTTTTAATAAATGAGATAACGTTAAGATATGGCGATTTAAATCGCCATATTAACATCTGTATGAGCAATCTGTACGCCAACTCTTTCAGGTAATTATGTAGGTAATGAGTGATGTGGGTAATGAATGAGGTTATGGATAACGACAATATCATCACCTGAATTAGCATAAGCATGGTTACAACTGGCATGAAAACGCATTGATTCACCTGCTGAAATTTTATGCCAGGTGTCATTAATACGCAGATCTAACACTCCACTGAGCACAATAACATGCTCCACCATCCCAATTTCATGAGGAGAAGATTCACTTGAAGCCCCCGGTAACAATTCTATTTTGAATAAATCGATGAAAAATTCATCATCAAAGGGGATCAGTGGTGTTACTCGCATACCTGAATTGTTTTGTTCAAAGATTGGTAATTCATTAAATCGATGTAATACAGGCTGAAGCTGAGGCTCTGTGCCCTCCAAAAAGGTTGAAAAGGCGACATTAAAACCTGTTGCAATTTTCCACAGTGTAGAAATCGTCGGGCTTGATTGACCGCGTTCAATTTGCCCAAGCATCGCCTTACTAACTCCCGTCAGTTTAGCCGCCTGACTGAGACTTACCCCTCGATAAGCTCTTAATGACTTAAATTTTTCGGCAATTTTCGGTGTGATATCACTCATTGGTGCCTTCTCAAAATAAATACATTGGGTTGAATGCTAAAACAGACGGTGATATTCTCACCATCGTCCGTTATAACATCCGATAGGTAATATCGTATGCCTAAGCAATCATTTTTTAGAGATTTTTCACCAGCAACGCTTGTTACAGGTTTTGTTGCGGTATTAGTTAGTTATGCTAGTTCAGTTGCAATAATTCTCCAAGCATTGACAACGATTGGTGTCGAATCATCACAAATTGGTGCCTGGCTAGTTACGCTCGGTATTGGGATGGGAATCTCAACAATTGCGTTATCACTTTATTACCGCACTCCCATTTTAACGGCCTGGTCAACACCGGGAATTGCATTGTTGGCGACACATTTTCCGAATACTTCTGTCAATGAAGCCATTGGTATTTTCATCTTCGCTTCAACATTAATGTTGATATGCGGTATCACTGGGCTATTTGCCAAACTGATGAACTACATCCCGCATTCCATCGCGGCCGCAATGCTTGCCGGAATATTACTCCGCTTCGGTTTGGATGCCTTTGCAATACTACAATCCAACTTTTGGCTTTGTGGCATCATGCTACTTATTTACTTAATTTTCCGCCGCTACTTTCCGTTATACGCAATAATTTCAACACTTGCGGCAGGGGTTATTCTCTGTATCCTCAGCGGCAATTTAAATTTGGCAGGTGAAAGCATCATGTTCTCCATGCCTAAATTTGTCATGCCACAATTTAGCGCAACCACACTTATTGGTGTAGGCATTCCATTTTTTATCGTCACGATGGCATCCCAAAATGCACCGGGGATTGCTACTCTACAGGCGGCGGGATATCCATCTCGCACATCAAAATTACTTATTTGGACATCATTAGTAACCATTATTCTGACACCTTTTGGGGGATTCAGTATTTGCATTGCCGCAATTTCAGCAGCCATTTGCATGGGAAATGATGTCCACCCAGATCGGGATAAACGGTATATTGCCGCTGTGAGTGCTGGTTTTTTCTATGTACTGGCAGGCATTTTTGGTGGAGCCATCTTCTATTTATTTAACGCTTTTCCAACTCCATTTATAAAGATTTTGGCCGGATTAGCCCTCCTTGGTACTTTTACAAATAGTTTAAATCTGGCAATCAAAAATGAATCTACAAGGGATGCCGCCATTATTTGTTTTCTAATCACAGCATCAGGAGCAAATTTACTGGGGATCAGCTCAGCATTTTGGGGATTGGTTGGCGGGATTATTGCACATTTGATATTTAAAAAACGGACAGTGATAACATCCTCTTAATCCCGATAACTTACCTCCGACTAATTTGGATGAAACACCCACTAAAGATCTCCATATCCTAGCAGTTTACCTGTATGGTTGCATGGTTGCGGAGAACAATATGAATCATAGATATTTCCGACATAGGTAGAAATCTTGGATTTTGTGGACGGCGAGGATTGATATCTTCGATAATGCATTGGGCTTGAGCAACGGTGATTACCACGTAATTCCATTGTGTGAATCTGCAAGTGAAATATTAGATTTACAGGAGAGATGGGGATCAGTTCTGAGATGAGAGATAGGTTGCAAAACCATAAAAAACCCGGCGTCTCAACCAAACACTATGATCGCTATGACGACCTGAAAGAAAAACAGGAAATTATAGAATAATGGGAAAGTAAATGACTATCACTGTTAGAGCAGAAAACGGCCCTTTGAAATCCAGTCAGTTGTCTAATAAATCTGAGTTATTTGGATTGACTTAATCCTTATATTGCTCAATTAGCCAAATATTAATTCGGCTATTTCCATTTAGGACTGATCTCATCGCAATATTTACTTTTATTTGAATGAATGGCTGATATTTATATATTCAATGAAAATATTTCATTCATTACTACACTCTTTTTTATCAAAAAAAGACAGAAAATAAAAAATCTCATATCTAAAAATAACTTTTTTGTGATCGAGTTCATGAAATTAAAATGATCATACTTTTGTCAAAACCGTTGCCTAATTTTTTATTTTTACTTCATTATGTTACGAAAAAAACTCCTTTTATGGATAAATATCAAGCAGTTCGATACACTAGTTATATACGCCATCTCAGAATATTATTCTTCAACAGCAATCATTTTAACTTTTTACGCTGTTATTGCTGAATGCCATTTTTTATTTTACTTGATTTAGTTTGGTCTTTACTCATTCGTTATTTATTATTCCCCTCATTTTATTCACCACGAATTAACCGATATATTTAGAAAGCAAAGTCCCTTCAAATTATCGTAAAACAGCATATTGCGTCCTTAATTAACCAATTTGTCGGAGACAATGTGAGTTAGATTTAAATCTTGTGCCTGAATGTTATGGCCTGCGTTGTTATCAGGCGGGATAGCCTATTTCATAACATTCCATCATCTCAGGGAGACAGAATATGTCAGTGAAAAAGCACCTCACAAAATTAAAGAAAGGAAACGCGCTGTT
>NZ_NKHP01000135.1 GCF_014467235.1 Xenorhabdus indica | reverse complement strand
AGGCATTCGCAATAACAACCCCGGCAATATTGATCATAACCCGAAGAATAAGTGGCAAGGTCAATTGCAGCATGACCCGAAGATTGAAAAGCGGTTCTGTCGGTTTGAATCTGCGGAATATGGTATTCGGGCACTGATGAAGTTGCTGTGTAATTACCATAAAGGCGGGCACAACAGCGTCTCTAAAATCATCAACCGCTATGCGCCAGACTCGGAAAATAACACCACTGCATATATTAACAGTGT
>NZ_NKHP01000134.1 GCF_014467235.1 Xenorhabdus indica | reverse complement strand
ATTAAAGACGGCGATGCACAAGTCATGAAAGTGGCGGACAGCAAAGTGCCGTTAACCCGCCGTGTCAACGACAAAGAGCTGGTCAATGACATTACCCTGGTGGCCGCGGATGTTGATGCCTATACCAAGGCCGAAACCGATACGCGGATCAAAGACGGCGATGCCCCGATCATGCTGGAAGCCCAGAAGGCTATGCAGGAAGCCCAGAAAGCCCTGCATGAAGCGCAACAGGCCCTGAAAGACGCGGAC
>NZ_NKHP01000133.1 GCF_014467235.1 Xenorhabdus indica | reverse complement strand
CGAACAAATGAAGGGTTGTCAACGAAAGAAATATTACGTTGCTTAAAACGCTATATTGTACGAGAGCTGTATCCCTTAATTTTGGCTGATTTAAAATCGAAATCTTGTGCTGGAGATGGGTTTCCCCCAGATAAAACAGGCTCTGGCCGGTCATGGCGCTGTACTGGATGCGCTCTTCTGCCGGTATCAGGTTCAGCACCGCCTCCATCAGGCTGCTCTTGCCTGCGGCACTGCTGCTCTGGATCAGGACGGCTAAG
>NZ_NKHP01000132.1 GCF_014467235.1 Xenorhabdus indica | reverse complement strand
GCCGGTTCAGGTAACCCCGCGCCACCCCTACCCCACCAATATACAGCTCACCCACCGCCCCCAGCGGCACCGGCTGACTACACTTATCCAGCAAATAAACCCGCGTATTGGCAATAGGCCGGCCTATGGGGAGTCGGGTTATACCCTCTTCCAGCGCCTCAATAGGATATATCGTGGTAAAGGTGGTGCCTTCCGTCGGACCATAGGCCTGCAACAGTTGTTGCGGCGGACAATGTTTCAGCACCTGGGCAATCACTGATGAATCGGGAA
>NZ_NKHP01000131.1 GCF_014467235.1 Xenorhabdus indica | reverse complement strand
AGTTTGATCAGCCGCTTAGTGCGGCGGCTATCCCCTAAATCAGCATATTGAAAAGTGTCTTTTGCCCATTGCTCAGCATCTGTTGAAAACATCATACGTGACCTCAACGTAGTATTTCTTATTGAGATCAGCCAGGTAGAAAAAGGTTCAAAAAAATCCCTCGATTCAATCGAGGGATTTGTGTAGAAGAGACAGGGAACTGGCAGGCTTTCAGGTCAAACACGCCATTGCTGAACCCGATTAAGTGGCGTTTTGGCGATTGCATCATGGGAAGCTGTAATTTCAGGGCATCCA
>NZ_NKHP01000130.1 GCF_014467235.1 Xenorhabdus indica | reverse complement strand
TGCCTTTGGTCAATGGCATTAACCAGTAGCCTGAGTGCGAATCATCAATCGGGCACAACGACAAAATCAGTTGAATCGTTGTTTATGATAAGAACATGACCAACGGCATTACTCACTCTCTGCGTGGTTTTTTGCTCAGTTGGCAATCAATGGGATTCCATAGATGGACATCGAAGAGCGCTACAGCTTCACGTGGCAGGGCAAGACTCGTGCCCGTCAAATTGCACAAACACCTCCGGCAGGCACCTTACGCCCTTGTAAAGAAGAAAGTGTGAACTGGGATACCACGGAAAACTTGTTTATTGAGGGTGATAACCTTGAAGTGCTTAAGTTATTAC
>NZ_NKHP01000013.1:44358-118411 GCF_014467235.1 Xenorhabdus indica | reverse complement strand
GTACTTTACAGAGGGTTCAACCGGAAGGGAGGACGACGAGGGTTAACGTGGGAAAAGCTGACTCTGATCCTGAAAGTGCTGGGTTATCCTTCAAGCTGGCAAGTCCATTCAATGTTCAATTCTTGCTGAATAGGTGTGACGACTGGGGTTT
This sequence comes from Xenorhabdus indica, assembly GCF_014467235.1. Lineage (GTDB taxonomy): Bacteria > Pseudomonadota > Gammaproteobacteria > Enterobacterales > Enterobacteriaceae > Xenorhabdus > Xenorhabdus indica. Next base: position 118,260 of record NZ_NKHP01000013.1, on the reverse strand, counting down.
GTCGGGAGCCGGATGCGGTAGTTCTGCATGTCCGGTTCTGAGGAGGGATCTGCCCGGGTGACTGGGTAGGTCTACTCACCATTTCTGCCGTTTTTTCATCCCTCAGTGGCAGCAATTTTGTCTCAATAACAGATACCGTCTGCGCCATCGGTAAGGTCATATGTATCCCAGTGCAATCTTACCACCATGAACTTTTGCATTTATTAAGCTCACAATATAAATCGATTTATTCCTGAATTAGATGAGGAGTGTCGAGTAATATACTTTTTAAATAATTTTATAATTATATTAAGTTTAATGACACCAATTTTGTTATAAAAATATCTTATACAATTGAGTTGAGTAAGTATTAATATCGCTATTTATGTTTACAGCATAATATAACAACTTCTATTTATTATCTTTTTTTGAAATTATTTTTTGTTTTTTTGTGATTAATTCCGCGAATTTTTTAAAAAAAATTGCAACTTAATTTGGCACTGGTATCATAAAGTCAATTGAAAATTATATTTCAATTTAACCAGTTGGAACATTATCTTATTTGTTGTTATTTAGTATTTGCCATTTCGTCGACGGTTTATATATATTTAAGATTTTTGAAAAAAATGATAAATTATCATAATGTTAATGCTTTTAATGTCATTATTCGAATCATTGTCTTATTCTCTCATTCTAGAAATAGTAAACCTTACTTAAGTTTTATGAAAAATATTATAGTGGTCGATTTACCCGATAGTATAAATAACATTAAGAATAAAAAACTCAGCCCTTCGCCAAAATGAGTCTTTTACCGATGCCCAGCATCTATTTTATGAATTTATTTATGGAGATGCCGACATAATCGTGACATTTGACTGCGTTTAAAAAGTTTCGCTAAAGTGCTTTCCAAAGAGTCAAAAATACATGTGTTACTTCTATATGATTATTTCGTAATAGTGGGATACTAAATCTGGCAAAAAGCCAGTTTAGTAAGGTGTTATCACGATAACTGTATTAAAATAAATAGATTAAATTAATCACAAAAAATAAATCCAATAAATTAGGTGTGGAATGACGGTTTTAATCATGGAAAATCCTATTTTCGAACTATCTAGATCACAGCAAGCCGTTTTCAAAATGGAAGCATTTCATTTGACTGGCTACCCGTTTTATTTGAGTGTTGCAGTACGTTTAAACGGGGATATTTCTCTGGACAGACTGACTCAGGCCGCTGAAACAACCCAAAATTCAATGGATATATTTCATATTGGATTCGTTAATGACCATGCGGAAACAGATCACTTGGCAACACAGTGGCATGGCATCCGGCGGCTCACTCCTCATGCGGAAGTCATACAAGTAGATTTTAGCGGTTATCCGGACCCTAAACGGGCTTTTGAAAGTTGGGCGGAGCGCCAGACGTTAATAGAAGAAGATTTATCACTGACACCAGTGCGCGTTTTTGCTGTGCGTTTTCAGCCGGAACAGACAGGCTGGTTTATTAAGGCGCATCATGCGGCTACAGATGGTGAGGGATTGTCAGTACTGATAGAACATCTGATGAGTGCGCTGGAAGAAGAAGAGCCGGATACGGAATATCTTCTATTTTCGGTCAACGCGGAGGGTGAGCGGAATTATGAAAATTCCCGGCGTAGGCAAAGAGATGAAGCGTATTGGCGAAGTATTTTCAGTGACAATACCGGTAACGAAACGGAATCCGCTAATACCGGTAAAATAGCCAGCCGTTATCCGATCGGTGACTATCGCAGGCTAACGCCTCGATCCCGGCGTGTACGTCACGAACTGAGTGAAGCTGAAAATGATATGCTGCGCCAGTTTAAAAGTCGTGGCGGCTCTATTTTCAGGTTGTTTTTCGCGGCGGTTGCGTATACACAAATGGTTATTGAAGATGGTAATGGTGCTTTATTGCAGGCACCGATGCTTAACCGCTGGAGTCATGAAGAGAAACGCTCTGCCTCTATGGCAGTGGCACCGGTTTTGATCCCCGTATCTCGTGAAGCGGGGGAGACGGTGACAGATTGTTACCATATGCTTAAGCCGCGTTTGCAAAAAGCGGTTGCCCACTCACGTTATGCGCCAGGCGCCCGATGGAATGAATTTGCATCACAAGATTGGAAACGAATCATTCCCGCTTTCGGGGTTTCTTATCAAACTGGCATTTTCCGGAAAACTGTCTTAGGTGCTGACGTATCAATTGATCATATGCAAGCAGTAGAAGCCCTGTTTGCGACCATTCATATCCATGACCGCTTTGAGGGTGGGAACTTCAAACTTGAAGGTGATTTCCGCAAGATATGGTCATTAGATCAATGTCACATGTTTCTGAAAACAGTCACTGATTATGCAATGGAAGCTGCCTGCGAAATTTTGGCGCAACAAGAAGTCACACAAACACCATTAGGTGAAAAAGAGCAAGAAACCCACTCTTGGAAAGAATCCCAGACAAAACCGATCGGCATTCATTTATACCATGCGTTTGAACGTTATGCTGATAACCTGTTATTCAAGCAGGGTGCTGATGCGGTAACTTATCGTCAGGGATTGCAATGGATTAACAAGTTCAGAGAACAGTTGCGTACCATACGAAATGGGCATGATGAGCACAATCCGGTATTTATTCTGGGAAGACGTACTCCTGAAACTGTGCTCGCTTATCTGGCTTGCCTGATTGAAAATGTGACGGTAGTTCCCGTTTGTCCGACCATGCTTTTAGCCAGATTATCGGCTATTGCCCGTAATTCGGGGGCATCTCTCTGCATTTATACGGAAACCGACCATCACCTTGCAGAAATGCTGGGCTTGCGTTTGTTACGTGTTTCCTTGGATAAGGCAGGGCTTGATGTTGCATTGAATCCAGTGACATGGACAGAACATACACACTGTCACCCTGCTTATATTCTCTATACCTCAGGATCGACCGGAGAACCTAAAGGCGTGGTGATTTCCCCGATGGCGCTGGCCAATTATGCGTTGGCGGCTAAGGCGGCTTACGCTGCGCAGACTCCATTTAATGCGCCTTTATTTACCTCCTTTGGTTTTGATTTAACCCAGACCGCTATTCTGGTTCCGGTTTTGTCGGGCGGATTTATCCAGCCTCATGAACAAGATATCCGTGATAACCCTGAATTGCTGCAAACGTTACTGGCTGATGAGTCATTGACGGGCGTTAAATGCACGCCATCCCATCTCTCATTGCTGATTGAGCACAGCCCGGAAAGAAGTCATCCGCTGACTTTTGTTGTGGGTGGAGAAAATTTGTCTTCTTCTCTGGTGAAGAAAGCACTCGATTATTTTCCTGTGGGAAGCAAAGTAATCAATGAATATGGGCCGACAGAAACAACAGTCGGATGCTGTATCTGCTCAGTGAGTGGGGGAGAAAGCTCTCCTGACGGTAATAACAAGATAAACACCGCAGTTATGCCTATCGGTACAGCGTTGGGTAAAGCAGAGATGTCGATAAAAGATTCTTGGGGGCAAAATATGCCCCGTGGATTCAGGGGTGAAATCAGTATCAGTGGTCCGGTGCTGGCCACGGGATATCTCAACGACAGTATCCAGACGCAGGAAAAATTTGTGTGCGGTGCTGATGGCTTAAGCCGTTGGTATCGTACTGGTGACTTGGGGTTACAGGACGAGCAAGGCATATTTCATTGCCTTGGGCGTATTGACGATGAATTTAAGATACGTGGCTACCGGATCCACCCCGCGGAAATAGAGAAAGCAGTGGAAAGTGTACTGACGAGTGTTGGGGAAAACGACAACTATAGTTGGGAGTTGAAGGCACTGAAACTGGTGGTTGATGAAGCGGATGGGTATGAGACAGTCGCTTTGTGCAGCAGTCAAGTCATACCGCATGACTGCCCGGAATTTCAACGTAGCCTGAAAACAAAAATTCCTGATGCTTGGTTACCAACGCTATACTGTACCGTACAACCCTGGCCGATTAATGCGAATGGTAAAGTTGATATGGCGGCGCTGACTGCTGCAGCTCAGGCAACGTTGATGGCGAGTGGTTCTTCCCAGCTCGGTTCAGCCAATACACCAAGCCAGAATGCGTCGGGAACCTATCAACTGCCAATCTGGTTAAATGCAGATTTTCTGAAACCTATCTGGCCCCAGACCGTCGATCTTACCACTTCATTTCTGGAACAGGGAGGAGACTCGATCAAAGCGATCAGGCTCGTTGCATTATTAGCCAGAGAAGGGATTCGGATTGCTGCAAGTGAACTGTTAACGTCGAATTCCTTGGGCTCTGTGCTTGAAAAAGCCTGCGTAGCGGCATTGGAAAATGAAGTCACCAATTCGGCTATCTCAGAAGAGATTGAAGCAAGCTGGATTAAGTTCTTACCAAGTACCCGTTGGTTCCGGCAACAATGTTTTAAACACGGCAATCGTTTGCAACAAGGCATGGTGCTTGAGTTGAAATCTTCGCTCTCGGCTGAAGAAATAAACGCGGCTGTCTCAATGGTTAAAGCAAGGCATAAAATTTTTGCTTTGAGAGCAAATCAAGATTTGAGTGAGTTTTACTTTGCATCTCCAGAACCGGAGGTGTATGACGGTGATACCGTGACAGAAGACGAGATTCTGGCGCCGGGTGAACACCTTGAAGACCGATTGAATAAATTGCAAGACCGAGTTTGTCTGGAGAAACAACCCAGCGTGCATTCGGTCGTATTTGATCCGGTTTCACACAAAAATTATCTGTTTTGGGTTTGTCATCACCTTATTTGCGATGTGCATTCATGGATTTTCTTATTGGATGAATTGGAGCAGGCTATTAATGATTCTTCATTCCAGACTGCGAACGCAGAGGAAACGATCCATGAGCAAGGCGCATTCCTTTGGGGTAAATGGTTAGGAGAGCACGTTCCTGAAGTGGATGATGTACCTTATGACGATACCTTCCATCACTCCTCGGTGACTCCGGTTACTTTGGCGCTGTCAATTTGCGGTCATGATTTGCGATTGATGGAGCAACGCTTTAAGGCTGAGCGTTCACAATTGATCGCGGCTGCTTTGATGGACGTTATGCAAGATAACGGAATATTGCCTCCGCAGCCTGTAATCCTGTTTGAAAACCATGGGCGTTTATTCTCTGAAGCAGGCATTCCCGCAACCCGGAACACGGAAATGGCGAATGCGGTGGGTTGGTTTACCGGCTTTAATCAGTTGGCTCTTAACATTTCATCAGAGCACCCATACCGACTTTCCCAAACTGCTTTTTTGCGAATATTAAAGTCGGGTCTCTATGAAGATAAACAGAGCTGGAAAGCGCAGTTGGGGCTGAGTCATCCGGGAAAACGACCACACATGTGCATCAATGATATTGGATCGGGATTAGAGGGACGCGGAACATGGGTGCATTTCGATCTGGTTCAGTCCTTGTCGGGAGGTTTCCGGCATCCTGACGAAAAGAGTGTGACCGACTTTGACATCCTCATTCGTGATTGCCGTGAGTCTGGTTCTGTTTTAGTTGAATTGAGGTTGGGTATTCCCAACGCTAATGGTGATGATGCGCAGCATTACTTGGCACAATTAAACGAAAAACTATTATTGAGCGAAAAGCAGCTATTAAACGAAAAACGCTTAGCCTGGTGTGATAGCAAACATGAGGTATCCCGTGATTTGCAGGCTGATCAGTGTTTGGAACAGCCATTAATACCTGCCGATTTTCCTCTTTGTCAACTCTCACAAGCGGAGCTTGATCTCATTATTAAGGGAGCCTCAGCATGAGAACCGCTATCGATTCAGCGAATACAGTATTCAACGCTAATTATATTGAAGAACTGCTACAAGTGACGCCTCAAGCGAATGGGTTACTGTTTCACGCATTAAAAGATGGAAACAGCGCTTATCACATTGGTGTGGCATTCAGCGTGAAGGTGGATGTCGATAAAGAAGCCCTCCTTGAAGTATGGCAGCAGATACAGCAGTCACAGCCCGCTCTCAGGTCGGTTTTTGTCTGGGAAGGTATTCGCACTCCCCATCAGGTTATTTATTCTTTGCCCCGAATTCCGTTTGAATACACCCGTGTTGATTCGACGGCTCCCGTCCCGTCAATTAAACAGCGTTGCCTTGATTGGCTGGCATATTCTAAAGCCACTCCTTTTGCATTGAACAAAGAAGTGTTTCGCATTGTTGGCTTCCACGATGTTAAGGCGGGAACGGTAAGTCTGGCCTTCTCTTTTCACCATATTCTGATGGATGGCTGGAGTAGTTCGCTGTTGATTTCCCTCTGGTTGCAGGGATTGCGTCGGCAAAAAATTGTTCCTCTGGATGCACGTATCTATTCACAACAACTCTGGCAGGGATTAAGCCGGGAAGCGTTGATGTCCGGTCGCAAATATTGGCGAGAGGTGTTTCAACATTTGCCTGATGGAGAGTCTTCTGCAACAACCAAACTCTTGGATGAACCCCTGTTCCGAACTACTGGTCACAATGTGGCTGAGAAAGCAATAAATGAAAAAATCGTCGTAAGTAGCCTATGGAGCGAAGAACGTAAATCGGCTATAGAATCACTTTGCCGCCGCGCGGGGGTAACGTCGGCCAGTTTTATTTATCTATGCTGGGCATTGACGCTGGCTAAATTCACCTTCCAAAAAACCATTACGTTGGGCTGTACATTTTCTGGCAGAGGCGGAGCTTTGACGCAGGACATTGACCGTCAGCCCTTAGGTCTGTTTATCAATACCGTACCGCTTATCCTTACGCTTGAAGGTAAGTGGAATATAGAAGCTGCTTTGCGTTCTGTTTTTCAAGCGCTACAGCAGGCGCAACAATATGAAAAAACGCCGCCTTTATTGATCCGTGAGGAAGCGGGAATACGTGAAGAACTCTATGACTCTATTGTGGTTTTTGATAACTATCCCATTGATGCCACATTGAAGGATACCCGTTGTGGCGCATTCGTGACGGATTTATACAGTGAAGAAACGACGCATTTCGGTTTGACATTAACCGTTTCTGGTGTGGAACAATGGTTAGTCGAACTCAGTGCCGGAGAGGTTTTCACGGGGGCATCTGATGCAGTAAAAATGGTGTTTAATGGGTTTGAATCGTTGGTGGAAGATCTGATTAATCACACCACAGATACCTTGATTGAAGATCTCATCTTAAAATTTAGTACAGAGAGCGCTGAAGAAGTGTCTTTGCGCATCGGGGAGATCAACGAACAGACGCCGGATATCAATTTATTGCTGACAGGTATTTATCAGCGTCTTAGCGAGTCTCCCCAAGGAATCAGCCTGGTCGATGGACAAAATAACATCAGCAATTGTGAGTTATTGAAAGGAATTAGTAGCGTACAAGAACAGTTACGATTATCGGGTTTTATTCCGGGAGACAGAGTTGCTGTCCATCTTGAAAAAGGATTGTTATCGACTCAGGCAATACTCGCAATATTATTCAGTGGGGGCAGTTACTTCTATGTCAATCCGAAAGATCCACTGCAACGTAAAAAGATGCTGTTAACTTTGGCAGATTGCAGCATTGTTTTATGTGGTGCTTCCTTTAATAAAGAACTAGGTTTTAATAAAGAACCAGGCGCAGAGAGCGGGCGTTATTTACTGCTGGATATTGAGGAAAAGAGTTTACAGCCATCTACGGCGGAGCCAACGCTATGGACTAACCGACGGCCTGAAGATGAATTTTACTTTATATTCACGTCGGGAACGACGGGTACGCCTAAGGGGATTGCGATTCGTAATGAATCGGTCGCAAACCTGCTGGACTGGTTTATTAAAGAGACGGTGCTGACAGCCGCTGATAGAGTGCTTGGGCTGACCGATCTGAATTTCGACCCCAGCGTAGAAGATTTATTGGGGAGTTTTGTTGTTGGTGCCACGCTGATCTATCCATCGCCGAATGTGTTACTGGAGAGACAGGCATTCATTGAGCTGTTGCAGTCTGAATCCATCACCTTAATCAACTTTATTCCCGGAGCCATTGCACAGCTTATTCAGGATGCACCATTCTTGCCTGCCATGAGATTGTGGATATTTGGGGGTGAAGAATTACCCAAACGTCTTCGGGATGATTTGTTGCAGCAAGGGTATGCCGTTAGCAACCATTATGGTCCCAGTGAGACGACGGTGGATTGCCTCAACGCGAAACAATCTCTTACTGCGGATGTTGCCATCGGTTGGCCAATTCAAAATGTTATTGCCTACTGCGCTGATATATTTGGCAAACCATTGCCTGCCGGTGTCCGTGGTGAGCTTTGGGTGGGAGGCAAGGCGGTTGCCCGTGGTTACACGACGAACCCCGTTGAGACGGAGAAATATTTTGTTAAATCTATGTACTTGGATCAATACAGTAAGCATCCTTTTTATCGCACTGGCGACATGGTTACTTTTTCCAGTGAGTCAGGTTTTCGCTATCTGGGGCGGATTGATGACCAGGTGAAGGTGAACGGTATTCGCATTGAACCGAGTGAATTGGAGCGTGTTGTTGAGACATTAGATGTGGTTAAAGCCTGTTGTCTATTGCCCGTAACAGAATCGCCCGCAATAGAATCGAAGGGAAAGCGCCAGTGGCATCTTTTTGTTGATAGCCATGAACCCCCTGCGATGTTGGAGCCTCGGGTACGAGAACATATCCGGCGTAACTTCCCGGAATCGTGGTTACCTTCACTTATTGCGGTTGTCGATGGGTTTGAACGTACCATTACCGGCAAAATCAATCGCCGAAGCTTACAGGAGTATGCTGCGCAACAACTGCAAACAAAACCGGTGGAAAATCATGTGCCATTGGCAGATCCGGTGGTAGCTAAAGTGCAGGCGGTTTGGAAAGCGGTGCTGGAAAGCCAAATGATTGATATAAACATCAATTTCTTTGATGCTGGTGGTAACTCGATAAAGATAATTGCACTCCAATCCCAGTTGCAACAAGCGTTCAATCAGGAGGTTCGTGTCACTGTCTTATTTGAGCATCCGACGATTTCCTCATTCTCAAACTGGATTAAACAGAACCGGTTGTCACCTGAACAGGTGAACTCAGACAAACAATCATCCCAAGAGCATATGCTGTCGTCATTCCAATCCGGCAAGAGCAGATTAGCGGACAGGCGACGCAAAGCCAAAGGAAGTACAGGAGAGCCTGTTTAATGAATGACGATGTATTTTATGTGCTCATAATAAATATTAATTATCACATGGGAAATAATGATAGGTCTTTATGGTCTTAATATTTCTTTTATTTACTGTTAATTGATAAAGTATATTTTCCATGTGTTTTTCATGTTAATTTCTCGAAATTAACATGAAGGTTACTTTTTGATAAATAAATCATTGCATGAATCAACTCTATTTTATTTTAAAAAATAGAGTTGATTGCGCTGTCAAAGTTTTTTGCGGGAAAATATAAATTTTACATTGGTTTTAAGGCTGTGACTTAAGGGCGGTAGCGTATCTAAATAACACTTATGGAATCGGATATTCTATATTTTGTTTTTATCTTTTTAGACAAGCTGATTTTCAATCATTAAAAGTGGGGGTAATCGTTGAAAATATCAATTATTGGTGCCGGTGTTATGGGATTAGACACGGCAATAACATGTGCTGCATATGGGCATAATATATTACTTATCGATATATCCTCAGAGGTTCTGAGAAATCTCGCTTCGCGAATTTCAAGTGAATTTCGTTTATATCGGATGCTTAAGCCTGAATTTAAATCTCTGGATATATCAGAATTGAAAGAACGGATTCAATTTACGTCATCTTATGAAGAGATTAGAGAGTGTGACTGGGTAATTGAAAATGTCAATGAAGAGTGGGCAACTAAACAGGATGTTTATAAAAAAATAGCACCATACATTAAGCCTGAAACTTATATTGCTGCAAACACAAGTTGTATATCCATCACAAAAATTGCAGCAGCGTTACCTTTTCCTCAAAAAGTACTTGGCCTCCACTTTATGAATCCCGTGCCCATAAAGAAATGTGTAGAAGTGATTAAAGGTTTCCATACTTCCGAACAAACATTGACTGAGGCAAAAAAATTCTTACAGAGCATTGAGAAAAATCCTGTTGTTGTAGAAGATTTTCCCGGATTTGTTTCTAACCGGCTTTCTCACTTATTCATGAACGAAGCGGCATTTCTCGTACAGGATAATCTCGCCAGCCCACAAGATATTGATCGCATCTTCAAAGAAGGTTACGGACATGCTATGGGGCCATTAGAAACCGCAGACCTGATTGGGCTGGATACGGTTGTTAACTCTTTGCAGGTTCTCTATGAAAGTTATCAGGACCCGAAATACCGTTGCTGTCCTCTGCTAAGGAAAATGGTTGAAGCGGGAAATCTTGGTAGAAAAAGTGGTAAGGGCTTTTTTAATTATAAAAACGCGGAATATTAATGATGGATGACTTAGCAAATAAGCCAGTAAGCAGTGATACACCGGTAAAATGTATCATCTGGGATTTAGACAATACTATATGGGATGGGGTTCTCTCTGAGGGGGATGATCTTAATTTAAAGCCAGGAATAGAAAAAATCATCGACCAATTGGATCAAATGGGTATTTTGCAGTCAATAGCAAGCAGGAATGAAGCGTCTGATGCTTTGGAAATGCTGAGTGAGTTTAATTTAAAACACTATTTTATTTATCCTCAAATTCATTGGGGTGCTAAATCTTCCTCGATTGAAAATATTCAGAGAAATTTAAATATCTCAGCGGATACATTTATTTTTGTTGATGATCAGATTTTAGAAAGGGATGAAGTTAATGCTAAATTCCCGCAAGTCACTTGTATTGATGCCTTGGAATATCAGTCAATACTTCATTTGCCTAGAATTGCCAACATGGAAATATCGGATGATGCAAAATTAAGAAGGCAGCGTTACCAAGAAGATATTCTGCGTAAAGAAGAGGAAGATGAATTTATTGGTACATCAGAAGAATTCCTCAGCCAACTCAATATGAAGTTTTATATCGCCAAAGCCAAACACGAAGATCTCCTCCGGGCTGAGGAACTGACACAACGGACTAATCAGCTTAACTCAACAGGCATAACTTACAGTAGAGAAGAATTAAATGAATTAATTCACTCAGATGAGTATGGTGTATTTGTTTTTGAATTAGTGGATAAATATGGCTCTTACGGGAAGATAGGTCTGGCATTAGTACACTATAAAGAAGAGGTTGACTATATTAAATTATTATTAATGTCCTGTAGAACGCTTTCTCGTGGAGTGGGAAGTATAGCATTGACTTATATTATGCAGCAGGCAAAAGCAAAAGGGCATAAATTGTATGCTGAATTCAGACGTACACCTCGTAATCGGCAAATGTTTGTGACTTACCAATTCTCAGGGTTTAAAGAAATAGAAAAGCTCGCTGATGAGACGATGCTCTTTGAAAACGAATTAGAGCAAGTACCTGACTTCCCTTACTATGTTGATGTCATTATAAATTAATAGGATATGATAATGAAAGACCTGGATACAATCGCCAAAGAAATTCGTGAATTTATTGAAAATAATATCTCTGTATTTGATGATGATGTTGAGTTGTCGGATGATACTAATATATTTACAAGTGGTTTGGTCAATTCACTTTTTGCCATGCGTTTACTTTGTTTTATTGAGGAAAAATGTTCTATAACCGTACCGGATGAATATATAGAACGTGAAAATTTTGTTTCAATCAACTCAATGCTGAACTTAATTAATAAAATAAGAGAGTAAGGTTTATATGATGGGACATGAACTCCATTATTTGGTGGAAGCTGCAAAGCAATTTTCAGATAATGTATTAAGACCAGCCGCAACTTTAATTGATAAGCAGGGTAAAGTGCCCGGTGAAATTATCACTGAAATGGGAGCGCAGGGCTTTTTAGGCGCGATGTTGCCCAAAGAATATGGCGGGCAAGGTATGGACCCGCTTTCTTATGGTTATTTGACTGAAGAAATCGGTAAAGGATGTAATTCAACACGCGCATTATTAACGGTTCACACAAGCTTAGTGGGTGAAACGCTTGCAAAACTAGGAAGCCAATCGCAAAAAGAAAAATATTTACCGCCAATGGCGAAAGGTGAAAAAATCGCATGTTTTGCCTTATCTGAACCGGAAGCTGGCTCTGATGCTAATGCCATCAAAACAAAGTATGAAGTGACAGAAGATGGGTTCAGAATTAATGGCAGCAAAAAATGGATTACTTATTCAGGGATTGCTGATTTATTCCTCGTATTTGCCCGTTGCGAAGAAAAAGTGAGTGCATTCATCGTCGAATTTGGGGTGAAAGGGTTAACGAGAAAACCAATGCTGGATTTGATGGCAAGCCGTGGTGCTTATTTATCAGAACTTTATTTTGATAATGTAGAAATACCAAAAGAGAGTTTAGTCGGGCGTGAGGGTGAAGGGTTTAGCTTTGTCGCTAATACAGCCCTCTATTTTGGTCGTTACAGTATCGCCTGGGCGGGGGTTGCTATTGCCCATGCCGCGTTGGAAGAGATGGTGACTTATGCGCGTAAGAGGCAACAATTCGGCCAAAAAATCGCCCAGCATCAACTAATTCAAGGCATCATTGCTGATTCAGCTACGGCATTTTATGCCGCAAAAGCCACTTGTGAAAAGATTGGCTATTTAAGGAATCAGGGTGATCACAAGGCCATTATGGAAACGAATATAGCGAAATATAATAGCTCGGCAGTCGCTATGTTGGTTGCCAATAACGCCGTTCAGGTTCTCGGAGGAAATGGACTATCCAGCCGCTATCCGGTAGAAAGGTTATATCGTGAAGCCAAGGTTCTGGAAATTATTGAAGGAACTAATCAAATTCAGCAAATGATAATCTCGCAACATGCCTTGCGTAGTTTTTATAGAAAAAATTCGATTATTGAGTGATATCTATAAGAGTACGAATCTATCAGCAAATCCCGAAAATTAAAAATTAGATATATAAACTAATCCGGGGAAATCTGAATACTTAAATTCGTAATGAATTTGATGCCTTGAGCCAATATATCATTTTCTTCTTTATAGAAATGATTAATTATTTAAATTGAATAAGCCAGCTCTTTTCATTAGCAAATGATCATAATAAAGGTTAATTATGGTAAATAATCTTACTGGTCTTGAAATTGCCATAGTTGGAATGGCAGGTCAGTTCCCTGGTGCAGATAACGTACATGATTTTTGGGAAATGCTCCGTGATGGAAAAGAAGGTATTAGCAGATTCACGCAAGAAATATTAGAAAATAATGGCGTATCGGCTGAAGAATATTTACATGAAAATTATGTTCCTGCCAAAGGTGTAATCAACAATCCATATCATTTTGCAGCCGATTATTTTGCAATTAATTACTCAGATGCAGAAAAAATGGACCCGCAAACTCGTTTGATGATTGAAACTTGTTGGCAGGCACTTAACCATGCTGGCATTGATGCCAAAAATTATCCGGGAGAAATTGGTGTTTACGCAGGAGCAGGTAATCAGTGGTCATGGTTTAAAACATTAAATACGGAATTCAGTTCTGCGGCAGAACAGTTCCATGTCGCAACATTAAATGACTCTGCATTTTGTTCCCGTATTTCCTATTTACTGAATTTGCGCGGCCCGTCAGTCACGATACAAACAGCATGTTCAACTTCATTAGTTGCCGTGCATACAGCGTGTCAGGCTCTGCAAGCCGGAGAATGTGAGGTTGCTTTAGCGGGGGGCGTCAGCGTAACGCATCCACATCAAGCTGGCTATATATATCAGGAAGGGATGATAAATAGTGCAGACGGCAAAACACGGGTCTTTGATGAACACGCGGGTGGTACGGTGTTCAGTAATGGCGTTGGTGTTGTTGTACTAAAAAGATTGAGTGATGCGATAGAAAATAACGATAGAATTTATGCCGTTATCAAAGGCAGCGCAATTAATAATGACGGCAGTGACAAAATAAGTTTTACTGCCCCTAGTACTCAGGGGCAGCAAAATGTTATTCAGGCTGCATTAGATGTCGCAGAAGTTGATCCTGACAGCATTAGTTATATAGAGGCACACGGGACAGGAACTTTACTGGGAGATCCGATTGAAATTGCCGCCTTGAAAGCGGTTTTTAACGGGTCACAATCTTGTGCTATAGGTTCCGTCAAATCAAATGTGGGGCATTGTGATACCGCCGCAGGGATAATATCACTGATAAAACTCACATTATGTGTCTATTTTAAAACGTTAGTGCCATCCATTAATTTTGAGAAAGCGAATAAAAAATTAGAATTAGAAAAAACACCTTTTCATGTTAACACGCAAACAAAAAACTGGCTCAGTAAAACTGATGAACTTATCACTGCCGGAGTCAGTGCCTTTGGTGTTGGTGGAACCAATGCGCATCTTATTCTCCAGGAATTTTGGGAGAAAATGGAACCCATTTCGATAGAACACTTAAATTATAAAGAACTTCCGAATCGAATTGAGTTTAAACCTTTAATAAAACCAGATACTGCCCGTCATCTGCTCGATGAGCAGGAAGAAAATGTCATTTTTGCAGAAAAAATCGATATTAAATCTTTGTCTAAAGAGATATTGGATATTTTAAAAGTCTATTTTTCAAATAAGAAAATTTCGAAAGAGGATAATTTCTTTGATATCGGTGCCAGCTCTTTAGATATTGTTCAGTTACACGAAAAGATCAATAACCATTATGCAATAAAATTATCAGTTAATGATTTTTATCGCTATACAACCTGCCAGAAACTTTCTGAAAAAATACACAGCTTAATCAGTGAAGCACCAGCTAAGATCATCAATAAGTCGAAAAGGGCAGCAAGAGGAAAAGCATCAGGTAGCAAAAAGAGAGTATTTAATGATTACCCGGCACATGCCATTGCTGTCGTTGGCATGAGCGGCCGATTCCCCGGAAGTCATAACATACAGGAATATTGGAAAAATATACTATCTGGCAAAGAAGGTATTTCTTTCTTTACGGATGATGAACTGATCGATGCTGGATTTCCTGAACACATTTTCAAGAATAAAAATTATATCAGGGCAAAAGGCATTATTGAGCATTCACTGGATTTTGATAAAGACGCTTTTGGCTATACAGCACGTGAATCACAATATATGGACCCACAATTCCGTTTGCTGCATGAAATAACGTGGCAAGTGCTGGATGATGCTGGATATGGTAATCCAAAATATCGCCCTGTCACGGGTCTGTTCGCCTCTTCCGGCTCTAATTACGCATGGCTGGATTTGGTAAAAGATGAAGTGCAAGACACCACCGAACAATTTGGTATTGGGTTGTTAAATGACCGGGAATTTCTCACAACCAGAATCGCTTACAAATTGAATCTTACCGGGCCGGCCGTGACCGTTCAGAGTGCGTGTTCCAGCTCTGCGTTAGCGATAACGCTTGCGTGTCAGAGCCTGCGGGTCAATCAGTGTGATTTGGCACTGGCCGGAGGGGTTTCCGTCACCGTACCGATAAAAAGCGGTTACATGTATGTCAATGGAATGGTGAATAGCGCAGATGGTCATTGCCGCCCATTTTCTGAAGATGCCAGTGGTACTGTTTTCAGCGATGGCATTGGCATGGTTGCTTTAAAAAGGCTGGAAGATGCCATTGAAAATAATGATCATATTTATGGCGTCATCGTTGGTTATGGTGTTAACAATGATGGTCATGAAAAAGCAGGATTTACCGCCCCGAATGCAAACGGGCAGTCTGCCTGTATCAAACAATCTTTAGAAATGGCGAGTCTCTCTGCCAATGACGTTGAATACTTGGAAGCGCATGGAACGGCAACATTGGTTGGCGATGAAGTTGAATTAGAAGGCATCAAAGATGCTTTAAACGTCACAAGCGACAATCCCAAAACTTGTCATATTGGCAGCGTTAAATCGAACATTGGTCACACCGATAGTGCCGCAGGTGTTGCGGGGGTTATTAAAGCACTGCTGGCATTGAAGAATAAGAAGATCCCACCCACTTGCCATACTGAAACAGCGCATCATTTATCGTTGGAAGGTACACGGTTCCGTTTGATCAATACTGCCACTGATTGGGAAGATAACAATAATATCAGAACCGCAGGTGTGAGCTCATTTGGCATTGGCGGAACCAATGTGCATATGACCGTTCAATCAATCTCAGATCAAACCAGTGACGAGCAGGATCGTGCAGAACTCATCACGCTTTCAAGCAAAAGCAGAGAAGGGATAATTAAAACGGCAGAAGCCCTGAACCGGTTTTTGAGTGCAGATGTTCATACAAAGGCGCTTTCTGATATTGCTTATACACTCCAGATTGGAAGAGGAGAATATGAATATCGCACCTCGTTTGTTGCAGGAAATATAGAGGAACTCAACACCACATTATCTGATGTTAAAGAGACAAACAAGATCGCGGAAATTTCCTCTGACCACATACCGGGTATTGTATTTATGTTCCCCGGTCAGGGTGCTCAATATATCAATATGGCAAGGGATTTATACAATGAGCTGAGTATTTTCAGAATGCAGCTTGATGAGTGCCATGAATATCTATTAGAGCAATTTGGAATAAATTTACTCGCACTACTCTATGATGAGAAGGGTCAGGAGAGTGCAGAAAAACTCCGTAACACTCAATTTACCCAGCCGGTTATTTTTGCCATATCTTATTCTCTTGCCAGGACTTTGGAAGCACTGGGAATAGAAATGAACGCAATGATTGGCCATAGCATTGGTGAATACGTTGCAGCCGCAATGGCAGGAGTCATGACATTGGATGAGGCCCTGAAACTCGTTGCTATCAGAGGCCTTATCATGCAGGAATGTGAGCCCGGAGCGATGCTGAGTGTTTCAACGGGCAGAGAAAATATTGAGCCTTATTTGACAGATGAAGTCACGTTAGCAACGGTAAACTCATCGAATGCCTGTGTTATCGCAGGGCCTCAGGGTGAAGTTGAGAAAGTTCAGAAGAATTTGATTGCACAAAATTACCGTACCCGATTACTGGAAACCTCTCACGCCTTTCATACCTCAATGATGAAGCCTGCTGTAGAGAAATTTAAACAGGCTTTGAGGGAGATAAAGTGGAAAAAGCCCAATAAAGCTTACATATCAAATGTAACAGGCCAATGGATCACGGCAAAACAAGCAAATTCTGTCGATTATTGGGTCTCGCACTTGTGTGAAACCGTCGAATTTCATCAAGGTATTCTGACTTGCCTGGAACAGTCTGAGCTGAATACTTTTATTGAAGTCGGGCCGGGCAGAACACTGTCTACGTTTGTTAAACAGATTGTTGCGGCAAATACAGATATCTCTGTTATTAATGTGATGCGTCATCCATTAGAAGAGGAAAACGACAGAGTTTATTTATTAAAATTACTTGGACAACTCTGGATGAAAGGCCAACCCGTCAATTGGCCGGCCATTTACCAAGATCTGAATCCAAAACGAGTGAGTTTACCCGGTTATCAATTTATTTCAGAGAATATGGAGCTTGGAAACTCCGGCGCCAGTTTGAATTATTCAGAAAAAGTATCTGAAATTCGAATCCCAAAAAATAACATTTCAGAATGGCTCTATGGTGAAATATGGCAGGATGCTCTCTTACCAAATAAATCGAGCCAATCTGATGTGAAAATGGCGCTCTGTTTTGTGCCAGATATTGAGTGGTGCGAACCTCTTTGTCGTCATATGAATATTGACGAAAAAGCAGTAAGGTTTGTGTTATCAGGGGATAATTACACCACTGCGAACAATGTTATTACATTGTCAGCAGGAGAAGCCAGCCATTTCGAAAGGCTGTTTAATGAATTAAAAGAGAATCAATTACAACCTGATTCGATAATATTTGCCTGGCCTTTATCGGGAAGCCATGAAGTAAAAAATACATGGTTTTCTGCCATTACTCTGCTTCAGGCATGGACAACAGTCGGAAATATGTGTGATTTCCGTTTGTTGCTGGTTAATACAGAACAACCTGAATCCAATATGCTCAATGGCTTAGTAAAAGTCATTACGCAAGAAGTCAGCAAATGTCATCCCAGATTAGTACAAATTGACACGACTGAATCGATTGAAAAAACCTGTGAGATATTAACTGAAGAATTATTAGCAACAGATGAGCGCTTTATTGTTCGTCGGACAAAAGAGGGTTGTTCAAAACAAGCCTATGAGCGGCTTGCAGTAAATCCACTGAAAGAACACTCGCTCCTTAAACCGCAGGGGATATACCTTATTACCGGAGGATTGGGAGATTTAGGGCTTTTATTTGCAGAGTATCTCCTGAAAGAATATCGGGCGACAGTGATACTTGCCGGACGAAGGGAATTACCTGATCAGCATGAATGGAAACAAGCCATTAAATCGCATTCGCCATCCTTCGAAATATTGCAGCGGCTCGATAAACTTTCCGATCTTGGTACAGGAAACTTGGCTTATTATGCTGCCAATGTCGCTGATAAGTCTGCAATGCAACGTTTATTAGCGACGATCGCTGAACAATATGGTGAATTGAATGGCATTATCTGTGCGGCTGGTGTCACGGAAGGAAACTCATTTCAGGGCATTAATAGGATAACGCTGGACGCCTGTTTACCACAATTAGAAACCAAAGTTGAGGCTTATAAGATTCTGGCAGAATTAACAGAAAATCAGCCGCTGGATTTCTGCCTGCTTTGTTCTTCAATTGCTGCGGTGCTGGGAGGATTGAGTTTTTCTGCATATAGTTCTGTCAGTGCGTTTGCTGATTCTTTTGCGAAGCAACAAAACAAGAAAGGTAAGCCCTGGATTAGTGTTAACTGGGACGGATGGGTTTTCGAACGTAATGATGCGGGTGATGCGCTGGGCTCCTCATTGAGTCAGCTTTTAATCGAACCTGATGAAGGAATTAAAATTTTAGAGCGTGTTTTACAATCACCATTGAGAGGTCAAATTATTGTTTCAACTGGTGATTTAGATAAACGTTTTGCACAATGGGTTAGCTCTTATTTAAAAACGTTCGACATTAATAAAGTCAATAAATCTCAACGAAAAACGATTTCCAAAGCTCAAATCGTAGAAACTGTCCTTTCGGTGTGGAAAGACTTTTTAAAAGTAGCACATATTAACCGTGAAGATAATTTCTTTGAATTAGGTGCTAACTCATTGGATCTGGTTCAAGTCAATAAAAGATTAACTGATGCACTCAATATCGATATTTCCGTTGTTGATATGTTTAGTTATCCCACTTCTGATCTATTAGCTGACCATATAACCAATCAGTTTGGAACAATCAGCACCGATAACGTTCAGGATGAAAACGTTGAAGATATTTATGACAGTGCTTATACAACTGAAAGCATGATTAAATCGGAAGCGATATTTGATAAACACATTGCGATTATCGGCGTAGCCGGAAAATTCCCGGGCGCTGAGGATATTCATGAATTTTGGGATAACTTATGCTACGGAAAAGAATCAATCAGCACAATGAGTAAGGAAGAGCTAATTGAAGAAGGCATTGATTCAGCATTATTAGACAATCCGAATTACATTCGTGCCAAAGGTATTATGCCTCATTCGGGTGAGTTTGATGCTGAATTCTTTGGCTATACCCCTTACGAAGCGCGTCAAATGGACCCGCAAGTACGAGCTATGCATACTTGCAGTTGGCAGGCATTGCAGGATGCGGGAATATCGGTAAAAAACAATAAGCTAAAAATCGGCTTATATGCGGCTGCATCAGGGAATTTACAATGGTTAGTGCAGGCAATGGCAACGGCGGAAGGCAGTGCTGGTCAATATAGTACTATGGTGGTTGCTGACAAAGATTATATGTCGACGAGCGTGTCATATAAATTAAATTTGTCCGGGCCAAGTATGGTTATCTCAACGGCCTGTTCTTCATCGCTTGTTGCCGTTAGTGAAGCCGTTAAATCACTGCGTGCGGGAGAATGTGATGTCGCTCTGGCAGGAGGCGTTTCAATTACCTTGCCAATCAAAGCGGGCTATTTATTTGAAGAGGGTATGATTTACTCTAAGGATGGAAAATGTCGCCCATTTGATATTCAAGCAAACGGAACGGTATTTAGTGATGGCGTTGGTATGGTAGTTCTGAAACCATTAAAACAAGCAATAGCAGACAAGGATAATATTTATGCGACTATTATCGGCAGTGCAATTAACAATGATGGGGGCATGAAAGTCGGTTACACTGCGCCAAGCACAAAAGGTCAGATTGACGTTATTCAGGCTGCATTACGAGATGCGAATGTATCATCAGAAAGTATCAACTTTATAGAAACACATGGTACGGGAACGAATTTGGGTGATCCCATTGAGTTCAATGCGCTGAAACAGGCTTTTTCAACGGATAAAAAGAACTATTGCAGAATTGGCAGTGTGAAATCAAATATAGGTCACCTGAATTTTGCTTCCGGAATCACCGGGCTGATTAAAGCCGCATTATCCATCAAACATAGAGTGCTGCCACCTACGATAAATTTCGCCCGTCCCAATAAAGAAATGGATATTACGAACAGCCCATTTATCGTTAATAACCAATATACGGAATTACGTGATAGTCAGAACCCAATCAGGGCAGGTGTCAGTTCTTTTGGCTTGGGTGGAACGAATGTGCATATTGTACTTGAAGAATTTCAGGCTGATCAGAGCAAACCGTCCAGACAAAACGTCAATAATCGATTGCCATTAATCTTGTCAGCACCGGATGAGAAATCATTGCAATCCTATAAAAAACAATTAAAGCAGGTAATTCAGAGCGATAACCAACAACTGAATGTGAGTGATATTACTTATAGTCTGATGTTAAGGGAACCAATGGCATCACAATTTGTTGCTACAGTAAACAATCGCGATGAATTGATTCAGGCACTGTCCTCAACAGAAAAAGACAATATTAATATATCACTTGGTATTAAGAGAAAAGTGGTATTTTTGTTCCCTGGTCAAGGTGCTCAATATAGGGCTATGGGGCAAGATTTTTACAACAACAATGTGCTATTTAAGCAGTGGTGTGATAAAGGATTTTTAATCGCGAATGATTATTGCACAACTGACTTGAAAGCGCTGCTTATTAATAGTTCTCAGGATGAACATGTTGATGAAACGGAATTTGTCCAACCGTTGCTGTTTATTATCGAATATGCGCTGGCACAAGTTCTGAAATCTTATGGTATTACCCCCGATGTAATGATAGGCCATAGTTTGGGGGAATACGTGGCAGCGACACTGGCCGGAGTATTCTCATACGAAGATGCGGTTAGAATTATCTGCATTCGCGGTCAATGTATGCAATCGACAGAAGCGGCGGCTATGCTTGCTGTAATGTCATCAACCGAGAAAGTGAAAGAAATAATAACTGAGGATATTGAAATTGCCTTAGACAACAGTAGTGAACTTTGTGTTGTCGCGGGATCTGATGATGGAATAACGCAATTCGAGGAAATTTGTCGCGGGTTATTAATTAAAACGAAACGTCTGGAAATTAAAAGAGCGTTCCATACCTGTTATATGGCCCCTGTTCTGGACAAATATGGCCAGGCTTTCAGCGAAATCACACTTAATAAGCCCCAAATTGATTTTATATCGAATGTAACGGGTACGTGGGTTGATAACAACAAAGTCATAACCAGTGACTATTGGGTTAATCATATTCGCCAACCTGTACGCTTTAAACAATCTATCGCGACAATCTTAGAAAATGAAAAGTGTCTGTTTATAGAAGTCGGGCCAGGAAGTGGGCTTTCTACTTTCGTTCAGAATCACTCAGACTATGGTGTAAATCATGCTTGTATCTCATGGCAAAGCCATAAAACCAGAGATATGAATCACCATAATGAGCTGATAGAAAAATTAGCCCTGATCTCCTTACATGGTATTGATGTGAATTGGCAGCAGGAGATAAATGTTCAGCAACCTGAATTGATTCATCTCCCCCCAACACCGATACGCGGAAAAGCATACCCGACAGATATAAAAAGATTGCAGGCATTATTTTCTGGCAATTCCCCTCAAGTTGTTGAAGAAAAGGAAAGGAAAGAAGATCACGCTAAAGTGACCAACACAATCAGAGCGACCAACACAAATATCAACTCGCTGGTACAGGAACGGGATAGAGTTATCAACGAGTTAGGTTCTATTTGGAAACGCATTCTGGGTATTGATAGCGTTGAAAACAGTGATGACTTTATTTCTCTGGGCGGGAGTTCTCTCTCAGCAGTGCAAGTGGTGGCAAAAGCGAAGGCTATAAATCTACCAATTAACATGAATATGTTGTTGTCGGGCCAAACCCTGGCTGAGATAAGCCAGATATTAGATAATGACCTCAAGATTGAATATAACGTCTGGAAATTCAATGAGAATTTTTCACCTGAGTTATATCCAACGTATGCCAGTTGCTTGTATTCGGCAGTCAGAGAAAAACTGAAACATGAACATCATCTAAATTGCGATGATGCCATTATGCAGGTTTCAGATGGCAGCCACTTAATTGGCATTGTATTACAACAGGCTGAAAATAAGGTTAAATTATCTAATCAGGAGGTTAACTTTGGTAACATGCTTGGCTGGCCTTCATTAGAAGAAAATTATGCTTTCTCTTATGCTAAGAAATTCTTTGAAGATTATGAATCCTATCAGAACTACTGCGAAAAAGAGTTATCTCTTGGGAATGTCGTCATTGTAACAGGAAGTGACTATTATCTGCCTTTTTCACCTTCATACGGTTTATCAGAGGCGGAATATATAACAAGGCCACTATTCCAGGATATCGTGCTGGAAGATGAGACAATCCCGCATGTTTTTGTGCTGGTTGGAAAGACCGATTCAGGGTATCAAATATATGATGGAAGCTTCCAATACTTTGGGGAGATCAACGCACAGGAGTTTGAGAAGACGGTTATTGGATTTAAAGGCTTAGATTTTATGAAGTCACATGAAGTCTTTAATAAATCCCGGCCTTATTTAGTCATTACCATCAATTGCGATGGTGATTTCCCTGACAGCCGTGAACAAAAGGAACTCATTCTAAATAATCTGATTAATGATTTTAGAAGAAAAGAAGAGGTTAAATACAATGAAAATGAGTTTTCTTGTTATATAGGTCTGGCTGCAATAGAAAAACTTATTGAAACCCCAGAACTATTAACAAACAGTACCGCTAATGATTTGGAGGAAATATTCAAGCGTTGGAATAATCAGATTAATTCACTAAGGAATTTTTTAATTCTCGTAAGACCAGAACATGCCGAACAACTTGAAAGCTCATTCTCTTTTATCAATGGAAGAATGAAAGAGTTGATTGCCTCCTGTCAGGATAATGATCATGACAGGAATAGGTTAAATTGCTTGAATCTCATAAAATCGGAATTGGATTCTGTCATTGATCTTCTCGGTTAGTAAAGTAGTTTAATAAATCCTTCACCTTTTAGGTTGTTTTTTTAGTGAAGTGCATCACTCCAGTCATATAGCTGACTATATGACTGGAGGTAGTGACATGATGTAACCCGGAGTGTATTGGGTATCGTTAAATTCAAAAACCATGACTTAGAGCCTGCTGGAAGGTTCTCGTAGGTGTATCGCATTAAATTTTAAAAAATAATTATGAGGGGTATTATTGGATGAAAATCAGATTGCTTGTTATTTTCTTCAGCATCATATTTATGACCGCTTCTTTTGCCAAAAGTGAATTAACCAACGATGCTGAATTTAAAAAGCAACTTATTGACTATATGGAAATGGGTAAAATACCAGGTTTGTCATTGGTCATTATTGATAAGCACAACAAAACCCACCTAATAACTTTAGGCAAACAGAACGAAAATCACGATGGAGACATTACGCAGGAAACAGTTTTTGAATTGGGATCGACGAGTAAAGCTTTTACTGGATTAATCGCGGCACAACTCATTGAGGAAGAAAAGATAAAACAAGAAACAACGGTTTCTTCTATCCTGCCTTCTCTCTCATTTTATTATGATAATCAGCCCATAGAGGTTAGCTTTATTCAACTGTTGCATCATTCATCGGGGGTTCCATTTTCAAGTGTTGACTTTATTTATGGTGGTAACAGCAGTGATTCTCTGGAGAACATGATCAATCGTATTGGTCGGATAGACCTTCAGAATAACCCCGGAACGCTTTATTCCTATGCAACGATTAATTATGATATTGCAGCCAGAATGATGGAAGTGGTGACACAGCAACCTTATTCTGAGCTATTAAATAAATATGTGTTAACCCCGCTGAAAATGAATGATACCTCAGTTGATGTTATGGTTAATCATAAGGCAACAGGATATCAGATAAGCTATCTTGCTCCCAGACCATATGATGCACCGTTCTTCATTTCTAATGTTCCTGCCGGATATATTCAGATAAACGCAATTGATATGGAAAAATGGCTACGTTTTCTTCTTAAGGATAACGATTCACCATTAAGCAAATATAAAAAGCGTATATTTGAGCCCAATATGCAATTATCGACGAATGAGGGTGAAGATGTTCATTATGCACTAGGATGGTCTATAAATAACAATAAGATATATCATACTGGAATGAATCCGAATTTCTCTAGTTTTATTGGAATGAATACTAAATCTAATGTCGCTGTTGCTGTTATGGCGAATGTTAACAGTAATGTCACGTTTACTATTGGTGAACAAATCTTAAAACAACTGTCATCGGGAGATGGGACGATAAACCTGACCTCTACCAATGATATTGAATTGTTTGATACGTTTGATAGATTATTTTTAGCATCAAGTGTTTTCCTTTTCCTGTTCTTGCTAATAATAATATTCAGAATTTATCGTAATAGTATAACTAAAAAGAGTAATCGCCTGTCTGGGGCAAAGAAAGTCATCGTTATAATCTCAATCTTAGCCTGTTTGAGTTTGACGCTGTTAAGTTTCGTTTTCCCCTCAGTTTTATTAAATATGTCTTGGAATTCATTGATTATCTGGATGCCAATGAGTTTTATACTAATGTCAACATTATTAACTTTGACTTTAATCATGGGGCTGATTCATTTAATCATCATATTTTTTCGCCATATATCCTATGTTAAAAGCCAAAATAAATAGGCTTATGTTAATGAGCTGGTGAATTATACCGTGATATACGTATTTTGACAGATTATTTCAATAATGCCTTTATCTCCGATAAAACATAGAGTCGGAGATCAAGTTGTTTAAATTATCTATATAAAATTGGGTTGTTAATATATGACGAATTCATTTGATATAGCTATCGTTGGCATGGCTTGTAATTTTCCTGATGCAACTACACCACAAATGTTTTGGCAAAATCTTATTTCAGGGAAAGAAAGTATAAAAAAATTTACTCATGAAGAGTTGATAAAGAATGGGTACAGCAAAGAAGAGATCAATGATCCTAACTTTGTACCTGCTAAAGCGATACTTAATGATTACAAGTCCTTTGATAATAATGTATTTGGTTATCTCAAAGACGAAGTTGATAAAATGGACCCACAATGCCGATTATTACACGAATGCTGCTGGCATGCCCTGGAAGATGCCGCATATATTCCCGACAATAATAAAGACAGAATTGGTTTATTTGCCGGTGCTTCGATCAATTTACCGTGGATTTCTAATCAGTTAAAACAGAAGCTGACCCCGGCTGAAATCTTTGATGCGGTGAATTGGAGCCTACCGGAATCTATCATTACCCGAATAGCTTATCGATTAGGTTTAAATGGGCCGGTGATGTCAGTGCATACTGCCTGCTCAACTTCTTTAGTTGCCATTCATACCGCCTGCCAATCAATATTAAGTGGAGATTGTGATCTGGCTTTGGCTGGTGGGGTTGCCATTTCATTACCTCAGGAATCAGGCTATACATACCAGCGGGGAATGATTCGTTCGGCTGATGGGCACTGTCGTCCATTTGATGCGCATTCGAATGGTACTGTAGGTGGCAATGGAGTGGGAATTCTGCTTCTGAAACTCCTTGATCGTGCTTTGGAAGATAATGATCAAATCCATGCGGTTATAAAAGGGTCATCAGTTAATAATGATGGTCAACGTAAAGTGGGGTTCACGGCGCCAAGTATAGAAGGGCAAGCAGAGGTTATTGCCAGTGCGCATATGTTGGCTGGCGTGGAGCCTGAAGATATCAGTTACATAGAATGTCATGGAACAGCCACTGAAATTGGTGATCCCATTGAAGTGACCGCACTGGCACGTGTATTCCAAAATTCCCATCATGTTTGTTGGTTGAGTGCGGTAAAAAGTAATATTGGTCATTTAGATGAAGCCGCCGGTGTTGCGGGCGTCATCAAAACCATTATGTCATTGAAGAATAAACAATTAGCGCCCACTCTGCATTACAATAAGCCGAATGATAAGCTGCATTTAGATGAAACACCGTTTAAAGTGGTAGCCAGCCCTATGGATTGGACAGTGCCTGTGGGGAAAAAAAGAATGGCAGGCGTCAGTTCTTTTGGTATTGGGGGAACGAATGCGCATATCGTGATTGCTGAAGCTGATCAGCAAGAAGAAGTACAAGAAAAAGTACAAGATAATGGACAGCCGAATGTATTTTTAATTTCAGCAGAAACGCCCACCGCGCTACAAAATAATCAACAGAATTTGCTGAATGCGCTTAAAGGTTCTAATCCGTACCGCTTAAATGATATTGCATATGTTTTGCAGGAAGGAAGAAAACATCACCGTTATCGTAAAGCGTTTGTTGGTTCAACATATCAGGAATTATGTTCAGCTCTGGAAAGAGAGACGACGAACCCCGTAAAAGCAAAAGATTCAGAACAGAATATTGTGTTTATGTTTCCCGGGCAGGGAGCACAGTATTCAAATATGGCACTGTCACTTTATGAAAATCACGTATTATTCCGTTCAATTGTTGACTCATGTCTGCTTTTGGCTTCTGAGTATCTTGGTGAGTCCCTGCAAGACAAATGGTTTAATTATGGCGATGGTGATTTTCTTAGCGAAACACAATATGCACAGCCAGCCATTTTTATTATCGAATATGCGCTTGCCAAATGTTTAATTGATATAGACATCAAACCCTCAATGCTCATCGGTTATAGCTTTGGGGAGCTGGTTGCTGCAACTATTGCTGACGTTTTTACATTAGAAGACGCATTAAAGTTTGTTGTAAGACGCGGACAACTCATGCAAAGTCTGCCTACTGGCGCCATGCTGAGTATCCCACTGCCTGCATCAGAGGTATTGCCGCTTTGCCCTGATCACATTGTTATCGCAATAGATAATAAAGATTCTTGTGTCGTTTCATCTGATGAACAATCCATCGAAGAATTTTCTCAGGTATTAAAGAAAAAACGCATCCTGACGACGCCCATCAAATCCAAACATGCAGCACATTCCCCCGCAATGACGAAAATAAAGGAGGAATTACTGCAAATACTTTCTGGCTTTACGTTAAATGCGCCGAAAACAGCAATCATGTCCTCTGTGACGGGTAAAATACTTTCTGCCGGAGACGTAAAATCAATTCACTATTGGGCTGAACAAGCGGAAAGAACGGTGTGTTTTGTTCAGGGAATGGAAAATATTCTTAATACCAGTAATCATTATGTGTTGATTGAAGTGGGAGTGGGAAGAGATCTCGTTAATTTAATTCGCCGATATACGACACCAGAATCCTCGCAATCAATCATACAATTACTGCCGGAAGATAATAAAGCTAACAGTCATCCTTACTTATTCTGGGCTGGATTAGGGAAAATATGGCAACAAGGCGTTAAAATTCAATGGAGCAAAATACGCACATCACCAGATTGCAAACGTATTTCATTGCCCGGTTATGCTTTTGACAGAAGTACCTACTGGCCTGAAAATGCGAATTTCTTACATCTGTTTTCTGGCAATGAAAGTATAGAAACGAGTCAGACACCTATTACCAAGAATGAAAATATATCAGATTGGTTTTATCAATCTGTCTGGCAACAGGATCTTTTAAGAAACCTGAAGCAAGAGAAAAACGTTAAGACAGCGCTTTTATTCAAGTTAGGGGATAATTCTGAGCAAAGTACCCTTTACGAACAAGCATTAGCCAATCATTATCACAAAGTTATTCAAGTTAGTCTTGGTCAGCAATGTAAATTGGAAATTGGAGCTCCAAGTACCATTCGTGGTCTCAACAGTGAAGATCATGCAAATTTATTCAAATTTCTTAACAATAACCAGATTTCAATTGAAGACATTATCATTGATTGTACCGGTGTAAACCTGGCGGTTAATGAACAATTGGCTTCGGTACTTTATTTACTCAAATCACATCGCGCATTTTGCAATATAAATCATTTAAAGAATATTACCTTACTTATCCAGAATGCACGTGAAGTTTGTAATGAACCTGATATTGATCCGAATGCGGCTGCGATGCTGGCTATCAGCACGATTATTCGACAAGAATTCCATGAAATATCTTGCCGGGCTATCGATGTTGGTCATGTTGATGATTGCTCTGCTGAGATGCTAATACGCGAAATCGAAGAGGGCGGAAATAAAACGGTTATCTACAGAAATAACCGGAGATGGACTGAAGCATTCTTACCATCTATTCCCTTTGTGAAGGATGAAACCTCCCGCTTGAAAAAAGAGGGGGTGTATTTACTCATTGGTGGGCGTGGTTTTATTGGTCACACATTCTCCCAATACCTTGCTACAGAGTATAACGCTAATTTGGTTATTTCTTCACGCGCCAAACACGAACATGACCAGAAGTGGCAATCTGTCACCGATGCTGCAAAAAACCTGGAGTTTGTTCAGGTTGATGCGAGTGATCATGACGCCATGAAAAAACTTATCCATGATTTGGTTGCCAAATATGGCCGTATTGATGGTGTATTCTACTTGGCGGGGTTAAGCGATGACGCTTCGTTTAGATCAATAAGTGAAACGGAGATAGGGTATATTGATAGCCATCTCGTTCCTAAGCAAAAAGGGATAACGGTATTAGAACAAGTTTTGGAACCTGTTGATTATGACTTTTGCCTGATCGTTTCTTCTTTGGCACCTATTCTCGGAGGTGTAGGGTTTTTCGCATATGCGGCCGCCAGTGCCTATTTAGATTCGTTTGTATTACGCCATAATCGGAGAAATAGAAAAACATGGGCATTAATCAACTGGGATGGCTGGGAATTAGCAGAGAAAGAAAAAATTAATGCGGGAGTGGGCAGTAGCCTGTCACACTTGCTTGTAACAAGAAGTGAAGGAATTGCTTTATTAGAAAAGGTACTCAATTATCGGGAAAAACAAGCCATTGTGATCTCAACTGCGGATATCAATGCACGTATTGCCCAATGGTCGGCTCCTGCTATCCACGATAATGAGACAGCCATTCAACATGGGAATTACGCAAAAAGACCTGATTTAGATTCTGAATATGTCTTACCAAAAAGTGATATTGAGAAAAAATTAGCCTCAATTTGGCAAGATTTTCTGGGAATTGAACCGATTGGCTTAAAAGATGATTTCTTTGAACTGGGCGGTAATTCACTCAAAGCGATAACATTATTATCGAGGGTACACAAAAATTGCAAAATAGATGTCTCATTAACACACTTCTTTAAGAACCCGACGATCGAAGACATTGTTATTTTATCTGCTTCACAGGCAGAATCAGAGTATCAAATGATATTGCCAGCAGAAGCTCAGGAAACCTACCCGCTATCATCCGGACAGCGACGGCTTTATCTGCAACAGATTATGGATAAAAATTCGGTTGCTTATAACGAAACAGCCGCATTTAACATTGTTGGTAAACTAGACAGGGACAAGTTTAACAAAA
Source organism: Xenorhabdus indica (assembly GCF_014467235.1). Lineage (GTDB taxonomy): Bacteria > Pseudomonadota > Gammaproteobacteria > Enterobacterales > Enterobacteriaceae > Xenorhabdus > Xenorhabdus indica. The sequence goes on along the minus strand of NZ_NKHP01000013.1, from coordinate 88,531 downwards.
CACTTCAATTATTATTTAAACGACAGGATTCACTGAGAGCATCATTTATTCTTTATGATGGCGAACCAAGACAAAAATATCATGATGACATTGAAATAAATGTGGAATATTTAAAGCTTGACTCATCTAATATGAGTGATGATGAGGTGAAAATTAAGGTTAATAGTCTTATTAAGCCATTTAAATTAGACGAGCCACCATTGATAAGAGTGACCCTAATTGAAGTTCGGAAAGGACACTACATATTCTTCTTGGATTTACACCATATTATTTCGGATGGGCTTTCTCAAGATATTTTCGTAAGGGACTTTTTAGAGCTTTACCAGGATAAGGAACTGAAACCGTTAGAAATACAATATAAAGACTATACGGTTTGGCAACAAAGAATGGTTAATGATAGTCGTATATTGAAACAGAAGGCGTTTTGGTTATCAACGTTAAAAAATGTACCGGAGCTTAAATTACCTATAGATTATGCCCGAACAAACGAGGTCGGTAATATAGGTGGCCGGATAGATTTTGTGATTGATAAAGCATTGAGTGATCAACTTGATGAGCTGGCAGGGTGCGAAAATATCACAAAATTTATGCTTTTCATTTCGTCTTATGCGCTTTTGATGAAAGATATATCCGGACAAGATGAATTTGCCGTAGGTACACCAATATTGGGACGACCGCAAAATGAACTACAAGATATCATTGGTATGTTTGTAAACTTGTTGCCGATTGTCTTTGAGTGTAACGGTGAATTACCCTTTAAGCACTTTGTCAAAAGGGTAGCTGAAAGAACGATAGCCTCATTTGAGAATGCTGACTTTCAGTTTGAAAATATGGTGAAGGAGCTTAATATTAAGCCAAGGTTAAATAGAACACCGATTTTTGATACCGTATTTTCCTATATGAATATTGGAATGGCAGATTTTGTATTACCTGAAGTTAAATTCTCTCGTTATGATCTCCATCAGGAAAATACCCGATTTGATATTACCTTTTTTGTTAAGGAAAATTATTCAGGCTATGAATTTAACATTGAATACAAAAAGAATTTATTTAAAGAGGAAACAATGGAGTATTTCAAGTATCGATATATTACATTGTTAAATAACATTATCGCTTATCCTGATAAAGACATTAAATTTATATTGAATGCAAACAATGAAAATCATCATGATGAAGTGACGGAGAGTGATTTTCTGGATTTTAATTTTTAGCCATATCTGTTTAATACCAAAGCATTTTCAAGTTTTTTAATGGCTGTAAATACATTCCCAGTCCGTAAATGATTATGTGGCTGGGGATGTTGAATTACATCAATAATCCGACAACATCTTATTTATAGAGTTAATATGTTAGATAAAATTCATTTAAATACACCGATAAATGCGAAATTGAGATTATATCTCCTGCATCATGCGGGGGGATCTCACATGTTTTACAGAACATGGCAACAAGAATTACCTGATTGGATAGAGTTCATTGCGATAGAACTTCCTGGTCGGGGATTGAGTTTTGGCAAAGCGTGCCTGGAATCGATGGAAGACATTTTAGAGGCGTTATTGCCTGTGATTAAGACCGATAAACCATTTGCGTTTTTTGGGCATAGTATGGGGGCATTAATTACTTATGAATTGACTTTAAAATTGCAAGCGCGCTGTATATACCCACTGTGGATTGGCCTATCTGCATTCAAACCACCTCATATAAAAAGAGCAGAATTAGTTCATCGCGACTTAATGACGGAAAATCAGTTTTTAGATTATTTAAAAACATTAGGGGATGTCAGTGAATTAATTGAAGATAAACATGCAATGAAAATCATGCTTGAAATAATCAGGAAAGATTTTAAAGTCATTGATGATTTTATCATGAGTGAATCAAAAATTGATAATAAAACCGCAGTAGGTTTGTTTTATGGTAAAAAAGATTCAGAGGTGACATATGAAATGATGAAAGATTGGCCGGGCTATATTTCAGGTCGATGTACAATCTATGGATTCCAGGGTGGGCACTTTTATTTACAAGAAGTTAAAAGTGAAGTCATCAATAAAATAACATTTGAAATAAATAAAATTATATAGGAAATAAAATGAAATACGTCATTATTTGGACATTAATTTTACATCAGAAATGGAATGCGCTTAATCGGAATGAACGGAAAAAATTGCAAAATGAACATTTGCCAGAGATATTAAAAAAATACAGTTCATCCATTAGCCTGAGAACGATAGATACTGAGGGTTTTACCGCAGAATTTCAGGATTTTGTTATTATAGAAACAGAAAATTTAAGTGACTATTATTGTATGTTGCAGGATATGAGAAACACACGAGTCTTCTCTGAAGGGTATTTGAATATCTCTAAAGTTTTCATGGGAATTGAAAACGCTCATGAGGTTTATAACGATGATTGATTTTAACTAACTTTATGGATTTTAAATACATTCTTTGAAAAATGTCAATGAGAACGTTAATTAGGTCAGCTAATTTATGAGATCAATTAAGTCAACACTCAAATGATAGGATATCGATATAATGAATGTAAAAAATGAATTAAATACAAACATTGATAAAGAATATTTTTGGAAGAGAATAATTAATGATCATGAACCCTCTGAGTTTGAAAAATCTCTGATATTCAATCATGATGGCGTGAACCGACAAAAAATAGTGTTTTCACGTGAAGAATCACAAAATATCTTATCCATGGCGAATGGTTCAGATAAACGATTAAGTACTTTACTGATATCACTGATGGGTTTTGCTCAGTCAATAATGCAGAGAAGCCAAAGCTCTTTAATTTTAACCACAAGTTATCTCGATGATGGTGAAGAACCTCAGATAATATGTATTCCGACAAAATATTCACCTGAACAATCTTTGGTCGATCTCATAAAGACAGTATCAAAAGATATCCAGAATTTATTACAGTATAGAATAGGTTCATTTCACGAAATTTGTGAACAACCTAAATTTTTCACATCGTGTATTCTATTGAAAAACTGTCAGACGGTGAATAAAGAAATTTATAATTTATCTGTTTCTCAAGTATTTTTTGAACATGATGATGAAATAATAAGTTGTGAAGTTTATTCACCTTATCATGTTAATTATTATACCGAAATTATTAAAATGGTCGTGTTGTTGAGCCAGCAGATTCGTTCTCAGAAGTCGCTCGGTGCGCTCAAACTATCGGAAGAATCGGGTGTATATGCCCATCACTTTACACCTGAAATTGACAGTCATTCTACTATTCATTCTTTATTTGAAGAACGAGTAAAACAGCATCCTTTGCGCACAGCGATCACAGATGAACATTGCACCCTCAGTTATATCGAATTAGATAAATTAAGCTCAATGTTTGCCACTACATTGTTAAGCCAGGGAATTAAACAATATGATACCGTCGGTATTCATATGAATCGTTCATGTGCCGCCATTGTTGCTATGCTGGCTGTTTTAAAAATAGGGGCTAAATATTGTCCGCTTGATATAAATTGGCCTGCTTCGCGAAAGAAACATGTTAAAGATACCGCCTTGATTAAGCATGTCATTGTTTCTGATGAAACGATCTGTGAGCTTGAAGATTGTCAGAATATTGTTTATGTATCGCTTGATAGCGATACCAATATTGATATCGGTGAACAGTATCATATAACGTCAGAAGATTCTGCTTATGTTATTTTTACGTCTGGTTCAACAGGTGCGCCAAAAGGTGTTGAAGTTTCGCATGCTGCTGTCATAAATCTGGTTTTAGGATTACATGACAGAGTTTATCAACATTATCAGGGTACTCTGAATGTAGCCATGATGTCTGCAATGAGTTTTGACGCCTCAGTACAACAACTATATCCGGCATTGTTACTCGGCCATACTCTTCATATGGTGCCTGAGTCCGTCAGGCGGAATGGAAAAAGGGTGGTTGAATTCTGGGGCAAGAATGCTATCCAGATTGCAGATTGTACACCGACACATTTACGTATGATCCGAACACAATTCGCAGAACATTCAATTCGTTGTACGGTCAATCATCTTATGATTGGTGGTGAATTGTTGGAAAAACATAATTGGTATAATTTTGCCAAATGTTGGGAGTCGGTTCCTAATGCTTCTAATGCTTACGGCCCGACAGAATGTTGTGTGCAATCCACTTCTTTTGAATTTAACGAGCAGAGTGAAATTCAAACACCGACAATTCCCATTGGTTTTCCGATGCCGGGTGAAGAGATTATATTGATTGACGACTTTTTAAGACGGTTACCTGAAGGCGCAATTGGTGAAATTGCCATTGCTGGAAAGGGGCTTGCAAAAGGCTACATAAATCATCCAGAGTTAACCGCCGAAAAGTTTATTACTATCGAAGGTAAAAAATATTATAGAACCGGTGATCTTGCCCAATATTCAGGAAAGAATGGCTTAATTTATCTTGGCCGATCTGATAATCAGGTCAAAATTAATGGTTATAGAATTGAATTGGGGGAAATAGAAGTCATTACTCAAAAAACGATTAATGAACAAATCAATGGGCTTGAGCCCGGTTCGAAAGCGATTTGTGATGTTTTTGTTATGGTTAACTCCCAAGACTCAGACAATAAATTTTTAGTGGCTTATATATATACCAATATTGAATTTAACGGAGAGGTTTTGAAGAAAGCATTGGTTGAACGTTTGCCAGGTTACATGGTTCCGAGTTATTTCATTAAGGTTGAAGAATTCCCGCAAAATAACAGCGGTAAAATCGATGTGGCGAGGTTGCCTGATCCCAGAAGCATCGCAAGAAGCATTGAAATGAAACCTTGTAGTAGTGAAGTTGAGGTCAATATATTATCTCTGTGGTCTGACGTTTTAAAAATGAATAAGGAAAATATCAGTTCAGGTGATAATTTTTTTGATTTGGGTGGTTCTTCATACACATTGTTACAACTGAGTATTAAGTTGAATGAATTTTTTAATAAGGAAATTGAAGTTGTTGATTTATTCCAATATACCACAATAGAACAACAAGCAATTTTTATAGAATCTCATGGCAAGGCAAATAATTTGGTTGACGATAATCAACTTGAACAATTTGATAATGCGATAGGAATGTTTAATCATTGAGTGTAAATGGTCAAAAATAAAATGATGAACAATCAGTATATGAATGGATTTCGTGAACTTTCGATTCGTATTTATTTTTAATTTTCATTGGTGATGACATATTATGAGTAAAGAAGAAAACCCAATTAATGATAAATTATCTCAAAAATTAACAGGTCTGGAAATCGCTATTGTTGGCATTTCCTGCCGGTTTCCTGATAGCCCAACGGTCGAAAGTTTTTGGAAAAATTGTCTTGAGGGTAATGACTGTATCACCCGGTTTTCTGATGAAACGTTAGCTAAGAATGGTGTTCCTGAACATGAATATAAGCACCAGAATTATGTCAATGCGAAAGGTGTGATTGAAAATCCTTTACGGTTTGATGCTGAGTTTTTCCAATACAATAAGCGCGAAGCGGAATTACTTGAGCCACAAATCAGGCACCTTCACGAATGTAGTTTTGATGCATTAGGTTCAGCAGGTTTAGTGCCTTCAGCTTATAAAGGAAAAGTAGGCTGTTATTTGGCAGCCAGTGCTCAGTTACAGTGGCAAATGGCAGCTTATGAAGAGAGCAAGCAAGATGGAGTCGGTTTATTTTCTGCATTTAGTCTTATCGAAAAAGATTTTGCGGCCACGCGGTTAGCGTATAAGTTGGGGCTGACTGGTCCGGCCGTTGCACTACAAACCGCTTGTTCTTCTTCATTAACCGCAGTGCATATGGCAGCTCGTGCATTATTACTGGGCGAATGCCAGTTGGCTTTAGTGGCTGCCGCCGCTTTGGTGACACCAAATCAACAGGGATATCTCTATCTGGATGGCATGATAGAATCACCGGATGGTGTTTGCCGCCCTTTCGATGAACAGGCCAATGGCACTGTGGGAGGCGAGGGCATTGGAGCCATTGTGCTGCAACCGTTAAAGCAGGCTCTTGCAGAAAAACGGCCTATTATTGCTTTGATTAAAGGAAGCGCGATCAATAATGATGGTGCAAGAAAGATTGGCTATACCGCGCCAAGTATTGAAGGGCAAACAGATGTTATTCGTAGTGCAATCACAGTATCCAAAATTGATCCTAAATCAATTTCATATATTGAAGCACACGGAACGGCAACTAAATTAGGTGACCCAATTGAAATTACTGCGTTAAAAAATGTATTCCATGATTGTCCGGTGGGCAGTATTGCAATAAGTTCAACTAAATCTATTATTGGGCATCTTGATAGTGCTGCTGGTATGGCGGGTTTAATTAAGACGGCATTAATGCTGAAAAACAAAATGCTTTGTGCCAATAAGTATTTCAGCACACCCAATCCTAAATTAAAGCTGGAATCATCACCTTTTTACATTAATAAAAATAGCCAAGAGTGGCATAGCGAATCAATCAGAAGGGCGGGCGTCAGTTCTTTTGGTATTGGAGGGACAAATGCGCATGTCATCCTCGAAGAGATGCTCCATGAACCATTGAAACCTGAATCACCTGAACAAGTGGCACTTTTGCCGTTGTCTGCTAAGAATGCATCAAGTTTATCGATGATGGAAAATGAGCTGCTAAAACTTCTTTCAGAGAAAAAGCATAAATTGTCTGATATTGCTTATACCCTGCAACAAGGGCGGGAACACTTTGATTCCCGATCTGTATTGGTTTGTTCCGGGAGTAAGACATCCAGCACCTTATCTGATTTTATTCACGGAAAAGCAAAACATTCAGCCAAGAGGATCGTCTTTTTATATCCGGGGCAGGGAACACAATATCCGGGTATGGCTTATGCCTTATATCAGCAGGAAACAATATTCAGAAATAGCTGCCAGGATTGTTTCGATTTATTATCTGAAGATACTCAAAAAGAGTTGCATGATTTTTTTGTGAATATATCTGAACAGAAGAGCGTATCCAACGAAATAACCCAACTAGCTATTTTTATTGTTGAATATGCCATGACATCTTTACTGCAACATAAAGGATTTAAACCGTTTGCCTTACTTGGGCATAGTTTAGGTGAGTATGTTGCGGCAACAATATCTGGCGTATTTTCCCTCAAGGACGCCCTACACTTAGTCAGTCAACGGGCAAAACTCATCGAAATGATGTCACCAGGGATGATGCTGAGTGTCGCATTAGGAATAGAACAGATACGCAGTTACCTTGATGAAAAATTTGATATAGCTGCAATTAATGGTAAAGAATCTGTCGTCATTTCTGGTAATGCGGCTAATATTGAGAGGCTGGCATCTGCTCTTCAAAATGATAATATCCAATGCAGAAGATTAAAAACCTCTCATGCATTCCACTCCAGAACGATAAATGAGATTCAGACAGAATATGCTAAGGCGTTAAATTCAGTCAATTTTAACCATCCTGTAATACCCATTCTTTCTAATTTAACAGGTAGCTGGCATTCTGAAGAAGGTATCAGGCAATCTGCATATTGGTTGTCACATCAACGAAATACAGTTGATTTTTTAGGTAGCATAGAAACATTGTCAGAGTTCCATGACCTTGTTTTTATTGAAGTGGGTCCGGGTAATACTTTATCCAGTTTCATACATAAATATTATCAAAACGAAAATGAAAATAAACCATTAATCATTAATATGATTAAACACCCTAATTTAACAGATGATGATCATGAGTATTTTTATCGTCAGCTTGGGAAAATATGGTGTAATACCGAAGGTATAGATTGGCAAAATATCAATCCGCTACAAGGGCATTTGATTCATATGCCAGTGTATCAGTTTGCCAGAACGGAGTATACTCAACTCAGGGATAAATTAGTTTCTGGCATCAATGTAAATAGTGATAATAATACGTTAAATAATAATAAACTCTATTTCCCTGGTTGGCAGCGAGAACTTTATCCTCAAATAGAAGAAGGAAATATAGATCAACCGGTTTTTATTCTTTGTACTCAATCAAGTCATGCCGGTTATCTTGCTTCAAGCAAAGCATTGTGGCCTGATAGCACAGTGATTTTTATTGATGATTCAGATAGTCTTAAATCATTAACACCATTACCTGAAAGTAGATTTCTTCTGATCCCTGAAAAAGAAAGATGCGAAAATGATCCCATTGAATACTATTTGCAATGGGTTGAAGGTCTTCGCATCATTTTAACTCTGCTAGAATTGCAAGCTGCACGATTTATTCTTTTCACCCCTGAAATTGAAAACGTGCTGGGATGTGAACAAGCGATACCAACGATTTCATTGTTAAAGGGGTTGGTTCAATCAATTTCTCATGAGTACCAACAGCATCAAGTAATGCAAATAGATTTATCTGGAAATGACGTACAGGATGACAGATCTAACTTGCTGATACGGGGTCTTGTGAATTCAGGTAAATATAATCAAGTTGCAATACGGCATGGTCAGTTATGGCTTCCTGAATTCAAACCATTATCAATAACGCCTCTGAATAGTGTTGAGAAATCACATGGATTACAAGAAGGGGATTTAGTATTTATTAGTGGGGGTCTTGGTGGTATAGGATTAAAGCTGGCAGAATCATTAGCAATTCAGTATCGTGCACGTTTTGTTTTAGCCTCTCGCTCACCGTTTCCGGCAAGATCTGAATGGGATCTTATAAAGAAAGATCCAACACAAATGGAAACAATGAAAAAAATTGAGAGTATCGAAAAAATAGAACAAGTTGGGAGTGAAGTTTATATTCATTCTATTGATGTCTCTTGTGAAAAAGAGCTTCATTCATTGCTGCAATCAGTTGAGAAGGAATTGGGACCATTCAGTATGGTGATACATGCAGCAGGATCTGATGCTGGTGCATTGATTGCGCAACCTAATCTCACATTGCATCGTGATATCATGGCTGCTAAAGTCATGGGTGCTAATAACTTGCTTTCCTATTTTAGTGACAAAAGCCTTCGTTCCATGCTGTTTTGTTCTTCTTTGCTATCTTATTACGGAGCTTATGGGCAATCTGCGTATGTTGCGGCTAATGCTTATTTAGAGGCGATTGCAGACGACCAGAGGTTTCCTTTCAGGATTTGTTCCATCTCTTGGGATCGATGGTTAGAAGTGGGTATGGCGGTTAATACTATAACAAATTCCAATACAACGCTCGGTTTAACTAACCAAGAAGGGCAAGATGTATTTCTTCAGATAATTTCCCATTATCCTAATAAATTTTCAGTGTCAGTATTACCCATAAAAGACAGAATAGAACAAGATGAGCTTTCACGATTAAATAATAAAGATCATGTATACAATATAAAACATTCGCGTGCTGAGGATTCAATAAAAGAGATTATTATAGAAGTATGGAGACACCAACTGGGTCTTTCTGAACTGGATGAATATATAAGCTTTTTTGATTTAGGCGCGACCTCACTTGATATTGTTCAAGTTAATGAAAAATTAAAGAAGAAGTTAAATATGGATATTCCCATTGCAATGATGTTTACTTATAGTTCTGTAGTTAAACTCCAAACTGCGTTGCAGAATATAATCAATAAATATAGTGGTACGCATCAAGATAAGGAAAATATAAATCAAAATGATAGAAGGAGTTTAGCTAAAAAACGCATGAATAAAAGGTTACGCAATAATTGAAGTTGTATTGTCAAATGTACTTAATCATTCTAGAAAGAAAATCTTGAGTTCTATTCTGAGGGTTTATTAAATGAAAAAATTATCTGTCTTATTAGTCGGAGGATATGGCATTGTTGGGCAGCAAGTTGCGCAGATTTTAAATCAGCATGCTCCTGAGTTGGAGTTAATTATTGCAGGAAGAAATATTTATAATGCCAGTCAATTAGCCCAAACATTAGGAAATGCAAAGGCAGTGGCTCTTGATATTGATAATATCGATTTATCAGATGAAATAAAAATTGACATAATATTAGCCACTGTTAATGATCCAAAAGATAATTTATTGCATTTTGCAAATAAAAATGGTATCGCTTATATAGATATAACGCGTTGGACTGAACGATTGCAGGTTGCACTAAGCAAGGCTGTAATCATGAAAAATAAAAAACCAAGCTCAATGATTTTTGCGTCATCGTGGATGGCGAGTGTGGTTGCAACACTTGCCAATAATATGAGTAAATCATTGGTGAACGCCACGAGTATTGATATCAGTATACTCAGTGCTTCGAATGATCAGTCAGGCCCGGATTCATTTGATTATTTAGATAGCCTTGCGACGCCATTTACTGTAAAAAAAAATGGGCGATATCAGAAAACACGCCCTTTTTCGGATGAACGTATTATCTTATTTGATGATAATTGTCGGTATAGTGTTTTTCGCATAGATATGCCTGATCAATTTATTTTGCCTTTAATAACAAATGCTCAAACCGTTGCCACGAGAATTGGTTATGATAATCATAAGGCGAATAAGATCTTATCATTTTTTATAAAAAATGGTATTTGGAAATTGATATCAGGTGATCTGTTTAAAAAGTTACGTAAAAAGATTTTTTATCATCCCGGTACCGGAGATCAGCATCAAATTCGGATTGATATACATGGAACTGATGAAAAAGGGGATCGAAAACACATATATACCCATATTAAAGACCCGAAGGGACAAGCACATTTAACCGCTACAGGCGCTGCTGCTTTAGTTATGCAGTTGGCTGAGCACATTCAACGTGATCAAGATGATATCTTGATGATGGGAGAAGAGTTTTTATGTGCTGAAAAGCTTAAAGCCCTTTTACAGTCAGAAGATATCATTCTTAATGAGAAAAATGAAATATTGACGTAATTCCTTTTAAGTTATCTTAAGTGACTGGAATAAGAAAGCTGATTAAACGAACCTTCCAGTCACATAGTTAACTATCAAAACTTAATTCATCTCATTGTTAATAAAATATCAGGAGAGGATTTAATTATGCCGTTGTCTGAAATAAATTTAAGTAATCATTTCAATATATCTCGCAATGTGATTTCCAGTTTAAGAACACTAAGGAAATTGGATAATTATCACTGGGCTATTGCACTTTCAAAAGATTATCTTGTTGTAATAATTGCGATATATTTAAGTGTTGGTATAAGTTTCTGGTTCTACCCACTCTCTTTATTGATGATAGGTTCGACACAACGGGCGTTCACTAATATATTACATTATTCATCTCATCATGTTTTAGCTAAAAACAAGTTCCTGAATTATATCGCCGGGACTTTTTTATCTGGGCATTTGGTATTTCATTTGCTTAGCACTTATAAAGATCCCCATGTCAGGTATCATCACGCTCATTTAGGTGACCCAGAAAAAGATCCTGATTATAAATTCCATATAGATAGTGGATTATATGATTTTAATCAAAATGATAGGGAGTTTTTTATACAAAATATATTATTAACCCTTTCAGGATACAGAACATTCAAATATATAAAATATGTCATAGAAGACATAATTAAATCAAGGAGGAATAAAGAGTTAAAAAAAGACGAAGATAAAGTTATAAAGAAAAAATCAGAAAATAAAAATGATAAAGAATCAACTTACTTTTTTATTTATTGGATTATCATACTTTCAATTATCATTTATTCTGGTTACTTCCTGTATTTTATTCTACTTTGGATAGTTCCATTATTTACGGTTACAGTAGCTATTGGGTGGATTATCGGCATAGCTGAACATTATCCTCTGCCCGCATCCGAAAAGGAGGCATTATTGCTAACACGAAATACAAAAGGTATTTGGTGGGAACGCTTCTTGTTTGGAAGACATTATGATAATTATCACTTAGTGCATCACTTGTATCCGGGTATTCCTCATTGGAATATCAAGAAAGCACATATATATTTATTGAATGATCCCAATTATCAAAAATGGGATGATTTGTGGGGAGGGATATTTATCCGTGAATATCCGCATCAAGAAACAATGCTAAGCTATGCATCAAAGTATAGAAAATTCAAAAAAGAGAATAAAGAGGGGAGTTTTGCAAAACGTCTACTTTCTATTTGAATATTTTTTATATTAAAACGGTTTAATCTAAAGGGCTTTCAGGGCCCTATTGTGCTTTTTGGGTATCAAGCAATCAGTTTCGGGATATCATAACGATTTGTATTATTTATTCTGTAACTGATTGTCTTTCACGCCCGGTTAATTAACAATCAGTTCTTTCGTTGAGTGAATAAACTTAATGTTTCAACGTTGAGTAAGGTGCTAAGAAGATATTCTATTTATTTTAAAATTAAAAACCCCGCTGTAGTATCTTATACTCATATTCTTGAGCATTAAGTTGCGTTTGTAGTTGCATCATAAATGCATCTTGATGTTTAAATTCATTGCAAACAAATAAATCAAGAGCAGCGTACTGATATTCAGGCCATGTGTGAATAGTAAAATGTGACTCTGCTAATATTAGTGCACCACTGACACCCCATGGTTGGAATTGATGGAAGTTATGAGTCACAACATTCAGCTGACATTGTTGGGCAATATCAAGCATGATTTTTTCAATGGCTGATACAGATTTCAGTACCTCTGCATCACAATCTTTCATATCTATGATGATGTGAGTGCCGAGTTGTCGTGTATTATCCGGTGAACTTACTTTTTCCTGACCACGATATTGAAATTTAGTGCCGTGGCACTTATTACAAGTTGCCTTTATGAGTTGTTCTATCGTTAATATGTTCTTTCCGTGTCCAATGGTTATCATGTTATTACATGATTTACATTGGTAAAATTTTATACGAGGGTTAATTTCTCCAGTATAGATTTTATCTGAATAATTATTTCCCCCTGAGATTGTCGGGTATGTTTGAGGTGTAACAGCAAGAACATAGAGATCGCTGACATTACTGATAATACTTCCGCCATGATATTTATTGAATTGCGGATAAATATTTTTGATAAGAAGATTCTGATTATTGAATAACCTTTGAACTTCTTGGTTTTCCATTGGTTTTTTTTGACCAAAGGAGAGTAAGATCTCACTATTATCATTTTTAGTGAAACTAATTGCCCGTGATAAAAATAGTTTTAATCCGCTCAATGTATAAGGTGGATCAGTCAAGACGATGTCAAAATTTTTAGTGTATATATTAGCGAGTTTTAGATCTAAGTATTCAGTATTAATGACAAAATTATTCTGCTCTGCGACATCTCGAATAAAAGTTAGCAGGTCTTGATCGATATCTTTGACAAAAATATTTTTTGAGCAATCGTAGCCGAGCTTTTTAAATGCCATCATCAGGGCTAAGGAAGTCAAATCATCATCACCCAAAAATAAAATATTTTGTTTAAATACTCGTGGATTATTAAGTAATAGCATTACCCGGCGTATTGATGTCTCTAATGTCGCATGTGCTTGATCTAACAAAACATTGACTTGAGGCCTGCTGTTATATATAGGCTCCAATAAAACGGAAAGCTCTTTCTCGAATTCTTCTCGTTTTTCTTCTGATGACAGCAAGTTATATTTATTTATATCAACTGATTTATATCCCAGTTCATCTTGTACATATTTTACACCCATGGAGTTTAATTTAAATACACCTTTATTTTCAGCATAATCGTATTTTATTAATTCTTTTTTAAATGCAGAGATGATAGGAATAGGCAATCTACTATTTAATGAAAGATCTTTATTTGATGTGTGGCCATGTAAATATATATGTATTAATAACTCCTCTAAAATGTCAACTGAGTGCGACAGATTCATATTATTTTTTATAGCATATAGATTGTTCATTATAATCTCTTTTTAATTTAACGTTTAATTATAGATTTTTAATCTAAATTAATATTTTCCTCCTAATTCTATAAATTTACCCTCCTATAAATTATATATTTTAAATTCCATTATATAGACTAATGTCAATTTCAAATAGTTATTATTATTTCTGAAATAATGATCGCGATTAATATATCAGTTTGGATTCGAGATAAAATGAAGGTCATGCTCCTAATAGAGAGCATAAAAATCTGTGGGTCATGCTTCCAATAGTTAGATCGCTTAGAGAAAGTAGTATTCACGCTCAATAAACGTTCCTATCACTTTATCGTGTATTTCTTCAGATTTGGAATAGCCTATCGTTTTTCGATTCAGCCTCTTTATCCGGATACGGAGAGTGAGATTAGTTCTCTCAATACGTTGGGTAAAAACGAGCTGGTGTCTAGTACTGATGATTTAAATTTATTTGATTTTGGGGTCCCAGGCTCAGGTTGTTGCTCTGCATGTGGTGGTTCAGCATCTGATCCAGATTCATGGGTTACTAGCAATTCGTTCAAGAGTGGAAGGAACTTTGCAAGTGCTTTCTTCTCTATGCTGTTAAATACATAACCGTGATAATTAATACTCAATGTAAGTTTTGAAAATAGTAAGCCTTTCTTATCTTCACATCCATTTATTGATTCTAAAGAAAACTTATCGTGATGTACTTTTTTGAACAGGTTAATTCTTACGAAGTGAATATTGATATTAGTCAGTAAGAGTAATGTGCCTTTACTTCCATTTAGATCACCGGCTAGAACTGCGATAGGCTGCTCATTCATTTCTAAATTTCTAGCGACGTAAAGAAACTCTTTTTTTCTACGAGTTATGCCAACAGAATTATCACCAGACAATCTACTCAGTTCTGTTAATAAGCCGGAGTCAGATGCAACTTTGTAGTCAATCATTACTGCTATCATCCTTATGTTTTAAAGGCCACCTGTTATACGATGCTACTATGATAGAAAAATAAAATGGGTGGACGTAAAGTGGACATGGGCAAACAAAAAGGGGCTGCGTTTTCACGCAACCCCTTGATTTATTTGGTGGAGCTGGCGGGAGTTGAACCCGCGTCCGAAATTCCTACATCCTTGGTACTACATGCTTAGTCTAGTCTTTACATTCGCTTGCCAGCTGCGGACAGACACGCCACTAACAAACTAGCCTGATTGAATTTAACGCTTCAACCCCAAGCAAGGCATCCACGCGATCTCTTTTGGGTTTGACCTCTCTTGATCCCCGTCCTAAGAGCGGAGGCTAGGGAGAGAGGGCTCTGCGCAGGTTATTAAGCTGCCAGTGCGTAGTTTTCGTCGTTTGCGACTATTGTTTTGCGGCTTTTTACGAGGCCAACCGCCCCTCGGCATGCACCTTGGGTTTCGCGAATCCCGTCGAATCCAGAATCAGCCCCAAGTATGTTAAACGCAAGTATATCAGAATACTGGGGAATAATGCTAGTGATTAACGCCCTGCATTCTTCATAATTCGTGCTTTGTCTAATTTCCACTCACGTTCTTTAATGTCTGAACGTTTATCGTGCGCTTTTTTACCTTTTGCAACGCCAATTTTGATTTTGCACCAAGCGTTTTTCCAATAAAGGGAAAGTGCAACGATAGTATAACCTTCGCGATTAATCCGTCCGTACAAGGAATCAAGTTCGCGCTTGTTAAGTAATAGCTTACGTGACCGTGTGGGATCACAGACCACATGGGAAGAGGCGACATTCAATGGCGTGATCGTGGCTCCAAAAAGATAAGCATCACCATCTTTGAGCAAAACATAACTCTCACTGATATTTGCTTTACCAGCGCGCAGCGATTTAACTTCCCAACCTTGTAGTGATAAACCGGCTTCGAATTCTTCTTCAATAAAGTATTCGTGACGGGCTCGCTTATTCATGGCAATAGTTGCCGAACCGGGTTTGTGTGCTTTTTTCTTTGTCATAATGCGTTGTATTATACTGTAAGCGTTAATGAAAGAAATCTATTCTGCATGATATTTAACGATAAGTGGACATTTATTGCTCTAAATCTCGTCGGGTTTTTATTTAACCACATTAAAGTGATACTATTCGGCGCTGTTACGTTTTACAGGAAATGATATGCCACAGATTAGTCGCTCTGCGTTAGTTCCTTACAGCGTGGAACAAATGTATAAATTGATCAATGACGTGAAATCTTATCCGGATTTTTTGCCGGGATGTGTGGGTAGCCGTGTCATAAGTAGCAGTGATAATGAGATGACGGCTTCTGTTGATGTCTCCAAGGCGGGGATTAGTAAGACGTTTGTGACGCGAAATACGTTATTTGATAATAAAAGTATCAATATGCAGTTGGTTGATGGCCCTTTCCGCAAGCTAATGGGCGGATGGCATTTTACACCGCTTAGTGAGGATGCCTGTAAGATTGAGTTACATCTCGATTTTGAATTTACTAATAAGTTGATTGAGTTAGCTTTCGGTAAGGTTTTTAAAGAGCTAACCGGTAATATGGTTCAAGCTTTTACCCAACGTGCACGAGAGGTTTATAGTGCCTGATATCAATATCGAAGTTATCTATGCTTTACCTGAACGGCAGTATCTGCGTAAGGTAAAATTACCTGAAGGTGCAACTGTCGAACTGGCAATTGTGGAATCAGGTATTTTAGCATTACGTAGTGATATCGATTTGGCTAAGAATAAAATCGGTATTTATAGCCGTCCGGCTAAGTTAACAGATACGTTGGAAGAAGGGGATCGTGTAGAAATTTATCGTCCCCTTATTGCGGATCCAAAAGAAATGCGGCGTAAACGGGCTGAACGAGCGAAAAATAGTGCTCAATAAACATCCATTTGTTACTTATGCGCCAAATAACTATCTGGCGCATAAGTAAAATCGCATACTTTATCCATTTTGAGGTAAAGTTTTTTCATTTTTGATATCAGTTAAAACACCATTGCTATCAAAAATGAGTGTCAGTGTCTCTTGTTTTACTTTCGCATGACCAGGTTGCTGACGGAAGATGTAGTACCAGGTTTGGCTCCCAAATGGGTCTGTCAGCATTGGTGTTCCCAAAGTGTAAGTAACTTGCTGTTGGGTCATCCCTTTATGAATTTTTGATACCTCAGCCGATGTCAGGTAATTCCCTTGATTAATATCAGGACGATAAACAACTCGCTCAAACATGGAGCAACCCGCAGTTAGCATAACCAACGATACAGTAGCGGCAGTCAACAATTTACAGCGCATAGTAATTACATTCCTTTAGGAGTCAGGCCGTCGATAATAATAAACATTATAGAGTTTGAAAACCTTTATGCCATTTACCTATATCTTTAATTTTGAAATCTGTAAAATATATGACTTCAAGCATACAAAAAAGTTGTATACACGTCGTCTTTCAAGTTACAGCTTTATTGACTGCATCTTGAAATCCATAGGGTATTTAATTTATGCCTCTAATAGTTCTTTTGCATTAGCCAACGTGTTTTTTGTAACTTCACTTCCTGCCAGGAGACGGGCAAGCTCCTGAAGACGGGATTTTTTGTCCAATAGCTGCATTCGGGTTTCTGTTTCTTCTCCGTCAGTTTGTTTGCTGACGTAAAAGTGTTGGTGACCACATCCTGCAACTTGCGGTAAATGTGTAACACACATAACCTGGGTTGATTCGCCTAATTCACGAAGAAGCCTGCCTACAATCATTGCTGTTGGGCCACTGATACCAACATCAACTTCGTCGAAAATTAATGCAGGAGTTTCCGTTTTTTTAGCGGTAATAACCTGAATAGCCAGAGCAATACGAGAAAGCTCACCACCTGAAGCCACTTTCGCCAGTGCTTGATGGGGCTGCCCAGGGTTAGTTGTAACGTTAAATTCCACCTTGCTGGCTCCATCAATATTTAAATGTTCAGGTTCGAATATAACATCAATGGTGAAACGCCCATGAGGCATGGAAAGCTGGTGCATACTGTTGGTGATAAGATGGCTTAATTCAAGGGCGTACTGTTGGCGGACCTGATGCAGTTTTTCTGCAACGTTGAGTGTTTGTTGATAGTGTAAACTAACAAGTTCACTGAGATGAGCACAATCATCTTCTTGCTGTGAAAGTTGGTGTTGTTCTTCCAGAAGCTGCTGGTGTAAAGCTGGTAGTTCTTCCGGAGAGACATAATGCTTACGCGCTATACTGATTTGTTGCGATATTTTTTGTTCTAATTCAAACAGGCGGTTAGGATCTAATTCCAGTTGATCTCTGTAATGACGCAATTCATCACTGACTTCACTGATTTGGATAGCAGCTTCTTCCAGCATGTTGAGTGATCCACTGAGTTTATGATCCATACTGGCAAGGTCAGTCAGTTCATTTCGTGCGTAACTGAGAAGGCTAACGATATTTTGTTCATCATTGTCACTTAATATCTGGAGAATATTTTGGCTGGCAGACAAAAACTGACCGCAATTTGCCAGGCGCTTATATTCGCTGTCCTGCTCTTGATATTCACCAGCTTGAGGCGCAAGTTCATTCAGTTCTTTCAGATGATATTCCAGTAGTTGCTGTCGAGAGCGACGCTCAAGTGCTTGTTGTTGGAATTGGGCAAGTGACTGACAGCTTTGTCTCCATTGCTGATATGCCTGCTTCATTTCATTCTGCAACACAAATTCGCCGGCGTAGATATCCAGTAAATGTTTTTGATGGCGATTTTCTAAAAGCAACTGATGGGCATGTTGCCCGTGGATTTGAATCAAGTGTGAACCTAATTCACGAAGTTGGGAAAGGGGAACCGCAGTACCATTGATAAAACCACGGGAGCGGCCGTCTGCGGTAATAGTACGCCGTAGCAGGCACTCATTATCATCATCAAAACTACCGTCGAGCTGATGCGTTTCTAGCCATTTACGGGCAGAAGGAGCATCGGACAGCAAAAAGCGGGCACAAATGTCAGTACGAGGAGCGCCAGTACGAACCATATTCGCTTCGCCACGATTACCGAGGCATAAACCCAGTGCATCAATTGCAATTGATTTACCTGCCCCGGTTTCTCCTGTGATAGTTGTCATTCCTGAGCGAAAATCAATTTCAAGTTCGCGAACAATGGCAAAATTACTGATGGTCAATTGAGCCAACATCGTGCTCCTCCTACCTTTTCCTATACTTAAAACCATGTTTTTATAATGAGTTCATGATATAAGTTCATGTTCCTGTGTATAAAAACATGTCTGTTCTTCCATACAGTATAAACTGGTTTTTTATACAGTAAAGTAGGAAAGCTGGGTTTTTAGAACATTTTTTTCGACCAGCCTAGTTTAGTACTTAATGTATTGAAGTAGTTATAATCTTTCGGGTGGATTAAATGCAGGTTATATTCACTGCGTTTAATGATAACTTCTTCACCATCCTGGATTGGTAAGACAATCTGGCTATCGCAACTGACTTCGTAATCACTGCTGTTTTGGGCAAATTTCAGACGAATGCTACTTCCGCTACTGATGACAAGAGGACGAGCAGAAAGCGTGTGTGGAAACATGGGAACCAACACAATAGCATCCAGGTTTGGTGTCAGAATTGGCCCACCGGCTGATAGAGAATAGGCTGTAGAGCCGGTAGGTGTTGCTATGATTAAGCCATCTGAGCGTTGAGAAAATGCAAATCGCTCATCAATATAAACTTCAAAATCGATCATATGGGCAACTTTTCCAGGGTGCAAAACGACTTCATTCAGTGCTGTACTGTGCCGTGGTTTCTGACCTTTTTTCGTGACTTGTGCTTCCAGTAAAAAGCGTTTTTCATCCCGATATTCTCCATTGAGAACTTCAGAAAGTTGTTGCAGGGCATTATCGGGATCTAGATCCGTCAGAAAGCCTAAGTTACCACGGTTAATACCAATGACTTTAATATCATAGCGTGCCAATACTCTGGCGGCTCCTAGCATATTTCCGTCACCACCAACGACAATCACCAAATCGGCCATTTTGCCAATTTCGGTTAGTCCTCCGGTCTGAGCGCCTTGTAAGTTAATATCTTTTGCAACTTGTCTATCCACAATTACACAGTAACCTTTAGATACCAGCCAGTGATACAGCATTTCATGGGTGGTTAGTGCTTCAGGATGACGTGGCCGACCGACAATACCGATGCATTTGAATTCATTATTTATTGCTGTTATTTCCTGCAGCATATGGTTTTGCCCTCACAATATGATGTGTTCCCTTGAATCCCTCGTTTTGATCCCCATAATAAGCGGGAGTGGCGAAAATAATACAAAATACGCGGAGATATTCATGAGTAGTAAAGACCAAAAAGTACCTGACGAGCAAGTCTCAGAAAATACAGAAAATGTATTTGAGCAACAAAAAGATGCAGAAAAGGCGGACGCGCCAGAGACTGAAAATGTTGTTGACCCGCGTGTTGCCGAGTTAGAAGAGGAACTGAAACAGGCTCAATCTCGTGAGCGTGATGCGGTTTTGCGTGCTCGTGCTGAAGTGGATAATATTCGTCGTCGCGCTGAGCAGGATGTAGAAAAGGCGCATAAATTCGCATTGGAAAGATTTGCCAATGAACTTCTGCCAGTGATCGATAATCTGGAGCGTGCTTTAGACGCGGCAGATCGTACCAATGAGACTTTGGCACCAATGATTGAAGGTATTGAACTGACACTGAAATCATTTATTGATGCAGTGGGTAAATTTGGCATTGAAGTTGTCAGTGATACTCATGTTCCTTTCAATCCAGAGGTGCATCAGGCGATGACTATGATGGAATCTGATCAACATGAACCAAATCAGGTAATGTTGGTAATGCAGAAAGGCTATACCCTGAATGGACGTCTGCTGCGTCCTGCTATGGTTGCCGTTTCTAAGTAAGAGATATGGATTCTATGATTGCAATGCCGCCGATAGAGGCGGCATTTTTGTAGGTATGAGAGGGTTATTCAGGCAATACTGGATTCCAATCAATTGAAGGCAATCCTTGAGTTTCAAGCAACTGGTTAGCTTGGGAAAAGTGTTTGCAACCTAAGAACCCACGGTGTGCTGATAATGGGGAAGGATGTGGTGCTTTCAGAACATGGTGGCGCTGGGTATCAATAATACGGCCTTTTTTCTGAGCGTGAGAACCCCAAAGCAGGAAAATGACACCGCGTCGGTGTTCATTGATTGCTGCAATTACCCTATCAGTGAATGTTTCCCAACCCAGATTAGCATGGGAATGGGCATTTCCTCGTTCAACCGTCAGCACGGTATTAAGCAGTAATACCCCCTGTTTTGCCCAACTAAGTAGGCAGCCATGATTGGGGGGATGAAATCCTTCAATATCAGATTCCAGTTCTTTGTACATGTTGACGAGAGAAGGTGGTGCAGGAATACCCGGCTGGACTGAAAAAGCCAGTCCATGCGCTTGATTTGGGCCATGATAAGGGTCTTGCCCCAAAATAACCACTTTTACATCAGCCAGTTCAGTATAGCGAAATGCATTGAAAACATCCGGCTGTGGTGGATAGATTGTTTTGCCTGCTTTACGTTCATTGGCGACATAAGCCAATGTATCAACGAAATAGGGTTGTGTCTTTTCATTACCGATGACATCGTGCCATGTGAGAGGTACGGACATAGCGGATCCCGTTTTATATGATTATCAGATGGGCTTAAGCTTACCGATTCCCTTAGCGCAGGGGAACCCTCTGCGGTTCAACTTAAGCGAATTGATAGAAGAAAATACTGTTTTATGGATTTATTGTAAGTTTACGAGCGAGTAAATTGTAATTCTTGTCTGTTCAACTTTTTGAGACCTCATCAAACCAACATTAAATTATTACGTTTGTTTATTAAGTGTCATATAGGGTAATTACTTTATATTGTTAATTAAAAATTAAATTTGATATAAAAATGTTAATAATCCTGCCGATAAGAAGATCTAGGTCAGTCTGTTATGTCTAACTTAAAATAGGTAGGAGTATCTTATGGCTTTGGCAATAAATACCAATTTTTTGAGTCAGTTAGGATTATCTCCTGTACAGGGAAATCAGGAAACTCTTCAGTTACCATCTTCTGGCAGCAAACTTCTAGCCAAAAATGAACATCTTTCCTTATCAATAACTTCATTTTCAGAAAATACGAAACAAACCGATTTACTTTACCAATCATTGGTCAATGCTTCTCAAAGCAAAGTTATGGCAACGCCTGAGTTAAAGGCTAATGATATTGCAGGAAAAGATTCACAATTTATCGACTATGCGTTGGTGCAGGTTACCCGTGACTCATACCGCAGAAATAGTTTTGGCATTGGTGACTATGTACGCATGTCAGATGATGAACTCATAAAGGCGGGTATTGATCCTGATATTCTGGATGACACTTCGACGGGATTTCAGGCAGGGATCTATCATTATAAGGGACTATATATTGTGTCAATTGCAGGCTCAAATGAAATAAAGGATTTTATGGCAAGTATTCGTCAGGGGCTTGGGTACAATGAAAAACAATATAATCAGGCAGTAGCGTTGTCACAGGCGGCATTAAAGGCATTTGGTGAGAATGTGATTTTTACCGGTCATTCACTGGGAGGGGGGCTGGCATCAATGGCTGCTCTGACAACAGGAAAGCCTGCTGTTATCTTTAATTCTGCCGGTGTTTCAGATTGGACTTTGAAACGAATGGGCTGGTCACCACAAGTAGCTCGTGAAATGGCAAACAAGGGGTTAATCCGAAATTATGTTGTTGAGAATGATTGGCTGGATAATTTACAAAAAACGTTGCCACTTCCTCAGCCAATGGGAAACCAGATTCTGCTTGAGAATGAATACGAACCAGAAGACAATATAGTCGATACAATTGTGAACTACAGTTATACGTTACATTCATTCAGAGCTCATTTTTTGGAGGCCATACAGGAATTACTGGTTATTCATAAGCCCTGGCAGAGTAAAGGGGATAGCAAGGAAAGTATGATGATGGCTGCCATGAGTAATGATATAAACGATAATGTTGTTCATTATAACGAAAAATTGTCATTGCAAACTTGGACGGTGGATATGAGTGAAAATGAACTGAATACTTTGTTTGATGAACCTTGTTGTCAATTTGATTCACAGCAGGAATTAAATGCACAAAAGGTTAAGCAATATTATTCAGTTCATACCCATTCAAGTAGGTATCTCACATGATATGTGGCCACTTTCTTGTCTTTTATCAATGAAAAAGCGGGCAAATAGCCCGCTTATCCCATATCCATTGTCAATCGTGAAAACATTTAATCTTGAGTAGATTCTGTCGATTCTGGTTTGGGGTTACCGGAAGGAGAACGGCGTTTTCCGATGTTTTTACTATCACGATGGCGCACTTTCACCCGTTTTTTCTTCACTTCTTCTGCCTTTTTCTTTTCCTTACGTTTTTCCAGCACTTTTTTGGATGGTTTATAGCTTTTCTTTTCGCTCGGTGCTTTGGTTTGCGGACGCAGTTCATCTACAACCCGCATTTTCAGAGGTTCATTGAGATAGCGACTGATTTTTCCAAGCAATAGATGATCATGAGACTCAACCAGCGCAATTGCGGTTCCTTTGCGGCCTGCGCGAGCTGTACGGCCAATCCGGTGCAGGTAAACATCAGCAGTGCGCGGCAAATCAAAATTAAAAACGTGACTGATATTTTCAATATCCAATCCACGGGAAGCAACGTCAGTTGCAACCAACACCTTGACTCTGCCATCATTCAGACGTTTTACCGCTTCGGTTCGTTTGGCCTGTACCATTTCACCTTCAAGGAAGCAGGATTGAATACTTGCCTGATGCAGCCAATCCACTAATTCGCGAACACGCTCCCGTTTGCGTACAAAGACAATTGACTTTGTAACATCAGATTGTTTCAAGAGATGGCATAGTAAGGCTATTTTATGTTCCAGATTATCAGCACGATAATAGAATTGCTGGATTTTCTTGCGTTCACGACGTGAAGGTTCTGCATCAATTTCTACAGGATCTGTCAGCAGGCGTTTCGCAAAATCACGAATAGCTTCACCTTCAAGTGTGGCGGAGAATAACAGTGTTTGTTTGCGCCAGCGCGTTTCTCCGGCAATGGTCTCAACATCATTGGAAAACCCCATATCCAGCATACGATCCGCTTCATCAAGAATTAGGGTTTCTACCGCTCGGCAGTCAAAGTTCTCTTCTTTGATATATTGCAGCAGGCGTCCGGTGGTCGCGACAACAATGTCCTGGTTCTCACTGAACACTTCTGCATGGTTCATATAAGCAACACCACCAGTAATAGTGGCAACATCCAGATTAGTGTGGGCAGCCAGCTCCTTAGCCTGTTCTGCAACCTGCATGGCTAATTCACGGGTTGGTGTTAGGATCAGAATACGTGGTGGCCCTGACTTTTTACGTGGAAAGTCCAGTAAATGTTGTAGAGCTGGCAGCAGGTAGGCCGCTGTTTTGCCTGTCCCTGTCGGCGCAGAACCGAGTACATCACGCCCATCCATGGCCGCAGGAATGGCCGCTGCCTGAATTGTTGTCGGACGATCATAGCCTTTGTCGTTCAACGCATTAAGCAGGCATTCATCAAGTTCGAATTCGGAAAAGTTTGTCGCAGTCATCATATACCTCTGTTTGGGGCGCCGATTATAAACAGGTTAGGCGCATTCTTCACCCTATAACATACGTCAGTAATAAAAGTATCCAGTATGTAAGTGGCTTTTATCCACGAGTTATAAGCTTTATGCTATGACGAATGTTTGATTTCAACAGATATAGTTCATGGTGTTAATAGATAAACCTGCTTTTCGTCGTGGGGGTTTCACATTTAAACAATTCTTCGTTGGGCATGATAAGTGTGCAATGAAAGTTGGTACGGATGGTGTGTTATTGGGAGCATGGGCCCCTGTAGGTAACAGAAAGTATTGTCTGGATATTGGGTGTGGTAGTGGTTTGATCGCATTGATGGTAGCGCAAAGGAGTGGCGGTGATACGGTGATTGATGCAGTAGAGCTGGATGCAGATGCAGCAATGCAGGCGACTGAAAATGTTCAGCGATCTCCGTGGACTTCCCGCATTACCGTGTATCAGCAGGATATTTACGAATTTGCCCGGCAAAATGGTAGTCGGTATGATCTGATTGTGAGCAACCCTCCCTATTTCGAACCTGCGATTGATTGCCGCGATGAAGCACGTAATCAGGCACGTTATACGAAGTCATTGACTCATCAGGGGCTATTGGACTGCGTTGAGCATATGATTACCCCTGAAGGGCTTTTTTGTGTTGTGCTTCCATATCAGATTGGTGAAATCTTTGAAAAAATGGCCACAGAATGTGGTTGGTTCACCCATTATCGGGTCAATATTCGTGATAGGGTGGATAAACCGTTACATCGTTTATTGTTGGGACTTGCCCGCCAAGAGAAAAAGACTCAAATCAGTGAACTGACTATCCGCGCAGTTGATGGTACATATTCAAACGAATTCCAATACATGGTGAAAGATTTTTATCTTTATTATTAATAGGGTTACCGTTAATAAGACAATTCAATTTCTTTGTGAAATAGTAGGATAAATCTTTCTGTTTTTCGTCAATTGAAATCAAATGTTCCTCTGAATAGAGGCTATGATTTGTACTATAAATTAAGAATGCGATACAAAATAACAGGTGGTTGTAAGATAAAATTACAATCAAAGTTGAACTTCACGCGTAATTGACACTCAAAAGTGATGCTTGTTCGGGTAGCAAGATATCATAACTGGTGTAATTAAGTATAAATGTGGAGTTTTACCTCAGGAGAGTGAGTCTCGGATGAGCGAGCAGTTAACGGATCAAATGCTGGTCGAGCGGGTACAGAAAGGCGACCAAAAAGCATTCAATTTGTTGGTAGTCAGATACCAGCACAAAGTAGCGAGCTTAATTGCCCGTTACGTACCTCAGGGCGATGTTCCTGATGTCGCTCAAGAGGTATTTATTAAAACTTATCGGGCACTGTCTTCTTTTCGTGGTGATAGTGCCTTTTACACGTGGTTGTACCGTATTGCCGTTAATACTGCGAAAAATTATTTAGTTGCTCAGGGGCGTCGTCCACCATCCAATGATTTGGATGCTAATGATGCAGAAAATTATGATACGTCAAGTTCTTTAAAAGAAATTTCGAACCCTGAGAATTTAATGTTGTCAGAAGAATTAAAGGAAGTGGTATTCCGTACCATTGAATCGCTTCCGGAGGATTTGCGGATAGCAATTACACTTCGGGAGTTGGATGGGCTGAGCTATGAAGAAATAGCCGTCATTATGGATTGTCCTGTGGGCACTGTTCGTTCACGAATATTTCGGGCAAGAGAAGCCATTGATAATAAAGTTCAACCCCTGATCCAACAGTAGTGGAAACAGTAGTGGAACAAAACAATATTGAAGGTACTTGGCATGCAAAGAGAGAAACTTTCCGCATTAATGGATGGAGAAGCTCTTGATAGTGAAATTGTTCGTTTGATCTCTGAAGATGCTTTAATGCAGAAGCAGTGGGAAAGATATCACCTCATCCGTGATACATTACGTGGTGATGTCGGTGAGGTATTGCATTTGGATATCG
Source organism: Xenorhabdus indica (assembly GCF_014467235.1). Taxonomy (GTDB): domain Bacteria; phylum Pseudomonadota; class Gammaproteobacteria; order Enterobacterales; family Enterobacteriaceae; genus Xenorhabdus; species Xenorhabdus indica. The sequence goes on along the minus strand of NZ_NKHP01000013.1, from coordinate 62,228 downwards.
CCAGTCAAGTGGCGCAGGCGCTTGAAAAAGAACCCGTCCATATCAACCCTGCCGTTGTTCCGGAATCTCAGCCAAAACCTGAAACATGGCAGCAAATGCCGTTCTGGCATAAGCTTCAACCTTGGGTCAGTCAGATGACACAAGTGGGTATAGCAGCTTGTGTATCTCTGGCCGTGATTATTGGTGTTCAGCAATACAATAGCAGTGGTAGTGGGGCTGAAACTGATATTCAATCTGATAACCCAGTCTTTAATACATTGCCGGTAATGGGTTCTGCTTCGCCTGTTGGTTTATCTGTTCCTGGCGAGAATGACGCTTTTGGTGGTGACTTGAGTATGCAGATACGGGAAAGCAATAAACGCATTGACGCGATGTTGCAGCAATATGAGCTTTCCCGGCGTATCAATGCAGAAAGGCAGCAAGCGTTATCGGAAGTTGGGAATACACAGTCCGGAGAACAAAAACAGCAAGCTCAGAATAAGCAATAAAAATGACATATATCGGTTTTTTCATTTTATTATTCGGGAGCTTGCTGAGTCCCTTGAAAGCCTCGGCCCAACAAAGCAGTGCCGGGGCTTTGTTACAGGATATGCGGTATTCTGTACAAACTTTCTCTTATGAACTTGCTTTTATTAATTTGAGCCAGCAATTTTTGATACCGCTGCGGTATCGTCATGCCATCATTGACAATCAACCCATAGCGCAAATTATTCAGATGGACAGCACTCGCCGTGAAATTGTTCAGCGCGGTAATCAGATCAGTTATTACGAATCGGGCCTGGATTCATTCAGTTTACGTGGCAACCATATTGTGGATTATTTTCCACCGATTATCTTTGCTGATTTTTCTCGATTACAGAAATATTATAACTTCATTGATGTGGGTTCTACTCACGTTGGTGACCACCCTGTACACTTTGTACGTATAATATCCAAAGATAACGACCGTTATAATTATAATTTATTGATAGATAAAAAAAGTTATCTTCCTTTGTTTATTGAGCTATTTGATCAGGAAGAAATGATGGTTGTTGAACAATTCCGGGTTGTTTCGTCAAGAGTGAATGACGAGATAAAGCAGGAATTGAGAGCCATTGTTGATTTGAAATTACCGCCGATGTTGGTCACTCCAGAGTCCGAAGGGACAGCGAAGTTTGATTGGAAGGTTGGCAAATTACCGGAAGGCTTTAAGGAGGTTTCCCGTAACAGGAATTGGCTATCAAAGACAGAGTTATTCGAATCCATTATGTATAGTGATGGGTTGTTTAATTTTTCTGTAAATGTAGTAAATACGAGTGCAAAGGTAGCCGATGAACCGCTGTATCGACAAGGCAGGCGAACAGTTTATACTGTGTCCAAAGGGAAAAACAGCATCGCTGTGATCGGCGAATTACCCCTTGCAACAATTAAACAGATTGCCACCAGTGTTACGTTTGTGGGGGAATAACTGATGGTTAAAGAATGGGCAACTGTTGTTCGTTGGCAACAGGGGCGAGCATTATTACGTTATGGTTCATCTTCAGGTTGTGGTAGTTGTCAGGCTAAAACGGCTTGTGGATCTTACTTGTTAGAAAAATTAGGGCCAGAGAGTCTCCATCAATTGGAACTGGAAATTGCGCAACCGCTTCAACCAGGGCAAAAAGTAGAAGTCGGCATTCCTGAAAGTAGCTTGTTACGTTCAGCCATGCTGGTTTATCTAACCCCGTTATTAGGTCTGTTTTTAGGCGGTCTGTTTTGCCAATATTGGACTACTGACCAGTTATGGGTATGTATGGGAGGAATCATCGGTGGTATTGCCGGTTTTGCTCTTGCCCGTAAGATCGCTGCATACTGGGATAGTCAACAAGCATACCAACCGGTTGTATTACAAATTGGTTTACCTCCCGATACGATTGAGGTCCTGCATCAGGAATAATCTGTTTTACCATACTTATTTTCACGATTTTTTTCAGGAATGTTTTTACTTTCTGGTCATACTGAATGGGTTAGATTGAAAACCACAGGCATGACTAGGTTTTCACAGGTTTGGCATGTAGAATACGGCTCCTCAGGCCAGTGGCCGAACCTATAAATGTCGCTTTATGTCCATCTGTGTGTCCATAGGCGAATGATCCAGAAATATTAAGGCAAAAAAGATTTAATAATGAAGCAAATAAGAAATTTCTCCATTATCGCCCACATCGACCACGGGAAGTCCACGCTATCTGACCGGATTATTCAAATCTGTGGGGGGCTGTCAGACCGAGAAATGGCAGCACAAGTATTGGATTCAATGGATCTTGAACGTGAGCGTGGTATCACTATCAAAGCGCAAAGCGTCACCCTTGATTACAAGGCAACTGACGGAAATGTTTATCAATTAAACTTTATCGACACTCCGGGACATGTTGATTTCTCTTACGAAGTTTCCCGCTCTTTGGCTGCTTGTGAAGGCGCATTGTTAGTTGTTGATGCAGGGCAAGGGGTTGAAGCTCAAACACTGGCTAACTGCTATACGGCCATTGAAATGGATCTGGAAGTTGTCCCGGTTCTGAACAAAATTGACCTGCCCGCCGCAGAGCCAGAACGCGTTGCAGAAGAAATTGAAGACATCGTTGGTATTGATGCAACAGATGCTGTTCGTTGTTCTGCAAAAACCGGACTGGGTGTACAGGATGTTATTGAACGTCTGGTTAAAGAGATCCCACCACCAGAAGGTGATCCTGAAGCGCCACTACAAGCTTTGATTATTGATTCATGGTTTGATAATTACCTCGGCGTTGTTTCACTTGTTCGTATTAAGAACGGTACTTTGCGTAAAGGCGACAAAATCAAGGTAATGAGTACTGGTCAGGTATATAACGCTGACCGTTTGGGGATCTTTACACCGAAACGTGTTGACCGTGAGGTACTGCACTGTGGTGAAGTAGGTTGGTTGGTTTGTGCGATCAAAGATATCCTTGGTGCGCCGGTCGGCGATACTTTGACAACAGCACGTCAGCCAGCAGATAAGCCTCTGCCGGGCTTCAAAAAAGTGAAACCTCAGGTTTATGCAGGCTTATTTCCAATCAGTTCTGATGACTATGAAGCATTCCGTGATGCTTTGGGGAAATTGAGTCTGAACGATGCGTCCCTGTTCTATGAGCCAGAAAGTTCCACAGCATTGGGTTTTGGTTTCCGTTGTGGTTTCCTGGGCTTACTGCATATGGAGATCATTCAGGAGCGTTTAGAACGTGAATATAACCTTGACTTGATCACCACAGCACCAACCGTTGTTTATGAAGTTGAGACAACCACGGGTGACATCATTTATGTGGATAGTCCATCCAAGTTGCCGCCATTAAACAATATTAAAGAGCTGCGTGAACCTATTGCAGAATGTCACATGCTGTTGCCGCAGGAATATCTCGGTAATGTCATTACACTCTGTGTAGAGAAACGTGGTGTTCAGACTAATATGGTTTATCACGGTAATCAGGTTGCGCTGACATACCAAATACCAATGGCAGAAGTGGTGCTGGATTTCTTTGACCGTCTGAAATCTACGTCTCGCGGTTATGCATCACTGGACTATAACTTTGTCCGCTTCCAGCATTCGGACATGGTACGTGTGGATGTCTTGATTAACGGCGAACGAGTTGATGCACTGGCATTGATCACCCATCGTGATAATTCGCAATACCGTGGTCGTGAGCTGGTGGAAAAAATGAAAGAGCTGATCCCACGCCAACAATTTGATATTGCGATTCAGGCGGCTATCGGGACTCATATCATCGCACGTTCTACCGTTAAACAGTTGCGTAAAAACGTACTGGCGAAATGTTATGGCGGTGACGTTAGCCGTAAGAAAAAGTTATTGCAGAAGCAGAAAGAAGGTAAAAAACGCATGAAGCAGGTCGGTAACGTTGAGCTGCCGCAAGAAGCCTTCTTAGCGATTCTGCATGTTGGAAAAGATTAAATTAACAAGGTCGTAAGGAGTCTAAATGGCTAACACTTTTGCCTTGATCTTAACGTTAGCAACGTTAATCACTGGTATCATCTGGTGTATAGATCGTTTCAAATTTGCCCCTGAGCGTAAGAGAAAACTTGCTCAAGTTCAGGAACAGGCAGCAGGTAAGGAATCTCAGGAAGCTGCGATTAAAGAAATAAATAAGCCTACATGGGTTGAGACATTTGCATCTGTTTTTCCGGTGTTAGCCATTGTTTGGATCTTGCGTTCTTTTGTGTATGAACCTTTCCAGATCCCTTCTGGTTCAATGATGCCTACCTTATTGACCGGGGATTTCATTTTAGTGGAAAAGTTTGCGTATGGTTTGAAAGACCCGATCACTCAGACAACTTTGCTTAAAACCGGTGAGCCTAAACGTGGGGATGTTGCAGTTTTTAAATACCCACTTAACCCAAGTATAGATTTTGTAAAACGGGTAATTGGTTTACCCGGAGACAAAATTGTTTATGATTACATGAACAAAGAACTTCATGTTTATCCGGGTTGTGGTCGAAATCCAGTTTGCAAAGGCATTTTTCCTATCACTTATAAGACTATGTACCCAAGTGAGTGGACTATCACAGATCAAGTTAAAAAAGACGGAACGATCGCCAGAGAAGTGCATCAAGTTCCTCTTATGGATGCATTAGGGCCATATAGTATTCGTCAAGGAGAGCGAGTAGAAACTTTGGACAAAGTTTCCCATCATATCCTGACACTTCCACGCTTGAATATACCAGAGTTCACTCAGCTTGGTTTGCCGTTAGGAACTTGGGTTGTGCCTGAAGGTGAATATTTCATGATGGGTGATAATCGTGATAATAGCTCTGATAGCCGTGTTTGGGGATTCGTACCGGAGAAAAATCTGGTAGGACGTGCAACAGCTATCTGGATCAGCTTTGAAAAACAGGAAGGTGAGTGGCCGACAGGCGTACGTCTGAGCCGAATTGGTGGAATTCACTAATATTTATATATTAGCGAAGCATTAATTTATCGCCCAGTGTAGAATATTCTCTCAAACGAGATGACTGGTTTTCTAAGATGATGAATGTCTTAGGGAACCAGTGCAAACGCAACAGTTTTGTAGGGCCTATCTGACTGTAATCAAATAGCCTCACAGGTCTGTTGCGTGTGCTTTTATTTGACGGATTCTAACTGAATTGGTAGCACATGAACCCCATAATAATGAACAGGTTACAGCACAAGCTGGGATATACCTTTACACAGAATGATTTATTGCTTCAGGCGTTAACTCACCGCAGCGCCAGCAGTAAGCACAATGAACGTCTGGAATTTCTTGGTGACTCAATTCTGAGCTTTGTCATTGCTAATGCGCTTTATCTCCGTTTTCCCCGTGTTGATGAAGGGGATATGAGCCGTATGCGTGCTACATTGGTGCGGGGCAATACGTTAGCAGAGCTTGCCAGAGAATTTGAATTGGGAGAATGTTTACGCTTGGGGCCGGGCGAATTAAAAAGTGGCGGCCACCGTCGTGAATCCATTTTAGCTGATAGTATCGAAGCCTTAATTGGTGCCATTTTTTTGGATAGCAATATTCAGACAGTCGAAAAGATTGTTTTAAATTGGTATGAAGCTCGCTTGAATGAAATTAGTCCGGGCGATAAACAAAAAGATCCCAAAACACGTTTACAAGAATATCTGCAAGGGCGCCATCTGCCGTTGCCATCATATCTGGTTGTTCAGGTTCGTGGGGAAGCACACGATCAGGAATTTACAATTCACTGTCAGGTCAGTGGATTTGAACAACCTGTCAGAGGAGTCGGTTCCAGCCGTCGCAAGGCAGAGCAGGCGGCTGCAGAACAAGCATTAAAACAACTGGAGCTTGAATGAGCAAAGAAAAAAACTATTGCGGATTCGTTGCAATAGTCGGACGGCCCAACGTCGGTAAATCGACTTTATTGAATCAGTTACTGGGCCAAAAAGTATCAATCACTTCCCGTAAACCCCAAACGACACGACATCGTATCATGGGCATCCATACGGAAGGTGCTTATCAGACGATTTATGTAGATACACCAGGTCTCCATATTGAAGAAAAGCGAGCGATTAACCGCCTGATGAATCGTGCGGCGAGTAGTTCAATCGGAGATGTGGAACTGGTCATTTTTGTTGTGGAAGGTACTCACTGGACACCAGATGACGAAATGGTTGTAAATAAGCTGCGTAACTTGCGTTGTCCGGTCATGTTGGCTATCAATAAAGTCGATAATGTTACCGATAAAACTATTCTTCTGCCACATATTGGTTTTCTCAGCAAAAAGATGAATTTCATTGATGTTGTACCGATCAGTGCAGAGAAAAACATGAACATTGATACGATTGCTAAGGTTGTGCGTGAGCATATTCCAGAAGCAGAGCATCATTTCCCGGAAGATTACATTACTGATCGTTCACAGCGTTTCATGGCATCTGAAATTATTCGTGAAAAACTGATGCGTTTTCTGGGTGATGAACTGCCTTATTCGGTAACGGTCGAAATTGAACAATTCGCTGTTAATGAACGTGGTGGTTATACTATTCATGGTCTGATTCTGGTAGAGCGTGAGGGCCAGAAGAAAATGGTTATTGGTAACAAAGGCAGCAAAATCAAAACCATTGGAACAGAAGCTCGTCAGGACATGGAAAAACTGTTCGAAGTTAAAGTTCATCTGGAACTATGGGTTAAAGTGAAAGCTGGCTGGGCTGATGATGAGCGAGCTCTGCGCAGCCTTGGTTATATTGACGATTTATAAGGTTAATTTGTGGACGGCTGGCAGAGAGCCTTTGTGCTTCATGGGCGCCCTTACAGTGAAACCAGTTTATTGCTGGATTTTTTTACTGAAAATGAAGGGCGGGTACGTGTTTTAGCAAAAGGTGCACGTAGTCGCCGTTCTAACCTTAAAGGTTGTCTTCAGCCTTTCACCCCGTTGCTGATCCGCTGGAGTGGGCGGGGTGAAATCAAAACATTGAGGGAGGCTGAACCTATCTCTCTGGCTCTGCCTTTAACAGGTAGTGTGTTGTACAGTGGTTTGTATGTGAATGAACTCTTATCAAGAGTTCTTGAGCAAGGCACTGCATATCCGGCTATTTTTTTCGATTACCTCCAATGTTTACAAATCCTTGCTGCAAGTGAACACACCCCCGAATATGCCTTACGTCGCTTTGAATTATCTGTGCTAACTCATATGGGATACGGCGTAGACTACCTTCATTGCGCCGGTAGTGGTGAGCCTGTCACAGATACAATGAATTACCGTTATCGTGAAGAAAAAGGGTTTATTGCCAGTCTGGTTGTTGACCATTACAGCTTTACTGGCAATGAGCTAAAAGCGCTGGCAGCACGTGAATTCCCTGATCCAACTACTCTGAAAGCGGCCAAACGTTTTACTCGTATTGCATTAAAGCCTTACCTGGGTGGTAAGCCATTAAAAAGCCGTGAATTATTTCGCCAATTCGTGCGAAAAAAGACAGATATCTCTAATCAGAAAAATTAATATGGTATCACTCTAAATCATGGAAAATATAAATTTCAATTTATCTAATACTATTGCAGGAGCTAAAAATGGCTGAGGTATTGTTAGGCATCAACATTGACCATATTGCAACAGTGCGAAATGCGCGTGGAACGCAATATCCTGATCCTGTGCAAGCTGCATTTGTTGCTGAACAAGCAGGCGCAGATGGGATAACAGTTCACTTACGTGAAGATCGCCGCCACATTACAGACCGAGATGTTCAGTTATTAGCAAAAACTATTCAAACACGCATGAACCTCGAAATGGCGGTTACAGATGAGATGGTAGAAATAGCCTGCCAAATCAAACCTGCTTTTTGTTGCTTAGTTCCTGAAAAGCGTGAGGAAGTCACCACAGAAGGTGGGCTGGATGTATTTGGGCAGAAAGCACATATTGCTGCTGCTGTTAAGCGCTTATCAGAAGCGGGTATTCTGGTGTCCTTGTTCATTGATGCGGATCATCAACAAATTGATGCTGTCGTAGAAGTTGGAGCACCATTCATTGAGATTCATACAGGTGCATACGCAGATGCAGAAAATGATGTGCAGCAGGAGAAAGAGTTCCAGCGCATTAAAGAAGCAGCGACTTATGCGACAAGTAAAGGTATTAAAGTTAATGCAGGCCATGGATTAACGTACCACAATACACAACGCATCGCGGCATTACCGGAGATCCATGAACTGAATATTGGTCATGCCATCATTGGTCGTGCTGTATTCAGCGGCTTGTCTGCGGCGGTTGCTGATATGAAAACATTGTTGCGTGAATCTCGTCGTTAATGGCTATTGTCGGATTAGGCACAGATATTGTTGAAATTTCCCGTATTGAGGAAATTGTTGGGCGTTCTGGTGAACGCCTGGCAAAACGAATCTTGAGTGGAAACGAGTGGCAACAATACCAGCAGCATAATCAGCCGATGCGTTTTCTGGCAAAACGCTTTGCTGTCAAAGAAGCCGCAGCTAAAGCGCTTGGAACAGGTATCCGTAATGGTCTGGCTTTTAATCAGTTTGAAGTGGTTAATGATGTTTTAGGAAAACCAACATTAAAACTTCATGGTGAAGCAGAAGTTCTGGCTGACAAACTGAATGTAAAATCCATGCATGTCACATTGGCAGATGAACGGCGTTATGCTTGTGCGACAGTGATATTGGAAAGCTAGCGAAAAATGCGGTAAACCCTCGTCCAGCACGGGCGGGGGGGGGGGATATAAAGAGAGAAGTCTCGTTTCTTTGTGATCGCTAAAAATTGTTATCAGATTTTATCTGCATGATGTAAGAGTACAAATTTATCCCATAGCTGTTCTTCTGTTTCTTTATGATTTGTATCGATAATAATGGTATTTGTTATCGGACAGACAGACTGGCAGGTTGGTTTTTCGTAATGCCCTACGCATTCGGTACAGCGTTTTGGATCAATCTCATAAATCTCAACTCCCATAGTGATAGCCTGATTTGGGCATTCAGGTTCACACATATCACAATTGATGCAGCGCTTGGTAATTAGTAATGCCATTTTAATCTCTCATGAAAATAATAACCAAAAAAATCAATATATTAAATCATTTCTGTATTCGTTACATTTGCCAGGATTTTGTATTTTTATACAGTATATTTTATATTAAAAAATGACGTTCCTTAATATAAAACCACAATACGTGCCTGTTTTTGGTATCAGGAAAATAGTCATGTGTAAACCAACATATCAGAGTAATGATATGCCGGAGTTTTCTGTAATGAGACCAAGCTATTTCACGGAAATTATATTACCAGATAATTATCACACACGAGATTTTTTGGCTTTTCACCATCGGGATGAGAAAGGTGTTTCTGAAATTGTACAGCAGAGTCAGGTTAAAAAGGGCATCATTTGGCACGGAATTCCTGCATTATTGACTGTATCAATGGAGAAAAAACTGGCAAAAGTGCAGCTTGATATTGACGGTGACCGTACACTTCATTCAAAAAATTCTTTATCTCTTCTGGCCTCACATATGCTTGGGTTATTACAGCCCGTAGAGATATTTGAATCCCAATACCAAAAAGATCCTGTTATTGGAGGATTAATTTCCCGACAAGCAGGTCTGCGAATTTACCAGTCGGCAACACCTTTTGAAGCACTGAGCTGGGCGATTATGGGGCAGCAAATCAGCGTCAGTGCTGCGATCTCCATTCGCAGACGATTTATTCAGGCTATTGGTGTTAAACATACTTCAGGATTGATGTGTCATCCGACTTATCAGGAAGTCATACAGTACAGAGAGCAGGATCTATGTCAGTGTGGTTTTTCTATGAGTAAGGCTAAGGCTCTGTTGAATGTCTGCCGGATGATTGACTCGGGTGAGTTGAATTTGTCCATTAACACTGAGGGTGAGGTTAAATCACTCATAGAAAATCTTTTGGCTATTAAAGGCATAGGTATCTGGACAGTGAACTATACCTTGTTAAGGGGCTTTAATTATTTAAATGGTTCTCTGCATGGAGATGTGGCAGTAAGGCGTAACCTTCAGCATCTACTGAAACAAGAAAGCAAAGTCAATGCTGAACAGGCTGAAAAATGGCTGGCAGATTTTTCGCCTTGGAAAGCGCTTGTTGCTGCACATTTATGGCGACAGCAATCCAGTAGTGGATATTAGTTTGAGTTATTGAGGAAAAGTATTAATACCATTCTAAATCCGTGTAAGGATTTTGTCGTAAGGCTTCGAGACGGCTTGCCAGAGAACCTACGTGAATTTCAAGTTGATGGCCGTCAGGGTCCAGAAGGTAAATCGATTCTCCTTCACTTCGGTTCTCTTTCCATTGTTTTATTCCGGTAATCAGTAGCTTTTCTCTGAAAGTAGAAAAATGCTCATCCGCGATATTAAATGCGATATGTGTATAATCCTGGGCTGGTTTTGTTTCACCACAGGAAAGACAAAACCACAGTCCTCCCAGACTTAGATAAGCACCATTTTGCCAGCGAACATGTGGGGTAAACCCAAGCAGGTTAATGTAGAAATCGAGGCTGCGCTCAAGATTTGATACTGCCAGTGTCAGATGGTTAAGCCCTGTTAACATAGATGTTCAGCCCGTCTTACGTAAAACAGTCGTTTCTAAACAAACGAATTGAGATAGTGATAAGAGTAAGGATATGCAATCGATGAGTTATGTTAGAAAAAGATCTCTTAATTATCAAACTCCGTTTTGTTCTGATCGCTTTTTGTTAAAATGATCTTTCCATTCATTCAATTATTCAGAGATTTTAGCCATGTTATCTTTTTCACCGTTTGACGATTTAGCCCAACGGATTTTACCTGTCGCGATAGAAGGTGATGATGGTGCCCATGATATTGCTCATTTGTATCGGGTTTGGAAAAACGCCAAAAAAATTTGTGAAACAGAATGTGGGAATTTGCGGTTAGTTTTTGCTGCGGTTTTATTACATGATTGCGTTAGTGTAGAGAAAAACGATCCAAACCGACATTTAGCCTCTCGTATGGCCGCAGATAAAGCAGCCTTAATATTAAAAGATCTCGGATGGGACGAAGAAGATATTACTGCTGTCTGCCATGCCATTGAAGCGCATAGCTTCTCTGCCGGATTAACACCAACAACACTGGAAGCCCAAATTGTACAGGATGCTGATCGGCTGGATTCCATAGGAACGATGGGAGTTGCTCGCTGTTTTTATACGGCAGGGCGTATGCATTCGGGTTTATATGAAACTTATGATCCTTTAGCAAAGCAGCGTGAATATGATGATCGCGCTTATGCTGTCGATCATTTTTATACTAAATTATTCAAAATAGAAGCAGGTTTTCAGACGGTTACAGGCAAGCAATTGGCTCATGAAAGAACAAAACGCATGGAGCAATTCCTGAACGATTTTTTTGACGAAATTCAGGGTGAGTAAACCAACATTAATAATGAATAGGTATAATTAACAGGATTTATATTAGCAAGAGAACATATAGTGGCAGAAATATATAGTGATGAATATTGGATGTGTCGGGCCATGGATTTGGCAATGCAGGCACAGGCACAAGGTGAAATCCCTGTAGGTGCGCTGTTGGTGGCGGATAATAAAATTATTGCTGAAGGTTATAACCTCCCCATTACAGATCATGATCCGACAGCTCACGCCGAAATTGTTGCTTTACGGCGTGGAGGGGCTCAGTTAAAAAATTACCGTCTGTTGAACACAACACTATATGTTACTTTGGAACCGTGTGTTATGTGTGCGGGAGCAATGATCCACAGCCGGATACAGCGATTAGTTTATGGTGCAAGTGATATGAAAACCGGTGCGGCAGGGTCATTGGTTGATATTTTGCGTCATCCCGGTATGAATCACCAGATTAAGATTACTGGCGGAGTATTGGGACAAGAATGCTCCACTATGTTGAGTGCATTTTTCAAGCAACGCAGGGAGCAACATAAGGAATTAAAAAAGTTGAAAAAACAGCAGCAGGAAGCACCATAAAAAGTTATAAAGTATTCTCATTTGTATCATCAGGGTTGCTGACGGTGGTTTTTTCAGTGGGTATATTGGGCTTTCCTGCCTTGTTGCGGCTGTTTTGTGCTCTCAGATAGCCTTCCAAGCTTTGGTAATAACGGCGGATATTTTCGACGTAGCGATAAGCTTCATAACCGCGTGCATAACCGTATGTGGTATTGGCATAGTATTTTTTCTTACTTAATAGAGGAATGCGTGATTTAACGTCCATCCAGCGGTCAGGGTCGCCTTTTTGCATGGCCGTTAATTTCCGGGCATCAAGAATATGTCCATATCCCATATTATAAGCGGCTAATGCGAACCAAATCCTCTCATCTTCGGGAATAGTATCTGGCAAACGAGACATCAGATAATGCAGATAAGCCATTCCTCCTTTCACACTTTCGTCTGGATCAAGGCGGTCTTTGACTCCTGCCCATTCTGCTGTTGGGCGAGTCAGCATCATCATGCCACGAACGCCTGTGGGAGAAGTTGCTTGTGGATCCCAATGTGATTCCTGCCATGCGATAGCGGCAACTAATTGCCAGTCGAGAGAATCTGCGTATTTCGCAAAAATAGGCTGATATGTTGGCAATAAGTTATTAATTGCACGAATGAATGAGATAGTGTCAAAGTAATCGAATGAGCCAATATGGCTGAAATATTTTTCTTCCAGCCGTGGCGTTATATGGTTTTCAGTCAGCATATTGAAAAAATCCAGCATTGCTGAGTAGAGACTATAGTCATCATTACGTTTCAAATACCAGGTCAATGGTTTATCTTCACTGACATCAAAAGCGATAGCCAGATTGGGATGGATGCGCTGTTGCAGAGCAAGGCTGATTGAATCGCTGATCGTATAGTCAACTTTTCCTTCGGATACTTGCTCAAGCAATTGTTGGGTATTGTGACGTGACGATTCTTCCCAGGTTAAATCAGGATAAAATTTTTCTTTCCACTGTTTTAGTTCACTGACATGGGCAGAACCAGCGGTGACAACCAGTGAGCCTTTTAAATCAGCAAAAGAACGTGGACGCACTGTACCTTTGCGATAAACCAATTGTTGGGATACTGAATAATAGGCTGGGCCAGTTCGTGTTTGGTCGAGTCTTTCTTTGTTATAGATAAGACCGGCAGCTAAAAAATCGGCTTTATCAGTGTTCAAGTCATCAAAAAGCTGGCTGATATTAGAACGAAACTGAATACTCAGTTTGACACCCAGATAGTCAGCAAATCGTTTGGTTAAGTCATAATCAAATCCTACAGGTTCATTTTTATCATTAAGTGAAATCAGAGGAGAACTGATGGTACTCACCCGAAGTTCTCCCCGTGCCAAGATCCTGTTTATCTGCTCCTGCTGTTTATTAGGCCAACTGATGTTGAGACCAATGATTGTGGCAGAGAGGAGCGCGATAATGACGATGACAAAATAATTTATCTTGATATTGCTCAAACAGTTATCTCTCGTCAGTACGGTTAGGCTCCGTATGAAATGTCAGATAATAGCATGGTTAAATTTCCAGTAATCGGGAATTTTGCGCAACAAAATTGCGATCTGCAACCCTATTGAATCAATTTTAAAAATCCATTGAATGTGTTGTTAGGTTAATTAATGCTCACGCAAACGGTTTCGTCAGAGAAAACATTCCTCTATAATGTCGGCGTTTCCCCCCAAGGCATCAGTCAGGCTTTGCTTCTAAGATGAGAGAACCTATTACTATGGAAATTCTGCGTGGCTCGCCCGCTTTATCAGCGTTTCGTATTACTAAGCTCCTTTCCCAGTGTCAAGCTCAGCAGCTTCCCGTGGCCGCAATTTATGCAGAATATGTGCACTTTGCAGAAATAAATTCACCTCTTACGGTAGAAGAAAAGGAAAAATTAAACAGGCTACTAAAATATGGCCCTTCCTTAGCTGAACATGAACCTAAAGGTCAACTGTTTTTAGTCACTCCCCGGCCAGGGACAATATCGCCGTGGTCATCAAAAGCGACAGAGATAGTTCACCATTGCGGACTGAAACAGATCGTCCGTTTGGAAAGAGGGATTGCTTACTATATCCAATCTGATGTTATCCAGAATAATATCCACGGAAAGGCAATGGATGACAAACAGTGGCAGGTGTTATCTGCATTATTGCACGATCGCATGATGGAAAGTGTGTTTACTCAGTTTGAACAGGCTGAAGCCCTGTTTTCTCACCAGCCGCCTGCGCCATTGAAGCAAATTGATATCTTGCAATCAGGGCGGACTGCATTGGAATCTGCCAATGTTGAGTTGGGATTAGCGCTGGCGGCAGATGAAATTGATTATCTGTTACAAGCTTTCCAGGAATTAGGGCGTAATCCAACTGATGTTGAACTCTATATGTTCGCACAGGCGAATTCTGAACATTGTCGCCACAAAATTTTCAATGCGGATTGGGTGATCGATGGACAAGAGCAACCAAAGTCTCTGTTTAAAATGATTAAAAATACCTTTGAACAGACACCGGATCATGTTTTCTCTGCTTATAAAGATAACGCAGCGGTAATGGAAGGTTCTCAGGTAGGGCGGTTTTTCCCTGATCCTGAAAAAGGAGTATATGACTATCACCAGGAACCTGCCCATATCTTGATGAAAGTCGAAACCCATAACCATCCGACAGCAATTTCTCCCTGGCCGGGAGCGGCAACAGGATCTGGCGGGGAAATTCGTGATGAAGGAGCAACAGGGCGGGGAGCAAAACCCAAGGCCGGATTGGTTGGTTTTTCTGTCTCGAATCTGAAAATCCCCGGATTTGAACAACCGTGGGAAGAAGAATTCGGTAAACCTGAACGAATTGTCAGCGCACTGGATATCATGTTAGAAGGCCCTTTGGGCGGAGCGGCATTCAATAATGAATTTGGCCGCCCGGCATTGTTGGGGTATTTCAGAACATATGAAGAGAAAGTGGAATCCCATAATGGCGTAGAATTACGTGGCTACCATAAACCAATCATGCTGGCCGGGGGAATCGGAAATATTCGTGAAGAACATATTCAGAAAGGGGAGATCCCTGTTGGCGCCAAATTGATTGTACTGGGTGGCCCAAGTATGAATATTGGTCTGGGTGGTGGAGCCGCTTCTTCAATGACATCAGGCCAATCTGATGCGGAGCTGGATTTTGCCTCTGTACAACGCGATAACGCAGAAATGGAACGTCGTTGTCAGGAAGTCATCGACAGTTGCTGGCAGCTTGGTACTAAGAACCCTATTTTGTTTATCCATGATGTTGGGGCGGGCGGCTTATCAAATGCGATGCCTGAATTAGTCAGTGATGGAGGACGAGGAGGCCGTTTTGAGCTGCGAAATATCCTTAATGACGAACCGGGTATGACGCCATTGCAGGTGTGGTGTAATGAATCTCAGGAACGTTATGTATTAGCTGTCGCACCGGAACAGCTTACCCTGTTTGAAGATATTTGTCGGCGTGAGCGTGCTCCGTATGCAGTGATCGGTGAAGCGACAGAAGAACGTCACCTGCTATTGAACGACAATCATTTTGATAACCAGCCCATTGATATGCCGTTGGATGTTCTGCTCGGCAACACACCAAAGATGCTGAAAAATGTAAATTCACTAAAAGCACCGGGTAAAGGGCTGGAGCGCGCAAATATTGATTTAGCCGAAGCGGTAAAACGTGTTTTGCATTTACCCGCAGTGGCAGAGAAAACATTTTTGATTACCATCGGCGATCGTTCGATAACCGGCATGGTAGCAAGGGACCAGATGGTTGGGCCATGGCAAATCCCTGTTGCAGATTGCGCAGTCACAACAGCCAGTCTGGATAGCTATTATGGTGAAGCTATGTCGATGGGAGAACGTGCTCCTGTTGCCCTGCTGGATTTTGCCGCATCAGCACGTATGGCTGTCGGGGAAGCGTTGACCAATATTGCATCGGCTTATGTACAGGATTTGAAGCGAGTGAAACTGTCAGCGAACTGGATGTCAGCATCCGGTCATGCCGGGGAAGATGCCGGATTGTATGCGGCGGTGAAGGCGATAGGTGAGGAGTTATGTCCTGCGTTAGGCTTGACTATACCTGTCGGCAAAGATTCCATGTCGATGAAAACTTGCTGGATTCAGGATGGTGAAGAGCGTGAAATGACAGCTCCGCTTTCATTAGTTATCAGTGCGTTCGCACGGGTGGAGGATGTTCGCTGTACTGTCACACCCGAATTGTCTACCGATGATGATAATGCGTTATTGCTGATTGATCTGGGACAAGGGCAAAATGCACTGGGAGGAACGGCATTGGCTCAGGTTTATCGCCAGCTTGGTGATAAGACCGCAGATGTTCGCAGTACGGAACAACTTGCTAATTTCTTCAAGGCGATACAACAGTTGATTGCAGAACAAAAACTGCTGGCTTATCACGACCGTTCTGATGGTGGCTTGCTGGTGACATTGGCAGAGATGGCATTTGCAGGACACTGTGGTTTACATGCCGATATCAGCGCATTTGATGAAGATATCCTGGGGGCATTGTTTAGTGAAGAATTAGGCGCAGTGATTCAGGTTCGTGAAACAGACAGACAACAGATTGAAGCGCTGTTAGCTGATTATGGCCTCAGTGAATGCTTACACTATTTAGGCAAGGTTAAAGCGGGAGATGACTTTGTGATCTTCAGCAACAATATGGAAGTTTATCGTCAAAATCGGAGTACATTGCGTTTATGGTGGGCAGAAACAACCTGGCAGATGCAGCGTCTGCGTGACAATCCTGAATGTGCTGATCAAGAACATCAGGCAAAACAGGATGTGAATGATCCCGGCCTGAATGTGAAATTAACCTTTGATCCGGCAGAAGACATTGCAGCTTGTTATATATCGAAACAAGGACGTCTGCGGGTTGCTGTATTACGTGAACAGGGGGTTAACTCCCATGTCGAAATGGCGGCGGCATTCCATCGTGCAGGTTTTGAAGCCGTGGATGTCCATATGAGTGATTTGTTGAGTGGACGGATCACGCTGGAACAGTTCCAGACATTGGTGGCCTGTGGCGGTTTTTCATATGGAGATGTACTTGGTGCAGGTGAAGGTTGGGCTAAATCCATTCTGTTTAATTCACGGGTACGTGACGATTTTGCGAACTTCTTTGCAAGACCGGATACATTATCTCTTGGTGTATGTAATGGTTGCCAGATGATTTCTAATCTGCATGAACTGATTCCGGGCACAGAACATTGGCCGCGTTTTGTACGTAACCGCTCAGAACGTTATGAAGCCCGTTTCAGTCTGGTTGAAGTTATAGACAGCCCTTCGTTATTCTTGCAGGGTATGGCGGGGTCTCGTTTACCCATTGCGGTTGCTCATGGTGAAGGTCAGGTCGAGTTCAGAAACAACCAGAATTTGGCTGAATTGAAAAAACACCAGCAGGTTGCAATGCGATTTGTAGATAACTATGGTCAGGCGACAGAAAATTACCCTGCAAACCCCAATGGTTCTGCCGAGGGGATCACTTCTGTCACCAGCCTTGATGGTCGCGTGACTGTGATGATGCCACATCCAGAAAGGGTATTCCGTACTGTCAGTAACTCCTGGCATCCCAAAGAGTGGAGAGAAGATGGCCCGTGGATGCGTATTTTCCGCAATGCACGTAAGCAGTTAAGCTAATATTAAGTACCTATTTCTTTCATAAGGCTCTGCATATTTGTCAGAGTCTTTATTTTTCGTTTCTTTATCACAGATAATATTTTTCTCTACATGTGGCGTTTATATGTTATTAAATTTACTATGATATTTGATTTTTCTAGTAGGTTATCATGGTAAAAGTAATGTTATTTGAATGTTTTTTAGGTTAATATTAATTCGGTGTTCAAATACGAATAATGGTTGTATTATGGAAAGATGAAAAAAGATACTCGACAACTTCCTCCAGAGATACAACAATATAATCG
>NZ_NKHP01000013.1:0-44258 GCF_014467235.1 Xenorhabdus indica | reverse complement strand
AAAAAGACAAAAAGTCATCTCAGGAAGCTGCAAAGAAGAAATAAACATGTTGCTCGCTTTTTTCTGCACCCCAAAATTAATTATGCTGCATGATGGGAGTATGGGCATTTGCACACCGGGTTAATAATGCTGGAGTTATGAGTTAAAGAAATTAATTGTTTTAAAGGAGTGTCTCTAAATTGCGACAATGGTATGTTTTAGTGTCTCAAAAAAGAGACATTTAATTGATTGATTTAATTCATAGAACATATTTTTGTGGTTTGGTGTCATCAATTGGCGACAAAAATATATGACGTGAATAAAAGAATAAGCATAAAAAAATGTGAACATTAAAGTGGTTTTTATTTTTATTTATTAAAATCAATGAATTAAATTATATTTTTGAAAATTGGCACGTAATATGCTTAATGGTATGTAGTTGCTCATTCAATTTTTTATGTTGGCCCACAAAGTAGGGTGGAAATATGCCACATAAGCCAGGAATGACGCCAAAGTAAGGTGCCTACCGTCCAATTAATGATATTCGCTTTCTGGCCTTATCAAGCAACGGGCGACACGTGGAGTGAGGCACCACCTATCTGTTTATCAATGATCCTCACTGGCGGGGGTAGTAGAAAAAATACTACCCCGCCGTCATTATTGGAGACAATGTCTTCCTCCGCATCTTGTGCACAAGTATCATCTTGACATACCACTCTTTATAGCTATTTATGTCGGTTAGCATCAATGTAATTACAGGTTATAAGATGATTTCTCTGAAAAAATGGCGTTTATTTCCCCGCTCATTGCGTCAATTGGTTGTAATGGCTTTCTGGCTGGTGCTATTGCCGTTGTTGGTACTGGCATATCAGGCATATCAAAGTCTTGATCAGCTCAGTACACAAGCGGCAGAAATTAACCGCGCAACGCTATCTGATGCCCGGCGTAGTGAAGCAATGATAAGTGTCGCTCTTGAGATGGAACGCAGCTACCGTCAGTATTGTGTATTGGGAGATATCCGGCTGGAAAAACTCTATCAACGTCAATATCAACAGTATACCAGTATGTTGAATAATCAGATGGCGATGCTGGCTAATAGAGAATATAAGGATAAATTTAATCAACTATTGTCGGGCCTGACAAATATCACTTGTAATAATGGCGTACCAGAGCCTGAGTCGGCTAAACTGCTTGAGCAGTTCTCAAATGCCAATAATCAGTTAGTACAGGAAACACGCAATATCATTTTCACCCGTGGTGAGCAATTGCAGAAAGACATTGCTGATAAGGGGCGGTTTTTTGGCTGGCAAAGTTTAATTCTATTCCTGCTGAGTGCTTTCTTAATCGCACTTTTTACCCGGATGATCATTGGGCCGGTAAAAGGCATTGAACGAATGATCAATCGATTAGGTGCAGGACAAACACTGGAAAGTAAGATTGAATCTTTTAAAGGCCCCAGAGAATTACGTTCACTGGCATTGCGGATTATTTGGTTGAGTGAGCGTCTATCTTGGCTTGAATCTCAACGACATGAATTTTTACGTCATATCTCCCATGAATTGAAAACACCTCTCGCCAGTATGCGTGAAGGTACGGAATTATTGGCGGATGAAATTGCCGGGCCACTGACAACCGACCAAAAAGAAGTGGTCAGTATTCTGGATAGCAGTAGTAAACATTTGCAGCAGCTTATTGAGCAATTGCTCGAATATAATCGTAACATCGTGAATAATCCTGCTGAACACCAGATGGTGTCTTTAAAAGAACTCGTTGATAGTGTTGTTCTGTCACATCAGTTGCCTGCACGGTCAAAAAATATTTATACAAAAATCCAATTAGATGCTGATAATTGTTGGGCTGAACCTAAACTATTGATGCGAGTCATTGATAATCTCTACTCCAATGCAGTGCACTATGGCGCTGAATCCGGTAACATTTGGATTTCCAGTCGGCAATTAGATAAAAATATTCAGATTGACATTGCCAATACAGGAACGCCTATCCCTGATTCAGAAAAAAGCATGATTTTTGAACCATTTTACCAAGGAAAACTTCAGCGCAAAGGAGCGGTCAAGGGAAGTGGCCTTGGTTTGAGTATTGCGCAGGACTGTATTAAACGGATGGGAGGGAAACTTCATCTGATAGAAACTGACTTTGCTGATGTATGCTTTCGGATTGAACTGCCATTAACCGCAGAGAATGACTAAATAATATGCACAACAGGTTTATTCACCACTTTATGATGAAGACGGAGATGATGAAAACGGAGCAGCAAGATATTGAGACCCGAACAATGAAAAAAACGGCGGTTATAGCGTGCTTGTTTGAACGAGCTTCACTCCTGCGTTTTCGTGCCATAGTTTTACTGTTTGTTCCCTATTTACTGACAGGATGTGTCTCAAATTCCGGTTCTGATGATTTAGTCACGATTGCCGAATCTATTATACCAGAGCAACGTGTCACAGATTATCGCATCAAGGGGTGCGATGTAATATGGGATATCGCAAAACCAGCCGCAACGGAAAATGGTCTTTATTGGTTAAAATTGATGGACTGTACGAATAAACTGCCTCCAGTAGAAGCCCGCAATATGGCAAAACGGTTTACGCCGACAGAATGGTCACAAGTTTTTAAGCAGAGTATCCTTATCGACCAAGCTGCACCGTCATTAATTGAACGGCGTAAGATTATGGAAAGTTTGAATCGATATAGCCTGCAATTTCCGTCTTCAATATTGTCATTGTTGCAGTTGTGGAGTGAACAGCAATATTTAAAAATCAATCTGGCAGAACAAAAGTCAAAATATCAACGATTACAATTTGACAGTGATGCCAAAATTGATCGATTGAAAGAGACACGGGCCCGTTTGGAGTATGAACTGCGTTCAATATCCCGCAAATTAGAAAATCTAACGGATATTGAACGTCAGCTTTCTTCCCGCAAGCAAGTCCAGAACAATTCTAACTCTCCGGTTTCAGGTGAAACCGGACAAGGTGAAAGAGAACATGCAGTTGATACGGGTAATAAGGTGAATAATACTAAACCGGAAACTAAACCGGAAAACAAGCCAGAAACAGGATCAGAGTTAACCCCGCAAACGAAAACAGAAGCTAATTCTTCAGAAGAAAAAGGAGCTGAATCACCATGACCGTACGCAATCCCGCTCATCTTCTTTTAGTTGATGATGATCCAAGTCTATTAAAATTATTGGGGATGCGTCTGACTAGTGAAGGATTTCGTGTCACAACAGTGGAAAGTGGGCATGAAGCATTACGCATGTTGCTGAAAGAGAAAGTGGATTTGGTCATTAGTGACTTACGCATGGATGAAATGGATGGCATGACGTTGTTTGCGGAAATCCAAAAACAGCATCCCGGTATGCCGGTGATTATTCTCACAGCACATGGCTCTATCCCGGATGCTGTTGCTGCGACACAACAAGGGGTATTTAGTTTTCTGACTAAACCCGTTGATCGTGATGCACTTTATAAAGCTATTGATGATGCGCTGGAATTATCAACACCAGCTATAGATGGAAAGTGGAGTGAACAAATTGTCACACGCAGCCCGCTAATGTTGCGTCTGCTGGAGCAGGCGAAAATGGTGGCTCAATCTGACGTTAGTGTTCTGATTAATGGGCAAAGCGGAACGGGTAAGGAAGTTCTGGCTCAGGCTATCCATCGTGCAAGCCCGCGTGCGAAAAAACCTTTTATTGCCATTAATTGCGGCGCCTTACCTGAACAATTGTTGGAGTCTGAGTTATTTGGTCATGCTAAAGGTGCATTTACTGGGGCAGTCAGTAGCCGGGAAGGCCTATTTCTGGCCGCACAAGGAGGAACTCTGTTCCTTGATGAAATTGGTGATATGCCATCAGCACTACAAGTCAAATTATTAAGGGTCTTGCAGGAGCGTAAAGTCCGTCCTTTGGGAAGTAACCGAGATTTGGATATTGATGTCAGGATCATTTCCGCAACTCACCGTAATTTGCCAAAAGCGATGCAGCGTAATGAATTCAGGGAAGACCTCTATTATCGATTAAACGTAGTTAACCTGAAAATCCCGGCTCTGAATGAACGTGCAGAAGACATTCCTTTATTGGCAAATCATTTGCTGCGTGAATCGGCCAAACGCCATAAACCTTTTGTGCGCAGCTTTTCCACTAATGCGATGAAATGTCTGATGGCTGCCAGTTGGCCGGGTAATGTCCGCCAATTGGTCAATGTTATCGAGCAGTGTGTAGCATTGACGACAGCTCCGGTGATTAGTGATGCTTTAGTTATGCAGGCATTAGAAGGCGAAAATACGGCATTGCCGACATTTGTGGAAGCGCGTAGTCAGTTTGAACTGAATTATTTGCGCAAATTGTTGCAAATGACAAAAGGGAATGTTACCCATGCTGCTCGTATGGCAGGACGTAACCGAACAGAGTTTTATAAATTGTTGGCTCGTCATGAGTTGGATGCTAACGATTTTAAAGAATAACCTTTCTGTTATTTAAATCCATAAAGTTGAAACGGTATTTAAAGCCGTAAGAGATTGACTGTCTTCATCAGGCAGAGAAGTGAATAATGGCCCAGGAGAGCCGCATTCTATGAGTCGTACTCTTAATATCGCCCTTGCTCAATTAAACTGGTTAGTAGGGGATATCGAAGGCAACAGCGATCGCATGTTGCAGACAGTGCAAGAACAGCAAGAAAAGGGCGCTGATCTCGTCGTGTTTTCTGAGTTAGCATTGTCGGGATATTTTCCTGAAGATCTACTGTTCCGTTCTGATTTTCATCAGCGCTGTCGTGAACAATTAGTACGTTTGCAGGAAGCAAGCTCTCAGGTTGGTATTTTAGTTGGCCATCCGTGGCAACAGGACGGAAAAATATATAATGCTCTTTCTCTGTTCTGGAAAGGTGAAACCGTTGCCCGTTATTTCAAACAACAATTACCCAATTATGGTGTTTTTGATGAAGAACGTTATTTCAAAGCGGGCAAGCAAATCTGTGTTGTACCATTTAAAGGCTATAATCTCGGTTTGTTGATTTGTGAAGATTTGTGGTTCGATGCGCCGATTGATGCCTTGAAAGAAGCAGGAGCTGATATCATTCTGTCCATTAATGCGTCTCCTTTTAATCGTGAAAAACCGAATATCCGTAGCACATTGATTAAATCACACTGTCAGCGTATTCACTTGCCAATAATTTACCTGAATCAGGTTGGTGGACAAGATCAACTGATCTTTGATGGCTGTTCAAAAGTTTTTGATGTAAACGGTGAAATTACTCATCGCATGGTAGCTTTTGCAGAACAAGTTGAACAGTGTCGTTTCAATGAAATGACAATTGAGCCGATGGCAAATCCGGCTCCCCAATTACCGCCACTTGCACAAATTTATAAGGCATTGGTGCTCTCTGTACGTGATTATGTGCAGAAAAATGGTTTTAAGGGAGCATTACTCGGTTTATCCGGTGGTATTGATTCAGGTTTGACACTGGCAATTGCTGTTGATGCTTTGGGTAAAGAGCATGTACAGGCTGTGATGATGCCATTCCGCTATACCTCTGAAATGAGTATTCATGATGCCAGAGAACAAGCAGAATTACTCGGTGTTGAATTTGACATAGTATCTATCGAACCTATGTTTGATGCGTTTATGGCTCAATTGGAGCCTATATTTGCGGGTACAAAGAAAGATACCACTGAAGAGAATTTACAGGCACGTTGCCGGGCAGTTGTCTTAATGGCAATGTCAAACAAACGCCGTCGTTTGGTGTTGACAACCAGCAATAAAAGCGAATCGGCGGTAGGTTACTCGACCCTGTACGGTGATATGGCTGGTGGCTTTAATGCTTTGAAAGATGTTCCAAAAACTATGGTATTTGCATTAGCGAAATACCGTAATACAGTATCTCCTGCTATTCCTCAGCGTGTCATTGATCGTCCACCATCTGCGGAACTGGCTCCTGATCAGCTCGATCAGGACAGCTTACCACCGTATGACATGTTGGATGCCATCCTTGAGGGATATGTCGAAAAAGATAAATCTGTGGCTGACTTAGTGGCTGAAGGTTTTGATGAAGCTATTATTCGTAAGGTGATCCGGTTGGTGGACATCAATGAATATAAACGTCGTCAGGCACCGATTGGTCCACGTATTACACAGCGTGATTTTGGTAAAGACAGGCGCTATCCGATTACGTCTGGTTTCGGGCGTAAGAACTGGTAATAACAGGAAAACTTCATGAAAAAGATTGATGCAATTATCAAACCTTTCAAGCTCGATGATGTGCGTGAAGCTCTGGCTGAAGTCGGTATCACTGGTATGACGGTGACAGAAGTAAAAGGTTTTGGTCGTCAGAAAGGGCACACTGAACTGTATCGTGGTGCAGAATATATGGTGGACTTTCTGCCTAAAGTCAAAATAGAAATTGTCGTACCGGATGATATTGTTGATACCTGTGTCGATACTATTATGCAGACTGCACAAACTGGCAAAATCGGTGATGGCAAGATTTTTGTCTTTGATGTTGCTCGCGTTGTGCGAATTCGTACTGGTGAACAGGACGAAGAGGCGATTTAACCGCATTCCACATTCTTTGCAAAGAGAAAAGAGAATAGCTTGAAAAGTTGAATTGCCTGAAAAAGTGATAACGGCGGTAATATGGGTAATTAATCCACCTCTTAATAAGAGGTGGAATGCTGACATCCTGAGCTGTCTTAACCGTTATCACTTATCCCCAAATTTATGCTTTTCACTAAATTTACAAAAAATTGTGCATAAATTCATGTTAGATCACTTTATGTGGGCCAAAACATTCATAGTGAATATGTTGCTCGTTAATACCCATGGTTATTAGCTGCTTGGCAATATGTTGCATGAAAGCCAACGGCCCACAGAAATAGAATTGCATCCCTTCAGCACTTATCGCCTCTTTTACAAGAGACAGATCCATCAATCCGACATGTTGATAATGTACGCCCTGCTGATCTTTATCTCTGGGTTCACGATACCAAACCTGAGAATTCAGAATCGGCATGGATTGGGCAATTTCTTTCACCTTATCGGCAAAGGCATGATAGCCGCCATGTTCTGCTGCGTGAAACCAATTGATTACACTTTGGTGCTGCTGACCGTGCAGATATTGCAGCATACTCATCATCGGAGTTAATCCGACTCCCGCTGAAATGAGGGTAACAGGGGTATCAGGCTGGACATCAAGGAAGAAATCACCTTTTGGTGCAGATAGCGATATGATATCTCCTTCCTGTACTTTGTCGTGCATATGATTCGAAATTTTGCCATAAGGCTCCCGTTTAATAGCAATTTGATAATTGCGGCCATTTGGAGCTGAAGTTAATGAATATTGACGAATTTCGCGGTTTTTAAAGGTTGGATCTTCCAGATAGATACTCAAATATTGCCCCGGTTTATAATCCGCGACTTTGTCATCATCAACGGGTACGAACTCAAAGCTGGTAATGATATCACTCTGCAGTTGTTTACGGCTGACACGAAATTGACGTAAACCCCGCCAACCTCCTGCCGAAGATTCGCTACCCTGATAAATGGCTTCTTCCCGATTGATAAAAACATCGGCCAATATATCGTAGGCTTTTTTCCAGGCATCGAGAACTTCATCAGCCGGATGAAATAGTTCATCAATTGTTGCCAGCAGATGGGTACCGACAATTTTATAGTGTTCCGGTTGGATATTTAGGCTCGTATGTTTATGAGCGATCTTTTCTACTGCCGGTAGAAGAGCAGATAAGTTATCAATATTAGAAGCGTAAGCACAAAGGGCATTAAAAAGAGCTTCACGCTGCTCGCCGTTAGTTTGATGGCTCATGTTAAAAATATCTTTTAATTCAGGATTGTGTCTGAACATGCGTTCATAAAAATGAGCAGTCAACTTTGGCCCGGTAGAAACGATCAAAGGAATAGTGGACTTTATAGTTGCGATAATTTGGTTATCTAACATTATGGTCTCCTGAATTTTTCTCGAATAATGCTTAGGAATATAAGATGCATTTTAAATGCAACTTATGCCATTGAGGAATACATTAAAGCAAGAAAGAGATATTATCTTGATTTAAGTCAAAAACTCAGAATTTGTATTGCAACAATGAAGATTTGACTGGAATCACAAAGAGCAACAATAAATTTAAAGCGTGTAATCAGGATAACAGGGCATCCTGCTACAGGCGTAGAGGCAATCGTTTGCGTAAAATCTCTTGTCAAGACTATCTCATTTGATAAAAAGAGTTTACACTGTGTCAAATTCTGGCCCTCAGGGGTATTTTTTAGAGATGTAGCTGAGTCAGGAGAACCTAATGTTAAAGCGTGAAATGAATATTGCGAATTACGATCCCGAACTGTGGCAAGCGATGGAACAGGAGGTTTGTCGTCAGGAAGAACATATTGAATTGATTGCTTCTGAAAACTACACCAGTCCAAGAGTTATGCAGGCTCAAGGATCTCAGCTCACTAACAAGTATGCGGAAGGTTATCCGGGTAAACGCTACTATGGTGGTTGTGAATATGTTGATATCGTTGAACAACTGGCAATTGACCGAGCAAAAGAGTTGTTTGGTGCAGATTATGCTAACGTCCAACCACACTCAGGCTCTCAGGCAAATGCTGCGGTGTATATGACACTGTTGCAACCAGGTGACACTGTCTTAGGGATGAATCTGGCACATGGTGGCCATCTGACTCACGGCTCTCCGGTTAACTTCTCAGGTAAATTATATAACGTTGTTCCTTATGGCATTGATGAAAATGGCAAAATCGATTACGAGGATATTCGTAACCAAGCGCTGAAACATCAACCTAAAATGATCATTGGTGGTTTCTCTGCCTATTCTGGTGTGGTTGATTGGGCGAAAATGCGTGAAATTGCTGATGAAATCGGTGCATATCTTTTTGTTGATATGGCTCATGTTGCTGGATTGGTTGCTGCGGGTGTTTATCCAAACCCTGTTCCCCATGCACATGTTGTTACGACTACCACTCATAAGACTCTGGCAGGTCCACGTGGTGGTCTGATTCTGGCTAAAGGGGGTGATGAAGAGTTGTATAAGAAATTGAACTCTGCTGTTTTCCCTGGTGGTCAGGGCGGTCCGTTGATGCATGTCATTGCCGGGAAAGCCGTTGCACTGAAAGAAGCAATGGAGCCGGAGTTCAAAATATATCAACAGCAGGTTGCGAAAAATGCCAAAGAAATGGTAGATGTGTTCCTGCAACGTGGTTACAAAGTTGTTTCCGGTGGTACTGACAACCATCTGTTCCTGTTGGATCTGGTGGATAAAGATATTACAGGTAAAGAAGCGGATGCAGCATTAGGGCGTGCCAATATCACTGTTAACAAAAACAGTGTACCTAACGATCCTCGCAGTCCGTTTGTCACTTCGGGTATTCGCATTGGTACTCCAGCAATTACTCGTCGTGGTTTCAAAGAAGCGGAAACCCGTCAATTAGCTGGCTGGATATGTGATGTGTTGGATAACATCAATGACGAAGCAGTTATTGAAAGTGTTAAACAGAATGTGTTGGATATCTGTGCAAAATATCCGGTTTACGCATAATTGAGATTAATATACCGTCAATATTGAGCTTATATCCAAATCGATTTCAAGTTGCAGCCAATAAAGCGGTAGCTTGAAAGATGAAAGGTATATCAGGTATCAAGCCCGACTCATAACATTAGTTTTGAGCGGGTTTTTTGCATTAAAAAATGGGGGCATTTGGATGGTTGTTCCATCAACATTTTGGCTAGGGTTAGGTTATTTCACTTATTTTTTTGCTTTTGGAATATTTTTACCTTTCTGGTCAGTTTGGTTACAGGGAGAAGGTATTACTCCTTCTATGATCGGTGTACTGTTAGCTATCGGGTTAGTTTCTCGTTTTCTCGGTAGTTTATTTATTTCTCCTACTGTTAAAGATCCTTCTAAATTAATTAACGCATTAAGATTACTTTCCTTATTGGCTTTGGTCTTTGCTGTTAGCTTTTCCTTTAGTAGTCACTGGGTATGGGTTGCCTTTGTCATGATAGGTTTTAATCTGTTTTTTTCACCTCTGGTTCCTTTATCAGATGCTTTAGCGGGAACCTGGCAAAAACAGTTTACTTTTGATTATGGCAAGGTACGTGTATGGGGATCGATTGCCTTTATTATCAGCTCTTCTTTAGCGGGGATATTGATGTCAGCCAATGGCATTGATTTAGGGTCAGATTTCAGCTTTTCCTTTGAAAAAATCAATAATTGGATTGGTATCAATTTATTTGGTCATCACAATATCATCCTTATTTCCCTGATTTTCAGTGTTGCCATTATGTTGCTAGGAATGATGCTAAAACCTTCTATTATGCCGGAGGGCAAGATTAAGGTAGAAAATACCAACACAGTATCATTCAGGAAATTATTATCCGAAAAATCGGTATGGCAATTTTTATTATGTGTGACGTTGTTACAAGCAGCTCACGCAGGTTACTACAGTTTTGGTTCTATTTATTGGGAAAAGGCTGGCTATTCTGCATCAACTATTGGTTATCTCTGGTCATTGGGCGTTGTCGCAGAAGTTGTCGTTTTCACTTTTAGTAAACAGCTATTTCGACACTGGAGTGCCCGTAGTCTTCTATTGCTCTCTGCCATTTGTGGGGTTATGCGTTGGGGGTTAATGGGAACATTCACTGAGTTGCCAGTTCTGATTATTATTCAGATCCTACATTGTGGAACTTTTACAGTCTGTCACTTAGCTGCCATGCGCTTTATTGGTGCCAGAAAAGAAAATGAAGTTATCCGCTTACAGTCGGTTTATTCTGCGTTAGCGATGGGCGGTGGTATTGCAGTGATGAGCGCAATAGGCGGTTTTTTGTATGAGCATATGGGAAGCGGTATCTATTGGGTAATGGCATTGGTTGCATTACCTGCAATTTTCTTACGGCCTAAAGTAGAAACCCAAATACATTCGTTGTGAAATGCATGCGTTGTGAAATACGTTTATTGAGAAACACATTCATTATCAATAAAATCGTAAATAAAAAAGGGCACCAGTAAATTTGGTGCCCTGAAAATAACATTGCTCAAATAGTTGTTTTATAATTAACGTTTCAGTGCTTCAGTTAATTCTTCGCGCATCTCAGATAGCATGTCTTTAACAATACGTGGGCTGCCTGCAACGATGTTACCGGAACTGATATAGTTGTGACCACCAACGAAGTCAGTAACAATACAGCCAGATTCACGTACTAGCAGTTCACCCCCCATGAAATCCCATGGTTTCAGGCCGATTTCGAAGAAACCGTCAACACGTCCGGCGGCAACATAAGCCATATCCAGAGCCGCAGAGCCAGTACGACGAAAATCTGCACAGCGCTCAAATAATTTACCCAATACATTCATGTAAGGGATAGCGTGTTGTTTAGCTTTGAAGGGGAAACCAGTGGCAATGATTGTGCCATCCAGATCACGCGCATTAGTACCGCGCAAACGGTAACCATTTAATTGAGCACCTTGACCACGGGTTGCGGTAAACAGTTCATTACGCATTGGATCGTAAACAACAGCCACTTCGGTGCGGCCTTTGATGCGTACAGCGATAGAAACAGCGAAATGAGGGAGACGTTTAATAAAGTTAGTGGTGCCATCCAGTGGATCGATCACCCATTGGAAATCGTCTTCTTCACCTAAATGTTCACCTGTCTCTTCAGTGATGATAGTGTGCTTAGGATAAGATTTACGGATAATGTCAATGATCAGCTTTTCTGCTTCACGATCAACATTAGTGACGAAGTCATTACTGCCTTTTTGGCTTGCTTCGATAGCATCAGGAGTTTCATAACTTTTGGCAATGTAATTGCCGGCTTTACGCACAGCGCGTATAGCGATGTTTAGCATCGGATGCATGGGGTATCTTCCACCAGGATTTTAAAGAACGGGAAACAAATTGGCGCGCATTATAGCAGTAGTTCGTCAAAATGACTAATGCTGTGTTAAGATATTCGGCTCTTATACTGAAATTAAAAGCCGTCATGTTAGAGAACATCCGCATTATTCTGGTAGAAACCTCCCACACGGGCAATATGGGTTCAACTGCCAGGGCTATGAAAACAATGGGATTGACCAACCTTTATTTGGTCAACCCACTCGTCCAACCTGATTCTCATGCCATTGCACTTTCAGCCGGTGCCAGTGATGTTATCGGTAATGCCACTATCGTGGATTCTCTGGATGAAGCATTGGCTGGGTGTGAATTGGTTATTGGAACCAGTGCTCGTTCCCGAACACTTTCCTGGCCAATGGTTGAACCACGTGAGTGTGGTGAATGCTGTGTCAAAACAGCCAAAAATTCACCAGTAGCTATTGTGTTCGGCCGTGAGCGTGTGGGGCTGACGAACGAAGAACTCCAGAAGTGTAACTATCATCTTTATATTCCGACTAATCCAGAATATGGTTCGTTGAATTTGGCTATGGCTGTTCAATTGGTCAGCTATGAGATTCGTATGGCATACCTTGCTACTGAGGAAAAATCGGAAAAAGCGAATGCTGCCGATCATGAAGCTGAATACCCACTAGCTGAAGATATGGAACGTTTTTATCAGCATCTCGAACAGGTGTTAAGCCATTCCGGTTTTATTCGTAAAGCGCATCCTGGGCAGATAATGAACAAATTAAGACGCCTTTATACCCGCGCACGTCCGGAAATTCAGGAATTGAATATCCTGCGGGGTATTTTAACTTCTATGGAAAAATGGGCTGAGAAATCACCGGAATCTGGCAGAAAATAGTCTCTATAATAGAGAATATGGATGATAACAGAATGAAAGACAACCAAATAATAGTTGAGTAAATTACTAGGTTAAATAGTTGACTAAAATACTCAGGAATGTCACAATTTCACCCATATTTCACCATGGAGTTTTTGTTATGAGACTGACATCAAAAGGACGTTATGCGGTAACTGCCATGTTAGATGTGGCATTGCATTCACAAGAAGGGCCAGTGCCATTAGCTGATATTTCTGAGCGTCAGGGAATTTCCCTTTCCTATCTTGAGCAGTTGTTTTCTCGCCTACGTAAGAATGGTCTGGTTTCTAGCGTCCGTGGTCCAGGCGGCGGTTATTTATTGGGCAGAGATGCCGGTAATATTTTCGTTGCCGAAGTGATTTCTGCTGTTGATGAATCCGTTGATGCAACTCGCTGTCAGGGCAGGGAAGGCTGTCAGGGCGGTGATCGCTGTTTGACCCATGCGCTTTGGCGTGATCTCAGTGATCGCATCACGAGTTTCCTGAACAGCATCAGCTTAGAAGAATTAGTGAATAATCAAGAAGTATTAGATGTTGCTGATCGTCAAGACAGCGATAAACGCCGTACAGCTAATGGCAGGGTTCAAGAGATGATTAACGTTAACCTGCAGGCTTAAAAAGCGGCAAACAGAAGTATTAAAAGAGTCTTACGGAGCATGTGAGCAATGAAATTACCCATTTATTTGGATTATTCAGCAACAACCCCAGTTGATCCGCGTGTTGCTGAAAAGATGATGAACTATCTGACTATGGACGGGGTTTTCGGTAACCCTGCTTCTCGTTCACACCGTTTTGGTTGGCAAGCTGAAGAAGCGGTTGATATTGCGCGTAATCAAATTGCTGATTTGGTTGGTGCTGATCCGCGTGAAATTGTATTTACTTCAGGTGCAACAGAATCAGATAACCTTGGTATTAAAGGTGCAGTAAAATTCTATCAGAAAAAAGGCAAGCACATTATTACCAGCAAAACTGAACACAAAGCTGTTTTGGATACTTGCCGTCAGTTGGAACGCGAAGGTTTTGAGGTGACTTACCTTTCACCGATGAGCAATGGCATGATCGATGTGAAAGAGCTGGAAGCTACAATGCGTGACGATACGATTTTAGTTTCTATCATGCACGTCAACAACGAAATTGGTATTGTTCAGGACATCGTAACCATCGGTGAAATGTGCCGTAGTCGCGGTATTATTTTCCATGTTGACGCAACGCAAAGTGTTGGAAAATTGCCTATCGATCTCAGCAAACTGAAAGTTGATCTGATGTCTTTCTCTGCTCATAAATTATATGGCCCGATGGGTATTGGTGCTCTGTATGTTCGCCGTAAGCCTCGTGTCCGCATTGAAGCACAGCAACATGGTGGTGGTCATGAGCGTGGTATGCGTTCCGGTACATTGCCTGTTCACCAGATCGTGGGAATGGGTGAAGCTTACCGTATTGCAAAAGAAGAATTGATAGCTGAGTCAGAGCGTTTGCGTGGTTTGCGCCTGCGTTTATGGAATGGCATTAAAGATATTGAAGAAGTCTACCTGAATGGTGATTTGGAACTGGGTGCGCCACACATTCTGAATGTCAGCTTCAACTATATTGAAGGTGAATCATTGATGATGTCGCTGAAAGATCTGGCCGTTTCTTCTGGCTCAGCATGTACTTCTGCGAGTCTGGAGCCTTCTTATGTTCTGCGTGCACTGGGCATGAATGATGAGCTGGCACACAGTTCTATTCGTTTCTCTTTGGGACGTTTTACTACAGAAGAAGAAATAGACTATGCAATCAAGTTGATTCACAACTCGATTGGTCACCTGCGTGAACTTTCTCCATTGTGGGAAATGTTCAAACAGGGGGTGGATCTTAACACCATCGAATGGTCTCATCATTAATCAGACGGTTTCAGGAGTAACGATATGGCTTACAGCGACAAAGTAATTGATCACTATGAGAATCCACGTAATGTTGGATCATTTGACAGTGAAGACCCTTCAGTAGGTAGTGGCATGGTTGGTGCACCCGCTTGTGGTGATGTCATGCGGCTGCAAATCAAGGTCAACGATGACGGTATCATCGAAGACGCACGTTTTAAAACTTATGGCTGTGGTTCTGCGATTGCCTCCAGTTCTCTCGTAACAGAGTGGATGAAAGGTAAATCACTGGAGCAGGCAGAAGCAATCAAAAATACGGAGATTGCTGACGAGCTGGAGCTACCCCCAGTGAAAATTCACTGTTCTATTCTGGCAGAAGATGCGATCAAAGCTGCAATTGCGGACTACAAGAACAAACGCCAGGCTAAGTAATTCTTTTGGCTAGAAGAAAATAATTTGGTGGATATTGCTTCAATATCCACCTTTACTGGTTTTGAAGGTGATAATTTCCTAGATCATAGCTTCAAAGCTCACAGTGTTAAAAGTGAGGTGTTGTATGTCAATTTCTTTGACAGAAAGTGCAGCCCAGCGTGTTTTAGCTTTTCTTGATAATCGTGGGAAAGGTGTTGGGTTGCGTCTGGGAGTGAGAACTTCCGGCTGCTCTGGTATGGCATATGTACTTGAATTTGCTGATGCAATTAATGATGAAGATCAGGTTTTTGAAGACAAGGGCGTGAAAGTTATCGTTGATGGTAAAAGCATTGTTTATCTTGATGGTACCGAGTTGGATTTTGTCAAAGAGGGCCTGAACGAAGGCTTTAAATTCAACAACCCCAATGTTTCCAGCGAATGCGGCTGTGGGGAAAGTTTTAACGTTTAACCTCCCGTACTTTGCGAAACCAAGAGTAACTTATGGACTACTTTACTTTATTCGGGTTGCCTGCGCGTTACGCGATAGACCGCCAACAATTGGCGACCCGCTATCAGGAGTTGCAGCGTCAGTTTCATCCTGATCGTTTTGCCAATCATCCAGAGCGCGAGAAAATGTTGGCACTTCAACAAGCTGCAACCATCAATAATGGTTATCAGATTCTGAAACATCCCCTGAAACGTGCAGAATACATGCTGTCTCAGCAAGGGTTTGATTTATCCAACGAACAACACACGATGCAGGATACTGCTTTCCTGATGCAGCAATTAGAGTTGCGTGAAGAGCTTGATACTATTGAACGTAGTGCGGAGCCTGATGTTGTATTAGCAGGTTTTTCATCTCGCTTGAACAAAATGATTAAAACTCGTAGTGAGCAGATGGAACAGCAACTGGATACCGAACAATGGTCAATCGCAGCCGATACTGTCCGTAAGTTACGCTTTTTAGATAAATTGCAGCAGCAGGTCGAACAATTGGAAGAACGATTGTTGGATGATTTTTAGCCGAATTGCTTTTTGGTGAATAACGCTTGCTGATTTAGCTATACCCTATGGATTTGAGGATGCAACCAACAAAGCTGCAACTTGAAAGGCGGGTATAAAGAGTTTTTATAGAGGCACACATGGCTTTATTACAAATCGGTGAACCTGGTTTATCTGCCGCACCACACCAGCGTCGTCTGGCTGCGGGGATTGATCTTGGCACAACACACTCCTTGGTTGCGACAGTCCGCAGTGGTCAGTCTGAGACCTTAGCAGATAGTGAAAACCGTCATTTGCTTCCTTCTGTTGTACAATACCGCAGAGATGAAATTCAAGTTGGCTGGCAGGCACGCCAACAGGCGGCTTCTGATCCTGTTAACACTATAAGTTCCGTCAAACGTATGATGGGGCGTTCTCTGGCTGATATTCAACAACGTTATCCAAATCTTCCCTACCAGTTTCAGGCTAGTGAAAATGGGTTACCGTTAATTGATACTGCGGCAGGTCTGGTCGATCCTATTCAGGTTTCTTCTGAAATATTGAAATCGTTGTCTCAACGGGCAGAAGAAACCTTGAATGGTAAACTTGATGGTGTTGTTATCACTGTTCCTGCTTATTTTGATGATGCACAACGTCAGGGAACGAAAGATGCCGCACGCTTAGCGGGCTTACATGTTCTTCGTCTCTTAAATGAACCAACCGCAGCCGCTATTGCCTATGGACTTGATTCGGGTCAAGAAGGGGTTATTGCAGTTTATGACTTGGGTGGTGGAACATTTGATGTTTCTATCCTGCGTTTAAGTCGTGGCGTCTTTGAAGTGTTGGCAACAGGCGGAGATACAGCGCTTGGCGGAGATGATTTTGACCACCTGTTAGCAGACTGGATCCGTGAACAGGCAGGTATCATCGATAATAGCCACGGCTTACAACGTCAATTGCTGGACATTGCGACACAAACCAAAATTGCCTTGAGTGATACAGATTCAGTGACAATCAACATTGCTGACTGGCAAGGCAGTATTACCCGTGATGAATTAAATGAATTGATCACACCACTGATTAAACGCACCTTAATGGCTTGCCGTCGGGCATTGAAAGATGCGGGTGTCACTGCTGATGAAATATTACAGGTTGTGATGGTAGGTGGTTCGACGAGAGTACCGCGCGTACGTAGCATGGTTGGTGAGTTTTTTGATCGTGAACCATTAACCTCTATCGATCCGGATAAAGTTGTCGCTGTTGGTGCGGCAATTCAGGCTGATATTTTGGTTGGTAATAAACCTGACAGCGAAATGTTGCTACTGGACGTTATTCCTCTGTCACTGGGCCTTGAAACCATGGGCGGCTTGGTGGAAAAAGTGATCCCGCGCAATACCACTATTCCTGTCGCCAGAGCACAAGAGTTTACGACTTTTAAAGACGGGCAGAGTGCAATGAGCATCCATGTTGTTCAGGGTGAACGCGAGCTGGTGGCAGATTGCCGTTCATTGGCACGTTTCACACTGCGTGGAATTCCTTCGCTGCCGGCAGGTGGTGCTCATATTCGTGTTACTTTTCAGGTTGATGCTGATGGCTTGTTAAGTGTCAGTGCTCTGGAGAAATCGACAGGTGTTGAAGCTTCCATTCAGGTGAAACCTTCTTATGGTTTGTCCGATGAAGAAATTGCCCGGATGATCAAAGATTCAATGACCAATGCGCAGGAAGATATTCAGGCGCGTAAGCTGGCTGAACAAAAAGTAGAAGCAGCACGAGTGCTGGAAAGTTTAACCAGTGCACTGGAAAAAGATGCTGATTTACTCAGCCAGGAAGAACATGCGGCAATTGATGCTGCC
Organism: Xenorhabdus indica; assembly: GCF_014467235.1. Taxonomy (GTDB): domain Bacteria; phylum Pseudomonadota; class Gammaproteobacteria; order Enterobacterales; family Enterobacteriaceae; genus Xenorhabdus; species Xenorhabdus indica. The sequence continues at coordinate 26,385 of NZ_NKHP01000013.1, read as the reverse complement.
GTACAAGTATTAATTGAGAGTGCTCAGGGAACGTCTCCTGATGCGATTGAAAGTGCAATTAAACAATTGGACAAACAAACGCAGGAATTTGCCGCGCGTCGCATGGACACATCAATCCGCCGGGCTTTGGCGGGCCATTCTGTGGATGAGATTTAATTATGCCTAAAATTGTATTTTTACCTCATAACGAACTTTGCCCTGAAGGCGCAGTATTGGAAGCTAAGGAAGGCGAATCGATTCTGGACGTTGCACTGCGTAATGGCATTGAAATAGAACATGCTTGTGAAAAATCCTGCGCATGTACTACTTGTCACTGCATTGTCAGGGAAGGGTTTGACTCATTGGAAGAAAGCTCTGAAATGGAAGATGACATGCTGGACAAAGCATGGGGGCTGGAGCCTGAAAGTCGGTTAGGATGCCAGGCCAAAGTTGCTGATGAGGATTTGGTTGTTGAAATTCCTAAGTACACGATTAATCATGCACGTGAGCACTAATCTGAGAACTCAATAGGAGCACAGAAAATGAAATGGTCTGACAGCCGTGATATTGGCGAAGCACTATACGATAAGTTCCCGGATTTAGATCCTAAGGCAGTGCGTTTTACCGATATGCATCAATGGGTTTGCGAGCTGGATGGTTTTGATGATGATCCGGAAAAATCTAACGAAAAAATATTAGAAGCCATTTTGTTGGTTTGGTTGGATGAATTTGAGTAACGCAAATCAGTTACCCAAACAACAACGTTACCTAAACAACAAATCTACACAAACAATTAGTGCGAAAAAAAGTGTAAATTCATCAATTCTTGTTCAATCACTTGGCATAGTCTGCATTTAATGAAAAACTGGCAACTGCCAGTTTTTTTGCATTCATGGCCCTTGCTGTAAAAACAGTGAAAATAAAATAAGAAGAGAGAAGAAAATGACAAAGCACGCTATACCGGCGCAAATCATGCCGATAACTCTGTCTTATGAGCCAGCTAAAGCATGCTGGGGTGAAAAAGCGCTAATCAGTTCGAATGATCAGGGAATTACAATTCATTTATCAGGCAGCCAGTCGGATTTGAGTCGTCAATTGGCGGCTATCCAACGCGCCGGACGAAAAATTAATGGACAAGGTATCTCCAACGTTGCTTTGGCGGGTGATGGTTGGGATCTGGAAAAAAGCTGGACATTCTGGTTGGGATTCCGGGCACCAAAAGGGTTGCGTACTCTTGAATGGCCACAACTGAGTGCAGTAGAAAAACAAGAGCTGGAATACCGGATCAAATTTATCGACTGGGTGCGTGATACTACCAATATTCCAGCAGAAGAATTGGGTCCGGAGCAGCTTGCTCAGCGTGTCATTGATTTATTTAACGGTGTAGCAGGAACTGCAATCAGTTACCGTATTATAAAAGGCGATGCCTTACGTGAGCAGGGCTATGTTGGTGTACATACTGTCGGTCGTGGTTCCTCTCGTGTTCCTGTTTTTCTGGAATTGGACTTCAATCCATCGACAGATAAAAACGAACCTATATTCGCTTGCTTAGTCGGTAAAGGTATCACCTTCGATTCAGGGGGATATAGCCTGAAACCTTCCAACTCTATGGATTCCATGAAATCTGATATGGGGGGTTCAGCGCTCCTGTCAGGAGCATTGGCGCTGGCGATTGGTCGTGGCCTGAAACAGCGTGTAAAACTATTCCTGTGCATTGCTGATAACCTGGTCAGCGGCAATGCGTTCAAATTGGGTGACATTATTCGCTATCGTAATGGCAAAAGTGTTGAAGTTATGAACACTGATGCAGAAGGGCGTCTGGTACTGGCTGATGGCCTGATTGATGCCAGTGCGGCAAATGCGCCTCTTATCATTGATGCGGCGACATTGACTGGCGCGGCAAAAATGGCAGTAGGTAATGACTACCATTCTGTCCTCAGTTTTGATGACCAACTCGCGGCGGATTTATTGGCAGCAGCGGATGCAGAACATGAACTATTCTGGCGTTTGCCATTAGCCGAATTCCATCGTAGTCAATTGCCATCCAATTTTGCTGATTTGAATAACATTGCTGCATCTTCTCATTCAGCAGGAGCAAGTACTGCGGCTGCTTTCCTGTCTCACTTTGTAGAAAATTACAAAAAAGGCTGGATACATATCGATTGTTCAGCGGCCTACCGTAAATCTGCGGTTGAACAGTGGTCAGCCGGTGCGACAGGGTGTGGTGTGCGCACCATCGCCAACTTATTGCTGAAAAAAGCAAAATAAGGATACAGTGTCTTTGGCGAGGTAACTTGCAAGCCGCTAGGTAATGCCAGGGTTTTTATGTACAAAATGTTGTGATACCAAACTCATTTTAAAATTGCCTTTCTTATCTGGCCTCCCTTTTATGGGGAGGCTATGATTGAGAGCCTTTCAATGGTCGTTAACTTCAATTTGTTAACTTCAGTACAAATATGTGTTCGGAGATTTTCATGAGCTTGTCAAACGGGGCTGTTGCCACTGAAATTGAGGTTCCGAGTGGAAGTCACATTACTCTTAGCCAACCAGAAAAACAGCCCATTCAGCTTATTGAGGCCTTGAGTAATTTATTTAAGCAACATAAGCCAGTACGACGAGCATTTCTGGTTATGGTGCACGATAAAAAACAGGATGAAAAACCTAACCTGCTTATTGGGTTAGAACTGAGTGGAGCGTCTACAGATAATGACATTAATATGCTTATTCAGGCTGCTGGTGGAATAGCTTGTGAATATTTGAGTGAAGAGGAATCGGTGGATTTTTGTTTGCTTGATGAAAAAAATAGTGGAATTAGCCATTATCTGATCCAACATACTCAGCCTTTTTATCAACGGAAGTTAGGCAGTTGGCTGAAGGATACCATTCCTGTATTGAATCAGTAAATAAAAGTTAAGCTCTGTACCCACTCAGGGATCGTGTGATGATGAGTTTTGTCCGGCTTCTTTTTGTCATTTTCCTGCAATAAGCCAAAAATATTGCGGAAGGCCTCGAAAATCTGAAATCACAGATTTCTAAATCGGATAAATATCTATAAAAATACTATCCCAAACCAGCCGGCAAACGATAAGGATTACAGGTTATGCGTCAATATCAACTGAGGCAATGGGCAGCAAGGAGAAAGCGCTTCATCACATTAATGATTGCTACATTGTTTGCATTTTTTGCGCTATGTGCCTTATCTGGATGTGATCAATCCCAGGACAATGAAAATACGGGAAAATCAGAAAAACCAACAATTTCAACGGCACAAAGAACAACTGATACTGCAAAACGAGAACTTCAATCACCTGTACCTCAATTACCACAAGAGCGTTATGCGGGTAAAGATGTCACTATCTTAGATGCTTCAGAGTTGCAGTTGGATGGTGCCAATGCAATGGTTGTGACATTTTCTGTTCCTTTGCAGATTGACCAGAATTTTTCTCAGAAAGTCCATTTGGTTGATGTGAAATCCGGAAAATTGGATGGTGCCTGGGAACTGTCTGATAACCAGATGGAGTTAAGGCTCCGTCATTTACCGCCTGATCGTGAGTTGCAGTTATCGGTTGATGAAGGTTTAAAAGGTATTAATGAGCGTCAACTGGTAAGTTCCTATGAGAAAAAATTCCAGACTGCTCCCATTAAACCTACCGTTGGTTTTGCCAGCAAAGGGGTACTTCTACCGAGTAAGACCGCAGAAGGTTTACCTGTTTTGGCACTCAATGTTGATCAGGTTGATGTCAATTTTTTTCGCATCAAAGAGACATCATTACCTGAATTCATCGCCGATTGGCAATACCGCAGCAGTATGGAGTATTGGGATTCTGAAAATTTCCTAAAGCGTGCTGACTTAGTTTATACCGGGCGTTTTGACCTGAATCCGGCACCTAATACTCGTGAAAAACTATTATTGCCACTGAATGATATTAAAGTATTGCAAAAAAGTGGTGTTTATCTGGCTGTTATGCAGCAGGCCGGAAAATATACTTATAGTAATCCTAGTATGTTATTTACGCTGAGTGATATTGGCGTCTCAATGCACAGCTATCTAAATCGGATAGATGTTTTTGCACAATCATTGGAACAAGGTTCCAGCCTGAAAGGTGTTGAAATTCGTTTGCTGGATGACAAGGGACAGCTTCTATCAAAAAACACGACAGACAATAATGGTCACGCTACGCTGGAAAAAAATGCCAAGGCAAAATTATTGTTGGCTATCCAGGGTGATCAAACCAGTATGATCGATTTGTCATATCCTGCGTTGGATCTGTCTGAGTTTGATATTGGCGGCATGCAAGGGTATAGCAAGCAGTTTTTTGTGTTTGGCCCAAGGGATCTTTATCGTCCTGGAGAAACGCTGATTGTGAATGGTTTGTTGCGCGATGCTGATGGCCGTTCGTTGAAGCCCCAACCTGTAAAAGTTGATGTATTGAAAGCGGATAATCAGGTTGTGCGCCGTTTTGTCTGGCAACCTGAAAATGGACTCTATCAATATCGTTACCCAATCCCACAAACTGCAGAAACAGGCATGTGGTCATTGCGTTTTGATTTAGGTGACAATATTCCTCGTTATTACAAATTTAATGTGGAAGACTTTATGCCTGAACGTATGGCATTGGAAATTGAGGGAAATGATGGAAATAGACCAGTATTGAAAAATAAAAGTGTTAATTTTGCCGTAACTGGTCGTTACCTCTATGGAGCGCCAGCAGTTGAGAACCGGCTGCAAGGCCAATTGTTTATGCGCCCAGCTCGTGATGCGGTGGCGAAATTATCAGGGTATGAGTTTGGCTCCTCGAAAGAAGAGGGGTTGAGCAGAACTCTGGATGAGTTCGACTTGACGTTAAATAGTGAAGGAAAAACAGTCATTTCTGTCAGTGATGATAATTGGAAATATGTAACATCGCCGGTAAACGTTATCGTACAGGCCAGCTTGCTAGAATCTGGTGGGCGTCCGGTGACACGTCGTGCTGAGCAAGCTGTTTGGCCTGCTGACAAGCTGGTTGGCATACGTCCGCTCTTTAATAAAAAATCTATTTATAATTACCGTACAGGTCGTGATGAAAATCGCTATAACGTTGATGAAAACTCGTTGGCAGAGTTTGACATCGTTTATGCGGATGCTGATGGTAAGAAATATGCCACAAATGATTTGAGAGCTCGCCTGATATATGAACGCAGGGATTATTACTGGCGTTGGTCAGACAGTAATGGTTGGGATTCAGGATATGACCAGAAAGATTTGGTGATGGCAGATGAGCTTGTCCAACTTGCGGAAAATGGTACAGCAAAAATCAGTTTCCCGGTTGAATGGGGTTCTTACCGTATTGAAATAGTGGATCAGAAAAATCAGCTTGTAACCAGCCTGAACTTCTGGGCAGGTTATTCATGGCAGGATAATACAGATGGAACAGGTGCAATCCGCCCGGATCAAGTCAAACTCTCATTGGATAAACCCGCGTATAAACCAGGCGATAAAGTAAAATTGCATATGCTTGCACCACAGGCAGGTAAAGGCTATTTACTGCTGGAATCCAGTGATGGCCCGTTGTGGTGGCAGGAAATTGATGTTCCGGCACAAGGTCTGGATATTGATGTACCCATTAATTCATTGTGGGCTCGCCATGACTTGTATCTGACTGCGGTTGTTATACGGCCGGAAGATAAAAATCGTCAGGCAACATCGAAACGGGCAATTGGTGTATTGCATCTGCCGTTGATGGACGAAGGGCGTAAGCTGAATCTGACACTGAGTGCACCAGATAAAATACGCCCGAATCAGGATGTTAAAATCAAAATCAAGGCAACACTTCAGAAGGGCAAAGATCAATCAGCAAGTAAGGAATTACCAAAGCAAGTTTATGTTCTGCTTTCTGCTGCTGATTCAGGTGTACTCAGTATTACTAACTTTAAGACTCCAGATCCTTATGAAGCATTCTTCGGGCGTAAACGTTATAGCGTTGATCAATATGATGTTTATGGCCATTTAATTGAAACTGAAGGACGTAAAGCAAACTTACGCTTTGGTGGCGATGGTGATGAAAATACTCTCGAAAGGGGAGGCAAAAAACCACTGACAGAAGTCAATATTATTGCCGCGCAAGCTAAACCAATTAGCTTGAATGCTAATGGAGAAGGTGAAATTACCTTACCTATTCCTGATTTTAATGGTGAACTTCGATTGATGGCACAAGTATGGAGTGATAACGAGTTCGGATACAGTGAGCGTAAAGTTACAGTCGCTGCTCCGGTTGTTAGCCAGATGTCATTACCTCGTTTCATGGCAGGCGGCGATCAATCTCAGTTGGCATTGGATCTCACCAACTTAACTGAACAACCGCAAGTACTGACGCTCAATTTCACTACAACTGGATTGATAAAGTTAGAAAATCCAGTAAGTAGAAAAATTATTTTGGAAACAGGAAAACGAACGACTATTCAAATTCCGGTCAAAGCGGATCATGGGTTTGGACAGGGGGAAATTTTCCTGACAATTGATGGATTGAATGTACCCGACGAAAAACTGCAACAGTATACAAGTAGCTGGAAAATTGCGGTTCGCCCGGCATATCCTGCTGCAACCATACAGTTTGATAATGTTATCCGACAAGGCGAAGAGTGGCAGTTACTACAAGACGCTATCAAGGATTTGATACCAGAAACACTGGAGGGGCAGCTCCTACTGACCAGCAGGCCACCACTGCAAATCGCACGTTATATTCGCGAATTATATGCTTACCCATATGGATGTTTGGAGCAGACGATTAGTGGGCTTTATCCATCACTTTACTCCAATGAAGCTGAACTGAAAAAATTGGGTATCAATACACAAAGTGACGAAAAACGGCGAGCAGCCATTGATGCAGGGATTACTCACTTGCTGAGCATGCAGCGTCATGATGGCAGCTTCTCGTTATGGGATCGTAATGGCGAGGAAGAGTTCTGGCTGACGGCGTATGCGGCAGATTTCTTATTCCGTGCCAATCAGCAAGGTTACAGCATTCCGGCTGATGCCCTGAAGACTGCCAATAACCGGCTTTTGCGTTACTTGCAGGATAAAAATATTATTAATGATCGTTACAGCCGTTCACGCAGTGAAACACAATTTTCTGTACAGGCATATGCGGGGTTGGTTTTGGCAAGCCAGCAAAAAGCACCATTAAGTGGTTTAAGGCAACTCTATGAACAACGAGGACGGGCTGGTAACGGTTTATCCCTGGTACAATTGGGGATCGCGCTGAAAATGATGGGGGATGACACCCGTGGTAATGAAGCGATTCGTTCTGGTGTGAATAAATCCCGTCAATCCGGTTACGGATTGCATGATTATGGTAGTACAATCCGTGACAACGCCTTGATTGTTGCTCTATTGACTGAAAACAAGATAATGTTAAATGAGCGTGATAAAAAACTATTCGTTTTATCTAATGAGTTATCGGCACATCGTTACTTCTCTACACAGGAAAGCAATGCCATCTATCTGTCTGGGCGCTATTTTATTGATGCTAGCGAGCCGTCCTGGAAGGCGGTCATTAGTCAGCAAATACCACCGATTAACCGTGATAGCGCATTAAATGAAGCATTGACTGCGAAACAGATCCTGAAAGGTATTGAAATCAGTAACCGTGGTGAGAGTACATTGTATTCACGTCTGAGTGTGGTGGGTTATCCATTTCAGGCACCAAAACCTTATTCAAACATTCTGAATATCAAGCGTACCTATCTTGATTTGAATGGTGAAAATTATTACCCGGATCGCCTGAAAAGTGGTGAAATGATGGTCGTGAAATTAGAAATCAGTGCGACAGAACCTGTATCGGATGCGCTGGTCGTCGATTTATTGCCTGCCGGGTTGGAAATTGAGAACCAAAATCTGGCGCATAGCAGTGCGAGCCTGAGTGAAAGCGCTACTGCTTTGCAAAAGGGTATTAACGATATGCAGATGGCGAATATTCGTCATATCGAATACCGCGATGATCGCTTTGTTGCTGCTGTTTCCGTTGAGCCTTATCGACCAGTCACCTTGCTCTATTTAGCCCGCGCAGTTGCACCGGGGGTTTATCAGGTGCCAGCACCACAAGTTGAATCTATGTATGTGCCGGTTTGGCGAGCTGTGGGTGAAACAGAGAAAAGGCTGGAGGTTGTGCGTTAATCACAAATCAGCCCTTATCTCCGATGAAATCCCTGGGTACATACCCAATAAATTTCAGTTGCTTTGTCGCCAACTTTGTCGCCAACAAAGAGGCAACTCGAAAGATGAAGGACATAAGGGCTGAATTTTATGGATACAGCTTTAATGATAAGATTCTTGCGCCGTATTTATCTGATCCCTCTGATAATTTTACTGATTTTGCCTCCCTCCTTATGGCTGGCTGATAAAATTTGGCCTCTGCCATTAAAAAACGTCAAAATGGCGCGCGTTGTCATCGGAGCAGATGGTTCACCACTATGGCGTTTTGCTGATAATGAAGGAGTCTGGCGATATCCCGTTACTTTGTCGCAAGTTTCTCCTGAATATATTCAGGCTTTGCTAGCCTATGAAGATCGTTGGTTTTACAAGCATCCTGGAATTAATCCCATTTCATTATTGCGGGCAGCTTGGCAGGATATACGTGCCGAAAAGATTGTATCAGGAGGCAGTACTATCTCCATGCAGGTTGCCCGTTTGATAGATCCCCATCCACGTACTGTTGCAGGAAAATTGAAACAGATTTGGCGCACTCTGCAATTAGAGTGGCATTATTCCAAAGATGAAATTTTGCAGATGTATTTAAACCGGGCACCATTTGGTGGCACATTGCAAGGCGTTGGAGCAGCAAGTTGGGCATATCTGGGAAAGCCGCCATCAAATCTTTCATCTGGTGAAGCGGCATTACTGGCTGTATTGCCACAAGCACCGAGTCGTTTAAGGCCGGATCGCTATCCGGAACGGGCTCAGGCTGCTCGTAATAAGGTTTTGCAGCGATTGAAACGATATGGCGTTTGGTCAGCAGAAAAAGTAGCAGATATAGCCGGGGAAAATCTATGGCTTGCTCCCCGTCAGGTTCCTCAGCTTGCTCCATTACTGGCAAGGAGAATGGTACAGGAAAATCAACAGGAAGTGATACAAACTACCATCGATACAGGATTGCAGCGTCAATTAGAAGATTTGGTGCTCAACTGGAAGTATCAACTGGCGGAAAAAACGTCTGTTGGCGTACTGGTGGTTGATCATACGGATATGACAGTTAAGGCTTACATTGGTTCGGTAGACTTTCAAGATAACAGTCGCTTCGGCCATGTCGATATGGTCAGTGCGTGGCGTTCTCCGGGGTCTACACTAAAGCCTTTTTTGTATGCAATGGCGCTGGATGATGGATTAATCCACGCTGAATCTCTTTTGCAAGATGTTCCCCGTCGTTTTGATGATTATCGGCCGGGAAACTTCGATAGTGGGTTTAATGGGCCGGTTAGTGCCAGCGAAGCACTGGTACGTTCATTGAATTTACCTGCGGTACAGCTTCTTGAAGCGTATGGTGCTAAAAGGTTTACTGCTAATTTGCGCAATGTAGGTATGGTATTGCGTTTTCCATTGGGCAGTGAACCGAATCTGGCATTGATACTCGGTGGGACATCAGTTCGTATGGATCAACTGGTTTCTGTTTATAGTGCTTTTGCCCGTCAGGGGAAAGTTTCTTCGTTGCGCTTTACCCCACAGCAAAAGATCCAGGACAGACAACTGCTTACGGCAGGTGCTGCCTGGATTGTCAGAAGAATTATGGCGGGAGAGCGTCGCCCATTGCCGGATAGTGTGCTGCCTGCTGAAGTACCTTTAGCATGGAAAACAGGCACCAGTTATGGTTATCGCGATGCGTGGGCTATTGGCCTGAATGCTCGTTACACCATAGGAGTTTGGGCAGGAAGGCCGGATGGAACGCCAGTGGTAGGGCAATTTGGCTATGCTACAGCGATACCTATCATGAACCAGATTAATGGATTACTCATGAGAAATTTGCATTATGGCTCTCAGTATATTCCTGCTGATCCGAGGCCGGAAAGTGTCAGTCAGGCAGTTATCTGTTGGCCAGGTGGTGTACTTAAGAGAGAGGATAATAATTGCCGTCAGCGCCATTTGAGTTGGGTGTTGGATAATACGATCCCACCAACATTGCTGGCGTCGGAGCAGGAATCTATTTCAGGTATCAATGAACGAATATGGATAGATAAAACTGGTATGCGTGTTGCTTCTGATTGCCCTGATGCCAGACCTGAAACAATAGCTTTGTGGCCGATTGCATTGGAAGCATGGTTACCAGAAAAAGAGCGGCGTTTAAATCGATTGCCAGCAATTAATCCTCAATGTCCTCCGATGAAAATGATAGATGAAGCACCATTACTGATTGTGGGTATCCGTGAGGGCGATATTCTAAAACGTATTCCGGGGAAAAAGACGCTGGATTTGCGAATAGCAACACAAGGTGGTAGTGGGCAACAATGGTGGTTTTTGAATGGTGAGCAAGTTGCCATAACTGAAAATGACCAGCAGTGGGTTAAAGCCTTATCTCATCCGGGGAAATATCAACTTAGTGTTTTAGATTTGAGCGGACAAATCAGTGTAATCAATTTTGTGTTGAAGTAATTGGGTAATGGCTTGTGATATTGAATAAATATTCTACTATAAACATGAAGTTAACAGTGATTTTGGTTTTTTAAATAATTTTATTGTTGCTTTGCTTCTATTGTTCTGTATTGAAAATATGTTCTGCATTGAAAATATTGGAATTTAAAGTTGGTTAGTCAATAAGTTTCAATCTACTTATAGATGTTATGTCAAGTTCCCCAGTGAGGAAATAAAGATGAAAATATTTTCATATGCTGCAATGTTGGAGTTATTTTATGCTCCACTCTCTTTGGCTGATACGCCAACCAAAGAGATTAGCAATAAAATAGCAAATAAAGAATCCGTGAATCCTGGTGCATTGAAAAAATGTACATATTTATTGCCCGAAGGGCATAAATATACCTTTAGCATTATTGTTACATCTGATAAGACAACGAAAGACAGTAACGAACAATTTAAAGGGAAATTTGAAGTTTCTGATGAAACTAAGAAACCATTGGATGAGAAAAGACAAGAGCAACTCAAACCTTTTATTCAATGCGTGAAAGATACCGTTTTGTAATTGATGCAGTATAAGAACGTGATATAAAACGTTAATTTAATGATCTTGATCAGAATGCCTGTGTGGGAACTTATCGCCTATATAGGCATTATTTTATAAGATGTACGGGTAAGGGGGTGTGAATTGATGGAAGAATCGGATATACAAAATTCCGGGTTAGTACTGAAAACAGGTTCATCTCACATTGTCTTAAACTGAGTTATACAGTGAAAATGTGATTTGTGCTAAAGAATTATAATTTTCGCTAAGAAGATTTTAATAAAATGTTGTGTTTCTTATAGGCAAGCAGAAAGTCTCCTCCTATAATCAACGCCTATTTTTATTCCTGTCGGGAAAACAGGAAAAATTCTCTCCTTCTGTCTTGTCAGAGGGAATTAAAAATTAAAATGAGTCATCGCTGAAAGTGCCAAAGAGGTTATCCAATGACGATTGAACGTACTTTTTCCATTATTAAGCCTAATGCTGTGAAGAAAGATGTTATCGGTTCCATCTATGCTCGTTTTGAAAGTGCTGGTTTTAAAATCATCGCGGCTAAAATGTTGCATTTAACACGTGAACAAGCAGAAGGTTTTTATGCTGAGCACAAAGGCCGCCCTTTCTTTGACGGCTTGGTAGAATTCATGACATCTGGTCCAATCATGGTGCAGGTTCTGGAAGGTGAAAATGCAGTTCAGCGTCACCGTGACCTGATGGGAGCAACTAACCCGGACAATGCTCTGGCGGGTACTCTGCGTGCAGATTATGCAGATAGCTTTACTGAAAATGCAGTTCACGGTTCAGACTCTATGGAATCTGCAAATCGTGAAATTGCTTATTTCTTCAGTGATGATGAAGTTTTCCCTCGCTATTAAAGGGATACTTTCAGTTACTCGTAGCATCTGTACAATAAAGTTTGTACAATACGGCGCCCCGTTGATGTGATTTAGCGGGGCGTTTATTATTTTATACCTATATGAAAGGTATATCTCATATATCAATTTACGCTAAATACATCTTTTTGAATATATTACTGGAGTATATTCTTTAAAACAGTGTCTATTGAATTGGCAGTCACCGCATGAAAACTTAGTGCTGAAATAGAATCAGCACAGAGCCGAAAGTGTAATAACGAGGCGATGTAACAATGTCCCAACTTAACGCAACCGTACAATCTTCAACTTCCGCTGCATCTTTCACACCAGATAAGCAAACCGGTAAAATTAATCTGCTCGATCTCAATCGTAAACAGATGCGTCAGTTTTTTATTGAAATGGGGGAAAAACCTTTTCGTGCCGATCAGGTCATGAAATGGATTTACCACTATTGTTATGACGATTTTGAGCAAATGACAGACATCAACAAAGTGCTCAGAGCAAAACTACAACAAGTTGCTGAAATCAGAGCACCTGAAGTCGCGGAAGAACAGCGCTCTTCAGATGGTACTATCAAATGGGCGATTACTGTTGGTGACCAACAGGTTGAAACGGTTTATATCCCAGAAGATGATCGCGCAACACTGTGTGTCTCATCTCAGGTAGGGTGTGCTTTAGAATGTAAATTTTGCTCCACTGCGCAGCAGGGATTTAACCGCAATCTGCGGGTTTCTGAAATCATTGGTCAAGTTTGGCGTGCTGCTAAAATTATTGGTTCGCTGAAATCCAGTGGCCGCCGTCCAATCACCAATGTGGTTATGATGGGGATGGGGGAACCGCTGCTCAACTTAAACAACGTTGTGCCAGCTATGGAAATCATGATGGATGATTTTGGTTTTGGCCTGTCAAAACGTCGTGTAACTCTATCAACATCAGGTGTAGTACCTGCATTGGACAAATTGGGTGATATGATTGATGTTGCTTTGGCAATTTCTCTCCATGCACCGACTGACAATATTCGTGACGAAATTGTCCCAATTAACCGCAAGTACAATATTGAAGAGTTTTTGGCAGGTGTCCGTCGTTATTTGACGAAATCCAATGCTAATCAGGGCCGGGTGACGGTGGAGTATGTGATGCTTGACCATGTCAATGACAGTGTGGAACAAGCACACCAATTGGCAGAATGCTTGAAAGATACTCCAAGCAAGATCAATTTAATTCCATGGAACCCATTTCCTGGCGCGCCTTATGGACGTAGTTCCAACAGCCGAATTGACCGTTTTGCGAAGGTCTTGATGGGGTATGGTTTTACCACCATTGTGCGTAAAACAAGGGGAGATGATATTGATGCTGCCTGTGGACAGCTTGCGGGTGATGTCATTGATAGAACAAAGCGGACGTTGAAAAAACGTCTGACAGGTGAACCAATTCAGGTAAAAACAGTCTAATTTTCTGTTTAATATTGGTAAATGGCTAAAAATTTGGCGAAGTTTGACATATTCTGATAAATGAAAATAGTATGATACGGAAATCAATAATTTGGTCTATAGTTTGTTGTAGCTTGATGGCTGGCTGTGTGGCGCACTCTCAACGTCGTGCCCATCAAGTTGTTGCGGTAGATACTCGGTTACAGCTAGGGAAGGCGTATTTGGCAGAACGGAATTTACCGGCTGCCAAATTTCATTTTGAAAAAATTCTGCTGGTGGAGCCTCGTCATCCAGAAGCGCATCTGGGGATAGCACTGCATGAACAATATGCAGGCAGGCCTGAATCTGCTGACCGGTATTATAGAATGGCAATGCAGTACGCGACGGGAAATGATACTGTAGTACGCCATTATTCCGTTTTTCTCTGTGAACAAAAGCGGTACGAAGAAGCTAAAAAGTTGGCCACGGAAAATAACACAACCTTATGTTATTGCAGTCAATGTTGATTACAATAATACTGATTTTAATCAGTAGGTTGTGACAAATGATTTTCTGTGTTCGACGCAGTATGAAATGATTTCGCTACACAAATTAAGTTGGATGTTATATCAAATTAATTTGTGTAAATACTTTAAACCTGAACAGTACCAGTGTCCTTAGATAATGAAGACTGAAACTTATCCAGAAGAAGCCAATCTGACTGCAGGTCAGATCTTGCGTCAGGCTCGTGAAAAACTTGAGCTTTCTCAGCAAACTGTGGCAGATCGCTTGTGTCTTAAAGTGTCCACTGTTCGTGATATCGAAGAAGATAATGTCCCCGCTAATATCGTACCGACATTCTTCCGCGGTTATATTCGTGCCTATGCGAAACTTGTCCAAGTACCTGAATCTGAGCTTTTAACCAAGCTGGATGCACAAATGCCGAATAAGGCAGTAAAAACTTCTCCGATGCAGAGCTTCTCTGCCCAAAAAATACGTAAAAAGCGTGATGGCTGGCTGATGAAGGTAACATGGTTTGTAATAATCATATTACTGGGAATGACCGGCCTGTGGTGGTGGCAGAATTATAAGGTACAACAAAAAGAACTGGCTTCCATGACAGAGCAAACGGAAGCACAGTTACAAGCTGGTAATGTATTATCTGGTGCGAACTCTGCGCCCGCCAACGCACCGTCTTCAACAGGAAAAAATACGCTTGTACCGTCAAATGATGCAGCTACCAACAGCAATGTTCAATCATCTTCCAGTGCTTCTGCGCCTGTAGCAACTGAGTCTAAAATTGTTCCATTATCGGGTAATCAACCCGCTGTGAATAATGTCTCCAGCAATACTGTATCTGATAACATTATTTCCGCTGACACTACTTCCGCTAACACCGTTGTCACGAACGTTGCTTCTACAAATCGGGGGATTTCTACAAACCAAGGTATAGAGAAGGCAGCATCAGCAACGGGTACAGCATCACATTCTGTTGTTAGTTCTCCATCAACAGATATGAGCCGGATCAGTGCAATGAACAGCAATGAACTGGTCATTAACTTTACCGGTGAATGTTGGTTAGATATTAAAGATGCCAAAGGTAAGAAACTGTTTAGCGGCACTAAAAATAGGGGCGATAGCCTAAAATTGTCAGGCACTTTACCTTACTCGCTACATATTGGTGCACCAGCTCAGGTTAATATAGAGTTTCAAGGGAACCATGTGAATCTGGATGAGTTTATTAAGAAAGGTTCTTCTGCCAGACTGACATTGCCATAAACGGATTCGTAGTTTGGGTGAATGTTTTTGGTGAATGTTGAACTGGGGTTCAGGTTCGCCTGCGTGTATTATTCATCACAGCATGTTGTAATTTTTATAAGCAAAATACAGGGATGTAGGGGAGTAATGTAAAAATGCATAATGAATCACCGATAAAAAGACGTAAATCCACACGTATCTATGTTGGTAGTGTACCCATCGGGGATAATGCACCGATTGCGGTGCAGTCAATGACGAACACACGAACAACGGATATTGAGGCGACAGTCAATCAGATCAAATCGCTGGAGCGTGTAGGTGTTGATATTGTCCGTGTTTCAGTTCCAACCATGGATGCAGCGGAAGCCTTCAAATCCATTAAACAGAAGTCCAATGTTCCGCTGATTGCTGACATCCATTTTGATTACCGTATTGCATTGAAAGTTGCAGAATATGGTGTTGATTGTCTGCGTATTAATCCCGGTAATATTGGTAATGAGGAACGTATTCGTCAGGTTGTAGATTGTGCCCGTCATAATAATATACCTATCCGTATTGGGGTGAATGGTGGCTCTTTAGAAAAAGATTTACAGGAGAAATATGGAGAGCCAACACCGGAAGCTCTGGTTGAATCCGCTATGCGCCATGTCGATATTCTTGACCGTCTGAACTTTGATCAGTTCAAAGTTAGTGTTAAGGCATCTGACGTGTTTCTGGCAGTCGGAGCTTACCGCTTGCTGGCGCAAAAAATTGATCAACCTCTGCATTTGGGTATTACAGAAGCCGGAGGTGCTCGTGCTGGTGCAGTGAAATCTTCAATTGGTCTGGGCATTCTGTTATCCGAAGGGATTGGTGATACCTTACGCATCTCTTTGGCTGCTGATCCGGTGGAAGAAGTTAAAGTCGGCTTCGATATGCTGAAAGCATTACGTATTCGTTCAAGAGGCATCAACTTTATTGCTTGTCCGACGTGTTCCCGTCAGGAGTTCGATGTTATCGGTACTGTGAATGCGCTTGAACAACGTCTTGAGGATTTGATCACACCAATGGATGTTTCCATCATTGGTTGTGTTGTAAATGGCCCCGGAGAAGCTGAAGTCTCAACATTGGGTGTGACAGGCGCAAAAACAAAAAGCGGTTTTTATGAAGATGGTATTCGCCAAAAAGAGCGTCTCGACAATAACAATTTGATTGACCAGCTTGAAGCGAAAATCCGAGCCAAAGCAACTATTCTTGATGTCAATAACCGGATTAGTATTAATCAGCTTGATAAATAAGATACCAATACCGACTCTGATAACATGAGTCGGTATTGTTTTGTTTGCTGATTGAACTTAGAAATATTAATAAGAGATAAAACATGGCAAAAAATATTCCGGCAATTCGTGGTATGAACGATTGCCTCCCTGCTGAAACCGCCATCTGGCAACGTGTTGAGTCTACTGTGAAACGTGTGTTGGCTGGTTATGGTTTCAGTGAAATTAGAACACCGATTGTAGAGCAGACCCCGTTATTCAAACGCGCAATTGGGGAAGTTACTGATGTTGTCGAAAAAGAGATGTACACATTCGATGATCGTAATGGAGAAAGTTTGACTTTGCGCCCGGAAAATACCGCAGGCTGTGTGCGTGCCGGTATTCAACATGGTCTGCTGTACAATCAGGAACAACGTTTATGGTACATTGGCCCGATGTTTCGCTATGAACGTCCACAAAAGGGTCGTTATCGTCAATTTCATCAATTGGGTGCAGAAGTGTTTGGTCTGCAAGGGCCGGATATTGACGCTGAAATGATCCTGATGACTGCACGTTGGTGGCGTGAGTTGGGGATTGCTGAGCATGTGTCACTCGAATTGAACTCGATTGGTTCTCTGGAAGCGCGGGCAAACTATCGTGAAGCACTGGTCGCATTCCTTGAGCAGTATAAAGAGAAACTGGACGAAGATTGTCTGCGCCGCATGTACACAAATCCATTGCGTGTGCTGGATTCTAAAAATCCTGACATTCAGGCTCTTCTTAATGACGCACCTGCCCTGTTTGATTACCTTGATGCCGAATCAAAAGAGCACTTTGCTGGCCTGTGCCAGATTCTGGACGCTGTGGGTATTCAATATCGTATCAACCAGCGTTTGGTCCGTGGTCTTGACTATTACAACCGTACGGTCTTTGAATGGGTAACTTCTGCATTGGGCGCGCAAGGCACGGTTTGTGCGGGAGGGCGCTACGATGGATTGGTTGAACAACTGGGCGGAAAACCAACACCAGCAGTAGGTTTTGCAATGGGGATGGAGCGTATGATCCTGTTGGTTCAGGAAGTGAATCCTGAATTTGTTGCAGATCTCGCTGTTGCAGATGTTTATCTCTCTTCCTTTGGTGAAGGTAGCCAACAGGCAGCATTGATTCTGGCGGAGAAAATCCGTAATGAGTTGCCTGAATTACGCCTGATGAGCAATCATGGTGGTGGTAACTTCAAGAAGCAATTGGGACGTGCAGGTAAGTATGGTGCCAAAATTGCTTTACTCCTCGGAGAAGATGAAATTAGTACAGGTAATGTCACCGTGAAAGATTTACGTAATGGTGAGCAACAAACATTGCCACAACAAGCGATCGCAGTACGTTTGAGCGAACTGTTAGGCTAAGGAGAGACTCTGTGGAAGCCTATACCACTGAAACTGAACAAGTTGATGCAATAAAGCGTTTTTTTGTCAACAACGGTAAGTACATTGCTGTTGGCTTAGTATTGGGGATTGGGGCAATTGTTGGTTGGCGTTACTGGCAATCTCATCAAACAAACCAGCTACAGGATACAGCGGTACAATTCGAACAACTGAACAAATCACTGGCATCGGGTTCGAAAGAAAGCATGACTGCCGTAGAGAAATTCGCGAATGAAACGAATAACATCTACGGAGTGATGACGGATATGGAATTAGCAAAACACGCTGCTGATAAAAATGATTTGGCACAGGCAGAAAAATATTTGCTGGTGGCTGCAGGTAAAGCGAAAGATCAGAATATGGTGGACTTGTCCAATATTCGTCTGGCACGGGTTCAGTTAGCAGAAGATAAAACTGACGCTGCATTGAAAACCCTGGAGCAAGTTAAAAGTAAGGGATGGCAGTTAATCGCTGAGGATATCCGTGGTGATATTCTGGTGAAGAAAGGGAACATTAAAGGTGCGCGTGAGGCATACTCCAATGGGCTAAGCGCCCAAGGTTCTCAGGCTTTGAAATCAATGATTCAAATTAAATTAGATAACTTATCCAACTAAGGGAGCCAACTCTAATGCAACTGCGAAAAACACTCTTGGTTGGGCTGGTTGCTGCTGTTTTGCTGGCAGGTTGCTCAAATGAACAGGATACAGTAATAATGTCCCCACTGCCAAAGGTTGAAAACCAATTCAATCCGCGTGTTGTTTGGGACAAGTCGGTCGGCAATGGCGTTGGGCACTATTACTCTCATTTATCGCCGACCTGGCAAGGCTCAACAGTTTATGTTGCCGATCGTCATGGTATCGTTAAAGCATTTGAGATAGACAGTGGTAAAGAATTATGGTCAACGGATCTGTCTGAGAAAACAGGGTTGTTATCGTCTCGTCTGCCGGCGCTACTGTCCGGTGGTCTGACTGTATCGGGTGATCGTCTGTATATCGGTACAGAAAAAGCAAAAGTTATCGCGTTGGATTCCACAAACGGTAAGGTTGAGTGGGAATCTCAGGTTGCCGGTGAAGCATTATCTCGTCCGGTCGTGAGTGATGGCCTTGTGTTAATCCATACTGGCAATGGTATGTTGCAGGCCCTGAATGAAAATGATGGCTCTGTTGCCTGGTCAATCAATATGGACACACCTTCGCTATCTGTCCGTGGTGAATCGGCACCTGCTATAGCATACGGCGCAGCAATTGTCGGCGGTGATAATGGTCGTATTAGTGCTGTCTTGCTTTCTCAGGGGCAGTTGATTTGGCAGCAGCGTATCTCTCAGGTGACAGGGGCAACTGAAATCGATCGTCTGAATGATGTTGATATGACCCCGGTCATTTCTGATAATGTCATCTATGCTATTGCGTATAATGGCAACTTAGTGGCGATGGATATGCGTTCCGGCCAGATTATTTGGAAGCGTGATCTGGGCTCTGTGAATGATATGGTTGTGACTGACAACAATATTTTCATTGTTGATCAGGATGATCGGATTTTATCTTTGCGCAAGAGTGATGGGGTAACAATCTGGTCTCAAAATAATCTGTTACACCGTAATCTGACTGCACCAGAAATGTATAATGGCTATTTGGTTGTAGGTGATGGAGAAGGTTACCTGCACTGGTTAAACATGGCTGATGGGCAATTTGTTGCTCAGCATAAAGTCGATAGTTCTGGCCTTTTGAGTCGCCCTGTGATTGCCAGTGATAAGTTGATGGTACAGGCGAAGGATGGAGCGGTTTACCTGTACACTCGCTGATAGGCTGATATACAGAAAACAGAAATAGAATTTGTTTTAATGCTATATACCAATAGATTTCAAGTTGCATCGCGATGGAAAGCAAAAGATGATTTGAAAAATGAAGGGGATAGCGATACTCACACGGCTCCTGTGCTGACAGGAGCCGTGTCGTCTTTTTAGTATCTTGCGGTTGTGAGAAGAAGATTTGGTAGTGACGAACTTCAAGTGGTTCTTTTTTGCAGGATATCGATTTAAATCTAGTCATGAGGCATCAAAAAAATGATACCTGTCGTTGCGCTGGTTGGGCGCCCTAATGTCGGAAAATCTACCTTATTTAATCGTCTAACCCGAACCAGAGATGCGTTGGTAGCGGATTTTCCCGGTTTAACCCGTGACCGTAAATATGGACGGGCGGAAGTTGAAGGGCAAGAATTTATCATCGTTGATACTGGTGGTATTGATGGAACGGAAGAGGGTGTAGAAACGCAAATGGCTACGCAATCTCTGATGGCAATCGAAGAAGCAGATATCGTTCTGTTTATGGTTGATGCCAGATCCGGGCTGATGCCTGCTGATCACGCAATTGCAAAACATTTGCGCAGCCGTGAAAAATCGACTTTCTTAGTTGCAAATAAAACTGATGGTATTGATATTGATATATCTATTGCCGAATTCTACTCTTTGGGATTAGGAGATATATATTCTATCGCGGCAGCTCATGGGCGTGGCGTGACTCAACTGATTGAGCGTGTATTGTTGCCATTTTCTGAGAAAGAAGAAGGCGCAGAAGACGTTGAGTTAACGGAAGAAGAAGCTAATGCCGCTTACTGGGCTGAAATGGAACAAGCTGAATTAGAGGCAGTGGTTGAAGCTGAACAGGAAGAGGATTTTGATCCGACAACATTGCCACTGAAACTGGCTATTGTTGGGCGTCCGAATGTGGGCAAATCCACGCTGACCAACCGGATTCTGGGGGAAGAACGAGTCGTTGTCTTTGATATGCCTGGAACAACCCGTGATAGCATCTATATCCCAATGGAGCGTGATGGTCGTGAATATATCCTGATTGACACAGCGGGAGTTCGTAAACGTGGTAAGGTGACAGAAGTGGTGGAAAAGTTCTCTGTCATTAAAACACTCCAGGCCATTGAAGATGCAAACGTTGTGCTGCTGGTGGTTGATGCGCGTGAAGGCATTTCTGATCAGGATCTTTCCCTGCTTGGTTTTATTCTCAATAGTGGCCGTTCCTTAGTTATTGCGGTTAATAAATGGGATGGTATGAGTCAGGCCGATAAAGATCACGTAAAAGATATGCTGGATTTGCGTTTAGGGTTTGTTGATTTTGCCCGTGTTCACTTTATTTCTGCATTACATGGCAGTGGCGTGGGTAACCTATTTGATTCGATTCTGGAAGCTTATGAAAGTGCGACTCGTCGCGTTAATACCTCCATGCTTACACGGATTATGCGTATGGCAGAAGAGGATCATCAGCCACCGATGATACGTGGGCGCAGGGTAAAAATGAAATACGCCCATGCCGGTGGATACAACCCGCCTATTGTTGTGATTCATGGTAATCAGGTGGCAGATTTACCTGATTCTTATAAGCGTTATTTAATGAATTATTTCCGTCGTTCTTTAAAAGTTATGGGTACGCCTATTCGTATTCAATTTAAAGAAGGGGCTAACCCTTATGCTGATAAGAAAAATACTTTAACTGCGTCACAGCTTCGTAAGCGTAAGCGTTTGATGGAGCATTTGAAAAAGCGGTAAATAATTAGATAAACATTAATAAAATAAAGAGCTAGAAAATAGCTCTTTATTTTAGAAAGTTACCAATAATAAATATCTGAGCTTATTATTTCTTAGTTTATGCTCTTTTAATGTTAGCTGATTAATTACTTTTCCCTTTATCAATTTGAAGTCTATCTTTTTTTCGTAACGGAGGATTTGTAGCTGATTGTTTCATTAAACTCTTAACATGATCTAATGTTTTTAGCACATGTTCTTTGTCATTCTCATCACAACTTTTCGCAATATGTTCCAGTAAATGGGGAGGAATTATACTGGGTTGATTTGTTACATTACACATAATATACCCAACTTGTTAGTTTGTTAGCCTGGTGTCTGTGGTCTATCTTTACTAGCTTAAATATTAGCCAAAATAACCACATCAGTCACTAACAAAAATGTAAATTTTTATCCTCTCATTTTATAAGTTGTGTGTGTGACAAATGGATGAAATATCTTGTGATATATTATTGAGAAAATTTATATAACTAAATCAGAAAATGACTAGGAAGATAAATTCAGTCAGCAAAGAGGTGATGGAAAAACATGATGATATAAGAGGCATAAAATATATGGGGATAAAAGCAGGGTTTTCCCTAACCCTCAGGTTAAAAATATTATTTTCTTATTGTCAACGAATAACACCTACTTGATTCCATGCGTCAGTAACAAGATTTGAAATGCTTTTGCCAAAGAGTTTGTATGCATTATCAACGGTTAATTTGGCGAAATCATTAAAATTTGCTTTATTAGATAATCGCCTGTCTGTTAGTGTCTCATACCAGATTTTACCTGCCCGCTCCCATGAATACCCTCCGAGCTCAACTGCCAGTAAGTAGAATGCTTTGTTTGGAATACCTGAATATTTATGAACACCACCATTATCATTTGACAAAGGAAGTTCCTGGTATTGATTCATGTGCCCAATCTGATCATCGTGTGAATATGCACTTCCCGGATGTTTAAATGAACGTAAAGCAATATTGGGATCATTATGAGGATTCATTTTAGGCCCGAATATCCCCTGACCTACCAGCCAATCAGATTCATTGGCTTTCTGGTTATTGGTAAATTGTTTTACCATCACACCAAATACATCTGAAATAGATTCATTAAGTGCACCAGATTGATAAGCATAATCGAGATCTGCTTCATATTGAGTGACACCATGTGTTAATTCATGAGCTGTGATATCAATACAAGATGTAAAACGATTAAAATACAATTTCATTCCATCACCAAAAACCATTTGGTTATTTGCCCAAAATGCATTTGCATAGCCTTCTAGATAATGTACTGTAGCAGCTAATTTGAGTCCCTTATTATCAATTGAATCACGACCAAAAATTTCTTTATAAAAATTATAAGTGTTACCGAGATGTTCGTAAGCTTCATTGACGGATATATCTTTGCTTTCAGAAGTGCCCTCAACCCGAACTATTTTGGTGCCTGGGTATACATCTGTGTTTTCGGCATTGTATATTGTTCTGTTCAATTTTTTATCAGAACCAGGGTTATATGTTAAAGATAAATGATCTATTGCAGCATAATTATTTATCAGATTGTAAGTATGATCTAAAGTTTTTAAGAGAGATGGCTTATCCTGTTCATCACAAATTTTAATAATATATTCAAATAGGGTTGGAGGAATAATGCTGTGTGTTTTATTTTTGCACATAATAATACCCCGATTTATTTTTTGAATGTTGTATATTTTTTGGGGCCCCATTTAAATTATTAGCCTAATTTACGGGGTTTTCTACTAACTAAGTGATTTTTTTCTCTTCTAAAATTATTAAATTATAAATATAAAAAAGGGCCGAAACAGGCCCTTTTTTTAATTTTATGATTAAATTGATATTAATTCAGAGATGCTTGTTTAATATTATATTAATATCTTTATTAATCATTTTCTGGCAGAAGTACACCTACTTTATTCCAGCACTTGTTGGTGATGAGGGAGACTTTTTTACCAAATAACTTTTCTGCATTGTCAATCGTTAATGTGGCAAAATCATCAAACGTAACATCTGAAGATAAACGGTCATCCAATAAAGTTTCATACCAGATTTTACCTGCCCGTTCCCATGAATAACCTCCCAGAGCAGTTGCAAGCAAGTAAAATGCCCTGTTAGGGATACCCGAATATATGTGAATGCCTCCATTATCAATTGAAATCGGCAGTTCTTCATATTCATCCATATGACCAACCTGCTTATCTTTAGAAAATGCTGAGCCTGGTTTTATAAATGAACGTAAAGCGATATCAGGTTTATTATCTGGATTGAACTTGGGACCCAGTAGTCCTTTTCCTAATAGCCAGTCGGATTCATCGGCTTTTTGGTTATTGGCATACTGTTTTACCATGATGCCAAACACATCTGAAATGGACTCATTCAAGGCACCAGATTGATAAACATAATGGAGATTGGCTTCATTCTGGATAATACCATGAGTTAATTCATGTGCTACAACATCAATCGCTGAGGTAAAGCGATTGAAATATTGCCCATCACCGTCACCAAAAACGATTTGTTTTCTGGACCAGAAGGCATTTAAGTAACGTTTACCATAATGCACTGTGGCGACTAACTTAAGCCCTTTGTTATCAAGTGAGTTTCGTCCAAAAATTTTGCTATAAAATTCATAAGTTTTTCCAAGATAATCATAAGCCTCATTGACAGCAATATCCTCACTTTCAGGCATACCTTCACTGCGGGCTAATTTTCCTCCAGGGAATTCTTCTTCCTGTTCTGCATCGTAGATAATTCTATGCAGTTTTATTTTTTCATCAGATTCATCAATATCAGAGTCCTGCTTTAAAATATCTTCTACAGCTGTGATATTCATTAAATCGTAAATATGATCTAATGTTTTTAATACATATTGATTTGTACACTCATCACAATTATCAGAGATTTGCTCTAAGACAAATGGAGGGATTAAACTGTATCTATTAATTTCATAAGTATTCATAATATTCCCCTATTTTGTCAGTGCTGTATTTGTTCTTTTGGGCGCCCATTTGCATACTATCTATAATTGAAGTGATAGTCATTAGGGAAAATATTGACGTTTTATAGCAGGATATTGCTAATGAAAAATGATAAATAAATTTATTAGGCTACTGATATGAAAATCAGATTTATATATTTAATTAAAAATTTTTTGAATGGTGATGAATACCCCAGGGACATAGTTGTTTATGTTTCTGGGGATAATTCTGTTTTATTATATCCAATCTTTTTTTATCAGAAATGATGAATAGAGCTCTGCTTCTGGAGAATGTGGTTCAGGAGAATAATTGTATTCCCAGCGAACCAGAGGAGGCATGGACATAAGTATAGATTCAGTTCGTCCACCACTTTGCAAACCGAATAATGTTCCTCTATCCCAAACTAAATTGAATTCGACGTAACGACCACGGCGATATAACTGAAACTGTCTTTCACGTTCTCCCCAACTGATATCCTTTCTTTTTTCGACAATAGGTGAATATGCAGCCAGGAAACCATGACCCACAGCTTGTGTGAAATTAAAGCAAGTATCAAAATCGGGAGTATTCAGATCATCATAAAATAATCCACCTACACCACGTGGTTCATTACGATGTTTAATAAAGAAGTAGTCATCACACCACTTTTTATATGTAAGATAGATATCATCACCAAAAGGCTGACATAATGTTTTGGCGACAGTATGCCAGTGAATAACATCTTCTTTAAAACCATAATAAGGAGTGAGATCAAACCCGCCACCGAACCACCAGATAGGTTTTTCACCTTCCTTTTCTGCCATGAAAAAGCGTACGTTAGCGTGGCTGGTCGGAACATAAGGGTTCAGGGGATGAATGACAAGAGAAACTCCCAGGGCCTGATAGTTGCGGCCAGCCAATTCAGGGCGGTGAGCAGTCGCTGAAGGAGGCAGAGAATCTCCTGTTACATGGGAAAAATTCACACCTGCTTGTTCAAAAATTTTGCCTGATTTCAAGACGCGACTACGACCGCCACCGCCTTCTTCCCTTTGCCAGCACTCTTCCATAAAATGGGAATGACCATCAAGGTGTTCAAGTTGCTTACAGATTTCATCCTGTAATGAGAGAAAAAAATTCTTAACTTGAGATATATTAGGTATATTCATAATTGAAGTATAACAATTTGATATTATTTAAATAATTACAATTATTTAACGAGGTTGTTTTTGTTTGTTTATGCAATTGTTTATACATAGAACGCTGAACAAACTTATAAACAAGACATAAGATAAGAACAGTGTAAAAGAAAAGACAGGAAAGAATAAGAGTGAATTTGTGATCAATAAAACAAGGCCAGTATGCTAACTGTTCTGATTTTGTGAAGAAGTTATGGCTTATCTCGCTGAAAGTTTTTGGGAAGGATAATTACGAATGTTACTGCTAGTGAGAAGATACCCCGTTACGGCTACCTTCCCGATGATTTTCAAGTGATGGGCTACTATTTTTATGATTTATCTCGAACTTTTCGTTCAATCAATTCACCATACGAATCAAAATAACGGCTAGGCCAGATTTCAGAAGGATGTATTTCGAGATAGTTAGCAATTATCCATTCGCCTTTCGGCCACGGACGACTGAGCGTATTTGCTAGTGTTGATGAACTGAGGCCAGATTCACGAGAAACAGCCGCTAAGGTTGTACCACGTTTACGTAATGCGGCAATAATGTCGGCTTGATGCCAATCATTTTTAACGTTATTCATTCCTGTTACCCCTTCCATTAATTGAAAAAATTGATGGTGGCGATTCAAGCAAGGTTCGCATTACCCTGTCTCTTCTACACAAATCCCTCGATTGAATCGAGGGATTTTTTTGAACCTTTTTCTACCTGGCTGATCTCAATAAGAAATACTACGTTGAGGTCACGTATGATGTTTTCAACAGATGCTGAGCAATGGGCAAAAGACACTTTTCAATATGCTGATTTAGGGGATAGCCGCCGCACTAAGCGGCTGATCAAACT
>NZ_NKHP01000129.1 GCF_014467235.1 Xenorhabdus indica | reverse complement strand
AGTGTCAGCAGTTTTTTCAACGTCTTCCTGCTGCGATCACCCAATACATGTGCCACTATCCGCTTCATCGTTGGCTCCCAAGCATACCAGAGCCAGCGTTGGTTTTTCTTGTTACCGACAAATGACCACTGCTGGTGAGTAGGCCTACCCAGTCACCCGGGCAGATCCCTCCTCAGAACCGGACATGCAGAACTACCGCATCCGGCTCCCGACAGACCCCAGTCGTCACACCTATTCAGCAAGAATTGAACATTGAATGGACTTTCCAGCTTGAAGGATAACCCAGCACTTTCAGGATCAGAGTCAGCTTTTCCCACGTTAACCCTCGTCGTCCTCCCTTCCGGTTGAACCCTCTGTAAAGTAC
>NZ_NKHP01000128.1 GCF_014467235.1 Xenorhabdus indica | reverse complement strand
AACCTTCACTCAACGTATTGAGCGGGAGAATTTGACGTTGCGCAACCGACTTAAGCGACTCAATCGTAAAACGTTGGGTTATTCTAAGTCACCGAAAATGCATGATAAAGTCATCGGGACTTTCATTGAACGTGAATACTATGTTTAACACAAATCAACGGATTGAATACGTGACCTTGTGTCACATTTAATTGTTTTGCTGATTCCGTCAAATTAAGTGTTCTCAGTATTGATATTAGAGCGGGTAGTAATTTGTAATTATTCAAAGTGTAAATAAGCTTTCATAATAACGATACACTCATTTTTCTCACTCCCGGCTGTTGCCCTGATGAAAAGGCGGTCATAAATTCTTCAACGCACACTAAGAGT
>NZ_NKHP01000127.1 GCF_014467235.1 Xenorhabdus indica | reverse complement strand
AATCCCCCATGACAACGCCCCGCACAGAATGCCTTCTATCCATTTGTTTTTACGGTCTACCCCGTCATACACCAGACGTCCGTAACAAATGACGATAGCCAAAACAGAGCCGGATATTTGCGGCCACGAGTTTTTAAGGCCGTTCAATAAGTCAGCCCATAAATCAGGATTTTCTTTCATCTTCATAATCCACCCCATTGAGATAATGGGCGTCCGTGGGGTGAACGAGGGTTACCCCGGTGAGTTGTTGTTAATAGGAAAGGCTTAAAAGTTAAGCGGGTTTACTCATGTTCTTATCATAAACAACGATTCAACTGATTTTGTCGTTGTGCCCGATTGATGATTCGCACTCAGGCTACTGGTTAATGCCATTGACCAAAGGCA
>NZ_NKHP01000126.1 GCF_014467235.1 Xenorhabdus indica | reverse complement strand
ACTGGGGTTGTTGAGAGACTCTTCAATGACCGCTTTCACTCAGAAAGCCGTGTCACTGAATGTTTCAATTTTTCAGCTTGTTCCAGATTGTTAAAGAGCTATTATTGCTAAACCGGCGGGCAAGCCCGCTTAGCAATAAGGTTGGCACCGTCTTTCACCCAATACCCCGAGCAAAGTGGCGTCCCCTAGGGGATTCGAACCCCTGTTACCGCCGTGAAAGGGCGGTGTCCTAGGCCTCTAGACGAAGGGGACTTTCAGTCTCTTCGCAGACGCTTGCTCGTCTTACTTTCATCAGACAATCTGTGTGAACACTCACATTTCACCATCTTCGGTTAAGGAGGTGATCCAACCGCAGGTTCCCCTACGGTTACCTTGTTACGACTTC
>NZ_NKHP01000125.1 GCF_014467235.1 Xenorhabdus indica | reverse complement strand
CCTGACTGCCGCCGATGTTGGCGCTTACAGCAAGGCCGAAACCGATACGCAGATCATTAAAGTGACGGACAGCAAAGTGCCGTTAACCCGCCGCATCAACGACAAAGAGCTGGTCAATGACATTACCCTGACTGCCGCCGATGTTGGTGCTTACAGCAAGGACGAAACCGATACGCGGATCAAAGACGGTGACGCACTGGTCATGAAAGCCGTAGACAGCAAAGTGCCGTTAACCCGCCGTGTCAACGACAAAGAGCTGGTCAATGACATTACCCTGACTGCCGCCGATGTTGATGCCTATACCAAGGCTGAAACCGATGCGCGGATTAAAGACGGCGATGCCCCGATCATGCTGGAAGCCCAGAAGGCTATGCAGGAAGCCCAGAAAGCCCTGCATGAAGCGCAACAGGCCCTGAAAGCCGCGGAC
>NZ_NKHP01000124.1 GCF_014467235.1 Xenorhabdus indica | reverse complement strand
CGATACCATCGGCACAACACAATCAGCGAATTTCGGAGTTATCACGTTCACCTATGGGTTTCGGCTCGAATGTTTCGCTGTCTACGCTTCATCTCCTTTTATACCTGCTGATCTCCGAGGAAAAATAATTACTATTGTAAGAGGGTCTGGATTAACTGCACCTCAACAAGCAATAGCAGTACCTCTTATTAATGGTACAAGCGAACAGAAACTAACGGGTTTAGCTTGGATATGGTTAAAATTCAATTTTTCCAGTGATTCGACAACCATTGAAGTTGCAGATGGTAGCTATGCTAGTTTTACGCAATTATTTTATAAAATATAAGCAAAAGCCCTCTTTAAGAGCTGTCTCTTGATCACATCTATAGCTCAAGAGACTGTGCAAGCAAGTAACCTTCAAGGATGGTTTGTAATATGAACCATCCTTCCCATAGCCTTTCCCAT
>NZ_NKHP01000123.1 GCF_014467235.1 Xenorhabdus indica | reverse complement strand
AGCTAACCCATCCAAATAAAATTGATTATTGCCGTACCACGTGCTTGTTGTGCCTATTGTGTAACCCTGCGCACGAATGTTACCTGCACCATGCACAGAGCCTGCATCAGCATTAATATTCGAATATTGCAGGAAAACACCGCCTGCCGCTGAACCCTGGTCATTTTCATAAAAGTGCCTGTCTATGCCGATTTGAGCACGGGTCATATTATAGGTGATGGCGCCAGCACCCGATGTAGAGACACGTGGCGATAATTTACCGTAAGAAGCGGTCATACGTCCCCATACCCCATTGGGTATCTGGCGTGTACTCTCGTTAGTGTTGTACTCACTAGCAGTATTTCTGAAATCATCCATGTCAATCGGCTTGCGCTTACGTCTGCCGATCCGGTCACGCAAGGACGCTGGCGTATTCAGCGTCTGTAAAACTCGTCCGTAAGCCTCGTAAACACTC
>NZ_NKHP01000122.1 GCF_014467235.1 Xenorhabdus indica | reverse complement strand
GAATCATGAAACGATACAGGCTGACACACCGATAGCCCTGTATCTGGATCGCAGCCCGGAAATGGTGATCGCTATTCTGGCAGTGCTGAAAGCCGGGGGTGCGTATGTCCCGATATCCCCCGCTTATCCCGCTGAACGGGTTCAGTTTATTCTGACTGACACAGAAACCCCCTGTGTACTGACTCAACAGCGGCATCTGGCTACATTGGCAGAATACAGCCAACCACTCACGGAACCCCCTATACTCATCGCGGCGGATGACCGGACAATCACCGCAGGCCAGTCTGTGGAAAATCCGGTGCGGATAAACCGGCCAACCGATTTGGCCTATATCATTTACACGTCAGGCACCACCGGTCAGCCCAAAGGGGTGATGGTGGAACATAGCAGTGTTCAGAATCTGACGCAGTTTATTGCCAGAACCCATTTGCTGGCACCACAGGTGAAAGCGCTGTTTTTCTCC
>NZ_NKHP01000121.1 GCF_014467235.1 Xenorhabdus indica | reverse complement strand
TTCCGGCGCATTCAGCAGGGTCTGGTGATAAAAGGCGATCACCCGCTGCAACAGCGCCTGCCGCCCGATCCCCTCCTCCACTGACGACACCGCCGCCAGTGGCTCCACTGCCGGATTGTGCCCCAGCACGGCTTTTAAGCGTTCCACGGCATGGCGCAGGCTTAGCCCTTCGGTTTTCATCACCCAGTCCAGCACCGAGCCGCCGGCATCGCAGCCAAAGCAGTGATAGAGGTTTTTCGACGGGGTAATGACCATCGAGGGCGTTTTTTCCTGATGGAACGGGCACAGCACGGTCATGTCTTTGCCGCGCTTAAAGAGCTGTCGGCCTTGTTGCTCAATGATGGCGACTAAAGAGACAGCGGCTTTCAGGTGTTGCAACTCTGCTTCCGGGATGCGAGCCATAAAAAGTTCCTCCAAAACATGTCAAGACCCCTTTAATGTTTTTTCATTGTACCTTATAATGAACTCATGGCAACCA
>NZ_NKHP01000120.1 GCF_014467235.1 Xenorhabdus indica | reverse complement strand
CCCCAGACGCCAATCTGGTGATCCCCTGCACGACCTGTTGCCGTGGAACGTGAACATCAGCGATATAATGTGAACTGCACGGTTTAATTGAGCGCTTACGGGTTAATTGAGCGGTTACGTAGATTCTAAAGAATTATTAAAAACTAATCCTTGTTCTCCTACATTAAATTCTTTATAAACATTGTGAGACACTCTTGAAAGGTTAGGAGTAGCTATATCTACTACGGGGATATTATTAACTTGATTAGCCTGAGTCTTATTATTGTCTGGAATTATAAGGTCTGCAATAGCTAGATTAGTAGAAATGAACACCCCCGCCGCAAGCAGCGGGGTATCAAAACCAATAGTCAACTACAGGGTAGTTCGCCCCAAGGGGCGGGGAATAAATAAGCTTTCATAATAACGATACACTCATTTTTCTCACTCCCGGCTGTTGCCCTGATGAAAAGGCGGTCATAAATTCTTCAACGCACACTAAGA
>NZ_NKHP01000012.1:32114-144018 GCF_014467235.1 Xenorhabdus indica | reverse complement strand
TCAGTCCATTTTGGGATTTTTTTGATTTGGCGATTAATCAGATCGCAAAAATTGGACTGAGTTCCCTCCAAGTGATCTACTATTTTGAAAGCTTATTTACTTTCCATATTAGCGGTTTTAATAATTATACGCACTTTAAGTGATAATTAATTTTTTATCCATGATTTTTCAATACTAATTAATTAAAAGAAATTTTTTAATAATCAGCTATGTATCTAATCATGATACTCCTGCCTCATAAATACAAATGGTTGTTCTATTGAATAAAAAATAACATACCGTCAGTAACGGGAGATTGATTTAATCAAAAGAGTACATTTATAGGGGAGGCAATAATATGGATAACCATTATGATGTTTTGATTATGGGAGCGGGCGTTTCTGGCATTGGTATGGCATGCCATTTGGCAAGAGAATGTCCTGACAAAAAAGTGGGGATCTTAGAGCGTCGTCACGCAATAGGTGGAACTTGGGATTTATTTCGCTATCCGGGGATTCGCACAGATTCAGATATGATGAGCTATGGCTATAAATTTCGTCCCTGGACAGATACCAGTATTTTTGCTGATGGGCCTTCAATTAGGCGCTATCTGAATTCAGCAGTAGAAGAGTATGAAATTGATAAAAAAATTCAGTTTGGATTAAAGATCACCAAAATTAACTGGTCAAATGAAACTCGCCAATGGACTGTTACCGCAATAGATGAAACC
Organism: Xenorhabdus indica; assembly: GCF_014467235.1. Taxonomy (GTDB): domain Bacteria; phylum Pseudomonadota; class Gammaproteobacteria; order Enterobacterales; family Enterobacteriaceae; genus Xenorhabdus; species Xenorhabdus indica. Next base: position 143,309 of record NZ_NKHP01000012.1, on the reverse strand, counting down.
AGTGGAGAAACTCGGCAATTTACTTGTCATTTTCTTATCGGCGCGACGGGTTACTACAATCAGGATGAACCTTATGTACCTAAGCTCCCCGGCCTTGAAGATTTTAAAGGCACAATAGTTCATCCACAACACTGGCCTGAGACATTAGATTACAAACGAAAGCGGGTTGTTGTGATTGGAAGTGGCGCAACCGCAGTCACTTTACTTCCGGCAATGGCATATGAGACTGAGCATATTACTATGCTACAACGTTCCCCAAGTTATATTTTTTCAATACCGGGCAGGGATAAGATAGCTGAGTTTCTGAATGGCATTATTCCACAACGTTGGATTTATACATTAAGCCGAAAACGCAATATCTTATTTTTTAGCTTGTTATATAAAATCAGCCGGTATTTTCCTCACTTTTTGAAATCGTTATTGTTGGGATTAGCCCGCAGAAAAGTTGGCCCTGATTTTGACATGAAACACTTGACACCCAAGTATATGCCATGGGATGAACGGTTGTGCTTTGTGCCTGACAGCAATCTATTTAAGGTTCTGAAAGAGGGGAAAGCTTCTATCGTCACTGATCAAATTAAACGTATTACTGAAGACGGGATTTTATTGCAATCAGGTAAAAAATTATCTGCTGATATCATAGTGACAGCGACAGGGTTGCAATTACAACTGATGGGGGGAGCTGAGATTGCTATTGATGGTCAACCACAGCAAGGTAATAACATGATGTTCTATAAAGGGACATTGATACAGGATATTCCTAATTTTGCTTATCTATTTGGTTATATTAGCAACGCCTGGACATTAAAAGTTGATCTCTCAGCGGAATATATTTGTCGTTTATTACATGAAATGGATCGCCGTCAGGCTACGGTTGTGACACCACATGCTCAGCCGGATGAGGTAGTACCTGATAAACATTTATTTGGTGCCTTGCAATCTGGCTATGTGAAACGAGGCGAAGATGCACTTCCCCGTCAGGGACGCAGTCCAAATTGGCAAGTGTCACATGATTATCAAAAAGATAAACAAGTCTTACGGCAGCCAGTGGATGATCCCGCTCTGGAATGGTTGTAATCATAATCAGCCCGTTATGATAACGGGCGAATTATTTTTTATCAGATTTCAGAGTAATAAGGGGTCATGCTCCCAATAATTAGATCTTGTGATAAACGCCCTATTTTTTATTATGGGTGAGATATGGCTAAAGTCGATGTGATTTGTCGTTATTGTCATAAAAATTTTTTGATTGGCTATTATTCTGTATTGAAATCAAGGAAATCTACAGCGTATTTAAGATATAAATTCAGGAGGAGATATTAGTTGATATAATTTTTTATTAAATGATCAATTAATAAATTATTTACTCCAGACTAATTATATTTGCAAAGGAATACCTGAATAAATTTCGATATGGTTTAAAAATGGCATGCGGATTGCCGCAAAATGGTTAGTTCTGTGGCGCATAAATTTACTTGCACCTTTTCTCATATTTTGTCAGCTTTAGTAGTGTCAGGGGTGCTGACAACGACTTTTTCAAGACAGGGTAACTATGATGAAAAGTGTAGGTTTTATCGGCTGGCGTGGTATGGTTGGCTCAGTATTGATGCAAAGAATGGTGGAAGAAGGGGATTTTAACCAGATCAAACCCGTTTTTTTTACGACTTCCCAACATGGACAACCAGCCCCAGAGTTTACTGGTAAGTCGGGCGTTTTGCAGGATGCTTTTGATATTGAAGCACTGAATGCGTTGGATATTATTATTAGTTGTCAGGGAGGGGATTATACCAATGAAATTTACCCCAAACTGAAAGCAACGGGCTGGCAGGGATATTGGATCGATGCGGCTTCTGCACTCCGCATGAATGATGATGCTGTCATTATTCTCGATCCTGTTAACCATCAACATATTCAGAACAGCCTGAATAAAGGGATTAAAACTTTTGTTGGCGGTAATTGTACTGTCAGTCTGATGCTAATGTCATTAGGTGGTTTGTTTGCTAATAATTTGATCGAGTGGGCATCAGTCTCAACCTACCAGGCAGCTTCTGGTGGTGGTGCTCGCCATATGCGCGAATTGTTGATGCAGATGGGCATGCTACATGATCAGGTTGCAGATGAACTGCAAAAATCGGCTTCTGCGATTTTAGATATTGAAAAGCGTGTAACTGATTTCACTCGCAGTGGTATTCTGCCGACCGACCAATTCGGTGTTCCTCTGGCGGGGAGTTTAATCCCGTGGATTGATAAGCAATTAGAAAATGGGCAGAGCCGTGAAGAGTGGAAAGGTCAGGCGGAAACCAACAAGATTTTGAATACGGGTGATGACATCATTCCGGTTGATGGCCTGTGTGTCCGTATTGGAGCACTGCGTTGCCATAGTCAGGCATTTACCTTGAAATTGAAAAGAGATATTCCGATTCACGAAATTGAAACGTTGTTGGCATCCCATAATGATTGGGTTCGCGTGATCCCGAATGATCGCGAACTGACCATGCGTGAATTAACACCGGCGGCGGTGACGGGGACTTTGAATACACCAGTAGGGCGTCTGCGTAAGCTGAACATGGGGCCGGAATATCTGTCTGCCTTTACGGTTGGTGATCAGTTACTGTGGGGAGCGGCAGAGCCGTTGCGCCGTATGTTGCGGATTTTGTTGTAGTAAAGCATTTAATAGACCGCCATTATTGAATAAATATTGGTGGTTGTTTTGTTTTTTTATATCTTACACTTACGTAATAGGGGCAATCAGGATGTGTCGCCATTTTATGTTGGTCCCTGCATGCTAGTTTTTTATAAATTCTCATGTTATTGATTTTAACATAATTTAGATCTCAGCGTTGTTTTTCACTTTCCGCAATTAGCTTATCACCTAGGTATTTTTAATGCCTGCCGCTCTTTCGGTGGAGCGCTGGCTAATTTCGTCAATGCACAGATAATAGCATCTACATCAAGGGGTAACTGTCCGGTTTTCGATACTTGTCAAATGCACAAACAAGAGTTGTTCTCGATAGGTGAGTGATAGTAGCTTGAAACTGATTTGAGGTGTTTTAAATGGTAAGAACGGGCGGTTTAATTCGCCCGTTTAACATAAAAGGAGTTTAATTAACCATACTTCTTAGCGAAATCTTTATCTGACATGCATAAATAGATAATAAATTCAATAAAAGAAATGATATAAGGAATAAACGTCCAGCAAAAAATAAGGTATAAAAACCCTGATCCTATTTTTCCTAGATAAAATCTATGCACCCCGATAAAACCAAGAAAGAAAGCTAATAGAGCTGCAGTTATTCTGCTTTTTTCACCTTGTGTTTCTTCTTTTTGAACTGCACCACAGCTAGGGCAAGAGCTTGCGGAGGTGTGGATTTCTTTTCCACAGCCACGGCAATAAACCATGTTTGACATATAAATATCCTTAGTGTTATCTATCTTATTCTTATTTATATTAAAACTATCAAGTTAAAAAACCAATGATTTTAAGAAAAATAAGACAGTCTCAGGGTGACCAATGGGAAGAAGGTTATAAATCCAATTTATTGATAGTGATGAATGTTTAGATAATAGCCAATTCTCAGACATGTACTGTCTCCCGACATTCCATTCATAGCCATATCTACGTTTTGTTTATGTGTGTCAGAATGACATGCGGTTCCAGTTGCCAAGAATGGCGATCGTTATTTCTGTATTTTGAATGTATCTTCCGAATAATTGGTGAGTATTATTTGCTAGCATGGTTAAGTTTCTCGATAAAAATTAAGGACACAACCCAGTAAAGCGATATCCTCCATTTGCGGCAGAAAATACCCATAATTTGCTGTTACTTGGGTCTAATATCATCGAATATGGTGCATCATCAATAAACCCAAGCCTGTTGTAGGCATTTGAAAGGTGTTTCGTTGCGGTCGTCAATTTTAATTTTCCATGATGGCCTGTTTGGTAGGACAAATTGACAGCTTTTTCTATCAATAAATAAGCACAATTTTGGATCCCCGGATGGGTAATCAGGTAACTGACTTCAGGATAATATGGGTAGTGATCATCTTCATTGTAGGTAAATAACATTATTCCAATGGGCACCATCAGAGAAGACACTGAGTCTGTTGGAAAGTGAGTTGTATAACAAACAAAGTAGGTATAATTGCAGCCTTGATATAAGGTACTATCTTTTTTTCTGATGCGAAATGATAAATTATCTTTCACTGTACATAACAGGCTATCTGTTATACAACATCGAAGATCCCATAATTCTTCGGTGGAAGGATTCGATTTTGCTTCTATATTGTCTCTTCTTCGATATGTATTTTCGATATGTGACAGCCATCCATCCTGTTGAATTGAATTATATAATTTCCTGACTGCCATTTCCGCTTCTTGCAATGTTGCTTTTTTGACTATTGGAATATATCCATTTATTAATCTGGGGTTGTGATGATTGACATTGATATTCAACATATTTTTGGAGGGCTGAGTATGGAAAGAGTTTGAGCGGGATAAAGTTCCAGATGGCGTTTTGTGTATATAGCTATTAAAAGAAGAATTTCGTTTTAACATAATAATAACCTTTATAATAGAAATTGAATATGATTAATAAAATTAAGCTACTCTTAACATTTAGGTTCAATATGTTATTGAGAATTAAAAATTCCTGATTTATATAATGAAAGTGAAATTTTTCTTATCTTATTAATAAGATCATTTTTTGTTTTTTATGAAGAAATATCCTTAAATAATCGCTCGTTATCAGGGTAAATAAATGAAGGATTTTTCAATTAATTTGAGAAGTAATATAAGGCAGTTTTAGATGGTTTTCCAAGTAACCAATGAATATTTTATAGATAAATTTTGAACCGTCTTTTCCCCGGATAACGTTTTAGTTATCCGGGGCAGGTGTAGGAATATCAGATATCAATATTCGCAGCTTTCAGTGCGTTCTCTTCAATAAATGCACGACGAGGTTCAACAGCATCACCCATCAGGGTGGTGAACAGTTGATCGGTCGCAATGGCATCTTTCACAGTGACACGCATCATACGGCGAGTTTCTGGGTTCATTGTGGTTTCCCACAACTGATCAGGGTTCATTTCCCCCAGACCTTTATAACGTTGGATAGAAAGACCACGGCGTGACTCTTTGCTCAGCCATTCCAGTGCTTGCTCAAAGCTACTTACTGCCAGACGGCGTTCGCCACGCTCAATATAAGCACCTTCTTCAATCAGATTACCGATCAATTCACCCAGTTTGCTGATGCGACGGTATTCGCCTCCGTGAATAAAATCGAAATCCAGATTGTAGTTAGTATCAACACCGTGTGTGCGGATGCACAGAACCGGCTCATAAACCTGACGCTCGCGATTTTCATGGATTTGGTAGCTGTAAGTGCTGCCATGTTGCTCTTTGTCATTCAAACGAATGGTCAGTGCACTTACCCATTCTTCCACTTTGGTCTGATCGGTTAAGGCATCTTCGGTCAATACCGGATGGTAGATTAAGTTATTCAGTAGCGCCAGCGGGTACAAGCGTTCCATGCGTTTGATTATTTTTTGTGTAGTATTGAATTCAGTTACCAGTTTTTCCAGTGCTTCGCCTTTTAGAGCCGGAGCGTGTGGATTGGTATAAAGTGATGCACCATCCAGTGCAATGGACATTTGGTAGGCTTCCATTGCATCGTCGTCCTTGATGTATTGCTCCTGTTTGCCTTTTTTCACTTTGTACAGTGGTGGCTGAGCAATATAGACATAACCACGTTCAATGATCTCCGGCATCTGACGATAGAAAAATGTCAGCAACAGAGTACGAATATGGGAACCGTCAACATCGGCGTCGGTCATGATGATAATGCTGTGATAACGCAGTTTATCCGGATTGTATTCATCACGGCCAATACCACAACCCAATGCGGTAATCAGGGTTGCCACTTCTTGTGAAGAGAGCATTTTGTCAAAACGCGCTTTTTCAACGTTCAGAATTTTACCTTTCAGTGGCAGGATAGCCTGATTTTTACGGTTGCGCCCCTGTTTGGCTGAACCGCCCGCAGAGTCACCTTCCACCAGATAGAGTTCGGACAGTGCAGGATCACGCTCCTGACAATCAGCCAGTTTGCCCGGCAGACCTGCCAGATCTAATGCCCCTTTGCGGCGGGTCATCTCACGTGCTTTGCGAGCAGCTTCACGGGCACGTGCTGCATCAATGATTTTGCCAACAACAGTTTTGGCGTCGTTAGGGTTTTCCAGCAGGTATTCCACCAGCTTCTCGTTCATCATCGTTTCAACCGCAGTTTTCACTTCAGAAGAAACCAGTTTGTCTTTCGTTTGTGAAGAGAATTTCGGATCTGGAACTTTAACCGAAATAACCGCGATCAGACCTTCACGGGCATCATCACCGGTAGCACTGACTTTGGATTTTTTGTTGTACCCCTCTTTATCCATATAGCTATTGAGAGTACGGGTCATCGCTGTACGGAAGCCCACTAAGTGGGTTCCCCCATCGCGCTGAGGTATGTTGTTGGTAAAGCAATATATGTTTTCCTGGAAGCCATCATTCCATTGCATGGAAATTTCAACACCAATACCGTCTTTTTCAGTGGAGAAATAGAAAACATTCGGATGGATCGGGTTTTTATTGCGGCTCAGGAATTCAACAAATGCCTTAATACCCCCTTCATAATGGAAGAGATCTTCTGTATTGGTGCGCTTGTCAACTAAACGGATGGAAACGCCGGAGTTCAGGAATGATAATTCACGCAGACGTTTTGCCAAAATATCAAATTCGAAATCGGTGTTAATTTTGAACGTATCCATACTTGGCCAGAAACGCACAGTTGTTCCTGTTTGTTCTGTATCACCAACGACTTTCAGTGGTGCTTGCGGAACTCCATGATGGTAGGTCTGTTCATGTACTTTACCGTCACGACGGATAGTCAGTTCCAGTTTTTCAGATAAGGCGTTAACAACAGAAACCCCTACGCCATGCAGGCCGCCGGAAACCTTATAGGAGTTGTCATCGAATTTACCCCCCGCATGCAGCACGGTCATGATGACTTCCGCTGCTGAAACACCTTCTTCTTCGTGTATGTCGGTAGGAATACCGCGGCCATCATCCTGTACAGAAACTGAGTTATCTGCATGGATTGTGACAATTATTTTGTCACAATGGCCTGCGAGGGCTTCGTCGATAGCGTTGTCAACAACCTCGAAGACCATGTGGTGCAGGCCAGTACCATCATCGGTATCACCGATATACATGCCTGGACGTTTACGAACAGCATCCAGCCCTTTTAATACCTTGATACTTGAGGAGTCATATGTATTCGACATCAACGTTTCTCGCTTATCTTAATCCTGTGGTTGAACCTCTATACCCTTCGTCTTTCGAATTGCCGCTTTGTTGGCTGCACCTCGAAATCCATTGGGCATATTTTGCCATGTTCTACGCGAAACATCCTGCTATTTACATCAATCATGTCTGCAACTTGCTCAGGCGTTATTGCACTGACAAACACCTGGGCCTGCGTAGATTTCAGACGCTCGGCTAATAAATTACGACGACCGGCATCCAACTCAGAGGCAAAATCATCAAGCAGATACAGGCATTTTTGCCCGCTCTGTCGGGTGAAATATTCACCCTGTGCTAACCTCAGGGCACACATCAGTAACTTAAGCTGACCACGTGAGAGCATATCTTCTACAGATATGCCGTCTGCCCTGATCCGCAGATCGGCTTTGTGGGGACCGGATGCGGTATAGGTTAATGCTTTGTCGCGCTCAAACTGACGCGCGAGCAGTTCTGCATATTCACTTTCTTTATCCCAACCTTGTTGGAAAGAGATATTGAGAGTGAATTCAGGTAAAAATTGTTTGCAGGTTTTTTCAATATCTCCGGCAATACCTGCAATATATTCTGCACGCCATTGGCTTATCTGGGTCGCAAGCGGTGCAAACTCGTGATCCCAGTGCTGGATCTGGTTATAACGGGTTACCTGTCGTAATGCCGCATTTCGTTGTTTGAGCAGCCTTTTCAGGTTGACCCAACCAGTAAAAAAACGCGGTTCATTATGAAAACAACCCCAATCAATAAAAGCACGGCGGTATTTCGGGCCACCATTCAACAGCGTAAAACCTTCTGGTGTGATAAGTTGCATCGGCAACATTTTTGCCAGCTCGGCAATTTTGTGCCCATCACTGCCATCAATTCTGACTTTGCTGTCACCCTGACGGTTTTTGCTTAATCCAACCGATAGCGTTCGTTCATGGGATTGTTGCTCCAGCCTCCCATGAAGAATGAACTCCTCACAATCCTGACGGATCACTCTTCCCGCCTGAACACTGCGAAAAGCGCGTCCATGGCCCAAGGTGTAAATGGATTCCAATACACTCGTTTTGCCGCTGCCATTTGGCCCAACAAGAAAATTAAATCCCGTTGCCAACGGCAAATCGGCATTTGCGATATTACGAAAATCGCGGATCAACAGACGCGAGAGAATCATGAGTTATGAATTAATACTTGTTACAGACGTATTCTTTACAGACGCATCGGCATCACGACATAAGTCGCTGCCTGACTGGCTGAATTCTCTATTTTTACACTGGATGTGGCGTCCGTCAGCAGTAAACTGACTTGCTCGCATTTTAATGCGTTGAGGACATCCAATACATAACTGACATTGAAGCCAATTTCCATTTCAGCGCCGTGATAATTGACGTCGACGATCTCTTCTGCTTCTTCTTGTTCCGGGTTATTTGCGGTAATTCGAAGCTGGTTTTCGCTTAGGTAAATGCGAACACCACGGAATTTTTCGTTGGATAAAATCGCAGCTCGTGAAAATGCCTGCTTAAGCATGTCACAATTTGCTTCCAGCGTTTTATCAGGATTCTTGGGCAGGACACGACGATAATCAGGGAAACGCCCATCAACCAGTTTTGAAGTAAATATAAAGTCACCAACGTGGGCGCGAATATTGTTGCTGCCAATCTGCAATTGGAGTGGGTTATCTCCACCATCCAGTAATCGCATTAATTCAATGACACCCTTACGAGGGACAATCACTGAGTGTGAAGGTAAACTCTGGCCGATATTCATTGAACAGACCGCCAGACGGTGGCCATCTGTAGCAACAGTACGCAGTTCTTCCCCTTCAGTTTCGAATAGCATACCGTTCAAATAATAGCGGACATCCTGATGTGCCATTGAGAATTGAGTAGACTCAATCAGACGTTTTAATGTTGCTTGTGGTAGTGAGAATTCAACTTCGCTTTGCCAGTCATCCAGATTGGGGAAATCGGATGCAGGTAAGGTAGAGAGTGAAAAACGACTGCGTCCGGAGCGAACCAGAATACGGTCACCATCCAGCTCAACGCTGATTTCCGCTCCGTCAGGCAATCCGCGCCAGATATCAAAGAACTTACGCGCGGGAATGGTGGTTGCTCCCTCTTCATGTGGCTGAGTGAGTGCTACACGAGCCTTCATTTCCATTTCTAAATCTGTACCTGTCAGTGACAGGGAGCCGGTTGTCACCTGCAACAATAAATTGCCTAAAATAGGCAGAGTAGGGCGGCCACCTAAAGGGCTGCTGACCTGCTGCAAGGGTTTTAATAATTGCTCACGTTCAATGATAAATTTCATAGCGCTAGGAAGATAATGTTCTGATTAAGTTAGAAAAATCTTCTTTGATGTCATGACTTTCTTCACGCAATTGTTCTATTTTACGACATGCGTGCAATACGGTTGTATGGTCACGACCACCAAAGGCATCCCCGATTTCAGGCAAGCTGTGATTTGTCAGCTCTTTTGCCAGCGCCATTGCCATCTGTCTTGGACGGGCAACAGAGCGTGAGCGGCGCTTGGAAAGCAGATCAGCAACTTTGATTTTGTAATATTCAGCGACTGTTTTCTGAATATTATCAATAGTTACCAGCTTTTCTTGTAGAGCCAATAAGTCACGTAATGCTTCGCGTACAAAATCAATAGTAATCGCCCGGCCAGTGAAATTGGCGTTGGCGATGACTCTGTTCAAAGCGCCTTCGAGTTCACGGACGTTGGATCGCAGGCGTTTAGCTATAAAGAAGGCCACTTCCCCCGGTAACTGAATCTGGTTTTCATCTGCTTTTTTCATCAGAATGGCAACTCGAGTTTCCAGCTCCGGTGGTTCAATAGCAACAGTTAATCCCCAGCCAAAACGGGATTTTAACCGATCTTCAACGCCATTAATCTCTTTTGGATAGCGATCTGATGTCAGAATAATCTGTTGATTACCTTCCAACAGAGCATTGAACGTGTGAAAGAATTCTTCTTGTGATCGCTCTTTATTAGCGAAAAATTGAATGTCATCAATAAGCAGGGCATCTACTGAACGATAATAACGCTTAAACTCTTCTATCGCATTGTTCTGCAACGCTTTAACCATGTCCTGTACAAAACGTTCAGAATGCATGTATACCACTTTGGCATTGGCTTTACGTGCCATGATGCTGTTGCCGACAGCATGTAAAAGGTGGGTTTTACCCAATCCCGTGCCTCCATAAAGGAATAGCGGGTTATATGCTCCTCCCGGATTATCGGCAACTTGTCTGGCTGCTGCCCTGGCGAGTTGGTTGGATTTACCTTCAACAAAGTTATCAAATGTATGTTTCGGATTTACGTTTGAACGATAGGATAACTCCGGCTGCGCTTTTGCATTATCCCAGCTCGGACGTACAGATAAACTGGATGGAGCAGTAGCCACCGGCATATCAGCAATGATTTTCTGAGACGTAGACTGGCTCGGTGAAACAGGCTTATTACCCACTTCAAAACGCAGTAATGGTACTTCAGGACCACAGAAATCATTTAATAACAAATTGATATTATTTATATATTTCTCTCTAACCCAATCCAATACAAAGCGATTAGGCGCATAAAGAGCCAAAGTGTTATTACTTAGTTCTGCCTGAAGGGGTCGTATCCACATACTGAATTCTGTGGCAGGTAACTCATCCTGCAAACGGGCAAGACATTGCTGCCAAAGCGAAAGTGACACGGCAAACTCCCCTAAAACAAGACCAATAAAAGAAACTGGAATAAATAGATACGTTATACTGGGCACAAGACATTACTATTTACCGATGAGAACGTTTTGACCGATAAGAATATTACCGATAAGAACATCTACCGATGAGAAAGCTCGCAGTACCTTGTGGCGACTTTTACTTTCATCGCTCTCCCAACGATCCGTACAGCGAGATCGGAATCGTGACCAATGATCATAACGCAAAAGACGATATAAATCCTCATTCTTTTACACAGCTTTGACGCTTTTTATCCACAGGGAGATCACCACGCGTTGGTACTCGTAGAATATAAAGCCCATAGAAGATACTGTAGTGTAATCATGGTATATAGCAAATCCCATTTAGTTATCGTTTAAAATTCAAAGGGAAAACAGCAGTATAATTACCAACCAAATGTCAGGATCTGTGTTGCATCCTTGCGCTTTATTACACAGTCCGTATAATCTTGCACCCTGTGTGTAATGCCGAACGATTTTTTTCCGGCTGTGGCTGGTGGAAGTCAGGGTTAACACTTTAAATAGCAAAATATTAGGTAGCAACAAGTCTGACACCGATTGAAGCGCGGTCAGGCTCGCGTCATCTTGGATTGACTAAGGGTAGTACATTTTATTACAATCCTGCCTCTTTCTATATATTGATGTTGCGATTGAGGCATCGGTGTCTACTTATTTCTCACTGGTCGCCAACGCATTTGCTGAATCAGTTACAAATTTTAAGTTAGGTAGAAATCGCTATGAAACGCACTTTTCAACCATCCGTACTGAAGCGTAACCGTACTCACGGCTTCCGCGCTCGTATGGCCACTAAAAATGGTCGTCAGGTTCTGGCTCGCCGTCGTGCGAAAGGCCGTGCTCGTCTGACTGTTTCTAAGTAATAAAGCTAACCATTCCAAGTGGTTAAGCTCGCTTTTCCGAGGGAGTTACGTTTGTTAACTCCCGAGCATTTCACTTATGTTTTCCAGCAGCCACAACGGGCAAGTTCCGCAGAGATCACCATCCTTGGACGCCTTAATGAGCTGGGGCATCCCCGCATCGGTCTAACCGTCGCCAAAAAAAATGTTAAACGCGCCCATGAGCGTAATCGTATTAAGCGATTGGCTCGTGAAAGTTTTCGTTTAAACCAACATAAATTGCCTTCCATGGATTTTGTCATTTTGGTGAGGAAAGGGGTCGCTGAGCTTGATAATCGTGAGCTAACGGAAACGTTAGGCAAATTATGGCGTCGTCACTGTCGCTTGGCTCGCGCCTCTTGATTATTTTAATCAGAGGTTATCAGTTAGTGATTAGTCCACTACTGGGGCCTCGTTGTCGTTTCAACCCTACTTGTTCCCAATATGGTATTGAGGCATTACGCAGGTTTGGAATGATAAAAGGCAGTTGGTTAACGGTGAAACGCGTATTAAAATGCCACCCTTTACACGAAGGTGGTGATGATCCTGTCCCACCTAGAAAAAACGAAGATAACAGAGAACATTAACGATGGATTCGCAACGCAATCTCCTTCTCATCGCTTTGCTGTTTGTTTCGTTCTTGGTCTGGCAGGCGTGGGAGAATGATAAGAACCCACAACCAACAGTACAGATCTCGCACCAAACAAGTACGCTGGGTAGCGAAGCAGGCAATGGGCAAGGCAAACTGATCACCGTGAAAACGGATGTGCTTACGTTGCACATCAATACCCGTGGTGGTGATATTGAAGAGGCTGACCTGCTGGCCTATCCTGATACTATGGGTTCCAAAACACCATTCAAACTGCTTGAATCAACCCCTGAATTTACTTATCAGGCTCAAAGTGGATTAGTGGGTCAAGATGGTCCTGATAACGCAAAACGTTATAAAGAACGTCCTTTATATAGCACAACACAAACGAATTATGTTCTGGCTGATGATCAGAATGAGTTGCGTATTCCGATGACTTACACTGCGCCGGATGGTGTAGTTTACGTTAAAACATTTGTTCTGAAACGTGGCGATTACGCGGTTTCAGTTGATTACAGCATCGATAACGTGACTGACAAGCCATTAGAAGTTGCGTTTTTTGGTAAGCTGAAACAGAGCGTTGAGTTACCAACGCATCGTGATACAGGTAGCAACAACTTTGCTCTGCACACTTATCGTGGTGCTGCTTATTCATCAGATGATGAAAAGTACAAAAAATACAGCTTTAGTGATATTGAAGATAAGGATTTATCTTTATCTACAAAAGGTGGCTGGATAGCGATGTTGCAGCAATACTTTGCTACAGCTTGGATCCCGAATCAAAACGAAACCAGCACTTTCTACACTCGACATCAGGATAAAAAATTAGCGGAAATCTGGTATCAAGGTGCTTCTGTTGATGTCGCTCCTCACAGTAAACAGTCCGTTTCTTCTACCTTGTGGGTTGGCCCTGAAATTCAGGACAAAATGGCAGCGGTTGCTCCACATCTGGATCTGACTGTTGATTACGGTTGGTTGTGGTTTATTTCCCAACCTTTGTTCAAACTATTGAAATTCCTGCATGAGTTCATCGGTAACTGGGGCTTTTCCATTATTGCGATTACCTTTATCGTGCGTGGTATCATGTACCCGCTGACTAAGGCGCAATATACCTCTATGGCGAAAATGCGTCTGTTGCAGCCGAAAATTACTGCGATGCGTGAGCGTTACGGTGATGATCGTCAGCGCATGAGTCAGGAAATGATGGCGTTGTACAAGACAGAGAAAGTAAACCCATTGGGTGGCTGTTTGCCTCTGTTGATTCAGATGCCAATCTTCCTTGCATTGTATTACATGCTGATGGGATCTGTTGAACTGCGTCATGCACCATTTATGGGCTGGATTAAGGACTTGTCTGCCCAAGACCCGTATTACATCCTGCCATTGCTGATGGGTGTGACTATGTTTGTGATCCAGAAACTGTCACCAACTACCGTCACTGACCCAATGCAGCAGAAGATCATGACTTATATGCCAGTCGTGTTTACTATCTTCTTCCTGTGGTTCCCGTCTGGTCTGGTGCTGTATTATATCGTCAGTAACCTGGTTACTATTATCCAACAGCAGGTTATTTTCCGCAGTCTGGAAAAACGTGGGTTACATACTCGCGAAAAGAAAGTAGACCTTTCTAAAAAATAAGTCTTTTAAAAATAGATTTTTTAAAAAATATAATAGAGGGCGGTCATTGGCCGCCTTTGCTATTTCAGAAAATGGGTAAAAGAGAGAATTTCATGAATACCACCGATACGATAGTCGCTCAGGCCACTCCTCCGGGACGAGGCGGTGTAGGCATTCTGCGTATTTCTGGCCCCAAAGCTGCGGAAGTTGCTGAGGTGGTATTGGGAAAACTCCCGAAACCCCGTTATGCCGACTACCTGCCGTTTTGTGATCTGGATGGTTCTGTATTAGATCAAGGTATTGCCCTTTATTTTCCTGGCCCTAACTCATTTACCGGTGAAGATGTGCTGGAGCTCCAAGGGCATGGCGGGCCGGTTATTCTTGATTTACTGTTGAAACGTATTCTGGCAATTTCCGGTGTACGCATCGCAAATCCGGGAGAGTTTTCTGAGCGCGCATTTCTGAATGATAAACTTGATTTAGCTCAGGCTGAGGCAATTGCGGATCTGATTGATGCCAGCTCAGAACAGGCTGCCCGTTCTGCAATGAACTCTTTGCAAGGAACATTCTCCAAACAGGTTCATCAAATGGTGGAAGCGCTGACTGACCTGCGTATCTATGTTGAAGCGGCGATTGATTTTCCTGATGAAGAAATTGATTTTCTTTCCGATGGCAAGATAGAGGCCAAGTTGGATGAAGTGATTGCAGAACTTGAGCAAGTTCGTTCACAAGCACGTCAAGGCAGTCTTTTGCGTGAAGGGATGAACGTGGTGATCGCCGGTCGTCCAAATGCAGGTAAATCCAGTTTGCTGAATGCGTTGGCTGGCCGTGAAGCTGCGATTGTCACCGATATTGCGGGGACAACACGTGATGTTTTACGCGAGCATATTCATATTGATGGCATGCCGTTGCATGTGATTGATACCGCAGGTTTGCGTGAAGCCAGTGATGAAGTAGAACGCATTGGTATCGAACGCGCATGGCAAGAAATCGAACAAGCTGACAGAGTACTGTTTATGGTGGACAGTACGACAACCAATGCTACCGAGCCTGCACAAATCTGGCCGGAATTTATGGCAAGTCTGCCTGCATCTTTGCCTATTACGGTTATTCGTAATAAAACAGATATGACCGGAGAAGAAACCGGTGTATCAGAGGTAAATGGTCATTCATTGATCCGCCTTTCTGCCCGTGAAGGTGATGGCATTAATTTGCTGCGTGATCATCTAAAAGAAACCATGGGCTTCAACAGTAATACCGAAGGCGGTTTTCTTGCCCGCCGTCGTCACTTACAGGCCCTGAATACCGCAGCAGAACATTTGCAGGAAGGTCATCAACAATTAGTATTTGCCCGTTCAGGAGAGTTGTTGGCGGAAGAACTGCGTTTAGCACAACAAGCATTGAGTGAAATCACGGGAGAATTTACTTCTGATGATCTGCTTGGCCGGATTTTCTCAAGTTTTTGTATTGGGAAGTAATATTCTGAAAGTCCCAAAAACATAAAGCTATTTCAAATGATATCGGCTGATTTGAAAAATTTTATTCACTGAGGGAAAGGATTCTAATCCATTGTGCTCCGATTTTAGTTTTTTGGAGCACAGTTTTTGGAGCTTTAGTTATCCCCGTAATACGGTATAAATTCCGGGAAAAATTTTTCAGTAAAAATTGCGGGTTCATGCAAGAAGTGATGAAAAGAACCGGAATATCCAGGGCAACTGACTTCAAGCTAAAAAACGATTTGTCAATCCAACTCAAAGCTAATTTTCAGTGTGATATCTGCCGCCAGATTTGCAGGTTTCGGGCCAATGGATTTAGCAAGACTGAGTGCTTTTAAAGCCTCATTATCCATTGCACTGTAACCGGAGGATTGAACGACTCTGGCTGTGGTGATGGAACCATCATCTTGCAGTGTAAAATTGACGGTAACCGTACCTTCCTGCCTCATTCGTTTTGCTTTGCGGGGATAACGTTTATGACGTTCAATTTCCTGTCTGAGTTTTGTGCGGTAATTATCTGATTCACTATGACCTTGACCCATCACTGGTTGTGAAGTTGCCGCTCTGCTCATGCCGCCTTGTGAATTGATCTGCTCAATGCCATTGGTTTCCAGCTCTTTTAGGTGCTGTTTCTGAGCGGATTGAACGGATTGTTTTTCTCCATTTTCTTTTGGTTTTTCTTTCCGCTGCTTTTTCGGCTTTTGAATGTTAACTGGCTCGACAGGTTTCTCGATCTTTTTTTCTGTTTGAACTTTTTTATCCAGTGTAATTGCTGGTGTTGTTGGTGATTCAGGAACAGTTGGCAATAGCTGAGATAATTCAACAAACTCCGGTTCCTCCTTCCACGATGAAACCGCTACCATAGTGATCGAAAACTCTTTTTCAGGCGAATTTTGGTTGAGATGTTGAGCACTCTCATCGTAAGAATCTGTATGTCGGTTTAACAGCCATATCAGACTGGTATGCACTAAAACAGCAATCAGGATACCAACCAGAAAGCGTTTATTGAGTGTCAATGGAACATAGTTAACAGGGTTGTCTGATATCGCTGTGTTGATCATATTATCCTCTAAAACTGGCTGGTAAGACTGAGTTTAAAGGTTCTGCCCGGTGCCGGTATCATTGAGCGCGTCAGCGGATCAAGATAATAGCGGTTGGTTAAGTTAGTACCAGTCAGCTCCATTGATAGGGTAGGGGTGATCTGATAGCTAACATAAGCATCGACAGTGAATACCGGATTCCAGCGCATTGGATTGTTGGACTGCCCTTTGTAAACATCTGGCAAGATATTCATCAGCCATTTTTCATCTTTGTTTTCCGCTCCGCTGTGATAGAGCATCCGGCTGCCTAGCTCCAGTTTTTCATCAAACAGACGTCCGCCGATATTCAGATTAGCTGAATATTTCGGTTGAATGGAAGTACGCAGATAACCTCCTGGAAAACCACCGTCAATACACTCAGGGATACCATAACGATTCTGGGAGTCGATTCTTGCGACTGAGTTATTGTCACACACCTTGTTTTTCATATTGTAGACCAAGCCAATATCGGTAAAAACACTACCGTTGTCGTAACGCGCCTGTAACTCCAGACCAGCCAGTTTTTGTTTATCCAGTTGGGAGAAACGATAGGTATTATCCCGGTCGAACACATTTTCAATAACAGTATTGTAATAGGAGAGTTTGATATCGGCATTGCGTTCAGCATTAACCAATTGGCTGAAATCATAGACGAAGCCCACTTCTGTGGTTTTGGCTCGTTCTGGTTTGAAGTTTAGGCCTGTGTAATTTGCTTTAAAGCCTGAAAAGCCGACAGTATCTTCAAAAATACTCGGCATTCTTACTGCTTCAGCATAACGGGTATAGATTCGGAGATTGTCGGTGATATAGGCCGTAGCAGAAAATGTTGGTGCCCATGCGTGATCCTTACGTTTTGGGGCTGGTTCCCAGGGATTGGTAGGATCAGAGCCAGATACACTATTTGCATCGACTACCATGCCGTATTCATATTTATAAACTTCTTTGCCAGTTATTGGATCGATGATTCTCTCATTCATATCAAGCTGACCGTTGAAATAGGGGTTTTGGTTCTTTTTGAGCTGACCATTACTGGAATCATATTCCCAAGTGAATTCTTCTTGAACCATCCAACGCATCTGCTCATGGCGATCAATTTTGGATTTAATTTTTTTTACTTTATTACGTAACTCTTTTTTTTCTTTTCTGTTAAGTTTGGAATAATAATCGTTATTCTGCTTTTTCTTAAAATATTCCGATTCTTCTGCTGTTAGTGTTCGCCAATAACTCATCTCATGCCCGATGGAATCACCCACTTTTTTATAACGTCCATCTCTCGCGGCACGACGTTCATTGAGAAAATCATCTTTGGACCAATAGGAAACACGTTTAGCACCCGCGCTTAATGCCAGCCATGAAGCAGGGCGCCAATCAAAGTTAAAAGCGAGATTGATTTCTTGACGTTGCCCTTTCCTTGCCGGTGACTGGAAAAAGTACATATTTTGGGGATTATACTCATCGTTGGAATCCAGATGTTCGCGTTGGAAATTTCCTATCAGGGTCAAGTCCAGATTGCGGGTCAGCTCAAATTTATTAGAAATATCCACGCCCCAGCGATTATTTTGGGAATTGGTGACGGCTGTATTTATCAATGTGCCATCAATATCGGGGGTCTTTTTGTCGCGCTCGTTTTCCCATTTATAATCCCGGCTAACCGGACTACGGGGATATCCACCCGCGGTATTGGTATTCCCTGTCGTGCGGGTTGTCCACAAGTTTATATCGAAATCGATATAGGGATTTTCAGCAGGGTGCCATTTATAAGTCAGGTTGGCTGCTTGTTGACGGACATTAGCCAGCGGCCATTGAGGAACCACATTATCTTCAGCAAGTACCATTGCCAGTCTTGAAGGCATAATATCGCCAAAATCCATGCGAGTATTGCGAAAACCAAGTTGTAGTGCTTGATCATCGGTGAAGTGCCAGGTGTTTTTGATTAACACAGATTGCATCTCACTGGAAGTATTAGGAACTTCATTACCGGGGCGGTAGATGCGGGCAGCAAAGGGCAAATAAGGGTCTAAACTTGTTTGTGGTTCAGTCATCAGTTTTTTATCGGCTTCTGTAACGGCTTCATCATAACGATGGGCTCCACCTTTACCGGCAAAATAGTTACCCTGACGGCGATAAGCATAAGCCAGCATCAAATCAAAATATTGCTGCCTTGTGCCCACGGCGATACGGAATGCATTGTCTTTGAAACCAAACAGTTTATTGTCTTTTGATGAATGTGGCGTGATTTTCAAGGCAGGATCAGTTTCAGCATCTTTGTAGGTAAAGTCAGGAATATCGCGGTAATCCTGCCCCAGTGACAAAGAAGGGATACGCTCTCTGACTGAATTACTACTGGTTTCCAGTTTGGTATTGATGCCAAACGTTTCTCCTTCCGGCACCACATCATCAATATTTAGTGTTTTGATAGCGACTGCGCCCCCGATAGATCCTTTGACTTTACGATTCAGGGAGGGGCCTTTTTCGATTTCAATACTGCTGATTAAGTTTGGGTCAATATAGTTGCGGTTATTAGCACCGTTGTAACCACGCCCAACGGTAATGGCCTGTTCCGTTCCATCAATAGTGACGGGAACACGTCCCTGCCCCTGAATACCACGGATATTAATATCTAAGGCACCACTATTGCGGGCATCACCGCTGTATACACCTGCGGCACCTTTAATGACGTCAGCAGGAGATGCACCTTTGTAGCGCTCGATCTGCTTTTTGCCGATATAGATATTAGAAATATCTTTGTCATAGACCGCATCATAACCGGTTTCATCTTTATGACTGCTATCTGTAACCCGAATTTTACCTAAATCAGTCTTGCCGTTTGGGGCTGTGGTCGCAGGTTTGGATTCAGCAAACAGAGGTGGTGCTGCCAGTGAAAATGCCAGTGATAAGGCCACTGTGGTGGGGGTAAGCCGGGTTTTGAGTCGATATGCCATTGCTATTTCCTGCCTCAATTATCATCGTACAAATAAAAATCATCAGATTTTGCTTAAAAATATTTTTCCAGCCTGATCAGCACTTCGTTTTTGTTAAAGCTGTACAACCAATCCACATTGCTGTGATTGCGTCGGTGGCGGAAAGTCACAGAGGGGGTCATGCCCAATATTTCAGCGGCAGGAATTTTGATAACAGCAGTGTAAATTTGCTCCGTATCCTGACGTCTGGCCCTAAGCATCGGGCTGTAAGCGCCAAAGCGCCGATCCCGCAGTGTGGCAAATAGTGAACCATTGATACCGCGGTAGATTTGCCCGGCAATCCCGGCACGTGCACCCCATTGTTGATAACGGTCTGCGGGATGCAGGTCGTTATCCCGGTAAACCCAGTCACCGCCGCCAAACAGGATAAATTCTTTGTTAATGGCGTGGGATAAGGTGAGGTAAGAAGAGGTGAGTGCGCCATCTTTTCTGCGGTAATGTTGCTGATGGCGCAATTGTTTGTGCTCAAGTTCAATATTAAGCGCTGTTTGGGAGGTAATTCCCCATCTCCACTCAGTTTTGAGACCTGTGGCGCGATAAAAGGTATCACCAGCCCGCTGCTTATATTCAAACACAGGGCCAAAAGAGATATTGTGGTTCCTGTTTTTATAATTATAGCCGCCGATTAGCTGGAAAGTGTTTTCGTTCTCATCATGGTAATCACGATAGTTTTCACCATAAATCAGACCACGCCCAAAAATACCGTGATGGCCGATAAGCTGGTAGCGCCGGTTTAATGTAGCATCATAAGACATCCCCCACGCCTTGATGGCTCTGGGGACTTGGCTTTGAAAGAATCGGTTATTCTTTAGGTCATAATACTGAGAGAAGCTTTCCTGATCAGGAGACATATTGACGTTATCGTTATAGGCATAACCAGCAGAGAATGAGCCACGCCAACCATTTCTCAGTTTTATGGCTTCCAGGTAACTGTTAATGTTCTTTAAAACTGCTTCTGGTAACTGTTGCGGTTCACTCGATGCTGAGAACAGGTCTTCAGCTTCCCGGTTTTTATGATCTTCAAAATAGACACGAGCTAATTCTAGTTTGATGCGAAGAAAATCGGGTTGTTGTTTCAGAATTTGTTGATAATGATAGGCAGCGAGATCCAGGTCACCTTCAAGACGTGCCAGCCCACCCTGGGCAAAATTCACCAACATAACATCATGCCCGGATAATTTTTGGTAAGCGGCGAGAAAGCGACTGACATCCGGCCATTGTCGGTGGTTTACGGCAAGATAGAGAGCCTGACCGATATCATTTAGATTATTTTCTACCTGAAATGTTCGCCCATTAATGACAATAGATGAAGCGTCGTCCTCGGTAAAAATGGGATCAGGGGTAATCAGATGGGTTTCTTTTTCCTGTTGATTATGTTGTGCCTCTTGCCAGATTTTATGTGAGGTATCTTCATCCGCATAAGTGGATAAAGAAAAGCATAAGGCTATCAATGCTGTTAATAATATTGGCGTTTTTCTATTGTCAAACATTGGGGAAACCAGATCACAAAGTTCATGCTATTAGAAAAAATAAAAACAGAGAACAGTGCCCATTTGGGGCACTGTTCTCTAAAAAATTAACAATTACTGTTTAGTACCACCGAAGGCGGTATCTTTGGATCTGTCATCGTCAAATTTGGCATATCCAGCCAGACTGGATGCATTATCTCCAAAGAAGTGACCTTCTGTTGTCCCGACAAGGTTGCCAATGTTAGCGTCGCCCTCAAACTTAGCATCGGCATAGATATCGGCATCAATATTTATTGTCATTGCAGCATTTGACATCGAACCAATCAGTGTTTTTTCACCAAAATCTGCGGTAAATTCACCGGACAGAGCATTATTACCGCTGTATTGGTTAATACCTGTTACTGTATAAGTTGCTGTACCATCGGTTGGAATGTTGGTAGTGACATCCTTGCCAGCGTAATAAACCGTATGGGTTGAGTCATCGGCATTACCCGTCTGGGACCATTCACCAAAGTAAACATCCGCATTGGCAACTTTGCTGAAATGAAATACTCCCATACTACCGTGCGTACCTGGAGCACCCGCCATTGAGATATTATGAATGCCATTATTATCGGCTGGAGCCATACGGGTCAGACCAGCAAACCCAGTGATCTGACCACCGTAGACGGAACTGACACCTATACCCGGTTCACCCGCTCCGCCACCGTGTGGACCACGACCCGCTTCGGTTTTCCCAACCTTAATATATGATGGTGTACTTACTTGACTCTGACCAAATCCTACTGCTGCCTGAGCCTGTGCCATAAATCCTAAGACGCCTACAGCGGCGACTAATACTTTAATCTTTCTCATTATTATCCTCGCTTGGAATAGGGGTTCCTTTTTACCCCATCATGAAAAATGAACTGATTTACTGCGCAAAGAAAATTACACTTTTCATATGATAATGTAAATGATAATAATTCTTGTTTGTTTTTTGTTGTGTAGGGTGGTTAAAAGAGGTTTTTATATAAGGTGGTGAATTTATTTAATTTTTTCTTTTTTTGATAGAAGGGGAACAATTTTCTTTTTGTCAAAAATGTGAGATTGGTAAACTTAAACACTTTATATTGTTGTGGTATTAATAATCTAATTTTATTCAGTGAAATAGTTATTTATACTCGGAGAAGCTTTTTTTTGCATGAGCATAACGCGAATTCTATTAAGAATGTCTTTATATTTATCAATCTGATATCTGTTTATTATGGAACCTGTTATGGACGCCAAAATCATTATTCAATCAGCTAAAGAAAGGGAAGATTTCAGGGAAGAATCTTATGATCTTATCAGTGCCAGTTGGCCGGAATTTGTAGATCATGGTGAGGTGGTCGAGCAATATTGGGATACGTTATATGAGCCTGATTTTAGTCATTTTCAAAAATGTGCCATCCTTAAACAAGGGCAACAAGAACGTCTGATTGGATTATTGAATTCAATTCCTTTTCCGTGGGAGCAAACTTCCTTAAATCAACTGCCTGACGATGGTTGGGATGCAGTATTGCGTAAGGGTGCAGAGGCTAAGGGAAAAAAGCAAGCAAATATGCTGTCAGCTTTGTCTGTGACTGTTGATCCTGAATTCCGTGGACATCATGTTCCGGCTTTATTAATTGATAGTGTGAAACAAACCGCGCGTGAAGCAGGGTTGCAAGGGATGGTTGTTCCTGTCAGGCCAAGTCTGAAAAGTTGTTATCCACTGCAAGATTTTGTCGAATACTGTAACTGGAAAAATGAAAAAGGGGAGCCATTTGATCCCTGGATACGTACTCATTGGCGTTTAGGGGCCAAAATCATCAAACCTGCACTCCGTTCGATGAATATTTACGGTACAGTGGAAGAGTGGCAAGAATGGATAGGTATGAAATTCCCACAAAGTGGGGAATACATCATTCCAGGTGGATTAGTGCCATTGGTGGTGGATACGGAGAAACAGATGGCCCACTACATCGAACCCAATTTGTGGGTGTTTCATAGCCTTGATTAATCTTTTAACCGTTGAGGGTGTGTATATATTGTTGCTCGTCCCGGCTTACAGAAACCTGCCAGTGTCAGGTTACATTTTTCCGCTACTTCGATTGCAAGTGAAGTAGCGGCAGAAACTGCAAACACTATTTCCACGCCACAATTGGCGGATTTTTGCACCATTTCGTAACTGGCCCGGCTGGAAACCAAAACAGCCCCTTGCTGCCAACCTGTTTTTGATCGCATTCCCAGTAACTTATCCAATGCAACATGGCGACCAACGTCTTCGCATCCACCCAGTAAATTTCCTTCTAAGTCAATCCAACCAGCAGCATGTGTACAACCCGTTATTGCACCGATATTTTGCAAACGGGGTAATTGTGAAAGCGCCTGATCCAGATAGCTTAATGAGAAATTTTGTGTAAAGGGCAGGGGAGTGATTGGGCGAAATATTTCAGATAGCTGTTCGGTGCCACAAATACCACAACCCGTTCTGCCAGCCATACTGCGACGGCGCTCTTTCAATTCAGCAAAGCGGCGACTGGAGAGTTCGATATGTAATTCAATGCCGCCGTGACAACTGATAATTGAATCAATACCACGAATTTCCTGCGGAGAAATGATCAGCCCTTCCGATAATGAGAAGCCGATTGCGAAATGTTCGAGATCTTTCGGACTTGCCATCATCACAACATGAGAAATGCCGTTGTAAACTAAGGCAATGGGGACTTCTTCTGCCACCCAATCCAGTTTGGGGCTGCTCAGATGGTTTTTTTGTTGTACATAGGTACGGGAAGTACCGCAAATCTCATGAGTGATTAAGTGGTTTCCTGACCTTGTGTTACCCATCTGCTTCATTCTCCATCGGATTAATTTATGATGCTGTTAATTGAATATCATCGGCTCAATCCGGCGCTTGCGTTGTCAGTAAAAATACCAGAGACTATTTTCTTCTCTGTTTTTACTGACTTTATTGATTGAACAGTTCTTTATTCGAATAAAAAACTATTCGAATAGTTTTCTGAGCCTATGATTCGCTTCTTGTTTATCAAAAGGTTCAAGTGATTCACTTGGGGACAACCCGATATATTCCAAGTGCTCTGCTTCATCTTCGGTCAATAGCTTTCTCTTTCTCAACTTGAGTAAATAATTCCATTCCCAAATACCGCCAGAATCTTCAGTTGGGCAGACTCCGTTACCTGCGGTAACTTTAGGCTGAAGGACATCTTTTTCAAGTACCTTCTCTACTGTTACCTGATGGAGCCAGTCATCACCAAAGTCATACTGGTAGTTGAGTTCATCACCAATATCACGTAAGAATAAACCAATACATACCTGGTCATAATTTTCTTCCGGGATTTCTATTCCCCCAAGTTCAAAACGGAACAGGTGCATATTTTCCCATCCCATGACATTTTGTATCACATCATGCAATTCATTCAGTGTCATCTGGTTACTGACTTGAACCCGACGCCAGATAGCAGGGCTTGCTTCCAGTAAGCTGATTTTGATAACCAACCCTTGTGGTGGGATTGAAGAAGAGAGGTCATCCAGATCCATAGTAAAAAGCCGAAAACTGAATTCAGACAGGGTATCAAATAAACCAAATCTCTTACGGTTTATCGCGGGATCGTGGAGCGCATGAGCCAAATCCAGATATTCATTCGTCAAACGTTTCTCTTCTGGTGGTAGCTTATATCTCTCGACAGCGGCGGAGTAAGTCAGACGCCCGGTAAACACGTCCTTGTTTGCATAATAGTAGAGTTTCAATAAGTCTCTGGGTTTTTTCGCTTTCAATATACATTCTTCTGGTGCCAGCCAGCTCATCATGAGCGCTGATTCAACAGATTGGCCGAGGCTGAAGTAACCGAGACGACTCTGCTCTTGCCGCTTCGGGTTTACCTCATAACCCAATTTCTGGCTCCATTGTTCAAGATTAAACTCTTCTGGTTGAGTCCAGTCGATAGGCAATTGTGACAACCAATAAAGTGAGTAAAGGTCGAGAGGTGTATTTTTAGCTTGCTGAACGGAAAAGATCCACGGTAGCACTTGTTGCAGCCAGTCTGGAGAAACAAGCGTAAATTCAACACTGGTATCGGTGCTTAATTGTGCTATTAACTCACTGAGTGTTTGGTCAGGGACGGTATTCAATAAGGTTTCCCGGATACCAGATTTAAAATCCAGCATCATACTTATCTGGTACTCCTTACCATCCAGTGTGGCTTTCATCATCATGCTAGCGCAATCATTACCGTCAACCTGGGTGGTGTATAGTTCGTATATTTCTGCTGTCGCCCGTGCCTTATGGTGTGCCAGTGCACGTTTTTTCCATCGCTTCAGATAGGGTTTAATTGAAGGATGACGGTTGAAACGGGCACACAGGTTTATAAGCTGTAAGTAGGATAAATGTTTCCAGGCAGAAGAAGAACATTGATCCAGCACTTGTGCACTGGTAAGCGCTATTGGTTCCTCAAAGTATTGAGTTAGCAAAAGTAGTGCATCAATACCCCATGAATACTGTATGACTTCCGACAGTATATAGTGTAACGCGTCAAGGGGGGCAACAGAAAAACCATCTTCAAAAAATTCAATGAATTCGATGCCGGATTGAAGATTAAGTTCATGAATGAGTTCTTTTAATTTAGGAGGATTTTGGGGAAAAGAAGCCACATTTGTGCTATCGGTATGTTTTGTAATATCCAACAATTGAGCAATGTCAGCTTTGATGTGAAACTGGTATCGCTTCAAGATTGAGGAACATAACAATACGTTTTCACTATGCAGCTCGAAGTTTTCTTTAGCATAATTTAGTATTAGTTCAATAGCTTGTTCAAATTGTTGTTTGACTTCCTTAGGTGAATTGACAGCGATTAATGCGAGTTCTGAGATGGCAACTTCAAGCCAATCTTGGACGCTGTCTCCTATATCATCCATAGTTTCTTCAGGTAGAGTTAATGCCGTAGTGATCATCAAAAAGATATTCTCTGGATTGGCAAACCACTGAACTTGCTTTGGGGTTAGATGTCGTTGCTTCTCTGGCTGGAGGGCATATTCTTCTATCGCAGAGCACAATTTTTCAGGTGTTAGTTTCATCATCAATCTCTTCTATTTTCAATATATTAATCAATAAGAATAACCATGATTGTACTGTCCAATCTAACCTAGATTGTAAATATAGTTATTAACAGGATTTCATTCTGATAATACTCTTATTTGTCACTATGATCGCCAATTTATTCAACAGATTTTAAATTTAATAGTTAATTGCGATTGAATTAATCAACATAGTGTTAACAGTAGAATCATGGTGATAGATTTTTTAAAAACTTACCCTTATCTGTCAGGTTGGCACATTAGGTACTGAAAGACTTGCTTTATTTTGTCTACAGTATGTCGGGAAACCTGTGCTATTTTCATCGGCTGGTATGAAACTGGACTCATGCATGGAACACAGTAAGGTATGAAGAAAAAAATAATCTCAGGGGTTTATTTGGGGGTATTGTTGCTCGCAGCTCTGGTATTAGTATTTGAAAAAAGTGCTGATATCTATCCCGCGTTAGTTTCTGTTGGTGTATTTAGTACGCTCTTTGGGCTGGTATTTCTTATTACAGCACGCGGGTTGTTTTCCGCAGTATTTACCGGAACCCTTTTTATTATCATCAAATTCCTCAACCAGCTAAAAGTTCACTACTATAAAGACCAACTGATGTTCTCTGATTTGAATATTATGCTCGATCCTTCAAATCAGGAAACTCTGCACCACTATTGGCTAGCCGGTCTTGCAGTAGTAGCGATGCTGGTTTGGCTAATCTTCAATATGTTCCTGAGCTGGAGAAGTGCAAATCCAGTGCGAGGGCTAAAATGGCGGGTGTTGAGTGTTGTATTGGTTGCTGCCGGTGTTGGGAGTGTCAATCTTACCGTCAATGCTTACCATAACGAATGGCAGGCTGAATTACCCAAAGGGCGTGGGACAATGACCAATATGGTGATGTCAGCTAAAGATGTAGAGTACCAATCTCCTAAATTTGGTGTATCAGCAGATTATTTTTTGCAGCAGGCGAAAAATGTCACTCTGCCTGAACCACAATCAGAGGTAAAACCGGATGTGGTTGTATTATTGCAGGAATCTACGGTTAACCCGCATATTTATCAGTTACCGACGAATACTCGGTTACCAGACCTTTTTATGTTTCAGCATGATGCGGGGGTCAGCGCGCAAAGTCCACTCCGGGTACAAACCTTTGGTGGTGGAACGTGGCTATCAGAGTTCTCTATCCTGACGGGATTAGATACTGATGACTTCGGCTCGCGTAAAAATTCTGTGTTTTATTTTGTGGTTGACCATCTGCAAAATAGCCTGTTTCATGCCATGAAAGATAATGGTTATTATACTGTGGTGCTGACGCCATTTAATAAATCTGCCTATCATGCCGGACATGCATACCAGACACTGGGTGTTGATCGCATTATCCAGCCACAAGAGTTGGGTTATCCAGCAAGTATGGATGAGAATTTGTGGCAGATCAGGACACAAGATGTATTGTCTTACGTGAAAACTCTCCTGACTGAGGAGACGGATAAACCCATCTTTATTTACGCTCTGACTATGTACGAGCATGGGCCTTATGAAGAGAACCATAGCGACGATTATGGATTGACGGGCAAACTTGAAACTTCATCGGCAATAGGAAAATTCAGCCACTATATGGAAAAGATCACGACATCGGATCCATCTATCAAAGAATTCAGTGAATTTGTGGCTAAACGCGATAAGCCGACCGTTTTTCTCTCATTTGGTGATCATCAACCTAATATCCATTTTAACCAATATTCCTCTTCACTGCCTGATCCGGCGTATCTGACTCAATTTACGATGCGGGATAATCTGAAACAGGGAACGCCTATTACCATCGGCAAGCTGACAGATATTTCTTTTCTCGGCGGGATGATTTTGGAAAGGGCTCGGTTAACCGTTCCACCTTTCTATCAGGCTAATATAACGATGCGTCATTTATGTGGTGGTGAGCTTAATGACTGTC
This sequence comes from Xenorhabdus indica, assembly GCF_014467235.1. GTDB lineage: Bacteria > Pseudomonadota > Gammaproteobacteria > Enterobacterales > Enterobacteriaceae > Xenorhabdus > Xenorhabdus indica. Next base: position 115,104 of record NZ_NKHP01000012.1, on the reverse strand, counting down.
AGGACAAAGCACTGGTGGAGAGCTATAAGCATTATATTTACCAGCAGTTATCTGTGGCAGGTAAAGAATAACCTGGCTGTTATGTAAATATTAAGCAAATAAAACCTACATGCGCTCAATCGTGTAGGTTTTATATGTAAGCTTTATCTGGTCTATTTCAATGGTGTAATGCGGTAAGCACAGCGTCGGGCACCGTTCAGAATATATTCAGTTCTTTCCACTTGTGCTTGCAGAATTTCCCGAAACATTTTGAGCTCAGCGCGACAAAAACCCTGGCATATGCTGGCGGCAGCACAGATTGGGCAGTGATTTTCAACAAACAAAACTGAATTATCTTCCTGAACGATATATTGAGCCATATAACCTTCCTGGCAGCGTATCTTAGCCAGACGCTCAATTTTTTCCTGTAATCCAGTTGCTCCTTCCATTGCGATTTTATAATTATCAGAAACTTCTTTTTCACGAGATTTGATAATGAAATCCAACGTTGATTCACCCAATTGATCGCGGATAATCGTAATCATCTGGACGGTTAATTCTGCATGAGTATTGGGAAATTTAGCGTTCCCCTTGTCGGTCAGATACCAAAGCTGAATAGGGCGACCGACTCCCCTTGTTTCTGAGTGCCCTTCAACCAGACCCTCTTTAGCCAGCTTCACAAACTGTTGGCGGGCAGCTTCCGCAGTGGTGCCTAATATCTTACCAGCATCAGCAGATTGCATAGCACCTCGCGTTTTTAATAGCATCAATAATCGTTCACTCACAGAGTGTGGCGTTATCATGCTATTTTCCAAGTCAATGCTTGACATATTGTTAGACCTGACAGTAATTTATTCCAAGATTTATCTTGTTTAATTTAACGTAACAAATTTCACAACTCAACCTGAGTTCAGGAATAATCATCATGACAATAACTGAGGAAAATCGCTGGAGGGATCTGTTTTCCAGTAAAAATGCACCGAGTGCGATAGCGCTTTCACTGGGTGTGGGATTGATGGCTGTTAATACTTTGATTGCGATTACGATTTTGCCTTCTGTTGTAAAGGATATCGGGGGATTGAACCTCTATGCCTGGAATACAACGTTGTTTGTTGTCGCATCTATTATCGGATCGATACTCTCAGCACGACTGCTGAGTGCATCAGGTGCAAGAAATGCTTATTTGGTTGCTGCCCTGGTTTTTTTTATTGGCAGTCTATTTTGTACTTTCGCACCAACAATGGAAATTATGCTGATTGGGAGAGCCATTCAGGGGCTTGGAGGTGGATTTCTCTTTGCACTTTCCTATTCAATGATTAATCTGGTATTTGCACAATCGCTTTGGCCACGAGCGATGGCATTAATTTCAGGGGTATGGGGGGTGTCAACCCTTATCGGGCCAGCTATTGGTGGTATTTTTGCTGAAATGAATGTGTGGCGTTATGCGTTTGGCATTATGTTGCCTATTATTTTGTTGTATGCCTTATTCACTTATCGGATTCTCCCCAAAAAACAGGTAGAGAATACAACGAAAACAGCGTTACCCGTTGTGCAGCTTATTCTGCTATCCGCTGCTGTACTCGCAGTCTCCGCAGGGAGTTTGTCACAAGATGTGCGTATCAATATTCTTGGCATTGTGACAGCAGTAATATTGGTATCCTTATTGGTTATCTATGAATCCCGCACTTCAGCAAAATTATTTCCAGAGAATGCGTTGAATTGGCACTCTCCCCATTTGATCTTATTCGCGACTATATCGCTTTTAGTGATAGGGCTGGCGGGTGATGTTTTTATTCCCTACTTTCTGCAAATTCTGCACGGGAAATCTCCTTTAGCTTCTGGTTATATGGTTGCCACTGCGGCAATTGGTTGGACGATTGGGGAAATGCTCAGTGCTAGTTGGCAGGGTGAGAAAATTCGCTTGGCGATTGTAAGTGGTCCTGTCTTCATGCTTATTGGTATGTTGATATTGCTTGTCATGTTGCCTTATCAGTCAGCGGGAGAGTGGCAAATAATCCTACCGATAATTTTTGGCTTGGGGCTATTTGGTTTTGGTGTCGGTTTTGGTTGGCCTCATTTGTTGACCCGCATTTTGCAGGTTTCCAATGATACTGATAAAAATATTGCCGGTTCATCTATTACTACTGTTCAGCTATTTGCCACAGCATTTGGCTCTGCATTGGCTGGCATGGTCACTAACATATTTGGATTTTATCAGCCCGGTGGCATTGAGGGCGCAGTTTCTTCTTCCCATTGGTTATTTTTACTTTTCACTATTGCACCAATATTGGCATTATTGACTGCATGGAAATCAGCAAGGATTACAGTAGAACAGCAGTAAAATAGGCAAATGGTATAATCTGTGCATTGGCTTTCTATGGAAAACCAATGCATAAAAAGTATCGGTTTTTGCAGAATATCAGCCATATTAAATTCCTTTAATACCCATCAATTCATTTAGATAATTACGATATTAGACGTAACAAGATAGGTAAATATAATATGATATGGAAAGATGTTATAAAATAAAACTAAGGATATTTGATGTTCATGATTTCCAATCTACCAATGGATGGTTTAAGTACCAACATAAAACATACCCAAAGATATAGCCGCTCAATAATAAAACATGTTTTGATACTATTTATGCTCTTCTTTAGCATAAGCAGTGTATCAGCAAAAGAGAGCCGACAAGAGACGACGCTCGTTGAAGTGCCGGCACTTACCCAGAGTGTAACGGATGTATCCAATGTCCTAACCAAGAATGAACACCAACGTTTGACTCGCAAACTGAAAAAATTGCAATCAGAACACAAAGTTCAAATGGCGGTTTTGATTATTCCGACGACAGGGAGTGATAGTATTGAAACCTTTGCTTCCCGCGTATTCACTGAATGGAAACTAGGCAGTAAACAACGTAATGATGGCATTCTGTTTTTGGTGGCATCAAATGATCATAAGATGCGTATTGCCGTTGGCTCCGGGCTTAAAAAGCAGCTAACGGAAACTCAACTGGCAAATATTTTACGTAAGGATGCGAAGCTTGCTTTCAAAGAGGATGACTATTATGAAGGTCTCAATAATAGCATTGAGTCCCTTGAATCCTTGGTAAAACAACCTTGGCAAGAGAAGGCGTCGCAAGAAACATCGAAGATTACGCAGGCTTTTGAAGACGACAACAGCGATACTTCCGACAACATATCAGATAAAGATTTTTCGAATCTGCTGATTTTTTGGTTGATCGGCCTGATATCTTTGCCACTGCTGGTTTTCCGCAAAGGTGGCCGGTTTAAGCGTTTCCTCAAGAGTGCATCAACGGTGGCTGTCTGTACTTTTGTTCTCAGTTTGGTTGGTATTTTTCCTACTATCCCGTTGGGATACTATCTGATGATTTTCTTCTTACCCGTAATCCTGATACTTGTTGTGCTCTTTTTCGGTGCATCGTTACTGGGCAGTTTATTCAGTAGTCTCTTTGGTGGGTTATTTGGTGGTTCCGGTTCAGAATCTCCTACTACTGCTACTGAGCGTACGGCAAACCCTAACGATGACAGTTTTTCCGGTGGTGGCGGAAAAAGTGACAATGATGGTGCATCAGGGGATTGGTAACCTGTTTGGTTAGAACCTGATTGTTAAGCAGACATGCTTTTTATACGTAATATAAGAACATGTCTGCTTTTTTGTACGCTTAACTAAAATATCTTCTCCATTTGGTCGATAGGGTTTTAATCGTGAAGAATTGGCATAATTATTTACCTATATTTTAGTTTATTACATGGCATATCGATAATTCCAACATTGAATATTCAAGATGTTGAAATTTTATCGAAGGCGAAATCTGACAGGTTTTGTTGATAATTCACACAACGTATTACCATTTTTACTATTTGAATAATTCGAATTAAACCAATTGCTTGAAATAGAATATTGTCAGAACACGCGATATGAGACTTCAGAAAGAAGTTATTCATATCGCGGTATCTATAGATCATCCACTTAATGATTTTGATCCGATTGCTTGTACCCTTCATTGTTAATAAAACAGGATAAACAAAGCACTACGGTTGCCAGAACTAGGCAATAAGCGACAATTGGCCAGGTAGTCGCATTGGATAAAAAGGTAATGGTGAGCGTTCCGCCTATTCCCAACAATAACCCTCCCAGACAAGAGTAGAGTGCTGTTACAGTGCCGGCCATATGATCAAAACCTTGTAGTGCGCCATTAGGTGCAACAGAAATCGCCATAGAAACTCCAACACCGACGAACCACATTGGGACGATGAAACCAAATACTGACTTAGGTATGAGCGTTTCCCCAACAGACAGCAATAGTGCTCCTGTTATCACTTTGGTTGTTCAGGCCATACGATATCAGGGGCAATTGAGCAATCCACCCGACTGAGCAACACCCGGTATTTACGCCATGCAGTGAATGCAGATTTTTCGGCATCAGTGGCAATACCTAAATCGACGGCATCCTGTAGTGGAGCAATCCGATGAAACACCTCAATCAGCAATTGTTGTTTCTGAGATTTTGCCTGCTGCACTTCATGTTGATGCTGTGCTTCAATATCCGTCACCCACTGTGTACCATTCCATTTATCAAAGGGAGTTTTCGGCTCCAGTAGCGTGAGTTCTGTGGGAAGATCCCCAATTTCCATTATCTCAATATGTTCACGAGTCTGAATATGGTATGCCTTTTTACCCCGGTAATCTGATACATACTCCCATGATTTGCCGTCAACTGTCCGGCAAATCACCTTATTCGGCGCTTTGGGCAGTTTGGGTTCATCCAGATACGATCCCGCAGATAAAGTAACACCAATAAAGGTACGTTCCAGTTTTGTTCCGATATATTCCCGGTTTACCGCATTCGTGCAATAAACCTGTACCCAACCATAGGACAGAGCAAATCCATTTTCGTCAAATTGTATCGGTGGTTCTGTTGGTTGAGTCATTACCTTCCCCTTACTAAAAATATCACCGCAACATTTTTCATCCTATTTTCAGCCGATGTCGGGACAACGGAAGATGCACGAAATTTTCGATCTTCATAAACGTAGCCATCGTCTCCAAATGCGTCACTGTAAACGTGACTTCCTCTACCTTGGTCAATGGTGGAAAATACTCCAGTTGTATGATCGGAAATCTCATCTGTTTTACGACTACCTGTCCTAATTACTCCTGTGATATCTCTGATAGCATCAGCCTGAAATGATCCCAATACCCTCCCAACCTCTGGGTCAACACTTCCGGTTTTATCCCATCCACGAGGCACATAACCCCGCCAATCTGGCAGATTTCCTGAAGGGTAGTGTTTGAGTAATTCAGGATATTTATTAGGGTCAATTTGTCCGCCCTCCATCGGCAGGAAGTTATTGGGATGCGGTAGATCACTGCACCACATTAAAATACCACCGATGGGAACTGCCAATAATTCAGCGTCTTCTTTTTTGATAAGCTCACTAATCAGCATAGTTGTCACATTTTGGCTCATCACAAGATCATTAGATACCCCAGTTTGTTGAACAATAGCTGATTTTGGCAAGGCATTTTCCGCCTGATTGACTGTATCTCGTAATCCGAGATTATTTACAAAAGTGTCTTTATCAGGAATATCAGCTCCGTTCTGGTCTTTCGCTAAGCGGGTATTGGCATTGTTATTCGCATTGTTGGCGTTTTGGTAGGCTGTATTGGCTAGGTCATAGGCTACTTTCACTGCTTTTGGTGTTGCTGCGTTAGCCTCGCTATCACTGCTGACATCATTGCTCAGGGTAACAAATCCTTTATCACGTAGCGTTGCATCTGGATGGTTGCGACTTAGGGCGTGTTTTTCTATCGCTTCTTTGATTGAATCTTTGATATATTCCGGTGTTGTAACGATCACAAGACCGCTATCATCTAATGCCTTTGTTTCAGGTTTTTTATCTTGCATATTTATTCCCTCATTTAATCAACAATACATATTGCTAAATAACATGAAGGCGGTGGGAGACTTCTCCGCCTGTGAACATAAATAAACGGGTTCATCAATACTGGAGAGTATGGGCATGGCTAAATTCAGTTGGTCAATATTTGGTGAGCTGCATGTTTTGATGGCAGGATGACTTAAAATAACAGACGGAGAAATAACAAAATTCATCTTGCTGCGGATTAAAATTATACAATAAGAAGGACCCCCTTCATTTCTTAATGATCGGACCGCACCCCTTATCAAATATGAATGAGATATATTAATTATGTAGCTTATGACGTTATTTTGATATTGGTTTTAACAGTTTCTGTTCTACTAAATAGCTTATATTTGATATGTTATTTTTACTGGTTTAAGTTCAGGTAAAACCTCTTTCTTTTGAGATATTGTGAATCGCTAAGAAACATTATTCAATATTTTTGAATCTAAGCTGACTTTATTTGATAATATATTGATTTATATATTATTTATTCCTGTGTTACCTTGAGTGGTACATTAATTTTATTTGTGTTTGATCGTTCGCGATTTACGCAGTATAAATGAATGCTACTATTATCCAACTGAAATTTGATGGAATTAATATGTCTTTAGATGTTGCTTATTCCTTAGAAATAGAAGATTTTATTGATGCTGATAGAGCTTACGAGTTTTACTGGGCAGGTCTCATTACTAGCAAAAAGGCTTTTATTTGTCCTGGTGAGAATTGCCGGGCCCAAGTAACGTGTGCAAATATCGATGAAGAAACCCAAAAAATGAAGGTTGTTCCACATTTTAGGGTTTATGGCGATCATGATGAAAGTTGTGAGGTTTTTAATAAAGTACCTTTGAAAATAACTGAGCTAATTTTAGAAAAAAATAATACCGAGAAAAAATCAATTGATCTTTCTGTTGTTGATTCTTTTTTACTGGTAAGACCTCCTTCGTATTATGAAGTTAATGATAAAAAAATAGATTTTAAGTTGGAAGATTTGAAAAGAAACATAAAATATAAAAACAAAAACATTTCATATAATCTTAAACAAATTGGTTTTATTGGCAATGTTTATTCTGTTAGAACTATAGTAAGCAGGTTTCTCAGATATTCATCTGATAATACTATTAGTAACAGGTCCATCAATATAAGTGGTATGAATATCCCATATTCTTCATTTTTAAAACTGATTTGGGAGCAAAAGCTTGAGGATTTACCAGAATATGGCTTGATTTATTATGGCTGGGCTTATGTTGATAGACATGAAAAAGGATACAAAATTAAGTTTAAAAAAGGTTTCAAGAATGAATTAGATGAAATTTTGCCTGTTTCTCTTTATATAGGAGACAAATTAATTGAAAAGTATCCTATTAAAAAATTAGTAACAAAAAGGCTTTCATCTATCTCTGCCGAAATTAAGCCGACAGCGTTTGTATTCGTTTATGGTAAACCAAGGATATATAAATCTCCAAAAACATTAAAAGAGTATGTGAATTTTGATTTGTATAACCTTGATATGATTGATGTCAATAAAGAAACTCCCTTACCTAAGAAAAAATAACATAGCAGTTGGTATTTTTAATTAATAATATAAGTTTAAAAATTAACCATCATAATTTGGTAATGCTCCCAATAATTAGATATTATGATAAACTCCCCGCTTTTTATTACGGGTGAGATATGGCTAAAGTGGATGTGGTTTGCCGTTACCGTCACAAAGCGGAAGCGGTGAAAGGACATGGAAAAGGGCGTAATGGGCATCCGCGTTATCACTGCTATGCCTACCAAAACCTTTCAACTGAATTACACCTATCAAGCCTGTAATCCCGGAATGAAAGAGCAGATTGTTGATATAGTAATGAATAACTCTGGTGTTAGAGATACCGCTCGTGTTCTGAAAATTGGCATTAACACGGTCATTCGCACATTAAAAAGCTCACGCCAAGAAACGTAACCACACTGCCGCTGGCGGGAAGTGACATTCAGATTATCTGTGAAATAGACGAGCAATGGGCATTTGTCGGTAGCAAGAAGAATCAGCGCTGGCTCTGGTACGCCTGGGAACCTTGTATGAAACGGATAGTGGCGCATGTGTTTGGTGGTCGCAGCAGGAAAACACCTCACCGGAAAGAAATTTACCCAACGTATCGAGAGAACCAATCTCACCCTCTGTATCCGCCTAAAAAGGCTGAATCGAAAAACGATAGGTTATTCCAAATCCGAAAAGATGCACGATAAAGTGATAGGAACGTTCATTGAAACAGAATACTACTTTTTCTAAACGATCTAACTATTGAGTTCATGACCTTGATAGCGTTCTTTTCAGCCTCAATCTTTGCCAGTGCTTTGGCTTTACTTTCTTGTTTTTCGCTAGCAACGTCATAGCCCAAAGCAACCCGCTCTGATAGCTCTCTGGTAAATTCGTTCTCTTGCTTTTGATAGTGATAGATCAATGTATGAACCTAAAGTTATCACTCTTGGCATACCTGCAAACTTATACCTAAAACGCCATATAGGGTGCTTAAAGGTTTTTCGATAGCATAGATATAGCCCGTTACCGTCCGCTTTCCCTTCGAATCTTTCGCCCGACTTTATCCACGCTCTGATCTCTTTATCTGTGAGCTTAGGCATTGTGCAATCTCCAATGAAAAAAGTAAGGTGTACCCAAAATGATTTTATAAATGTGCTATGGGTACACCTTTGGGTACACGATAGTCATGCGCTATTGTGAATCTTTGTGCAACATTCTGATAGAATAAAAGCCATTAATAACTTGTATTATATGGCTTTTTGATATTTTGTGAGTTTTTATGAAACACTATTCAATATTTTGAATCTGTTCTCTCATCTGCTCAATCAACACTTTTAATTCAATCGCAGAATTAGTCACATCCGCATTAATTGATTTTGATGCCAATGTATTCGATTCGCGGTTAAATTCCTGCATCATAAAATCGAGGCGGCGGCCGACAGCTTCTTTCTTTTTCAGAATATTACGAGTTTCTTTGACATGAGCATCCAAGCGATCCAGCTCTTCTGCCACATCAATACGTTGAGCCAATAAGATCAACTCTTGCTCAAGACGGTTATTTTCCAACTGAATCTGGGCTTCTTCCAACTTGGTTTGTAACCGTTCACGTTGCCATTGCAGGATGGCTGGCATCTGTACACGGACCTTGCTGACTTCCTCAGTTACGGCATCCAAACGTTGTTCAATCAGTGCGTTAAGCGCTTGGCCTTCAGTTTCTCGGCTTTGGATAAAGGCATCCAGCGCCATATCGAGTTCTGCAAGCAATTGTGTGCTGATGGCATCCAGATCTTGTTCTTCGGCAGCCATTACACCCGGCCAGCGCAGAATATCTACAGGGTTAATTTCCCCTTCATTGCTCAGTTGTTTAATCCAGCCTGCTGCTTCAACAAGTTGTTTGGCCAGATTTTCATTAAGAATCAGTGTACCCTGAGCGCGGATATCCAGCTCAAAACGTAGGTTACATTCCACTTTGCCGCGAGTCAGACGGGAACGGATACGCTCACGGATGACTGGTTCCAGACTTCTGAATTGCTCTGGCAGACGAATATAAGTTTCCAGGTAACGTTGATTGACAGAGCGCAATTCCCAGGCTGCATTTCCCCAATCTCCCTTGATATCTCGCCGCGCAAAAGCGGTCATGCTACGGATCATAACTCATTCCCAATTTATAAAATGATGAATGATTATAACGTTCCAGGCAGATGCAGGATAGGCATTCGCCACGTTAGGCCGTATAATGCGCCCCCAATAAAGTATTAACAGCGGAGAGAACACTATGAGCCTGGTAGGAATGCGTCCGGCAGGAAGAGCGGCAGGGCAGGTTCGTCCTATTAAAATAACCCGTCATTACACTAAACACGCAGAAGGTTCTGTGTTGATTGAGTTCGGGGACACCAAAGTGTTATGTAATGCCTCCGTTGAAGAAGGAATTCCACGTTTTTTGAAAGGTCAGGGGCAGGGTTGGATCACGGCAGAATATGGTATGTTGCCACGAGCGACAAATACCCGTAACGCCCGTGAAGCCGCTAAAGGCAAGCAAACTGGTCGTACGATGGAAATTCAGCGTCTGATCGCTCGCTCACTGCGCGCTGCCGTAGATTTGAAAAAACTGGGTGAATATACCATCACGTTAGATTGTGATGTCATTCAGGCAGATGGAGGCACGCGTACCGCCGCTATTTCCGGCGCATGTGTAGCTTTGGTAGATGCGCTGGATAAGCTGGTTGCTAATGGCAAACTGAAAGAAAGCCCGTTGAAATCAATGGTAGCCGCAGTTTCTGTTGGTATCGTTGATGGAGAGGGGCGTTGTGACTTAGAGTATGTAGAAGATTCTGCGGCTGAGACTGATATGAATGTTGTCATGATGGATGATGGACGAATGATTGAAGTTCAGGGCACGGCAGAAGGTGAACCGTTTAGTCATGATGAATTGCTGTCATTACTCTCCCTTGCGAAAGAAGGATTGGCAACTATTTTTGCCGCGCAGCGAGATGCGCTAACGCAATGTTTTCCAAAAGAAGATTCTCTAAAACAAGATGAATTGAAAAAATAAATGGATCAGGCGGCTGAAGAGTCGCCTTTTTTATGTCTGAGATAATGGCGATAAGAATCAAATGATGCACAAGAGGAGAACCCCATGAAAGCCTATCAGCGCGAATTTATTGAACTGGCACTGGAAAAACAGGTGCTGAAATTTGGCGAATTTACGCTGAAATCCGGTCGTCAGAGTCCGTATTTTTTCAACGCAGGGTTATTTAACACCGGACGTGATTTGGCATTGCTTGGCCGTTTTTATGCTGCGGCATTGCAGGATAGCGGTATTCAATGCGATTTGCTATTTGGACCAGCTTATAAAGGTATTCCAATTGCAACTACAACCGCAGTGGCGTTGGCGGAACATCACGATATTGATATGCCTTATTGTTTTAACCGTAAGGAGGTAAAAGATCATGGGGAAGGAGGAACACTGGTTGGCAGCCCATTACAAGGAAGAGTTGTGGTAGTTGATGATGTGATCACAGCAGGAACCGCTATTCGTGAATCAATGGAAATTATCAAACAACATGGTGCAACGTTGTCTGGCGTTATTTTGTGTCTGGATCGTCAGGAGCGTGGACGGGAAACACTTTCGGCTATCCAGGAAGTTGAGCGTGATTATCACTGCAAGGTCTTCTCTATCATTACCTTGAATGATTTGATTACCTATCTGCGTGAAAACCCAGAAATGCAGTCTTATTTAGAGGCGGTGGAAACTTACCGCAGAGAATACGGTATTTGATAGTTCGTTCTGGTTGATTGCTCTGTAAAAATTACAGACTAAAAAAATCCCTCGCCCAATGGTGGGCGGGGTGAGTAGTAGAAATGACATCCCGCAGATAATGTGGAAGGAATGTCATTACTGAGCGATTAGGTAGTCAACTCAGCTAGCCAAAGCATGTTAACACAAATTTATACAAAAAACGTTAGTGAAAAACGCATGTTATTATTTCCATATCCTGTCATGAAAAGATCCCAGAATAAAAAATGTGCGTAACAGGTTTGGGAAATTTATTGTAGTTGGGTCAATATCAAGGGCCAGCGTATTTCAAATTCTTTCGTCGGTCGATAGCGGAACTCAGAGCGAACAAAACGAGAGAGCATGCCTTCACAAAAAGCCAGTAATTGTGATGCTAATATAGTTTCGTCATAACTGAACCCTTGTCCATCCCGTATTTTTTTCTCTTTTAAGATTTGGCGAAGCTGTACTTCAATACGCTCAAACAGTTGGTTGATACGGTTTTGTAATCTGTCTTGTTCAAACATCAGGGCATGGCCTGTCATGATACGGGTTAAACCTGGATTTTTTTCTGCAAAGCCCAAAATGAGGATCAGGATTAACCGAATTCGAGGAATGGTCTCTTTTTCATCTTGCAAAATCAGGTTGATGCGAGAAATTAAAGAGTCTTCAATAAACTCAATCAGGCTATCAAACATCCGGGTTTTGCTTGGAAAATGACGATAAAGTGCAGCTTCAGAAACTCCAACGTTGGCGGCAAGTTTTGCAGTTGTAATACGCTGGCTGCCATCGCTGGATTCAAGCATATGTGCCAGTGCCTGCAAGATTTCTTCACGTCTGTTTTTCTTTTTTGTACGTTCTTTTTCTGCCATGTGTGGTAAACCCCTGCTAAGACAGCAAAACAAATCCAGCGATACCCTTTATCTTCCAAGTCAAGACTTGAAAGATAAAGGGTATACATTTTGCCCATGTTGATGATGGGCAAAAATATAAAAGTTGGTTGACGGTATCAGGCTTTATGGAAAGTTATTGACGACCAGAATGACCAAAACCACCAGCTCCACGTTCTGTGCTCTCAAAATCTTCAACCAAATTAAATTCAGCCTGTACAACGGGCACAAAAACCATTTGGGCAATACGTTCGCCCGGTTCGATGGTGAATGTCTTATCACCACGGTTCCAAACAGAAATCATCAGTTGCCCTTGATAATCAGAGTCGATGAGCCCTACCAGATTACCAAGCACTACACCATGTTTATGACCCAAACCTGAGCGGGGAAGAATGACCGCAGCCAATTGTTCATCCGCGATATGGATAGCAATCCCTGTTGGCAGAAGTTCGGTCTGGCCAGGTGCCAGTTCCACTGCGTTATCCAGACAAGCACGTAAATCTAAGCCCGCAGAACCAGGAGTAGCGTAGGTCGGTAAAGGAAATTCTTGCCCGATGCGGGGATCAAGGATTTTAACGTCGATTTTTTTCATCATAGCGTTTGAATATCTCGTCTAATAAGCGGTGGCTGAGTTGTAATTTATTACTGTGCGGTAAGTTAATGCTGCCATCATGCCAGAACAGATGTAATGCATTAGTATCACTGTTGAAGCCATGTTCAGCCAGAGATACATTATTCGCACAAATCAAGTCCAGATTCTTCTGCTTGAGTTTTACGCGGGCGTATTCTTCCACATTCTGGGTTTCGGCTGCAAATCCAACGACAAAGGGACGATGTTTTTCCATTGCTGCAACATTCGCTACGATGTCAGGATTTTTGACTAATGTATAGGTGATTTCATCACCCTGTTTTTTGATTTTTTCATCTGATATCTGCTTGAAACGGTAATCAGAGACGGCAGCACAGCCGATGAAAATATGTTGTGAAGCTGCGATTGCTTGTACTTGCTCGTGCATTTCCAATGCGCTGGTTACGTCAATACGTTTGACATTTTGAGGCGTAGTCAGATTGACAGGGCCTGCAATCAGTGTGACTTTAGCTCCACGTTCTGCGGCTGCCTGTGCGATGGAGAATCCCATTTTACCGGAGCTATGGTTGGTAATAAAACGGACAGGATCTAAGGCTTCACGAGTTGGCCCGGCTGTAATTGTTATTTGCAGGCCCATTAAATCTTGAATAGGGTTAAAAAGTTGCGTTGCCAGTTCGACAATCGCCATAGGTTCAATCATTCTTCCCGGCCCTACGTCGCCACAGGCTTGGCTTCCCTCATCCGGCCCCCAAATCAACACATTACGTTCTCTCAGTATATTGAGGTTATGTTGGGTGGCTTGTGCACGGTACATTTGCTGGTTCATCGCAGGAACGACCGCCAGGGGGGCTACTGAAGCTAAACAGATAGTTGTGACTAAATCGTTTGCCATACCAATACTTAACCGAGCTAATAGATCTGCCGTCGCAGGAGCGAGAATAATCAAGTCAGCCCATTTTGCCAGCTCAATATGCCCCATCGCCGCTTCTGCTGCCGGGTCTAAAAGATCGTCAGAAACCGGGTAACCTGATACAGCCTGTAATGTCAATGGGGTAATAAAAGCTTCTGCTGCCGGAGTCATCACGACGCGTACCTGAGCACCATAATCACGTAAACGCCGTACTAACTCTGCTGTTTTATAAGCGGCGATACCTCCACTGATGCCGAGCACGATATGCTTACCAGAAAGCCCTTTACCGGAAAGTTCTGCCATTCTGATTGTCCACCTGTAAGTTACAATTACTCAAGATTCTATCATAAGAAAATAGAGTGTTGAGCATATGGCGTTGAGAGCTCTTGTTCTGTCGCTGAGAAATACTAAGTTTGCGAAGCGCTACGCAAACCATACGCACAAGACTGGCGGTGATTTTTTCATCATGGGATATTGATGATGTGGATATTAAAGCCATAGGGTGTCATCTTCATGGCTGTTAGCCAGCCAGCAAAAGATATTTAAGGGAGGAAGTAGAATGGATATCACAATAGTGGAAAAAGACGATGAATTGCATTCAGATCTTGCTCCCCGAGAGAAATTGCTGGCGTATGGTGCGGTTGCTCTGACGGATGCGGAGTTGTTGGCCATATTTTTACGCACAGGGGCTAGAGGTGTGCCTGTTGTAAAAATGGCGGAACATCTGCTGCAATCATTTGGCTCATTATATCACTTGCTTTCTGCCGATTATGCTGATTTTTGTGCGCATAAAGGCATGGGTGTGTGCAAATATGTTCAGTTACAGGCGGTGTCTGAATTGGCAAGGCGTTTTTTCTCCAGCCAATTTATCCATGAAGATGTTATGAGCAGCCCTGCCGCGACTCAACGTTATTTGCAGGATTTATTGTCTTGGCAGGATCGGGAAGTTTTTGTCGTGCTGTTTTTGACAAATCAGAATAAAGTGATTTGTCATGATGAGATGTTCAAGGGAACAATAAACAAAGTTGAAGTCCATCCGCGTGAAATCGTAAGACAGGCGGTTAAAGTTAATGCAGCATCTATTATTCTTGCCCATAATCACCCTTCCGGTAATCCAGAACCTAGTCTGGCAGATAAACTGGTGACAGAAAAAATCATTGATGCGTGTAATTTAGTCGGTGTTAAGGTTTTGGATCATATTGTCATAGGCAAACAATATTGCGTTTCTTTTATGGAAAGAGGTTGGATTTAATACGGTTTTTTCACGAACCGGTCAGATCTTAGTTGTGCGGGACTTGAGCATCAGCGAATGAGGGCGTATACTACGCCACCTTTGAGGATCTTGGGCTTGGCGAGAAGAGCCTATCTCAGTGAGTTTTTGGCTGAGAAAATGTGATTCTTTTCAGTAACGTTCTTTATCAGTAAAGAAAATTTGCTG
This sequence comes from Xenorhabdus indica, assembly GCF_014467235.1. Classification (GTDB taxonomy): domain Bacteria; phylum Pseudomonadota; class Gammaproteobacteria; order Enterobacterales; family Enterobacteriaceae; genus Xenorhabdus; species Xenorhabdus indica. The sequence continues at coordinate 100,050 of NZ_NKHP01000012.1, read as the reverse complement.
AGATGGGCTCCTAAGCCTGACGAGGCGGCCATACCCAATACAAAGCTCGAGCTGATTTGATTTTTGGAGAATAGACATGTCCCGAGTCTGCCAAGTTACTGGCAAGCGCCCTGTGAGTGGTAACAACCGCTCTCACGCATTAAATGCGACCAAGCGTCGTTTTCTGCCTAACCTGCACTCTCACCGTTTCTGGGTTGAGTCTGAGAAGCGTTTTGTAACTCTGCGTGTATCTGCTAAAGGTATGCGTGTGATTGACAAAAAGGGTATCGATACAGTTCTTGCTGAACTGCGTGCCCGTGGTGAGAAATACTAAGGAGCTGAAAAATGGCTAAAGGTATTCGCGATAAAATTAAACTGGTTTCTTCTGCTGGTACTGGTCACTTTTATACCACTACGAAGAACAAGCGTACTATGCCTGAAAAACTGGAAATGAAAAAATTTGATCCAGTTGTTCGTCAGCATGTAATGTACAAAGAAGCTAAAATCAAATAATTTTAGTGAATTTAAAAAACCCAGCGAAAGCTGGGTTTTTTATACCTAAAATACACCAATCCCTCCTTAATCTTAAACTTGGTTATCGGTTACCCGTGAACGTAATATGACGTTCAGTTATACTAACGCTTTTTGATATATGAACTGTCAGGCGTGGCTCAGAAAATGACTAGAAAAACCTTGAATATCTTACATACGGAATCGTCGCGTGGTTGGGGAGGGCAAGAGATTCGTATTCTGACGGAATCTCAGGGGATGATGCGTCGTGGGCATCATGTTGTTATCATTTGTTGCCCAACTTCGACACTTTACCGTGAAGCTCACCATTATGGTGTTCCTGTCGTTGCGTTGCCAATTGAAAAAAAACGTCTTTCATGCTTTATGGCAATGCGCCGTTGGTTGAAGGCTGAAGGCCATCGGTTTGATATCATTAACACTCACAGTTCTACTGATTCTTGGCTGGTAGCTGCGGCATGTTCCACATTAAGGGGAATGCCACCAATAGTTCGAACCCGTCATGTTTCCACCAATGTTTCAACCTCCATAGCGACCCGCTGGCTCTATTTGAAATCCTGCCAGCACATTGTGACAACAGGGGAGAAGTTGCGCCAATATCTCCATACGAATAATGGCTATCCGCTATCTCATATGACATCTGTACCGACAGGTATCGACTTGACACGTTTTAAGCCTGAAAATAAACAACTGTGCCGCCAGCGTATTGGAATTGCAGATAAACCGACTCTGGGTATTGTGGCGACAATGAGAACCTGGAAAGGGCATCGTTACCTGTTGGATAGCTGGAAAATACTTCATCAACGCTATCCTGATTGGCAATTACTGTTTGTTGGAGATGGCCCACAACGAAAAAATCTTGAGCCCAGGGTTAAATTAGAAGGACTGACGGATAGTGTCATTTTTCTTGGTAATCGTCAGGATGTTCCGGACTGTTTAAATGCGATGGATATTTTTGCATTGCCTTCGTTTGGAAATGAAGGGGTCCCACAAGGTATCATGCAGGCAATGGCGTGCGGATTACCCGTGGTCTCTACATCAGTGGGCGCTATCTCTGAAGCTGTGATTGATGATGAAACAGGCTATGTTATTGAACCTAAATGTATTGAACAACTAACTGAAAAATTAGATCTGTTAATGAGAAATGCAGATGTACGTTTGCAGATGGGAAATGCTTCATTTAAACGAGCCACACGTTTGTTCAGTATGGATAATATGTTAGATAAAATGGAGTCTATTTTTGTTGTTAGTGATAATCATTAGTGGGAGATCGTATTGTTTTGCTCTCATATTACCATTTTATCTAATATGTGACTAATATACTATAAGTGAAATAGAACAAATGAAATAAAACTCTTGTTTGGCTTTTGTATGGAACAATCTATTCAATATGTCCTAAATAACTTTGATGTATGTTCTCTTGAGTTGGTCTCTGAGTGGATAATTTTATAATTCATTATTATGCAACCTAAAAACATTTTGATTATCAATATTGCACGTTTTGGTGACACGTTACTTGTAACACCGGTAATTCGGGCTTTAAAGTTAAACTGGCCAGAAGCCAATATTGATGTATTGGCGCATAAAAGAACAAAAGAGATCCTTGAGAATATTGATGAAATCAATTCAATAAATGTTTTTTCAAAAGGAAAAGCGAAGTGGGTTAGTTGGTTTTCTCGTCAGAGTTATGATTTGGCATTAGTATATAATCATGATAAACCTTTACTACAATATGCCAGACGAAAAGCAAATCGGGTTGTTTGCTTTTCTGATACATCCCGCAAAACCCCAAATGAATTGCTTATAGAAAAACCCCAAAAACTTATGCAGGCTCAGCAGGAAAGGGCATTGTTAGCTAATGCGTTAGGGATTGAGATTTATGATTGGCGGTTGCAGTATTGTGTGAGTCAAAATGAAGCAGAATATGCGAGTTCTTTTCTCCGGCATTATGGGTTGGAAGATAAACTAAGGATTGGTTTTCAACTACAAAGTTTTCCTGCGAAAGCTTACCGTGATTGGCCTGTAGAATCTTTTTATGAGTTAGCCCAGCGTATTTATGCTCGTTATCCTGCTGCCCACATTTTACTGTTGGGTAGCCAGGATGGGGCGGCAGCGGCAGAAAGATTATCTGAAATGTTGGGAGTACAGAGATGTACATCTCTGGCGGGTAAAACGACGATGCGCCAAAATGCGGCGATTATGAGCCAACTTAATTTGTATGTTGGTGTTGATACCGGGACGACACATTTGGCAGGAGCATTAGGGATCCCAATGGTTGCCATGTACCATAGTTTCCATCCTGGTCGTTTTCTTGCTCCACAACAGCATGCAAAATTGGCTGTGATTGAACATCCAATAGATTATCAACAGGCAACCCGTCAAGATAACATGTCAGACATATCAGTAGAACAAGTCTGGGATTCAGTGAAAAAAATACTAGAAGTTCAATAAAAGGATAATAAAAACGATGAAAATAGGATTTATTGATGTCACCGTTACCATGTCCTATGGTGGTATTCAAACGGCGGTCTGGGAGCTGGCTAAAGCTTTAACAGATGCAGGACATGAGATCCATATTTTCGGCGGAATAGGTGATATCAGGCCTGAGTTGAAGGATCGGAATATCTGTGTGCATACTTTCCCATTTATCCCCAGAGAACGAGTAATCAATATTGGCCGTCGTTTTCAACGTATTGTTGAACGCTACTCATTTGCCCGTCATGCCCGTGAAACAGTGATTGCTGAAAATTTCGACTGGGTAATATTGACTAAGCCTTTTGATTTCTTCTGGCCCAGAATGATGCCAACCAACTCCCATACTAAGTTTTGCTATATGAGTGGGGGAACCAGCTTTTTTAAAGGTGACAGAATATTAGGGAAAAAAATATCGGCATGGGTTGCTTGCAGCCATTTTAATGCTTGGCAGATCCAGCATCATTTCAAACAATTTCCAAATGTTATCTATAATGGTGTAGATGTTGATAAGTTCAAACCTGCCAATTCTGATGTCCGCAGCCGGCTAGGGATTCATGAAAATACGTTTCTACTGACTTTTGCTGGTAGGTTAGTCGGATGGAAAGGCATGAAAATTGCTGTTGATGCGATGGACTTGTTACGTGATAAGGATGTAAAACTGTTAATTATTGGAGCAGGTGAAGAACTGAAACGGCTTGAAAAAAAAGCGGCGGAATTAAAGTTAGGACAATCAATTATTTTTCATCCTCCTGTTGGTCATGATCAGTTACCTGAGTTTTATGCTGCCGGGGATGCAGGGATCTTCCCAAGCATTGGTGATGAAGCATTTGGTATTACTATTGCGGAGGCAATGGCATGTGAGCGACCTGTCATTGCCAGTTATATTGGTGGTATACCTGAAGTGGTAGGAAATGAGAATCAGTCCGGCATTCTGGTGACGCCCGGTGATGCAGAAGCTATTGCTGGAGCTGTTAATCATCTCTTGTCTTTACCAGACAGAGGAAAAGGAATGGGTAAACATGCTCGTCAGAGAATTGAAATGATGTATACCTGGGAGCATTCGGCGGGCCGTTTATTGGATACGATAAAAAAGTCATGAAGATTGCTTATATTGATCCCTATCCTGTACCTGATTTTCGTGTTGCTTCACTGCAAATTTTGCAGAATGTGGATGCTTTTGCCCGTCAGGGTCATCAAGTCAGCCTGATTACACCAGCGGGTCAAAATGGTGTAGAGGAGATCCTTGGTAGAAAGTTGCCAACATCTGTTGCATTGATCGCTTTACGCGATGTGCGCCGTAAGTGGTATTTCCCCATCAATACGCAAAAATTATTTTATTTTCAGGTTTCCCGTTGGTTGCAAGAACATCAGGTCGATGCCATTTTTACTCGTAATATTAAAATGGCAAATTATCTCTTGCATAAGCATCCTGATATTCCACACTTCTTTGAAAGTCATGAAATTTTTTCTCAGTCTTTTAAAGAGTCCCATGACTTGAATAAACGGGCTAATAAGCGCAAATATTCTAGGCTCAGACAAATTGAACAACAGGTTTATCATCGTGCCCGGACTGTTTTTGTTCTGACTTCATTACTACGTGACGATATTTATACAGAATATGGGGTTAAAACCCCGATTATCGTTGCACCTGACGGTGTTGATTTGTTAGCCGTTGAAGCGACAAAGATGACATCTTCGGGCAAGCAATACCAGAAAGGAGAAACAACACAGGTATTGTATTTAGGTAGTTTGCATCGCTGGAAAGGCGTACCTACTGCGATGAAGTCTATGTGTCACCTTAATAATGTTGTATTGAATATTGCTGGTGGAAATAGCACGCAGATTGAACAACTCAAATCTGTAGCTCAACAAATTGGCGTAAGTGATCGGGTTAATTTTCTGGGGTTTGTCCATCCTAAAAACCGTTTCCAAGTCATTGCAGATAATGATATTTGCATCCTGCCATTGACAAAAACCAGTATTGGCAGCCGCTATACTTCCCCTCTTAAACTTTTTGAATATATGGCGATGGGCAAACCCGTTGTTATTTCTGATCTTCCTTCCATTCGTGATGCGGTTGATGAAAACGCGGTCAGCTTTGCAGACAGTGAAAATGCGACAAGTTTCGCACAACAGATTCAACTACTGATTGATAACCCGACTGAAATAATGGCTAAAGCAGAACACTCTCAGAGATTAGTCGCGGAGCAATTTAATTGGGATCAACGGGCAAAGTTGATTATGCAAGTGATAGAAAAAAATCTGTTTTGATAAATGAAAGTCAAATAATGGGACACCAGCCCGTCTCATTTATTGGATATGGGCTGGTGTATCTGAAATTAGTGGTTTTTCTGTGCTATTCTGGTTTCTTTTTGGGCGCTATATAGGGCGATCATTAATCCCAATAAGATACCTATTTCATTAATATAAGCATTTTCAAACATCCCCCTGACGATAAAAATACCAATAAATGCGGCAAGCATAATGATACCCGCTTGTCGGATTATGCCACTATTTTGACGTATGATTTGGCTTCCGGTAAATATTGCTGAGAATGTCATTAATAGTGTGGTTATTAGACCCAGGACGCCACCGGCAAACCAAAGCGATAAAAATACATTATGTGGTCCAATCGAAGTTCTGTATGTCCAGTCAGGATAATCGGCAACACGACTATTATAAACTTGGTGATATACCTGATTACCGAAACCATAACCTTTGACAGGGTTTTCCATAATCAACTGCCACGCAGAGCCTTGGGTTCCATTACTATAGCGGTGGCTGCTATCAGTTTGGGTAAGCTTATAAAGCAGTAATTTTGTGGCAGGATTCGATGCTGCCGACCAATGAGTGATCCCGGCCAATAATGCCAGACATATTGCAGCAGCAATGGTGATTTTCCATTCTCTATTAATCACAATAATAAACACTGTGGCTGCTACAATCGCAACCCAGGCACCACGAGAAAGTGTTCCAAGCAATAAGAATAGGCTGATGGCTGAAGCGATAAGCAACAATAACCAACTCAGTAAAGAATGTTTTTTCCATAATGCCCAAGTACATAACAACACAGGAAAATAGAAAATAAATCCGTATGAAAACTCCCGATGATTATAATTAGTAAATGGCATTTCACCTGTTGAATCGTAATTGATAATGTATTTCGCGAGATCGGTCAGTGAAATAGCTAACATACCAATAATAAAAGCAATCAAGATCATTTTTGCAATGTGTTGTTTACTTTCCTGATAGAGCACAATGGGAAGTGTGAAACTAAACAGCAACAGGCCATTTAAGATAGGCTTATTCATCTCTTTGAAACTCAATGCAGGATCAATCGAAATTCCAATAGAGTAGAACATTGCCAGTATAAATAGCAAAATGGATAAGAAGAGAGAATTTCTCAGTGAGTTTACTACTTGACGAAAATCCGTTACCAGATAACACAGTGCTGTTATGCAGATCAGGATCATGACAAGATTTTTATATCTTGTAATATCTGGCAGATAAACAAGAATAATGTACAGTCCAATAATAGATAAGTTCCACAGGGACTTTTTATTTTCGATTATGTTTAGCCTATTTCTGATATCAAGAAGCATGGTGCGGCCTATTCTTTCAACGATTTTGACTGGATTTAGCTATAAATAATACATGAAAACGGTCTCGTAATCTGCTAAATAGGATGCTGTAGATCGTTTATTCAAGGAGTCAGTATGCCGGAATTACCAGAGGTTGAAACCAGTCGCAGAGGAATTGAGCCACATTTAGCTGGTAATGTGATTCAATATGTTGAGGTAAGGAATTCGCGTTTGCGCTGGCCTGTTTCTGAACAGATCATGACATTATCAGATCAACCAGTGCTCAGTGTGCAGCGTCGGGCAAAGTATTTGTTGCTCGAATTGGCTGATGGATGGATTATTGTCCATCTTGGAATGTCCGGTAGCTTACGTGTCTTATTGCATGAATCTCCTCCTGCAAAACATGATCATATCGACCTGGTGATGACAGACGGTAAAATTCTCCGCTATACGGATCCACGGCGTTTCGGAGCCTGGCTATGGAGCGATGATCTTGAGAAATGTTCTGTACTGGCTCATTTGGGCCCTGAGCCCTTGTCTAATGTATTTGATGGCTCATACCTATACACGCTTTCGCGTAATAAGAAAACGGCTATTAAGCCTTGGTTGATGGATAACAAAGTGGTTGTTGGTGTTGGCAATATTTATGCCAATGAAGCTTTGTATGTGGCTCATATCTTGCCTGAGCGCCCTGCTCATTCCCTGACACAGGAAGAGGCATATCTATTAGCAGATACGATAAAGCAGATTTTACGTCGTTCTATTGAACAAGGGGGGACTACGCTGAAAGATTTTCTGCAATCTGATGGAAAACCGGGGTATTTCGCGCAGGAATTATTTGTTTATGGCAAAAAAGGCGAGCTTTGCCCAATGTGCGGAGAAAAAATAGAGAGTATAAAATTAGGGCAGCGCAGTACGTTTTTTTGTCGGCAGTGCCAGCATTAATTGTATCTTTGGGGGCTGAATTGCCCCCGACGAGTATTATTTACCTAATTTTCTTAACATTGCCAGAGCAACAGGCTCTGGCAGGAATGATGAAACATCACCATCATGACGAGCAACGTCTTTGATTAAGGATGATGAGACAAAAGACAGACTTTGAGAGGGCAACAGGAAGACACTTTCCAACTCAGACATAAAATGTCGATTCATATTGGCGAGTTGCCATTCATATTCAAAATCAGAAACTGAACGTACTCCACGAATTAAGATCGTCGCCTGTTGTTTTTTAGCAAAATTAGCCATCAACTCACTGAATCCTGCAACCTCAACATTATCCAAATGAGCAGTGACTTTTTTGGCTAATGTGACACGTTCTTCAAGGTTGAACATAGGGTTTTTTCTATCACTACTGGCAATGGCAAGTAAAACATGATCAAACATATTTGCAGCGCGGGTCACTATATCGAGATGACCATAGGTAATAGGATCAAATGTACCGGGGTAAATGGCTTTTTTTTTCATTGTCTTTGACTCTCTGCTTGGGTCAGCTCCCAGAGTGCTGCATATTTATTGAAGGTGTATTGAGCATTGACAATCGCTAACATTAGCCCTTGTTTACCATCAAGGAAACCCGCTCTTAACAGCCATGTTTTGAAAAATGCACCCAGTGTGTGGCTGATAATGGAAGAATAACGGGCTGTTTTACCCTGTTTGTAGCGATGTTTGGCCCAATCTTTCGCATAATTCAATTGTTTCTGCTGGAATTCCATCAGATTGCGGCAGGTTAAATGACGTAAATCACCTTTCAATGTCACAATATGGGCGCCTTGGGTATCCAGTGATTCATGAACCTGATTATCGTTATATTGATAACGTTCACGGCAATAGAGACGAATGACTTTATCAGGATACCAGCCGCTGTGCTTCATAAACCGGTGCATGAATAAATTAAGGCGTGCACAGGCATAGACTTTATTGTCGTTGGGATTTTCCAGAACTTGTTCAATTGAAGCTTTTAACTCAGGAGTGACTCGCTCATCTGTATCAATCATGAAAATGTAATCACTACTGGCATAGGATTGTGCGAGTTGCCGCTGAGGGCCAAAACCAGGCCACTGAGTATTCGTGTAAACTTTGGCTCCCATTTCTTTAGCGATTTGACAGGTTGCATCAGTACTACCAGCATCCAGAACGATAATTTCATCTGCCCAGTCTACAGATAGCAGGCAATCACCAATCAAGTCGGCGGCATTTTTGGCAATCATGACGATGGATAGACGTTTTCTCGTGCTCATCAATGGCTCCGTGGTGGGAGATAAGGTTCCAGTAATTTTAACAATCGTTGCAGTGCGCCCTGATTCTCGTGTAGGACTTCCGCGGCATGACGACCGTAATAAAGGCGATAATCTTCATCCGTCAGCAGGCTATTGACAGCGGTACTTAAAGATTGGCTATCTGTCACAGTAATAAGCCCATCAGCTTTATTCAGCTTGGCACAGATATCCTTAAAATTGAAAGTGTGTGGCCCCATAATGACAGGGATCGCATGAGCCGCAGCTTCCAGTGGATTATGACCACCACGTTCGATTAAGCTGCCTCCGACAAAGGCTAGATCTGCAATACCGTACAGTAGCATGAGTTCACCCATAGTATCACCAATAACAACCTGGACATTAGCATCGGGTATGGTAGCAGAACTCCTTAATACTGAACTTAGCCCAGCTTTTTGAGTTAATTCTTCCGCTTTAGCAAAACGTTCAGGATGGCGGGGAACCAAAATCAGCAATAAATCGGGATGTTGTTTCAATAAATTTCGATGCGCATCCAGTATGATAGTTTCTTCACCATCATGGGTACTGGTTGCAATCCATACAGGCCGATGTGCAGCCCATTGACGACGCAGAGTCACCGCCTTAGCGGCCAATTCAGGTGTAACAGAAATATCGAATTTAAGACTGCCTGTGACAGCCAGTTGGGTACGTTTCAGCCCTAATTCAATAAAACGTTCGCCATCTTCCTGATTTTGTGCAGCGATCAACGTGATTTTGTTTAAAATGGCTTTAATAAAACTATTAATTTTCTGATATCCGGCGGCGGAACGGGCTGAAAGCCTTGCATTGGCAATAACCAGCGGTATACCACGTTGGTGTAATTGGGCTATCAAATTAGGCCATAGCTCAGTTTCCATAATAATCATTAATTTGGGGTTGACGTTATCAAGGAAACGACTCATAGAGCCAGGCAAATCATACGGTAGGTAAACGTGGTTAACATCATCTCCTAGTGCGGAAAGTACCCTTTCGGAGCCAGTTGGCGTCATGGTTGTTACAGTAATTGGCAGAAAAGGATAGTGATGCCGTAAAATCCTGACGAGAGGAATAGCAGCTAATGTCTCTCCAACCGAAACCGAATGGAGTAATATCCCTCCTGGAGTAACTTTTTGGGCACAAAAACCATAGCGTTCACCCCAGCGCTTACGGTATGCCGGAGACTTACGGCTGCGCAGTAATAAGCGCAACCAGATAATAGGTTGGATAAGGTAGAGAAGTACCTGATATAAGCGAAGCAACATTCTATCAAATTCACTAAAATAGATTGCGGCTATAGTATCACATTGGCTTGAAGAAAGTGTGCAAAATGCAGATAAGTTGTTCGTATTTCCTTAAAAAGAGTATGCCTATTTTATGGCAAGTATTGGAAATCGAAGATACGATCTGGTCATTAATTTAGCCTATCAGTGAAGTAGCGCTTTGATTTCTCTATTTACAGATTCTGTTACAGGTTCTGTACAACTTATAGGATTGGATTCCCTAAAATTATTGGCGTTGATTCTGTTCCTGTGCCTATGGCTGCTGCATTAAAAACACTTTGTATTGCGTTAATGGGGCCATCTAAGATGATCTTTTGGCGCCCATGTCAGGGCAATGGGGAAGTGATCTGGGCAGGAAATTACGGTAAATTACCGGACCCTGATGAAATTGATATTAAAACAGATAATCGCTATTTAAGTTTGATCCCGACAGATGTTGTGATTAAAACGGCTCGGAGATATTTATCATGAAACCTGTTCGTCTTGCCATTGTTCGGCAAAAATATCGCCCTGATGGTGGTGCTGAACGTTTCATTTCCAGAGCTTTAGAAGCATTGGGTAATGAAAATCTACAATTAAATGTTATTACCCGCTCTTGGCAGGGAAGCATAAATCCAAACTGGCATGTGCACTTGGCCAATCCGTTGAAATGGGGACGCATTAGCCGTGAGAAGGGGTTTGCTGATGCATCCAGAACTCTTTGGCAAAAGGAACAATTCGATATCGTCCAAAGTCATGAACGAATAGCGGGATGTGATATTTATCGGGCTGGTGATGGCGTACATCAGCGGTGGTTGCAGCAAAGATCAAGAATCCTGCCAGCTTGGAAAAGTAAACTGCTTTTTGTCAGCCGTTACCATCGTTATGTCATGGATGCGGAGAAGAGAATGTATTTGTCTCCAGAGTTGAAGAAAGTTATCTGTAACTCTGAGATGGTCAAACAGGAAGTTATGGAAGATTTTGAGCTACCAGAAGAGAAAATTTCTGTGATTTATAATGCTATTGACCAGTCACAGTTTTTTCCTGCCGGAGAAGAGGAACGAATTGTGTTGCGACAGCAATATGCCATCCCAGCACGAGCTAAATGTCTGGTATATGTTGGGTCAGGTTTTGAAAGAAAAGGGCTGAAAGCCGCAATTAAAGCAATTAGTAAGACGGAAGCGTATCTATTGGTGATCGGGCAGGACAAGGAAGAAAATAAATATAAACAACTTGCTCATTCTCTTGGTTGCTATACTCGCATTAGGTTTCTAGGTGTACAAAAAAAGACGCTGCCATTTTATCAAATGGCTGATGGTTTATTACTACCGACATTATATGATCCTTTCCCGAATGTCATACTGGAAGCAATGGCATGTCGCTTACCAGTTATAACCAGTAAAACCTGTGGAGGAGCTGAGTTCATTGATTCGGGAGTAAATGGCTTTGTCTGTGATGCTTTGGATATAACGGGATTATCTGAAAGAATTTCCTTAATACCTTCGGATCATTTGACCAGTAAGATCGCTATGTCAGCAAAAGAAAAGATAACGGGTTATACTCCGGCTTATTTATCTCAGCAGCTTACTGAACTGTATAGCAAGGTGCTTTCTTTATGAAAGGGCATATCCTGTTTATCATTGATGGATTGCCGGGTGGTGGTGCTGAAAATGTCGTAGTTCGCCTGTGCCGTGGATTGCAACAGAGGGGCTTTGATATCACATTATTATCATTGTCTGATAAATGCGAATATTCGATTCCTGAACATGTTGATTTGGTTATTGATGCTGATAAGTATGCAGGTCCTTTTAGAAGACAGACTGAAATTTTTCGTAGAGCGAAATCAATGGATAAGGTTTTGGAAAAAATCTTGCGGCAAAAAGGAATTCCTGCGCTGGTAATATCCAATTTACACAAAACCGATCGTATAGTTGCAAGGTCTAAAGTATTAGAAAATTTGAATGTATGGTTTTGTATTCATGGTGTATTTTCTAAATCTTACCTCGAAAATAAAACAGGTCTGGCACGTTGGCTTAAAAAGCATAAAATCCAGCGTGTTTATCAGAATCGTAATTTAATTTGTGTTTCTGATGCAGTTGGCTTGGATTTACAGGAAAATCTATCTGTTGCTGCCAGAAGAATGGTCACTATTTACAACCCATTCAACATAACTGAAATTAAATTGAATTCCTTAGAAAACAATCCATATTCAGGTCAAAATTATATTCTCCATCTTGGACGATTTCACGAGGTGAAACGTCATGATCGCTTGTTAGAAGCATTTGCCATGGCTGCTATTCCTTGCAACTTATTAATTGCTGGTCATGGCGATGAAGAAATGACTGATAAAATTAAACAGAAAATTGTGGAACTTGGTTTACAATCCAGAGTTAAGCTAATTGGGTTTTTAACAAATCCTTTACCCGTAATACGTGAAGCTAAAGCTGTTGTTCTGAGTTCAGATAGTGAAGGATTAGGTAATGTATTAATTGAGGCGTTGATCTGTCAGACTCCAGTTGTCAGCACAGATTGTCCTGGTGGAATCAGTGAAATTATGGTGGGGGAATTAGAACAATATAAATCAGAACTTACTTCAGAATCATTGGCAGAAAAAATGCGTTTGGTTTATCAGAATCCCCCTTTAATTACGGAAAAAATGTATAAGAAATTTGATTTGGATATTGTACTTGATGAGTATTTTTCCTTGATAAAGCAGTAAAATTTTTGATGTTATCCTTTGAGATGTTCTAATGACTGAAAAAAAATTTAAAAAATTACGTGAAATAAATAGAAGAAAAAATTATTTTTTCAAAAAAATAAGGTTTAGTATAGGTAAAATATTTATTGATAAATGGAAAAAAAGAGAATTTTCTCTTATAGGTGTCAAAAAGGTTCTTTTTTTACGAGATGATAATAAAATTGGTGACATGATTGTATCCACACCAGTTTTAAAAGCATTGTCTCAGCAAGGTTATGAATTACATGTATTATCAGGCCGAACTAATTATTGTGTGATAGAAAATAATCCACATATAGATAAGGTATATTTCTATCCTGATAAAAATACAGATATACTTAAGTTAGGATTGAAATTGAAACAGGAAAAGTATGATCTTATTATTGATATGGGTGATCAAATTCCTGTTATCTATCTTTTGTTTATAAGACTAATTAATTCTAATCATGTAATTGGGTTTAATAAAGATAAAATAAATATTTATAACAAAAACATAACTTATTTAGGTTATAATTTACATATTACAGAAAGATATAAATCTTTGATGAATCATATGGAGATTTATAATTATAATATGCAGTATGACATATATGTTCCTGATGGTATCAAGGATAAAGTGCGTGATTTTTACTCTCGTTTGCCAGGAGCGGTAACTGTTGTCATTAATCCCTTTGCTGCTGATGAAAGGAGAAATATTTCTAAAGAACAATTGATTGGAATAACTTCTCATATTGGTTATTCATATCAGTCAGTCAATATTATATTGATTGGTAGTCCTGAAAAAATAAGTATGATTTCATATTTAGATAACTGTATTTTCAACCCATTTTGCGATTTTCTCAGTGCTGTAGAAATAATAAAATATGCTGATTTGATTATTTCGCCAGATACCTCAATTGTACATGTTGCTGCTGCATATGAGAAAAATACAATCGCACTATATGGTAATGATAAGCATGGAAATTATATCAATAATGATGTATGGGGACCGGGAAATAAAAACGCTATCCAATTAGTTCAGAAAAATATTAATAGCAAAATCAGTGAAATGCCTCTAGAGGTTATCTTAGAAAAGATAGATGTCTTTTTGTCCTTGTATACTTTTACTGAGTAATAATATTTCATATTTCTGTAATAAGGTATCTTTCTTATGACCAAACCAGCATTCATCATCACAATTGATACTGAAGGTGATAACCTTTGGCAAAATAGCGATAAAATTTCTACCGAAAATACTCAATATCTGCCCAGGTTCCAAAGCCTTTGTGAACGTTTTGGATTCAAACCCGTCTGGCTAACAAACTATGAAATGGCGATAGATGATAGCTATATCGAATTTGCTAAGGATGTCATTGCCAGAAACACAGGTGAAATCGGTATGCATTTGCATGCCTGGAACAATCCACCTATTATTCCTCTGACTGATGATGATATGTGCTATAAGCCTTATCTGATTGAATATCCTAAAAATCAGATAAAGGCAAAAATTGATTTAATGACAAATCTTCTTGAAGAAAAACTTCAGACTAAGATGCTGAGTCACCGTGCTGGACGCTGGGCATTTAACGAATATTATGCGCAATTATTGGTCGAGTATGGTTATCAGGTAGATTGTTCTGTTACTCCGAAAGTTAACTGGCGTTTTACCAAGGGAGATCCGAATGGAAATGGCGGAACAGATTATAGCCGTTTTCCATCTCATGCTTATTTTATGAATTTGCAGAATATTGCTAAAGAAGGCAACTCTTCTTTATTACAAGTGCCAATGAGTATTCAGCATAAGCATTCTCCGATCATGAATTTTATTAAACAAAAATATGATCATTTGCGAGGCAAGCAACGTTCTCCATCGGTTAATTGGTTACGCCCAAAAGGTGGGAATTTGAAACAAATGAAAGCTGTCGTTCGGCAAACTTTGGCATCTGGTAATGATTATGTTGAATTTATGCTGCATTCATCCGAGTTTATGCCGGGAGGAAGCCCGACTTTTCAGACGGAAGAAAAAATTGAGTTGCTTTATCAAGACTTAGAAGAATTGTTTGAATTCTTGAAACCACGGGTTCATGGTATGACATTGTCGGAATTTTATGACTATAAAAATAATGCATTTTTATAATTAACGGTCATAACTATTATTGGAAATAAAAAATATTTTTTTATAAAGTTGTAAAAAAATTAACTTAATATTAAAAAGCCATTTTATGGAATAGGATATGGAAAAAGTAAAATCATTTTTTTGGGGATGGAAAAAATGTAATTTCGAACAATATAAAGAAGTTCACGCTCTTTTTGGCGGTTGTGTATTAACACATCCCAACATCGTCTCTTTTTTAAATAGGCATATTGAAGGTAACCCGCTCTCCTTCTATTTTAAAGAAAAAGGCACTGCCGTTAAGGGAGCTTGCTTCTTTGTTAAAAACCAAAAATTAGTAGAAAAAATCCAGGGCACCTATCCACTGCCTTATGATGAAGTGATTTTCCCTATCGCAGCCGATGCGAAGTTATTTTTACCTATAAAATCAAAGAGATTATCTCCTATTCATAAAAATAATTTTATAAATGCCAGCTATAAGCCTCCTTTTAGTAAGCGTCAAATCTGCCTGATTAAAGAGAATTTCTCCTACAAAACCCGCCGCAACCGCAAGAATGAGATAAACAAATTCACTCGCGCAGGCGGAGAAATTCGTCTTTCAAGTGAATTCAGCGCTGAAGAATTGGTTGATATTTACATCAATTTATACCAAAAGCGTTGGAATTATCGTCATTCGCCAAAAGAACGTCAGCGTTTGCTTGAGATATACACAGAGCTTCGAGAGCATATATTTGGTTACGTGTTACTTATTAATGGTTCACCTTGTGCGTATGATTTTGTATTACGTGCCGATAGTCCTAAATGGATTTCATTTGATGCTATTAATGGAGGATATGATCCTGAGTATGCACATCTCAGTGTTGGTAGCATTTTGATGTGGGTTAATATCCAGTCAGCAAAAGCATTATGTCAGGCAGCAGATAAGACTATGCGTTATTCGTTGGGTAATCCTACTCTTGAATATAAAAGCCGCTGGTGTGAGACCTTCCCACTAGGCAAGGTTCTTATTTAATATCTTTTGCAAGAACAGCATGACTTCTGCCGGAGTAATACTCTGCATCGTATTATCCACTGATTTTAAGGTATGCTGTTCTTTTCCATACCCGCCAATCAAGCCAGGATCTGTCGGGCCAAACAGCGTAATATTTGGACGATCCAGGGCGGCAGTGAGATGGCTTAATCCTGTATCAACAGATACCACCGCTTTTGTGCCAGCAAGAACTTGTGCGACTTCTGCTAATGTTAATTTTGGTAACACATCAACATGAGGAAAACCATCTGCCAGCCGTAATGCCCGCTGATATTCATATTCAGTTCCCCAGGGGAGCTTGATGCGCATACCCGTTGGTTGAATCTCTGCGATCAGTTGGCGCCAATGGTTTTCTGGCCAATGTTTCTCATCACGAGTGGTGGCATGCAGGAATACCAGATAATCATTTCCATTTTCTGATTGTTGGTTCAGAAAGTGGCGGGCGATAGAATAATCACCTGTTTCTGTAGGCTTTTGATAACCAAGACTCTCTGCAAACAATGCACGAATTCGTTCTACAGCATGTTGCTGTTTGCTCACAGAATGGTGTTGATCGTAGAAAAAGCTGGCGAGTGGCTCACGAATGCTTTTTTTGTCATAGCCATGTTTTGGACCATGGGCTAGGCGTGTCACTAAAAAAGCACTTTTTAACAGCCCTTGAGCATCAATAATTACATCATATTTTCGTTGCTGTAACTGTTCCCTGAAACGTGCGCGTTCTTCACGGATATCTTTCCTGAACCAATTTTTTCTCCAGCGACGAATGGCAACAGGGATAACATTTTCAACTGCACTGTGCCATGTGGGTATTTGGGCGAATCCCTCTTCAACGACCCAATCAAATTGAATAACCGGTATGTACTGCATGGCATCTGTCAGTGCAGGTAGAGTATGTAACACATCGCCCATTGAAGACGTTTTTACCAGTAAAACACGCATTAACTCTGGTTCTCCGTCTGTAAAAGTTTTTCCAATGAGGCTAAAACCTGTTCTGGTTGAATATCAATAAGACTCTGATGATAACCACCTGCGCTGTCACCTTTCCTGATTTTATGAAAACCCGTAATCAGACGGATTACTTCGGCTTTGTCCGATAGTGGAGGAGTGAAGTCAGGGCTACTTGGCCCATATAATGCCACCAGAGGGCGGTTCAGAGCTGCTGCGATATGCATCAAACCTGAGTCATTTGTAACAATGGCATCACACGCTGCGATAATATTGACTGCCTGTTCAAGGGAAGTTTGTCCTGCGAGATTAAGACAGTTTTCCCGTGCATCTTCACTTAGAAGTGCACGGATATCTTCACCAGCTTCATTATCCTTAGCTGAACCAAATAACAATATTTGATAACCCTTTTGAGTAATTAACTGTTCAGCCAATGCGGCGTAATGATAATGTGGCCAACGTTTAGCCGGGCCAAACTCCGCACCGGGGCAAAAACCGATAATCGGGCGATGATCGGCGATGTTAAAGGCTGTTGTTGATTCAGCAATGTCTTCGTCACTGACAGCTAACTGAGGCCATAGCAGGGGTTGGGAAAGATCTTCAGCACTGTGTACAGTTTTCCTGTCATAGGCGAGAGCAACATAGCGCTGAACCATGAGTGGAAAGGCACTTTTATTCAGGACGCGGATATCATTCAGGAAACCATAGCGCATTTCACCACGCCAGCCTGTACGCAGAGGGATATTGGCAAAGAAAGGCACCAAAGCAGATTTGAAGGAGTTGGGGAGTACGTAAGCGTGATCATATTCACTTTCACGCAGTGCCAGTCCTAAACGACGACGTTCACCAAGCGCAAGCGCTCCGTGTCCCAGCGGCATTGCCAGCGCCTGATTAACTTCCGGCATCTTTGCCAGTAACGGGCGGCACCACGCTGGTGCCATCACATCAATTTCTGCATTTGGGTACAAAACCTTCAAGGTGCGGTAGAGGCTTTGCGACATCATCATGTCACCCACCCACGATGGGCCGATCACCAATATCTTCATAGAAGTCGATTAATTATCCTGATTGAGCCATTGCATATATTCAGTAACGCCTTCAGCAACGGTTTTGAATGCGTTGTCATAACCTGCTGCGCGAAGTTTTGTCAGATCAGCCTGAGTAAAGCTCTGATAGCGACCTTTTAGCTTTTCTGGAAATTCAATGTATTCTACAGCAGGAGATTTTTCCTTATGGAATTCAGTAACAGCGTCAGCAACCGCCTGGAAAGATTCAGCTCGGCCTGTACCACAGTTAAAAATGCCGGAAACACTATTTTTCCAGAACCACAGGTTTACTGCTGCAACGTCGCCAACATAAATAAAATCGCGTTGGAAATGTTCGCTGCCTGCAAATAATTTCGGGTTCTGGCCTTGGTGGATCTGGGTGTTTAAATGGTAGGCGACACTGGCCATACTGCCTTTATGTCCTTCACGTGGCCCGTATACATTGAAATAACGGAAGCCGCAAATTTGAGAATCGGCATGTGGCAAAATATCGCGAACATACTGATCAAAAAGAAATTTTGAGTAGCCGTAAACATTGAGAGGTTTCTCATACTGGCGTTCTTCAATGAAATTATCACTGCGCCCACCATAAGTTGCGGCAGAAGAGGCGTATAGGAATGGGATCTGACGATCGAGGCAGTAATGCAATACATCTTTAGAGTACTGATAGTTATTGTCCATCATATACTTGCCATCCCATTCGGTTGTGGATGAACAAGCACCTTCATGGAAAATGGCATCAATATCGCCCAAATCATCACCTGCAACGATACTGGCAATGAAATCTTCCTTATCCATATAATCGCTGATATCTAAATCAACCAGATTAACGAACTTTGTACCGTCTTTCAGATTATCAACAACCAGAATATCCTTATAACCTTCGTCATTCAGTGCCTTGACAATATTGCTGCCAATAAACCCTGCGCCGCCAGTGACAATAATCATTTGGCCCACCTCTAACTAGTCAGTTCACTTTATTTTAATGCGTATCATATCACTTAACCCTACTAACGACAGCAGGTGAAATAGGGGAATATCCTGAAATCCTGCTGCATCGCAGTCTCAAGGCCGTGATCAGCTTTACAAAGTTGATATTATCTTTCTGGCTGTGTCGTCACTGTCAGGATCTATAAGTAAAATACACCATACCTTTCACTTATCCAGGTAATCAGGAGAGAAATAATGTCAGCGTCGTTTTATCAGAAAATTAATGATCAGTTGGAACAAACCCGTGCGGAAGGGCTATTCAAAAGTGAACGTATTATTACTTCTGCGCAAAATGCCGATATTGCTGTTGCGGATGGCAACAACGTCATTAATTTCTGTGCCAATAACTACTTAGGGTTGGCTAATCACCCTGACCTGATCGCTGCCGCAAAAGCAGGAATGGATAGTCATGGATTTGGTATGGCATCCGTACGTTTTATTTGTGGTACGCAAGACACCCATAAAGAATTAGAAAATAAAATAGCTGAATTTTTGGGCATGGAAGATGCTATTCTGTATTCCTCATGTTTTGATGCTAATGGGGGGCTGTTTGAAACATTATTCGGTCCAGAAGACGCCATTATTTCAGATGCACTGAACCACGCTTCTATTATTGATGGTATTCGCCTATGTAAAGCAAAACGTTATCGTTATGCCAATAATGACATGCAAGAATTAAGAGCACAGTTGGAGAAAGCGAAAGCAGGAGATGCTCAGAATATCCTGATCGCAACTGATGGTGTGTTCTCAATGGATGGTGTCATTGCGGATCTGAAATCTATCTGTGATTTGGCGGATGAATTTGGTGCTATGGTCATGGTTGATGATTCTCATGCGGTAGGGTTTGTTGGCAAGCACGGCCGTGGTACTCATGAATATTGTGATGTCATGGGGCGTGTTGATATCATCACTGGCACACTCGGTAAAGCGTTAGGTGGGGCGTCCGGTGGTTATACCGCCGCACGTAAAGAAGTTGTGGAATGGTTGCGTCAGCGTTCACGCCCTTACCTATTTTCCAATTCTTTGGCTCCGGCTATTGTTGCGGCCTCCATCAAGGTATTGGATATGTTGAAAGATGGAGACGAATTGCGTGAACGTCTCTGGAAAAATGCCAACTTGTTCCGTGAAAAAATGACGGCAGCGGGTTTTACACTAGTGGGTGCAGATCACGCCATTATTCCGGTTATGTTGGGGGATGCGAAGCTGGCGCAGGAATTTGCCTCTGAGCTGCTGAAAGAAGGCATTTATGTGATTGGCTTCTTCTACCCTGTAGTCCCTAAAGGTCAAGCACGTATTCGTACCCAAATCTCTGCTGCTCATACCGAAGAACAAATTGAACGTGTTGTGGCTGCATTTACACGTATCGGTAAGCAGTTGAATATCATTACATAAGGTATCACTATGAAAGCGTTGTCAAAATTAAAGCCAGAAGAAGGTATTTGGATGACGGATGTGCCTACACCGGAACTGGGGCATAATGATGTGATGATTAAAATCCGTAAGACGGCAATTTGTGGAACGGATGTGCACATTTACAACTGGGATGATTGGTCTCAGAAGACTATTCCTGTGCCGATGGTAGTAGGGCATGAATACGTGGGAGAAGTGGTCGCAATTGGTCAGGAAGTCAAAGGATTCAAAATTGGCGATCGTGTATCTGGTGAAGGTCATATTACCTGTGGTTATTGCCGCAATTGTCGTGGTGGACGCACACATTTGTGCCGTAACACAACAGGAATTGGGGTAAACCGGGCTGGCTCATTTGCTGAGTATTTAGTTATTCCGGCATTCAATGCTTTTAAAATTCCAGACAATATTTCGGACGAACTGGCTGCGATTTTTGACCCATTTGGCAACGCTGTTCATACTGCACTCTCCTTTGATTTAGTTGGAGAAGATGTACTGGTATCGGGTGCCGGTCCTATCGGTATCATGGCTGCGGCTGTGTGTAAGCATGTCGGTGCACGTCATGTTGTGATCACCGATGTAAATGAATACCGTCTTGATTTAGCACGTAAAATTGGCGTTACTCGTGCTGTGAATGTCAGTAAGGAGAACCTGACGGATGTTATGTCAGAATTGGGCATGACTGAAGGCTTTGATATTGGTTTGGAGATGTCTGGTGCTCCGCCTGCATTCCGTACCTTATTGAACACGATGAATCATGGCGGGCGTATCGCTTTATTGGGTATACCTCCTTCAGATATGGCGATCGATTGGAGTCAGGTCATTTTTAAGGGACTGTTTATCAAAGGCATTTACGGACGTGAAATGTTTGAAACATGGTACAAAATGGCGACACTTATTCAGTCCGGTTTGGATTTAACTCCAATTATTACTCACCAATTCCCGATAGATGACTATCAGAAAGGCTTTGATATCATGCGCTCAGGGCAATCTGGTAAAGTTATTCTGAATTGGGATTAATTGAATTTCTGACAAAATTTTAAGCAAGCTGTCAAAATAGATTGCTAAAAATCAGGGCAGACGCTCATCTTTTTATGAGCGTCTGTTTTATTTTCCCGTATCTTATCTTTTTGTGGTCTCAAATGGCCCGTGCTATGCCGTTTCTCTTGTTTTGATGTGGAGTTCTGTAATTTTTCAAGCCCCTGATTTAAGACATCGACAATGACACTGGGAACCAATGTTTCCCCAACTATCCTGAAATAATCCAATTTGGATTCTAATACCGTTACCGATTTGATTTCAGCGGATTTCATGCATTTTTGTTTGGTGAGCGGGCTGATTTGTGAGTTGTTTTGTTTACTGGTTAGAGAATGATTGAGCAGCATACTGGGTGTTACCAGTTCAATATCATCTGGCAACGTTGCTAACCCTTGCTGTAATGCCCGAATAGTAGTTGGGTAAGGATGCCCGATGGCGATGGCAGAGCCTTGTTTGCGAGCCAGAGTAATAGCCCGGTTGAGTTGGTGCAGCACTTCTGCTTCTGTTTGTACATCGTCCAAGAAGATATTCCGGCGGAGTACTTGTACAGGTGTTCCCATTGAGGCTTTAGCGACCTGAGTATTACCGATAGTTACGCTGTCCAGAAAATAGAGACGATATTGAGATAATGCATTCATCACTTTTTTCATACCAGCGAGATTGGAGGTCATCGCGCTACCCATATGGTTGTTCACACCAATCGCATGAGGAACTTTTTTTATGGCATCGTGAATAATGTTTTCAACTTCCTTACTGCTCATGGCAGGATGCAGGGTATTTTTTTCTAATGGTTGTTTACTCATTGGTGCCATTGGCAGATGGATCAAGACCTCTCTACCTTGCTTATAGGCTTTTTGCGCCATTTCTCTGCCATATGGAGAATCAGGAAGTACGGCGATGGAAATTGCAGCAGGCATCTGCAATATCTTATTTTCATTGTAGACACGATAGCCAAAGTCATCAATGACAATGGCTAAGCGTGCGGCACGGGCATTCAGAGTAAATAACAAGAGAGTGATAAACAGCAGAACCCAAAACTTTGGTATCCGAAAGCGCAATATCCCAAATAATAGAGTGAATGAGTGAACGCACTTTATTAATAGATATTGCACAATTATGTCCTTCTCTTATTTTCCTAACCACGGTAATGGATTGACGGTACGCCCCTGACGGCGGATCTCAAAGTATAATGAAGGGTGCTGTTGCCCGCCGCTGCTACCAACCAGAGCTATCGGCTGACCTGCCCGGACTTGCTGGCCAACACTAACCAACAGGCTTTGGTTATAGCCATAAATACTCATATCTCCTTTACCGTGTTCAAGCACGACAACCAGACCATAGCCTTGTAACCAGTCTGCCAGTAATACCCGGCCATCTGAAATTGCTTTAACTTCCGTGCCTTCGGCTGCGGAGATAACCATGCCTTTCCAGCGTAACTCGCCTTGTATTGTTTCCCCAAAGCTGTGAATAACCCGCCCACGCACAGGCCAGATTGCTTGCCCGGCAGGGCGACCAAGCCCACCTGTTCGCGCCATAAGTGCGCGTTCATCTTCTGTAGGTTTATAGCTGGAGCCTTTTTGTTGAGCCTGTTTCTGCTTGGCTGCTATTTGCGCACGGACACGTGCAGCCTCACGCGCTTCACGCTCAGCGCGGGCTTTGGCTTCCCGTTCTGCTTTAGCAATTTTATTACGCAGACGAGTTTCGTTTTGCCGAAGCTCAGCCAGGCTTTGTTGATCTTTCTTCAATGAAGATTCAAGTACAGTCAGTGTTTTTTTCCGGGCAGAACGGGCAACTTCCATTTTTTGCTTTTGTTGCTTTTGGTTGCTGAGTACCGTTTGCTGTTCATTCAGTTTTTCTTGTTGCAGCTTTTTTTGTTGGTTAAGTTTGTCAGTTGTTTTTTGCAATTTAGTGATAGTTTCCTGACGAGCCTGATTCAGATAGCTGTAATAAGCCAGTATACGTTCTTTACGCTGTGTTTCTGGGCCATTAAACAATAATTCTAAACCCTGATGATTCCCTTGCCGGAATGCGGCATCTAATTGGCTGGCAAGTAGCTTACGCTGCTCTTTTTGCTGTATTTGCAGATGGTTAATACCTTTCGTCAATGACGAAATTTCATTTCCCAGTTTATTCAGGTGGACTTGTGTACTGTGGAGGGAACGCCCGACTTCTGAAATCGTCCCCTCTTGTTCCTTGAGTTGCTTGAGGAGCTCTGTACGTTGTTTTTGTTGTTGTTTGACGCTTTTCTCTTTCTCGGCAATATTCTGTTGAATATCTTTAAGTTGGTTTTTATTTTCTGAAATTTGATTGGCAAAGGCTCCCGTGCAGAAAAAAGCAAACAGTAGGGCACAGAACAGTAATACACTGTTTCTTGGTTGCCACTGTTTCTGCTGGTGAGGACAGCTTTTGGAATCCTTATTATCAGCCATTTGATTCAATACCTTGCCACGCTCTACTATATGTATAGTGCTTGATTTATAGCGCTTGCCTACATCCATCTGTCTGTCGCGCCCGATTATTTCATGTGAAATTGCCTCTGACCAGAGAATGGTCTATTTTTTTATCTTTTTGAACCACAATATAAATTTTAGTTAACTTAGCTCATTTATTATCGAAGATCCCGTATATGTCCAGTTTGACATGAAATATTTTAATGATGTATGACAATCAAGTGATTAATGAGGATTTTTTATTTTTTCTCGAAACTCTCCGCAAAATCTGCATTAGGTTGATGCTAATTGGCTGTAATTGACACAACACACAGGTATACTCTGTTACCTTAGATTTTTGTTATTAACTAATGGGAGTTGTTGCCCTCCATGCTGCAAGAAATCATGCAATTTATTAGTCGGAACACGATCCTGAGCCTTGTTTGGATTGCCCTGTTGGTGGCTGTCATTGTCCTGACAGTAAAAAGTGTATTCTCCAAGAGTAAAGATATCACTCGCGCACAGGTGATCCATTTAATCAATAAGGAAGATGCTATCGTCGTTGATTTACGCTCTCGTGACGATTTCCGCAGAGGGCATATCATTGGTTCTGTTAACCTGACACCCTCTGAGATTAAAGAGAATAATCTGGGTGAATTGGAAAAACATAAAAAGCAGCCTGTGATCATAGTCTCAGCGAATGGACTGGAATCTAAAACACCGGCAGAGAATCTGGTGAAGGCAGGCTTTGAACAAGTTTATACCCTGAAAGAGGGAATTGCCGGGTGGACGGGTGAAAACCTACCATTATCCCGAGGCAAGAAATAACGAATGCAGATGTAAGCAGTATATACCCAATACATTTCCAGATGCAGTGCGACGGCAAGGGAGTGAATCTCTGGGAGCATAGATAACGATGTGACTAGGCTGAATGAGCATAGCCAACAAAGCTGCAACTTGAAAGATGAAGGGTATACTTACATTATCAAGGTTTAATAAGGACGTATCAAAAGGTAAAAATTATTATGTCAGAACAAAACAACACCGAAATGGCTTTCCAGATCCAACGTGTATATACGAAAGACATTTCTTTCGAATCACCTAAGGCACCTCAAATTTTCCAACAAGAATGGCAGCCAGAGGTTAAATTAGATCTGGATACCGCTTCCAATGAATTAGTTCAGGGAGTCTATGAAGTTGTTCTGCGTGTCACTGTCACGGCGACACTAGGAGAAGAAACCGCATTCTTGTGCGAAGTTCAGCAGGCTGGTATTTTCTCTATTGATGGTATTGAAGGTACTCAACTGGCGCACTGCTTAGGTGCATATTGCCCGAACATTTTGTTCCCATATGCCCGTGAGTGCATCACTAACTTGGTGGGTCGTGGTACTTTCCCACAATTGAACCTGGCACCAGTTAATTTTGATGCTTTGTTCATGAATTACTTGCAACAGCAGTCTGATTCTCAGTCTGATGAGGCAATACAGGAAGCCTAATGAATACCGCTTCTATGACAGTAATCGGTGCCGGTTCATACGGCACCGCTTTAGCCATTACACTAGCCCGTAATGGACATGATGTTGTCCTTTGGGGCCATAACCCCGCACATATTCATGCCTTGCAGCAAGCCCGTTGTAATCAGGTATTTTTACCGGATGTTTCTTTCCCTGATGGCTTACAGCTTGAAGCCGATCTAAAAAGTGCTGTTTCAGCCAGCCTTAATATTCTGATTGTGGTTCCTAGCCATGTTTTTGGCGATGTCTTACAGCAGATAAAACCGCATTTACAACCAGATTCTCGTATTGTTTGGGCTACTAAAGGCCTCGAAGCGGAAACGGGTCGTTTATTGCAGGAGGTGGCGCGTGAGATATTAGGTCATGAAATCCCATTGGCGGTAGTCTCTGGCCCGACATTTGCGAAAGAACTGGCAGCGGGTTTACCGACAGCGATTGCCGTATCAGCGACAACACCTGAATTTGGTGAAGAACTCCAGCAGCTTTTCCATTGCGGCAAAAGCTTCCGGGTATACAAAAACCCTGATTTTATTGGCGTGCAACTTGGTGGGGCGATCAAGAACGTTATTGCCATTGGTGCAGGGATTTCGGATGGCATGGGGTTCGGTGCTAATGCTCGCACTGCATTGATTACCCGTGGATTAGCGGAAATGAGTCGCCTTGGTGCTGCTTTGGGGGCTGACCCATCCACATTTATGGGAATGGCAGGATTGGGTGATTTAGTGTTGACATGTACTGATAATCAATCCCGTAACCGTCGTTTTGGTATGAGGTTAGGGCAAGGAGTCAATGTTGACGCTGCACAGCGTGAGATTGGACAGGTTGTTGAAGGATATCGTAATACAAAAGAAGTCCGGGCATTAGCCAAGCGGGTTGGAGTTGAAATGCCTATCACGGAGCAAATTTACCAGATATTATATCGCAATAAAAATGTAATCGAAGCAGCTCAGGCATTATTGGGAAGAGCTACAAGGGATGAAGGAGAAAGTTCCCGCGCTTAATTAGATTAAAATCATCATAAATATTTTTTCCGGCATATGTCCAATAAACTCCAAGATGAAAGGCATAGTTCTGGGATAAATCAGGTGCGAATCCATTCGCGATGGTGAAAAACAATCACATGAGAATGATTGATATGTCTCAAGAAGAACTGAATGAAGTTTGGAAAAATATAAAAAATGAGGCGAGAGCGCTGGCAGATTGTGAGCCTATGTTAGCCAGTTTTTTTCACGCGACATTACTTAAACATGAAAACCTGGGCAGTGCTTTGAGCTATATGCTCGCAAACAAATTGGCGACCCCGATTATGCCGGCGATTGCGGTCAGGGAAGTTGTTGAAGACGCTTACAGCAGTGAGCCAAAGATGATCGAATCGGCCGCTCGTGATATTAAAGCTGTCCGGTTACGGGACCCTGCTGTCGACAAATACTCCACTCCTCTGCTTTATCTGAAAGGTTTTCATGCGCTACAAGCGTATCGCATCGCACATTGGCTGTGGAAACAAGATCGCAAAGCATTAGCGATTTACATGCAAAACCAGATTTCTGTTTCTTTTGGCGTAGATATCCATCCTGCGGCGAAAATTGGCTGTGGCATCATGCTTGACCACGCAACAGGAATTGTCATCGGTGAAACCGCAGTAGTTGAGAATGATGTTTCTATTCTGCAATCCGTAACACTCGGTGGTACAGGTAAAGCGTGTGGAGATCGGCACCCGAAAGTGCGTGAAGGAGTAATGATTGGCGCGGGTTCAAAAATTCTCGGCAACATAGAAATTGGCCGTGGTGCGAAGATTGGTGCGGGTTCAGTCGTATTAAGACCTGTTCCGCCGCATACCACTGTGGCAGGAGTACCCGCACGGATTGTTGGTAAACCGGAAAGTGATAAGCCGTCTCTGGATATGAACCAGCATTTTAACGGAATGAATAATGGATTCGAGAATGGGGATGGGATTTAAGATTCCTCTCTTTTTGAAATATAGAATTTAAAAAGACATTCAGCACGGTTAGGTGCTGAATGTCTACGTATCAATCCTGCAATTGCGTATCAATTAAATACAAAGTGGAATCCCATCCTGAATCTTCAATGACTATGGGGATAAAACAAAGGAGCACATATTATTCACCCGTATTTTTAACTAAATGGTATTCCTAATTTATGATTCAATGATTCATCTGGAATAACTGTTATATCAATATCATTCCTAATTATTCCATAAATCTTTAGAACTCGATTAATAGAAGGGCCTTCATATATAGGGAATGGCCAGTTATCATTATTATCACCCTTTGGTACAATTAGGTTTATTTTCCTTATGTTATTTTTATCTGCATATACAACCTGGTCTATAATGTTTTGACTTATGGCTAGGGCTATATTGTATTTTAAGTCAAGGTTATTTGATTCTTTCAGTGATGTATCTTGTGATATTGTTTTATTAATCAGCGAGATAATAATTATGGGCATGACATAATTTATTATTTTATAATTTGTTATCAGATATCCCATAGAGATGAGCGCAGATATAATGATGTACATAAATACCCCCCACATTACCACAGGTCTAGATGTATAATAACCACCAGCTCTTGCACATATCAAAATCAAAGCAACAAAAGTTATAGCGCAAGAAACTGTACAAACCAGAAATGCATACTTAAAATCATTATTTTCTTTTCTTTCTTTTTCTTTGTAAAAAAAGAAAGCACCAAGCAAAAGGAAAGTTAAAATAAAAACAATAAATAAAGGTTGACTTTTTTCAATTAGAGAGATAAAAAAATTGACAGCTCCATTTACATCAAGATCAGAGCTACCTATAGATTGCGCTCTACCGCCATTTATTTCATAGACAACAGAAACAAGCCAGAGCAGTAAAATAAATGTATGAAATGGTTTTTCTTTTAATGTTTTAATTAGAGAATACGAATTTTTAATAAAACTAGTCAGTATCGATACTCCGCAATATACTGCAAAAAAAACATTTGCGAACAGACTGGAAAATATACAAATATATGAAGCAAGAATCAACCAGCCAACATATATGTATCCTCTCTTTTTTAAATCATCATATGATAAAGATCCCTCATTCCTCATAAAATATAAAACAAGTGAGGAATTTATAAGGGCTGGAGTTATATAGTGATAAAAGCATGTTATATTTACCTCCCATAGCAGGTATAAACTTTGATTGTCGCTTGATGTTCTTAATGCACCAAATATACAAAGGTAATATACTGAAACCATTAATAAACTATTATACAATCCAACTTTTAGTTTATCTCTCATTAAAAGAAATAACTGCAAAAGAAACAGAGATACAAGAAATGATATGAAAATCGCAGTTGTATGTGATATGGCCTCAAGAAATCCAAATCCAAATGGCATTATGAGGTAAGTGGATATCATACCAATCCATGGAAACAATAGCTCTGGAGTTACCTTTATTGGATTAGCTGCTCCCCATTGCGGATATGCCTCTCTGTTTAGCGATAAATTGCCCCAGTCATCTCCAGATATTATTGTGACTGGATGAATTGTCATGAAGAACATAACCGTTGCAATAAACAATAATGCAAAAAACAAATAAATTGTAATTTTTTCTTTTTTATGGAAATTCATTAAACTACTCCCCATATTCAATAGTATTAATTTTATTTATGCTTTAAAATATATCTAGGACGATTTTTGGTTTCTATATATATCCTTCCTATATATTCTCCAAGCGCGCCAATCCCAATCAACTGAATTCCACCCAAAAACAGAATTGAAACAAGTAAAGATGGGTATCCTCGAACAGCGTTACCCCATACCAACTTATCTATAATCATCCATGCTCCGTAGAAAAATGAAAGAGCAGCTACCGAAAATCCAAGATATGTCCAAATCCGCAAAGGGAATGTCGAGAAGCTTGTTATCCCCTCAAGTGCTAGATTCCATAACTTCCATCCATTGAATTTAGAATCTCCAGCCACACGCTCGGCTCTGGTGTATTCAACAATATCGGTAAGTCCGCCAACCCAACTCAATACTCCTTTCATAAACAGGTTTTTTTCTGGCATGAGTTTTATGTTATCTACAACATTGCGAGACATCAGGCGGAAATCTCCAACATTATCTTCAATCTTTGGCGTACTGATTTTATTATGCAGTTTGTAAAACCATTCTGCGGTCTTTCGCTTCATGCGGCTATCGGTGGAACGGTCAGAGCGTTTAGCCAGAACCATATCCGTACCAGCCTGCCATTTCTCAATCAGGAGTGGAATCACTTCGATTGGATCCTGCAAATCAACGTCAATTGGGATTACAGCATCACCAGTTGCATGGTCAAGGCCAGCGAATAGAGCTGGCTCTTTGCCAAAGTTTCGGGTAAACGATAATGGGATGACAAGAGAGTCAGAAACTGCCAGTGCATTGATAATAGATTCTGTAGCATCTTTACTGCCGTCATTGATGAAGACAATTTCAACCTCGTACTGCTTTAATTCCCCAAATTCCCGTACCGTTTTATAAAAAATCGGTATCGCATCCTCTTCGTTAAAGACCGGAACAACCAATGATATTTTCATCATTCCTTTCCTCTGAATATTAAAAATTTTGAGTACATAAAACCTAATATCAAACTGGTTGCAGAGAACGAAACCAATGTTACGATAGGTTGCATATCCATTGCATCAGCTAGGCTTCCTGTCATATAGCTCATTAACCCCATAAACGAAATAAACGCAGAATATCTCCATCCAGTAGCTTTTTTCTGGAAAGTGATTTTAGCGTTTGCATAAAAAGAGAATGTCACAGCAGCAAGAAAACCAACCAAATTACTAATTGCTTGACTCGCGCCAAAAAAGTACAGCACTGCTGTAAACAATACCCAATGGATAGCGGTATTAATAACCCCTATTGAGAGATATTTTGTAAACAAAGCTAACATATTAATAAAACTATATAAAAATAATAGTGACGAATAATATCACCCAAGTAACCATTGGTCATTCATTAAATATGATCAACATGACTTTCTTTCTAGGGCGTGTTGACGTTTTGTATTCATCATTTATTCGACCCACATGGGTAGCCAGATAACGCATTTTCGACTAAATGACGATAACGATATAAACCCTTATCCCTCTTTTTATCCGAGTTTCGGTTATTTTTTCGGTAGGGAATAACCGACGTTGCCCCTTGTTCTTCGATATCATTTCTGAATGCCTGACTATCATACCCCTTGTCAGCGATGACAAAGTCCGGGGGCGGTGATTGCGCCACCAAACTTTTTGCATGCACAATGTCGTGAGTTTGCCCCTCGGATAATTCAAAATGAACAGGCAAACCATAACTGTCTACGGCCAAATGGATTTTAGTCGAGTCCTCCCCGGCTTTTCCCAATCGCTTCATTCTCCTTTGAAGCCGCGCCTGAACTGTGCTGATGAGCACGGACAATCCTGTCATCAATGAACAACCATTCAGTATCAGAATCTTTAGCTAATTCCTTGAATAATGAATCAAAAACACCTTTGTTTGACCGCGCATTAAAACGCTTAAAAACGGTATTCCATTTCCCATATTCAACAGGCAGTTCCCGCCAAGGGCTCCCGGTTCTCATTCGAAAAAGGATACCTGCCAGAATTAGGCGATGCGTTTTTTTATGGTAGACAAGCCGGTTTTGTTGCATGAATACAAATAGCTTATCTCACACAGGGTCTGATAACATGGGTCTTGGCATGATAGTTCTGGTTACGAGTTTTTTGGCGAAAATAAGGATACCAAATTATCATGCCATTCAAATCCCCTCGTTCAAACGTCAATACGCCCTAATACTACGGAAATAATTTATTTTTAATCAAAAGGTTACTCCAGAAATTTTCCCAGCGGCTCAGACTTTGTTTGATACCATAATGCCACAATAATTTACTAGTATAGTGACTACCTTGGATGCCCTTCTAAGTGTCAAGTCATTATTTGTATGCTATTGATCTGACGATTGCGGTTACGCAATAGCGTAAAGACCTCCCTTGATATATAGTGTTTTAAGCAACGTATTGCCTCAAGTTTTGAATGACCTTCCCCGATCCGCTTGGCAACATATTCCTGCGTTTTGGTATCTGTACGTAACCGACCAATCGCTATGATGTGAAGCGCACTGTGTGCTGCACGATCGCCACCACGATTGAGTCGGTGACGCTGATTTTTTCCTGAGGATACCGGTACCGGACTCACTCCGCATAACGCAGCAAAACCGGATTCTGAGTGTAGACGCTCTGGATTGTCTCCCGCCGTGATGAGCAGTTGGGAGGCACATTCATACCCCACTGCTTTGCATTTGAGCAGTTCCGGTGCAAGGTCATCAACGATAGCCGCTATCATGACGTCCAGCTCACCAATCTCATCCTGTAATTCCAGGTAGCGTCGGGCCAGTGATTTCAACGCAATACAGTAAGCCCCCTCAATATGACGATAGCGGGTCATATCCGGTTTTGATGCGGCCAGTGTGCGGATAAGCTGCATCCGGGTGAGTTTTCTGAGTTGATCCCGTAATTCTTCGGGGGCAGAGACGATTGTCATTTGGAGCATTTGTAGCGCTATGCGTCGTGCTGCCACGGCCGTTTTTCGGCATACCTTCAGGGTTCGAAGAGACTCAATCATGCCACTTCGTGTTTTAGGCGTGACTGTCCGGATGAGTGAAAATGCCGCATGAGCGGCACATTCAGCATCAATCGTATCGCTTTTTCCCCGTTTCCGGCGTTCCATTCTGTCGGGAGCTGTGACCTCCAGGACTTCAATCCCCGCAGCCTGGAGATATCGCAATAAACCCGCGCCGTAAGATCCTGTACATTCAATTCCCACCCTGATTAATGGCCCAAATGATTTCATCCAAGATAACATCTGGCGGTATCCTTGCCGGGTTGCTGGAAAAAATTCGTTCCCTACAACACAGTTATTGTGATCAACGACTGCCGCAACGTGTAGGTCTTTATGTGTATCAACCCCACCGATGACGCCTGCTGATAAGTTTTGCTGCATTTTAGCCATGGGATGAATTCTCAGTCAGAAGATACAAATAGTTTCCCCTGACAGATATCCCGGACAGGACAGTAAAGAGACAAGCCGTCAGGCCCTTCTTGAGTCACGCATATCAGCGAGGAGAAACCTCTCATGGAATTTTTCCTGTTACCGACAGATCCAGGGGAGGACACAAGAAGGTCGATCACTGTGTGGGTCAGGAAACAGAAAAAACGCCATACATCAGAAGAATAGATTGAAAAGCCTTCTATCTATAGAATCTGACAAGGGTATTCTTACTATCACTGTGAAACATCACACCTTGTGGCTTCTCTCTTGATTCAAAATCCATTTCTAATGCTTTCTTTGTTGACTCAGAGACTATTCAGTATCTTTTCTATGCAAAAGTAGGGCTAAGAATACCAAGTTGAAGAACTGAAGGCTGGTATTCAGATACCACTACATAAGTCTAATAGATCAAAACCGAAAAACGCCGTCAATCACATCAGCATAGGGAGTGTGAAGAACATGATAAATATCATACTATTTTAAAATCAGGAACGCGGTGCGGAATGACGGCTGCAATAGGTTAGTCTCGTAATAGCGCACCGGGATAACCGAGTTGCCGCCACGCTTCAAACACGACCACTGATACAGAATTAGAAAGATTCATGCTACGACTATCCGGTAGCATAGGAATTCTTATTTTCTGTTCAGGGGGCATGTTATCCAGCACATAAGATGGCAAGCCACGGGTTTCTGGGCCAAACATCAGATAATCCCCATCACGATAACTTACATTACTGTGCGCCGGAGTACCTTTTGTTGTTAGTGCAAATAGGCGTGCTCCAGAAGGGGATTGTGAATTGGTTGGACTAAGCCCTTCACTTTCCAAGAATGCATTGTAGTCGTGGTGTTGTTTGATATTGGCAAACTCATGGTAATCCAGCCCTGCACGACGCAGGCGTTTGTCATCCCATGTGAAACCCAATGGTTGGATGAGATGAAGCTGACAACCTGTATTGGCACACAGGCGGATAATATTACCCGTATTAGGCGGGATTTCTGGTTCGAATAGGACGATGTTTAGCATGTTTTAACGCCTTCATTACAATAATATTAACTGAATGAAGAGAGTTCATAAAAATTGGATTAGAAATATAAAAACTGTTTACAATCAGTAAAGTATTTTTATTCAAAGACTAATAAGCACCATCTCTTTTAAGTACTACATTAATTGTCTTAAATAAAATCGTAATATCATTCCAAAGCGCCCAGTTCTTTACATACCAGCTATCAAGATATACACGTGTTGCATAATCCACATCATTACGTCCACTTACTTGCCAGAGACCTGTCATTCCAGGTTTTGCCATGAGGTAATACGATTTGTCATCTCCATAACGTTCAAGTTCTTCTTGAACTATGGGTCTTGGACCAACAAGACTCATCTCTCCTTTAAACACATTTATCAACTGTGGAAGTTCATCAAGACTAGTTTTACGTAAAAAATGGCCGATAGGCGTGATTCTCGGATCATTTTTGAGTTTGAAATCTTTCTGCCATTCAGCTAAAGCATTCTGATCTGTTTTTAGTAAATTTTCCAAAACTTCCGCTGAGTTGCTAATCATAGAGCGAAATTTCAGACACTTGAATCGGTGTTCTCCTTGCCCTATGCGTTCATGCCCATAAAAAGGGGATGCTCCATCACGGGAAACTTTCCAACCGATGAAAAGAAACAGAGGAGAAAGAAGAATTAGTAAGAGAGAAGAAACGACAATATCAAATGTACGCTTAAGAATTATGGATGAACGCTTAGCTAGATTATTTTTAACTCTAAGCATTAAAAGTTCATGACTAAAGAAGTGGGACATATTTGTGCTATAGAGAGGAACACCACGTAATGTTGGGACTATCGATATATTTCGAACTCCATGAGCGGAGAGATAGCGCAACCATTCATCTTGCAATTCGTGTTGTTCATATTCAAGAGCGATAAAGATTTTATGCTGATGATATTTTTCCAGTAACTGCTCTGGAGTGATATGGAATAGAGGAAGTGTACTGACTGGACTGGTAGAACAATTATCGTTTGGAGCTACAAAACCAATGACTCCAAATCCAAGTAATTGTTCGCTGCATATAGCTAAGTAAGCGTCGCGAGCATTATTTCCGTTGCCAATGATGATAGTAGGCATACTCCAATATTTGAGTTTAATTAATAACTTCTTTGTCAGCCATCGAAATAATGGCAGGGTAAATATGGTAATCAGCCAAAACATTGCCCATTGATGGCGAGAGAAATTCCACTTAGAGATAGCAACTATTGCCAAATCAGCTATAGCTAGCCCGATTAGCATTAGGAGTGTTTCTTTCAGTTCATTCCAGAATGGCTTGCGGTAAGTGTAATGTCGTAAATGTCCCCAGGACCAAAAACATGTGACTAAGACAATGATCAGAAAACTCCAAGCTCTGGCTATATCTGATCCACTTTTGAAAACTAGAGAAAATGGAACATTTGTGCGAGTACTTTCAACCCACCATGAAAAAATAAAAGCGCCTGCCATAGCCAATAAATCGCTTGCCATCAGAGAGAAGCGATTAACAGATGCTGAATAGTTTCTATATTCAAGATGTTCTTCTTTTGAATGCTGGAACATTTCCGTTAATGCCATAATATTTACCTAAATTTAAAAGGGTGTTCGATAGAGCACTGAAGTGATTCCTCTACCGAAGTTGTTATTATTTTTGCGTCGCAAGTGTATATAAGCAAGTTTTAACAATTTCTTTTGCTTTGTTTATATCATCAGCCTCAACATAGCAACGTAGCTCAGGTGCATTACCGGATGGTCTCAGATGAACAATGGTGTTGTTACTAAGAGTCATCCTTAAACCATCAGTGAGATTAATATGAAGAATTTGATGGTTACCTAACCCTAATAAAGTCAATAGCTGTTTCGGATCCTTAATCCCCTTATTTAAAAGTTCCTTACTTAATATCGTTGGAAATTCTTTAAGTCTGTCAGAATGGGTATAACGTGAAGGTAGTGCATTTACTAGTGAAGAAATTCCTTTATCTTTACTTGAATTCAATACGATAAGTGCGGGTAAAAGCGCATCA
Source organism: Xenorhabdus indica (assembly GCF_014467235.1). Lineage (GTDB taxonomy): Bacteria > Pseudomonadota > Gammaproteobacteria > Enterobacterales > Enterobacteriaceae > Xenorhabdus > Xenorhabdus indica. The sequence continues at coordinate 64,631 of NZ_NKHP01000012.1, read as the reverse complement.
CGAGTGGGTAAAGCGGTCAATTTACTGCCTTCTACATCAATATCACTACCGAGTAAGAAGCCACCATTAGCCTCAAAACCAGCAATACGTTTAAATTGATGTGAAAGGGAGGCAAATTCGGCAATAACATAGGGGGAGCCGATTTTAGTTGAGACAACATCAATGAAGCGACCACAACTCTGTACTACGCTGTTGCAGCTCACAGGAACAGCCAGGGCTTCAATATCTAATGCATCAGCACATAGTAATCCAAGTATGTCACCCCTCAGCCATTCTCCGTGTTCATCTGCCAGTAGTGGGCGATCTCCATCACCGTCGGTAGAGAAGATAGCGTCCAGATCAAATTCTTCTGACCAGTTTTTAGCTTTGAGCCTATCTTCTTCTGTTACAGCTTCTGTATCAATAGGAACAAATTCATCGGTACGTTCAAGCGAAATAACTTCTGCTCCTAGTGATTTGAAGAGAGGAACATAAAGATCACGCCCAGCACTGGAGTGTTCATAAATACCTATACGTTTCCCTGTCAGCCGATTTGCGGAAAACAGAGAATGATAGCGATTTATATAGGCTTCTGCTGCATCTGGTAAGACGGACAGAGTTGTCATTTCAGTAAGTGGTTCAAAAATAACCTCGGCTGATAGGATAGCCATTTCATCGTCCTTAGAAATTTCTCCATCAGGCCGATAAAACTTGAGTCCATTACGGTCAAAAGGAATATGGCTACCAGTAACCATGATGCACGGCATTCCATCTTGCATTGCTTTATAGGCAAGTGCAGGTGTAGGGACCACACCATAATAAATGGGCTCAACGCCAGCTTGTCGGAGGGCAGTTGCACAAGCTACCGCTATGTCAGGACTGCTCGGACGATTATCGATCGCTAGTGCAATCTGAGAAGTTGCGTATCGCTTTTGCATTACGGATATAAAAGCATGAGTAAAAGCCGCACATGCATCTGGAATGAAATCAACAACCAGGCCACGGGCTCCGCTAGTACCAAACGCGATACCACTACCAGAAATAACTTCTCGACTATTTAGCTTCTTATTATTCATTTTCTTCTATTTCTACTCTGCCATAACGATCACTGAGACGAACGATATCATCTCCTCCAAGGTAAGCGCCCGATTGGATTTCTATTACTTCCAGCGGAACCTTACCAGGATTTTCCAGAGTATGTACAACCCCTACTGGTATATAGGTAGATTCATTCTCGGTAACCAAATAGGAGTTATTTCCTTGAGTCACCCGCGCTGTTCCTGCCACAACAATCCAATGTTCAGCACGGTGGTGATGCATTTGGGTAGATAAGCTTTCACCTGGCCTAACAGTAATTCGTTTAACTTGATAACGTTTCCCTTTATCTATGGAGTCGTATTTACCCCAAGGGCGATAAACCTCCCGATGCAAACGATGTTCGGAACGATCAGCTTTTTTCAGACTCTCAACAATCTTTTTAACATGTTGAACCTGAGTTTTATCTACAACCAGAATGGCATCTTTGGTCTGAACCACGACCAGATTTTTTACACCAACAAGACTGACAAGGCTGTTTTCAGAATAAACGTAATTATCGTTGCTATTGTGTTGTAGAACATCACCTTTAAATACATTGCCATCGTCGTCTTTTTCCGAGATATCCCACAAAGACGACCATGAACCGACATCAGACCAGCCAGCAGAAAGTGGAATAACTATTGCGTCATCAGTTTTTTCCATCACGGCATAGTCAACTGATTCGCTCGGACAGACAAGAAATGCTGATTTGTCTACCCGGACAAAGTCGAGATCGGGATTGATGGTTCCTACTGCGGTTACACAGGCTGAATAAATATCAGGGCGGAACGTTTTAAGTTCTTGAAGAAAGCGACTGGCGCGAAACAGAAACATGCCACTGTTCCAGTAATATTCACCACTTTGTAAATACTGTTCTGCGGTAATAGCATCTGGTTTTTCAACAAATTGAGCTACGGTAAAAGCGTCTTCTTGCTTAACTCCACGCTGAATATATCCATATCCAGTTTCTGCATGGGTAGGTACTATGCCGAAAGTGACCAATTTACCTGCGGTTGCATAGGGAATTGCTTGCTGTACTACCTTTGTAAAAGCTTCTTCATCCCGAATTATATGATCTGCTGCCAGAACTAATAACAGAGGATCTTCATCATTGTTCACGGTTTGAAGCGCTGTGAGTGCTGCCAAAGCAATTGCTGGAGCTGTATTACGTCCTGTTGGTTCAAGGATGATATTGTGGGCTAGTTTATCTAAATGTCTCAATTGTTCGGCGACCAGAAAACGATGATCTTCGTTACAAATGACTAAAGGGGATTCTGTCGATAGACACCTTAAGCGCTGCACAGTTGTTTGCAGCATGGTGAGCTCACCATCAAGTTTAAGAAATTGTTTTGGATATAACTCACGAGAAAGTGGCCATAACCGACTGCCGGAACCACCAGCCATGATGACGGGAACAACTGAATTCATAAAATATCTCAAGTAATTAATAATGAATTTGCTTTTTGGTTTGAAATTCTTGCCACTTATCTTCGACAAAGGAAGCAAATTCCTGAGCAAACCTTGCTTCTGAAAAACGTTCAGCATTTTTACGGCAGAATTGGGGATGGAACTGCTTAATATTACTTTCAAAGTGTTCTATTGTTGAGCAAAGTGATTCCACGTCCTGTTTTTCAAAAAATAACCCCGTTGGTTCTCGACTCCCTAATGGGCGAACTGTTTCGAGAGCGCCCCCTTTACCAAAAGCGATGATAGGGGTTCCACAAGCTTGTGCTTCAACAGGTGTGATCCCAAAGTCTTCTTCCGCAGCGAAGACAAATGCCTTGGCTCGTTGCATATGAGATTTAAGTTTTTCAAACGGCTGATAACCTAGTAAAGTAATATTGGAGTGTCCATCAGCTAATGTAGCAATCCGTTTATATTCACTGCCATCACCTATCACAATAAGCTTTTTATCCGGCATCTTGGCGAAGGCTTCAACGATCAGATCCATCTTCTTATAAGGCACCATGCGTGAAGCCGTGAAATAGAAATCTTCTTTTTGTTCAACACAGGGGAAATTTTCTACAGCAACAGGTGGATAGATAACAGTTGCATCACGACCATAAACTTTTTTGATTCTTCTAGCGATAAAATGAGAATTCGCAACAAAATGGTCAACACCATTGGCTGTACGATAATCCCACAGCCGTAATTTATGTAACAGCCATTTAGTCATCCATCCCTTGAGTCCTTTATTGAGACCTGACTCTCTTAAATATTGGTGTTGTAGATCCCAAGCATAACGCATTGGGGAGTGGACATAGCTAATATGTAGTTGATCAGGGCCTGTTAATACTCCTTTAGCAACTGCATGGGAGCTTGAAATCACTATATCGTCATGAGAAACATCAAGTTGTTCGATTGCCAAGGGCATTAGTGGTAAATATTTCTGATAATGCTTCTTTGCGCCTGGGAGTTTTTGAATAAAAGTAGTTGTTGGGTGAATATTATTAAAATGACCACGTTGAGAATCAGTTAAAAAGTCAACAACAGAATACATATTAGCAGTAGGATATAAGTTTAATATGGCTGAAGATACCTGCTCAGAGCCTGCATAACTTTGTAGCCATTCATGAACCAAGGCTATTTTTTTTTCATTTAACTTGTTCATTAGCTACTTGCTCCAAAACTTGTTGAACCCGTTCCGCAACTTTATCCCATGTAAACATCTTTGCCCTAGATAGACCTCGTTCAATCAATATACTTCTTAAATCCTTATCTGTGACTAACTGATTAATTCCATCAGCCATATCATCAAGTGAGTAGGGATCAACCAACAATGCAGCATCACCAGCAACTTCAGGTAAAGAGGTAACATTTGAGGTTAATACTGGTGTTCCACATGCCATTGCTTCTAGGATTGGAAGGCCAAATCCTTCATAAAGGGAAGGAAATAAGAGTCCTAATGCCCCTCGATAAAAGGAAGGTAGATCTTTATCATCGACAAAACCGTGGAAAACGATTCTTTCTGATAGATTGAATTCATAAATCAAACTTATTAATTCGTTAGTGGGATTACCTGTAAATAATAATTTGATTTCTGGATTAATATTACTTTTGGAGAAGGACTTAATAAGTGCTGATTCGTTTTTATGAAGTTTTCTGTTGCTGACACATAGCAGGTAGGGACCCCCTAGGTTAAATGGTTCTACTTCTATATTAAAAGATTTATCAACACCATTTCCGACGTTAATAACTTTATTTTCTGGTACACCGCTCCATTCTATGATTCTCTTTTTAGAATACTCTGATACTGTTAGTATCTTATTGCTATTAAAACATCCTCTTTTAATTATTAGATTATAAAATGCCTTTTTTAAAAAACTGCTATTTTCTTCACGATCCAAATGATTCAGATCATGGATAGTAAAAACAAAATTACATTTTGAGAATAACGGGGGAATATATCCTGGGCAAAAGGCGATATCATTTTTAGAAAACCCCATAAACTTAATAGATAGTAGCAGAGATGAGAGAGGGCTTGAAGGTTTACATTTGATACTATAAATTCCATCCCATTTTTTTATTTTATATATTTCTTCTGAAAATCGACCTATTCCCCCCATTGTGAGCCATGATTGGTCGAAAAATATTTTTTTATGCATTAGGTGTTACCATCACATGTGAATATTTATTCTTCATTTTTAATGAGGAATCTGATAGGGAAAGAGCTACTATACGCAATTAACTTGAAGATGCGGGTTTTAAAATCTGGAAGTTATCAGTCAACCGAGTGGTGAGTTCTTTCGCTTTTTCTGGCAATGTGACATGAAAAAAGTGACGCAGCGTTTCACGGAATGTTTTGGTATCCGGGAAATAGACATTGTTTCGTACCTGCTCATTCACATACTTCCATAATCGCTCAATCGGGTTGAGGTTAGGGCTGTAAGGCGGCAAGTAGTGCAACTCAATATTCAAAACCTCAGCAAAAAATTGAACGACTTCGGAACGGTGATAACCCGCACCAGCCAGAATAATGTGGATTTTTTGCGAAAGTGGGTAGGTTTCCCGGATTGAGCCGAAAAAAAGGACGACATTTTTCGCGTTAATCGTCGGATATTCACGAACAATAGTCTCTTCAATCCGTTGTAAATTAAGGGCACCCATGATGTTGAGTCGAATACGACTGCCCGTGGTTTTAACCACTTTGACGTGCTTCCGCCCGCTCTTCATCCAGCCATCACTTAATTTTGTGGACTGGGTCGGGTGAACCGCATCAATAAACAAAATAGGCGCATTCTGGCCACATTCTTCTTTCAGCGCGTTGTAGGTCTCAATAAACTGTTGCTGTTTATCCGCCTCAAATTTGTGCGGAGCACCCATTGGCTTCTTGTCGCTGATACCCTGACGGTGAAGCCATTTCGTCATTCCTGCGACAGTGAAAGTCACCTGCCATCGTACCCGAATATAGGCCACAATTTGTGCGGTAGTGTGCATCAAATTTGCCATCAGATACGCAACTAATTCTGTCGTTTGTTCGGCAGACAAACGGCTTTCAGAGCCCCCATTTTCAGGGGCGAGTTTTTCCTCAGAGAAGTAATCTTTCAGATGGCGACTCACCGTACTTTCATGGATCCGCAAAGCCTGAGCAATCAGCTGGGCCGTCCAGCCTTCTGAGGCCAAAAGCACGGCCTTGATGCGGTCACGTACTCGTCCATCGCGAGTCGTATCATGCATCAATTTGAGGGCTTCTTTTTGGGCATCTGTCAGATTAATTTTCATGGGCGCGATCCTGCTCTGATATGAATGAAAAATCAAGTATCTTCGGTCGTGGCTCTAAAGCGTGAATTTGATATTCTTGTGTTTTTTTAGTGGAACCCACATGTGACTGTCAAGATAGAAGTTGTTTGCCGATATTGCGGTCAAACCGAACCTGTACGTAAACACGGGACAGGTAAAGCAGGCTTCCCGCGCTATTATTGCAAGGATTGCCGGAAAACCTTTCAACTTAACTATCGTTACAATGGCCATAAACCTGACATGAAAGAGAAAATTGTTGATATGGCAATGAATGGCTCTGGTGTGAGAGACACTGGCCGCGTTTTAGGTGTCGGTATCAATACGGTAATACGCACTTTAAAAAACTCTCGCCAAAACAAGTAACAACGAGACAGGCCGTTTACGAAGATGTGACTCTCATCTGTGAATTAGATGAACAATGGTCTTTTGTGGGCAACAAAAAACAACGCCATTGGCTTTGGTATGCGTTTGATACAAAAAGAAAACAGGTCATAGCCCATGTATTCGGTCCGCGAACCGATGCAACCTGCCGCAAATTGCTCGACTTACTGACCCCTTTTAGCATTCGTTTCATCACGACGGATGACTGGGGGAGTTACACCCGAGAAATTGAGTCTGAAAAGCATTTAGTGGGAAAAATTTTTACTCAACGCATTGAGCGGCATAATCTCAATCTGCGTATTCATATCAAACGATTGGCAAGAAAAACAATTTGTTATTCACGTTCGATAGAAGTCCACGAAAAGCTGATTGGTGCATATATTGAAAAAACATCATTACAACGCTTTGGAGTCATGACCGTATCTTCAATGACGGCGGGTATACAATCCAAAAATATGGCTTCGTGATACATTATTCAAAATTCAGTATGAAAATTATTGCAAGTAACAAATATATAGTTTTAGTATTGTGAGTCTTAAGAGAACAACTAAATACACAATTGTCATCAGTTAAATAATTTATAGTGGGAAAATAATTTGTGTTTAAATACACTCACTCGCGGGAGTAGTTATCAGTGCTATCGATGTTTTAATATAATTATTTATTGTTTTATCAGTGATGGATTTTTATTTACATTATCTTTATATTTTATTGTCATGTAAAACCCGAGATAAACCCAAGGATAAAACATATATAATTGAGCACCTAAAATGAATGGAATAAAAAATAAAGCAATAAATATAACACCAATAATATCAAATCTAAACAGCCTAGCTATTATGAAGATAAATCCTAAAAAACCAAAAATTCCATTTTCTATCAGAAGAGTTAACATCCCTCCCAAACCTGTCAAATCCCATCCTTCAACTTCTGGAAATTCACTGCGATATTTTGCGTCATTTCTTACTAACGAATAAGCTCCTAAGCCAACTCCTATTATTGGATTATCCGCAAAAATCTTAGGTCCTATATATGATGCAGCTATTCTTCCCATGACAAAACTATTGTCATCATGTCTTTCTTTTAATATTTCTCTATAATTATTTATGTCTGCTATATAATTGTAAGCTACTTTATAAATTGTATATGATGATACTAACAAGCTAAATACTATAAAAAAAGAAAATTTTATAAAGTTTCTTGGTATTAAAAAGCTTCTAAGAATTTTGTTTTTCATCATGAAATAAACAGTTAAGAAAACTGAAAGAGATACTATTCCAGATTTTGATTGTGCTAATCCCATAATTAATGAGAATGTTAGTATATATATAATCCTCCTGTTTCCAATCAGCTCTAAAAAAAACAATGTACTTATGAAAAGACCATAAGGACCACCTTCTACATAAAAGCCCTTCAGTCTATGCATTGTCCCATAACTAACAAAGTCAGTACCTATGGCTATGTCAACACAAAAGATAATAAGTATTAATAATGATAAGTAAAAGTTATAACTGATGAATTTTGATATAAGTGAGCGTCCACTTTCCTTTTTATTCGTAACTAAATTCATTATTACTATTGCACTTGAAATGCAAAGCATTATTTCTATAAATCTAGCTAATGATATAATATACTTTGATTTTAATCCGCTATAATTTGAATATGCAGATGTTGGATAAAATGCAGCAATAAAAGAAAGGGATAATAGGAAAGTAAAAAATACTATCAGTGGAATGAACTCCTTATGGGATTTACGTATTATCAATGGAAAAATAAATAAAATGAGTAACTCCCATAATTTCAAAACCCCAATAGTAACATCTGTAAATTGACTTCCAATTGCATAAATAAAAATTACAAATGATGAGTATTTAATAGAGAGTACACTCATTTCAGATAATCCTGTAAATTTATTAGGTAGCTGTTCACTAGCACCCTTTTGATAAACTATATTTTTACTATTAACCAAGTAGGGAAATATATCGACTAAGCTGCATATTTGATAAGCATCGAGTTGAAATAACTGATGACTCGTTCTGGTCGGTGTTGTAACTTTCACATACAAGAACGTATCCGTTTTTTCGTTTTTTTATATTCAGCATTGCTGAGCTTCTGCGTATCATTCCTTTTACATCTCAGTTCTGGTATTCAATTGAGGATTATCTTTTTAAATGAGCACGATTATCTGAAATTACATCTGATTGCTTATATTCATTTAGCATGAATCTTTGTTGGTGTATTGAGCTTAAAAAAGCAAAATATTTACACAAAGAAACATATTTATTAGGACCAAGCAGTCGTTGTATAATCCTCATTAGGAAATTTATTTTTCTTGCTTTCTTAGATTCGCATAATAATTTCCCCAATATGTCCAGAAGTTCATGGTGGTACGATTGCATCCCTGTGACCATCCTATGTTATTGAAATTCAAAAATACTATGCCTGGACCAATTAAACGGCCAAGTGGTTTATGCTTGAAAAAGCCGGAAAACATGTGGAGCGTTCGGCTGTGAAAACCTAACCCGTTGAGGAGCCTTGCCAGAAAAACATCACCATGGGAGACGGCATGGCCAGAATATTTGGGTATCATGGCATCAATCATACGGGGTAAACCGATTTCATGGCAAAAAGCCGCAATAAGACTAAGGTGATCAAGGCGTTTGATGACGGGCTCAGGCATAGACATGTTTATTTTCCGGTAAATAAAAATAATAGATCAAAACTTGAGATCACTGTCAATCTCATCAATAGAACAAGTGTTAAAAAAAGATGAAGATCACACTCTTTTTAAATTAGAAATTGGGTGCGGAATGAGGGTTATATTATTGCATTGATATTAAATGCATTTTATTTTTCTGTGTGTAATTTAAATACATGTATAAAGACACCATATTAATATCTATAAGGCTCCATTGTCTGAAGTATATTTTCTTTTCTAAAGAGAAAGGCAGTGTTTTCAAATGATAGAATAATAAAATAAGAGAAAAAATAGCCTCATAATATTTTACGTTATTATTCCCGACGCTATGTCAATACTAATAAAAAATTATTTTGTCTATTAGCTAAATTATTTTAATAAACGGGAATCACTATAATATTTATAATTTAATCTTTCGTATAAAGGACTTGAGTTTGCCAGAATTTTTTAAATATCTAGCAAGCCCTCCCCAAAGAAATATAAATTCTGTCAAAAATTTACTATATCCCATTTCTTCATAATAATATAATAAATGTCGTTTATCTTCTTGATTACCATAACAAGCCATTGCTAATGATGTATATAACCAAGGTCTTTCTCTTAGTAATACACCATGCAACGCTTGAGTTATCGAGCAGGATTCTGTATAAAGATCATTAGATAATTTCAAATAACCTATAAAATCTATTTTAATTCTTTTTGCCATACCTGAACTTACAAAAAAATCATTATCACCTCTGCACAAAACTAGGGGAGAAGATATATATTTTAATATAGTTCCTTTATGATTAAGAATTCTAAGAAGAATATAAACATGTGAATATGCTGTACCTACATAGCTTTCGTCGAATTTAATTGCATTCCATCTGTTTCTCTTCACTATAATAGAGCTCAAATAGCTAAAAACTCCACCAATAGATTGGCAATGGTTAAAATAATTTACTAATTCATCATCTCCATTAATCACAAATGTAGAGGTATCACATAACAACCACTTTCGATGAGGATTTCTAACAACTTTCATAGAAATATCCATCTCTTTCCGATCGCAAAGGTAAATGTCATATCCTTTTGAAAGCAATACTTGTATCGAGGAAAGCGCCTCATTCGCAAGAATATCATCACTTCCGAATATCCAGCAATAATCGCCAGTTCCCATATTTACAGCTGAAAGAAAGTTTCTATCTGGTCCAATATTTTCATGGTGACGGTGATAATGTATTGGTATATTAAATTTTTTTCGCCAATTCGTAATCATCTTATCGGTCCCATCAGTAGATGCATTATCTGAGATGCATATCTCTATGTCTAAAGAATGATTTAATTGATTTGCTATACTTTCTATCAATGGCTCTAAATATTCCGCTCTGTTATAAGTCGGAATGCAGAATGATACTTTCATGCGTTTTTTACCTGTTTTATTTTATTTTTGTAAGCTAAAGGAAGTCCCCAAAAGACAGTAAGCAGAAACGAAAAAATTAATCCTAGTAAGATTCCATTTATACCTAAATTTTTGGATAAATACCATTGAGATAATATGCTAATTCCGGCTTGAAATGGAACAAAAAACCATAATATTTTAAGATGATTCATGCTTTGAAGGAGCATTGCGTAGGTATCAGTCCATACTCTAATACAAAAATATATTGCTAGTAATATTAATACTTCGAAGCTTAGAGCATAATTAATTTCTTTTGCTATAAGGTTGAATATTTTGGCTTTGAATAAATAAATAAACGTTGTGCTTAAGCATATAAATATAATACCGAAAACAATATTTATAATTATTATTTTATTTAGTCGTTTCCATTCGCATTTTACTCTTAGTTCAGCACATACTGGCCATAATGCCTGTAACACAGCACTATAAATAAAAAAAACAAGAGAAAATATTTTCATCATTATCGTATATTTGACAATGTCAGATGGACTTAATCTCTGTGATATGACAATATAGTCTACTTGTAATACTAGCATTGATAAAAATGCAAAAAAAAGAAACCCAATGGATCTCTTAGTAATTATAACGTAATATTTTACGTCAACTTTAACATGAGATATTTTAGCATATCTATATATAAGATAACACAGGGAGATAGCTCCTACGGGAGCATAAAGAGCCATTAAAGCTCCACTAACATTTGTATATATACCATATTTTAGGATAAATACGACACTTAATAGTCCTAGAATATATGAAATTGCATTATATATATTTGCTTTCCATCCTAAGAATTCAGAAAATAATATTTTGTAAGAAACAGTTCCTATACCAATTATACTAAATATTACACTTGCTATAAAAAAAGAATTTCTATTTTCATGATCTATTATAGTACCAAATGAAGATAAATAAAGTGAAGACAGAAAATCTGATGAGATATAAAAAAATAGTATAAAAAATATTAGAGATAAGACAACAAGTTGTATTGATGCTTTAATGAGTCCATCATAGCTCTCTTTATTTACCCTTGATTCTGATATATAATTCTGGAGGCTATTTCCAACGCCAAGATCAACAAGAGTACACCATGCTAATAGTCCAGTAAGTAGACTAAATACAGCATATTTATCTTCACCTAATAAGGGTATCAAATAAGAAATGCTAATGATTTGAACGCCGGCGATAATTATTTTAGAAAGCCATGAGGAGCTTGCTACAATAAGATGGTTTGGTATTTTTAGCAATTTTAAAGCCTGTTTAATTTAGAATAATATTTTTCTGTTAATAACTAATAGTCATACTATGCCAACCATAGCCTTTATGCCTTTTTTATAATCAAACTTAGGATGCCAACCTAATGCAGATAATGAAGAGATATCTGCAAATGAATCCATTATTTCATTATCACGATGAGGTAATACACCATATTTTATTTGAGTATTAGTATAAGGAAAACACTCTTTCATACATTCTATGAAATCTTTCATAAAAACAGAGTATCCTAATCCTACTTGATATTCAGAGTATATAGGCAAACATTTTGATTCTAATATTGTGATAAAAGCATCAACAACATCGGATACATAAATAAAATCTCGCCGTTGCATTCCATCAGTGCATTTTATTTCTTTATGATTTTTCTTAAAGGCATCTAAAATAAATGGAATAAATTTTCCTTGACTATCTCCAGGGCCATAAATATGTTCTAGCCTCATATTAATAAATGAAAATCCATATTTATTAGATAATAATTTACCCCATTCATTTAAATGTTGTTTGGTTATTATATAAGGACGCATATATTGATAATTAAAATGCGGCTTTGAAAAATAGCTATCAGTATTAATGAATAAAGGTATGTTATTTTTAATTATAACTTCAAGTAATTGAAGAGGTTTTATTACATTTCCATTCTCAATTTCAATAAAATTATCTAGCTCACGCCCATATACAGTTGCTAAATGGATTACAGCCAAAAAGTCGGAATTTTTTTTGTGGTATTTAATAACATCCTCAATTTCTTGCCATTCACACCAAATTAGTTGTGAGCTTCTGCATAATGGTTTGTTAATTTTAGAACGAGTAATTGCAATGACAGAAATATTTTGATTTAATAAAGAGTTAATTAAATGAGAGCCTATAAATCCACTACCTCCACTTAATATAACTGTTTTTGATTTTTCTACCATTGCGATTTACCTATAATGATTAATTAAAAACTAACCCCAAAGAACTCTTCAAACTTAGTAATGACATGATCCAAGTGGTCTTTAGTCAAGCCAGGATAAATACCAATCCAGAATGTTTGATGCATGATACGGTCGGTATTAGTCAACTCACCAACCACACGATACTCGCGGTTAGCAAAATAAGGTTGGCGAGTCAGATTTCCGGCAAACAGCAAACGTGTACCGATTTTGGCTTCGTCCAAGAACTTGAGAAGTTCAACACGGTTAATTCCACTGGTTTCTTTTAATGTGATAGGGAAACCAAACCAAGAAGGTTCTGAATTTTCGGTTGCTTCAGGTAATTCAAGGAACTCGGTGCAGTTTGCCAGCCCTGCTTTCAGATAGGCAAAGTTAGCCTTACGCTGTTCAACAAATTCTTCAACGCGCTCCAATTGAGCCAGCCCACAGGCAGCCTGCATGTCGGTGATCTTCAAGTTGTAACCGAGATGAGAATAGGTGTACTTGTGATCATAACCATGAGGCAATGATCCCAGTTGCTGACCAAAACGTTTGCCACAGGTATTATCGCAGCCGGGTGCACAATAACAATCGCGTCCCCAATCACGGAAAGATTCAATAATCGTTTTTAGTTTAGCTGACTTAGTGAACACAGCACCACCTTCACCCATAGTAATATGGTGCGCAGGATAGAAGCTAACGGTGCCAATATCACCGAATGTTCCAACCATTTTTCCATCATAACGAGTGCCGAGAGCATCACAGCAGTCTTCAATAAGCCATAATTTGTATTTATCAGCTATGCGGCGTACTTCAGCCAAATTAAATGGGTTACCCAATGTGTGGGCGACCATGATAGCTTTAGTTTTTTCAGTGACGGCAGCTTCAATTAGTGTTGAGTCAATGTTGTAAGTTGGAATATCTACATCGACAAAGACAGGAATAAGACCATTTTGAATAGATGGGTTAACAGTCGTTGGAAAGCCGGCTGCTACAGTGATGACTTCATCCCCTGGTTTCAGCGCACGTTCTCCCAATTTGTGAGATGTCAAAGCCGTTAAGGCTAACAGGTTAGCAGATGAACCTGATGTTGTGGTTAGCACATGGGGTACGCCAATATACTCACCTAGTTTTTTCTCAAAGGCATCATTAAAACGCCCGGTAGTCAGCCAACCATCTAGTGATGCTTCAACCATTAGTTGCAGTTCTCGGGAGCCGATTACTTTACCAGAAGGTGGTACTACGCTAGTACCTGCTACAAAAGGTTTAGGCGCCATTGCCTCCTCTGCATACTGAGCAACCAGTGAGGAGATCTGTTCACGCAATGCTTGAGCACTCATTAATTCATTTCCTGTCAATCGATTGTATTACTTGTTCTTGTCAGCAATATAAAAGGGGGAAATATGTTACGGCTATATAGGTTAAAAGCCATATATACCCTATCTCCTGAAATCTGTAGGTATAACCGTAACAAAGTTACCTTATTGTGCCGCCATATAATCGCGGATTTCACGAAGTGAAACTTCACGCATATCTTCACCGGACAACCATGCTTTATGCCAGTTAACGATACGTTCTAGCGTATTAACTAAATCCCAGCGCGGATGCCAATTCATTCTTACTTTAGCTTTGGAGCAATCTAGCTTGAGGTAATGAGCTTCATGTGGATGTTCTGTACCATCAAGTTGCCAAGTAGCACTTTCTCCCCATAATTGGATCATGGTTTCAACGATAAACTGAACGGGTTTGGCATCATTGTCATTGGGGCCAAAGTTCCATCCCTCGGCAAAGTTACAGCCATCTTTATAAAGATGTTGAGCTAGCAGTAGATAGCCGGAAAGTGGTTCTAGAACGTGTTGCCATGGACGAATCGAGTATGGATTGCGAATAACTACAGGTTCGTTATTCTGGAAAGAACGTAAAATATCTGGGATCAGTCGATCTTTAGCCCAATCACCACCGCCGATAACATTACCAGCACGAACTGAGGCCAAAGCAACTCCATGATGTGCGTAATCTTTGGGACTAAAGAAAGAGCTACGGTAGGCCGAAGCTACTAGTTCTGCACATCCTTTACTATTGGAGTAAGGATCGTAGCCACCCATTGCTTCATTTTCACGATATCCCCAAACCCATTCTTTATTTTCGTAGCATTTATCACTGGTGATATTTACAACAGCTTTAACTCCCTCAATCTGTTTGATGGTTTCTAGTAGATAGACAGTACCCATTACATTGGTGGAATAGGTTTCAACTGGGTTATCGTAGGAGAGCCTTACTAAAGGCTGAGCAGCCATATGAAAGACTATTTCGGGTTTGAAGTCAGCCATGGCTTGACGTAGATGGAAGAAATCGCGGATATCTCCCTCTTCAGAAAGTAATCCTTTGTAAACACTTGCTGTTTCAAATAGGCTGGGCTCAGTTGGGGCAGGGAGTGAATAGCCACGAACAGTTGCCCCCATCTCTTCAAGCCAGAGGGAAAGCCAACCACCTTTAAAACCAGTATGACCAGTAAGGAAAACACGCTTTCCGCTCCAGAAGTTCACATCAATCACAGTGTTTACTCCCAAATTTTCCAGGGGGCCTGTTCTTTTAACCATAACTCTTCAAGATGATGCTTGTCGCGTAGAGTATCCATCGGTTGCCAGAATCCTGTATGTTCATATGCCATCAATTCCCCTTGTTCTGCCAAGGTCATCAAAGGTTCCTGTTCCCAGATAGTGGCATCGTTATTGATAAGATTAATTACCTTAGGATTGAGTACAAAGAAACCGCCATTGATCATGGCCCCATCTCCTTTGGGTTTCTCTTTGAAGGAACGGATCTGTTTATTTTGGATATCAAGTGCTCCAAATCGTCCAGGAGGGAAAGTTGCGGTAAGGGTAGCTAATTTCCCATGGCTACGATGAAAATCTATAGTACCCTGGATATCTACGTCGGCAACACCATCTCCATAGGTAAATAGAAAAGCATCATCGTTTTTTACATATTCTGCTACTCGTTTTAGACGACCACCAGTCATAGAGGCATCTCCGGTATCAACTAACGTTACATTCCAAGGCTCTGCTCGTTTTTCGTGAACTTCCATTCGATTTTCTGTCATACGGAATGTTACGTCAGACATATGCAGGAAATAGTTGGCAAAATATTCCTTGATAACATATCCCTTGTAGCCACAGCAGATAATAAAGTCATTGATGCCATGAGCAGAATACATTTTCATGATATGCCACAAGATAGGCTTGCCACCAATTTCTACCATTGGTTTCGGTTTTACGATAGTTTCTTCGCTTAGGCGAGTACCCAGCCCACCGGCAAGAATTACAGCCTTCATTATTTCCTCATTTATTTAGATACGGTAAATGCATCAGAGAAGAAGTGTTTGCCAGACAGTTCTTTTTTTACAAAATCAGCTCTTGCAGCTTCAATCATCATTGGGGAACCACAAGCATACACGGCAAATGTTGAGAGGCTATGAAAATCCTCTATTACTGCTTTATGTACGAATCCTTTTCTTCCTGACCATTGAGAATCTTCACCAGATATGACTGGTACATAACGTATATTTTCGTGTTTATCTGCCCATTCTATTGGGAGATTCGAGTAGAAATCAGAGCTATTGTTCATTCCCCAATAGATGTGAATATCGCGTTTGGAATCTTGTTGAATAAGTTTTTCAACCATAGACTTAACTGGAGCAAATCCTGTGCCGCCAGCAAGAAAAATAATGGGGCGTACATCGTCTCTGACAAAGAAAGTTCCTATTGGCCCTTCTAACCTCAATAAGGTATTTATAGCCAAGTTATTAAACAAGAGGCCACTCATAGCACCATTATTGACTCGGCGAATATGTAACTCAATTCCATCTTGAATATTAGCGTTAGCGATGGAGTAACTACGTACTATCCCTTGATAATGTAGATTGATGTATTGACCAGGTAGGAATGCAAAAGATGCAGTGGGTGGCAGCCTAAATTTAATGATTATATATTCATCCGCTATTATATTAGTTGAACTAACTTTGCAGGGAACAATCTTTTGTGTTATCTCAGCAAGTTCCGGGTAATATTCAGCTTCTATAGTAACCTCGTCAGAGGTAGGCTTGCATTGACAAGTTAGAAAACGATCGCCAGTTTTGTAGACATTCTCTTGTTTATCGGATACTTCCCCAGCAATCAAAACGGATTCACACATACCACACGAACCATTCTTGCAGCTATACTCTAGTACCACGCCAGATTCTAGAGCGGACTCCAGAACTGTCTTACTTTTTATTGCCCTGAATGTGATTTGAGAAGGAGATAGTTTAACTGTTGTGGTCATATTTACTCAATATATTGTATTTTTTAATGCAGAGGCAGTTTGGTCTTTAGCTGAAAGTTGAAGAGTTATTTCTAAAACCAGTCAATTACAAGCTTTTCATTATTTCATATTGTCAGATTTTAACTTATTGAATTTTATATTTTCTTGTAAATGAATAAAAATCGGCATGGTGTCTAGGAATGAAATTTCAAGAAGATAGTATAAGCTCAAATGATTTTGATGGAATCAATGCAGAGAACACAGAGCCTATGAAACCAGCTCCATCAGTAACCAGAATTTTCATTTTTAAATTTTTCGGCTGATTTTAAGATGATGCAGAATTGGAAAGGGAATATATATTTCTATATCTGATTAAAGCTACCGCACTAGGTTACGGCTCCCAGAGTGCCTATCACTAATCGTGGATTGGTTATCTGTTTGATATAAAAATGTTTTTCTCTAAATATAAATCACTATATGAGTAATTTTCATTAATACGCGACGAGAGTAGACTCTCAATGCCTCAAGGTCAAGCATAATAGTCTTTTTTTTTAAATTATTACATACTGTTATTAACTAAATTTCGGTCAGGGCGCCATCCACCTACCGCCCATGCAACGGTAACCAAATCACCAACCGTAGCCCCCCTAAAGGGCTATCTTCTGCTTTAACCCAACCTCGATGCTGTTCTACCGCAGTTTGTACTATCGCTAACCCCAATCCAGTTCCGCCTGATTCTCTATCCCTCGCTTCGTCTGTCCGGTAAAACGGGCGGAAGATATGTTCACGGTCTTCAGGGTTGACCCCAGGGCCATCATCATCAACTGTAATCGTCACGCCATGATTATCAGCTTTAAATGCAACAGCGATATGGCTGCTGGAATAGCGAAGGGCGTTGCGGACGATGTTTTCTAGCGCACTGCCAAGTACTGCCGGGTTGCAGTAAATAGTCCATGAACCAGGGGGAGAAACGATATCCAGCGTTTTGTTCATCTGTTCGACTTCAAATTTGGCATTTTCCAATATGTCATTCCATATCTCACTGGCTTTGACATTTTCACGCAGTAACTCGTTCTTATGTTGGTTGCGGGAAAGTATTAAAAGGTCATTAATCATGCCATCCAGACGCTGAGTTTCTGTTTCAATGCGCTCCAGTTCTTTGCTTTCTCCGTGGCGGCGGCGTAGCAATGCTGTTGCAAGTTGTAAGCGGGTAAGGGGAGTGCGTAATTCGTGCGAAATATCGGATATCAGCCGTTGTTGGGCGGTTACCATTCTTTCTAATGCACTGATCATTTGGTTGAAACTGCTGCCAGCAGCCAGAAATTCTTGTGGGCCTGATTCCAGTTCGGGATGTTGTCTTAGATTACCTTTTGCTACTTCATCTGCCGCGTTTTTTAACTTACGGGCAGGTTTTGCTAAACTCCATGCCAGCCATAGGAGTAGTGGTGCACTGATTAACATGGTTGCCGCAGGCAGCAGGAAAGGGCGATCAAACATCAAATTAATAAAATCTGATTGTGGGCTGCCTGCTGGCCGAAGCTGGTAGAGATGATAGTAATCTCCACCATCACGTATTGAAAATGGCCCAAGTATTTCTATGCGACCATATTTTTTCTTTTTAGGGTGGTCTGTATTGTCAGATTGGCCGAGGAAATTGCGAACAACCTGCATAAAATTTTTCTCATGACCAACGACACGCCCTTCAGTAGTAGCAAGATATAAGAATTGATCTGGTGGTGCCCATTGGGCAATGGCACGATCTAGCCTGAGCCACCAGAATAGATCATTGGGTGGATAACGAGTTAATTCTTCTCCAATATGTTTGGCTATCTGGTTGCCTTGCTGATATTCACTGTCTAATAGTGGGGTTAATTGCCTTGAGTCCAGTTTGGGCGCCATTAGCGCGACCATCAAAACGAGCGCCAGCGTTAGCCAGAAAATGGCAAATATGCGGGCTGTTAGGCTATTGATCATTTCGCTGAAACCATTAAATATCCGCGTCCACGTAACGTTTTAAACCAGGGTAATTCATCAGTCCGGTTGGGTAATTTACGACGAAGGTTAGAAATATGCATGTCTATGGCTCTGTCAAAAGGTGTGAGTCGTTTTCCTAATACTTCTTGACTTAAATGTTCACGGGAAACCACTTGCCCCAAATGTTGAGCCAATAAGTAGAGAAGTGTGAATTCTGTTCCAGTTAAATCCAGAATATTGCCATCAAAGCTGGCTTCCTGGCGCCCTGGGTTGAGTTGCAGTTTATCGACTTCGAGCACAGGTGTACCGTTGTCAGCTTGTTGTTCGTTCCAGTTGGAACGACGTAAAATCGCGCGTATACGGGCTACCAGTTCACGATCGTTAAAAGGCTTAGGTAAGTAATCATCTGCCCCCAGTTCTAGCCCCAGAACGCGGTCTAAATCGCTTCCTCGAGCCGTTAACATAATAACGGGAGTTTGGTGGTATTGACGTAGCTCCTTCAATGTCTCGATGCCGTTTTTACGTGGCATCATGATATCCAGTAGTAACAAGTCAATTGAAGAATCGATAAATTGTAATGCCTGCTCACCATCATGGGCGATCACTACACTGAATCCTTCCATTTCTAGTAATTCTTTTAATAAAGATGTTAGTTCGCGGTCATCATCAACTAATAATATCTTATGCATTCATTCTTCCTCCAAGAGCAAAATACGATAACAAATTTTGCTATTCCATGACTTTACGTACTTTTACATGCTCTGACGCTAGTTTGCAGCCACAAGGCTATATTACCTGCACTGAATCGAATAGTGCTATTCGATAAAGCGAGGGATTATTAAATGCGTAAAATAGCAACATTAGCTTTAGCGTCAATGTCTGTGTTTGGAACGGCAATGGCCTTAGCTGAAATTGCTGATGCGTATAATGCCTCCGAGGCTGATTCCTCACTGTTTTGTCTGCCATACGACAAGGGTGATTCTGGTTATTACCAACGTAACTATAACTATAGTTGTGTCTTTGGGGGAATTACATTAACTGAACAGCAACGACAGCAGATGTGGGATTTAGTGAAAAAACGGCATCTGCATGAGCAAGTAAGGGCGGATATACAGGCAGAACGTTGGAAGATGTATAATCTTCTGACTGCAAAGAATTTTGATGAAGCTGCGGTAAGATCGCAGCTTGAAAAAGTAGCAAAGCAGAATATTGATCTCAGTGTAGAGATAGCGCGTATTCGTCATCAAATGTATCAATTGCTGACATTGGAGCAAGAACAACAGCTCCGAAAGTGTTATAAGGCGCGAATTATTCGGGAATTGAACTGATTCTGCTATACCTATATGACGTGAAGTAATATCAATAACGATTTTCCTTGCCATAGACACCATCCCTGTCTTTCAGCCCCCTTGAGGGGCTTTTTTTTGTCCTCACATAGGGTATATCATAAGTTGTTTTCCTACTGATAATTTATGAGAAATAGCTTGCGGATTACTGGATTTAATTGAATTTATTAGCTGTTTACACATCATGTATAGGCTATCTGAAGCCTTGTCATATCTGAATAGGCCATAGGCCTGTTGTTATCTCAAACAATCTTGATTATCTTACCTTCTTGCAAGCCCTTAATTAAACAAATCTTATCACTGTTACTCTATATAAAAATAAATAGGGATAGGGATACCCTGTATGAAAAAAACTCATAAAATTAGCTTCCTGTCAAAATGTATGGGGGCGATGTTATCGGGCCTATGTCGTATCTTGACTGGTGTGCGGGTGCGATGGATAGGTTGTCAGCCTTCGACCAAAAGTCGTATTTATTATGCTAATCACACCAGCCACCTTGATGGATTAGTGATTTGGTCTGGGCTCCCTTCTGCGTTGCGTCATCTGGTTCATCCCGTTGCGGCCCGTGATTATTGGGATAAAACCCGTCTACGTCGTTATCTGATGCATAAGATATTTTGTGCGGTTTTAATCGAGCGCCAAGGCGAGAATACTCACAAAGAAGAAGTTCTTGCGCCGTTGACGGGGATTCTGGAGCGAAAAGAATCTTTAATTTTCTTTCCAGAAGGGACTCGCGGAGATGGTGAACAAATCAATCCATTCAAGAGTGGCCTGTATTATTTGGCTCGTAAGTATCCTGATGCTGAACTCATTCCGGTTTATCTGGAAAATTTAAATCGCGTTTTACCAAAGGGAAAGATATTGCTGGTGCCAATTATTTGTTCGGCCAGATTCGGTCAGCCATTGGATAAATTGACTGAGAATGAAAGTAAAGCCGCATTCTTGCAACGTGCCCAGGCTGCATTGGAGGAGTTAGTGCTATGATGGGAGTAGGCCATAATTTGATGCTGCTATTTGGCGGTATATTTGGTGCATTAATTATTGCTAGCGTGATTGGTGGGGTTTTGTCATTTCGTTATGCGGGAGAAAAGCGTAATGCGAGTATCGATAACCTGAATGCCCGTATTCGGGGCTGGTGGATGATGTGCATCGTCTGTGTCCTGGCTGTGGTTGTTGGGCCTGTCGGGTCAGTTATATTATTTGCTGTTATGTCTTTTTTTGCCCTGCGCGAATTTATCACTTTAACGCCGACTCGCCGTGGTGACCATGAGGCTTTATTCTGGTGCTTCTTCTGCTTTATACCTGTGCAGTATGTTTTGGTGGGCATGCAGTGGTATGAGTTGTTTTCGATATTTATTCCTGTTTACGTATTTCTGTTTTTACCTGCCCGCATTGCTTTGGTTGGTGATACTACTCGTTTTCTGGAGCGCACCGCAAAAATTCAGTGGGGTATGTTGGTAACTGTATTTGCCCTTAGTCATGCGCCCGCTTTGTTGATGTTGGATATTCCTGGGTATGAAGGTCAAAATATTGAGTTATTGTTGTTCCTGATGATTGTGGTGCAGATGTCTGATGTTTGGCAGTATGTGTTCGGGAAATTATTTGGTAAACGTTCCATTGTGCCGAAATTAAGCCCCAAAAAAACGGTTGAAGGGTTTTTTGGCGGTATCTTGGCTTCGGTATTGCTAGGGATGTCACTGTATTGGGTGACACCCTTTTCTCCGTGGGAAGCCGGACTGATATCATTGGCTATTACACTGATGGGGTTTATCGGCGGGTTATGTATGTCTGCAATTAAGCGTGACAGCGGAGTGAAAGACTTTGGTGAAATTATTGAAGGTCACGGCGGCATGCTGGATAGAATCGATTCGCTTTGTTTCTCTGCCCCTATCTTTTTCCATCTAACACGCTATTTTTATACCTGAAATAGACCATCCTGAATAATCCTAAGGGCTTTCGCTGATAAACATAAATTTTAATTGATGGTTCAGTATTGTTGCATTGGCTGTGACAGTATTGGGCTGTGTATTGTTGATTGGAAACATTTTTGCGTAATCAGTGTTTCAGTGCCGATATTATTTATTTACCAAGATCCTTGCCTATTGTGCCAGTGGCACGTAAAAATTGTTGGGATTGATGGGAGAATTTATTCATAATCAAAAAATCGTCAAAAAGTAAACAAAATATTAATGCAGACTGAGTATTTTTCCGTATCATGGGCACTGTTGAATCAATTCAGCTAATGAAGTGACAATCAGGTTTGGCAAAATCTGCTGTAAATCTTCCTGTCAGGGAAGGCAGTCAGCAGATTGGCAAATATTACATCTATAAGTCAGAGGTCATCATGATCAACAAGATTAAAAGAATCGGAGTCTTAACGAGTGGCGGAGATGCGCCGGGTATGAACGCCGCTATTCGTGGAGTTGTTCGTGCCGCTTTAACCGAAGGGTTAGAAGTTTATGGTATTTATGATGGCTATCTGGGGTTGTATGAAAACAGGATGAAGAAGCTCGATCGCTTTAGCGTTTCCGATATGATTAATCGTGGTGGAACGTTTTTAGGATCAGCGCGTTTTCCTGAGTTCAGAGATGATAAGGTGCGGGAAATCGCTATTGAAAATATGCGCAAAAGTGAAATTGATGCGCTGGTGGTGATTGGTGGTGATGGCTCTTATCTGGGAGCGAAAAAGCTGACTGAGGCAGGTTTCCCATGTATCGGTCTGCCCGGTACGATCGATAATGATGTGGCGGGAACTGATTATACAATCGGTTATTTTACGGCACTGGAGACGGTTGTTGAAGCGATTGATCGTCTGCGCGATACCTCAACTTCCCACAAACGTATCTCTATTGTTGAAGTAATGGGACGTTATTGTGGTGATCTGACTCTATCCGCAGCGATTGCCGGTGGATGTGAGTTTATTGTCCTGCCTGAACGTGAAATTCCTTTTGATCGTGAAGAACTATTAGCAGAAATTAAAGCTGGTATCCAGAAAGGTAAACGTCATGCCATCGTCGCTATTACTGAACATGTTTGTGAAGTAGATGAGCTGGCAAAATATATTGAAACAGAAACACGCCATGAAACTCGTGCAACGGTATTAGGCCATATTCAGCGTGGCGGTGCGCCGGTGGCTTATGACCGCATTCTGGCATCACGCATGGGGGCTTATTCTGTCCAGTTGCTACTGGAAGGTCATGGTGGCCGCTGTGTTGGTATCCAGAATGAGAAACTTATCCATCATGATATTATTGATGCGGTGCAAAATATGCAGCGTTTCTTTAAGAAAGATTGGTTGGAAACAGCGAAAAAACTCTACTGATTCTGTTCTGGTTACTCCTCTTCCCTACTAGTAAGTTCATTTTTCAGATACAGCCATATGATATATATGGCTGTTCTTTTTTGTTCGTCATATTCCTGTTGTGAATAAGTGGAAATTTTAAATTATTTCTGCGTCAGAACGCTTTCTGTCAGTTTTTATGGAGAAAATCATAAATAATTTAGGAGAGCATTTTACGATGGTTACGCAATGGGAGGTTAAGCAATGGAAGATAATGAACTGGAGCACGACAAGGTATTCTGCTCTGATAATGTTATTCTTGGTCATATTGACAGGAGGAAAGGTATGGGCGAAAGATGTGCAACTCTTGAATGTTTCTTATGATCCGACGCGTGAGTTGTATCAACAATATAATCAGGCATTCAGTCAATATTGGCAGCAGAAAACCGGAGAACGGGTAACGATCCGACAATCGCATGGTGGTTCAGGCAAGCAGGCAACTTCAGTGATTAATGGCCTTCAGGCAGATGTCGTAACATTGGCGTTGGCATATGATGTGGATGCGATTGCAGAGCGTGGTAGTATTGCTAAAAACTGGCTCCAGCGTTTACCGGATAATTCCGCGCCTTATACATCAACGATTGTTTTTCTGGTGAGAAAAGGGAATCCCAAACAGATTAAAGATTGGTCAGATTTGATCCGTCCTGATGTTTCTGTTGTAACACCAAATCCCAAAACATCCGGTGGTGCACGTTGGAACTATCTGGCTGCCTGGGGATATAGTTTGGTGCACAACAACCAGGATCAAGCTAAGGCAAAAGCATTTGTGAAGGCGTTGTATAAAAATGTTGAAGTATTGGATTCTGGTGCTCGTGGGGCAACCAATACTTTTGTTGAACGCGGTATCGGTGATGTACTGATTGCATGGGAAAATGAAGCATTGCTGGCGATTAATGCTCTAGATAAGGAAGGTGAAGGAAAATTCGAAATTATCACTCCAAGCATTTCTATTCTGGCAGAACCAACGGTGGCTGTTGTCGATAAAGTGGTTGATAAACGAGGTACACGCGAATTGGCAACTGAATATCTGAAATACCTTTATTCACCGATTGGGCAGGAAATTGCTGCAAAAAATTATTATCGTCCCCGTGATAAAGCCATTGCAGAAAAGTACCGTGCTATTTTCCCTGAGTTGAAAGTATTTACAATTGATGAGGTATTTGGTGGCTGGAAAAAAGCACAGAAGGAACACTTTTCTACTGGTGGCATATTTGATGAGATTATTCGGCGTTAATAATGGCTAGAAGAAATAAGAATTAGAAAAATAACCGCGACCAGATAACTTGGTGGCGGTTATTTTGTAACTGTTTGAGGTGTCTTAGGCTTTTTTCGCTTCCGCAGCCGCTTTCACGATAACAGCAAAGGCATCAGCTTTCAGTGATGCACCACCAACCAGAGCACCGTCGATATCTGGTTGGGTAAACAATTCAGCCGCATTGCCGGCGTTAACAGAGCCGCCGTATTGGATGATAACTTGCTCAGCAATGGCTGCATCTTGTTTAGCGATGTGGTCACGAATGAATTTATGGACAGCCTGGGCTTGCGCTGGTGTTGCTGATTTGCCGGTGCCGATTGCCCAAACGGGCTCGTAAGCAATGATTGCACCTTCGAAGGCCTCTGCGCCCAATGTGTTAAGAACAGCATCGATTTGGCGTGCACATACTGTTTCTGTCTGGCCCGCTTCGTTTTCTTGTTCGGTTTCACCAATGCATAGAACCGGAATAAGGCCTTGTTCTTTCAGGACAGCAAATTTTTTTGCTATGAATTCATCGCTTTCTTTGTGGTAAGTGCGGCGTTCAGAGTGGCCGATGATAATATATCTTGCGCCCACATCTTTCAGCATTTCTGCGGATGTTTCGCCTGTGAATGCACCAGAAAGGTTAACGCCAACATCTTGTGCACCCAGAGCGATACGGCTGCCGGCCAGTGCACTTTTTGCCAGAGAAACATACACAGTTGGTGGTGCGATAGCGACGTCACAGCCATCAATGTTGCTCAATTCTTTACGCAGGCCTGTGATCAGGTCGTTAACCATGTGGGTACTGCCATTGAGTTTCCAGTTACCCATAACTAATGGATGTCGCATATTTTTCCCTCCAACCAGAAAATAATTAAATTGCGAACTGAATTAATATTCTTCAATGAATGGCTTCATGTCATTTAAGTGGAAGGCCGACAGTATAAAGATCATCGGCCAGAATAGCTCTGCGCTATGTCACTAATTTTCATTTACTGGTACGTCAGATAGCGATAGCTTAATCGGTTCAATAGCGAAGGTCATTATATTTTCGCTGCTGTTTACGATGATATAGCGTATTGCCCCCATTTTTCGGCTGTAAAATGACTGCTTTTCTGCCGTCTTGAGGAGTTTCTCCGTTTTCTCTTTAATTTGTTCTGGGGAAAGTGTTGGTTCAAATTGGCCGATCAAGGCAACGATATACTGTTTGGTCAGCAAAAGGTTCTGTTCTTTTTCCTGCTCATTTTGGGATGGTAATAAAGTAATTTGCAGGCTTTTAATTTTCTCGCTACCTCTCTCCAGCACGGCTGAAGAGTAGATTTTTTCGTTGATTTTACTGGCGGCGCGGATAAAAGGCAGTGAGATATCTTTGCTCGTAATGACTTTATATTCATGCAGAAGAGTTTCAGGGTGTTTTTTGTTGTATTTTTCCCGGAATGTCGGGATGGTATCTTCAAAAGCCGGGGAATCTGGCAAGAGATACATGAGTTGCGGGTGTATACCTGATGTGACAGAAGGCTCACCCGCAGCAGTTGAGAATGGTAAACCGATGCTAAAAGCGATTAATATTGTCACCAGAAGTTTATTTATGTCTGTTTTCATGTTGTTACTCGCCGAGTGTCAAGCGCGGAAATAAAGTGTAAATAGCAGAAAAACAGCATCCACAATTGGAAAAGAGTACATGACATTACAACAATGGGGATTCTCATTCAAAGGTCGCATCGGGCGACGGGAATTTTGGGTCGGAATCGGTATCTGTTTCGCTCTGATTTTTATACTCCTGACTCTGCATGGAATGAATGTTCTCCCCATGAATTATGCAGCGGTAAGTACGGCCTTGATATTGTATCCGACAACAGCAATTTTTTCGAAACGCTTGCATGACCGTAATAAACGTGGTGGCTGGACGTTGCTGCTGGCATTGGCCTGGGTGTTGCTTTCCCTTAATTGGAGCGCAATGGCACCGATATGGCAATGGGGTATTGGTCGTTTTATTCCGACATTGATTTTTGTCATGATTATGCTGGATTGCGGTGTATTTCGTGGAACAGAAGGGCCAAACCGTTTTGGCAAATCGGCAGAAAGGGTTGATCACATTTCTGCTGACAATCCGGTACAAAAACGTTGATTAACTGTATATACCGAATAGATTTATCTACCCAACAGATTTCAAGATACCGCCAATAAAGCGGTGTCTTGAAAGATGAAGATCTTTGAAGAGGTGATAAGAAGTAAAAGTTATGGTTGATCGTTACCAGTATTGTTCGCTGGTAACATGGCCCGGTTTACGGCGCAGGTGTTTTTCCATGCCGCGTTGCTCTTTCAGTAGTTGCCGGGTATCTCTGACCATCTGAGGGTTTCCGCACAGCATCACGTGGCTGTTTTCTGCCTGCATAGGTAAACCGACGGCTGCTTCCATTTCACCATTTTCAATGAGTGCCGGGATCCGCCCCATCAATGAATACTGGCATTTTTCCCGACTGACGATAGTTTGGATCCGCAGTTTTCCCTGAAAAGATTTCTCTAATTGCTGCATGAGTGGTAAATAACTTAAGTCCTGCTCCAGCCTGACGGCATGCACCAGAATGATATTTTCAAATCGTTCCAAATCACTCCCTTGCTGAAGAATAGAAAGGTAAGGCCCGATGGCTGTCCCGGTCGAGAGCATCCACAGGTTTTGGCAGTCAGGAATTTCATCAAGGATAAAAAAACCTGCCGCTTGTTCTGTGACCAGCAATTCATCACCTTTCTGCAAGGCAGCAAGTCGTGGACTGAGCTTTCCTTCCGGCACAGTGACTAAATAAAACTCAAGGTTATCGTTATTGGGAGAATTGACGTAAGAATAAGCTCGTTGGATGCGCTCTCCTTCAACTTCGAGAGCAAGTTTTGCAAATTGTCCAGCAGTGAATTTTTCTATTGGTGCACATAGCTTGATACTGAATAGTGAGTCTGTCCAATTGATTATCTCTGTGACTTTTCCTGTAACCCAGTTTGCCATTGCATTTAGCCTCTCTACACGATACTGAGTGAGTAACAATACGGAGTGAAATAGATGGAGTGAATTGGCGCTCCTTTGACGAGATTTTACGCGATTGAGTGAAATAGCCTTATCAATTACGTGTCACAGTCTCATTGACTATATTTTTGCTATTTTTATGGGGTATATGTACATTTTTATTGACATTTATGGGAAATATGACTGCCATTTTTTCCATGTGTGAAATTGTATACTGCCAAGAAAAAATATAAATTGACCGGGAAAATTCAATCTAATGAAGTCAGTATGTCAGGTTTGTTTATTAATAACCTGGGGGCTTTGTTATTGCTGTTATTCCTTAAATGAAACCGGGTACACGTGTATTTTGTTTAAATAACATTGTATGTGAGTGCGATGAGAAAAATAGTGCATTTTAATTTATTGCTAATGTTAATTGCGTTGGCCGCTGTCGGGCAGATGACCCAGACAATTTATGTTCCAGTTATTGCAGATATGGCGAATTACTTCGGGAAACCTGCGGGTGAAGTACAGCGTGTTATGGCGGCATACTTATTCTCTTATGGACTCTCACAGCTCTTTTATGGACCATTATCGGATAAAATTGGTCGTCGTCCCGTTATTTTGACAGGAATGTCAATTTTTCTGGTTGCCACAACTTGTGCACTGTTTTCCTCCAGTTTATTGATATTAGTAATAGCCAGTGTATTTCAAGGCTTAGGCACGGGGGTCGGAGGAGTAATGGTGCGCACTATGCCAAGAGATTTATACACGGGGACAGAATTGCGTTATGCCAATAGTCTGTTGAATATGGCGATATTGGTCAGCCCTTTATTAGCACCGATGGTAGGCGGTATCGTAGGCCATTATTTTGGTTGGCGTGCTTGCTATTTGTTTTTATTGCTGTTGGGGGCAACTGTAACTTTGTTTTTATTCCGGCATTTACCGGAAACCCGCCCGGAGCAAACAAAGCAGAGCACGATGCTGATCTCTTTTCACCAATTGTTATCCAATGGTGTTTTTGTTTCTTACCTGATTATGTTGGTTGGTAGTCTGGCGGGTGTGGCTGTTTTTGAGGCCAGCTGCGGGGTTTTGATGGGGGCTGTTTTAGGATTGGACAGTTTAACTGTCAGTATTCTGTTTATCCTGCCGATCCCTGCTGCATTTCTGGGCTCATGGTATGCAGGACGTGAAAACAAAACGTTTTATCAATTGATGTGGAATTCCGTCATCTGTTGTTTGTTAGCAGGCACGTTGATGTGGTTGCCAGGATGGTTGGGGATTATTAATATCTGGACGCTGTTGATCCCGGCTGCATTGTTCTTTTTTGGCGCTGGTATGTTGTTCCCGCTGGCAACGACGGGGGCTATGGAGCCATTTCCTTATCTGGCTGGTGCAGCGGGGGCGTTGGTAGGTGGATTACAGAATATAGGGTCAGGCGCGGCTACATGGTTATCGGCGATGTTGCCACAAAATGGCCAGTTCAGTATTGGTATGCTGATGTTTTTTATGGCTCTGCTTATTCTATTGTGCTGGTTGCCAATTTCTCAGCGGATACAACATCAGGAACAGACAGTCGGATAAAGACGGCGAATATTGGTAGTAGGCAAAA
The DNA here is from genome assembly GCF_014467235.1 of Xenorhabdus indica. Classification (GTDB taxonomy): domain Bacteria; phylum Pseudomonadota; class Gammaproteobacteria; order Enterobacterales; family Enterobacteriaceae; genus Xenorhabdus; species Xenorhabdus indica. The sequence goes on along the minus strand of NZ_NKHP01000012.1, from coordinate 35,319 downwards.
ATATTGAAGTGAGAAAGCTCTGACAGAGCAGTACTGCCATATAAAAAGTACTGTAATGTCAGAGCATTATGTTTCAATTTGGGGGTTATTTCACCTTAAAGGTTTGTTTTTCAAGCGCGGTCTTCCCATTCTTGAGCACGGGCAACCGCTTTTTTCCAACCGTTGTATCTGTGATTACGTTCTGTAGTTTCAATACTTGGACGGAATTCTTTTTCGATAGTTGCCTTACTTTTCACTTCGTCAAGATCTTTCCAGAAACCGACAGCTAAACCAGCAAGGAAGGCGGCACCTAATGCTGTGCTTTCGCGTATTTCAGGGCGCTCGACACGTGTGCCGAGAATATCAGACTGGAATTGCATCAAGAAATTATTGGCAACCGCACCACCATCTACGCGCAGTGCTTGCAGGCGTGTACCAGAATCGGCTTGCATTGCATCCAATACATCACGGGTTTGGTAAGCGATGGATTCGAGTGTGGCACGAATAATATGGTTACTGTTTGCACCACGAGTCAGGCCGAAAATGGCGCCACGGGCGTAAGGATCCCAATAAGGGGCTCCAAGACCGGTAAAGGCCGGAACAACATAAACGCCATTACTGTCTTTTACTTTTTTGGCGAAGTATTCGGAGTCTGCTGCATCTGCAATAAGTTTCAGTTCATCACGCAGCCACTGAATAGACGCACCACCTACAAATACGGCACCTTCCAGCGCATAGTTGACTTCACCTCGTGGCCCACAGGCGATGGTAGTCAGCAGCCCATGATTGGAACGTACGGCATCAGTTCCCGTATTCATCAGCAGGAAGCAGCCTGTGCCATAAGTGTTTTTTGCCATGCCAGGATGGACACATAACTGACCATAGAGTGCAGCTTGTTGATCCCCTGCAATTCCTGCAATAGGAATACGAGTACCACCTTTACCACCGATGTTGGTTTGACCATAAATTTCAGAAGATGCGGCAACTTTTGGCAACATAACGCGAGGAATACCCAACTCATCAAGGATTTTCTGATCCCAGTCGAGATTATGGATGTTGAATAGCATAGTACGGGAAGCATTGGTGTAATCGGTGACATGCACGCGACCTTGTGTCATTTTCCAAACCAACCAAGTATCAACTGTGCCGAATAACAGTTCGCCATTTTCAGCACGCAGGCGGACACCCTCAATATTGTCCAAGATCCATTTTATTTTTGTGCCGGAAAAATAGGGATCAATCACCAGACCAGTGTTATGACGGATATATTCTTCCAGACCTTCTTTTTTCTTCAGTTTTGTACAAATATCTGCTGTCCGGCGACATTGCCATACAATGGCATTGTAAACAGGTTTACCTGTTTCTTTTTCCCAGATGATAGTTGTTTCTCGTTGATTAGTGATACCAATACTGGCAATTTGATCTGTGCGGATATCTGCTTTTGCCAGCACTTCGACCAATGTTGAGCTTTGGCTGGCCCAGATTTCCATTGGATCGTGCTCCACCCAGCCTGGCTTAGGATATATTTGTGGAAACTCACGTTGTGAAATACAGACAATATTAGCGTCGTGATCAAGTATTACTGCCCGTGAACTGGTTGTCCCTTGATCCAAAGCAACGATATATTTTTTATCCGTCATATTTTCTGTTGTCATAACTATAACCTGGTTTTATTCAAAAATTTTTTTACTTTTTATCTGTTATCATCTGTCAAGGGCAGCAAAACTAAGCTCCATAGGGTAAATGGCGGGTAATCAGTTTGCGATAACCAAATGCCCCCAGAATTGCACCAACAACGGGGGCTACCAACGGAACAAGGAAATAAGGGATGTCCCGACCACCAGTCAGAGCAATATTTCCCCATCCGGCTAAATAAGCAACTAACTTAGGGCCGAAATCACGAGCGGGATTCAGGGCAAATCCGGTCAGGGGGCCAAAAGAACCACCGATAACAGCAATTAAAATACCGATAACCAGTGGTGCCAAAGGACCACGTGGAATGCCATTGCCATCATCTGTTATTGCCAGAATCAGGCAAAGCAAAACAGCCGCGATGATAACTTCAACAATAAATGCATGGAATACGGAAATTTGTGATGCAGGGTAAGTGGAAAATACTCCAGCCGTGAAAAGACTTTCTTGTGATCCACGAACAATGTTGTGAACTTGCTCATAATCAAGGAAAAGGTTGTAATACATCATATAGACGATAGCTGCGGCAACAAAACCGCCTAACATTTGAGCAATGATGTAAGGGAGTACTTTTTTTCTGTCAAAACTGGCAAATAGGCATAGCGCAATGGTTACTGCTGGATTCAGGTGTGCACCAGAAATTCCGGCAGTAAGGTAAACAGCCAGGGCAACACCAAAGCCCCAGATAATGCTGATTTCCCATAGACCCAGTTGTGCTCCTGCAAGACGGGCAGCAGCAACACAGCCTAAGCCGAAGAAAACAAGTAATGCAGTACCCAGAAATTCTGAAATGCATTGACCTGATAATGTTGGAGTGGTGGTCTGACTCATTTCTATATCCTATAAAAAGTACAGAGAGGAGATTAATTATTAGTCCTTTCTTGCTGCGTTCTGGTTACGCAGAGAAAGGCGATGTGAATTTATCGTTAATGAGCGGAAACGAGAAATAGCGAAATTGAAATCTGCGTGTTGCGTCAACAAAATGAGCGAATTCGCATTTAATTGTGGTTTTATTGGTCGCTGAAATGTGATCTTATCTCCATTTAGGATTAGTCACTATATTTCTCGTTATGCCACACATTAGAAGTATGAAACTAGACAGTCGTTAACAGGCTAAATACAATCAAGGCATTGCTTATAAGAGGGGCTAAAGAATGTCATTTGAAGTTTTTGAAAAGCTAGAATCTAAAGTTCAGCAGGCAATTGATACCATCACTTTGCTGCAAATGGAAATTGAAGAATTAAAAGAAAAGAACACAGTGTTATCTCAGGATGTCCAAAATATAACAGATAGCCGTGATTCGCTGGTACGTGAAAATGAACAGCTCAAACAAGAACAATCAGCATGGCAAGATCGCTTACGTACCTTGTTGGGTAAGATGGAAGATGTTCAGTAAGGTATCCGATAGTTTTGCGAAAAAAGGGCGATAACTACCTGTCTCTTGATCACATCTATAGCTCAAGAGACTGTGCAAGCAAGTAACCTTCAAGGATGGTTTGTAATATGAACCATCCTTCCCATAGCCTTTCCCAT
>NZ_NKHP01000012.1:0-32014 GCF_014467235.1 Xenorhabdus indica | reverse complement strand
AGTTTGATCAGCCGCTTAGTGCGGCGGCTATCCCCTAAATCAGCATATTGAAAAGTGTCTTTTGCCCATTGCTCAGCATCTGTTGAAAACATCATACGTGACCTCAACGTAGTATTTCTTATTGAGATCAGCCAGGTAGAAAAAGGTTCAAAAAAATCCCTCGATTCAATCGAGGGATTTGTGTAGAAGAGACAGGATAACTACGCCCTTTTTTATATATCGTGGAGATTGATGATAGGGTATAGGTTTATGCGGATATTACATTTCATCATCATCATCATCATCATCATCATCGCTATCGTCATCCATCACCAGCGGAACTTCTGATAAGATCATCCCTGTATTATCTGCATAAAGATAATCACCAGAAAAGAAAGTTACGCCACCAAAATTCACCCTGATATCACTTTCTCCGATGCCTTCGCTGTTGGAACCAGCAGGGATAGCAGCCATTGCCTGAATGCCAATATCGAGCTCAGCAAGGTGATCTACCTGACGCACAGCACCGTAGACGACGATACCTTCCCATTCATTATTGACAGCAAGTTGAGCCAGCTCGGCATCGACAAGAGCCTTGCGTACCGATCCACCACCATCGACGAGCAAAATGTGTCCACGTCCGTGTTCTTCCAGTAAATCATAAAGCAATCCATTGTCTTCAAAGCATTTCACTGTGATGATTTGACCACCAAATGAAGTACGCCCACCAAAGTTGGAGAATAATGGCTCTACCACGTTTACATCTTCTTGATAGATATCACAAAGTTCGGAAGTATCATATTTCATGGGATTTACGTCTGGTTTATGCAAGGAGCGAACAGTATATCCTTTTAAGACCAGTGTTGGCAAAATCATCAATCTTAAAACGTGTGTATAAAATTGATATGTACTCGCCTAATTAAGTATCAATCCAATGGAAAACAGGATGTTAGTCAATAATGCAGCCTTGACCATTTGTACCAGCTTGGGGCGCATACCTTTGGCTGTTGGATCGTGCAGTACCTGTAACATATGCTGCAATAACAAGGGGAAAGCCAGCAAAAATAACCAATTATACCAATTGATTAGGTATAAGAGGGTAAAGAGGACAAAGCAGAGCATAGCACCTGTAAGCAGTGTTGCATGGTAGTAGCGGGCTTTTTTTCCACCTAGCCTGACCGCTAGTGTATTTTTACCGTTTTGGCGATCTGTTTCGATATCACGCAAATTATTAATATTCAACACTGCCACGGAGAGTAAGCCACAGGCTGTTGCGGGCAGAATGGTGTCCAGAGAAAAAGTATTGGTTTGCAGATAGTAAGTACCAAGGACACTGAGCCAACCAAAGAAAATAAGGACGGAAAGGTCACCCAACCCCATATAACCATACGGTTTAGTGCCTACCGTATAAGTAATCGCAGCGATGATCGCCAGTAACCCCAGGCCCAGAAAACCGATAATATCGCTTGGGCTATGACAAGCAACGATAATGAGAGAAATTCCTGAGAGACAAGAGAGCAACACGGTAATTTTTAATGCGGCTTTCATTTGTTGTGCTGTGATCAAGCCCTTTTGCATACCGCGCATTGGGCCGATGCGTTTTTCGGTATCACTACCTTTGGTGACATCACCATAATCATTGGCAAGATTGGACAGAATTTGTAGCAGGGAGGCGGTTAATAAGGCCAGCAACGCCACCGACCATTTGAAATGACCCGCCCATGATGCAAGGGCAGATCCGGTCATAATGGCTGCTACAGCAAGTGGAAGAGTTTTGAGGCGTAAGCTTTCCAGCCATGCCTGTATCTGATTACCCGTTGTTATTGAACTCATATTGCTATCAAGCATTTCAGTGTAATAGATTTTGGTTTAAGAAAAAGAGAAATGGGAGGTAAGCCTCCCATTCCATTTTTTACTGCTGTTGAATCAGGCTCTAAACCGATTATAAGATAAAACGGCTCAGATCTTCATCAGCTACCAGCTCATCTAAGTGTGTTTTGACATAGTCAGCATTGATTTCAACAGATTGGCCCTGACATTCGCTGGCTTCGAAAGAGATATCTTCCATCATGCGTTCAAGCACAGTGTGCAAACGGCGGGCACCAATATTTTCAGTAGTCTCATTAACTTGCCATGCAGCTTCTGCAATTCTGCGAATACCGTCAGCGGTGAACTCAATATTCATACCTTCAGTGGCCATCAATGCTCTGTATTGTTCTGTCAGTGAAGCATTCGGCTCAGTCAGGATGCGCTCAAAGTCTTCAGTTGTCAGCGCCTGCAATTCAACACGGATAGGCAGACGTCCTTGTAACTCTGGGATCAAATCAGAAGGGCTGGCAACCTGGAATGCGCCTGAAGCGATAAATAGAATGTGGTCAGTTTTTACCATACCGTGTTTGGTGGAGACAGTACAGCCTTCAACCAATGGCAATAGGTCACGCTGAACGCCTTCGCGAGAAACATCCGGGCCGGAGCTTTGACCACGTTTACATATTTTATCGATTTCATCAATAAAGACGATACCGTGCTGTTCAACTGCATCAATTGCCTGCTGTTTCAACTCTTCAGGGTTAACCAGTTTCGCAGCTTCTTCTTCCACCAGCAGTTTGAACGCATCTTTGATCTTCAGCTTACGACTTTTTTGACGCTGACCAGCCAGGTTTTGGAACATAGACTGTAATTGATTGGTCATCTCTTCCATACCCGGAGGTGCCATGATTTCAACACCAACAGGAGCAGCAGCAACTTCGATCTCGATTTCTTTATCATCCAGTTGGCCTTCACGCAGTTTCTTGCGGAATGTCTGGCGGGTTGAGGATTGCTCTGGTTGAGCTTCAGGTTGTCCCCAGTTATTTTTTGCTGGTGGCAACAGAACGTCCAGAATACGCTCTTCAGCCAGTTCTTCGGCACGGTGGCGGTTTTTCTCAATGGATTGCAGGCGAACCATTTTCACGGCAGCGTCAGTCAGATCACGAATAATGGAATCAACTTCTTTACCGACATAACCGACTTCAGTGAATTTTGTTGCTTCAACTTTGATAAAAGGTGCATTGGCCAGTTTTGCCAGACGACGGGCGATTTCGGTTTTACCAACACCGGTTGGGCCAATCATCAGAATATTTTTCGGAGTTACTTCGTAACGCAGTGATTCATCCAACTGCATACGACGCCAGCGGTTACGCAGCGCAATGGCAACAGCACGCTTTGCTTTATCCTGACCGATGATATGATTGTCAAGTTCGCTGACAATTTCGCGAGGAGTCATTTCAGACATACTATCTATCCTTACGCTTTTGAGGGTAATTCTTCGAAGTTATGATTTTGGTTGGTGTAGATACAGATATCGCCAGCGATAGTCAGGGCGCGTTCTGCGATTTCCCGGGCGCTGAGTTCGGTGGTTTCCAGCATTGCGCGGGCTGCTGCTTGTGCATATGAGCCACCGGAGCCAATAGCGATAAGATCATTTTCTGGCTGAATCACATCACCATTACCTGTAATAATCAGAGAGGTATTTTCATCTGCAACGGCAAGCAAGGCTTCCAGCTTGCGGAGCATTCTGTCTGTCCGCCAATCTTTAGCTAGTTCAACTGCTGCTTTAGTCAAATGCCCTTGATGCATTTCGAGCTTACGTTCAAACAGCTCAAACAGGGTGAAGGCATCTGCAGTACCGCCGGCAAAACCCGCTATGACTTTGTCATTATAAAGGCGGCGTACTTTACGGACATTGCCTTTCATAACGGTATGACCCATTGTTGCTTGTCCATCACCACCGATGACAACTTGGCCATTACGGCGAACACTTACGATTGTAGTCACGAGTTAGCCCCTGGTTAAAAAATAGAAGATGGCACACACGGTACTTTGGCTGACAATGCCACGATTATTTATCTAAAGCACCGTATGTTCGTTATTAGAGATCAAGATGGGGGAATTTTTTGATTTTTCAACCCCCAGCAGGGCGGAGAATACAGTTGGAAATCCCCGTATTGGCAATGCGATTGCGCATTTTTTCCGCACTATCTTTGCTCTTATACGGTCCCACTACAACCCGATTCCAACTGTCTTTTATTGTAATCTTACTCTCAATACCGACCAACGCGAGGCTGGCACGGACGGACTCTGCCTGCTCTATAGTACGGAATGAACCACATTGTAGCATTAATCTGGATTCATTTAGCGTTGTCTTTGACTTACTGGTCTCATTGGAAGTTTGAGACCGAGGTATTTGAGTCTGAGGCATTTGAGTTTGAGGTGATTGAAATTGCACCGATGGCTTATTCTCCTGTTGAAGCACAGGATTTTGCTGTGGAGTATATTCTGGCGATGGTTTTTGTACTGGTGGATTCACAAGAACGCGTGAGCGAGGAACTGGCTCACTGTTATAGGGTACTTCAGCCAATTGTGTTGGTGGCTGGCGCATATCTGCCTTCATTTGTTCAAGTAATTGGCGCTGTTCTGGTGTCAGTTCCGTTGGGCTGTTGTTCTGTTGATTAGGGATTGAAGAGGGTTCCTGCATTGATGGCAGACCAACAGGTCGATTTTCCAGCTCCTTGATATAACTCCAGCGTTCTTCTGGTTTTGGTGGCAAACCATGGCTTTTAGGTTGGTGAGTGATTGGTGGTGTATCTTGTACACTTCCATTTTTAGTATGTACGATGAAATAAAGTCCACCAATGAATGTGACCACCAAAGCGACGGCGATAGCTAATGTCGTTTTAGGTAGTCCTTGAGCCTGATTTTTTTTCTTACCAGTACCTTTCCGACGGGGATTGGAATGCCCGCGACTCACATAATCTCGTTGTGCCACTGTGTTTAATTCGCTGAGTTATTTAAAAAATTAAGGAGTAGATACCTAATGTTACTGAACATGTAGTTATTTGCCTAGCTTTTAGGCGAACAAGTACTCTCACGAATAAGCAATTCTGCATCTAATAATCGTGAACCTTTCGAAACCATACGGCCCTGGAGCTGTTCCAGCAACAAAAGCATTGCGTTATGCCCAATTTCATAACATGGCTGTGCTACAGTTGTCAGCGGTGGTTCGCTGTATTGCGCCATGTTGATATTATCAAAACCAACAATGGACAGGTCTTCTGGTAATTTTAATCCCATTTTTTTAGCTTGCCACATTGCACCAATTGCCATGACATCACTGTGGCAGAAAATGGCGCTGGGAGGTTCTGGCAGGGTCAGCAAGGTTTCTACTGATTCAGCACCACTTTCATGGGTGAAATCACCTCTGACTATATATTCATCACGGATAGGAACGCCGGTACGACGTAATGCCTGAATATAACCTTGAAGCCGATATTGGCACAGTGGCATTGTATCTGGTCCGGTGATACAGGCGATGCGTTTGTGCCCGATTTTTTGCAGGTGATGGGTGGCATTGAAAGCGGAGGTCAGATTATCGATATGGACAGTAGGAAGCCCTAGTTCAGGTGCAAATTCATTGGCCATCACCATGGGAGGCATATTTTTCTGTTCTTCTTTAGAGACATCGAAAGGAACATTTGAGCCCAGTAAGATCATGCCATCAATGCGTTTGGTAATGAGAAGATTGATAAAAGCATGTTCTTGCTGTTGTTGGTGTTTGCAGTCACCGATCAGAACCAGATAACCATGTTTTGCCGCAGTTTCTTCAATGCCGCGGATACTTTCATTGAAGAAAGGATCGCTGATATTGGGAACGATAACCAGGATGGCTCTGGACTCATTTCTCCTCAAATTCTTGGCGAGATTATGCGGATAGTAACCCACTTCCAGTACAGCATTTTCGACTTTCTGGCGGGTGTGCGCAGAAACTTTATCAGGATTCATAAGCGTTCTTGATACAGTTGCAGTAGAAACTCCCGCTACTTTGGCGACATCTTTCATTGTCGCTAATGCGCAATTCTTTTTTTCCATAGTTCACTCCTCATGTTCTATAGGTAGCGAAACGATTGTTATCCGAAATGAAAGTAAAAAAATCGAAAGTAAAAAAACGCCAGTTATTCCTGTGGGGAAGCACTGGCGGCTCGTTTTCTACAGTCTTATTAATAAATTCATTTTAAACCGATTAACAGTTCAACCCGTTACTTTGTTTACATAAAAAATGTGATATACATCATTTCTTAGAGCTACTTCGCAAATTAAGGAAATAATTGCCACTGTTTTTTCATAGACTTCTGTTCAATTTGGAGTTTTTACTGCAATAATCAATTGCTTTTTTATCAACCTTCTGTGGGATCAACATCAATATTCCATTTTACTTTACGTGCTTGTGGCAACGCTGTGATGTGTGGGTAGAGCTCTGCCATCATTTTTTGTAGAAAAATGCGCGAAGGGTGTTGCACCAGTAATTGCCAACGATATCGGCCACCCCGTTTGGCCTGTAATGCGGGAACTGGTCCCATAATCCATACATGTTCATCATATTGTGGATGATATTCAAACAGTTGGCGCATTTGTTGCAAAAAAGCAGGCGCCTGCTGATTATCGTGATCTTCCGACCGTAGCATGATATGGCTGACAAAAGGGGGCAGAAGTGCTTGCCGGCGCTCTTCCATTGCCTGCTGAGCAAATGCGTCATAGCCTTTCTCCAGCAACACCTGTAAAAGTGGATGTTCTGGATGGTGAGTCTGAAGTACAACTTCTCCGCGTTTGCCTGCTCGTCCTGCTCGACCGGAAACTTGAGTATACAATTGTGCAAACCGTTCAGCCGCACGGAAATCAGCAGAAAACAGGGCACCATCGACATCCAATAAAGCGACTAGTGTGACATCAGGAAAATGGTGGCCTTTTGCCAACATTTGAGTGCCGATCAAAATACGGGCACCACCCTGATGAATATCAGCGAGTTGTTGTTCCAGTGCTCCTTTGCGATTGGTCGTGTCTCTGTCGATACGGGTAACCGGAACGTCAGGAAACAGTTGAGTAATGCCATCTTCAAGTTGCTCAGTACCTAGCCCCACAGGGATGAGATGTGTCGTCCCGCATTGGGGGCATTGACGAGGAATGGGTCGCTGGCTATCACAGTGATGGCAGCGCAGATAGCGATGATTCTGATGCAGGGTATAGTAGTGATCACAACGCTGGCATTCGGCTATCCAGCCACATTCATGGCACAGCAGGGCAGGGGAATAACCACGGCGGTTCAGAAATAGGATGACTTGATTATCTGCTTGCAAATGTTTGCCAATGCGGTTAACGAGAGGTTGAGATAAACCGACGGTCAGCGGCAATCCTTTCATATCCAGCAGGTGTTGGGTTGCTGGCATGGCATGACCGGCTCGTTTCGTCAAAGTAAGTTGTTTGTATTTTCCATGTCTTACATTAAATAGTGTTTCCAGTGCTGGTGTTGCTGTTCCCAGAATGATAGGAATTTTCTCTTTTTTGGCGCGGAAGACCGCCAGATCACGAGCGTGATAGCGCCAGCCATCTTGTTGTTTATAAGAATTATCATGCTCTTCATCAATGATGATGACACCTAAGTGAGCGAAGGGAGTGAACAGTGCAGAACGCGTACCGATGACAATGGCGTTTTCTCCTCGTTTTGCTCTTAACCATACCGATAACCGTTCACTGTCATTTAAGGCGGAATGCAGAACATCAACGGGCGCGTTGAAACGCTCTCTGAACCTGCGGATAGTCTGGGGAGTCAGACCAATTTCGGGAACTAAGATCAGTGCTTGTTTTCCCTGTGTCAAAATGTTTTCCAGAACACTCAGGTATACTTCGGTTTTACCTGAGCCAGTGATGCCGGCAAGTAACCAGGGAGAAAAAGTATGATCTTCTGCGCGAACGGCTCCAATTGCGGTGGCTTGCTCTGTATTGAGTTTTAGCCGTTCCCCGATGATGCGAAAATGTTCATGCCAATTTTCAGTTTCCGGTTGTACCGGATGTAAATTAATTAATCCCTTTTTTTTCAGTGATTGCAATGCACTTTCACTCAATTCTAATTCAGGGACTTGATGGCGATAAATGGATGTTTGGCGCAATTTAGCTAAAGCTTGTTGCTGTTTGGTGGAGCGTTTAAGTTGTTCAAGAGGCAATTCACGGCCTGCTTCTGTCACTTGCCATTGCCAGAGAGGGGAGAATTCTGCGGGTTTACCTTGTCGTAGCAAAACAGGCATGGCATGAAAAAGGACTTCGCCAAGTGGATAGTGATAATAGCAGGCAGACCATAGGAGCAACTGCCAAAGATCCTCAGAAAAAAGTGGCGATTCATCAAGCAGTTCAGTAATCGGTTTGAGTTGCTCAAGGGGAAAATCGCTGTTGTCTGCAATCCCTGTAACTACACCTATTGCATTGCGTTTGCCAAATGGCACACGTACCCGGATCCCATGGGCGGGGATCGGCAATCTTTCAGGTAACAGATAATCAAAAGAGCGAGCTAAAGGGACAGGTAAAGCAACCTGAACAACGGTCATAAGGCGATTTCCGAATGATGATTAATGGCAAGACTAAAGCAACATATAATGACAAAGAGTATCATAGCAAATCAGTGGATTTCATTGCGCAATAAAACGATATTCTGTATGATTCGCCGCCTTTGGTATGAAAATTACCGAACTTATTTTAATCAACACGACGTGTGGTGTCTGGCGGCTATAGGGCTGGATAGCGACACGGCCTTAACAGAGGTTTTCCCCATGAAACAAGGTATTCATCCTAAGTACGAAGAAATTACTGCATCTTGCTCTTGTGGTAATGTTATCAAAATCAAATCTACCGTAGGTCACGACCTGAATCTGGACGTTTGTGGTGCATGCCACCCGTTCTACACTGGTAAGCAGCGTGACGTTGCGACTGGTGGTCGTGTTGATCGCTTTAATAAACGTTTCAGCGTTCCAGGTTTCAAGAAGTAATTCTTGCTTCCAACAAAAATGCCCGATGTTTTCCATCGGGCATTTTTGTTATATCTGATTGATTTCAAGTCGCAGTACAGCATACAAACAACGACTTGAGATAAAGGAGATATCAATATTCCCAAGTTTCGGGATCGATCCCATGTTCACGCATTATGGCTTTTGCAGCTTCAGGGATTTCATCATGACGTTCTTTACGTAAATCATTATCGTCAGGTAGAGGTTGCCCAGTGAACGCGTGGAGAAATGCTTCACACAGCAATTCGCTATTTGTTGCATGACGCAGATTGTTTACCTGACGACGGGTACGCTCATCCGTCAGTATTTTCAATACCTTTAATGGAATTGAAACCGTAATTTTTTTGACCTGTTCACTTTTTTTGCCATGTTCAGCATAAGGGCTGACATACTCACCATTCCACTCAGCCATGAGATACCTTAAATAGTTTTAAATCAAGCAACTGAAATCAGAAATAAAAGAAATTATTTCTGAGCTATGTTCGTGTCGATAATTCGGCATTTTAGCATATTTCCCCTATCGACTATATCGCTATGGTTAATCAATTCACAAAATATGCCCTAATTTGGCATAAAAAATGGGGGTAATGATTGGGTTGTGTTATTAAACCGTAAATTATTTTGGATGTCTAGATGTATTGACGTCTATCTTTCTGGAGGGTATTCTTTTGTGACTCCGAAAACAAGAAACGGGTAAAGATTATGGGGTGTAAACAAGCTACGGTCGCAGTACAAAGCGGTACAAATATTGATGAACAATATGGTTGTGTTGTCCCGCCTATCTATCTTTCCAGCACATACAATTTCACAGGGTTTAATGAACCGAGAGCACATGATTACTCACGGCGTGGTAATCCCGGTCGTGATGTTGTCCAGCAAGTTTTGGCTGAACTGGAGGGCGGAGCTGGTGCTGTGATGACCAGCAGTGGTATGTCAGCCATCCACCTGTTGTGTACCGTTTTCTTGCAACCGGGAGATTTATTGGTAGCACCTCATGATTGTTATGGTGGAAGTTACCGCCTGTTTGATAGCTTAAGCCGCCGTGGCGCTTATGATGTTATTTTCGTTGATCAGGCGGATGATTTGGCGCTGAAACAGGCAATTGCGCAAAAGCCTAAATTGGTCTTGATTGAAACACCAAGTAATCCATTGCTGCGTATTGTGGACATTAGGTACATCTGTGGTCTGGCCCGTGAAGCAGGTGCTTTGACGGTAGTTGATAACACGTTTTTAAGCCCTGTGCTGCAAAAGCCATTGGATTTGGGTGCAGATTTAGTTGTCCATTCCTGCACAAAATACCTGAATGGGCATTCTGATTTGATTGCTGGTGCAATTATTGCCAAAGATCCTACTCTGGCTGAGGACTTGGCATGGTGGGCGAATAATATCGGTGTGACCGGAGGCGCTTTCGACAGTTACTTGTTGTTGCGGGGCATTCGTACTTTGTCTGCGCGGGTACTTCTACAGCAAAGCAACACGGCTGCCATAGTGGAATATTTACAGCAACAGCCACAAGTGAAAAAACTCTATTATCCAGCACTGAAAGATCATCCAGGGCATGAAATAGCTCTTCAACAGCAAACAGGTTTTGGCGCGATGTTGAGTTTTGAACTTGATGGTGATGAACAAACAATGCGCCGCTTTTTATCTGCATTAAAATTATTTACTCTGGCGGAATCGTTGGGGGGTGTGGAGTCATTGATTTCTCATACAGCTACGATGACACATGCTGGTATGTCGGCAGAAGCAAGGAAACAGGCAGGGATTACGGACTCACTTCTTCGTGTCTCTGTGGGAATAGAAGATAGTCAGGATTTAATTGCTGATTTGAATAATGCATTTCAGGCAGCGGTAACGAGGTAATCATGATTGAACTGGCAACAGCAGGGGCGGAATCTGGCCGCCAGTTACATAAATTTGGCGGCAGCAGCCTTGCAGATGTGAAATGTTATAAGCGGGTTGCGGATATTATGGCGAATTATAGCCAGCCAGGTGACTTGATGGTGGTATCAGCAGCAGGCAGTACGACTAATCAACTGATTGATTGGCTGAAATTGAGTCAGAGTGACCGTATTTCAGCTCATCAAGTTCAGCAATCCTTACGGCGCTACCAGCAAGAGTTGATCCGCGGATTATTGCCAGAAACCGTTGCTGAAACTCTTATCACACATTTTATTGCTGATTTGGAAAGGTTGAGTGCGCTGTTGGATAAACCAATTAGTGACATTACCTACGCTGAAGTTGTTGGCCATGGCGAAATATGGTCCGCTCGCTTGATGGCCGCTTTGCTTGAATCACAAGGTATCCCTAGCACCTGGCTGGATGCGCGCCAATTCCTGCGCGCAGAACGGGCAGCACAGCCACAAGTTGATGTTAATCTTTCTCAGCCTTTGCTGAGTCAGTTATTAGTCCAGAATTCCAATAAGCGCTTAGTGGTGACAGGTTTTATTTCCAGTAATCAGAAGGGTGAAACTGTACTATTGGGGCGCAATGGCAGTGATTATTCTGCAACACAGGTTGGTGCATTAGCTGGCGCTAAAAAAGTGACAATCTGGAGTGATGTGGCTGGAGTTTACAGTGCAGATCCGCGCAAAGTTAAGGATGCGTGTCTCCTGCCATTATTGCGTCTGGATGAGGCCAGCGAACTGGCTCGCTTGGCGGCTCCTGTACTTCATACCCGTACATTACAGCCAGTTTCTGTCAGTGATATCGATTTACAATTACGTTGTAGTTATCAGCCTGAGCAAGGCTCTACTCGTATTGAACGAGTTTTAGCGACAGGAACAGGAGCTAAAATCGTTACCAGCCACGATGATGTTTGCTTGATTGAGTTGCACTTTTCTTCTGCCCATAACTTTAAACAAATTTATAAAGATATCGATTCGTTGTTAAAGCGTGCTCAAATCCGTCCTTTGGCAACGGGGCTGCATGCTGATTGCAATCTGATCCAGCTTTGTTATACCTCTGAAGTTGTTAATAGTGCCCTTGATGTTTTGCAGGATGCATCTTTGCCAGGAAAACTTTCCTTGCGTGAAGGATTATCATTGGTGGCTTTGGTGGGAGCAGGCGTATGCAAAAATCCGCTACATAGCCACCGTTTTTATCAGCAATTGAAAGACCAACCGGTTGAATTTATCTGGCATGCAGAAGATGACATCAGTCTGGTTGCTGTATTGCGTCTGAACCAGACATCACATTTGATTCAGGGATTGCATCAGAGCCTGTTTCGGGCAGAAAAACGTATTGGGTTGGTTCTGTTTGGTAAAGGGAATATCGGGTCACGTTGGCTGGAATTGTTTGCACGTGAACAGAAAAATATCTCTGCCCGCAGTGATTTTGAATTCATTTTAGCGGGAATTGTCGATAGCCGCCGGAGCCTGCTGAACTATCAGGGCATTGACGCAAGTCGGGCATTGGCATTCTTTAATGATGAAGCCACCCTACATGAAGGTGATGAACTGTTTTTATGGATGCGGGCACATCCTTATGATGATTTGGTGGTGTTGGATATAACGGCAAGTGAAGCATTGGCGAGTAACTACATAGATTTTGCCAGCTATGGTTTTCATGTGATTAGCGCCAATAAAGCCGCTGGTTCATCTGACAGTAACACTTACCGCATGATCCGGGATGCTTTTGTAAAAACAGGCCGTCATTGGTTATACAATGCGACCGTTGGTGCCGGGTTACCAATTAACTATTCCGTCAGGGACTTGCGGGAAAGTGGGGATACTATCCTGTCTATCAGTGGCATTTTCTCCGGTACTTTATCGTGGTTATTCCTGCAGTTTGATGGCACAGTGCCTTTCAGTGATCTGGTAGAACAGGCATGGCAACAAGGGTTGACGGAGCCTGATCCTCGTATTGACCTTTCCGGTCAGGATGTGATGCGCAAATTGGTTATCTTGGCTCGTGAGGCAGGTTATGAGATAGAGGCGGATCAGGTACGGGTAGAATCACTTGTGCCGGCAGAAGCCAGTGTTGGTTCTATTGAAGAGTTCTTCGAAAACAGTTCTGCTATTAATAAGCAGATGCTGAAACGGTTAGAAGCTGCGCGTGAAATGGGAATGGTACTGCGTTATGTTGCGCGTTTTGATGCTAAAGGTAAGGCGAAAGTTGGGGTGGAAGCTGTGCGCTTAGAACATCCTTTAGCTTCGTTATTACCGGGGGATAATATTTTCGCCATAGAAAGCCGTTGGTATCGTGACAATCCATTAGTTATCCGTGGTCCGGGAGCCGGGCGAGATGTGACTGCCGGGGCAATCCAATCAGATCTGAACCGTTTATCACAACTCTTATAAAATACAACGCCTTCGGTCGGGATATTGCGTTTTCTGTCCCGACTAATCCTCCCAATTTGTTTGTTTTCTGATATGACCAAATTGTTTGTTTTCTGGTATGAATAGTGTGTTTAGAAATAATGTGTTAGAAACAAACAAAACACGCATACAGCAACACAAGGTCAGGAATCACATGAATCAGCAATATTCCGCAATGCGCAGTAATGTCAGTATGCTTGGTAAGATACTGGGCGACACGATCAAAGAGGTTCAGGGAAAAGATATTCTTGATAAAGTTGAAACAATAAGGAAGTTATCTAAATCATCTCGTGCCGGAAACGAAGCTAATCGCCAGCAACTTTTATCAACACTACAGAATTTATCTAATGATGAATTGCTGCCCGTTGCCAGAGCGTTTAACCAGTTCCTTAATCTGGCCAACGTTGCTGAACAATATCACAGTATTTCGCCGCATGGTGAAGCTGCCAGCAATCCTGTGGCATTGGCTGCACTATTTGATCGACTGAAAAGTAAAAATTTTCATAATGATGATCTGGTTAAGGCAGTTAATGAGCTTTCCATTGAGCTGGTGCTGACAGCTCATCCAACAGAAATCGCCCGCCGTACTCTGATCCATAAACTGGTTGAAGTGAATGCGTGTCTGGCGCAGCTCGATCATGATGATTTAGCAGATTATGAGCGTAATAATATTACGCGTCGTTTACGTCAGCTTATTGCTCAGTCATGGCATACCGATGAAATCCGCAAAATTCGGCCTACACCGATTGATGAAGCTAAATGGGGTTTTGCGGTGGTGGAAAATAGTTTGTGGGAAGGCGTTCCTGCATTTTTGCGTGAATTTAATGAGCAAGTAGAAGAATCTATTGGTTATCGTCTGCCAGCAGAAGCTGCTCCTGTCCGTTTTACTTCTTGGATGGGGGGAGATCGGGATGGAAATCCTAATGTTACAGCAGAAATCACCCGCCATGTGTTGTTGCTCAGTCGCTGGAAAGCGGCGGATCTGTTCTTGAAAGATATTCAGATTTTGGTATCAGAACTTTCCATGTCGAAATGTACGCCAGAACTGCGTCAGATAGCAGGAGGCGATAATGTTATAGAGCCGTACCGTGAAATTGCTAAGCAGTTGCGGGCACAATTAAATAGCACACTGGCATATCTGGAAAAACGCCTGAAGGGTGAGCAGGTTATCCCCCCTACGGATTTATTGCTGCATAACGAACAATTATGGCAACCACTCTATGCTTGTTATCAATCGTTGAAATCCTGCGGTATGGAAATTATCGCTAACGGCCAATTACTGGATACTTTGCGCCGTGTTCGTTGTTTCGGTCTGTCATTGGTGCGTATTGATATCCGGCAGGAAAGTACCCGTCATACTGATGCCATTGCAGAACTGACCCAATATCTGGAAATGGGGGATTATGCGAGCTGGTCAGAAACAGAAAAACAGGCATTTTTACTGCGTGAACTGAACTCCAAACGTCCGTTGATCCCCCATAATTGGCAGCCAAGTGCCGAGACGCAAGAAGTTTTAGAAACCTGTAAAGTGATTGCAGAAACACCACAAGATGCGATTGCGGCCTATGTCATTTCCATGGCAAAAATGCCTTCAGACGTATTGGCAGTGAAGTTATTACTGAAAGCAGCAGGCTGCCCGTTATCATTACCTGTTGCGCCATTGTTCGAAACCCTTGATGACTTGAATAATGCAGAACGGGTGATCCAGCAATTGCTCCGTATCGAGTGGTATCGTGAACTGATTCAGGATAAACAAATGGTCATGATTGGCTATTCTGACTCAGCAAAAGATGCGGGAGTCATGGCTGCATCTTGGGCTCAATATCGGGCTCAGGATGCGCTTATCAGATTGTGTGAAAAAGAGGGTGTGAAGCTGACACTGTTTCACGGACGGGGAGGCACAATTGGTCGTGGTGGAGCTCCGGCGCATTCGGCATTACTTTCTCAACCGCCGGGAAGCCTGAAAGGGGGATTGCGTGTAACGGAACAGGGCGAAATGATCCGCTTTAAGTTTGGCTTACCACAGGTGACAATCAGCAGCCTGGCTATGTACGCCAGTGCCATTCTCGAAGCTAACTTACTGCCGCCACCGGAACCCAAAGCTGAATGGAAACAAGTCATGGATACACTCTCTGATGTTTCCTGCAACATGTACCGTGATTATGTTCGTGAACAGCCGGAGTTTGTGCCTTATTTCCGTTCGGCGACACCTGAGCCGGAATTGGCGAAATTACCGTTGGGTTCGCGCCCTGCTAAACGTCGTCCTACAGGCGGTGTTGAAAGCTTGCGGGCAATCCCGTGGATCTTCGCGTGGACACAAAACCGTCTGATGCTTCCGGCATGGTTGGGAGCGGGTGCAGCACTGCAACATGTAATAGATACGGGAAAACAGGATATTTTGTCAGAAATGTCCCGTGATTGGCCTTTCTTCACTACTCGTATTGCCATGTTGGAGATGGTTTTTGCCAAAGCGGACTTATGGCTGGCGGAATATTATGATCAACGTTTGGTTGATGAGAAACTGTGGTCATTGGGGATTAAACTTCGCAATCAACTTGTCGCGGACATAGAAACGGTTCTGACTATCTCACAGGATGAGCAGTTGATGGCAGATTTGCCGTGGATAGCCGAATCTATCGCATTACGTAATGTGTATACCGATCCATTGAACGTCCTACAGGCAGAATTATTACAACGCTCCCGTCAGCAGGAACAACCCGATCCTCGTGTGGAGCAAGCGCTGATGGTAACAATAGCAGGCGTTGCGGCAGGAATGCGTAACACCGGTTAGCTTTTCGTTTGTTTGATAATTAAAGGCCGAATGGGAAACTGTTTGGCTTTTATTATTGGTGGGTATGGTAATGAGTTATCAAACTGGGAGGGTGGTATATAACCACGCCGAACTACCATCTAGCTAGTCCGGCTTTTTTAAGGATAAAAATCAACAAGGACGAACACCTAACGTATGGCAAATAGCGTAACTCAATTCCGCGCGATTCAGTGTATAAAAATGGAAATCCTTCACCCCTTCACGACTCAGAATTTTCACCATATCCATCGCAATAGAAGCGCCAACTAAATTGCGGCTTTCAGGATCATCATCCAAACCCTCGAACATCCTGGTCATCCAGCTTGGGATGCGAACATTAGTGATGGCAGCAAATCGCTGTAACTGACGGAAATTCGAGACAGGCAAAATCCCCGGCACAATTTCCACATCAATCCCTGTCGATACACAGCGATCACGAAAACGCAAATAACTTTCCACATCAAAAAAGAATTGGGTAATAGCGCGATTTGCTCCCGCATCAATTTTTCTTTTCAGGTTAATGAGGTCAGACTGTGCGCTTTTTGCCTCTGGATGCACTTCCGGATAAGCCGCGACGGAAATATCAAAATCTGCCTCTTTCTTTAAGAGCTCTACTAAATCAGTGCCATACATTTCTGGTTTGCAGCTACCATTGGGTAAATCACCACGCAAAGCCACAATATGACGAATACCGTTTTTCCAGTAATCGCGAGCGATATCACGTAATTCTTCGCGGCTGGCATCAATGCAAGTTAAATGCGGAGCTGCATCAAGACCCGTTTTGTCCTTAATTCCTTTGATAATGCTATGAGTACGGTTACGTTCGCCGGAATTGGCACCGTAAGTCACGGAAACAAAATTAGGTTTCAGTTTGCTCAGTCGGTCAATGGATTTCCATAGAGTTTGTTCCATTTCAGTGGTTCTGGGGGGAAAGAATTCAAAGGAAACACGGATCTGGCCTTCAAGTTCAGCCAGATTCTGATTTAGTGCCTCTTGATGATTTGCATGAAAAAAACTCATATCCTGCGCCCTCCTGAACAAACGGAACCTATATCTGTCCACGTTTAGATGTTTAAGTGTTTATATGTCTATCCATTTAGATGTCCAAATAGAATGAGCGAAGCAGGGTTTTTAGTCAATTAGGAAATGGCTTATTTCCGATGAGGAATATTCAAAGTGATCAGGAAAGAAATTCATGTTGGAAAAACATGTTTATGAAAAATGCGTTACCCCTCATTAACGGGCGTGGATTGTTTTTTGTACAAAACGGTTGAGTTTTATAGACTATAGTCTATGATGTTTTTGTAGGCTACAGTCTATGGTTAACCTTGGAAATTATAACTGTATAGGGAGAACAGAATGTGTGGGAGCTAATAACAACAGAATTGTTTGACCAATGGTTTGATGAACAACCAGATGAATTGCAGGAAAATGTTTTGGCAGTAATGCATGTGTTAGAACTAAAAGGTCCGATGCTGGGCCGACCATTGGTTGATACACTGAACGGTTCCCGGTATCCGAATATGAAAGAGCTACGAATCCAGCATAATGGAATGCCAATTCGTGCTTTTTTCGCATTTGATCCAAAACGTCAGGCAATTATTCTTTGTGCAGGTAATAAAGCAGGGCAAAATCAACGATTGTTCTATAAAGAGATGATTGAGATTGCTGATGAACAATTCAGAATTCATCTAGAGGATCTGGAGAGATGATATGGCTATGTTAAAAGAACTGATGGAAAAGCGCAGTCCCGAAAGCCAAGAGAGAATTAAAGAAAAAGCAGCAGAATTGCTGCTTGAAACACAACTTTATCAAATTCGTGAAGCGTTAGAGCTTTCACAAACTCAGGTCGCAAAAAATTTAGGTATTGCACAGTCATCGGTTGCTGCGATCGAGCAACGGGGAAATGAATTAAAAATTTCCACACTCAAAAAGTACATTGAGTCTATGGGGGGGGAAATGACTCTTGGTGTTAAATTACCCAATGGTAATTCAATGAATTTTTCTATTTAAAATTAAGTGGGACCGTGGTCCCACTCAGAGAATAGGTTTTAAACTTCACTCAAACAAAAATGCGCCACAATCTGAGAAATCAATTTTTTCGTTGGTTCAATCATCGACACGTCTAAATACTCATCAGGTTGATGAGCCTGTTCAATTGAGCCCGGTCCTAAAACCAACGTTGGGCATAACTCCTGAATAAAAGGAGCTTCGGTACAGTAATTGACCGTGTCTGCTTTTGTTCCCAGTAGTTTTTCGATGACACCTACCAGCTTGTGATTAGTCGGACATTCATAACCCGGAATGGGAGGATGAAGCGCTGTAACATTTAGGCGTCCCGGCCAGCGCTGTTTGACAGGCTCCAGTACCTCATTTAGTGCTTCATTCAAATCCTGCAAAGTGAGTCCGGGGAGCGGACGGATATCCATATGCAGTTCGCAACAGGCACAGATACGGTTTGCCGCATCTCCACCGTGGATATGACCAAAATTCATCGTGGGATAGGGAATAGCGAAAGCCGGATTGTGGTAACGCTCTTGCAAAGTATTACGTAGTTTCATCAACTGAGTGATGGATTCGTGCATCAAGTCAATGGCATTGACACCTCGGGCAGGATCGCTGGAGTGTCCAGATTTACCTTCAATGCGGATCGCGTGGGCAACATGCCCTTTGTGGGCGCGGATAGGTTGTAATGACGTAGGCTCGCCAATGATGGCAAAATCAGGCCGGAGAGTAGAATTGGCCGCAAAATAGCGTGCTCCCGCCATTGATGTTTCTTCATCTGCGGTAGCCAGAATATAAAGAGGATGAGATAGTTTGCTGGTATCGATATTCCGCAATGCATCAATAATAAAGGCAAAGAAGCCTTTCATATCAGCAGTGCCCAGTCCATATAATTTATCGTTGCGTTCGATCAGCGTGAATGGATCTTGAGTCCAGCGCCCGTCGTCAAATGGTACGGTATCTGTGTGACCACATAATAGTAAACCTCCGGAACCGCTTCCCAATGTTGCCAGCATATTGAATTTGCGATGGGTTTCCGGAACAGGCTGGATCTCAATTTCAAAACCCATCTCTTTCAGCCAACCCGCCAGTAGATTGATAACCATTTCATTGCTTTGATCCAATTCCTCATCTACTGCACTGATAGAAGGTGTAGCAATAAGCTGGTGATATAACTCAATAAATGTTGGTAATTTAATATTCACTGTTGACAGCCCTTATTCAAGATAGTATCAATATTAATGCAATATTATTGAATATAAATGCAATTGTATATTTGGGTTACTACATTGGGTTAATACATACATTGGGTTAATACAAGGTGAATAAATCCCATGCTTAATACGCTGATCGTTGGTGCCAGTGGTTATACCGGAGCAGAGTTAGCAGCATATCTGCAACGTCATCCTCATGTCCATCTTTCCGGTCTGATGGTTTCTTCTCAAAGTACTGATGCAGGGAAATGTTTTTCAGAGCTTTATCCACAATATAAAGGGTTCCTGGATTTACCCTTACAGCCACTGATGAATGTTGCCGAAGCCGCGGATGGTATTGATGTCGTTTTTCTTGCTACGGCTCATGAAGTCAGCCATGACATTGCACCAATATTTTTGCAGGCGGGTTGTATCGTATTTGATTTATCTGGTGCTTATCGCGTACAAAATACGCAATTTTATTCAAAATACTATGGATTTGAGCATAAAAATACAAACTGGCTTGAGCAAGCGGTATATGGATTGGTGGAATGGCAGGCGGAAGAAATCAAGACTGCCCGGCTTATCGCGGTTCCGGGCTGTTATCCCACAGTTTCACAGCTTTCGCTGAAACCTTTGTTGGAAGAAGATTTGCTGGATACAGAACAGTGGCCTGTGATTAATGCTGTCAGTGGTGTAAGTGGTGCCGGGCGTAAGGCTTCATTGAATAACAGTTTCTGTGAAGTCAGTTTGCAGCCTTATGGGGTTTTTAGTCACCGCCATCAACCTGAAATCGCAGCACATTTAGGTACAGAAGTCATCTTCACACCCCATTTAGGCAATTTTGCGCGGGGGATCCTTGCCACAATTACCTGTAAGCTGAAATCAGGTGTGACAGAGGAACAAATCTGGCAGGCATATCGGCAGGCTTATCACAATAAGCCACTGATCCGGTTATATGAAAAAGGTGTCCCTGCATTGAAAGCCGTTGTGGGGTTGCCATTTTGTGATATTGGTTTTGCTGTACAAGGACAGCACCTGATCATTGTCGGGGCTGAGGACAATTTGCTGAAAGGTGCAGCAGCACAGGCTGTTCAGTGTATGAATATCCGGTTCGGATTCGAAGAAACTCAGGCATTGCTTTAATTCAACAATCTCATTTAATACCGACAGAGGATAAATCTGATGGAGCCGTTAGTTATCAAGTTGGGTGGTGTGTTATTAGATAGTCACGAAGCGCTGGTGCGGTTATTTTCTACATTACAGTCATATCGAAAAACGCATAAGCGCCCACTGGTAATTGTACACGGAGGGGGTTGTTTGGTTGATGACCTGATGCAGAAATTACAGTTACCGATTATGAAGAAACAAGGTCTGCGTGTAACGCCAGCAGATCAGATCGACATTATTACCGGGACACTGGCAGGTACAGCCAATAAAATTTTGCTTGCCTGGGCGACAAAGTACCGTTTGCCTGCTGTTGGCCTGTGTTTAGGGGATGGCGGTGTTGTGAAAGTTTCTCAGCTTGATGAGGAGCTTGGTCATACTGGCAGAGCTTATCCCGGTAATCCGGATTTACTGAAACTTTTACTGGATCTCGGTTACATCCCTATTATCAGTTCTATTGGTATTACTGAAAATGGCGAGTTAATGAATGTCAATGCAGATCAGGCTGCCACAGCTATTGCGCAGGTGTTGCATGCGGATCTGGTTTTGTTGTCGGATGTCAGTGGTATTTTGGATGGAAAGGGGCAAAGAATTGCTGAAGTGACGGAAGGAAAAATAAAGCAGCTTATTGAGCAAGGAGTCATTACCGACGGCATGATTGTGAAAGTTCATGCAGCATTGGAAGCCGCAAAAACATTAGGGCATCCGGTAGATATTGCTAGTTGGCGTTATGCTGATCAACTGATTGCGCTATTTAATGGTATACCCGTTGGCACTCGCATTCTGGCATAACAAGATAGAACAGATTTGATTTAGTGTTCAGCTGAGATGAATAAAAAAGTAAAAGGCTATCTCTATGACAATTACCTCAACGAAAAGCAGTATTAAAAAAATTGTTCTGGCATATTCTGGCGGTTTGGATACTTCTGCCATCATTCCATGGTTAAAAGAGAACTATGGCAATTGTGAAGTTATCGCATTTGTTGCGGATGTTGGTCAGAGTCGTGAAGACTTGGAGGGTATAGAACAAAAAGCGTTACTCTCTGGCGCTTCAGAATGTCATATCGTCGATCTACGTGAAGAATTTATCAAACAGTATGTTTATCCGGTGCTGAAAACGGGGGCATTGTACGAAGGCAGTTATTTGCTCGGCACTTCAATGGCACGTCCTGTCATTGCTAAAGCACAGGTTGAATTAGCACTGAAAGTGGGAGCTGATGCTCTTGCTCATGGTGCAACAGGTAAAGGTAATGATCAGGTTCGTTTTGAGAGTACTTATACTGCGTTGGCTCCACATCTGAAAGTAGTTGCTCCATGGCGGGAATGGGATTTGCGCTCCCGTGAAGCTTTACTGGATTATCTGAAAGTTCGTGATATTCCCACAACCGCCACGCTGGAAAAAATCTACAGCCGTGATGAAAACGCATGGCACATTTCGACCGAAGGCGGCGTATTGGAAAACACGTGGAATGCGGCCAATAAAGATTGTTGGGTATGGACTGTGGATCCAGAAGATGCACCTGATGAACCGGAATATGTCTCTGTCACTGTTGAAAAAGGGGAAGTGGTTGGAGTGAATGGTAAGGCATTGTCGCCATATCAATGCCTTAATGAGTTGAATACACTGGGGGCTAAATACGGTATCGGCCGGATCGATATTGTGGAAAACCGTTTGGTCGGAATGAAATCCCGTGGTTGCTACGAAACTCCGGGAGGAACCATCATGATGGCTGCACTGCGTGGTATTGAACAGCTAGTGCTGGATCGCGATAGTTTCAAATGGCGCCAACAATTGGGGCTTGAGATGTCCTATGTTGTCTATGATGGTCGTTGGTTTGTACCATTGCGCCAGTCTATTCAAGCTGCGGCGGAAACACTTGCTGAGAATGTCAGTGGTGAAGTGATCTTGAAACTGTATAAAGGGCAGGTAACAGCAATACAGAAACAATCGCCTCATAGCCTCTATTCTGAAGAATTCGCCACTTTCGGAGAAGATGAAGTTTATGATCATAGGCATGCGGAAGGGTTTATTCGCCTCCATTCGCTTTCTTCCCGTATCCGTGCGTTGAACAGTAAAAAATAATTTCCGGGCAATCAGAGAAAAAAGGTACGCAATTATGGCACTTTGGGGTGGACGTTTCAGTCAGGAAGCCGATCAGCGGTTCAAGCAATTTAATGATTCTCTGCGTTTTGACTATCGTTTGGCGGAGCAGGATATTATCGGCTCTGTTGCGTGGTCAAAGGCGTTGGTTACAGTCGGTGTTTTGACGCCAGAAGAACAACAAAAGCTGGATTTGGCACTGAATGAGTTACTGGATGAAGTCCGGGCCAACCCCAAGGCTATTTTGCAAAGTGATGCGGAGGATATTCATAGCTGGGTGGAAGGGCAACTCATTGCAAAAGTGGGGGAGCTGGGCAAAAAACTGCATACAGGACGCAGTCGTAACGATCAGGTTGCTACAGATCTGAAACTATGGTGCAAGGATCAGATAGCGGATATTCAGCAAGCGCTTCTAGAGTTACAACAAGCACTGGTGATTACCGCTGAAAATAATCAGGATGCAGTAATGCCGGGTTATACCCATTTGCAACGGGCGCAACCAGTTACTTTCGCACATTGGTGTCTTGCTTATGCAGAAATGCTTAGTCGTGATGAGACTCGTTTGCAAGATACTCTGAAACGATTGGATGTCAGCCCATTGGGATGCGGTGCGCTGGCGGGAACGGCGTACGATATTGATCGGGAACAATTGGCGTCATGGCTTGGTTTTGCTTCTGTAACCCGTAATAGTTTGGATAGTGTTTCAGACCGTGACCATGTTCTGGAGCTGCTATCTGATGCCAGTATCAGCATGATCCATCTTTCACGTTTTGCTGAAGACCTGGTTTTCTTCAACAGTGGAGAAGCTGGCTTTATAGAATTGTCGGATCGGGTAACTTCTGGCTCATCCCTGATGCCCCAAAAGAAAAATCCTGATGCCCTGGAATTGATCCGTGGTAAATGTGGTCGGGTACAAGGTGCATTAACAAGTATGATGATGACGCTGAAAGGTCTTCCCCTTGCTTATAACAAAGACATGCAGGAAGACAAAGAGGGCTTGTTTGATGCATTGGGTACATGGCGGGATTGCCTGCATATGGCAGTGTTGGTATTGGATGGTATTCAGCTAAGGCGTGATCGTTGCAAGGAAGCTGCACAACAGGGCTATGCTAATGCTACTGAACTGGCAGATTATTTGGTGGCAAAAGGTGTTCCGTTTCGTGAAGCGCATCATATTGTTGGTGAGGCAGTGATTGTTGCGATAAAGAAAGGTAAAGCATTGGAAGAACTGTCATTATCTGAACTGCAACAATTTAGTGAAACTATTTCGCTAGATGTATATGACATTTTATCGTTACAGTCTTGTCTGGATAAACGTTTGGCAAAAGGTGGTGTAGCACAGAAACAGGTGAAATTGGCTATTGCTGAGGCGAAGCAGAGGTTACATATCAATTAATTTTCTCTGGCTGGACAGCCTGTTTATTATGACAGGCTGGTTTGTCACGCTGTTGTAATAACTTTTGTTTTTTTTATTTTTCAATAAAAAACACCAGAGTTCACAAGCATTTGATAGTTCTATTACCTCGTGCATATAATGTCTTACTAAACAATTCTATCATTGATATAAGACAATGAGGTTGGGAATGAATATCCGCGATCTGGAATATCTTGTGGCTCTTGCTGAGTATCGGCATTTCCGGCGAGCCGCTGATTCTTGCCATGTTAGTCAACCAACACTCAGTGGGCAGATACGTAAACTTGAAGATGAATTGGGTGTGATGCTGCTGGAACGCACAAGCCGTAAAGTCCTGTTTACACAACAAGGTATGTTGCTGGTGGAGCAAGCCAAGACGGTATTACGGGAAGTAAAGGTTTTACAAGAAATGGCTGCCCTGCAAGGTGAAAGCATGTCCGGGCCACTGCATATCGGTCTTATTCCTACAATCGGCCCTTATCTTCTGCCACTGATTATTCCTGAGTTGCATAAATTGTTTCCCAAACTGGAAATGTATCTGCATGAAGCTCAAACTCAGAATTTGTTGGCACAACTTGATAGTGGAAAACTTGACTGTGCTATTTTGGCTTCGTTGAGAGAAACGGAAGCATTCATCGAATTGCCCCTCTTTGAGGAATCAATGAAACTTGCAGTTTATGAAGAGCACAAATGGGCGAACCGGACTGAGGTCAAAATGGGAGATCTTGCCGGGGAAAAATTATTGATGTTGGAAGATGGTCACTGCCTGCGTGACCAAGCAATGGGGTTTTGCTTTCAGGCTGGAGCTAAAGAAGATACTCATTTCAGGGCAACCAGTTTGGAAACCTTGCGTAATATGGTTGCGGCGGGAAGTGGCATCACTTTATTACCAGCTTTGTCTGTTCCTAAAGAGAGAAAACGGGATGGTATTTGTTATCTGGAGTGCCATAAACCCGTGCCAGAGCGTTCTATCATTTTGGTTTATCGTCCCGGCTCACCTCTGCGTGGTCGCTATGAGCAATTGGCAGAGGCGATTCGTGTCAGAATGGGAAATTATTTTGAAGCCAACGGAACAGCCTCAAAATAATCGATTTAGCCCGTTGAGAGCTGCAACACGGTATGCTTCAGCCATAGTGGGATAGTTGAAGGTAGTATTAACGAAATATTCGATATTATTGCCTTCACCTTTTTGCTCCATAATTGCTTGACCAATATGAATAATCTCTGCGGCTCGTTCGCCAAAACAGTGAATACCCAGTATCTGTTTTGTCTCGCGGTGGAATAGTATCTTGAGACTTCCTACATTCATTCCTGCAATCTGCGCTCTGGCCAAGTGTTTGAATTGGGCTCGTCCGACTTCATACGGGATTTTCATTGCTGTCAATTGTTGCTCAGTTTTTCCTACCGAACTAATTTCCGGTATGGTGTAGATGCCTGTTGGGATATCTTCCACCAGATGCATTTCAGCATCTCCGGTCATGATGGCTTTTGCTGCAATGCGTCCTTGATCGTAGGCAGCGGAAGCGAGACTTGGGTAACCAATCACGTCACCAACTGCATAAATATTTTCATTGCTGGTTTGGTAGACCCGGTTCACTTTCAATAAACCACGGTTATCTGTTTTCAGCCCGACATTTTCCAAACCGAGTTTGTCTGTATTACCTGTTCGTCCATTGGCGTACAGTAAACAGTCTGCTTTAACTTTTTTTCCTGATTTCAGATGGATAATCACGCCATCATCAAGGCCTTCGATCTTTTCATATTCTTCATTATGACGGATGACAATACCGCTATTCCAGAAATGGTAAGACAAAGCGTCAGACATCTCTTGATCGAGAAATGACAGCAGATAATCGCGGGTATTGATCAAATCTACCTTAACGCCTAATCCACGGAAGATAGAAGCATATTCACAGCCAATCACTCCTGCGCCATAAATAATAACGTGGCGCGGTTCATGTTCCAGTTGCAGAATAGTATCGCTGTTATAAATACGTGAGTGAGTAAAATCGACATCGGGTGGGCAGTAAGGTCGGGAACCTGTGGCAATAATTATTTTGTCTGCGCTTAATATGTCAACACTATTATCGGCATAACGTACACTGACATGGTGTTCATCAATGAAAGTTGCTTCACCTGCAAACATCCGGCACCGATTGCGTTCATAAAACCCCTGCCGCATTTTAGTCTGCTGATTAATGACAACTTCTGCATGCCGTAAAATTTCTGAAAATGAGGAGCGGAGAATGCGGGAATTATCACTATAGAGGGGGTTTTGATTAAATTCGATAATACGACTGACAGCATGACGTAAGGCTTTTGATGGGATAGTGCCCCAATGGGTACAGCCACCGCCGATATTATTGTAACGTTCTATAACTGCAACGTTTTTTCTTTGTTTTGCCAACCCCATTGCTGCCCCTTCTCCACCGGGTCCGGAGCCAATTACAATGGCATCAAAATGAGTATATTGCATAGAGGAAAGACCTATTTTTACACAAAATAACAACTCTATATTAACATTGCTTGGCATAATAACCTAATCAGCATATGGCTTTTGTTTTCTGAATAAGGAATAAAACAGGGAAATATGGGTTAATATCTTTAAGAGAACAATCACAGCAAATACAGCAGAATCTGATATATTTGCTCCATAATATAGTCGAGTGATATATCAGGATTGTTGTGAATAATGTAACTGGTGTCAGAGCGAAACAGAAAGAGAAAACCCGTCGTTCCCTGATTGAGGCTGCATTTAGCCAACTAAGTGCTGAGCGTAGTTTCACCAGTCTGAGTTTGCGGGAAGTGGCGCGAGAGGCAGGGATTGCACCGACTTCATTTTACCGTCATTTTCGTGACGTAGATGAATTAGGGCTTACCATGGTGGATGAAAGCGGATTAATGCTGCGTCAGCTAATGCGCCAGGCACGTCAGCGTATCGAAAAGGGGGGTAGTGTCATCCGCACCTCTGTTTCAACCTTTATGGAATTCATTGGTAATAATCCTAACGCATTCCGGTTATTACTGCGTGAACGTTCCGGAACATCAGCTGAGTTTCGTGCGGCTGTCGCACGGGAAATCCAACATTTTATTGCAGAGCTGGCAGACTATCTTGAACAGGCCAGTCATATGCCGCGTCATTTTACCGAAATACAAGCAGAAGCGATGGTAACAATTGTGTTCAGTGCTGGTGCAGAAGCGCTGGATATTGATGAAAAGAAAAGACGTCGCCTCGAAGAACGTTTGGTATTACAACTCCGCATGATTTCCAAAGGCGCTTTTTATTGGTATCGGCGAGAACAAGAAAAAACGGCTAATTCAAAAAACACTGCCCTAAAAACCGCTGTTTCTAAAACAACTGTCTCTAAAGCAACTATCTCTAAAACAACAGCAGCCCCTAAAACCTCTTAAATAATCTGAAAGGAGAAGAATACGATGGAACAATACCGCCAAGATAAAAGCACAATGTTGCTGGCTCTTATCGTTGGACTGGCAACACACGGAACTTTCTCGGCATTTTTTAATTCATTGGTGCCTTTTTCAATTTTCCCGATTATCTCATTGGCCTTATCTCTGTATTGTCTCCATCAACGTTATTTGAACTACCCAATGGCAGAGGGATTACCAAAATTAGCTATCGGCTGTTTCTTCCTGGGGATTCTTGCTTATAACGCAATCATTCGGGTTAAGCACCCGGAAATTGGCTCTAATTTCTTATCTGTTGTGATTGGAACTGCATTGGTATTTTGGATTTACAGAAAGGTTAAAGGGCGCAGACAGCAGGCTATGCTTTCAGAAAAGCAAAATTAATGACTTTTTGATAATGATTTTATGAAAACGCCATAAGGATTGATTATGGCGTTTTCTGCTTTCTGGTCTGGAAAAATTCAGTAACGTGAAAGGAGTGTTATAAACGAACTGATTAATCGCGTCTTTCCAGTAATACACCACATTCCATATGGTGGGTATATGGGAATTGATCAAAAAGCGCGAGCTTGCTGACTTGATGAGTTTGCGTCAACGTTTCTAAGTTCTGGCAGAGCGTTTCTGGGTTACAGGAAATATACAGAATACGTGGATACCCTTGTACCATTTTGACAGTTTCTTCATCCAAGCCGCTGCGGGGCGGATCTACAAAAATAGTTTCACATTGGTAACTTTTTAGGTTAATTCCCTGAAGACGGTTGAACTCCCTTTCTCCATTCATTGCCTGAGTAAATTCTTCCGCTGACATACGGATAATCTGCACATTATCAATTTGATTCGCTTTGATATTAAATTGCGCGGCAGCAACAGAAGGTTTGGCAATTTCTGTTGCCAGTACGCGCTCAAAATTTTGAGCTAATGCCAGAGAAAAGTTGCCGTTACCACAATAGAGTTCAAGCAGATCGCCTTTGGCATCTTTGGTAATATTTATTGCCCATTCCAGCATATGGATATTGATACTGGCATTTGGCTGAGTGAAACTATTTTCAACCTGACGATAAATCATTGTCCTACCCGCAACGGGTAACTCTTCATCTATATAATCATGATCGAGTGTAACCTTGGTTTTTGATGCTCGACCAATAAGCTGAACATCAAAGCCTTCTGCCTTTAACTGATTGCGTAAAGAGATTGCATGTTCGCGCCATTCATCCCCCAGTTTTTTGTGGTAAAGCAGGGAAACAATGATTTTGTTGCTACGGGTAGAAAGATAGTCCACCTGAAACAATTTATGACGCAATACCAGGTTATTTTTTACGCCCGCAATAATTGCCTGCATCATGCTATTAATCAGTTGGCTGGCAACTGGAAATTGATCAACACGGATACGCTGTTTCGTCTGTTGATCAAACATAATGTGATAGAGGTCATCTTCCTCATGCCAGATACGGAATTCTGCTCGCATCCTGTAGTGAGATGCAGGGGAACGGAAAACTTCGGGCTCAGGTGCGCTAAAGGGGGCCATCATTCCTTTCAGGCAATGGGCCTTCTCCATCAATTGATTTTCATAATCTTCCGTTGGCAAGATATTCTGCATTATCTGGTTCTCGTATGATCACGTTAAGAAAAATTTCCGAGCGGCATTGTAGGGAAAGTACAAAGGATGTCCAGTTTTCTGGTTCATCAATTCTCTTTTTTGATGGAGAGGCATTCTGGACACGCTATTACCTTCATCGTAGCATGACTCTTAATAGTTAGACTCACGACAAGATTCCATTCTCTCATGACAAATAAGAAACGTATTTTTTTACCAACTGCTTCGATAGTGATGCTTTCTTGTTGGAGCAATTTCTCCGTTGCTAATAATCAAGATCCGTTGGTGGTAACAGCAAACCGCTTTAAACAACCTATTTCTTCTGTTTTAGCACCGATGACCGTAGTTACACGTGAAGAAATCGAACAATGGCAATCTAATAGCTTGGTTGATGTACTACGCCGTTTGCCGGGCATTGATATTGCACAAAATGGTGGGCTCGGACAGAATGCTTCTTTGTTTGTTCGTGGTACAGAATCTCGCCATACTTTAGTGCTGGTGGATGGTATCCGATTCAATCAGGCAGGTATCACGGGAGCTGCGGATTTTAGTCAGATCCCAATTTCAATGGTGCAAAGAATCGAGTATATCCGTGGTGCGCGTTCTGCGGTATATGGCTCCGATGCTATCGGTGGTGTTATCAATATTATCACCAGTCGGGAGCAACAGGGGACGACATTGAATGCAGGGATCGGTTCATATGGATACCAAAATTACAATGGTGCAACACAACAAAAAATTGGTAGAAATACTTCCCTGAATGCCGCAGCAGGATATACCTATACCAGAGGGTTTGATGTTGTAGCAGGTCATGGAACTAATGAGCCGGATCGCGATGGGTTCATGAGCAAAATGCTGTGGTTAGCACTTGATCATAAGTTCAATGATCAGTTCAACGGGTTTATACGTACATACGGCTACAATAATAGAACAAAATATGATGGAGCCTTTACTGATACCCGAAAATTATTCAGCCGAAGTTATGAAGCCGGAGTTCAGTTCAATCAGGGAATTTACTCGTCTCAATTCATAGCCAGCTATAGTCATGTTAAAGATTACAATTTTAAGCATAAGATTTATCAAGGAAACACTACGTTAAGTGATTCCGAACAATACAATGTCCAATGGGGAAATGTATGGCAGATTGGTCATGGCGCAATGAGTGGTGGTGTGGACTGGAAAAGAGAATCTGTCGCGGCAGGCTCTAACAATATCCCGATACAAAAAGATGTTGATAATACCGGAGTATATTTAACTGCTCAGCAAAAAATACATGACTTCATTTTGGAAGGAGCTGTACGCTCAGATCGCCATTCTGAATATGATTGGAACACAACTTGGCAAACCGGAGCGGGTTGGGAGTTCATTGATGGTTATCGTTTTACCGCCTCCTATGGAACCGCGTTTAAGGCACCGACGCTTGGGCAATTATATGGTTGGGGGGCAAACCCAAATTTGAATCCAGAGAAAAGTAAACAACGAGAAGTGGGTCTTGAGGGAATAACAGGAGCGCTTAATTGGCGTTTATCTATTTATAAAAATAACATTGAACAACTGATAGATTTCTCCAACAACCGTTACTTGAACATAGGACAGGCAAAAATCAAAGGTGTCGAGTGGACAGGAACTATGGATACCGGCATTTTCCAGCACCAACTGACACTACAGTATCTTAATCCACGTGATGGCAATAATCAGCAGTTAACCCGTAGAGCTAAACAGCAAGTGAAATATCAATTAGATTGGGAAGTCTTCGATATAGATTGGGGAATAACTTATCAATATATTGGGTCGCGTTATGATCAAGACTTTAATACGTTTCCTCCTAAAAGATTGAGATTAGGCGGTGTTAGTTTATGGGACATCAACATGTCTTATCCAATCACTAACCGCCTAACAATACGTGCTAGAATAGCTAATCTGTTTGATAAAAATTATGAGACAGCTTATGGCTATCGCACTCCAGGACGAGAATACTTCCTCACCGGCAGCTACAACTTCTAATTTGCATACAACTGGTCGCCCAACCATTCTGATTTTTGATTCCGGTGTGGGTGGGTTATCTGTATATCAAGAGATTCGACAATTGCTGCCGGATCTCCACTATATATATGCTTTCGATAATGAAGCCTTTCCTTATGGAGAGAAAACTGCGGAAGTGATTATTGAGCGAGTTGTCAAAGTTGTCGATGAAATCCAGAAAAGGCATCCTTTAGCAGTTGTAGTGATCGCCTGTAATACAGCCAGTACGGTCAGTCTGCCGATACTGCGTGAACGTTTTTCCTTTCCCGTTGTAGGCGTTGTACCTGCGATCAAGCCTGCGGCAAAACTAACTTGTAACCACGTAGTGGGATTATTGGCAACTCGGGCTACTGTTAATCGTGGTTATACAAAAGAACTTATTGCACAATTTGCTACGGATTGTCAGGTTCATGCCATAGGCTCCGCTGAACTGGTGGAGTTGGCTGAAAGAAAGTTACATAATGAAACTATTTCGTTGGAAAAAGTAAAAAAAGTATTAAAACCGTGGCTGAGAATGAAAGAACCACCAGATACCGTTATCTTGGGATGTACTCACTTCCCTTTACTTGCAGAAGAGCTGTCACAAGTTTTACCCGAGGGAACACGATTGATTGACTCAGGTGCGGCTATTGCACGTAGGACAGTGTGGTTGATTAAAAATCGAGAAAATTTATCTTCAACAATAGAAAGTAACTTAGCTTATTGCACCAAAATAGATCCTAATAGCGAATCTTTACGCCCGATTTTACATGGTTATGGCTTCATAACGCTGGAAAAACTATCAACTTAAGTTAAATTTGGCGTAATAATCAGCGGTCGATAAAATTTTTCAAAAAAACTATTGTCAGCGCCGGAAAATTCCCTATAATGCGCCACCACTGACCGACGCTGTGCTGATACCAGCCGCTGAGGCCAGGGAGGAAAAAGCAAAAATAAACGCTTGACTCCGGAGGCAAAACGCGTAAGATACGCAGCCTCGCAACCCGGAACGAACGTTCGGTTGCCCTGCTCTTTAACAAGTTAATCAGACAATCTGTGTGGGCACTCGCAGGACATTATCGACAAGGCCGAAAGGCCAGAAAGATTAAAGTCTTGAAGAGTGACTGAAACAGTTAATTC
>NZ_NKHP01000119.1 GCF_014467235.1 Xenorhabdus indica | reverse complement strand
ACTGGGGTTGTTGAGAGACTCTTCAATGACCGCTTTCACTCAGAAAGCCGTGTCACTGAATGTTTCAATTTTTCAGCTTGTTCCAGATTGTTAAAGAGCAAAGATTTCACAATATACCGACAATCCGATACATTCTGAAGTCCCGTGTATACCCAAGAGCAGAAAATGGTGGAGCTAAGCGGGATCGAACCGCTGACCTCCTGCGTGCAAGGCAGGCGCTCTCCCAGCTGAGCTATAGCCCCATGTCTCGTCCGGCATCTGTGCGCGGCCAATTCCCAAAAGAATTGGTAGGCCTGAGTGGACTTGAACCACCGACCTCACCCTTATCAGGGGTGCGCTCTAACCACCTGAGCTACAAGCCTATACCGACACCGTCTCTTGTTTTCATCAGACAATCTGTGTGAACACTCACATTTCACCATCTTCGGTTAAGGAGGTGATCCAACCGCAGGTTCCCCTACGGTTACCTTGTTACGACTTC
>NZ_NKHP01000118.1 GCF_014467235.1 Xenorhabdus indica | reverse complement strand
TCTCTGTTTACCCAGACAGGCTCTGGTAATGCCCGGCGATCCACTTTACCATTCAGAGTCAGCGGAATTGATTCAAGACGGGTAAAACTGGCCGGCACCATATATTCCGGCAAGTGGTCAGATAAGTGTCTGAACAACTCATTATCCGAAAGCTTGCTTTCCGCAACCGAATTTTCCGCAACCCAATAGGCTACCAGCGTTTTATTACCCTCATGTTCGCGATCAATCACCACGGCCTGCTTGACCTGCGGATGTACAGCCAGTGCGCTTTCAATTTCCCCCAATTCAATACGATAACCACGAATTTTCACCTGAAAATCATTGCGCCCCAGATAGTCCAGATTGCCATCCGATAACCAACGCACCAAATCGCCGGTTTTATACAGACGGGTGTAGCCGAGCGACTTGTCCTTATCCGTAGCAAACGGATTTGCCACAAACCGCCCGGCGGTCAGTTCAGGCCGGTTTAAATACCCCCGCGCCAGCCCGGC
>NZ_NKHP01000117.1 GCF_014467235.1 Xenorhabdus indica | reverse complement strand
GTCTACTGTGATGTTTATTTTCATTTTCTACTCCTATTTATGTGATAATGAAAATTATTTCTGAGTTAAGGAAATAAGCGCTTTGGCGTGGAGTTCGGCGGATTCTCTATCTTTGTGAATTAATCCGTTTCTTAGCCTTTTAATTTCGTGGTCATTTCCAATCCATATACATCTGTATGCATCTGCAAATCCATTTAAAAAATATGGAACGTGATAAATTTCACCAGCATTAATCTCTAACTCATTTCTTATTGGTTCAGGAACATTATATTCCCCGATTTTTATAGTTTTAGGTTTTAATCTATATAATGTATCTTTATTAAAAGATATTTCCTTTTCACAAGGATTCCAATATAAACTTCCAACCACAAATTCAAAAGAATATTCAAAATATTCCCACGGCTTATCGGTAATCTGAGCCAACCTTGCGTACTCAGACATTAAATCAGCGTGAATGTGTTTAGTCATCGTTATTCTCCAGTGGCATTGCACC
>NZ_NKHP01000116.1 GCF_014467235.1 Xenorhabdus indica | reverse complement strand
ACCAGCGGCAACATCAGCCCGAAGAGTGTCGATTTCAGTCTTGGCATGGGCGAGTTCCTGTGTGTGTGTTTTGTCGAGTTCCGCAAGGTGCTTGATGCGCTCTTGCTGCCGAGTGTTGATAGCAACTTGTTCATTGAAGTCAGTCGTTAGTTTTTTATTTAAATCATTTACTTCGTTTAACGATGCCATCAACCAATTAGACCAAGCAATGAGTCCGGCTATAATAACGAGTACTACCTTCTCGTAGGCTTTCATAGCATCTCAAACGCTTTTTCAAACGTTGCCTCAGAATACGGTTGCCTGCCGTTCTCGTGCCGGATAATGGCTTTTGATAGTCCAATCAGTGTCGGTTTATTCACTTCAATCTTTTCGAACTGGTCTACATTGAGTGCCTTGGCAACACTGTTAATATATGCAGTGGTGTTATTTTCCGAGTCTGGCGCATAGCGGTTGATGATTTTAGAGACGCTGTTGTGCCCGCCTTTATGGTAATTACAC
>NZ_NKHP01000115.1 GCF_014467235.1 Xenorhabdus indica | reverse complement strand
ACCAGCGGCAACATCAGCCCGAAGAGTGTCGATTTCAGTCTTGGCATGGGCGAGTTCCTGTGTGTGTGTTTTGTCGAGTTCCGCAAGGTGCTTGATGCGTTCTTGCTGCCGAGTGTTGATAGCAACTTGTTCATTGAAGTCAGTCGTTAGTTTTTTATTTAAATCATTTACTTCGTTTAACGATGCCATCAACCAACTAGACCAAGCAATGAGTCCGGCTATAATAACGAGTGCTACCTTCTCGTAGGCTTTCATAGCAACTCAAACGCTTTTTCAAACGTTGCCTCAGAATACGGTTGCCTGCCGTTCTCGTGCCGGATAATGGCTTTTGATAGTCCAGTCAGCGTCGGTTTATTCACTTCAATCTTTTCGAACTGATCTACATTGAGTGCCTTAGCCACACTGTTAATATATGCAGTGGTGTTATTTTCCGAGTCTGGCGCATAGCGGTTGATGATTTTAGAGACGCTGTTGTGCCCGCCTTTATGGTAATTACAC
>NZ_NKHP01000114.1 GCF_014467235.1 Xenorhabdus indica | reverse complement strand
GGGTCATAAGAAGTCGCCCTTTTACGATAATATTCGTAATCTTCTTTACATTCAGCGGCGAATTGCATTGGTGTAGTCATATCCATACCCTCAGAATTAAATTGTTTATTTGGAATGAGCTGGAGTTAGTTACTTGATTAATATGTCATTAGCTGCACCTTGTAATTCACTACGGTGCTCACTAAATGATTCCATTAATTGCGTGAACAATTCTCTAACGCTATCTGGCATATCGGAGTTTGACGCAATTTGATACGCCATTGACAGCGCTTGCTCTGCATTTTCTGCAGATTCGTGTTTCTGATGCGCTAATGCTATTTCTTTTCTTTTAGAATAATTCATATTCACGCCCTCGCAGTAACCTCACCCGACGCCAGTCTACGGCGGGATTTGGTTTTGGTTGAAACTCGCTCTATTGACGGGTCGCTATTCACTGCCGTAATGAAGCTGGTTAATGCGTTAACAGTGTCGCGTTCCTGTTTGGTAATGCGTGATTTGGGTTCGCGGTTCGACCAGAATGCTTTTTTCCGTTGCTTTTGTAGTTGCTTCTGCGCCTGATTAAT
>NZ_NKHP01000113.1 GCF_014467235.1 Xenorhabdus indica | reverse complement strand
GTGATTCAGACTCCCCGACAGGTTATAACCGAAGTGCAGGGTATTGCCATCGACACTTTCGCTGACAGGACGTCCGGTCAGATTATCCCATTCGCGCGTGATTTCCCGCCCATTGATACGCTCACAGGTCGGCAGGCCAGTGGTCTCGTCATATTCGTATTCCACCACGGCATCGGCATTGGTGGCTTTCACTAGTTGATGCCGTTTGTTGTACTCGTAAGTGGTAATATCCTTAAGCACCAGCTGGTTTTCTTCCGGTTGCCAGCTTTCCTGTTTGACCAGTAAACCAGCCGCGGAATAATGCCAGCGAAGCTGCTGACCGTCGGGATATTGCGTCAGTGTGCGGCGTCCCAGTTTATCGTACTGATATTCAAGAGTACGCCCGGTAAAATCAGTTTCCCGGATAATCTGCCCCGCGGCATCCCGCTCATAACGGTAGGTTTCGCCGGTGGAGGCGGTCACTGAGTTCAACCGAGTCAGCCGGTCATAGCCAAAGTGTAATACCGTGCCATCGGGCCGGGTAACCTGAGTCAGCAGGTCAAACGCGCCGTAAGTATAGCGGGTGGTACGGCCT
>NZ_NKHP01000112.1 GCF_014467235.1 Xenorhabdus indica | reverse complement strand
AAAATTCTGAGTAAATCCCAGATAACCCGCCTCTATTTGCTGATGGGACAGTATGAGGAAGAAGAGCGCAGGCAGGTAATTCCCCGGGGAGGCCGCTGTGCGTTGTACCCGACCGGCTATTGGCTGACGGTACTGGATACGTTCCGGTTAACGGGGATGCGCCAGAATCAGCTATTGCACCTGCGGCTACGGGATATCAATCTGGACAGCAATTATATTGTTCTGCGGGTCGAAGGGAGTAAAAACCACAGTGAATGGCGGATACCGATGATCCGGCAGCTTAAACCCCGCTTGGCGAAACTGGTTGAACAGGCAAAAGCCTGCGGGGCGAAAAACGATTATCCGCTGTTTGATTTAAGTCGTCTGGATTTGCACGCTCATGGACGGATGAGCCGTTACCGGTATGATCACGATAAAGAAAGGCAGCATATCCGTTCGTTCTTCAACCGGTTGTCGAAAGAGTGTGGTTTTGCCGTTTCCCCTCACCGTTTTCGTCATACACTGGCCACTGAGCTGATGAAAGCACCGGATCGTAATTTGCAGCTGGTCAGGTGTTTGCTGGGTCATCGTAGTCTGGCAACCACCCTGGAATATATTGATATCGATATGGA
>NZ_NKHP01000111.1 GCF_014467235.1 Xenorhabdus indica | reverse complement strand
GCAGCTCAGACAGTGAGGCATGAAACC
Source organism: Xenorhabdus indica (assembly GCF_014467235.1). Taxonomy (GTDB): domain Bacteria; phylum Pseudomonadota; class Gammaproteobacteria; order Enterobacterales; family Enterobacteriaceae; genus Xenorhabdus; species Xenorhabdus indica. Next base: position 634 of record NZ_NKHP01000111.1, on the reverse strand, counting down.
GGAAGCGGAAACGGCGTGCTGGCACCCACAACCCCGGCAGCCAGGGGTGTCCATCATCCAGTTCACCTTCCAGTTGCCGCAACAGCGGCAGGTGGTAAAACAACGCGGCCCAGAATACCACTGCCTGCCACAACAAGCTCTGTGCGGCCTGTGTTTCCGGTGCCACGCCGGGTGGCAGCATGTGTCCTTTCGCCAGCCGCACAGCACAGGCAGTAAATTGCAGTGTCAAATCTATAAACCCACCACGATAAGACCAGACGCCTTCCGGTGTGGCAGGAATATGCTGCACACGGGCGCATAATTGCCGGAGCGGATCCAGATAAAACTGCTGATACAATCCGGCGGGCAGCGCACTGTTTTCCCACAGTTGCCGGAGAGCCTGACCACGTTCTGAGGTTGCCAGCAGCGCTTCTGCTGACTGTGGCTGGAAATACCCCCGGTTGTCGCGAAGGGTTTCCGCTGGTTGTCCGGATGATTTTGATGATGTCACAGGCGGGCGGGCAAAATGGGATTTAAAACGTTCCAACATGGGCTTTTCCTCTTTGGCTTCAAATTTAGCCCAGTGTCGGTCAATCCCACGCTGAAACAAGGCGAAACTCTTTTTGCGAAAATGAAAATTGTTTGTATGACTTAC
>NZ_NKHP01000110.1 GCF_014467235.1 Xenorhabdus indica | reverse complement strand
ATTTTCGGTGACTTAGAATAACCCAACGTTTTACGATTGAGTCGCTTAAGTCGGTTGCGCAACGTCAAATTCTCCCGCTCAATACGTTGAGTGAAGGTTTTTCCGACAACATGCTGGTTTTTGGGTAATAAACTGTAAGCTTTGAAATTATCTGTACACCAGAAGACAACATTAAACGAAGCCAGTTTTTTGAGGAGTTTCTTGAGTGTTTTTTTGCTTCTTGCTCCGAATGTATGGGCAATGATACGTTTTAATCGAGGTTCCCAAGCATACCATAACCAACGTTGGCACTTTTTATTCCCGACAAATGACCACACCTCATCAACTTCACAACGTTGACATTATCCAGTGGAAGCGTTGTTACGCATCGTGGTTGGAGTTTTTTAAAGTGCGAACAACAGCATTGATACTGATATGTAATGCACGGGCCGTATCACGGATACCCGCATTATTCATGGCAAGGTCAACAACTTGTTCTTTTATACCCGCTTGGCACGCGCGATAGGCGTAATCCAGTTGGAAGGTTCGCTGGCAGGAAAAACAGCGATAGCGTTGGTGTCCTGCCTCACCTTTGCCATGCTTTTTGACGTATTCAGTTTGCTGACAAAATCGACATTTTACTTCAACAGTCGCCATGTGACTTCTCCGAAAAAATGACGATTATACACAACCATCAACAGGTTGAATACGTGACC
>NZ_NKHP01000011.1:128319-153428 GCF_014467235.1 Xenorhabdus indica | reverse complement strand
GAATTAACTGTTTCAGTCACTCTTCAAGACTTTAATCTTTCTGGCCTTTCGGCCTTGTCGATAATGTCCTGCGAGTGCCCACACAGATTGTCTGATTAATTTGTTAAAGAGCAATGCAACCGAACGTTCGTTCCGGGTTGCGAGGCTGCGTATCTTACGCTTTCCTCTCAGCGTGTCAAGCCTTTATTTTCGCGGCTTCTCACGCTTGTCATCCCGACTGGTTTGTGTGTTTGTCGTGACAACGGATGCGCATTATAGGGAGTTTTCCGGCGCTGACAATAGTTTTTTTGCATTTTTTTTCTGTTCGCATTTTTTTTCAACAAAAGCGGCAGAAAAGTTCTTTTTTCACTCAATAAGTGGTGCTATTGACAACAATTTTAAAATCCATGCGGTGCAACTCGAAATCTGTTGGGTATATTTTTATGTATTAAAATGTTACTTAGTTACTAAATCATCATTATTACAACATGACAGGAAATCTGATGGTCAAATCCGCACGCAATATGTCGGGATTACCTTGGATTGCAGCGATGGCTTTTTTTATGCAATCTCTGGATGCAACAATCCTTAATACAGCTCTGCCGGCAATTGCTAAAAGCCTTAACCATTCTCCACTAGCAATGCAACCTGCTATTGTCAGTTACACTTTAACTGTAGCGATGTTGATTCCTGTCAGTGGCTGGTTAGCTGATAGGTTTGGCACCCGACTGGTTTTCATTTATGCCGTATCCCTCTTTTCTTTAGGTTCTCTCGCTTGCGCATTATCCAGCTCTCTCTCCCTTTTAGTGATTTCACGCGTTGTTCAAGGGATCGGCGGCGCTATGATGATGCCAGTTGCTCGCTTAGCTTTATTACGGGCTTATCCACGTAGCGAACTGTTACCTGTTCTGAATTTTGTCACAATGCCTGGATTGCTTGGCCCAATTTTGGGCCCTCTTCTTGGAGGAGTGTTAGTAACTTACGCAACATGGCATTGGATATTCATTATCAATATTCCCATCGGTTTACTGGGTATTATTTATGCCAGGAAACATATGCCCAACTTTACCATGCCAAAGAGCCCCTTTGATTTTCTGGGCTTCATAATGTTCAGCTCAGGCTTAGTGATGCTTTCGGTCAGTCTGGATTTATTTGGTAATGATACGTTGTCTAATTATGTTCCGACAGCAGTGTTAGCTGTAGGTGTCATTATGCTGTCTGGGTATTGTATCTATGCCCAAAGGCATCCCAATCCACTTATTGATCTCAAGTTATTTGAAACCAGAACATTTTCAGTTGGTATCGGCAGTAATATTGCTACCCGTTTGAGTACAGGATCACTTTCTTTTCTTATTCCACTGATGTTACAGGTAGGTTTTGGTTACTCAGCAATTATTGCAGGTATTATGATGGCACCAAATGCTATTGGTTCTATCTTGGCAAAATCTTTTGTCACCCAGATACTGGCCAGATTCGGATACAGAAATACTCTATTTTGGGTCACTGTTATTATTGGATTAATGATTACCCAGTTTTCACTACAATCACCAGCATTGTCACTCGTGTTTTTGATCATTCCTCTATTTATATTGGGAATGGTTATGTCTACTCAATTTACAGCAATGAACACAATTACTCTTGGTGACTTAAATGAGGATAATGCCAGTGCCGGAAATAGCTTGCTGGCGGTGTCTCAACAGTTATCCATCAGCTTAGGTGTCACAGTCAGTGCAGCAATTCTGCGATTTTATGAGTCAGTGAGTTATGGTTCTACAATAGATCACTTTCACTATACGTTTATCACTATAGGTTCGATTACTCTGGTTTCTGCTTTTATCTTTCTGTTCTTAAATAAAGAGGATGGCAGCAACTTGGTTAAGAAAAAGCGAACTAAAAAATAATGTTGTTAACGTTGACTTACAGAATCAACAGGCCATCAATGCGTTTTTGCAACAAAGTCTCTATACACAGCGGAGCATTCAGTTAGGTTACTTTCGATATTAAGAATTAAACTACCATAGTAGCCACAAATTAACCCTGTTCAACCAGAAATGCATCAATTTCACTTCGCCACGGAACAGAAGGCTGCGCACCATGACGTGTCACCGCTATTGCCGCCGCGGCATGAGCAAAACGAATCGCCGATAATATTTCTTTCCCTTCCAATATTCCCGTCACTAAAACACCATTAAATGTGTCTCCTGCTGCAATCGTATCAATGGCTTTTACTTCAAACCCGGATACAACTTTTCCTTGTTTACCTTTCTCACTATACCATACTCCACGGCTTCCCAGCGTGATGATAACCGTTTCGATGCCTTTATTATGCAACGACTGAGCTGCTTTTTCGGCTCCGGCATCATCTGTTACCGAGACGCCTGTCAGATACTCTGCTTCTGTTTCATTGGGAGTAATAATATCCACTAGAGAAAGTAGCCGATCTGAGATTTTTTGGGCCGGAGCAGGATTCAAGATCACTTTGGTGTTGTGTTTTTTCGCTATTTCCGCAGCAAGTTGCACTGTGTCCAATGGCGTTTCAAGCTGTAGTAACAATGCATTCGCGTCTTTAATCACTTGCTCATAACGACGGAGATATTCTGGTGTAAGCGCACCATTCGCTCCGGCATTAATGCCAATGATATTTTCTCCCTGCTGATTGACAAAAATCAGCGCTACGCCAGTTGCTTCACCAGCAATAACTTCAATAGCAGAAGTATTGATATTATCTTTCACCAGTTGTTGGAGGACCTGTTCCCCAATATCATCCTGCCCAATACAAGCAATAAATGTAATGTTAGCCCCGCAACGGCCAGCAGCAACCGCCTGATTTGCTCCTTTTCCTCCGAATGCTACCTGATACCGCTCCCCTTGCACGGTTTCTCCCGGCCGAGGAAATGATTTGAGATTCAAGATGTGATCGACATTGATACTACCCATCACTACCAGTTTTGCCATACTCATTGCATTTATTCCTGCTAAATAATTTTAGTATATTGTCTTTAATCTGAGCCGCCAAAATGGCAGTCCCAACTTGAACTTCTTAAACAATCATTATCAATACAGAGATTAAATCAGGTATTCTCTGAATAGACTCAGGACAACAAAAGCTCAATAAACTCTCATTAAAGTCTTTGCATAGAATACATTTTACCTATAAATAAATGGAGGTAATTATTCAAACTGCGGCGTTCACAATATGCAATTGGTTGAGAAAATATCCCAGTTAAGCCAGTATCTGGAAAGTGGGCTATATGAAAGACGACAAGCTATTCGTCTTTGTCTGCTGGCAGCCTTATGTGGAGAAAGTGTTTTTCTTCTTGGCCCGCCGGGGATAGCCAAAAGTCTGATAGCACGTCGGCTAAAATTTGCTTTTCAGCGTGCTCATGCTTTTGAATATTTAATGACACGCTTTTCCACTCCAGAAGAAATTTTCGGTCCCCTTTCAATTCAAGCACTCAAAGATGAAGGGCGTTACCAACGCCTTACTGAAGGTTATTTACCAGAAGCAGAAATTGTTTTTCTGGATGAAATCTGGAAAGCGGGACCGGCCATTTTGAATACGTTGTTGACAACAATTAATGAAAAAAAATTCAGGAATGGTAATCAGGAAGAACAGTTACCAATGAGGCTGTTAATCACAGCGTCTAATGAACTGCCTGATGCCGATAAGAGTCTGGAAGCCCTCTATGATCGCCTATTGATCCGCCTCTGGCTGGACAATATTCAAGAAAAGAAAAATTTTCGTGCCCTACTCACCGATCACCGTGATGAAAACTCTAACCCTGTACCGGATCATTTTCAAATTACAGATGAAGAGTTTGATCAATGGCAGGAGAAAATAAGCCACATCTCTTTACCGGATCCTATTTTCGAGTTGATCTATCAATTGCGCCAGCAAATTCATGCTACAGAGCATGTCCCCCGCGTTTCAGATCGTCGATGGAAAAAGTCCATTCGTTTATTACAAGCCAGTGCATTTTTCAGTGGGAGAAACCGTATATCTCCACTGGATCTAGTGTTATTAAAAAATTGCCTATGGCACGATCTAAATAGTTTAAAATATTTGCCACAACTCCTGCATAACTTACTGACAGAACAAGCTTATCAACAACGTGCCTTGATGCAAAAAATGGATGAGCTATACCAACAGTGGATAAACTCCAGACAAGATGAAAATCATCATTTCCCCTTGCAACTAATCACGAAATCATCATTTTTGGGTCGTCATACACACTATACTCTCCCGGAAAATATCCATGAAAAAAAGCTGACACTATTTCTGTACCCTTCATTAAATCTACATGATCTTGCAGTTAACTTTATCGAAATAGATAAAAATGCATTGGAAAATTCACTTAAAAATAACAATAGAGTATTGCTTATCCGATTAAACGGAATAGGTTTTCCACAAAAAATTCCTTTTGAAATTAACGAAAAAAATCAGATTGAAATTCTAGATACCAGCCGAAACAGTGCAGTTTTATGCCGATTTGAACAACAGCTCATTCTGGAAGAAAAGGTAAAGGTGCAATGGAATGCAAAATGGCTTTCTATACATGACGAAATTCAACAACAACACCAATTATTTAACCAACATCAACCCTGTTTATTTATAGAAGAACACTGGATTGCCAATATTGAGCAAAGTTTTCTCCAATTAACCGAAAGGTTAAAACAGCTACGATCAAAAGTGGGGTAGTAACATGCTAGCTTTAACAACACTTGATCTTTTGCTAGCCATTAATGAAAGTGAATTGATAGAGGAAACTATTTCAACGCTATTAAGCTCCCCTCAATTGGTCGCTTTCTGTAAAAAATTCCCAAAATTTAAAAAATCATTGCAGAAAGACATTCCAAACTGGCAGCAAACATTACGGCAAAAGCTCAAAGATGCCATTGTTCCTGTTCTTTTGGCCGAAGAATTTCAGTTATATCAACAAATAATAACTACAGAACCTGCTGTTTTTTACCGGCAACTTCCTCAACTTGTCGACAAACTCCAGCAAATCCAGTCTCCTTTTGCTAATGATGCTTTCACGTTGTGCGAAACATTATCTCAACACAGCCATGCAGGACATACGTTGTTTATTCAACGCTGGCGCAGCAGTTTGATCCTACAAGTCACAAAATTTCACAGGATACTGCTGGAACAAGAAAAAGATCAGTTACTGGCTGAGATCCAAAAACGATTAATAATCATGAATAACCTCGCTCCCGTATTTGACGAAAATGATCGTGCAGCGGGACGATTATGGGATATGAGCAAAGGACAACTTCATCTGGCAGCATATAAAATATCATTAATCACTCAATATGCTGAATTCCTCAAGCAACAATCTGAATTGGAAAAGCTGGCTCAATTATTAGGCCGTAACCAACCTGCTAAATCAATTCCAAAAAATAGTGCTGACCTGGAAGCTTTCCCAAAAATTGAACGTATGCCAGATACTGTACCGGAACAGGTAAATGGACTCCAACAGAGTGACGATATCCTGAGACTTTTACCCACAGAGCTGGCCATGTTGGGGATTAAGGAGCTGGAGTACGACTTTTATCGTCGGCTGATAGAAAAAAAATTACTAACTTATTGTCTACAAGGGGATAACTGGCAGACAAAAACCGTATTAAAACCCGTTATTCACCATGACAATGAAGAACAACCCCAGGGACCATTTATTGTCTGTGTAGATACTTCTGGATCGATGGGAGGGTTCAATGAGCGTTGTGCCAAAGCATTTTGTCTGGCCTTGATGCGTATTGCTCTGGCTGATAATCGTCAATGTCATATCATATTGTTCTCCACAGAGATCATTCATTATAACTTAACGTCACAAGATGGGCTGACTCAGGCTGTACATTTTCTGGGACAAACTTTTAGAGGAGGAACCGATCTGGCTTTCTGTCTTAAAACAGTAACGGAGAAAATGAAAGAGTCTATCTGGAGAAATGCTGACACTGTTGTTATTTCGGATTTCATTGCCCAGCGTTTGCCGGAAGAGCTAATCCATCAGATACAAAGTCTGCAACAGCACCAAAAACACCGCTTCCATGCGGTATCCCTGTCCAATTACGGGAAGCCCGGTATCATGCAGATATTTGATCATATTTGGCGCTTTGATACCGGAATTACAAGCCGTTTACTGCGGAAATGGCGGCATTGAGCCAAAAACCATCCGACTAAAATTTATAACACAGCCTTACAGCACACCTTCAACAGATTCAATGATCTCCGGTGACCAAACACCACACTGAACCTGACCAATATGTGCCATTTGCAACAGTAACATCACTAAGCGAGATTGACCAATACCACCACCGATGGTCTGTGGCATATCACCTTTTAGCAAAGATTGATGCCAATCGTATTGCAAACGCTCTTCATCACCAGTCAGTAAAAGCTGACGTTCCAGTGCTTCAACATCAACACGGATACCCATTGAAGAAATTTCAAACGCATCCTGCAAAACAGGGTTCCAGACGATAATGTCACCGTTCAGCCCTAAAAAACCATCGCTGTTTGGTGTCGTCCAATCGTCATAATCCGGTGCACGAACATCATGTGCCTGGCCATCAGACAACTTACCGCCGATCCCCATCAGGAAAATAGCACCAAATTCTTTGGCTGCTTCACGCTCACGACCTTTGGCATCCAGACCAGGATAACGTTTCAGAAGCTCTTCACTGTGAATGAAGTGAATTTGATCTGGCAGGAACGGTGCCAGACCAAATTCCTTACTGACTGCTTGTTGTGTTTCTTTTATCGCTTCGTAGATTTTACCTACTGTCTGTTTTAGATAGTCGAGTGAACGGTGACCTTCACCAACCACTTTTTCCCAATCCCACTGATCAACAAAGACCGAATGGATAGGAGTCAGGCGATCCTCATCAGGACGCAAAGCTTTCATGTGAGTATACAACCCTTGTTCTGCTTGAAAACCAAAGCGACCTAATGTCTTGCGTTTCCATTTAGCCAAAGAATGAACCACTTCAAAAGTGGCATCAGGCAATGTCTTAACTTTCACCTGTACGGCTTTCTCGTGGCCTGACAAGTTGTCTTGAGTTCCATCACCAAGACGGCTCAAAATTGGCCCCTGCACTTCGATTAAACCAAGTTGCTTCTCTAGCAGGCGTGAAAAGTAAGATTTCACAAAACTAATCTGTTGCTGTTTTTCAATAAAGGATGTTTTCATGATGCGACTCTCAAAATTTTTTAGTGACCCTGTGTCCTGTTGATATAGATTAAGCAACAAAATGGAGAACAAATTCAATATCTGATAATAAAAATATCCAAAAAGATTTATAAACGATAATTTTTACACTATAAAAATGAATATTATTCAAAAATAGGGATTAAAAATGGCGGAAATTTATCAGATCGACAATTTAGACCGTGACATCCTTCACGCTTTGATGGATAACGCGCGTACACCTTATGCAGAATTAGCCAAAAAATTCGCAGTCAGCCCAGGAACAATCCATGTCCGTGTGGAAAAAATGAAACAGGCAGGGATTATTTCAGGTACTCGAGTTGATATCAGTGCTAAGCAACTAGGGTTCGATGTGTGCTGTTTTATCGGCATTATCCTGAAAAGTGCTAAAGATTATCCGGCAGCATTACAGAAACTCGATAAACTGGATGAAGTGGTTGAAGTTTATTACACCACTGGACATTACAGTATATTTATCAAGGTAATGTGTCGTTCTATCGAATCCCTCCAGGATGTACTTATCAACAAGATCCAGACGATTGAAGAAATTCAGTCAACAGAGACGTTGATCTCCCTGCAAAACCCGATCATGAGGACAATCAGACCCTGAAATTAAAAGTAAATAACCACATTATCCACAAGTAGATCCCAGAAGATTCACAACGTACAATAGTTGTTCTTTAACGTTAGCAAGGATCAAGATGAGCACGATAACTTTAATCAGCGGTAGTACTATGGGTAGCGCTGAATACGTTGCTGAACACATGGCTGAGATCTTGGAAAATCATAGTTTTTCAACAAAAGTACTACACGGCCCTTCATTAGATGATCTTCCTCTGGAAGGGTTGTGGCTTGTGGTCACATCAACACATGGAGCTGGCGATTTACCGGAAAACCTACAACCTTTCGCAGATGCGATCATACAACAGCAACCAGATCTCAGCCGTGTGACATTTGGTGCAGTGGGTATTGGTAGTTCTGAATATGACACATTCTGTGGCGCTATAAGATCATTGGAACAATTATTGGAAGATCACAAAGCAAAAAGGATCGGCGATCGACTGGAAATAGACATCCAACAACACGAAATACCCGAAGATCCAGCCGAAGAATGGGTCAAAGAGTGGGCAAAGTTACTCTGATCAGATTAAAAATATAGCGATTAACTGTGGATAACTTTGATAAAAAGCAGGGGTTAACTCGTAGTTATCCATTTAATAACTGAGGCAGAATCTATCAACTGTGAATAACACGGCTTTTAGATCCCAGTTTATCCTACGTTGGATCACGGATCATTCACAACAAATGATCCTTTTCAGTGTTATGATCTTTCGATAGAAAATTCACTTATCCACAGATGATCGTGATCCTAATAAAAGATCCAATAAAGAGATCTTTAAATAAAAAGATCTTATTTTAAGTAATGATGATCAACTCCTACTTGGTCTAACGTCCAAACTTGAGTAGAATTCTCTTTCCCAATGCAAATTCATACGAAGCATTCTTACAATTAAAGGTTCGCACATGTTTTATCCAGAGCATTTTGACGTCATCATTATCGGCGGTGGTCACGCTGGTACTGAAGCAGCAATGGCAGCCGCACGTATGGGGCGTCAAACCTTATTACTGACTCACAACATTGATACTTTGGGCCAGATGTCATGTAATCCAGCCATTGGTGGGATCGGTAAAGGGCATCTGGTAAAAGAGATCGATGCACTTGGCGGTTTGATGGCAAAAGCAACCGATCTGGCTGGTATTCAGTTCAGAACACTTAATGCCAGCAAAGGCCCAGCTGTTCGAGCTACACGTGCACAAGCGGATCGTGTACTGTATCGACAGGCTGTAAGAACTGCATTGGAAAATCAATCTAACTTAATGATCTTCCAGCAATCTGTTGAGGATCTTATCGTTGAAAATGACGCTGTTACTGGTGTTGTTACACGTATGGGTTTAAAATTTAAGGCAAAGTCTGTTGTTTTAACAGTAGGTACTTTCCTTGACGGAAAAATTCATATTGGTTTAGAAAATTACAGTGGTGGACGTGCTGGTGATCCTCCTGCAATCGCTTTATCACATCGTTTACGTGAATTACCTCTGCGTGTTTCTCGCCTGAAAACAGGCACTCCGCCTCGTATTGATGCTCGAACCATTGATTTTAACCAGCTTGAACAACAATTCGGTGATAACCCAACACCTGTATTCTCATTCATGGGCACCATGGATCAACATCCGCAACAGATCCCGTGTTATATCACCCATACCAATGAAAAAACCCATGCAGTGATCCGGGATAACTTGGATCGCAGCCCGATGTATGCGGGGATCATCGAAGGGATCGGCCCACGCTATTGTCCTTCTATCGAAGATAAAGTCATGCGTTTCGCAGATCGCAACACGCATCAGATCTTCCTTGAACCAGAAGGACTCACCAGCAACGAAATCTATCCAAATGGGATTTCAACCAGTTTGCCATTTGACGTACAAATGCAGATCGTTCACTCCATGAAAGGAATGGAAAATGCACGTATTGTTCGTCCAGGTTATGCGATCGAATATGATTTCTTTGATCCACGTGATTTAAAACAAACACTGGAAAGTAAATTTATTAACGGTCTTTTCTTTGCCGGGCAGATCAACGGAACGACAGGTTATGAAGAAGCAGCAGCACAAGGATTGCTGGCAGGCCTAAACGCTGCCCGTTATGCCACAGGTGAAGAAGGGTGGTTCCCTCGTCGTGATCAAGCCTATATTGGTGTTCTGGTTGATGATCTATGCACATTGGGAACAAAAGAACCCTACCGGATGTTCACATCACGTGCAGAATATCGCTTGATGTTACGTGAAGACAATGCAGATCTTCGTCTGACTGAAAAAGGTCGTGAACTGGGGTTAGTTGATGATCTACGTTGGGAACATTATTCCCGCAAAGTTGAAATGATTGAACAAGAGCGCCAGCGTTTACGCGATATCTGGGTTCATCCAAAATCTGACAACTTGGATGAAATCAATCAAATGCTGAAAACACCACTGTCGAAAGAAGCTAATGGTGAAGATTTACTGCGCCGCCCGGAAATGAACTACGAATTATTGACATCAATGTCACGTTTTGCACCAGGGCTGACAGAACCTCAGGCGGCAGATCAGGTTGAGATCCAAGTAAAATACGAAGGTTATATTGCCCGTCAGCAAGAAGAGATCGAAAAACAATTGCGCAATGAGAACACGGCATTACCTGTCGATCTGGATTATAAACACGTTAGTGGGCTTTCTAATGAAGTTGTTGCAAAACTAAATGACCATAAGCCAAGTTCAATTGGTCAAGCTTCACGTATTTCTGGTATCACACCAGCAGCGATCTCCATCTTACTGGTATGGCTGAAAAAACAGGGTTTATTGCGCCGTAGCGCCTAAGAGGACAAAGCTTTGCTTAACAAATTGGAATCTCTGTTGGCGAAGACCGACATTGTCTTATCGTTGGAGCAGAAACAACAGCTTATTGCTTATGTAGATATGCTCAATAAATGGAATAAGGCTTACAATCTGACATCTGTCCGGGATCCTGAGCAGATGTTAGTCCGGCATATCATGGATAGCATTATAGTCAATCCATTCTTACAGGGAGCACGATTTATTGATGTCGGTACAGGGCCTGGTTTGCCAGGCATTCCTTTGGCGATTGTGCGACCTGATTCTCATTTCACCTTATTGGATAGTTTGGGAAAACGAGTTCGTTTTTTGCGTCAGGTTCAACATGAATTGGGCCTCAATAACATTGAACCAGTACAGAGCAGGGTAGAAGAGTTTATTCCTGAAGTGCTTTTCAACGGCGTGATCAGCAGAGCATTTGCATCTTTACAAGATATGTTGTCATGGTGTCATCATCTCCCTGAAACCAATGATGGGCGTTTTTATGCTCTGAAAGGTGTGTTGCCGGAAGATGAGCTGGCTCAGTTACCTTTAGGGATCAGTCTTGATACTGTGGTCCCTCTGCAAATACCAGAACTGGAAGGGCAGCGTCATTTGGTTGTACTTAAACAAAACTGACTTTGCTGTTTATCAATAAAAGCTTAAATAATTAGTAACGCCAACCATAGTTATATTGTTACGGGTGTTACTAATTATATACCTCTATCGTTTCATTTTTATTTACGGATAGATCACAGAAAAATAACCTTCATTTTATATTGAGCAAATTGTTCTTTCTAAGAAGAGGCATCCATTTTCTTTATAAATAAATTTTAGAGAAAGTGTGAAAAATAAACCTTTAAGATTTCTTAGTGATATATCAGATAAAAATTGATAGCTATAATATTAATTATTTGATTTTATATGAAAAAATAAATGATTTTCATCACATATTTAATGGTTAGTGATATTAATGTTTTAATTTAGTGTGATATGTATCACGTTTAATTTTTGAGGCGATAGATTAATCGTTACAAAATATTAAATGGTATTTGTGAGCAATCTACCATCAAAGTTAGAAATTTAAATAATTATTCACTTTTTCGCTACTTATGGATTGAATTCATTTTGGCTGCCCGTATAATTTGCACGTTTTTGTCACTTGACACTCTTAAACAAAGACAGTTTTATACAACATTCAGCAAAGCCTGATATGCAATGGTGTACTTCAGGGAGAAAACAAAAGTCATGTCTGTATCCCTTTATAGCGGTAGAATTGCACTGAAACTGTTACTTTTGCAGTTAATGACTTTTGTTATTCTCAGTGCGGCTTTTTATACCAGAAGTATCGAATGGGGTGTTTCTGCTTTTGCTGGTGGGTTGGCATATTGGCTACCAAACGTCATTTTTATGCTGCTTACCCACTTCCAAAAGGCAAAAGAACGAAATGTTTCTGTACGTATTGCATGGTTCTTCGCTATTGGGGAAGGGGTTAAAGTTATCATTTCGATAGCTATGCTGATAGTTGCCTTAGGGGTGTTCAAGGCGGCATTTGCACCACTTGGTGTGGCCTATTTAGCGGTGCTGATTGTGCAGATCATCGCACCTGCCGTAATGAACGGTTAGTGTTTTTAACAATAAAAGGGTAAAAAGCATCATGTCTGCATCAGGAGAAGTTTCAACTTCAGAGTACATAAGTCACCACCTGAGACACCTTCAGTTAGACTTACGTACTTTTGAGTTGGTCAATCCCCACGCTAGTGGCTATGAAGCGACGTTCTGGACGTTGAACATTGACTCGCTTTTTTTCTCCGTCGTATTAGGGATGTTGTTTCTGTTTGTATTCAGGAGAGTCGCGGTTCGCGTTACTGATGGCGTACCGGGTAAATTCCAGACTGCAATAGAAATGATTATCGGTTTCGTTGATAACACTGTACGTGATATGTATCACGGGAAGAGCAAAGTGATTGCCCCTTTGGCTTTGACTGTGTTCGTCTGGGTGTTGTTGATGAACGCGTTGGACTTGCTGCCAATCGATTTCATTCCTTTGATCGGTGAACGTGTCTTCGGCTTGCCTGCTCTGCGTATTGTTCCAACAGCAGATGTTAGTGTCACCTTGTCGATGGCGCTTGGCGTCTTTGTCCTCATCCTGTTTTATAGCATTAAGATGAAAGGAATCGGTGGTTTTGCGAAGGAGCTGACATTGCAGCCTTTCAATCATCCACTGTTTATTCCGATTAACTTAATTCTGGAAGGGGTCAGCTTGCTGTCTAAACCTATATCACTCGGTCTGCGACTGTTTGGTAATATGTATGCTGGCGAACTGATCTTTATTCTTATTGCGGCTCTCTTACCGTTTTGGTCACAGTGGATGCTCAGCCTGCCGTGGGCGATTTTCCACATACTGATTATTACGTTACAAGCCTTTATTTTCATGGTTCTGACGATCGTTTATCTGTCGATGGCATCTGAAGAGCATTAATTTCTATCAATCATTAATAATGTTTTAACTGAAACAAACTGGAGACTGTCATGGATATAAACATGGATCTGCTGTACATAGCTGCCGCTATTCTAATGGGTTTGGCTGCTATCGGTGCTGCGATCGGTATCGGCATCCTTGGGGGCAAATTCTTGGAAGGCGCTGCTCGTCAGCCTGATCTGATCCCTCTGCTGCGTACTCAGTTCTTTATCGTTATGGGTCTGGTTGACGCCATCCCGATGATCGCTGTGGGCCTGGGCTTGTATATGATGTTCGCTGTTGGTGCCAAGTAACTAGTAGAACAGAAAATTACGCCGATTCATTAATTGAAATAGAGGTATTGTGCCGTGAATATTAACGCAACAATCCTCGGCCAGGCCATCGCGTTTGTCCTGTTTGTTTTGTTCTGTATGAAGTATGTATGGCCACCAATCATGGCGGCCATTGAAAAGCGTCAGAAAGAGATTGCTGACGGTTTGGCTTCAGCAGAGCGTGCTAAAAAGAACCTGGACTTAGCGCAAGCCAATGCGACCGACCAACTGAAAAAAGCGAAAGCAGACGCGCAAGCTATCATCGAGCAGGCTAACAAACAAAAAGCCCAGATGATTGATGATGCCAGAGCAGAAGCTGAGCTGGAACGTAACAAAATTGTAGCGCAGGCTTATGCTGAAGTTGAAGCTGAACGCAAGCGCGCTCGTGAAGAGCTACGTAAACAGGTTGCGATGTTGGCTATCGCTGGTGCCGAGAAAATCATCGAACGTTCCGTGGATGAAGCTGCTAACAGCGACATCGTTGATAAACTGGTCGCTGAACTGTAAGGAGGGAGGGGCATGTCTGAATTTGCTACTGTAGCTCGCCCCTACGCCAAAGCAGCTTTTGACTTTGCTGTGGAACACCAATCTCTCGAACATTGGCAGAACATGCTGGCGTTCGTTGCTGAGGTAACTCGCAATGAGCAGGTTGGTGAGCTGCTTTCCGGTTCATTAGCACCGGAAACGTTAGCCAATACCTTTATCACCATTTGTGGTGAGCAGGTAGATGAGCATGCTCATAACTTTATTCGTGTAATGGCAGAAAATGGTCGCTTGCTGGTGTTACCAGAAGTCTTCCAGCAATTTATCCAATTGCGTGCATCACTGGAATCAACTATTGATGTTGAAGTGATATCTGCATCCGAACTAAATGAGCAGCAGCAGGCTAAAATTTCTGCGGCGATGGAAAAACGTCTGTCACGCAAAGTGAAGCTGAATTGCAAAATTGACAAGTCTGTTATTGCCGGCGTGATTATCCGTGCGGGTGACATGGTGATCGATGGCAGTATTCGTGGCCGTCTGGATCGTTTAACAGACGTCTTGCAGTCTTAAGGGGACTGGAGCATATGCAACTGAATTCCACCGAAATCAGCGAACTGATCAAACAGCGTATTGCTCAGTTCAATGTCGTGAGCGAAGCTCACAATGAAGGTACGATTGTTTCCGTTAACGACGGTATCATTCGTATCCACGGTTTAGCCGATGTCATGCAGGGTGAAATGATCTCTCTGCCTGGCAACCGTTATGCAATTGCACTGAACCTGGAGCGTGACTCCGTTGGTGCTGTTGTGATGGGCCCGTATGCTGACTTGGCCGAAGGCATGAAAGTCAAGTGTACTGGTCGTATTTTGGAAGTACCTGTTGGTCGTGGTCTGCTTGGTCGTGTTGTTAATACACTGGGTGAGCCAATTGATGGTAAAGGCGCTGTTGAGCATGATGGTTTCTCACCTGTTGAAGTCATTGCTCCGGGTGTTATCGATCGTCAATCCGTTGATCAGCCTGTCCAGACAGGTTACAAATCTGTTGATGCCATGATCCCAATCGGCCGTGGTCAGCGTGAGCTGGTTATCGGTGACCGTCAGACCGGTAAAACTGCTCTGGCTATTGATGCGATCATCAACCAACGTGATTCCGGTATCAAATGTATCTATGTTGCGATTGGTCAGAAAGCATCAACCATTGCTAACGTAGTTCGTAAACTGGAAGAGCACGGCGCACTGGAAAACACAATTGTCGTTGTTGCATCTGCTTCAGAGTCTGCGGCATTGCAATATCTGGCACCATATTCCGGCTGTGCGATGGGTGAATACTTCCGCGATCGTGGGGAAGATGCCCTGATTGTTTACGATGACCTGTCTAAACAGGCTGTTGCTTACCGTCAGATTTCTCTGTTGCTGCGTCGTCCACCTGGACGTGAAGCATTCCCAGGTGACGTTTTCTACCTGCACTCCCGTCTGCTGGAGCGTGCAGCGCGTGTTAGCGCTGACTATGTAGAAAAATTCACTCATGGTGAAGTGAAAGGCCAAACAGGTTCTCTGACTGCGCTGCCAATCATCGAAACCCAGGCTGGTGACGTTTCTGCATTCGTACCAACAAACGTTATCTCAATCACTGATGGTCAGATCTTCCTTGAATCTGCTCTGTTCAACGCAGGTATTCGTCCGGCAGTTAACCCAGGGATTTCTGTATCCCGTGTAGGTGGGGCTGCTCAGACCAAGATTATCAAGAAACTGTCTGGTGGTATCCGTACAGCTCTGGCTCAGTATCGTGAACTGGCGGCATTCTCCCAGTTTGCATCTGATTTGGATGATGCGACTCGTAAGCAGTTGGATCACGGCCAGAAAGTGACTGAACTGCTGAAACAGAAACAGTATCAGCCAATGTCAATTGCGCAACAAGCTCTGTCTCTGTTTGCTGCTGAGCGTGGCTATCTGGAAGATGTCGAAATCGCGAAAGTGGTCAGTTTCGAATCTGCGCTGTTGGCATATGCCAGCCATGAACATGCTGATCTTCTGAAAGAGATTGACCAGTCTGGCGATTACAACGGAGAGATTGAAGCGAAGCTGAAAGCTCTGTTGGATTCCTTCAAGGCGACTCAGTCCTGGTAACACTATTCGGCCCTGTTTAATTGAACACGGGCCGTCTGGTTGAATTCGGAGAAGCAGAAATGGCCGGCGCAAAAGAGATACGTACCAAAATCGCCAGTGTGCAAAACACGCAGAAAATCACTAAAGCGATGGAAATGGTCGCCGCGTCCAAAATGCGTAAAACGCAGGATCGCATGGCGGCCAGCCGTCCTTATGCAGAGACCATTCGCAGTGTGATTGGACACCTTGCGTTAGGGAATCTGGAATACAAACACCCATACCTTGAAGAGCGTGAAGTGAAACGCGTTGGGTACGTGGTTGTTTCGACTGACCGTGGTTTATGTGGCGGTTTGAACATTAACTTGTTCAAAAAATTGCTGATAGAAATGAAAGACTGGTCTGATAAAAAAGTCCAGGTTGATTTGGCACTTATTGGATCAAAAGCGGTTTCTTTCTTTTCTTCTGTTGGTGGCAACATTGTTGCCCAGGTAACAGGGATGGGAGATAACCCATCATTGTCCGAGTTGATCGGGCCAGTCAGCGTCATGATGCAAGCATATGACGAAGGGCGTCTGGATAAATTGTATATAGTGACAAACAAGTTCAACAATACAATGTCCCAGGTTCCGACAATCACTCAGTTATTGCCTCTGCCAGCCGGAGACGATGAAACACTGAAGAAGAAGTCCTGGGATTATCTGTATGAACCTGATCCTAAGGCGCTGTTGGATACCCTGCTGCGCCGCTATATAGAATCGCAAGTTTATCAGGGCGTCGTTGAAAACCTGGCTAGTGAACAGGCCGCACGGATGGTAGCGATGAAAGCCGCAACCGATAATGGCGGCAACCTGATCAAAGAGTTGCAGTTGGTTTACAACAAGGCTCGTCAGGCCAGCATCACTCAGGAACTCACCGAAATCGTTTCGGGTGCTTCTGCGGTTTAATAGCTAGGTTTACGAATTACGTAGAGGATTCAAGATGGCTACTGGAAAGATTATCCAGGTAATCGGCGCCGTGGTGGACGTCGAATTCCCTCAGGACAACGTACCAAAAGTGTACGATGCTCTTGAGGTTAAAAACGGTGAAGAAAAACTGGTGCTGGAAGTTCAGCAGCAGTTAGGCGGCGGTATCGTTCGCTGTATTGCAATGGGTACCTCTGATGGTCTGCGCCGTAATTTAGACGTAGTTGATTTGGGGCATCCAATTGAAGTACCAGTAGGTGAAGCGACATTGGGTCGTATCATGAACGTACTGGGTGATCCAATTGATATGAAAGGTGAGATTGGCGAAAAAGAGCGTTGGTCAATTCACCGTACTGCACCAACCTATGAAGAGTTGTCTAACTCTCAGGAACTGCTGGAAACCGGTATTAAGGTTATGGACTTGATCTGCCCATTTGCAAAAGGGGGTAAGGTTGGTCTGTTTGGTGGTGCGGGTGTAGGTAAGACCGTTAACATGATGGAATTGATCCGTAACATCGCGGTCGAACATTCCGGTTACTCTGTATTTGCCGGTGTCGGTGAACGTACCCGTGAAGGTAACGATTTCTATCATGAAATGACGGATTCAAACGTACTGGACAAAGTATCTCTGGTATACGGTCAGATGAATGAGCCACCAGGAAACCGTCTGCGTGTTGCCCTGACTGGTCTGACTATGGCGGAAAAATTCCGTGATGAAGGACGTGACGTTCTGTTGTTCGTCGATAACATTTATCGTTATACCCTGGCAGGTACAGAAGTATCAGCACTATTGGGTCGTATGCCATCTGCGGTAGGTTATCAGCCAACATTGGCGGAAGAGATGGGGGTTCTGCAAGAACGTATCACCTCAACCAAAACGGGTTCAATCACTTCTGTACAGGCCGTTTACGTTCCTGCGGATGACTTGACTGACCCATCACCAGCGACAACTTTTGCTCACTTGGACGCAACTGTTGTATTGAGCCGTCAGATCGCCTCTCTGGGTATTTACCCGGCGGTTGATCCTCTGGATTCAACCAGCCGTCAGCTTGATCCACTTGTTGTTGGTCAAGAGCACTATGATGTTGCTCGTGGTGTTCAGTCAATCCTGCAACGTTATCAGGAACTGAAAGATATTATCGCCATTCTGGGTATGGATGAACTGTCAGAAGATGACAAACTGGTTGTTGCTCGTGCTCGTAAGATCCAGCGCTTCCTGTCTCAGCCATTCTTCGTTGCAGAAGTATTTACCGGTTCACCAGGTAAGTTCGTTCCTCTGAAAGACACTATCCGTGGCTTCAAAGGCATCCTGAACGGTGATTATGACCACCTGCCAGAGCAGGCGTTCTACATGGTTGGTACCATCGAAGAAGCTGTGGAAAAAGCGAAAAAGCTTTAATACGGTTGACGGGAGGTTGATATGGCTGCAATGACGTTCTCCCTGAACGTAGTCAGCGCTGAAAAACTAATGTTTGAAGGGCTGGTACAGAAAATTCAGGTGACTGGCAGTGAAGGTGAGTTGGGGATTTATCCTCAACACACTCCACTGCTTACTGCCATAAAACCGGGCATGATACGTATTGTTAAGCAGTTTGGTGAAGAAGAGTTTATCTACCTGTCAGGTGGTATTCTGGAAGTTCAGCCAAACGGCGTGATCGTACTGGCCGATACAGCGATCCGTGGTAAGGATTTGGATGAAGCCAAAGTGCTTGAAGCCAAGCGCAAGGCGGAAGAACATATCCGTAACTCCCACGGCGATGTTGATTATGCTCAGGCATCTGCTGAATTGTCGAAAGCGATTGCAAAACTTCGTGTAATCGAGCTGACAAAAAAGCTGATGTAGGATTGACCCGATTTCAGGTTTCAGTCGTACAAGCTATAACTTGAAAAATAAAGGGAACAGGCAGTAGATAAAAAGCCAGTTAGTAAAGCTAACTGGCTTTTTTGCATTGCGAAATATGTAGCAATTTATTTCGTAAACAGGTTTACTTTCACACTTAAGATTAGAATTGTCAGGTTTCTTATGTCTATTACACCTCAAGCAATTGTTCCGAATCCAGTTACTCCTAAGCCGATGAGTGCAAAAAGTGTTGTTATTCTGGCTGCTGGAAAGGGAACTCGGATGTATTCTGATCTCCCTAAAGTTTTGCACTTATTGGCAGGCAAGCCGATGGTTCAGCATGTTATTGATACAGCAATGGCATTGGGTGCCCAGCAAGTTCACTTGGTGTATGGGCATGGCGGTGATTTGATGAAACAAACACTTGCAAACCAAAAAATTGCTGGCCAAAAACTAAATTGGGTACTGCAAGCAGAACAGTTAGGTACTGGTCATGCTATGCAGCAGGCTGCACCACACTTTGTGGATGATGAAGATATTCTGATCCTCTATGGTGATGTGCCTCTGATTGCTAAAGATACGTTAGAGCGTCTTATCGAGGCTAAGCCAAAAGGTGGTATTGGTTTATTGACTGCTATTTTGGATAATCCAACCGGATATGGCCGTATCATTCGTGAAAATGGCGAAGTGACAGGCGAAGTAACGGGTATAGTCGAACAAAAAGATGCAACTGACGAACAGCGTAAAATTAACGAAATCAACACCGGTATTTTGGTAGCAAATGGGGGTGATTTGAAACGCTGGTTATCCAAATTGGAAAACAATAATGCGCAGGGTGAATATTACCTCACTGATGTTATTGCACTCGCACATAAAGAAGGCCGTCAGATAAAAGCAGTTCATCCAAGCCGTTTAAGTGAAATGGAAGGGGTTAATAATCGCCTTCAACTTTCTGCATTGGAACGTATTTACCAGTCTGAGCAGGCGGAAAAATTATTGCTGGCAGGCGTCATGTTACTGGATCCGGCGCGTTTTGATTTGCGCGGAACACTAGAACATGGACGCGATATCATCATTGATACCAATGTGATTATTGAAGGTCATGTTGTATTGGGGAATAACGTTCAGATAGGCTCTGGTTGTATTCTGAAAAATTGCGTTATTAGTGATGGTGCAGTCATTAGCCCTTATACTGTCATTGAAGATTCTGAAATCGGCTCTGAATGTACTGTGGGGCCTTTTGCTCGTTTACGTCCAGGTTCTAAACTGGCGGAAAAAGCACATGTTGGCAATTTCGTGGAAATGAAAAAATCTTCCCTCGGCTTAGGTTCTAAGGCGGGACACCTGGCTTATCTTGGTGATTCTGAAATTGGCAATAATGTCAATATCGGTGCAGGAACCATTACCTGTAACTATGATGGTGCTAATAAATTTAAGACCATTATTGGCGATGACGTATTTGTGGGTTCTGATACCCAACTCGTTGCACCTGTAAACGTTGCTAAAGGTGCGACTATCGGAGCAGGAACCACGGTAACAAAAGATGTTGCTGAGAATGAGCTGGTCATCAGTCGTGTCAGGCAAACTCATATTCAGGGCTGGAAACGTCCCGTTAAGAAAAAATAAAATATATACATAATAAAAATCCCCATCTCTACCAAGCTCAGGGGCCGGCAAAGCCAGAACGCGATTTGCCGTAAGACAATCAGGTTGTACGACATAAAAAGGGCGTTGATTAGCCCTAGTTTTTAGGAATGAAACACATGTGTGGAATCGTTGGTGCAGTAGCACAGCGTGATATAGCAGAAATATTGATCGAAGGTCTTCGTCGTCTGGAGTACCGTGGCTATGATTCTGCGGGTATGGCCGTTGTCGATAGCGAAAATCAGCTAACTCGTCTGCGTGAAGTGGGCAAAGTACAAATGTTGGCTGATGAAGCGGATAAACAGCCTGTTATCGGTGGTACAGGTATTGCTCATACTCGTTGGGCGACACACGGAGAACCAAGTGAGCGCAACGCGCATCCTCATGTTTCTGAACATATTGCGGTTGTACATAACGGTATTATTGAAAACCATGAAGAACTGCGTGAAGAATTGAAAGCACGTGGTTACAGCTTCTCTTCTGATACCGATACTGAAACCATTGCTCATCTTGTTCACTGGGAACAGCAACAAGGCGGCTCATTGCTGGAAGTGGTACAGCGTGTTATACCACAGTTGCGTGGCGCTTATGGCACCGTCATTATGGACAGCCATCAACCAGACTTGCTGATAGCGGCACGTTCTGGTAGCCCATTAGTCGTTGGATTGGGTATCGGTGAAAACTTCTTGGCATCTGACCAACTGGCATTACTGCCTGTGACTCGCCGCTTTATCTATCTGGAAGAAGGTGACATCGTAGAAGTTACTCGCCGTACCGTTCGCATTTTTGATACACAAGGTGAAGCGGTTGAACGTGAGCAGATTGAATCCAATGTTCAGTATGATGCGGGTGATAAAGGTATCTACCGTCACTACATGCAGAAAGAGATTTACGAGCAGCCAATGGCAATTAAAAACACGCTGGAAGGCCGTTTGATCCATGGTGAAGTAAATCTGTCAGAGTTGGGTGCTAACGCAGAAGAATTACTGTCTCAGGTTGAACATATCCAGATCGTTGCCTGTGGAACTTCTTTCAATGCCGGTATGGTTTCACGCTACTGGTTTGAATCACTGGCGGGTATCCCGTGTGATGTGGAAATTGCCTCTGAATTCCGTTATCGCAAGCCAGCACGTCGTAAAGGAAGTCTGCTAATCACACTATCCCAATCTGGTGAAACAGCAGATACCTTAGCGGCACTGCGTTTATCCAAAGAGTTGGGTTATCTGACTTCATTGACTATCTGTAACGTAGCGGGTTCATCTCTGGTACGCGAATCTGACTTTGCCCTGATGACCAAAGCGGGCGCAGAAATTGGTGTTGCATCCACTAAAGCCTTTACTACTCAGTTAACTGTATTGCTGATGCTTGTGGCGTACATGGGACGCCTGAAAGGTGCTGATGCTTCTCTCGAACAAAATATTGTTCATGCACTGCATGCTCTGCCAAGCCGCATTGAAAGCATGTTGTCGAAGGACAAGGTTATCGAATCACTGGCTGAAGATTTCTCAGAAAAACATCACGCACTGTTCTTGGGCCGTGGCGATCAGTACCCAATCGCCGTTGAAGGTGCCCTGAAACTGAAAGAGATCTCCTACATTCACGCAGAAGCTTACGCTGCGGGTGAATTAAAACACGGGCCACTGGCACTGATTGATGCAGATATGCCGGTGATCATCGTCGCACCAAACAACGAACTGCTGGAAAAACTGAAATCCAACATTGAAGAAGTCCGCGCCCGTGGTGGATTGCTGTATGTCTTCGCTGATCAGGATGCAGGTTTCACCGACAGTGAAAACATGAAGATTATCTCTCTGCCACACGTAGAAGAGTTGATCGCTCCGATTTTCTATACCGTGCCGCTGCAATTGCTGTCTTATCACGTTGCATTGATTAAAGGCACAGATGTGGATCAGCCGAGGAATCTGGCGAAGTCGGTGACGGTGGAGTAACAGTATCATACTCCACTAATATGGTGTGGGATGACAAAATAGATCTAAACGAGACACTAGAGTTGTAAATTGAATAAATCCGGTTGTGCTGTATAAAAAGCATACCGGATTTTTTTATGGACAGATCGAAACAGTCACTTTCAGAGCCGGATATTGGGTTTACTACAAATATCCGGTGGAGTGATGTCAGGCTGCGTAGTCAGTTATAAAGTCATAATCATTTCATGCCAGGCCATGCCGCCATGGTCAGATTCGGAAGGTTTGATATATTCATAACCAAATTTCTTATACAAATCGACGTGATGAGTTTTACACATTAGATGAATCGCCTTCTTGCCCTGCTGTTTCATTAAGACAATAAATTCCCGCATTATGAGTGTAGCGTAGCCTTTGCCCTGATATGCAGGATCCAGCACCACCGACATAATCACAACGTTAGGTGCAGCAGCATCATGTCCAACCAATTCTTTGAACTCTTCATCTGACATCACGACTTCCCAGGCGCAGCCGGAGTTGATGAAGCCGACAACCTTGTCGTCCACTTCCAGGCATAAAAAACCTTCAGGATATTGTTGAATACGAGTGGCGATTTTTTCACGTGTTGCGGCCTCATCTCCTTCGTAAGCTTCTGTTTCAATTGCAAAACAACGGTCAAGATCCGTCATTTTAACTTTGCGAAATACAGGCTGCATCATAACATTCCCGTCAATGATTAAATATGGACAGCGCTGTTGTACCAGCTTATTATAATGCTAATACTGCATTTTATTCAGATAAAAAATGAAAGTTATGCATTCTTTCTTACGTAATATCGATCTCAACCTTTTGCTGGTTTTTGATGTGCTTTACCGCCAAAGAAAAGTTAATGAAGCAGCGAATGAACTTGCTATTAGCCCTTCTGCACTTAGTCATGCTCTGTCCAGACTAAGAATGTCGTTAGATGACCCGCTATTCATTAGATTAGATGGCCAAATGCGGCCAACCGCTAAAGCTGAACTCATCGCCCCTTCAATCACTGGTGCGTTAGCTAGCCTGTCCGCAAGTCTTAACACGAATGAGACATTTGATCCTGCCACCAATCATCAGGTGTTCCGTTTCGCGGTGACAGACTATACGGCAGCGGCTTTCTTCCCTGTGTTTATAGCTCGATTACAAAAGCTTGCCCCTAATATTGTTACCAAGGTGGTTTATTCATCAGGCTTTGATTCGTCAGATGATTTGCTCACCGGTAAAGTTGATTTTGCTGTGGGGTTTGAAGAAGGAGTGGCAGTACAACGTAAGGGTATTATGGCGATCGAAGGTTTTCAGGATGAGTATGTAGTGGCAGTCAGGAAAAAACATTCATTTATCCAAGAATCTCTTTCAATTGAAGATTACCTCTCTGTTGGCCATGTGGTAGTCAATCCCTGGAATGAACCCCATGGCACCATTGATCGTCTTTTGAAAGGGCTTAATGTCAAACGCAAGATTGTGGTGGAATTGCCAAGTCTGATGCCTGCTCCCCTGATTGTCGCTAACACTGATCTGGCCATTACTATGCCGAAAAGAGCCATAACAACCCTGTTTACTGCTACAGACTTAGCCGTATTTCCCACGCCATTCACCATTCCGCCTTATCGCTTAAAAGTGTATTTCAATCCAAGCTATAGCAATACCAAAGCCCACGATTGGATGAAAGAACAAATAGCCACGGCTAGCTCACTAGATGCTATTTGTCCCACCTAAAAGCTCTGAATGGTAGGACGCTTAGGCTTTAGTTTTTATGTTAATAGGGTTTTCAGACTTTCAATGTATTAGGAATTCTTTACTACACTTAAACGGTAACTTGCTGTGATTAAGGCAATGCTTTAACCGTTTAACGAAGAATATGAACCACGAGCATGAGTTTTGCTCAGTTGGCAATAAATGGAATTCCTCTGATGACAATTGAAAAAATCACCCTGAATTACCCAGAGTCCAAGAGTGCGGATATCACTCAAAAAAATATCGCTCAACTTAAACAACTTTTTCCTGAGGTATTTTCTGAAGGAAAAATTGACTTTGATGCTTTGAAAACGGTTCTTGGTGAGGCGATTGACGATAGCGACGAACGCTATAACTTTACATGGCACGGTAAGGCGCAATCACGTTTGATTGCGCAAACACCTTCGACAGGAACCCTACGTCCTTGTAAAGAAGAAAGTGTGAATTGGGATACCACAAAGAACCTTTTTATTGAAGGTGATAACCTTGAAGTCCTTAAAATATTACAAAAGTCTTACCATAAAAAGATAAAGATGATCTATATCGATCCGCCATAT
Source organism: Xenorhabdus indica (assembly GCF_014467235.1). GTDB lineage: Bacteria > Pseudomonadota > Gammaproteobacteria > Enterobacterales > Enterobacteriaceae > Xenorhabdus > Xenorhabdus indica. Next base: position 128,757 of record NZ_NKHP01000011.1, on the reverse strand, counting down.
AATACCGGGAGCGATTTTGTTTATAAAGATAATTATCATGATAATATAAGGAACTATTTAGAAGTAACTCGGCAAATTAATATCAATGGACAATTGAATTCAACTAATAGAGAAACCTCTGGTAGGTATCACTCAAACTGGCTGAATATGATATTTTCACGGTTGCTCGTTGCTAAAAACTTACTTCATCCAGAAGGAATGATCTATATATCTATAGATGATAATGAAGTTTTTAATTTAGTGAAAGTTTGTGAGGAAATGTTTGGATATGATGCTGTTAAAATCATTGTGGTTAAAATGAGTGAAGCGAGTGGTCTAAAAATGGCTAATGTCAAAAAACTAAATACCTTTTCATAATTATGAGACTTCCATATTTCCTATTCCTTTCCAGCTACTTGCTGAGGCTGTATTCAAAAAGATCTTAATTTTTTTGATCAA
>NZ_NKHP01000011.1:112004-128219 GCF_014467235.1 Xenorhabdus indica | reverse complement strand
TCAGTCCTTCTTTTTGCTTTTTTGTTTGTGGAAAATCAAAATTCGCAAAAATTGGACTGAGTTTCTTTGATACTCCTACCATTTTGAAAAGGCATTTAGGCACTATTCCAAAATTAAAAGAATATATTATTGCTATAAAACCGAGTGGTATCAATAATATTGAATTTACACTAATAAAGAAACCTATGTGGGACTCGGAGTATAATATATACTTGGATAATTTTAGTAGGGAGAATAGAGACTTTTATGATTCTATAAAAAATTCGGAATATCTTAGTGATGATCAGTTAAAAAAACTAGATGAAATTTTATCAGGAATAACTTTAAAGTCTTTGTCCGAAGTATATAAAGGACCCGTTTCCAAAAAGAATGAATGGCTTTTCAATAATAGCTGGAGAATATGTCAGTGCGTCAAATCTAGTAGTGTTTACAAACTAAGCGAAGAAAAGAAGAAAAACAAAAAAATAAGTGATGTTTTTTCTGTTAAGTCAGCTCAGGGATTAGTATATCTTGTACGAGGAACATATCCAGAAACTAGTCGAGACCCTAGGCTACAATTAATATTTGCCTCTGATAACCTATTTGTTCATCCTGGTGATTTTTGGGCTCATATTAAAACTACAGGGCTTGATAATGAAGGTGGAGTCCCTTACAAAAATGGTAAAAAACCATTAAAGTTAGTGACTGAACTGATTAGCTCTTTAAAATGTCTTAATGATGGAGATATCGTTTTGGACTTCTTCGCTGGTTCAGCAACGACTGGTGAAGCGACAATGATAGTAAGTAAAAATAAAAATATTAAATTACATTATATATTAGTTCAATTACCTGAAAATTTAGAGGACACTTACAAATTAGCCAGTACTGATATCAAAAAGCAAATAAAAGAGTCTATGGATTACTTAAATGAACTGGGTAAGCCTCTTCTCTTAACAGAACTGGGAAAACAAAGAATTAGAATGAGTATTGAAAAATACAAAACTGAATCTCAAATAGATGGATTTAAAGTATTTAAGCTAGATAAAACTAATATCCGTTCTTGGGATGTTAACTTCGATAATTTGGAACCAGCACTTAAACTCGCATTAAAATCAATTAAAGATGATCGCTCGGTAGAAGATATTCTCTATGAAATCCTACTTAAATACGGTGTTGAATTAACCATCCGTGTTGAAGAGGTCACTGTAGAGGGTAAAAGAGTCTTTATTGTTGGCTCAGGTGCCTTAATGATTTGCCTGGATGATGACATCACCGAACAGGTGGTTGAAAGTATCGCCAAACTGAAAGAAAAGCTCAATCCAGAAAGCACTCAAATCGTTTTTAAAGACCAAGGCTTTGCAGACAGTGTTATCAAAACCAACGCGATTCAGATCCTAAAGCAGTATGGTATCAACGACGTAAAGAGCATTTAAGGTAATGATGATGAAGATTCAATTTAGATCGGACTTATTACACCAAACCAATGCAGTTGATGCTGTTTTAGGTGTGTTTGCAGGGCAGGAAACATTTCAATCTAATTTCACTGTCACAGATAAGATGTGGGCGAATCAACAACTGGATATCTTTGCTAAAAACAACGACCTCGGTGTCGGAAATGCTCTTACTTTATTGCCTGATGAGATTTATACCAACACACGTAATGTTCAGTTAAAAAATGGTTTGCCACAGGTTGAAAACACAAAGCAAGAACTGCCAAGTCTGGATTTCAGTGTTGAGATGGAAACAGGTACAGGTAAAACCTATGTGTACCTGCGCTCTATCTTTGAACTAAATCAGCGTTATGGACTGACAAAGTTTATTATCGTAGTACCGTCTATTGCGATTAAAGAAGGCGTCTATAAATCATTGCAAATCACAGAGCCACACTTCCGCGAACAGTATAAAAACGTTCAGTATGACTATTTTGTCTATGACTCATCAAAGCGCGAACAGGTGCGTAACTTTGCTACCAATGATTACATCCAAATTATGGTGATGAATATTGATGCGTTCAGTAAGTCATTCACCGATCCTACGAAAGAAACTACGGCGAATCTGATCCACCGTACAGATGACAGATTGAACGGGATGAAGCCTATTGAATTTATTCAGGCGACTCGCCCTGTCGTTATTATTGATGAACCGCAGTCAGTGGTATCAACGGCAAACCGAAAAGAAGCGATTAGCAGCTTAGCGCCATTGTGTACATTCCGTTATTCGGCCACGTTGGAAGAAGCACCACACCTGCTGTATAAGCTCGATGCTATTGATGCCTATGAGGGCAAACTGGTTAAGCAAATTGAAGTTGCTTCGCTGGAAGTTAAAGACGGGCATAACCATGCTTACATCAAGCTAGTGAGTGTTGATAATAAGAAATCCCCCATTTCTGCCAAGATTGAAATTGATGCTCAAACGCGCACAGGCAAGCTGCAACCACGTAAGGTAATCACTATCAAAGATGGTCAGATTAATGATTTATTTGAACTTTCTGGTGGGCGCAGTGTTTATGAAGGCTATATCGTTAACGATATTTATTGCGAAGAAGGTAATGAATATATTGATTTTACCAGTCGCGATGAAATTGTGCGCCTTGGGCAAGCCATTGGCGAAGTAGATTCGGACGCTTTCAAGCGCATTCAAATAGCCAAAACTATCGAAGAGCACCTGGAAAAAGAGTTGAAATTCTACCACAAGGTAACAACGGGTTATGACAAGCTCAACCATTCGAAAATCCTGAGCCAGAAAGGTATTAAGGTGCTGAGTCTGTTTTTTATCGATAAGGTTGCCAACTACCGCGGCTACTCTAAAGATGGCGTGCCTGTTCAGGGTAAGTTTGCCAGGTGGTTTGAAGAAGAATTTGCCAGGCAGGTTAGTAAGCCCAAATATCGCGTGTTGTACCCGATAATCTGGGATAATGATGGCGATAAATACACTATTAACGAAATAGCACTGCAAGAGCTCACCCAAACAGTGCACGATGGTTACTTTGCACAGGACAAGAAAAAAGACACTTCTGGCAACCCTCAGTTCACTGACTCGAAGCTTTCAGCTAAAGGCGAAGGGGGTAAAACCACGGCAGATGAGTCGGCCTATAATCTGATTATGAAAGATAAAGAAAAGCTTCTATCTATGGATGAGAAGTTGCGTTTTATTTTTTCACACTCAGCATTGAAAGAAGGCTGGGACAACCCGAATATTTTCCAGATTTGTACGTTGAATGAAACCCGTTCAGTCACTAAAAAACGACAGGAAATCGGTCGTGGCCTACGTTTAGCCGTTGATCAGTCTGGTGAACGCGTGCCTTACGGTTTTGAGGTAAATACCCTGACCGTTATGGCAAACGAATCTTATGAAAGCTTTGTTTCTGAATTGCAAAAAGAGATTGAAGCAGAAGAAGGCATTAAATTTGGTGTGGTTGAGTCTCACCAATTTGCCAACATCGTTGTTTCTGGTGAGTTGGAGCAGAAAGCCTTCTTGGGAGCGAAGGGGTCAGAAAAGATCTTCCAGCATCTTCTGTCTCAAGGTTATATTGATGGTAAAGGTAAGATTCAGGATGTGCTGAAAATTGCCATCAATAATAATGAGGTGAGTCTGCCTTCCCGTGTTGCTGAGTATACTGAGGCCATCGTTGCCATGTTGAAGAAGTTGGCAAAAGGCTTGAACGTGAAAAAACATGCAGAGAAGCGCTCTGTAGCCTTGTGTGAAGATACAAATGGTAAGCAGGTTGTACTTGGTGAAGACTTCAAAGCCCTTTGGGGACGTATTAAATACAAAACAACTTATCGTGTTAACTTTAATATCAACGAGCTGGTTGATAACTGTATCAAGGAAATTAGAGCGAATGTGGTTGTAGCCAGAGCCTGGTTTCAGTACACCAAAGTTAAGATTGCTGTTACTGAAGCTGAACTGAAAACCTACGATGAGAAAACCAAGATGCAGTATTATTGCAGTCGCAACTTCCAGTTGCCAGATGTCGTGACTTATCTGACCGATCAGACCAATCTGACCCGCCAGACAATTATCGATATTCTGCTAGGTTTAGGCGATAAGCTGGAAGCCTTCAAAAATAATCCTCAGCGCTTTATCGAGTTAGCGGGTAAAGTTATCCGTAAACAGATGCGTATTGCCATTGTGGATGGAATTAAGTACCACCGTATTGGTGACGAGGCATACTATGCCCAAGAGCTTTTCCAAGAAGAAGAGCTGACTGGTTACTTCAAAGATATGGTGAAAGCTGAAAAATCGGTATATGACTACATCATTTGTGATTCAGATACTGAGCTTAACTTCGTTGAAAAGCTGGAAAATGCTGAAGAGGTGAAGATTTATTCCAAGCTGCCATCTTGGTTCAAGATTGATACTCCGCTAGGCAGTTACAATCCTGATTGGGCAGTAATCATTGATAAAGGTGATGGAGCCGGGGAGAAGCTTTACTTTGTGGTTGAAACGAAATCAAGCATATTCTCAGATGACCTGCGTGAAGCAGAAAACGCTAAGATCAAGTGTGGTGTTGAGCATTTCAATGCATTAAGTAAAGACAAAAATGGCAAAGAGGTGCCCAACGCTGCCAAGTTTGTTAAAGCCGATAACTTTGATACGTTCAGTGCTCATTTTGGATCTTAATAGCATCAAGGCATTAGCGCATAGTGCCTTCAGGTTACAGGCAAAGCACTGGTTTTTATCCGGCGCTCTGCCTTAATGTGTCGGGCAGGGTACGTACCGTAACTTTACCAATAAAATCAAATACTACCTTTATATTTATCTATTTCCTGATACGCTTCTGGTGGGATACCGAGTAATTCTGCAAAGGCAGATATAACAGGCGATAATCCCCTGCCATCAATTCAGAACGTAACTCAACCAAATGATCTAAATAATCTTTTGTATCGTCATCGTCCATATAGTAATCATTTTCGTCTACGGAAAAAGTGAATAACAGATAGTTTTCCCCTTTCTCGCAGATCACGGAATGCCCATCATCAATGCGCATAAATACCGAAGGGATCATATCTGGTGGCACTTTCAGGTAGCAAATAACCTGCCCCCAATCTGCATAATAGAACCCCACGTCAAAATACTGAGCCATTAATCAAGAGGCAATGTTACAAAAATGGGGGTGGTCATAGCGTTATATGACAGATCTACTTAATACTCACCGTGGCAATATAATTAAGTTTTTTACGATTTCGCCAGAAGTAACGGAACATACACAGAAATTGTGGCCAGTTCTCTTTTTTCAGGGCGTTTTTCACAATGGTAAGCGCGCCGATAAAACCTTCATCATAGATAAGTCCTTGCGGTGACAGTAGTGTCATTGGCCCGCAATTGACAGAGACCTTACTGAACCCGGCATTTTTGAACAGATTTATCCACTCTTCTTTGAGCATGGGCTGGGCTTTCACGTGAATAGCCTGATGCATCTGTGTGAGGGTGACTGTTTTATCCTGTTGATTCCGTAATGCGATATCGTGAGTCAGCAAACGTCCTCCGGGTTTCAGTACCCGTAGATACTCCTGTAGCAAACAGGCTTTGGCTTTATTACTATACATTGTCAACATGGCCTCATTGATCACCACATCGAAACTGTTGTCATCAAAGGGAAGCCTGGAAGCATCTGCAAGGCGGATAGTGATCAGATGTGATAATCCTTTCTCGGCAATGTGTTTGCCCGCCTTTGCCAGTGCATCTTTATCCATATCGATTCCCACAATATGGCAATGGAAACGTTCAGCGATATCAATGGCTGTTGTTCCCATATTGCAGGCGATCTCCAACACAGCAGAGTCTTCTACGAGTGTGGAATGGGTCAACAGCCATTCGGTAGCTTTTTTTCCGCCGGGACGCAGGCGTTTTTTCCCCAAACGAGCCAGAAACTTATGTCCAGCTTCATGAGTTGTGATTTGTTCTTCCATACTGCCCCTTATTTTGCCGATGGTTTACCCGCGGGTTCCTTTAATATCACCAACAGCATTTTGGCTGGTTCAGGTGCATCCACAGCATGTGGGATATTGGCGGGCATGCGGACAATCTCTCCCTGTGTTGCGGTAACGGGTTTACCGTTGATGGTTAGAATAAGGCATCCTTCGATCACTATAACGATGGCGTCAAAGGGGGCGCTATGTTCAGAGAGTGACAGCCCTTCATCAAAGGCAAAGAGGGTGATATTGCCAGCACCATTTTTGGCCAGTACCCGTCTGGAGATCCTCTGTTCAGAGTAATTAATCAGGGCACTGATGGTCAGGGCTTCAGATGAAATGATTGTGTTGTCTTTCATGGTAATAATTCCTTATTAACAAAGATGTCTTTGTTATAGAAACAGTGGTTATCGAAACAGTGGGATCACGCCCTGTGTCTGTCGGTTTTGATGGTTGATGGGCGTGACTGCGATTGGGATCTGATAAAGCATCTGCAAATGAGGCTCTGTCAGAACGGTTTCAGTTTGTCCGAACTGGTAACTGCCATCGGTAAATAGCAATAGCGCGTGGTCCGCAATATGCAGCGCATGCTGGGGACAATGGCTGGTAAAAAGAATAGTCATTGAGCGGTTAGCGGCTAATTCCCGTAGAACCGTTAGCACATTGTCCTGATTGGCAAGATCGAGGGCGGAAGTTGGTTCATCCAGTATCAGAATTTCTGGTTCGCCAGCGAGTGCACGGGCGATCATCACCATCTGCTTTTCCCCACCGCTGAGTTGATCGAAAGGATGATCTGCCAGTTTGATTAATCCGAGATAATCAATGCATTGATCAATGATCCGGTAGTCATCTGCTGATGGAGAAGCATACCAGGGCAGATGGCGGATCCGTCCGAGACTAATCATGGTCTTAACCGAGTAAGTAAATGGAGATGCATTCAGTTGGGGTACATACGCGACAGGTGCATTGAGTGCTATATGGCCTGTTGCGCCTTTCTGCAAGCCAAGTAAAATCCGTAACAATGTTGTTTTACCTCGTCCGTTGGGTCCCAGAACGGCACCGATACTTCCCCTGAGCAGATGGAAATTTAGCGAGGTAAAAAATTGCCTTTTTCCGATAGTGTAATTGAGGTTATTAACATGGATCATAGCGCTGTAACCTTTTTATTCATGGAGTGGATCAACAGGGCAAAAGCGGGTGCACCGATAAGGGCAGTAATAACACTGAGCGGGATTTCAGCATGGGTTATACAGCGGGCGAGGGTATCGACACCGATCATGTAGATCCCACCGATAATGGCGGAAGTGGGCAGGAGGATTCGGTGATCGTGACCAACCAGGATCCGTGCCATATGAGGAATAATTAAACCGACCCATCCGATTGTACCGGAGATTGCAACAGTTGCACTGGTGATCAGGGTGACACACAAGAGTATGAGCCAGCGTGTAGGAGTGACAGACATTCCGAGAGCCTGAGCATTTTCTTCTCCCAGTGATAACACATTGATACGAAAGCGTAGTGCAAAAATCAGACTGACAGCAATCAATATAACCGGCAGTAATATCCACAGTTTGAAATAGGTTGCACTGGCAAAACTGCCCATAAGCCAGAAAATAATCGACTGAAGGGTGTTGTTCGGATCTGCGAAACAGGTAATCAGCGAGATCAGTGCGCTAAAGAAAGCATTAATGATCACTCCGGCAAGAATCAGCATCAGTAACCGGCTGCCATAGCGGTTCGATCCCAACATAAATACCAGCATAATGGCGATAAATCCGCCGATAAAAGCGAAGCTGATGGTTATCAGCATGGAGGAAAAGAGCAGAATCGCCAGTGCACCTCCCAGTGCAGCACCGGAAGAAACACCGATGATCTGGGGGCCGACAAGAGGGTTACGGAAAATGCCCTGTAGAGCGGCACCGGAAACTGCCAGTCCGGCTCCGGCTAATGCGGCTATCAGCACGCGTGGCAGACGCACATATAACACAACATTTTCCGCTGTACGGGAGTAATCCCCGCGGCCCTGAATACCTGACAAGCTATCTGTAAGGATTTGGATCACTGTCGGAAAAGGCACGGAGTAGCGGCCTAAACTGAGTGCCGCTAACAGGGTCAGCAGAAGCAGCGTGAATAATACACACCATAGTAATCCACGGTTATTCATGAGGTTGCTCCATGAGTTTCAGGTAATCTCTTCCTTGCTGGTTCAGTTTGAGTTGCAGAATGTCGTCGATTTGTGATTCTGTGAGCCTGTAACCATAAAGCTGTTGGTAACGTTTATGGATTTCATCACGTAACGGCCAATGGATAGTATCAGGGTGGAAAATCATGGAGAGCCATTGCCAGTACAGCGGGGTTTCCTGATTAGGCGCATCCCAGATGAAACCGCCGATAGGAAGTTTATAAACCCGTTTATTTTTCACAGCAGTCACATCACTGAGTATCGGGTTGTGGTAGATATCAGCGGGAGAGAGACCAGCTTCAAAATTACCGAGCAGAATAATATCCGGATCCCATAGCAGAATTTGTTCGATATTCAGGGTTCGCGGGCCGATTAAATCACGGTTCAGGCTAACACCACCGGCAAGGGCAAAGTCCGCATTATTGTGTGAGGCTGACCCGAAGGTCTGAATGCGTTGATGGAAGTGGGAAAGGTACAGAACACGGGGGCGCTTTGCCTCAGGGATCTTATCGGTGATTATGCTTAACTGGCTAATAACCTCCTGCCGCCAGGAGATCATCTCCTCAGCTTTTTTGTCATGGCCGAGAGTGAGTCCCATCAGGCGGATCCACTCCTGTGTACAGGATTCTCCACCATAATTGAGCGTAGCAACTGTCAGGCCGGCATTACGCATCGGTGAAATAATGTCATCTCCTCGATGCCCCCATTGCCAGACAAGATCCGGCTGTACATTTAGCAATGCTTCAATATTGGGGGTAAAATTATTACCCACCATATCCGTACGGATATTGAGCACATCAGGAAAGATTTTACTCAGCATCCCATCCCGGGCGGCAACACCAGCAAAGGGATGCATTCCCACCAGTTTGTCACTGCTTTCATCAAGCCCTGCCAGCATGGATGCCGCAGGAATGGGGATCACAACGATACGTTCAGCAGGTATAGACAGGTGAATAACTTGTTGGGACATATCACGGAATTCAATAGCGCTATCCGTTGTTATACCAGCCGTTGCCACACCAGCAGCCATACTGGTGATATAGAATGTGGCAATGACCTTAAAAGTATTATTTATCATATGGTTATTTTATTCTCTAAATAATAACATAATTAATAATGAGTCTTATTATGATTTATATTTAAACGTATTTTATGGTGCACGAATGAGGATGACCTATGACATTTGTCAAAAACACATTTCCCCAGGATAAATTGATAACTATCCTGAAATCGTGTCCGCTATTTCGTGTCATTCCGAACGAGGGGCTGGTGTTGTTACTGGAAAATTGTGGTTATATTCAGTTTGAAACGGGAAGGATCCTCCATCATGAAGGCGAGCTTTTTAAATATTGTCCGCTGGTTATTGGTGGACAAATTGAAGTTTTCCGTAACTCATATCTGGGCAATGAGAAGGTTTTCGGTATTTTTCAGGCCGGTGAAATTGTGGCGATTGCTGCTGCCTTTATGCCTCATAACCGTTACCCCATGACATTAAGGGCAAGGGAAAAAGGTGAAGCGTTGCTGCTGGAGAAAAAAGACATTTTATTGTTATGTCAGCGTTATCCAGTGATCATGGAAAAACTGCTCGTACGCTTTAGTTTGAAGCTTTATGAGAACATCAATCATATCGACTGGCTGACATCCAGTTCTGCTGAGCAGCGTCTGGCGGCGTATCTGTTGGAGCTAACAAAACAACAGCAGACTGAAAATGTGCTTTTGCCATTATCCCGTGGGCAACTGGCCGCCAAACTGGGGATCCGTTATGAAACTCTGAGCCGGATTCTTTCCAGCTGGCGACAGAAAGAGGGTATCAATATTAAAAAAGGCAGGATTCAGATAAAAAACGGGGATTATCTTGCTCAACTGGCGATTTCAGCTCAACGCCCTTTTTAAGTCTGAATAATCCTGAGCTGAAAACCATCCCGGCAATAATTTAGCAGGGATGGTTATTTGAGATCTCAGAAATTATAGGTGATCCCGCCATTAACACTAAAGCCCATACCAGGGAACAGGGTACTGTCTTTTTTGGTCACGGTGCGGTTAGCCACTGAAGTTGTAGCATAGCGCTCGCGGGTCAGATTATCGAAAGATAAATAGAGTGACCAGTTATCAGCGGGCTGATAATTGCCTTTAAATCCTAAGACGGCATAATGGTTATGCTTTTGGATGTCAAAGTGATTTTCGTGATCTACTGCCGTATCCGTTGGCATCCAGTGGAGGTTAGGGCCAAAGCGCCAGTTACCGATGTTATAAAGGACTTCCGTAGCGATAATATTGCGCGGAATACCGGCAATATAATTGCCGTTATACTCACCACCCACAAAGCGAAAATCGTTATATGTCCAGGAGATCCGATATTCCACATCACCGGAACCGACAGGGATCCGGCCTTTTAAGCCCGCCTCAAAACCTTGATGGCGGGTTTTGGCGGCATAATTAAAGACTCCCACCGCATTCCCTTCCGAATCATAGGTAGTGATATATTCATCTTTAATAAGGCTACGATAAAGTGCCAAATCCCATTTCAGGCTTTCTGATAATTGACCTTCGCCGCCGATTTCAAAAGTAACACCTTTCTGAGGTGCTAGTTTTGTCAGTTTTCCGTTGCTTGAATTAATGATTTCCCAGAATGTTGTCGGTTCCTGACTGGTACTGATATTGGCGAAATAACGCTGATTATCTGTGGGATGCCAAATAATACCGGCTTTTGGTGTCCAGAACGTCCAGTGCTGATTCAGGGAAACATCTTTGTCACGTTTATCCACGTCACGTTTAGCGTGTGTTCCTTTCAGATCGAGATTCAGGGTAAGGTCCGGCATCAGATGCAGTCCAACGCCAACGGAGCCATAGAGATTCTCCGCCCGCCCGTCATAGCGGCCAATCAGGGTCTTATCGGCAGGGGTTCCTTTACGGTTCTGCATCAGATTGGTTTTCAGCCCCATATGATCCCATGCGAATGCTGTCCGGTAAGTCACAGAGTCTGTTTCAATGTTATAGGTCAATTGTATGCCTTCACTGTGGCTCTGGCTGAAGCGGTAATAGGCTGGTGTGGTGAAACTGTCGTGGGTGCGGGTATGCCAGAGACCCGCACTTAACAGTTGATCACCGAGCTGCCAGTCAGAGCGGTTTGCCACACGGAATTGTTCAACATTACGGTGAGGATCCCGTAGCCATACCATGGGATAGACATCGGTAGGGTTGTCATTTAGAACTGCCTCAGAAACTGGGCCAGCCACATCAAAACGGAGATCTGTCCAGTTCAGCCAAGTTCGGTTTTCAAAGTTATCTGTCACATAACCGAAATTACTGCGCACAGTTTTCCGTTGTGAACTTGAATGCTTGCGATAACCGTCAAAATGATCATAGGTAAAATTAATACGCCCATCAAAATGATTATCATCACTTACGCCGCCAAAGGCGGCCTGAAGTCCTTCACGACCGTGAGAGCCATACTCATAGCGCAGGCGTCCCTGTTCGTTTCGTCCGGTATAGGAAATAACATCCAGTTCCCCACCCAGGCTGTTACTTTGCGGGTTCAGGCTATTTGCCCCGCGGCGTACGCTTACCATCATTGCATCACGCATTTCCAGCATACTGATATGGAAACTACCGTCAGCATCCGTCATTGGTAAACCATCTTGCATCAGCAAAACCCCACGGGCAAGCGGGGCGCTCTGGACTCCTGAACCACGGATATTCAGACGCGGCTGATCGATGCCTCCGAAGAAATTCTGTACCAAAATCCCTGGTTGATAATCCAGTGCGTCATGCAGTGTCGTGAGGCGGGTATCTTTTTCAATAACCGTCAGATTCGTTCCTCCGGCAACCGTTTTCAATTTTTCTTTTTCCCGCTGATAATTCGGGGAGAATTGGCTTTTTTGTGTGGCAGTCACAACTATGGTATCGCGGGGTGTGGCAGGCGATTGAGAGGCCGCTGTGGCAAAGGGAGTTATCCCGATTGCCAATGTGAAACAGTGTGTAAGTTGGCATTGTTTTGTCAGATTACGCATTTTCCTTAACCTTGATAAAGTTAATGATTATTATTTTCATTTGAAGGGCTAAAATAGAGGAGGTATCAGAGTTGGCCTATGATATTTGTCAAAAATGAGCAATCGAATGAAGGTAAGCAGACAAAGATAGAAAGAAAAATAGAAAGATCAGTCAGATCACTTATCTATGAGCTTCTGGTTTGGAAATCGTCTTTCTGCTCCAAATAATGCACCTTAAAATAGTATTCTAAAAATTCAACCGTTACTCTGATACGGGCAGACATAGCAAGACGTGTAACATAAACTGCCCATATATTCGCTGGCTGGTAATATTCAGGCAGAATATGAACTAAGGCGCCTGATTTAATATTTTCTCTGACATCCCAATACGAGCGTAAAGTAATACCATGACCCTCCAGACACCATTGGTGGATAATTTCACCATGATTGGATGACATTGGCCCGGTGACTTTCACCGATTGAGTACTGGTACTGTTTTGCAATTTCCAGATCCCGAAAGGGTGATCTCGTTCTTTGATCACCAGACAAGCGTGAGAAGGGAGTTCATTAATTGATTTTGGCATCGGGTTGCGGTCGAGGTAGGCCGGGGATGCACACAGGATCCGACGATTAGAAGCCAGTTTGCGGGCAATAAGATTATCGTCAATATCGTCGCCAATACGAATATCCAGATCAATCCCCTCAGTAGCCAGATCGACAAGACGATCTTCCACATCAAAGCGAAGATCTAGCTGTGGATAAGTCTGGATCAATGCTGATAAAGCCGGGGCACAAATTTTCTGCCAAAACCGAAGCTACTGGTAATTCTGATTTTTCCTTGAGGTTCTTGTCGAAGTTCAGAAAGTTCATCAAGCATCTGATTAACATCATTCAGGATATGTTGTGCCCATTCATATATCCGCTCACCATCTTCTGTAATTGATACCCGGCGTGTTGTTCTGTGTAACAGGCTAACATTCAATACATTCTCTAATATGGCGATACGTTTGCTGATAAAAGCAGGAGAGGCTCCGATTTCTTGAGCAACGGCGACAAAACTTGCTCTCTTAGCCACTAAAAGAAAGACGCGCAGATCCTGTAAAAAAGGGAGATTATTCATAAATTGTAAATTATGTTTCTACATTTTTTATATTGAATACAAATCAATCAATTATAAGATATTTAAGAAGTCAATTCTGTATCCTGATAAATGAGAGATGTTCGATGAAAAAAACGTTTAAAATTGCTGCGATTCCGGGAGATGGAATTGGTCATGAAGTGCTTCCTGAAGGAATTCGGGTATTGCAGGCTGTAGCTGAAAAATGGGATCTCCGTTTATCGTTTGAACATTTTGAATGGGCCAGTTGCGATTATTATCTTAAACACGGCAAAATGATGCCCGATGATTGGTTTAATCAATTAATACAATTTGATGCCATTTATTTTGGCGCTGTTGGCTGGCCTGAAACGGTGCCTGATCATATTTCTCTTTGGGGATCATTACTTAAATTTCGTCGTGATTTTCAGCAATATGTCAATTTGCGGCCTGTACGTCTCTTACTGGGAGTGCCTTGCCCGTTAGCGAACAAGAAACCGGAAGATATCGATTTTTATGTCGTCAGGGAAAATACCGAAGGGGAATATTCCACTATCGGCGGTCGTCTTTATGAAGGTACAGAACATGAAATAGTGATCCAGGGGGTTTTGGGGCGTCTTATTGATATGACATTTTTAATTGCAACTGTGGGAGCATTAACTATTTCTCTGGTGGTAACTGCATCCACATTAAGTGGCGGAATTTCTGTATTAATCGGCATACCGAATAATTTTATGGTTCAGGCTGGAATAACATTATTAGCAGCACTAATTTTTAGCTTAAGTTCTTATATTGGCATTGATAATGGTATGCGGCGTTTAAGCCAGATGGTAGGTTGGGGAGCATTGGGTTTTGCTTTTCTTGTTTTAATTGCAGGGCCTACAGAATTTACCATTAATAATATTATTCATGCGGTTGGTTTGACGACGCAAAATTTCTTGCAGATGAGCTTATTTACCGACCCTATGGGAGATGGGCAATTTACCCGTAGTTGGACGGTCTTTTATTGGTTATGGTGGATCTCATATACCCCCGGTGTTGCTTCATTCCACGGTTTTTGGCTATGGCCTTGTACGATGTATAACGTTACGCCCATCAGAGGCATGATGACGGTTATCTATGAATTCCCGGTCGATGCAGAAACAACGCTGCAACATTACGATATTTACTTTACTAATGAAGACCTCACTCAAGAGCAAAAAGATTTAATCAAATTGCCATTAAGCGAGAAGAACATTCTCGTGGTGGATCGGCATTTATGCACGAAAAAGTGGTTATTGGCGATAAACTTGTTGTTTCTGAACCAAATAATTTATTCCCATTAGTATCCGAAGCTAAAAAACATATATTAATAGCGGGTGGAATTGGGATCACGCCTTTTATGTCCCATTTACATGAACTGGAACAGCAAAATGCAGAATATGAACTGCATTATTGCTGCCGAGATATGAATAAAAATGTGTTTCGGCAAGAACTAATGGCTTCGGAATTTAAGGATAAAGTTATTTGCCACGTTTCATCCGAAGGTTCTCGTCTTGAACTCGATACTTTTATTGCTCAGTTACCAGAAGGAAGCCATGTTTATACATGTGGTTCAAATTCATTGAACGAAGGAGTAAAGCGAGCTGCACAAAAAGCCGGGTTTCCTGAACATCAGTTACATTTTGAGCAGTTTACTGTTGAAGATAAAACTGGAGATGAGTTTACCCTTGTGCTTGCCAGATCGGGCGTTGAGTTGGAGGTTGATAGTGAATCGACAATACTACAAGTTATCGAAAGAAATAACGTAGCGTCGGTTGAAAGTTTGTGTCGCGAAGGAGTATGCGGTACTTGTGAAACCATAATCTTAGAAGGCGAAGCAGACCACCGTGACCAATATTTTACTGATGAGGAAAAAGAGAGCCAAACATCAATGCTGATTTGTTGTTCCAGAGCGAAAGGAAAACGATTGGTACTTGATTTGTAAATTAAAAGCCTGCTTTTTTAAGCTGAACATAATAAATTAATTGCCAATGCTAAAAATATTAATGCAGTGATTTTATTTAAAATGTTTTGTATTTCTGGTTTATGAGATATTACTTCACTTAAATATCCTGATAAATATGAAATAATGGAAAACACAATAAAAGTAATGATAGAAAATATCACGCCAAGATATAATGACTGGAGTGAAATTGGGATGATATTTGTACTTTTATTGGTAAACTGAGGCAGAAAAGCCAAAAAGAAAATGATAATCTTGGGATTTGATAAATTCATCAGTATCCCTTTGCTGATGAGTTTTTTTGTATCATGAAAATTATCAGTATTTCCTTGAATAGAAAAAGGTTTAGCTTTGAAGGCACCCCAAGCCAGATAAGTTAGATAAATTATGCCAAAAATCCGAATAACTCCAAATGCTACTGCATTTTCTCGTAATATTGTTGCAATGCCTAATGATACTAAAGAAATATGTATTGCCAAACCAATACATAGACCAATGGTTATTAATATTCCAACTTTTCGTCCATTTATTGCCGATTGACTCAATATAAAAAGATTATCAGGGCCGGGTAAAAAGCATAAAAAAATTGAAATACTGATAAATGTAATTAATGTTTCTATAGATGGCATAATAATTACCGCTATTTTACTATTGATAAATTGGTCTGATTATATTAATGAAAGTAAATGATGTATAAAAGATGGAAAATCTACTTACGGGTATGAATTAATTTCATACCATGTCTGATTGTCCTTTCAAGATGCGCTTTGATTAAAGGAAAACAAATTTCTCGGAACCATTTATGCTCTGGATCTTGATGATACTTGGCATGCCACAGTAAGTAGTATTGCTGCGGCTGGATATCAATGGGTAAGTATCTTATTTTCAAATCATAATTTTGGGCAAAATCAGCAGCGATATGCAATGGTATAGTGAGCATGGCATCTGTTTTTAACAGTAACTCAATGGCTGGTCACGTATTCAACCTGTTGATGGTTGTGTATAATCGTCATTTTTTCGGAGAAGTCACATGGCGACTGTTGAAGTAAAATGTCGATTTTGTCAGCAAA
>NZ_NKHP01000011.1:0-111904 GCF_014467235.1 Xenorhabdus indica | reverse complement strand
TCAGTCCATTTTGGGATTTTTTTGATTTGGCGATTAATCAGATCGCAAAAATTGGACTGAGTTCCCTCCAAGTGATCTACTATTTTGAAAGCTTATTTACTTTCCATATTAGCGGTTTTAATAATTATACGCACTTTAAGTGATAATTAATTTTTTATCCATGATTTTTCAATACTAATTAATTAAAAGAAATTTTTTAATAATCAGCTATGTATCTAATCATGATACTCCTGCCTCATAAATACAAATGGTTGTTCTATTGAATAAAAAATAACATACCGTCAGTAACGGGAGATTGATTTAATCAAAAGAGTACATTTATAGGGGAGGCAATAATATGGATAACCATTATGATGTTTTGATTATGGGAGCGGGCGTTTCTGGCATTGGTATGGCATGCCATTTGGCAAGAGAATGTCCTGACAAAAAAGTGGGGATCTTAGAGCGTCGTCACGCAATAGGTGGAACTTGGGATTTATTTCGCTATCCGGGGATTCGCACAGATTCAGATATGATGAGCTATGGCTATAAATTTCGTCCCTGGACAGATACCAGTATTTTTGCTGATGGGCCTTCAATTAGGCGCTATCTGAATTCAGCAGTAGAAGAGTATGAAATTGATAAAAAAATTCAGTTTGGATTAAAGATCACCAAAATTAACTGGTCAAATGAAACTCGCCAATGGACTGTTACCGCAATAGATGAAACCAGTGGAGAAACTCGGCAATTTACTTGTCATTTTCTTATCGGCGCGACGGGTTACTACAATCAGGATGAACCTTATGTACCTAAGCTCCCCGGCCTTGAAGATTTTAAAGGCACAATAGTTCATCCACAACACTGGCCTGAGACATTAGATTACAAACGAAAGCGGGTTGTTGTGATTGGAAGTGGCGCAACCGCAGTCACTTTACTTCCGGCAATGGCATATGAGACTGAGCATATTACTATGCTACAACGTTCCCCAAGTTATATTTTTTCAATACCGGGCAGGGATAAGATAGCTGAGTTTCTGAATGGCATTATTCCACAACGTTGGATTTATACATTAAGCCGAAAACGCAATATCTTATTTTTTAGCTTGTTATATAAAATCAGCCGGTATTTTCCTCACTTTTTGAAATCGTTATTGTTGGGATTAGCCCGCAGAAAAGTTGGCCCTGATTTTGACATGAAACACTTGACACCCAAGTATATGCCATGGGATGAACGGTTGTGCTTTGTGCCTGACAGCAATCTATTTAAGGTTCTGAAAGAGGGGAAAGCTTCTATCGTCACTGATCAAATTAAACGTATTACTGAAGACGGGATTTTATTGCAATCAGGTAAAAAATTATCTGCTGATATCATAGTGACAGCGACAGGGTTGCAATTACAACTGATGGGGGGAGCTGAGATTGCTATTGATGGTCAACCACAGCAAGGTAATAACATGATGTTCTATAAAGGGACATTGATACAGGATATTCCTAATTTTGCTTATCTATTTGGTTATATTAGCAACGCCTGGACATTAAAAGTTGATCTCTCAGCGGAATATATTTGTCGTTTATTACATGAAATGGATCGCCGTCAGGCTACGGTTGTGACACCACATGCTCAGCCGGATGAGGTAGTACCTGATAAACATTTATTTGGTGCCTTGCAATCTGGCTATGTGAAACGAGGCGAAGATGCACTTCCCCGTCAGGGACGCAGTCCAAATTGGCAAGTGTCACATGATTATCAAAAAGATAAACAAGTCTTACGGCAGCCAGTGGATGATCCCGCTCTGGAATGGTTGTAATCATAATCAGCCCGTTATGATAACGGGCGAATTATTTTTTATCAGATTTCAGAGTAATAAGGGGTCATGCTCCCAATAATTAGATCTTGTGATAAACGCCCTATTTTTTATTATGGGTGAGATATGGCTAAAGTCGATGTGATTTGTCGTTATTGTCATAAAAATTTTTTGATTGGCTATTATTCTGTATTGAAATCAAGGAAATCTACAGCGTATTTAAGATATAAATTCAGGAGGAGATATTAGTTGATATAATTTTTTATTAAATGATCAATTAATAAATTATTTACTCCAGACTAATTATATTTGCAAAGGAATACCTGAATAAATTTCGATATGGTTTAAAAATGGCATGCGGATTGCCGCAAAATGGTTAGTTCTGTGGCGCATAAATTTACTTGCACCTTTTCTCATATTTTGTCAGCTTTAGTAGTGTCAGGGGTGCTGACAACGACTTTTTCAAGACAGGGTAACTATGATGAAAAGTGTAGGTTTTATCGGCTGGCGTGGTATGGTTGGCTCAGTATTGATGCAAAGAATGGTGGAAGAAGGGGATTTTAACCAGATCAAACCCGTTTTTTTTACGACTTCCCAACATGGACAACCAGCCCCAGAGTTTACTGGTAAGTCGGGCGTTTTGCAGGATGCTTTTGATATTGAAGCACTGAATGCGTTGGATATTATTATTAGTTGTCAGGGAGGGGATTATACCAATGAAATTTACCCCAAACTGAAAGCAACGGGCTGGCAGGGATATTGGATCGATGCGGCTTCTGCACTCCGCATGAATGATGATGCTGTCATTATTCTCGATCCTGTTAACCATCAACATATTCAGAACAGCCTGAATAAAGGGATTAAAACTTTTGTTGGCGGTAATTGTACTGTCAGTCTGATGCTAATGTCATTAGGTGGTTTGTTTGCTAATAATTTGATCGAGTGGGCATCAGTCTCAACCTACCAGGCAGCTTCTGGTGGTGGTGCTCGCCATATGCGCGAATTGTTGATGCAGATGGGCATGCTACATGATCAGGTTGCAGATGAACTGCAAAAATCGGCTTCTGCGATTTTAGATATTGAAAAGCGTGTAACTGATTTCACTCGCAGTGGTATTCTGCCGACCGACCAATTCGGTGTTCCTCTGGCGGGGAGTTTAATCCCGTGGATTGATAAGCAATTAGAAAATGGGCAGAGCCGTGAAGAGTGGAAAGGTCAGGCGGAAACCAACAAGATTTTGAATACGGGTGATGACATCATTCCGGTTGATGGCCTGTGTGTCCGTATTGGAGCACTGCGTTGCCATAGTCAGGCATTTACCTTGAAATTGAAAAGAGATATTCCGATTCACGAAATTGAAACGTTGTTGGCATCCCATAATGATTGGGTTCGCGTGATCCCGAATGATCGCGAACTGACCATGCGTGAATTAACACCGGCGGCGGTGACGGGGACTTTGAATACACCAGTAGGGCGTCTGCGTAAGCTGAACATGGGGCCGGAATATCTGTCTGCCTTTACGGTTGGTGATCAGTTACTGTGGGGAGCGGCAGAGCCGTTGCGCCGTATGTTGCGGATTTTGTTGTAGTAAAGCATTTAATAGACCGCCATTATTGAATAAATATTGGTGGTTGTTTTGTTTTTTTATATCTTACACTTACGTAATAGGGGCAATCAGGATGTGTCGCCATTTTATGTTGGTCCCTGCATGCTAGTTTTTTATAAATTCTCATGTTATTGATTTTAACATAATTTAGATCTCAGCGTTGTTTTTCACTTTCCGCAATTAGCTTATCACCTAGGTATTTTTAATGCCTGCCGCTCTTTCGGTGGAGCGCTGGCTAATTTCGTCAATGCACAGATAATAGCATCTACATCAAGGGGTAACTGTCCGGTTTTCGATACTTGTCAAATGCACAAACAAGAGTTGTTCTCGATAGGTGAGTGATAGTAGCTTGAAACTGATTTGAGGTGTTTTAAATGGTAAGAACGGGCGGTTTAATTCGCCCGTTTAACATAAAAGGAGTTTAATTAACCATACTTCTTAGCGAAATCTTTATCTGACATGCATAAATAGATAATAAATTCAATAAAAGAAATGATATAAGGAATAAACGTCCAGCAAAAAATAAGGTATAAAAACCCTGATCCTATTTTTCCTAGATAAAATCTATGCACCCCGATAAAACCAAGAAAGAAAGCTAATAGAGCTGCAGTTATTCTGCTTTTTTCACCTTGTGTTTCTTCTTTTTGAACTGCACCACAGCTAGGGCAAGAGCTTGCGGAGGTGTGGATTTCTTTTCCACAGCCACGGCAATAAACCATGTTTGACATATAAATATCCTTAGTGTTATCTATCTTATTCTTATTTATATTAAAACTATCAAGTTAAAAAACCAATGATTTTAAGAAAAATAAGACAGTCTCAGGGTGACCAATGGGAAGAAGGTTATAAATCCAATTTATTGATAGTGATGAATGTTTAGATAATAGCCAATTCTCAGACATGTACTGTCTCCCGACATTCCATTCATAGCCATATCTACGTTTTGTTTATGTGTGTCAGAATGACATGCGGTTCCAGTTGCCAAGAATGGCGATCGTTATTTCTGTATTTTGAATGTATCTTCCGAATAATTGGTGAGTATTATTTGCTAGCATGGTTAAGTTTCTCGATAAAAATTAAGGACACAACCCAGTAAAGCGATATCCTCCATTTGCGGCAGAAAATACCCATAATTTGCTGTTACTTGGGTCTAATATCATCGAATATGGTGCATCATCAATAAACCCAAGCCTGTTGTAGGCATTTGAAAGGTGTTTCGTTGCGGTCGTCAATTTTAATTTTCCATGATGGCCTGTTTGGTAGGACAAATTGACAGCTTTTTCTATCAATAAATAAGCACAATTTTGGATCCCCGGATGGGTAATCAGGTAACTGACTTCAGGATAATATGGGTAGTGATCATCTTCATTGTAGGTAAATAACATTATTCCAATGGGCACCATCAGAGAAGACACTGAGTCTGTTGGAAAGTGAGTTGTATAACAAACAAAGTAGGTATAATTGCAGCCTTGATATAAGGTACTATCTTTTTTTCTGATGCGAAATGATAAATTATCTTTCACTGTACATAACAGGCTATCTGTTATACAACATCGAAGATCCCATAATTCTTCGGTGGAAGGATTCGATTTTGCTTCTATATTGTCTCTTCTTCGATATGTATTTTCGATATGTGACAGCCATCCATCCTGTTGAATTGAATTATATAATTTCCTGACTGCCATTTCCGCTTCTTGCAATGTTGCTTTTTTGACTATTGGAATATATCCATTTATTAATCTGGGGTTGTGATGATTGACATTGATATTCAACATATTTTTGGAGGGCTGAGTATGGAAAGAGTTTGAGCGGGATAAAGTTCCAGATGGCGTTTTGTGTATATAGCTATTAAAAGAAGAATTTCGTTTTAACATAATAATAACCTTTATAATAGAAATTGAATATGATTAATAAAATTAAGCTACTCTTAACATTTAGGTTCAATATGTTATTGAGAATTAAAAATTCCTGATTTATATAATGAAAGTGAAATTTTTCTTATCTTATTAATAAGATCATTTTTTGTTTTTTATGAAGAAATATCCTTAAATAATCGCTCGTTATCAGGGTAAATAAATGAAGGATTTTTCAATTAATTTGAGAAGTAATATAAGGCAGTTTTAGATGGTTTTCCAAGTAACCAATGAATATTTTATAGATAAATTTTGAACCGTCTTTTCCCCGGATAACGTTTTAGTTATCCGGGGCAGGTGTAGGAATATCAGATATCAATATTCGCAGCTTTCAGTGCGTTCTCTTCAATAAATGCACGACGAGGTTCAACAGCATCACCCATCAGGGTGGTGAACAGTTGATCGGTCGCAATGGCATCTTTCACAGTGACACGCATCATACGGCGAGTTTCTGGGTTCATTGTGGTTTCCCACAACTGATCAGGGTTCATTTCCCCCAGACCTTTATAACGTTGGATAGAAAGACCACGGCGTGACTCTTTGCTCAGCCATTCCAGTGCTTGCTCAAAGCTACTTACTGCCAGACGGCGTTCGCCACGCTCAATATAAGCACCTTCTTCAATCAGATTACCGATCAATTCACCCAGTTTGCTGATGCGACGGTATTCGCCTCCGTGAATAAAATCGAAATCCAGATTGTAGTTAGTATCAACACCGTGTGTGCGGATGCACAGAACCGGCTCATAAACCTGACGCTCGCGATTTTCATGGATTTGGTAGCTGTAAGTGCTGCCATGTTGCTCTTTGTCATTCAAACGAATGGTCAGTGCACTTACCCATTCTTCCACTTTGGTCTGATCGGTTAAGGCATCTTCGGTCAATACCGGATGGTAGATTAAGTTATTCAGTAGCGCCAGCGGGTACAAGCGTTCCATGCGTTTGATTATTTTTTGTGTAGTATTGAATTCAGTTACCAGTTTTTCCAGTGCTTCGCCTTTTAGAGCCGGAGCGTGTGGATTGGTATAAAGTGATGCACCATCCAGTGCAATGGACATTTGGTAGGCTTCCATTGCATCGTCGTCCTTGATGTATTGCTCCTGTTTGCCTTTTTTCACTTTGTACAGTGGTGGCTGAGCAATATAGACATAACCACGTTCAATGATCTCCGGCATCTGACGATAGAAAAATGTCAGCAACAGAGTACGAATATGGGAACCGTCAACATCGGCGTCGGTCATGATGATAATGCTGTGATAACGCAGTTTATCCGGATTGTATTCATCACGGCCAATACCACAACCCAATGCGGTAATCAGGGTTGCCACTTCTTGTGAAGAGAGCATTTTGTCAAAACGCGCTTTTTCAACGTTCAGAATTTTACCTTTCAGTGGCAGGATAGCCTGATTTTTACGGTTGCGCCCCTGTTTGGCTGAACCGCCCGCAGAGTCACCTTCCACCAGATAGAGTTCGGACAGTGCAGGATCACGCTCCTGACAATCAGCCAGTTTGCCCGGCAGACCTGCCAGATCTAATGCCCCTTTGCGGCGGGTCATCTCACGTGCTTTGCGAGCAGCTTCACGGGCACGTGCTGCATCAATGATTTTGCCAACAACAGTTTTGGCGTCGTTAGGGTTTTCCAGCAGGTATTCCACCAGCTTCTCGTTCATCATCGTTTCAACCGCAGTTTTCACTTCAGAAGAAACCAGTTTGTCTTTCGTTTGTGAAGAGAATTTCGGATCTGGAACTTTAACCGAAATAACCGCGATCAGACCTTCACGGGCATCATCACCGGTAGCACTGACTTTGGATTTTTTGTTGTACCCCTCTTTATCCATATAGCTATTGAGAGTACGGGTCATCGCTGTACGGAAGCCCACTAAGTGGGTTCCCCCATCGCGCTGAGGTATGTTGTTGGTAAAGCAATATATGTTTTCCTGGAAGCCATCATTCCATTGCATGGAAATTTCAACACCAATACCGTCTTTTTCAGTGGAGAAATAGAAAACATTCGGATGGATCGGGTTTTTATTGCGGCTCAGGAATTCAACAAATGCCTTAATACCCCCTTCATAATGGAAGAGATCTTCTGTATTGGTGCGCTTGTCAACTAAACGGATGGAAACGCCGGAGTTCAGGAATGATAATTCACGCAGACGTTTTGCCAAAATATCAAATTCGAAATCGGTGTTAATTTTGAACGTATCCATACTTGGCCAGAAACGCACAGTTGTTCCTGTTTGTTCTGTATCACCAACGACTTTCAGTGGTGCTTGCGGAACTCCATGATGGTAGGTCTGTTCATGTACTTTACCGTCACGACGGATAGTCAGTTCCAGTTTTTCAGATAAGGCGTTAACAACAGAAACCCCTACGCCATGCAGGCCGCCGGAAACCTTATAGGAGTTGTCATCGAATTTACCCCCCGCATGCAGCACGGTCATGATGACTTCCGCTGCTGAAACACCTTCTTCTTCGTGTATGTCGGTAGGAATACCGCGGCCATCATCCTGTACAGAAACTGAGTTATCTGCATGGATTGTGACAATTATTTTGTCACAATGGCCTGCGAGGGCTTCGTCGATAGCGTTGTCAACAACCTCGAAGACCATGTGGTGCAGGCCAGTACCATCATCGGTATCACCGATATACATGCCTGGACGTTTACGAACAGCATCCAGCCCTTTTAATACCTTGATACTTGAGGAGTCATATGTATTCGACATCAACGTTTCTCGCTTATCTTAATCCTGTGGTTGAACCTCTATACCCTTCGTCTTTCGAATTGCCGCTTTGTTGGCTGCACCTCGAAATCCATTGGGCATATTTTGCCATGTTCTACGCGAAACATCCTGCTATTTACATCAATCATGTCTGCAACTTGCTCAGGCGTTATTGCACTGACAAACACCTGGGCCTGCGTAGATTTCAGACGCTCGGCTAATAAATTACGACGACCGGCATCCAACTCAGAGGCAAAATCATCAAGCAGATACAGGCATTTTTGCCCGCTCTGTCGGGTGAAATATTCACCCTGTGCTAACCTCAGGGCACACATCAGTAACTTAAGCTGACCACGTGAGAGCATATCTTCTACAGATATGCCGTCTGCCCTGATCCGCAGATCGGCTTTGTGGGGACCGGATGCGGTATAGGTTAATGCTTTGTCGCGCTCAAACTGACGCGCGAGCAGTTCTGCATATTCACTTTCTTTATCCCAACCTTGTTGGAAAGAGATATTGAGAGTGAATTCAGGTAAAAATTGTTTGCAGGTTTTTTCAATATCTCCGGCAATACCTGCAATATATTCTGCACGCCATTGGCTTATCTGGGTCGCAAGCGGTGCAAACTCGTGATCCCAGTGCTGGATCTGGTTATAACGGGTTACCTGTCGTAATGCCGCATTTCGTTGTTTGAGCAGCCTTTTCAGGTTGACCCAACCAGTAAAAAAACGCGGTTCATTATGAAAACAACCCCAATCAATAAAAGCACGGCGGTATTTCGGGCCACCATTCAACAGCGTAAAACCTTCTGGTGTGATAAGTTGCATCGGCAACATTTTTGCCAGCTCGGCAATTTTGTGCCCATCACTGCCATCAATTCTGACTTTGCTGTCACCCTGACGGTTTTTGCTTAATCCAACCGATAGCGTTCGTTCATGGGATTGTTGCTCCAGCCTCCCATGAAGAATGAACTCCTCACAATCCTGACGGATCACTCTTCCCGCCTGAACACTGCGAAAAGCGCGTCCATGGCCCAAGGTGTAAATGGATTCCAATACACTCGTTTTGCCGCTGCCATTTGGCCCAACAAGAAAATTAAATCCCGTTGCCAACGGCAAATCGGCATTTGCGATATTACGAAAATCGCGGATCAACAGACGCGAGAGAATCATGAGTTATGAATTAATACTTGTTACAGACGTATTCTTTACAGACGCATCGGCATCACGACATAAGTCGCTGCCTGACTGGCTGAATTCTCTATTTTTACACTGGATGTGGCGTCCGTCAGCAGTAAACTGACTTGCTCGCATTTTAATGCGTTGAGGACATCCAATACATAACTGACATTGAAGCCAATTTCCATTTCAGCGCCGTGATAATTGACGTCGACGATCTCTTCTGCTTCTTCTTGTTCCGGGTTATTTGCGGTAATTCGAAGCTGGTTTTCGCTTAGGTAAATGCGAACACCACGGAATTTTTCGTTGGATAAAATCGCAGCTCGTGAAAATGCCTGCTTAAGCATGTCACAATTTGCTTCCAGCGTTTTATCAGGATTCTTGGGCAGGACACGACGATAATCAGGGAAACGCCCATCAACCAGTTTTGAAGTAAATATAAAGTCACCAACGTGGGCGCGAATATTGTTGCTGCCAATCTGCAATTGGAGTGGGTTATCTCCACCATCCAGTAATCGCATTAATTCAATGACACCCTTACGAGGGACAATCACTGAGTGTGAAGGTAAACTCTGGCCGATATTCATTGAACAGACCGCCAGACGGTGGCCATCTGTAGCAACAGTACGCAGTTCTTCCCCTTCAGTTTCGAATAGCATACCGTTCAAATAATAGCGGACATCCTGATGTGCCATTGAGAATTGAGTAGACTCAATCAGACGTTTTAATGTTGCTTGTGGTAGTGAGAATTCAACTTCGCTTTGCCAGTCATCCAGATTGGGGAAATCGGATGCAGGTAAGGTAGAGAGTGAAAAACGACTGCGTCCGGAGCGAACCAGAATACGGTCACCATCCAGCTCAACGCTGATTTCCGCTCCGTCAGGCAATCCGCGCCAGATATCAAAGAACTTACGCGCGGGAATGGTGGTTGCTCCCTCTTCATGTGGCTGAGTGAGTGCTACACGAGCCTTCATTTCCATTTCTAAATCTGTACCTGTCAGTGACAGGGAGCCGGTTGTCACCTGCAACAATAAATTGCCTAAAATAGGCAGAGTAGGGCGGCCACCTAAAGGGCTGCTGACCTGCTGCAAGGGTTTTAATAATTGCTCACGTTCAATGATAAATTTCATAGCGCTAGGAAGATAATGTTCTGATTAAGTTAGAAAAATCTTCTTTGATGTCATGACTTTCTTCACGCAATTGTTCTATTTTACGACATGCGTGCAATACGGTTGTATGGTCACGACCACCAAAGGCATCCCCGATTTCAGGCAAGCTGTGATTTGTCAGCTCTTTTGCCAGCGCCATTGCCATCTGTCTTGGACGGGCAACAGAGCGTGAGCGGCGCTTGGAAAGCAGATCAGCAACTTTGATTTTGTAATATTCAGCGACTGTTTTCTGAATATTATCAATAGTTACCAGCTTTTCTTGTAGAGCCAATAAGTCACGTAATGCTTCGCGTACAAAATCAATAGTAATCGCCCGGCCAGTGAAATTGGCGTTGGCGATGACTCTGTTCAAAGCGCCTTCGAGTTCACGGACGTTGGATCGCAGGCGTTTAGCTATAAAGAAGGCCACTTCCCCCGGTAACTGAATCTGGTTTTCATCTGCTTTTTTCATCAGAATGGCAACTCGAGTTTCCAGCTCCGGTGGTTCAATAGCAACAGTTAATCCCCAGCCAAAACGGGATTTTAACCGATCTTCAACGCCATTAATCTCTTTTGGATAGCGATCTGATGTCAGAATAATCTGTTGATTACCTTCCAACAGAGCATTGAACGTGTGAAAGAATTCTTCTTGTGATCGCTCTTTATTAGCGAAAAATTGAATGTCATCAATAAGCAGGGCATCTACTGAACGATAATAACGCTTAAACTCTTCTATCGCATTGTTCTGCAACGCTTTAACCATGTCCTGTACAAAACGTTCAGAATGCATGTATACCACTTTGGCATTGGCTTTACGTGCCATGATGCTGTTGCCGACAGCATGTAAAAGGTGGGTTTTACCCAATCCCGTGCCTCCATAAAGGAATAGCGGGTTATATGCTCCTCCCGGATTATCGGCAACTTGTCTGGCTGCTGCCCTGGCGAGTTGGTTGGATTTACCTTCAACAAAGTTATCAAATGTATGTTTCGGATTTACGTTTGAACGATAGGATAACTCCGGCTGCGCTTTTGCATTATCCCAGCTCGGACGTACAGATAAACTGGATGGAGCAGTAGCCACCGGCATATCAGCAATGATTTTCTGAGACGTAGACTGGCTCGGTGAAACAGGCTTATTACCCACTTCAAAACGCAGTAATGGTACTTCAGGACCACAGAAATCATTTAATAACAAATTGATATTATTTATATATTTCTCTCTAACCCAATCCAATACAAAGCGATTAGGCGCATAAAGAGCCAAAGTGTTATTACTTAGTTCTGCCTGAAGGGGTCGTATCCACATACTGAATTCTGTGGCAGGTAACTCATCCTGCAAACGGGCAAGACATTGCTGCCAAAGCGAAAGTGACACGGCAAACTCCCCTAAAACAAGACCAATAAAAGAAACTGGAATAAATAGATACGTTATACTGGGCACAAGACATTACTATTTACCGATGAGAACGTTTTGACCGATAAGAATATTACCGATAAGAACATCTACCGATGAGAAAGCTCGCAGTACCTTGTGGCGACTTTTACTTTCATCGCTCTCCCAACGATCCGTACAGCGAGATCGGAATCGTGACCAATGATCATAACGCAAAAGACGATATAAATCCTCATTCTTTTACACAGCTTTGACGCTTTTTATCCACAGGGAGATCACCACGCGTTGGTACTCGTAGAATATAAAGCCCATAGAAGATACTGTAGTGTAATCATGGTATATAGCAAATCCCATTTAGTTATCGTTTAAAATTCAAAGGGAAAACAGCAGTATAATTACCAACCAAATGTCAGGATCTGTGTTGCATCCTTGCGCTTTATTACACAGTCCGTATAATCTTGCACCCTGTGTGTAATGCCGAACGATTTTTTTCCGGCTGTGGCTGGTGGAAGTCAGGGTTAACACTTTAAATAGCAAAATATTAGGTAGCAACAAGTCTGACACCGATTGAAGCGCGGTCAGGCTCGCGTCATCTTGGATTGACTAAGGGTAGTACATTTTATTACAATCCTGCCTCTTTCTATATATTGATGTTGCGATTGAGGCATCGGTGTCTACTTATTTCTCACTGGTCGCCAACGCATTTGCTGAATCAGTTACAAATTTTAAGTTAGGTAGAAATCGCTATGAAACGCACTTTTCAACCATCCGTACTGAAGCGTAACCGTACTCACGGCTTCCGCGCTCGTATGGCCACTAAAAATGGTCGTCAGGTTCTGGCTCGCCGTCGTGCGAAAGGCCGTGCTCGTCTGACTGTTTCTAAGTAATAAAGCTAACCATTCCAAGTGGTTAAGCTCGCTTTTCCGAGGGAGTTACGTTTGTTAACTCCCGAGCATTTCACTTATGTTTTCCAGCAGCCACAACGGGCAAGTTCCGCAGAGATCACCATCCTTGGACGCCTTAATGAGCTGGGGCATCCCCGCATCGGTCTAACCGTCGCCAAAAAAAATGTTAAACGCGCCCATGAGCGTAATCGTATTAAGCGATTGGCTCGTGAAAGTTTTCGTTTAAACCAACATAAATTGCCTTCCATGGATTTTGTCATTTTGGTGAGGAAAGGGGTCGCTGAGCTTGATAATCGTGAGCTAACGGAAACGTTAGGCAAATTATGGCGTCGTCACTGTCGCTTGGCTCGCGCCTCTTGATTATTTTAATCAGAGGTTATCAGTTAGTGATTAGTCCACTACTGGGGCCTCGTTGTCGTTTCAACCCTACTTGTTCCCAATATGGTATTGAGGCATTACGCAGGTTTGGAATGATAAAAGGCAGTTGGTTAACGGTGAAACGCGTATTAAAATGCCACCCTTTACACGAAGGTGGTGATGATCCTGTCCCACCTAGAAAAAACGAAGATAACAGAGAACATTAACGATGGATTCGCAACGCAATCTCCTTCTCATCGCTTTGCTGTTTGTTTCGTTCTTGGTCTGGCAGGCGTGGGAGAATGATAAGAACCCACAACCAACAGTACAGATCTCGCACCAAACAAGTACGCTGGGTAGCGAAGCAGGCAATGGGCAAGGCAAACTGATCACCGTGAAAACGGATGTGCTTACGTTGCACATCAATACCCGTGGTGGTGATATTGAAGAGGCTGACCTGCTGGCCTATCCTGATACTATGGGTTCCAAAACACCATTCAAACTGCTTGAATCAACCCCTGAATTTACTTATCAGGCTCAAAGTGGATTAGTGGGTCAAGATGGTCCTGATAACGCAAAACGTTATAAAGAACGTCCTTTATATAGCACAACACAAACGAATTATGTTCTGGCTGATGATCAGAATGAGTTGCGTATTCCGATGACTTACACTGCGCCGGATGGTGTAGTTTACGTTAAAACATTTGTTCTGAAACGTGGCGATTACGCGGTTTCAGTTGATTACAGCATCGATAACGTGACTGACAAGCCATTAGAAGTTGCGTTTTTTGGTAAGCTGAAACAGAGCGTTGAGTTACCAACGCATCGTGATACAGGTAGCAACAACTTTGCTCTGCACACTTATCGTGGTGCTGCTTATTCATCAGATGATGAAAAGTACAAAAAATACAGCTTTAGTGATATTGAAGATAAGGATTTATCTTTATCTACAAAAGGTGGCTGGATAGCGATGTTGCAGCAATACTTTGCTACAGCTTGGATCCCGAATCAAAACGAAACCAGCACTTTCTACACTCGACATCAGGATAAAAAATTAGCGGAAATCTGGTATCAAGGTGCTTCTGTTGATGTCGCTCCTCACAGTAAACAGTCCGTTTCTTCTACCTTGTGGGTTGGCCCTGAAATTCAGGACAAAATGGCAGCGGTTGCTCCACATCTGGATCTGACTGTTGATTACGGTTGGTTGTGGTTTATTTCCCAACCTTTGTTCAAACTATTGAAATTCCTGCATGAGTTCATCGGTAACTGGGGCTTTTCCATTATTGCGATTACCTTTATCGTGCGTGGTATCATGTACCCGCTGACTAAGGCGCAATATACCTCTATGGCGAAAATGCGTCTGTTGCAGCCGAAAATTACTGCGATGCGTGAGCGTTACGGTGATGATCGTCAGCGCATGAGTCAGGAAATGATGGCGTTGTACAAGACAGAGAAAGTAAACCCATTGGGTGGCTGTTTGCCTCTGTTGATTCAGATGCCAATCTTCCTTGCATTGTATTACATGCTGATGGGATCTGTTGAACTGCGTCATGCACCATTTATGGGCTGGATTAAGGACTTGTCTGCCCAAGACCCGTATTACATCCTGCCATTGCTGATGGGTGTGACTATGTTTGTGATCCAGAAACTGTCACCAACTACCGTCACTGACCCAATGCAGCAGAAGATCATGACTTATATGCCAGTCGTGTTTACTATCTTCTTCCTGTGGTTCCCGTCTGGTCTGGTGCTGTATTATATCGTCAGTAACCTGGTTACTATTATCCAACAGCAGGTTATTTTCCGCAGTCTGGAAAAACGTGGGTTACATACTCGCGAAAAGAAAGTAGACCTTTCTAAAAAATAAGTCTTTTAAAAATAGATTTTTTAAAAAATATAATAGAGGGCGGTCATTGGCCGCCTTTGCTATTTCAGAAAATGGGTAAAAGAGAGAATTTCATGAATACCACCGATACGATAGTCGCTCAGGCCACTCCTCCGGGACGAGGCGGTGTAGGCATTCTGCGTATTTCTGGCCCCAAAGCTGCGGAAGTTGCTGAGGTGGTATTGGGAAAACTCCCGAAACCCCGTTATGCCGACTACCTGCCGTTTTGTGATCTGGATGGTTCTGTATTAGATCAAGGTATTGCCCTTTATTTTCCTGGCCCTAACTCATTTACCGGTGAAGATGTGCTGGAGCTCCAAGGGCATGGCGGGCCGGTTATTCTTGATTTACTGTTGAAACGTATTCTGGCAATTTCCGGTGTACGCATCGCAAATCCGGGAGAGTTTTCTGAGCGCGCATTTCTGAATGATAAACTTGATTTAGCTCAGGCTGAGGCAATTGCGGATCTGATTGATGCCAGCTCAGAACAGGCTGCCCGTTCTGCAATGAACTCTTTGCAAGGAACATTCTCCAAACAGGTTCATCAAATGGTGGAAGCGCTGACTGACCTGCGTATCTATGTTGAAGCGGCGATTGATTTTCCTGATGAAGAAATTGATTTTCTTTCCGATGGCAAGATAGAGGCCAAGTTGGATGAAGTGATTGCAGAACTTGAGCAAGTTCGTTCACAAGCACGTCAAGGCAGTCTTTTGCGTGAAGGGATGAACGTGGTGATCGCCGGTCGTCCAAATGCAGGTAAATCCAGTTTGCTGAATGCGTTGGCTGGCCGTGAAGCTGCGATTGTCACCGATATTGCGGGGACAACACGTGATGTTTTACGCGAGCATATTCATATTGATGGCATGCCGTTGCATGTGATTGATACCGCAGGTTTGCGTGAAGCCAGTGATGAAGTAGAACGCATTGGTATCGAACGCGCATGGCAAGAAATCGAACAAGCTGACAGAGTACTGTTTATGGTGGACAGTACGACAACCAATGCTACCGAGCCTGCACAAATCTGGCCGGAATTTATGGCAAGTCTGCCTGCATCTTTGCCTATTACGGTTATTCGTAATAAAACAGATATGACCGGAGAAGAAACCGGTGTATCAGAGGTAAATGGTCATTCATTGATCCGCCTTTCTGCCCGTGAAGGTGATGGCATTAATTTGCTGCGTGATCATCTAAAAGAAACCATGGGCTTCAACAGTAATACCGAAGGCGGTTTTCTTGCCCGCCGTCGTCACTTACAGGCCCTGAATACCGCAGCAGAACATTTGCAGGAAGGTCATCAACAATTAGTATTTGCCCGTTCAGGAGAGTTGTTGGCGGAAGAACTGCGTTTAGCACAACAAGCATTGAGTGAAATCACGGGAGAATTTACTTCTGATGATCTGCTTGGCCGGATTTTCTCAAGTTTTTGTATTGGGAAGTAATATTCTGAAAGTCCCAAAAACATAAAGCTATTTCAAATGATATCGGCTGATTTGAAAAATTTTATTCACTGAGGGAAAGGATTCTAATCCATTGTGCTCCGATTTTAGTTTTTTGGAGCACAGTTTTTGGAGCTTTAGTTATCCCCGTAATACGGTATAAATTCCGGGAAAAATTTTTCAGTAAAAATTGCGGGTTCATGCAAGAAGTGATGAAAAGAACCGGAATATCCAGGGCAACTGACTTCAAGCTAAAAAACGATTTGTCAATCCAACTCAAAGCTAATTTTCAGTGTGATATCTGCCGCCAGATTTGCAGGTTTCGGGCCAATGGATTTAGCAAGACTGAGTGCTTTTAAAGCCTCATTATCCATTGCACTGTAACCGGAGGATTGAACGACTCTGGCTGTGGTGATGGAACCATCATCTTGCAGTGTAAAATTGACGGTAACCGTACCTTCCTGCCTCATTCGTTTTGCTTTGCGGGGATAACGTTTATGACGTTCAATTTCCTGTCTGAGTTTTGTGCGGTAATTATCTGATTCACTATGACCTTGACCCATCACTGGTTGTGAAGTTGCCGCTCTGCTCATGCCGCCTTGTGAATTGATCTGCTCAATGCCATTGGTTTCCAGCTCTTTTAGGTGCTGTTTCTGAGCGGATTGAACGGATTGTTTTTCTCCATTTTCTTTTGGTTTTTCTTTCCGCTGCTTTTTCGGCTTTTGAATGTTAACTGGCTCGACAGGTTTCTCGATCTTTTTTTCTGTTTGAACTTTTTTATCCAGTGTAATTGCTGGTGTTGTTGGTGATTCAGGAACAGTTGGCAATAGCTGAGATAATTCAACAAACTCCGGTTCCTCCTTCCACGATGAAACCGCTACCATAGTGATCGAAAACTCTTTTTCAGGCGAATTTTGGTTGAGATGTTGAGCACTCTCATCGTAAGAATCTGTATGTCGGTTTAACAGCCATATCAGACTGGTATGCACTAAAACAGCAATCAGGATACCAACCAGAAAGCGTTTATTGAGTGTCAATGGAACATAGTTAACAGGGTTGTCTGATATCGCTGTGTTGATCATATTATCCTCTAAAACTGGCTGGTAAGACTGAGTTTAAAGGTTCTGCCCGGTGCCGGTATCATTGAGCGCGTCAGCGGATCAAGATAATAGCGGTTGGTTAAGTTAGTACCAGTCAGCTCCATTGATAGGGTAGGGGTGATCTGATAGCTAACATAAGCATCGACAGTGAATACCGGATTCCAGCGCATTGGATTGTTGGACTGCCCTTTGTAAACATCTGGCAAGATATTCATCAGCCATTTTTCATCTTTGTTTTCCGCTCCGCTGTGATAGAGCATCCGGCTGCCTAGCTCCAGTTTTTCATCAAACAGACGTCCGCCGATATTCAGATTAGCTGAATATTTCGGTTGAATGGAAGTACGCAGATAACCTCCTGGAAAACCACCGTCAATACACTCAGGGATACCATAACGATTCTGGGAGTCGATTCTTGCGACTGAGTTATTGTCACACACCTTGTTTTTCATATTGTAGACCAAGCCAATATCGGTAAAAACACTACCGTTGTCGTAACGCGCCTGTAACTCCAGACCAGCCAGTTTTTGTTTATCCAGTTGGGAGAAACGATAGGTATTATCCCGGTCGAACACATTTTCAATAACAGTATTGTAATAGGAGAGTTTGATATCGGCATTGCGTTCAGCATTAACCAATTGGCTGAAATCATAGACGAAGCCCACTTCTGTGGTTTTGGCTCGTTCTGGTTTGAAGTTTAGGCCTGTGTAATTTGCTTTAAAGCCTGAAAAGCCGACAGTATCTTCAAAAATACTCGGCATTCTTACTGCTTCAGCATAACGGGTATAGATTCGGAGATTGTCGGTGATATAGGCCGTAGCAGAAAATGTTGGTGCCCATGCGTGATCCTTACGTTTTGGGGCTGGTTCCCAGGGATTGGTAGGATCAGAGCCAGATACACTATTTGCATCGACTACCATGCCGTATTCATATTTATAAACTTCTTTGCCAGTTATTGGATCGATGATTCTCTCATTCATATCAAGCTGACCGTTGAAATAGGGGTTTTGGTTCTTTTTGAGCTGACCATTACTGGAATCATATTCCCAAGTGAATTCTTCTTGAACCATCCAACGCATCTGCTCATGGCGATCAATTTTGGATTTAATTTTTTTTACTTTATTACGTAACTCTTTTTTTTCTTTTCTGTTAAGTTTGGAATAATAATCGTTATTCTGCTTTTTCTTAAAATATTCCGATTCTTCTGCTGTTAGTGTTCGCCAATAACTCATCTCATGCCCGATGGAATCACCCACTTTTTTATAACGTCCATCTCTCGCGGCACGACGTTCATTGAGAAAATCATCTTTGGACCAATAGGAAACACGTTTAGCACCCGCGCTTAATGCCAGCCATGAAGCAGGGCGCCAATCAAAGTTAAAAGCGAGATTGATTTCTTGACGTTGCCCTTTCCTTGCCGGTGACTGGAAAAAGTACATATTTTGGGGATTATACTCATCGTTGGAATCCAGATGTTCGCGTTGGAAATTTCCTATCAGGGTCAAGTCCAGATTGCGGGTCAGCTCAAATTTATTAGAAATATCCACGCCCCAGCGATTATTTTGGGAATTGGTGACGGCTGTATTTATCAATGTGCCATCAATATCGGGGGTCTTTTTGTCGCGCTCGTTTTCCCATTTATAATCCCGGCTAACCGGACTACGGGGATATCCACCCGCGGTATTGGTATTCCCTGTCGTGCGGGTTGTCCACAAGTTTATATCGAAATCGATATAGGGATTTTCAGCAGGGTGCCATTTATAAGTCAGGTTGGCTGCTTGTTGACGGACATTAGCCAGCGGCCATTGAGGAACCACATTATCTTCAGCAAGTACCATTGCCAGTCTTGAAGGCATAATATCGCCAAAATCCATGCGAGTATTGCGAAAACCAAGTTGTAGTGCTTGATCATCGGTGAAGTGCCAGGTGTTTTTGATTAACACAGATTGCATCTCACTGGAAGTATTAGGAACTTCATTACCGGGGCGGTAGATGCGGGCAGCAAAGGGCAAATAAGGGTCTAAACTTGTTTGTGGTTCAGTCATCAGTTTTTTATCGGCTTCTGTAACGGCTTCATCATAACGATGGGCTCCACCTTTACCGGCAAAATAGTTACCCTGACGGCGATAAGCATAAGCCAGCATCAAATCAAAATATTGCTGCCTTGTGCCCACGGCGATACGGAATGCATTGTCTTTGAAACCAAACAGTTTATTGTCTTTTGATGAATGTGGCGTGATTTTCAAGGCAGGATCAGTTTCAGCATCTTTGTAGGTAAAGTCAGGAATATCGCGGTAATCCTGCCCCAGTGACAAAGAAGGGATACGCTCTCTGACTGAATTACTACTGGTTTCCAGTTTGGTATTGATGCCAAACGTTTCTCCTTCCGGCACCACATCATCAATATTTAGTGTTTTGATAGCGACTGCGCCCCCGATAGATCCTTTGACTTTACGATTCAGGGAGGGGCCTTTTTCGATTTCAATACTGCTGATTAAGTTTGGGTCAATATAGTTGCGGTTATTAGCACCGTTGTAACCACGCCCAACGGTAATGGCCTGTTCCGTTCCATCAATAGTGACGGGAACACGTCCCTGCCCCTGAATACCACGGATATTAATATCTAAGGCACCACTATTGCGGGCATCACCGCTGTATACACCTGCGGCACCTTTAATGACGTCAGCAGGAGATGCACCTTTGTAGCGCTCGATCTGCTTTTTGCCGATATAGATATTAGAAATATCTTTGTCATAGACCGCATCATAACCGGTTTCATCTTTATGACTGCTATCTGTAACCCGAATTTTACCTAAATCAGTCTTGCCGTTTGGGGCTGTGGTCGCAGGTTTGGATTCAGCAAACAGAGGTGGTGCTGCCAGTGAAAATGCCAGTGATAAGGCCACTGTGGTGGGGGTAAGCCGGGTTTTGAGTCGATATGCCATTGCTATTTCCTGCCTCAATTATCATCGTACAAATAAAAATCATCAGATTTTGCTTAAAAATATTTTTCCAGCCTGATCAGCACTTCGTTTTTGTTAAAGCTGTACAACCAATCCACATTGCTGTGATTGCGTCGGTGGCGGAAAGTCACAGAGGGGGTCATGCCCAATATTTCAGCGGCAGGAATTTTGATAACAGCAGTGTAAATTTGCTCCGTATCCTGACGTCTGGCCCTAAGCATCGGGCTGTAAGCGCCAAAGCGCCGATCCCGCAGTGTGGCAAATAGTGAACCATTGATACCGCGGTAGATTTGCCCGGCAATCCCGGCACGTGCACCCCATTGTTGATAACGGTCTGCGGGATGCAGGTCGTTATCCCGGTAAACCCAGTCACCGCCGCCAAACAGGATAAATTCTTTGTTAATGGCGTGGGATAAGGTGAGGTAAGAAGAGGTGAGTGCGCCATCTTTTCTGCGGTAATGTTGCTGATGGCGCAATTGTTTGTGCTCAAGTTCAATATTAAGCGCTGTTTGGGAGGTAATTCCCCATCTCCACTCAGTTTTGAGACCTGTGGCGCGATAAAAGGTATCACCAGCCCGCTGCTTATATTCAAACACAGGGCCAAAAGAGATATTGTGGTTCCTGTTTTTATAATTATAGCCGCCGATTAGCTGGAAAGTGTTTTCGTTCTCATCATGGTAATCACGATAGTTTTCACCATAAATCAGACCACGCCCAAAAATACCGTGATGGCCGATAAGCTGGTAGCGCCGGTTTAATGTAGCATCATAAGACATCCCCCACGCCTTGATGGCTCTGGGGACTTGGCTTTGAAAGAATCGGTTATTCTTTAGGTCATAATACTGAGAGAAGCTTTCCTGATCAGGAGACATATTGACGTTATCGTTATAGGCATAACCAGCAGAGAATGAGCCACGCCAACCATTTCTCAGTTTTATGGCTTCCAGGTAACTGTTAATGTTCTTTAAAACTGCTTCTGGTAACTGTTGCGGTTCACTCGATGCTGAGAACAGGTCTTCAGCTTCCCGGTTTTTATGATCTTCAAAATAGACACGAGCTAATTCTAGTTTGATGCGAAGAAAATCGGGTTGTTGTTTCAGAATTTGTTGATAATGATAGGCAGCGAGATCCAGGTCACCTTCAAGACGTGCCAGCCCACCCTGGGCAAAATTCACCAACATAACATCATGCCCGGATAATTTTTGGTAAGCGGCGAGAAAGCGACTGACATCCGGCCATTGTCGGTGGTTTACGGCAAGATAGAGAGCCTGACCGATATCATTTAGATTATTTTCTACCTGAAATGTTCGCCCATTAATGACAATAGATGAAGCGTCGTCCTCGGTAAAAATGGGATCAGGGGTAATCAGATGGGTTTCTTTTTCCTGTTGATTATGTTGTGCCTCTTGCCAGATTTTATGTGAGGTATCTTCATCCGCATAAGTGGATAAAGAAAAGCATAAGGCTATCAATGCTGTTAATAATATTGGCGTTTTTCTATTGTCAAACATTGGGGAAACCAGATCACAAAGTTCATGCTATTAGAAAAAATAAAAACAGAGAACAGTGCCCATTTGGGGCACTGTTCTCTAAAAAATTAACAATTACTGTTTAGTACCACCGAAGGCGGTATCTTTGGATCTGTCATCGTCAAATTTGGCATATCCAGCCAGACTGGATGCATTATCTCCAAAGAAGTGACCTTCTGTTGTCCCGACAAGGTTGCCAATGTTAGCGTCGCCCTCAAACTTAGCATCGGCATAGATATCGGCATCAATATTTATTGTCATTGCAGCATTTGACATCGAACCAATCAGTGTTTTTTCACCAAAATCTGCGGTAAATTCACCGGACAGAGCATTATTACCGCTGTATTGGTTAATACCTGTTACTGTATAAGTTGCTGTACCATCGGTTGGAATGTTGGTAGTGACATCCTTGCCAGCGTAATAAACCGTATGGGTTGAGTCATCGGCATTACCCGTCTGGGACCATTCACCAAAGTAAACATCCGCATTGGCAACTTTGCTGAAATGAAATACTCCCATACTACCGTGCGTACCTGGAGCACCCGCCATTGAGATATTATGAATGCCATTATTATCGGCTGGAGCCATACGGGTCAGACCAGCAAACCCAGTGATCTGACCACCGTAGACGGAACTGACACCTATACCCGGTTCACCCGCTCCGCCACCGTGTGGACCACGACCCGCTTCGGTTTTCCCAACCTTAATATATGATGGTGTACTTACTTGACTCTGACCAAATCCTACTGCTGCCTGAGCCTGTGCCATAAATCCTAAGACGCCTACAGCGGCGACTAATACTTTAATCTTTCTCATTATTATCCTCGCTTGGAATAGGGGTTCCTTTTTACCCCATCATGAAAAATGAACTGATTTACTGCGCAAAGAAAATTACACTTTTCATATGATAATGTAAATGATAATAATTCTTGTTTGTTTTTTGTTGTGTAGGGTGGTTAAAAGAGGTTTTTATATAAGGTGGTGAATTTATTTAATTTTTTCTTTTTTTGATAGAAGGGGAACAATTTTCTTTTTGTCAAAAATGTGAGATTGGTAAACTTAAACACTTTATATTGTTGTGGTATTAATAATCTAATTTTATTCAGTGAAATAGTTATTTATACTCGGAGAAGCTTTTTTTTGCATGAGCATAACGCGAATTCTATTAAGAATGTCTTTATATTTATCAATCTGATATCTGTTTATTATGGAACCTGTTATGGACGCCAAAATCATTATTCAATCAGCTAAAGAAAGGGAAGATTTCAGGGAAGAATCTTATGATCTTATCAGTGCCAGTTGGCCGGAATTTGTAGATCATGGTGAGGTGGTCGAGCAATATTGGGATACGTTATATGAGCCTGATTTTAGTCATTTTCAAAAATGTGCCATCCTTAAACAAGGGCAACAAGAACGTCTGATTGGATTATTGAATTCAATTCCTTTTCCGTGGGAGCAAACTTCCTTAAATCAACTGCCTGACGATGGTTGGGATGCAGTATTGCGTAAGGGTGCAGAGGCTAAGGGAAAAAAGCAAGCAAATATGCTGTCAGCTTTGTCTGTGACTGTTGATCCTGAATTCCGTGGACATCATGTTCCGGCTTTATTAATTGATAGTGTGAAACAAACCGCGCGTGAAGCAGGGTTGCAAGGGATGGTTGTTCCTGTCAGGCCAAGTCTGAAAAGTTGTTATCCACTGCAAGATTTTGTCGAATACTGTAACTGGAAAAATGAAAAAGGGGAGCCATTTGATCCCTGGATACGTACTCATTGGCGTTTAGGGGCCAAAATCATCAAACCTGCACTCCGTTCGATGAATATTTACGGTACAGTGGAAGAGTGGCAAGAATGGATAGGTATGAAATTCCCACAAAGTGGGGAATACATCATTCCAGGTGGATTAGTGCCATTGGTGGTGGATACGGAGAAACAGATGGCCCACTACATCGAACCCAATTTGTGGGTGTTTCATAGCCTTGATTAATCTTTTAACCGTTGAGGGTGTGTATATATTGTTGCTCGTCCCGGCTTACAGAAACCTGCCAGTGTCAGGTTACATTTTTCCGCTACTTCGATTGCAAGTGAAGTAGCGGCAGAAACTGCAAACACTATTTCCACGCCACAATTGGCGGATTTTTGCACCATTTCGTAACTGGCCCGGCTGGAAACCAAAACAGCCCCTTGCTGCCAACCTGTTTTTGATCGCATTCCCAGTAACTTATCCAATGCAACATGGCGACCAACGTCTTCGCATCCACCCAGTAAATTTCCTTCTAAGTCAATCCAACCAGCAGCATGTGTACAACCCGTTATTGCACCGATATTTTGCAAACGGGGTAATTGTGAAAGCGCCTGATCCAGATAGCTTAATGAGAAATTTTGTGTAAAGGGCAGGGGAGTGATTGGGCGAAATATTTCAGATAGCTGTTCGGTGCCACAAATACCACAACCCGTTCTGCCAGCCATACTGCGACGGCGCTCTTTCAATTCAGCAAAGCGGCGACTGGAGAGTTCGATATGTAATTCAATGCCGCCGTGACAACTGATAATTGAATCAATACCACGAATTTCCTGCGGAGAAATGATCAGCCCTTCCGATAATGAGAAGCCGATTGCGAAATGTTCGAGATCTTTCGGACTTGCCATCATCACAACATGAGAAATGCCGTTGTAAACTAAGGCAATGGGGACTTCTTCTGCCACCCAATCCAGTTTGGGGCTGCTCAGATGGTTTTTTTGTTGTACATAGGTACGGGAAGTACCGCAAATCTCATGAGTGATTAAGTGGTTTCCTGACCTTGTGTTACCCATCTGCTTCATTCTCCATCGGATTAATTTATGATGCTGTTAATTGAATATCATCGGCTCAATCCGGCGCTTGCGTTGTCAGTAAAAATACCAGAGACTATTTTCTTCTCTGTTTTTACTGACTTTATTGATTGAACAGTTCTTTATTCGAATAAAAAACTATTCGAATAGTTTTCTGAGCCTATGATTCGCTTCTTGTTTATCAAAAGGTTCAAGTGATTCACTTGGGGACAACCCGATATATTCCAAGTGCTCTGCTTCATCTTCGGTCAATAGCTTTCTCTTTCTCAACTTGAGTAAATAATTCCATTCCCAAATACCGCCAGAATCTTCAGTTGGGCAGACTCCGTTACCTGCGGTAACTTTAGGCTGAAGGACATCTTTTTCAAGTACCTTCTCTACTGTTACCTGATGGAGCCAGTCATCACCAAAGTCATACTGGTAGTTGAGTTCATCACCAATATCACGTAAGAATAAACCAATACATACCTGGTCATAATTTTCTTCCGGGATTTCTATTCCCCCAAGTTCAAAACGGAACAGGTGCATATTTTCCCATCCCATGACATTTTGTATCACATCATGCAATTCATTCAGTGTCATCTGGTTACTGACTTGAACCCGACGCCAGATAGCAGGGCTTGCTTCCAGTAAGCTGATTTTGATAACCAACCCTTGTGGTGGGATTGAAGAAGAGAGGTCATCCAGATCCATAGTAAAAAGCCGAAAACTGAATTCAGACAGGGTATCAAATAAACCAAATCTCTTACGGTTTATCGCGGGATCGTGGAGCGCATGAGCCAAATCCAGATATTCATTCGTCAAACGTTTCTCTTCTGGTGGTAGCTTATATCTCTCGACAGCGGCGGAGTAAGTCAGACGCCCGGTAAACACGTCCTTGTTTGCATAATAGTAGAGTTTCAATAAGTCTCTGGGTTTTTTCGCTTTCAATATACATTCTTCTGGTGCCAGCCAGCTCATCATGAGCGCTGATTCAACAGATTGGCCGAGGCTGAAGTAACCGAGACGACTCTGCTCTTGCCGCTTCGGGTTTACCTCATAACCCAATTTCTGGCTCCATTGTTCAAGATTAAACTCTTCTGGTTGAGTCCAGTCGATAGGCAATTGTGACAACCAATAAAGTGAGTAAAGGTCGAGAGGTGTATTTTTAGCTTGCTGAACGGAAAAGATCCACGGTAGCACTTGTTGCAGCCAGTCTGGAGAAACAAGCGTAAATTCAACACTGGTATCGGTGCTTAATTGTGCTATTAACTCACTGAGTGTTTGGTCAGGGACGG
This sequence comes from Xenorhabdus indica, assembly GCF_014467235.1. GTDB lineage: Bacteria > Pseudomonadota > Gammaproteobacteria > Enterobacterales > Enterobacteriaceae > Xenorhabdus > Xenorhabdus indica. The sequence continues at coordinate 85,885 of NZ_NKHP01000011.1, read as the reverse complement.
TATTCAATAAGGTTTCCCGGATACCAGATTTAAAATCCAGCATCATACTTATCTGGTACTCCTTACCATCCAGTGTGGCTTTCATCATCATGCTAGCGCAATCATTACCGTCAACCTGGGTGGTGTATAGTTCGTATATTTCTGCTGTCGCCCGTGCCTTATGGTGTGCCAGTGCACGTTTTTTCCATCGCTTCAGATAGGGTTTAATTGAAGGATGACGGTTGAAACGGGCACACAGGTTTATAAGCTGTAAGTAGGATAAATGTTTCCAGGCAGAAGAAGAACATTGATCCAGCACTTGTGCACTGGTAAGCGCTATTGGTTCCTCAAAGTATTGAGTTAGCAAAAGTAGTGCATCAATACCCCATGAATACTGTATGACTTCCGACAGTATATAGTGTAACGCGTCAAGGGGGGCAACAGAAAAACCATCTTCAAAAAATTCAATGAATTCGATGCCGGATTGAAGATTAAGTTCATGAATGAGTTCTTTTAATTTAGGAGGATTTTGGGGAAAAGAAGCCACATTTGTGCTATCGGTATGTTTTGTAATATCCAACAATTGAGCAATGTCAGCTTTGATGTGAAACTGGTATCGCTTCAAGATTGAGGAACATAACAATACGTTTTCACTATGCAGCTCGAAGTTTTCTTTAGCATAATTTAGTATTAGTTCAATAGCTTGTTCAAATTGTTGTTTGACTTCCTTAGGTGAATTGACAGCGATTAATGCGAGTTCTGAGATGGCAACTTCAAGCCAATCTTGGACGCTGTCTCCTATATCATCCATAGTTTCTTCAGGTAGAGTTAATGCCGTAGTGATCATCAAAAAGATATTCTCTGGATTGGCAAACCACTGAACTTGCTTTGGGGTTAGATGTCGTTGCTTCTCTGGCTGGAGGGCATATTCTTCTATCGCAGAGCACAATTTTTCAGGTGTTAGTTTCATCATCAATCTCTTCTATTTTCAATATATTAATCAATAAGAATAACCATGATTGTACTGTCCAATCTAACCTAGATTGTAAATATAGTTATTAACAGGATTTCATTCTGATAATACTCTTATTTGTCACTATGATCGCCAATTTATTCAACAGATTTTAAATTTAATAGTTAATTGCGATTGAATTAATCAACATAGTGTTAACAGTAGAATCATGGTGATAGATTTTTTAAAAACTTACCCTTATCTGTCAGGTTGGCACATTAGGTACTGAAAGACTTGCTTTATTTTGTCTACAGTATGTCGGGAAACCTGTGCTATTTTCATCGGCTGGTATGAAACTGGACTCATGCATGGAACACAGTAAGGTATGAAGAAAAAAATAATCTCAGGGGTTTATTTGGGGGTATTGTTGCTCGCAGCTCTGGTATTAGTATTTGAAAAAAGTGCTGATATCTATCCCGCGTTAGTTTCTGTTGGTGTATTTAGTACGCTCTTTGGGCTGGTATTTCTTATTACAGCACGCGGGTTGTTTTCCGCAGTATTTACCGGAACCCTTTTTATTATCATCAAATTCCTCAACCAGCTAAAAGTTCACTACTATAAAGACCAACTGATGTTCTCTGATTTGAATATTATGCTCGATCCTTCAAATCAGGAAACTCTGCACCACTATTGGCTAGCCGGTCTTGCAGTAGTAGCGATGCTGGTTTGGCTAATCTTCAATATGTTCCTGAGCTGGAGAAGTGCAAATCCAGTGCGAGGGCTAAAATGGCGGGTGTTGAGTGTTGTATTGGTTGCTGCCGGTGTTGGGAGTGTCAATCTTACCGTCAATGCTTACCATAACGAATGGCAGGCTGAATTACCCAAAGGGCGTGGGACAATGACCAATATGGTGATGTCAGCTAAAGATGTAGAGTACCAATCTCCTAAATTTGGTGTATCAGCAGATTATTTTTTGCAGCAGGCGAAAAATGTCACTCTGCCTGAACCACAATCAGAGGTAAAACCGGATGTGGTTGTATTATTGCAGGAATCTACGGTTAACCCGCATATTTATCAGTTACCGACGAATACTCGGTTACCAGACCTTTTTATGTTTCAGCATGATGCGGGGGTCAGCGCGCAAAGTCCACTCCGGGTACAAACCTTTGGTGGTGGAACGTGGCTATCAGAGTTCTCTATCCTGACGGGATTAGATACTGATGACTTCGGCTCGCGTAAAAATTCTGTGTTTTATTTTGTGGTTGACCATCTGCAAAATAGCCTGTTTCATGCCATGAAAGATAATGGTTATTATACTGTGGTGCTGACGCCATTTAATAAATCTGCCTATCATGCCGGACATGCATACCAGACACTGGGTGTTGATCGCATTATCCAGCCACAAGAGTTGGGTTATCCAGCAAGTATGGATGAGAATTTGTGGCAGATCAGGACACAAGATGTATTGTCTTACGTGAAAACTCTCCTGACTGAGGAGACGGATAAACCCATCTTTATTTACGCTCTGACTATGTACGAGCATGGGCCTTATGAAGAGAACCATAGCGACGATTATGGATTGACGGGCAAACTTGAAACTTCATCGGCAATAGGAAAATTCAGCCACTATATGGAAAAGATCACGACATCGGATCCATCTATCAAAGAATTCAGTGAATTTGTGGCTAAACGCGATAAGCCGACCGTTTTTCTCTCATTTGGTGATCATCAACCTAATATCCATTTTAACCAATATTCCTCTTCACTGCCTGATCCGGCGTATCTGACTCAATTTACGATGCGGGATAATCTGAAACAGGGAACGCCTATTACCATCGGCAAGCTGACAGATATTTCTTTTCTCGGCGGGATGATTTTGGAAAGGGCTCGGTTAACCGTTCCACCTTTCTATCAGGCTAATATAACGATGCGTCATTTATGTGGTGGTGAGCTTAATGACTGTCAGGACAAAGCACTGGTGGAGAGCTATAAGCATTATATTTACCAGCAGTTATCTGTGGCAGGTAAAGAATAACCTGGCTGTTATGTAAATATTAAGCAAATAAAACCTACATGCGCTCAATCGTGTAGGTTTTATATGTAAGCTTTATCTGGTCTATTTCAATGGTGTAATGCGGTAAGCACAGCGTCGGGCACCGTTCAGAATATATTCAGTTCTTTCCACTTGTGCTTGCAGAATTTCCCGAAACATTTTGAGCTCAGCGCGACAAAAACCCTGGCATATGCTGGCGGCAGCACAGATTGGGCAGTGATTTTCAACAAACAAAACTGAATTATCTTCCTGAACGATATATTGAGCCATATAACCTTCCTGGCAGCGTATCTTAGCCAGACGCTCAATTTTTTCCTGTAATCCAGTTGCTCCTTCCATTGCGATTTTATAATTATCAGAAACTTCTTTTTCACGAGATTTGATAATGAAATCCAACGTTGATTCACCCAATTGATCGCGGATAATCGTAATCATCTGGACGGTTAATTCTGCATGAGTATTGGGAAATTTAGCGTTCCCCTTGTCGGTCAGATACCAAAGCTGAATAGGGCGACCGACTCCCCTTGTTTCTGAGTGCCCTTCAACCAGACCCTCTTTAGCCAGCTTCACAAACTGTTGGCGGGCAGCTTCCGCAGTGGTGCCTAATATCTTACCAGCATCAGCAGATTGCATAGCACCTCGCGTTTTTAATAGCATCAATAATCGTTCACTCACAGAGTGTGGCGTTATCATGCTATTTTCCAAGTCAATGCTTGACATATTGTTAGACCTGACAGTAATTTATTCCAAGATTTATCTTGTTTAATTTAACGTAACAAATTTCACAACTCAACCTGAGTTCAGGAATAATCATCATGACAATAACTGAGGAAAATCGCTGGAGGGATCTGTTTTCCAGTAAAAATGCACCGAGTGCGATAGCGCTTTCACTGGGTGTGGGATTGATGGCTGTTAATACTTTGATTGCGATTACGATTTTGCCTTCTGTTGTAAAGGATATCGGGGGATTGAACCTCTATGCCTGGAATACAACGTTGTTTGTTGTCGCATCTATTATCGGATCGATACTCTCAGCACGACTGCTGAGTGCATCAGGTGCAAGAAATGCTTATTTGGTTGCTGCCCTGGTTTTTTTTATTGGCAGTCTATTTTGTACTTTCGCACCAACAATGGAAATTATGCTGATTGGGAGAGCCATTCAGGGGCTTGGAGGTGGATTTCTCTTTGCACTTTCCTATTCAATGATTAATCTGGTATTTGCACAATCGCTTTGGCCACGAGCGATGGCATTAATTTCAGGGGTATGGGGGGTGTCAACCCTTATCGGGCCAGCTATTGGTGGTATTTTTGCTGAAATGAATGTGTGGCGTTATGCGTTTGGCATTATGTTGCCTATTATTTTGTTGTATGCCTTATTCACTTATCGGATTCTCCCCAAAAAACAGGTAGAGAATACAACGAAAACAGCGTTACCCGTTGTGCAGCTTATTCTGCTATCCGCTGCTGTACTCGCAGTCTCCGCAGGGAGTTTGTCACAAGATGTGCGTATCAATATTCTTGGCATTGTGACAGCAGTAATATTGGTATCCTTATTGGTTATCTATGAATCCCGCACTTCAGCAAAATTATTTCCAGAGAATGCGTTGAATTGGCACTCTCCCCATTTGATCTTATTCGCGACTATATCGCTTTTAGTGATAGGGCTGGCGGGTGATGTTTTTATTCCCTACTTTCTGCAAATTCTGCACGGGAAATCTCCTTTAGCTTCTGGTTATATGGTTGCCACTGCGGCAATTGGTTGGACGATTGGGGAAATGCTCAGTGCTAGTTGGCAGGGTGAGAAAATTCGCTTGGCGATTGTAAGTGGTCCTGTCTTCATGCTTATTGGTATGTTGATATTGCTTGTCATGTTGCCTTATCAGTCAGCGGGAGAGTGGCAAATAATCCTACCGATAATTTTTGGCTTGGGGCTATTTGGTTTTGGTGTCGGTTTTGGTTGGCCTCATTTGTTGACCCGCATTTTGCAGGTTTCCAATGATACTGATAAAAATATTGCCGGTTCATCTATTACTACTGTTCAGCTATTTGCCACAGCATTTGGCTCTGCATTGGCTGGCATGGTCACTAACATATTTGGATTTTATCAGCCCGGTGGCATTGAGGGCGCAGTTTCTTCTTCCCATTGGTTATTTTTACTTTTCACTATTGCACCAATATTGGCATTATTGACTGCATGGAAATCAGCAAGGATTACAGTAGAACAGCAGTAAAATAGGCAAATGGTATAATCTGTGCATTGGCTTTCTATGGAAAACCAATGCATAAAAAGTATCGGTTTTTGCAGAATATCAGCCATATTAAATTCCTTTAATACCCATCAATTCATTTAGATAATTACGATATTAGACGTAACAAGATAGGTAAATATAATATGATATGGAAAGATGTTATAAAATAAAACTAAGGATATTTGATGTTCATGATTTCCAATCTACCAATGGATGGTTTAAGTACCAACATAAAACATACCCAAAGATATAGCCGCTCAATAATAAAACATGTTTTGATACTATTTATGCTCTTCTTTAGCATAAGCAGTGTATCAGCAAAAGAGAGCCGACAAGAGACGACGCTCGTTGAAGTGCCGGCACTTACCCAGAGTGTAACGGATGTATCCAATGTCCTAACCAAGAATGAACACCAACGTTTGACTCGCAAACTGAAAAAATTGCAATCAGAACACAAAGTTCAAATGGCGGTTTTGATTATTCCGACGACAGGGAGTGATAGTATTGAAACCTTTGCTTCCCGCGTATTCACTGAATGGAAACTAGGCAGTAAACAACGTAATGATGGCATTCTGTTTTTGGTGGCATCAAATGATCATAAGATGCGTATTGCCGTTGGCTCCGGGCTTAAAAAGCAGCTAACGGAAACTCAACTGGCAAATATTTTACGTAAGGATGCGAAGCTTGCTTTCAAAGAGGATGACTATTATGAAGGTCTCAATAATAGCATTGAGTCCCTTGAATCCTTGGTAAAACAACCTTGGCAAGAGAAGGCGTCGCAAGAAACATCGAAGATTACGCAGGCTTTTGAAGACGACAACAGCGATACTTCCGACAACATATCAGATAAAGATTTTTCGAATCTGCTGATTTTTTGGTTGATCGGCCTGATATCTTTGCCACTGCTGGTTTTCCGCAAAGGTGGCCGGTTTAAGCGTTTCCTCAAGAGTGCATCAACGGTGGCTGTCTGTACTTTTGTTCTCAGTTTGGTTGGTATTTTTCCTACTATCCCGTTGGGATACTATCTGATGATTTTCTTCTTACCCGTAATCCTGATACTTGTTGTGCTCTTTTTCGGTGCATCGTTACTGGGCAGTTTATTCAGTAGTCTCTTTGGTGGGTTATTTGGTGGTTCCGGTTCAGAATCTCCTACTACTGCTACTGAGCGTACGGCAAACCCTAACGATGACAGTTTTTCCGGTGGTGGCGGAAAAAGTGACAATGATGGTGCATCAGGGGATTGGTAACCTGTTTGGTTAGAACCTGATTGTTAAGCAGACATGCTTTTTATACGTAATATAAGAACATGTCTGCTTTTTTGTACGCTTAACTAAAATATCTTCTCCATTTGGTCGATAGGGTTTTAATCGTGAAGAATTGGCATAATTATTTACCTATATTTTAGTTTATTACATGGCATATCGATAATTCCAACATTGAATATTCAAGATGTTGAAATTTTATCGAAGGCGAAATCTGACAGGTTTTGTTGATAATTCACACAACGTATTACCATTTTTACTATTTGAATAATTCGAATTAAACCAATTGCTTGAAATAGAATATTGTCAGAACACGCGATATGAGACTTCAGAAAGAAGTTATTCATATCGCGGTATCTATAGATCATCCACTTAATGATTTTGATCCGATTGCTTGTACCCTTCATTGTTAATAAAACAGGATAAACAAAGCACTACGGTTGCCAGAACTAGGCAATAAGCGACAATTGGCCAGGTAGTCGCATTGGATAAAAAGGTAATGGTGAGCGTTCCGCCTATTCCCAACAATAACCCTCCCAGACAAGAGTAGAGTGCTGTTACAGTGCCGGCCATATGATCAAAACCTTGTAGTGCGCCATTAGGTGCAACAGAAATCGCCATAGAAACTCCAACACCGACGAACCACATTGGGACGATGAAACCAAATACTGACTTAGGTATGAGCGTTTCCCCAACAGACAGCAATAGTGCTCCTGTTATCACTTTGGTTGTTCAGGCCATACGATATCAGGGGCAATTGAGCAATCCACCCGACTGAGCAACACCCGGTATTTACGCCATGCAGTGAATGCAGATTTTTCGGCATCAGTGGCAATACCTAAATCGACGGCATCCTGTAGTGGAGCAATCCGATGAAACACCTCAATCAGCAATTGTTGTTTCTGAGATTTTGCCTGCTGCACTTCATGTTGATGCTGTGCTTCAATATCCGTCACCCACTGTGTACCATTCCATTTATCAAAGGGAGTTTTCGGCTCCAGTAGCGTGAGTTCTGTGGGAAGATCCCCAATTTCCATTATCTCAATATGTTCACGAGTCTGAATATGGTATGCCTTTTTACCCCGGTAATCTGATACATACTCCCATGATTTGCCGTCAACTGTCCGGCAAATCACCTTATTCGGCGCTTTGGGCAGTTTGGGTTCATCCAGATACGATCCCGCAGATAAAGTAACACCAATAAAGGTACGTTCCAGTTTTGTTCCGATATATTCCCGGTTTACCGCATTCGTGCAATAAACCTGTACCCAACCATAGGACAGAGCAAATCCATTTTCGTCAAATTGTATCGGTGGTTCTGTTGGTTGAGTCATTACCTTCCCCTTACTAAAAATATCACCGCAACATTTTTCATCCTATTTTCAGCCGATGTCGGGACAACGGAAGATGCACGAAATTTTCGATCTTCATAAACGTAGCCATCGTCTCCAAATGCGTCACTGTAAACGTGACTTCCTCTACCTTGGTCAATGGTGGAAAATACTCCAGTTGTATGATCGGAAATCTCATCTGTTTTACGACTACCTGTCCTAATTACTCCTGTGATATCTCTGATAGCATCAGCCTGAAATGATCCCAATACCCTCCCAACCTCTGGGTCAACACTTCCGGTTTTATCCCATCCACGAGGCACATAACCCCGCCAATCTGGCAGATTTCCTGAAGGGTAGTGTTTGAGTAATTCAGGATATTTATTAGGGTCAATTTGTCCGCCCTCCATCGGCAGGAAGTTATTGGGATGCGGTAGATCACTGCACCACATTAAAATACCACCGATGGGAACTGCCAATAATTCAGCGTCTTCTTTTTTGATAAGCTCACTAATCAGCATAGTTGTCACATTTTGGCTCATCACAAGATCATTAGATACCCCAGTTTGTTGAACAATAGCTGATTTTGGCAAGGCATTTTCCGCCTGATTGACTGTATCTCGTAATCCGAGATTATTTACAAAAGTGTCTTTATCAGGAATATCAGCTCCGTTCTGGTCTTTCGCTAAGCGGGTATTGGCATTGTTATTCGCATTGTTGGCGTTTTGGTAGGCTGTATTGGCTAGGTCATAGGCTACTTTCACTGCTTTTGGTGTTGCTGCGTTAGCCTCGCTATCACTGCTGACATCATTGCTCAGGGTAACAAATCCTTTATCACGTAGCGTTGCATCTGGATGGTTGCGACTTAGGGCGTGTTTTTCTATCGCTTCTTTGATTGAATCTTTGATATATTCCGGTGTTGTAACGATCACAAGACCGCTATCATCTAATGCCTTTGTTTCAGGTTTTTTATCTTGCATATTTATTCCCTCATTTAATCAACAATACATATTGCTAAATAACATGAAGGCGGTGGGAGACTTCTCCGCCTGTGAACATAAATAAACGGGTTCATCAATACTGGAGAGTATGGGCATGGCTAAATTCAGTTGGTCAATATTTGGTGAGCTGCATGTTTTGATGGCAGGATGACTTAAAATAACAGACGGAGAAATAACAAAATTCATCTTGCTGCGGATTAAAATTATACAATAAGAAGGACCCCCTTCATTTCTTAATGATCGGACCGCACCCCTTATCAAATATGAATGAGATATATTAATTATGTAGCTTATGACGTTATTTTGATATTGGTTTTAACAGTTTCTGTTCTACTAAATAGCTTATATTTGATATGTTATTTTTACTGGTTTAAGTTCAGGTAAAACCTCTTTCTTTTGAGATATTGTGAATCGCTAAGAAACATTATTCAATATTTTTGAATCTAAGCTGACTTTATTTGATAATATATTGATTTATATATTATTTATTCCTGTGTTACCTTGAGTGGTACATTAATTTTATTTGTGTTTGATCGTTCGCGATTTACGCAGTATAAATGAATGCTACTATTATCCAACTGAAATTTGATGGAATTAATATGTCTTTAGATGTTGCTTATTCCTTAGAAATAGAAGATTTTATTGATGCTGATAGAGCTTACGAGTTTTACTGGGCAGGTCTCATTACTAGCAAAAAGGCTTTTATTTGTCCTGGTGAGAATTGCCGGGCCCAAGTAACGTGTGCAAATATCGATGAAGAAACCCAAAAAATGAAGGTTGTTCCACATTTTAGGGTTTATGGCGATCATGATGAAAGTTGTGAGGTTTTTAATAAAGTACCTTTGAAAATAACTGAGCTAATTTTAGAAAAAAATAATACCGAGAAAAAATCAATTGATCTTTCTGTTGTTGATTCTTTTTTACTGGTAAGACCTCCTTCGTATTATGAAGTTAATGATAAAAAAATAGATTTTAAGTTGGAAGATTTGAAAAGAAACATAAAATATAAAAACAAAAACATTTCATATAATCTTAAACAAATTGGTTTTATTGGCAATGTTTATTCTGTTAGAACTATAGTAAGCAGGTTTCTCAGATATTCATCTGATAATACTATTAGTAACAGGTCCATCAATATAAGTGGTATGAATATCCCATATTCTTCATTTTTAAAACTGATTTGGGAGCAAAAGCTTGAGGATTTACCAGAATATGGCTTGATTTATTATGGCTGGGCTTATGTTGATAGACATGAAAAAGGATACAAAATTAAGTTTAAAAAAGGTTTCAAGAATGAATTAGATGAAATTTTGCCTGTTTCTCTTTATATAGGAGACAAATTAATTGAAAAGTATCCTATTAAAAAATTAGTAACAAAAAGGCTTTCATCTATCTCTGCCGAAATTAAGCCGACAGCGTTTGTATTCGTTTATGGTAAACCAAGGATATATAAATCTCCAAAAACATTAAAAGAGTATGTGAATTTTGATTTGTATAACCTTGATATGATTGATGTCAATAAAGAAACTCCCTTACCTAAGAAAAAATAACATAGCAGTTGGTATTTTTAATTAATAATATAAGTTTAAAAATTAACCATCATAATTTGGTAATGCTCCCAATAATTAGATATTATGATAAACTCCCCGCTTTTTATTACGGGTGAGATATGGCTAAAGTGGATGTGGTTTGCCGTTACCGTCACAAAGCGGAAGCGGTGAAAGGACATGGAAAAGGGCGTAATGGGCATCCGCGTTATCACTGCTATGCCTACCAAAACCTTTCAACTGAATTACACCTATCAAGCCTGTAATCCCGGAATGAAAGAGCAGATTGTTGATATAGTAATGAATAACTCTGGTGTTAGAGATACCGCTCGTGTTCTGAAAATTGGCATTAACACGGTCATTCGCACATTAAAAAGCTCACGCCAAGAAACGTAACCACACTGCCGCTGGCGGGAAGTGACATTCAGATTATCTGTGAAATAGACGAGCAATGGGCATTTGTCGGTAGCAAGAAGAATCAGCGCTGGCTCTGGTACGCCTGGGAACCTTGTATGAAACGGATAGTGGCGCATGTGTTTGGTGGTCGCAGCAGGAAAACACCTCACCGGAAAGAAATTTACCCAACGTATCGAGAGAACCAATCTCACCCTCTGTATCCGCCTAAAAAGGCTGAATCGAAAAACGATAGGTTATTCCAAATCCGAAAAGATGCACGATAAAGTGATAGGAACGTTCATTGAAACAGAATACTACTTTTTCTAAACGATCTAACTATTGAGTTCATGACCTTGATAGCGTTCTTTTCAGCCTCAATCTTTGCCAGTGCTTTGGCTTTACTTTCTTGTTTTTCGCTAGCAACGTCATAGCCCAAAGCAACCCGCTCTGATAGCTCTCTGGTAAATTCGTTCTCTTGCTTTTGATAGTGATAGATCAATGTATGAACCTAAAGTTATCACTCTTGGCATACCTGCAAACTTATACCTAAAACGCCATATAGGGTGCTTAAAGGTTTTTCGATAGCATAGATATAGCCCGTTACCGTCCGCTTTCCCTTCGAATCTTTCGCCCGACTTTATCCACGCTCTGATCTCTTTATCTGTGAGCTTAGGCATTGTGCAATCTCCAATGAAAAAAGTAAGGTGTACCCAAAATGATTTTATAAATGTGCTATGGGTACACCTTTGGGTACACGATAGTCATGCGCTATTGTGAATCTTTGTGCAACATTCTGATAGAATAAAAGCCATTAATAACTTGTATTATATGGCTTTTTGATATTTTGTGAGTTTTTATGAAACACTATTCAATATTTTGAATCTGTTCTCTCATCTGCTCAATCAACACTTTTAATTCAATCGCAGAATTAGTCACATCCGCATTAATTGATTTTGATGCCAATGTATTCGATTCGCGGTTAAATTCCTGCATCATAAAATCGAGGCGGCGGCCGACAGCTTCTTTCTTTTTCAGAATATTACGAGTTTCTTTGACATGAGCATCCAAGCGATCCAGCTCTTCTGCCACATCAATACGTTGAGCCAATAAGATCAACTCTTGCTCAAGACGGTTATTTTCCAACTGAATCTGGGCTTCTTCCAACTTGGTTTGTAACCGTTCACGTTGCCATTGCAGGATGGCTGGCATCTGTACACGGACCTTGCTGACTTCCTCAGTTACGGCATCCAAACGTTGTTCAATCAGTGCGTTAAGCGCTTGGCCTTCAGTTTCTCGGCTTTGGATAAAGGCATCCAGCGCCATATCGAGTTCTGCAAGCAATTGTGTGCTGATGGCATCCAGATCTTGTTCTTCGGCAGCCATTACACCCGGCCAGCGCAGAATATCTACAGGGTTAATTTCCCCTTCATTGCTCAGTTGTTTAATCCAGCCTGCTGCTTCAACAAGTTGTTTGGCCAGATTTTCATTAAGAATCAGTGTACCCTGAGCGCGGATATCCAGCTCAAAACGTAGGTTACATTCCACTTTGCCGCGAGTCAGACGGGAACGGATACGCTCACGGATGACTGGTTCCAGACTTCTGAATTGCTCTGGCAGACGAATATAAGTTTCCAGGTAACGTTGATTGACAGAGCGCAATTCCCAGGCTGCATTTCCCCAATCTCCCTTGATATCTCGCCGCGCAAAAGCGGTCATGCTACGGATCATAACTCATTCCCAATTTATAAAATGATGAATGATTATAACGTTCCAGGCAGATGCAGGATAGGCATTCGCCACGTTAGGCCGTATAATGCGCCCCCAATAAAGTATTAACAGCGGAGAGAACACTATGAGCCTGGTAGGAATGCGTCCGGCAGGAAGAGCGGCAGGGCAGGTTCGTCCTATTAAAATAACCCGTCATTACACTAAACACGCAGAAGGTTCTGTGTTGATTGAGTTCGGGGACACCAAAGTGTTATGTAATGCCTCCGTTGAAGAAGGAATTCCACGTTTTTTGAAAGGTCAGGGGCAGGGTTGGATCACGGCAGAATATGGTATGTTGCCACGAGCGACAAATACCCGTAACGCCCGTGAAGCCGCTAAAGGCAAGCAAACTGGTCGTACGATGGAAATTCAGCGTCTGATCGCTCGCTCACTGCGCGCTGCCGTAGATTTGAAAAAACTGGGTGAATATACCATCACGTTAGATTGTGATGTCATTCAGGCAGATGGAGGCACGCGTACCGCCGCTATTTCCGGCGCATGTGTAGCTTTGGTAGATGCGCTGGATAAGCTGGTTGCTAATGGCAAACTGAAAGAAAGCCCGTTGAAATCAATGGTAGCCGCAGTTTCTGTTGGTATCGTTGATGGAGAGGGGCGTTGTGACTTAGAGTATGTAGAAGATTCTGCGGCTGAGACTGATATGAATGTTGTCATGATGGATGATGGACGAATGATTGAAGTTCAGGGCACGGCAGAAGGTGAACCGTTTAGTCATGATGAATTGCTGTCATTACTCTCCCTTGCGAAAGAAGGATTGGCAACTATTTTTGCCGCGCAGCGAGATGCGCTAACGCAATGTTTTCCAAAAGAAGATTCTCTAAAACAAGATGAATTGAAAAAATAAATGGATCAGGCGGCTGAAGAGTCGCCTTTTTTATGTCTGAGATAATGGCGATAAGAATCAAATGATGCACAAGAGGAGAACCCCATGAAAGCCTATCAGCGCGAATTTATTGAACTGGCACTGGAAAAACAGGTGCTGAAATTTGGCGAATTTACGCTGAAATCCGGTCGTCAGAGTCCGTATTTTTTCAACGCAGGGTTATTTAACACCGGACGTGATTTGGCATTGCTTGGCCGTTTTTATGCTGCGGCATTGCAGGATAGCGGTATTCAATGCGATTTGCTATTTGGACCAGCTTATAAAGGTATTCCAATTGCAACTACAACCGCAGTGGCGTTGGCGGAACATCACGATATTGATATGCCTTATTGTTTTAACCGTAAGGAGGTAAAAGATCATGGGGAAGGAGGAACACTGGTTGGCAGCCCATTACAAGGAAGAGTTGTGGTAGTTGATGATGTGATCACAGCAGGAACCGCTATTCGTGAATCAATGGAAATTATCAAACAACATGGTGCAACGTTGTCTGGCGTTATTTTGTGTCTGGATCGTCAGGAGCGTGGACGGGAAACACTTTCGGCTATCCAGGAAGTTGAGCGTGATTATCACTGCAAGGTCTTCTCTATCATTACCTTGAATGATTTGATTACCTATCTGCGTGAAAACCCAGAAATGCAGTCTTATTTAGAGGCGGTGGAAACTTACCGCAGAGAATACGGTATTTGATAGTTCGTTCTGGTTGATTGCTCTGTAAAAATTACAGACTAAAAAAATCCCTCGCCCAATGGTGGGCGGGGTGAGTAGTAGAAATGACATCCCGCAGATAATGTGGAAGGAATGTCATTACTGAGCGATTAGGTAGTCAACTCAGCTAGCCAAAGCATGTTAACACAAATTTATACAAAAAACGTTAGTGAAAAACGCATGTTATTATTTCCATATCCTGTCATGAAAAGATCCCAGAATAAAAAATGTGCGTAACAGGTTTGGGAAATTTATTGTAGTTGGGTCAATATCAAGGGCCAGCGTATTTCAAATTCTTTCGTCGGTCGATAGCGGAACTCAGAGCGAACAAAACGAGAGAGCATGCCTTCACAAAAAGCCAGTAATTGTGATGCTAATATAGTTTCGTCATAACTGAACCCTTGTCCATCCCGTATTTTTTTCTCTTTTAAGATTTGGCGAAGCTGTACTTCAATACGCTCAAACAGTTGGTTGATACGGTTTTGTAATCTGTCTTGTTCAAACATCAGGGCATGGCCTGTCATGATACGGGTTAAACCTGGATTTTTTTCTGCAAAGCCCAAAATGAGGATCAGGATTAACCGAATTCGAGGAATGGTCTCTTTTTCATCTTGCAAAATCAGGTTGATGCGAGAAATTAAAGAGTCTTCAATAAACTCAATCAGGCTATCAAACATCCGGGTTTTGCTTGGAAAATGACGATAAAGTGCAGCTTCAGAAACTCCAACGTTGGCGGCAAGTTTTGCAGTTGTAATACGCTGGCTGCCATCGCTGGATTCAAGCATATGTGCCAGTGCCTGCAAGATTTCTTCACGTCTGTTTTTCTTTTTTGTACGTTCTTTTTCTGCCATGTGTGGTAAACCCCTGCTAAGACAGCAAAACAAATCCAGCGATACCCTTTATCTTCCAAGTCAAGACTTGAAAGATAAAGGGTATACATTTTGCCCATGTTGATGATGGGCAAAAATATAAAAGTTGGTTGACGGTATCAGGCTTTATGGAAAGTTATTGACGACCAGAATGACCAAAACCACCAGCTCCACGTTCTGTGCTCTCAAAATCTTCAACCAAATTAAATTCAGCCTGTACAACGGGCACAAAAACCATTTGGGCAATACGTTCGCCCGGTTCGATGGTGAATGTCTTATCACCACGGTTCCAAACAGAAATCATCAGTTGCCCTTGATAATCAGAGTCGATGAGCCCTACCAGATTACCAAGCACTACACCATGTTTATGACCCAAACCTGAGCGGGGAAGAATGACCGCAGCCAATTGTTCATCCGCGATATGGATAGCAATCCCTGTTGGCAGAAGTTCGGTCTGGCCAGGTGCCAGTTCCACTGCGTTATCCAGACAAGCACGTAAATCTAAGCCCGCAGAACCAGGAGTAGCGTAGGTCGGTAAAGGAAATTCTTGCCCGATGCGGGGATCAAGGATTTTAACGTCGATTTTTTTCATCATAGCGTTTGAATATCTCGTCTAATAAGCGGTGGCTGAGTTGTAATTTATTACTGTGCGGTAAGTTAATGCTGCCATCATGCCAGAACAGATGTAATGCATTAGTATCACTGTTGAAGCCATGTTCAGCCAGAGATACATTATTCGCACAAATCA
This sequence comes from Xenorhabdus indica, assembly GCF_014467235.1. GTDB lineage: Bacteria > Pseudomonadota > Gammaproteobacteria > Enterobacterales > Enterobacteriaceae > Xenorhabdus > Xenorhabdus indica. The sequence continues at coordinate 70,125 of NZ_NKHP01000011.1, read as the reverse complement.
AGTCCAGATTCTTCTGCTTGAGTTTTACGCGGGCGTATTCTTCCACATTCTGGGTTTCGGCTGCAAATCCAACGACAAAGGGACGATGTTTTTCCATTGCTGCAACATTCGCTACGATGTCAGGATTTTTGACTAATGTATAGGTGATTTCATCACCCTGTTTTTTGATTTTTTCATCTGATATCTGCTTGAAACGGTAATCAGAGACGGCAGCACAGCCGATGAAAATATGTTGTGAAGCTGCGATTGCTTGTACTTGCTCGTGCATTTCCAATGCGCTGGTTACGTCAATACGTTTGACATTTTGAGGCGTAGTCAGATTGACAGGGCCTGCAATCAGTGTGACTTTAGCTCCACGTTCTGCGGCTGCCTGTGCGATGGAGAATCCCATTTTACCGGAGCTATGGTTGGTAATAAAACGGACAGGATCTAAGGCTTCACGAGTTGGCCCGGCTGTAATTGTTATTTGCAGGCCCATTAAATCTTGAATAGGGTTAAAAAGTTGCGTTGCCAGTTCGACAATCGCCATAGGTTCAATCATTCTTCCCGGCCCTACGTCGCCACAGGCTTGGCTTCCCTCATCCGGCCCCCAAATCAACACATTACGTTCTCTCAGTATATTGAGGTTATGTTGGGTGGCTTGTGCACGGTACATTTGCTGGTTCATCGCAGGAACGACCGCCAGGGGGGCTACTGAAGCTAAACAGATAGTTGTGACTAAATCGTTTGCCATACCAATACTTAACCGAGCTAATAGATCTGCCGTCGCAGGAGCGAGAATAATCAAGTCAGCCCATTTTGCCAGCTCAATATGCCCCATCGCCGCTTCTGCTGCCGGGTCTAAAAGATCGTCAGAAACCGGGTAACCTGATACAGCCTGTAATGTCAATGGGGTAATAAAAGCTTCTGCTGCCGGAGTCATCACGACGCGTACCTGAGCACCATAATCACGTAAACGCCGTACTAACTCTGCTGTTTTATAAGCGGCGATACCTCCACTGATGCCGAGCACGATATGCTTACCAGAAAGCCCTTTACCGGAAAGTTCTGCCATTCTGATTGTCCACCTGTAAGTTACAATTACTCAAGATTCTATCATAAGAAAATAGAGTGTTGAGCATATGGCGTTGAGAGCTCTTGTTCTGTCGCTGAGAAATACTAAGTTTGCGAAGCGCTACGCAAACCATACGCACAAGACTGGCGGTGATTTTTTCATCATGGGATATTGATGATGTGGATATTAAAGCCATAGGGTGTCATCTTCATGGCTGTTAGCCAGCCAGCAAAAGATATTTAAGGGAGGAAGTAGAATGGATATCACAATAGTGGAAAAAGACGATGAATTGCATTCAGATCTTGCTCCCCGAGAGAAATTGCTGGCGTATGGTGCGGTTGCTCTGACGGATGCGGAGTTGTTGGCCATATTTTTACGCACAGGGGCTAGAGGTGTGCCTGTTGTAAAAATGGCGGAACATCTGCTGCAATCATTTGGCTCATTATATCACTTGCTTTCTGCCGATTATGCTGATTTTTGTGCGCATAAAGGCATGGGTGTGTGCAAATATGTTCAGTTACAGGCGGTGTCTGAATTGGCAAGGCGTTTTTTCTCCAGCCAATTTATCCATGAAGATGTTATGAGCAGCCCTGCCGCGACTCAACGTTATTTGCAGGATTTATTGTCTTGGCAGGATCGGGAAGTTTTTGTCGTGCTGTTTTTGACAAATCAGAATAAAGTGATTTGTCATGATGAGATGTTCAAGGGAACAATAAACAAAGTTGAAGTCCATCCGCGTGAAATCGTAAGACAGGCGGTTAAAGTTAATGCAGCATCTATTATTCTTGCCCATAATCACCCTTCCGGTAATCCAGAACCTAGTCTGGCAGATAAACTGGTGACAGAAAAAATCATTGATGCGTGTAATTTAGTCGGTGTTAAGGTTTTGGATCATATTGTCATAGGCAAACAATATTGCGTTTCTTTTATGGAAAGAGGTTGGATTTAATACGGTTTTTTCACGAACCGGTCAGATCTTAGTTGTGCGGGACTTGAGCATCAGCGAATGAGGGCGTATACTACGCCACCTTTGAGGATCTTGGGCTTGGCGAGAAGAGCCTATCTCAGTGAGTTTTTGGCTGAGAAAATGTGATTCTTTTCAGTAACGTTCTTTATCAGTAAAGAAAATTTGCTGAGATGGGCTCCTAAGCCTGACGAGGCGGCCATACCCAATACAAAGCTCGAGCTGATTTGATTTTTGGAGAATAGACATGTCCCGAGTCTGCCAAGTTACTGGCAAGCGCCCTGTGAGTGGTAACAACCGCTCTCACGCATTAAATGCGACCAAGCGTCGTTTTCTGCCTAACCTGCACTCTCACCGTTTCTGGGTTGAGTCTGAGAAGCGTTTTGTAACTCTGCGTGTATCTGCTAAAGGTATGCGTGTGATTGACAAAAAGGGTATCGATACAGTTCTTGCTGAACTGCGTGCCCGTGGTGAGAAATACTAAGGAGCTGAAAAATGGCTAAAGGTATTCGCGATAAAATTAAACTGGTTTCTTCTGCTGGTACTGGTCACTTTTATACCACTACGAAGAACAAGCGTACTATGCCTGAAAAACTGGAAATGAAAAAATTTGATCCAGTTGTTCGTCAGCATGTAATGTACAAAGAAGCTAAAATCAAATAATTTTAGTGAATTTAAAAAACCCAGCGAAAGCTGGGTTTTTTATACCTAAAATACACCAATCCCTCCTTAATCTTAAACTTGGTTATCGGTTACCCGTGAACGTAATATGACGTTCAGTTATACTAACGCTTTTTGATATATGAACTGTCAGGCGTGGCTCAGAAAATGACTAGAAAAACCTTGAATATCTTACATACGGAATCGTCGCGTGGTTGGGGAGGGCAAGAGATTCGTATTCTGACGGAATCTCAGGGGATGATGCGTCGTGGGCATCATGTTGTTATCATTTGTTGCCCAACTTCGACACTTTACCGTGAAGCTCACCATTATGGTGTTCCTGTCGTTGCGTTGCCAATTGAAAAAAAACGTCTTTCATGCTTTATGGCAATGCGCCGTTGGTTGAAGGCTGAAGGCCATCGGTTTGATATCATTAACACTCACAGTTCTACTGATTCTTGGCTGGTAGCTGCGGCATGTTCCACATTAAGGGGAATGCCACCAATAGTTCGAACCCGTCATGTTTCCACCAATGTTTCAACCTCCATAGCGACCCGCTGGCTCTATTTGAAATCCTGCCAGCACATTGTGACAACAGGGGAGAAGTTGCGCCAATATCTCCATACGAATAATGGCTATCCGCTATCTCATATGACATCTGTACCGACAGGTATCGACTTGACACGTTTTAAGCCTGAAAATAAACAACTGTGCCGCCAGCGTATTGGAATTGCAGATAAACCGACTCTGGGTATTGTGGCGACAATGAGAACCTGGAAAGGGCATCGTTACCTGTTGGATAGCTGGAAAATACTTCATCAACGCTATCCTGATTGGCAATTACTGTTTGTTGGAGATGGCCCACAACGAAAAAATCTTGAGCCCAGGGTTAAATTAGAAGGACTGACGGATAGTGTCATTTTTCTTGGTAATCGTCAGGATGTTCCGGACTGTTTAAATGCGATGGATATTTTTGCATTGCCTTCGTTTGGAAATGAAGGGGTCCCACAAGGTATCATGCAGGCAATGGCGTGCGGATTACCCGTGGTCTCTACATCAGTGGGCGCTATCTCTGAAGCTGTGATTGATGATGAAACAGGCTATGTTATTGAACCTAAATGTATTGAACAACTAACTGAAAAATTAGATCTGTTAATGAGAAATGCAGATGTACGTTTGCAGATGGGAAATGCTTCATTTAAACGAGCCACACGTTTGTTCAGTATGGATAATATGTTAGATAAAATGGAGTCTATTTTTGTTGTTAGTGATAATCATTAGTGGGAGATCGTATTGTTTTGCTCTCATATTACCATTTTATCTAATATGTGACTAATATACTATAAGTGAAATAGAACAAATGAAATAAAACTCTTGTTTGGCTTTTGTATGGAACAATCTATTCAATATGTCCTAAATAACTTTGATGTATGTTCTCTTGAGTTGGTCTCTGAGTGGATAATTTTATAATTCATTATTATGCAACCTAAAAACATTTTGATTATCAATATTGCACGTTTTGGTGACACGTTACTTGTAACACCGGTAATTCGGGCTTTAAAGTTAAACTGGCCAGAAGCCAATATTGATGTATTGGCGCATAAAAGAACAAAAGAGATCCTTGAGAATATTGATGAAATCAATTCAATAAATGTTTTTTCAAAAGGAAAAGCGAAGTGGGTTAGTTGGTTTTCTCGTCAGAGTTATGATTTGGCATTAGTATATAATCATGATAAACCTTTACTACAATATGCCAGACGAAAAGCAAATCGGGTTGTTTGCTTTTCTGATACATCCCGCAAAACCCCAAATGAATTGCTTATAGAAAAACCCCAAAAACTTATGCAGGCTCAGCAGGAAAGGGCATTGTTAGCTAATGCGTTAGGGATTGAGATTTATGATTGGCGGTTGCAGTATTGTGTGAGTCAAAATGAAGCAGAATATGCGAGTTCTTTTCTCCGGCATTATGGGTTGGAAGATAAACTAAGGATTGGTTTTCAACTACAAAGTTTTCCTGCGAAAGCTTACCGTGATTGGCCTGTAGAATCTTTTTATGAGTTAGCCCAGCGTATTTATGCTCGTTATCCTGCTGCCCACATTTTACTGTTGGGTAGCCAGGATGGGGCGGCAGCGGCAGAAAGATTATCTGAAATGTTGGGAGTACAGAGATGTACATCTCTGGCGGGTAAAACGACGATGCGCCAAAATGCGGCGATTATGAGCCAACTTAATTTGTATGTTGGTGTTGATACCGGGACGACACATTTGGCAGGAGCATTAGGGATCCCAATGGTTGCCATGTACCATAGTTTCCATCCTGGTCGTTTTCTTGCTCCACAACAGCATGCAAAATTGGCTGTGATTGAACATCCAATAGATTATCAACAGGCAACCCGTCAAGATAACATGTCAGACATATCAGTAGAACAAGTCTGGGATTCAGTGAAAAAAATACTAGAAGTTCAATAAAAGGATAATAAAAACGATGAAAATAGGATTTATTGATGTCACCGTTACCATGTCCTATGGTGGTATTCAAACGGCGGTCTGGGAGCTGGCTAAAGCTTTAACAGATGCAGGACATGAGATCCATATTTTCGGCGGAATAGGTGATATCAGGCCTGAGTTGAAGGATCGGAATATCTGTGTGCATACTTTCCCATTTATCCCCAGAGAACGAGTAATCAATATTGGCCGTCGTTTTCAACGTATTGTTGAACGCTACTCATTTGCCCGTCATGCCCGTGAAACAGTGATTGCTGAAAATTTCGACTGGGTAATATTGACTAAGCCTTTTGATTTCTTCTGGCCCAGAATGATGCCAACCAACTCCCATACTAAGTTTTGCTATATGAGTGGGGGAACCAGCTTTTTTAAAGGTGACAGAATATTAGGGAAAAAAATATCGGCATGGGTTGCTTGCAGCCATTTTAATGCTTGGCAGATCCAGCATCATTTCAAACAATTTCCAAATGTTATCTATAATGGTGTAGATGTTGATAAGTTCAAACCTGCCAATTCTGATGTCCGCAGCCGGCTAGGGATTCATGAAAATACGTTTCTACTGACTTTTGCTGGTAGGTTAGTCGGATGGAAAGGCATGAAAATTGCTGTTGATGCGATGGACTTGTTACGTGATAAGGATGTAAAACTGTTAATTATTGGAGCAGGTGAAGAACTGAAACGGCTTGAAAAAAAAGCGGCGGAATTAAAGTTAGGACAATCAATTATTTTTCATCCTCCTGTTGGTCATGATCAGTTACCTGAGTTTTATGCTGCCGGGGATGCAGGGATCTTCCCAAGCATTGGTGATGAAGCATTTGGTATTACTATTGCGGAGGCAATGGCATGTGAGCGACCTGTCATTGCCAGTTATATTGGTGGTATACCTGAAGTGGTAGGAAATGAGAATCAGTCCGGCATTCTGGTGACGCCCGGTGATGCAGAAGCTATTGCTGGAGCTGTTAATCATCTCTTGTCTTTACCAGACAGAGGAAAAGGAATGGGTAAACATGCTCGTCAGAGAATTGAAATGATGTATACCTGGGAGCATTCGGCGGGCCGTTTATTGGATACGATAAAAAAGTCATGAAGATTGCTTATATTGATCCCTATCCTGTACCTGATTTTCGTGTTGCTTCACTGCAAATTTTGCAGAATGTGGATGCTTTTGCCCGTCAGGGTCATCAAGTCAGCCTGATTACACCAGCGGGTCAAAATGGTGTAGAGGAGATCCTTGGTAGAAAGTTGCCAACATCTGTTGCATTGATCGCTTTACGCGATGTGCGCCGTAAGTGGTATTTCCCCATCAATACGCAAAAATTATTTTATTTTCAGGTTTCCCGTTGGTTGCAAGAACATCAGGTCGATGCCATTTTTACTCGTAATATTAAAATGGCAAATTATCTCTTGCATAAGCATCCTGATATTCCACACTTCTTTGAAAGTCATGAAATTTTTTCTCAGTCTTTTAAAGAGTCCCATGACTTGAATAAACGGGCTAATAAGCGCAAATATTCTAGGCTCAGACAAATTGAACAACAGGTTTATCATCGTGCCCGGACTGTTTTTGTTCTGACTTCATTACTACGTGACGATATTTATACAGAATATGGGGTTAAAACCCCGATTATCGTTGCACCTGACGGTGTTGATTTGTTAGCCGTTGAAGCGACAAAGATGACATCTTCGGGCAAGCAATACCAGAAAGGAGAAACAACACAGGTATTGTATTTAGGTAGTTTGCATCGCTGGAAAGGCGTACCTACTGCGATGAAGTCTATGTGTCACCTTAATAATGTTGTATTGAATATTGCTGGTGGAAATAGCACGCAGATTGAACAACTCAAATCTGTAGCTCAACAAATTGGCGTAAGTGATCGGGTTAATTTTCTGGGGTTTGTCCATCCTAAAAACCGTTTCCAAGTCATTGCAGATAATGATATTTGCATCCTGCCATTGACAAAAACCAGTATTGGCAGCCGCTATACTTCCCCTCTTAAACTTTTTGAATATATGGCGATGGGCAAACCCGTTGTTATTTCTGATCTTCCTTCCATTCGTGATGCGGTTGATGAAAACGCGGTCAGCTTTGCAGACAGTGAAAATGCGACAAGTTTCGCACAACAGATTCAACTACTGATTGATAACCCGACTGAAATAATGGCTAAAGCAGAACACTCTCAGAGATTAGTCGCGGAGCAATTTAATTGGGATCAACGGGCAAAGTTGATTATGCAAGTGATAGAAAAAAATCTGTTTTGATAAATGAAAGTCAAATAATGGGACACCAGCCCGTCTCATTTATTGGATATGGGCTGGTGTATCTGAAATTAGTGGTTTTTCTGTGCTATTCTGGTTTCTTTTTGGGCGCTATATAGGGCGATCATTAATCCCAATAAGATACCTATTTCATTAATATAAGCATTTTCAAACATCCCCCTGACGATAAAAATACCAATAAATGCGGCAAGCATAATGATACCCGCTTGTCGGATTATGCCACTATTTTGACGTATGATTTGGCTTCCGGTAAATATTGCTGAGAATGTCATTAATAGTGTGGTTATTAGACCCAGGACGCCACCGGCAAACCAAAGCGATAAAAATACATTATGTGGTCCAATCGAAGTTCTGTATGTCCAGTCAGGATAATCGGCAACACGACTATTATAAACTTGGTGATATACCTGATTACCGAAACCATAACCTTTGACAGGGTTTTCCATAATCAACTGCCACGCAGAGCCTTGGGTTCCATTACTATAGCGGTGGCTGCTATCAGTTTGGGTAAGCTTATAAAGCAGTAATTTTGTGGCAGGATTCGATGCTGCCGACCAATGAGTGATCCCGGCCAATAATGCCAGACATATTGCAGCAGCAATGGTGATTTTCCATTCTCTATTAATCACAATAATAAACACTGTGGCTGCTACAATCGCAACCCAGGCACCACGAGAAAGTGTTCCAAGCAATAAGAATAGGCTGATGGCTGAAGCGATAAGCAACAATAACCAACTCAGTAAAGAATGTTTTTTCCATAATGCCCAAGTACATAACAACACAGGAAAATAGAAAATAAATCCGTATGAAAACTCCCGATGATTATAATTAGTAAATGGCATTTCACCTGTTGAATCGTAATTGATAATGTATTTCGCGAGATCGGTCAGTGAAATAGCTAACATACCAATAATAAAAGCAATCAAGATCATTTTTGCAATGTGTTGTTTACTTTCCTGATAGAGCACAATGGGAAGTGTGAAACTAAACAGCAACAGGCCATTTAAGATAGGCTTATTCATCTCTTTGAAACTCAATGCAGGATCAATCGAAATTCCAATAGAGTAGAACATTGCCAGTATAAATAGCAAAATGGATAAGAAGAGAGAATTTCTCAGTGAGTTTACTACTTGACGAAAATCCGTTACCAGATAACACAGTGCTGTTATGCAGATCAGGATCATGACAAGATTTTTATATCTTGTAATATCTGGCAGATAAACAAGAATAATGTACAGTCCAATAATAGATAAGTTCCACAGGGACTTTTTATTTTCGATTATGTTTAGCCTATTTCTGATATCAAGAAGCATGGTGCGGCCTATTCTTTCAACGATTTTGACTGGATTTAGCTATAAATAATACATGAAAACGGTCTCGTAATCTGCTAAATAGGATGCTGTAGATCGTTTATTCAAGGAGTCAGTATGCCGGAATTACCAGAGGTTGAAACCAGTCGCAGAGGAATTGAGCCACATTTAGCTGGTAATGTGATTCAATATGTTGAGGTAAGGAATTCGCGTTTGCGCTGGCCTGTTTCTGAACAGATCATGACATTATCAGATCAACCAGTGCTCAGTGTGCAGCGTCGGGCAAAGTATTTGTTGCTCGAATTGGCTGATGGATGGATTATTGTCCATCTTGGAATGTCCGGTAGCTTACGTGTCTTATTGCATGAATCTCCTCCTGCAAAACATGATCATATCGACCTGGTGATGACAGACGGTAAAATTCTCCGCTATACGGATCCACGGCGTTTCGGAGCCTGGCTATGGAGCGATGATCTTGAGAAATGTTCTGTACTGGCTCATTTGGGCCCTGAGCCCTTGTCTAATGTATTTGATGGCTCATACCTATACACGCTTTCGCGTAATAAGAAAACGGCTATTAAGCCTTGGTTGATGGATAACAAAGTGGTTGTTGGTGTTGGCAATATTTATGCCAATGAAGCTTTGTATGTGGCTCATATCTTGCCTGAGCGCCCTGCTCATTCCCTGACACAGGAAGAGGCATATCTATTAGCAGATACGATAAAGCAGATTTTACGTCGTTCTATTGAACAAGGGGGGACTACGCTGAAAGATTTTCTGCAATCTGATGGAAAACCGGGGTATTTCGCGCAGGAATTATTTGTTTATGGCAAAAAAGGCGAGCTTTGCCCAATGTGCGGAGAAAAAATAGAGAGTATAAAATTAGGGCAGCGCAGTACGTTTTTTTGTCGGCAGTGCCAGCATTAATTGTATCTTTGGGGGCTGAATTGCCCCCGACGAGTATTATTTACCTAATTTTCTTAACATTGCCAGAGCAACAGGCTCTGGCAGGAATGATGAAACATCACCATCATGACGAGCAACGTCTTTGATTAAGGATGATGAGACAAAAGACAGACTTTGAGAGGGCAACAGGAAGACACTTTCCAACTCAGACATAAAATGTCGATTCATATTGGCGAGTTGCCATTCATATTCAAAATCAGAAACTGAACGTACTCCACGAATTAAGATCGTCGCCTGTTGTTTTTTAGCAAAATTAGCCATCAACTCACTGAATCCTGCAACCTCAACATTATCCAAATGAGCAGTGACTTTTTTGGCTAATGTGACACGTTCTTCAAGGTTGAACATAGGGTTTTTTCTATCACTACTGGCAATGGCAAGTAAAACATGATCAAACATATTTGCAGCGCGGGTCACTATATCGAGATGACCATAGGTAATAGGATCAAATGTACCGGGGTAAATGGCTTTTTTTTTCATTGTCTTTGACTCTCTGCTTGGGTCAGCTCCCAGAGTGCTGCATATTTATTGAAGGTGTATTGAGCATTGACAATCGCTAACATTAGCCCTTGTTTACCATCAAGGAAACCCGCTCTTAACAGCCATGTTTTGAAAAATGCACCCAGTGTGTGGCTGATAATGGAAGAATAACGGGCTGTTTTACCCTGTTTGTAGCGATGTTTGGCCCAATCTTTCGCATAATTCAATTGTTTCTGCTGGAATTCCATCAGATTGCGGCAGGTTAAATGACGTAAATCACCTTTCAATGTCACAATATGGGCGCCTTGGGTATCCAGTGATTCATGAACCTGATTATCGTTATATTGATAACGTTCACGGCAATAGAGACGAATGACTTTATCAGGATACCAGCCGCTGTGCTTCATAAACCGGTGCATGAATAAATTAAGGCGTGCACAGGCATAGACTTTATTGTCGTTGGGATTTTCCAGAACTTGTTCAATTGAAGCTTTTAACTCAGGAGTGACTCGCTCATCTGTATCAATCATGAAAATGTAATCACTACTGGCATAGGATTGTGCGAGTTGCCGCTGAGGGCCAAAACCAGGCCACTGAGTATTCGTGTAAACTTTGGCTCCCATTTCTTTAGCGATTTGACAGGTTGCATCAGTACTACCAGCATCCAGAACGATAATTTCATCTGCCCAGTCTACAGATAGCAGGCAATCACCAATCAAGTCGGCGGCATTTTTGGCAATCATGACGATGGATAGACGTTTTCTCGTGCTCATCAATGGCTCCGTGGTGGGAGATAAGGTTCCAGTAATTTTAACAATCGTTGCAGTGCGCCCTGATTCTCGTGTAGGACTTCCGCGGCATGACGACCGTAATAAAGGCGATAATCTTCATCCGTCAGCAGGCTATTGACAGCGGTACTTAAAGATTGGCTATCTGTCACAGTAATAAGCCCATCAGCTTTATTCAGCTTGGCACAGATATCCTTAAAATTGAAAGTGTGTGGCCCCATAATGACAGGGATCGCATGAGCCGCAGCTTCCAGTGGATTATGACCACCACGTTCGATTAAGCTGCCTCCGACAAAGGCTAGATCTGCAATACCGTACAGTAGCATGAGTTCACCCATAGTATCACCAATAACAACCTGGACATTAGCATCGGGTATGGTAGCAGAACTCCTTAATACTGAACTTAGCCCAGCTTTTTGAGTTAATTCTTCCGCTTTAGCAAAACGTTCAGGATGGCGGGGAACCAAAATCAGCAATAAATCGGGATGTTGTTTCAATAAATTTCGATGCGCATCCAGTATGATAGTTTCTTCACCATCATGGGTACTGGTTGCAATCCATACAGGCCGATGTGCAGCCCATTGACGACGCAGAGTCACCGCCTTAGCGGCCAATTCAGGTGTAACAGAAATATCGAATTTAAGACTGCCTGTGACAGCCAGTTGGGTACGTTTCAGCCCTAATTCAATAAAACGTTCGCCATCTTCCTGATTTTGTGCAGCGATCAACGTGATTTTGTTTAAAATGGCTTTAATAAAACTATTAATTTTCTGATATCCGGCGGCGGAACGGGCTGAAAGCCTTGCATTGGCAATAACCAGCGGTATACCACGTTGGTGTAATTGGGCTATCAAATTAGGCCATAGCTCAGTTTCCATAATAATCATTAATTTGGGGTTGACGTTATCAAGGAAACGACTCATAGAGCCAGGCAAATCATACGGTAGGTAAACGTGGTTAACATCATCTCCTAGTGCGGAAAGTACCCTTTCGGAGCCAGTTGGCGTCATGGTTGTTACAGTAATTGGCAGAAAAGGATAGTGATGCCGTAAAATCCTGACGAGAGGAATAGCAGCTAATGTCTCTCCAACCGAAACCGAATGGAGTAATATCCCTCCTGGAGTAACTTTTTGGGCACAAAAACCATAGCGTTCACCCCAGCGCTTACGGTATGCCGGAGACTTACGGCTGCGCAGTAATAAGCGCAACCAGATAATAGGTTGGATAAGGTAGAGAAGTACCTGATATAAGCGAAGCAACATTCTATCAAATTCACTAAAATAGATTGCGGCTATAGTATCACATTGGCTTGAAGAAAGTGTGCAAAATGCAGATAAGTTGTTCGTATTTCCTTAAAAAGAGTATGCCTATTTTATGGCAAGTATTGGAAATCGAAGATACGATCTGGTCATTAATTTAGCCTATCAGTGAAGTAGCGCTTTGATTTCTCTATTTACAGATTCTGTTACAGGTTCTGTACAACTTATAGGATTGGATTCCCTAAAATTATTGGCGTTGATTCTGTTCCTGTGCCTATGGCTGCTGCATTAAAAACACTTTGTATTGCGTTAATGGGGCCATCTAAGATGATCTTTTGGCGCCCATGTCAGGGCAATGGGGAAGTGATCTGGGCAGGAAATTACGGTAAATTACCGGACCCTGATGAAATTGATATTAAAACAGATAATCGCTATTTAAGTTTGATCCCGACAGATGTTGTGATTAAAACGGCTCGGAGATATTTATCATGAAACCTGTTCGTCTTGCCATTGTTCGGCAAAAATATCGCCCTGATGGTGGTGCTGAACGTTTCATTTCCAGAGCTTTAGAAGCATTGGGTAATGAAAATCTACAATTAAATGTTATTACCCGCTCTTGGCAGGGAAGCATAAATCCAAACTGGCATGTGCACTTGGCCAATCCGTTGAAATGGGGACGCATTAGCCGTGAGAAGGGGTTTGCTGATGCATCCAGAACTCTTTGGCAAAAGGAACAATTCGATATCGTCCAAAGTCATGAACGAATAGCGGGATGTGATATTTATCGGGCTGGTGATGGCGTACATCAGCGGTGGTTGCAGCAAAGATCAAGAATCCTGCCAGCTTGGAAAAGTAAACTGCTTTTTGTCAGCCGTTACCATCGTTATGTCATGGATGCGGAGAAGAGAATGTATTTGTCTCCAGAGTTGAAGAAAGTTATCTGTAACTCTGAGATGGTCAAACAGGAAGTTATGGAAGATTTTGAGCTACCAGAAGAGAAAATTTCTGTGATTTATAATGCTATTGACCAGTCACAGTTTTTTCCTGCCGGAGAAGAGGAACGAATTGTGTTGCGACAGCAATATGCCATCCCAGCACGAGCTAAATGTCTGGTATATGTTGGGTCAGGTTTTGAAAGAAAAGGGCTGAAAGCCGCAATTAAAGCAATTAGTAAGACGGAAGCGTATCTATTGGTGATCGGGCAGGACAAGGAAGAAAATAAATATAAACAACTTGCTCATTCTCTTGGTTGCTATACTCGCATTAGGTTTCTAGGTGTACAAAAAAAGACGCTGCCATTTTATCAAATGGCTGATGGTTTATTACTACCGACATTATATGATCCTTTCCCGAATGTCATACTGGAAGCAATGGCATGTCGCTTACCAGTTATAACCAGTAAAACCTGTGGAGGAGCTGAGTTCATTGATTCGGGAGTAAATGGCTTTGTCTGTGATGCTTTGGATATAACGGGATTATCTGAAAGAATTTCCTTAATACCTTCGGATCATTTGACCAGTAAGATCGCTATGTCAGCAAAAGAAAAGATAACGGGTTATACTCCGGCTTATTTATCTCAGCAGCTTACTGAACTGTATAGCAAGGTGCTTTCTTTATGAAAGGGCATATCCTGTTTATCATTGATGGATTGCCGGGTGGTGGTGCTGAAAATGTCGTAGTTCGCCTGTGCCGTGGATTGCAACAGAGGGGCTTTGATATCACATTATTATCATTGTCTGATAAATGCGAATATTCGATTCCTGAACATGTTGATTTGGTTATTGATGCTGATAAGTATGCAGGTCCTTTTAGAAGACAGACTGAAATTTTTCGTAGAGCGAAATCAATGGATAAGGTTTTGGAAAAAATCTTGCGGCAAAAAGGAATTCCTGCGCTGGTAATATCCAATTTACACAAAACCGATCGTATAGTTGCAAGGTCTAAAGTATTAGAAAATTTGAATGTATGGTTTTGTATTCATGGTGTATTTTCTAAATCTTACCTCGAAAATAAAACAGGTCTGGCACGTTGGCTTAAAAAGCATAAAATCCAGCGTGTTTATCAGAATCGTAATTTAATTTGTGTTTCTGATGCAGTTGGCTTGGATTTACAGGAAAATCTATCTGTTGCTGCCAGAAGAATGGTCACTATTTACAACCCATTCAACATAACTGAAATTAAATTGAATTCCTTAGAAAACAATCCATATTCAGGTCAAAATTATATTCTCCATCTTGGACGATTTCACGAGGTGAAACGTCATGATCGCTTGTTAGAAGCATTTGCCATGGCTGCTATTCCTTGCAACTTATTAATTGCTGGTCATGGCGATGAAGAAATGACTGATAAAATTAAACAGAAAATTGTGGAACTTGGTTTACAATCCAGAGTTAAGCTAATTGGGTTTTTAACAAATCCTTTACCCGTAATACGTGAAGCTAAAGCTGTTGTTCTGAGTTCAGATAGTGAAGGATTAGGTAATGTATTAATTGAGGCGTTGATCTGTCAGACTCCAGTTGTCAGCACAGATTGTCCTGGTGGAATCAGTGAAATTATGGTGGGGGAATTAGAACAATATAAATCAGAACTTACTTCAGAATCATTGGCAGAAAAAATGCGTTTGGTTTATCAGAATCCCCCTTTAATTACGGAAAAAATGTATAAGAAATTTGATTTGGATATTGTACTTGATGAGTATTTTTCCTTGATAAAGCAGTAAAATTTTTGATGTTATCCTTTGAGATGTTCTAATGACTGAAAAAAAATTTAAAAAATTACGTGAAATAAATAGAAGAAAAAATTATTTTTTCAAAAAAATAAGGTTTAGTATAGGTAAAATATTTATTGATAAATGGAAAAAAAGAGAATTTTCTCTTATAGGTGTCAAAAAGGTTCTTTTTTTACGAGATGATAATAAAATTGGTGACATGATTGTATCCACACCAGTTTTAAAAGCATTGTCTCAGCAAGGTTATGAATTACATGTATTATCAGGCCGAACTAATTATTGTGTGATAGAAAATAATCCACATATAGATAAGGTATATTTCTATCCTGATAAAAATACAGATATACTTAAGTTAGGATTGAAATTGAAACAGGAAAAGTATGATCTTATTATTGATATGGGTGATCAAATTCCTGTTATCTATCTTTTGTTTATAAGACTAATTAATTCTAATCATGTAATTGGGTTTAATAAAGATAAAATAAATATTTATAACAAAAACATAACTTATTTAGGTTATAATTTACATATTACAGAAAGATATAAATCTTTGATGAATCATATGGAGATTTATAATTATAATATGCAGTATGACATATATGTTCCTGATGGTATCAAGGATAAAGTGCGTGATTTTTACTCTCGTTTGCCAGGAGCGGTAACTGTTGTCATTAATCCCTTTGCTGCTGATGAAAGGAGAAATATTTCTAAAGAACAATTGATTGGAATAACTTCTCATATTGGTTATTCATATCAGTCAGTCAATATTATATTGATTGGTAGTCCTGAAAAAATAAGTATGATTTCATATTTAGATAACTGTATTTTCAACCCATTTTGCGATTTTCTCAGTGCTGTAGAAATAATAAAATATGCTGATTTGATTATTTCGCCAGATACCTCAATTGTACATGTTGCTGCTGCATATGAGAAAAATACAATCGCACTATATGGTAATGATAAGCATGGAAATTATATCAATAATGATGTATGGGGACCGGGAAATAAAAACGCTATCCA
Source organism: Xenorhabdus indica (assembly GCF_014467235.1). Lineage (GTDB taxonomy): Bacteria > Pseudomonadota > Gammaproteobacteria > Enterobacterales > Enterobacteriaceae > Xenorhabdus > Xenorhabdus indica. The sequence goes on along the minus strand of NZ_NKHP01000011.1, from coordinate 54,114 downwards.
ATTAGTTCAGAAAAATATTAATAGCAAAATCAGTGAAATGCCTCTAGAGGTTATCTTAGAAAAGATAGATGTCTTTTTGTCCTTGTATACTTTTACTGAGTAATAATATTTCATATTTCTGTAATAAGGTATCTTTCTTATGACCAAACCAGCATTCATCATCACAATTGATACTGAAGGTGATAACCTTTGGCAAAATAGCGATAAAATTTCTACCGAAAATACTCAATATCTGCCCAGGTTCCAAAGCCTTTGTGAACGTTTTGGATTCAAACCCGTCTGGCTAACAAACTATGAAATGGCGATAGATGATAGCTATATCGAATTTGCTAAGGATGTCATTGCCAGAAACACAGGTGAAATCGGTATGCATTTGCATGCCTGGAACAATCCACCTATTATTCCTCTGACTGATGATGATATGTGCTATAAGCCTTATCTGATTGAATATCCTAAAAATCAGATAAAGGCAAAAATTGATTTAATGACAAATCTTCTTGAAGAAAAACTTCAGACTAAGATGCTGAGTCACCGTGCTGGACGCTGGGCATTTAACGAATATTATGCGCAATTATTGGTCGAGTATGGTTATCAGGTAGATTGTTCTGTTACTCCGAAAGTTAACTGGCGTTTTACCAAGGGAGATCCGAATGGAAATGGCGGAACAGATTATAGCCGTTTTCCATCTCATGCTTATTTTATGAATTTGCAGAATATTGCTAAAGAAGGCAACTCTTCTTTATTACAAGTGCCAATGAGTATTCAGCATAAGCATTCTCCGATCATGAATTTTATTAAACAAAAATATGATCATTTGCGAGGCAAGCAACGTTCTCCATCGGTTAATTGGTTACGCCCAAAAGGTGGGAATTTGAAACAAATGAAAGCTGTCGTTCGGCAAACTTTGGCATCTGGTAATGATTATGTTGAATTTATGCTGCATTCATCCGAGTTTATGCCGGGAGGAAGCCCGACTTTTCAGACGGAAGAAAAAATTGAGTTGCTTTATCAAGACTTAGAAGAATTGTTTGAATTCTTGAAACCACGGGTTCATGGTATGACATTGTCGGAATTTTATGACTATAAAAATAATGCATTTTTATAATTAACGGTCATAACTATTATTGGAAATAAAAAATATTTTTTTATAAAGTTGTAAAAAAATTAACTTAATATTAAAAAGCCATTTTATGGAATAGGATATGGAAAAAGTAAAATCATTTTTTTGGGGATGGAAAAAATGTAATTTCGAACAATATAAAGAAGTTCACGCTCTTTTTGGCGGTTGTGTATTAACACATCCCAACATCGTCTCTTTTTTAAATAGGCATATTGAAGGTAACCCGCTCTCCTTCTATTTTAAAGAAAAAGGCACTGCCGTTAAGGGAGCTTGCTTCTTTGTTAAAAACCAAAAATTAGTAGAAAAAATCCAGGGCACCTATCCACTGCCTTATGATGAAGTGATTTTCCCTATCGCAGCCGATGCGAAGTTATTTTTACCTATAAAATCAAAGAGATTATCTCCTATTCATAAAAATAATTTTATAAATGCCAGCTATAAGCCTCCTTTTAGTAAGCGTCAAATCTGCCTGATTAAAGAGAATTTCTCCTACAAAACCCGCCGCAACCGCAAGAATGAGATAAACAAATTCACTCGCGCAGGCGGAGAAATTCGTCTTTCAAGTGAATTCAGCGCTGAAGAATTGGTTGATATTTACATCAATTTATACCAAAAGCGTTGGAATTATCGTCATTCGCCAAAAGAACGTCAGCGTTTGCTTGAGATATACACAGAGCTTCGAGAGCATATATTTGGTTACGTGTTACTTATTAATGGTTCACCTTGTGCGTATGATTTTGTATTACGTGCCGATAGTCCTAAATGGATTTCATTTGATGCTATTAATGGAGGATATGATCCTGAGTATGCACATCTCAGTGTTGGTAGCATTTTGATGTGGGTTAATATCCAGTCAGCAAAAGCATTATGTCAGGCAGCAGATAAGACTATGCGTTATTCGTTGGGTAATCCTACTCTTGAATATAAAAGCCGCTGGTGTGAGACCTTCCCACTAGGCAAGGTTCTTATTTAATATCTTTTGCAAGAACAGCATGACTTCTGCCGGAGTAATACTCTGCATCGTATTATCCACTGATTTTAAGGTATGCTGTTCTTTTCCATACCCGCCAATCAAGCCAGGATCTGTCGGGCCAAACAGCGTAATATTTGGACGATCCAGGGCGGCAGTGAGATGGCTTAATCCTGTATCAACAGATACCACCGCTTTTGTGCCAGCAAGAACTTGTGCGACTTCTGCTAATGTTAATTTTGGTAACACATCAACATGAGGAAAACCATCTGCCAGCCGTAATGCCCGCTGATATTCATATTCAGTTCCCCAGGGGAGCTTGATGCGCATACCCGTTGGTTGAATCTCTGCGATCAGTTGGCGCCAATGGTTTTCTGGCCAATGTTTCTCATCACGAGTGGTGGCATGCAGGAATACCAGATAATCATTTCCATTTTCTGATTGTTGGTTCAGAAAGTGGCGGGCGATAGAATAATCACCTGTTTCTGTAGGCTTTTGATAACCAAGACTCTCTGCAAACAATGCACGAATTCGTTCTACAGCATGTTGCTGTTTGCTCACAGAATGGTGTTGATCGTAGAAAAAGCTGGCGAGTGGCTCACGAATGCTTTTTTTGTCATAGCCATGTTTTGGACCATGGGCTAGGCGTGTCACTAAAAAAGCACTTTTTAACAGCCCTTGAGCATCAATAATTACATCATATTTTCGTTGCTGTAACTGTTCCCTGAAACGTGCGCGTTCTTCACGGATATCTTTCCTGAACCAATTTTTTCTCCAGCGACGAATGGCAACAGGGATAACATTTTCAACTGCACTGTGCCATGTGGGTATTTGGGCGAATCCCTCTTCAACGACCCAATCAAATTGAATAACCGGTATGTACTGCATGGCATCTGTCAGTGCAGGTAGAGTATGTAACACATCGCCCATTGAAGACGTTTTTACCAGTAAAACACGCATTAACTCTGGTTCTCCGTCTGTAAAAGTTTTTCCAATGAGGCTAAAACCTGTTCTGGTTGAATATCAATAAGACTCTGATGATAACCACCTGCGCTGTCACCTTTCCTGATTTTATGAAAACCCGTAATCAGACGGATTACTTCGGCTTTGTCCGATAGTGGAGGAGTGAAGTCAGGGCTACTTGGCCCATATAATGCCACCAGAGGGCGGTTCAGAGCTGCTGCGATATGCATCAAACCTGAGTCATTTGTAACAATGGCATCACACGCTGCGATAATATTGACTGCCTGTTCAAGGGAAGTTTGTCCTGCGAGATTAAGACAGTTTTCCCGTGCATCTTCACTTAGAAGTGCACGGATATCTTCACCAGCTTCATTATCCTTAGCTGAACCAAATAACAATATTTGATAACCCTTTTGAGTAATTAACTGTTCAGCCAATGCGGCGTAATGATAATGTGGCCAACGTTTAGCCGGGCCAAACTCCGCACCGGGGCAAAAACCGATAATCGGGCGATGATCGGCGATGTTAAAGGCTGTTGTTGATTCAGCAATGTCTTCGTCACTGACAGCTAACTGAGGCCATAGCAGGGGTTGGGAAAGATCTTCAGCACTGTGTACAGTTTTCCTGTCATAGGCGAGAGCAACATAGCGCTGAACCATGAGTGGAAAGGCACTTTTATTCAGGACGCGGATATCATTCAGGAAACCATAGCGCATTTCACCACGCCAGCCTGTACGCAGAGGGATATTGGCAAAGAAAGGCACCAAAGCAGATTTGAAGGAGTTGGGGAGTACGTAAGCGTGATCATATTCACTTTCACGCAGTGCCAGTCCTAAACGACGACGTTCACCAAGCGCAAGCGCTCCGTGTCCCAGCGGCATTGCCAGCGCCTGATTAACTTCCGGCATCTTTGCCAGTAACGGGCGGCACCACGCTGGTGCCATCACATCAATTTCTGCATTTGGGTACAAAACCTTCAAGGTGCGGTAGAGGCTTTGCGACATCATCATGTCACCCACCCACGATGGGCCGATCACCAATATCTTCATAGAAGTCGATTAATTATCCTGATTGAGCCATTGCATATATTCAGTAACGCCTTCAGCAACGGTTTTGAATGCGTTGTCATAACCTGCTGCGCGAAGTTTTGTCAGATCAGCCTGAGTAAAGCTCTGATAGCGACCTTTTAGCTTTTCTGGAAATTCAATGTATTCTACAGCAGGAGATTTTTCCTTATGGAATTCAGTAACAGCGTCAGCAACCGCCTGGAAAGATTCAGCTCGGCCTGTACCACAGTTAAAAATGCCGGAAACACTATTTTTCCAGAACCACAGGTTTACTGCTGCAACGTCGCCAACATAAATAAAATCGCGTTGGAAATGTTCGCTGCCTGCAAATAATTTCGGGTTCTGGCCTTGGTGGATCTGGGTGTTTAAATGGTAGGCGACACTGGCCATACTGCCTTTATGTCCTTCACGTGGCCCGTATACATTGAAATAACGGAAGCCGCAAATTTGAGAATCGGCATGTGGCAAAATATCGCGAACATACTGATCAAAAAGAAATTTTGAGTAGCCGTAAACATTGAGAGGTTTCTCATACTGGCGTTCTTCAATGAAATTATCACTGCGCCCACCATAAGTTGCGGCAGAAGAGGCGTATAGGAATGGGATCTGACGATCGAGGCAGTAATGCAATACATCTTTAGAGTACTGATAGTTATTGTCCATCATATACTTGCCATCCCATTCGGTTGTGGATGAACAAGCACCTTCATGGAAAATGGCATCAATATCGCCCAAATCATCACCTGCAACGATACTGGCAATGAAATCTTCCTTATCCATATAATCGCTGATATCTAAATCAACCAGATTAACGAACTTTGTACCGTCTTTCAGATTATCAACAACCAGAATATCCTTATAACCTTCGTCATTCAGTGCCTTGACAATATTGCTGCCAATAAACCCTGCGCCGCCAGTGACAATAATCATTTGGCCCACCTCTAACTAGTCAGTTCACTTTATTTTAATGCGTATCATATCACTTAACCCTACTAACGACAGCAGGTGAAATAGGGGAATATCCTGAAATCCTGCTGCATCGCAGTCTCAAGGCCGTGATCAGCTTTACAAAGTTGATATTATCTTTCTGGCTGTGTCGTCACTGTCAGGATCTATAAGTAAAATACACCATACCTTTCACTTATCCAGGTAATCAGGAGAGAAATAATGTCAGCGTCGTTTTATCAGAAAATTAATGATCAGTTGGAACAAACCCGTGCGGAAGGGCTATTCAAAAGTGAACGTATTATTACTTCTGCGCAAAATGCCGATATTGCTGTTGCGGATGGCAACAACGTCATTAATTTCTGTGCCAATAACTACTTAGGGTTGGCTAATCACCCTGACCTGATCGCTGCCGCAAAAGCAGGAATGGATAGTCATGGATTTGGTATGGCATCCGTACGTTTTATTTGTGGTACGCAAGACACCCATAAAGAATTAGAAAATAAAATAGCTGAATTTTTGGGCATGGAAGATGCTATTCTGTATTCCTCATGTTTTGATGCTAATGGGGGGCTGTTTGAAACATTATTCGGTCCAGAAGACGCCATTATTTCAGATGCACTGAACCACGCTTCTATTATTGATGGTATTCGCCTATGTAAAGCAAAACGTTATCGTTATGCCAATAATGACATGCAAGAATTAAGAGCACAGTTGGAGAAAGCGAAAGCAGGAGATGCTCAGAATATCCTGATCGCAACTGATGGTGTGTTCTCAATGGATGGTGTCATTGCGGATCTGAAATCTATCTGTGATTTGGCGGATGAATTTGGTGCTATGGTCATGGTTGATGATTCTCATGCGGTAGGGTTTGTTGGCAAGCACGGCCGTGGTACTCATGAATATTGTGATGTCATGGGGCGTGTTGATATCATCACTGGCACACTCGGTAAAGCGTTAGGTGGGGCGTCCGGTGGTTATACCGCCGCACGTAAAGAAGTTGTGGAATGGTTGCGTCAGCGTTCACGCCCTTACCTATTTTCCAATTCTTTGGCTCCGGCTATTGTTGCGGCCTCCATCAAGGTATTGGATATGTTGAAAGATGGAGACGAATTGCGTGAACGTCTCTGGAAAAATGCCAACTTGTTCCGTGAAAAAATGACGGCAGCGGGTTTTACACTAGTGGGTGCAGATCACGCCATTATTCCGGTTATGTTGGGGGATGCGAAGCTGGCGCAGGAATTTGCCTCTGAGCTGCTGAAAGAAGGCATTTATGTGATTGGCTTCTTCTACCCTGTAGTCCCTAAAGGTCAAGCACGTATTCGTACCCAAATCTCTGCTGCTCATACCGAAGAACAAATTGAACGTGTTGTGGCTGCATTTACACGTATCGGTAAGCAGTTGAATATCATTACATAAGGTATCACTATGAAAGCGTTGTCAAAATTAAAGCCAGAAGAAGGTATTTGGATGACGGATGTGCCTACACCGGAACTGGGGCATAATGATGTGATGATTAAAATCCGTAAGACGGCAATTTGTGGAACGGATGTGCACATTTACAACTGGGATGATTGGTCTCAGAAGACTATTCCTGTGCCGATGGTAGTAGGGCATGAATACGTGGGAGAAGTGGTCGCAATTGGTCAGGAAGTCAAAGGATTCAAAATTGGCGATCGTGTATCTGGTGAAGGTCATATTACCTGTGGTTATTGCCGCAATTGTCGTGGTGGACGCACACATTTGTGCCGTAACACAACAGGAATTGGGGTAAACCGGGCTGGCTCATTTGCTGAGTATTTAGTTATTCCGGCATTCAATGCTTTTAAAATTCCAGACAATATTTCGGACGAACTGGCTGCGATTTTTGACCCATTTGGCAACGCTGTTCATACTGCACTCTCCTTTGATTTAGTTGGAGAAGATGTACTGGTATCGGGTGCCGGTCCTATCGGTATCATGGCTGCGGCTGTGTGTAAGCATGTCGGTGCACGTCATGTTGTGATCACCGATGTAAATGAATACCGTCTTGATTTAGCACGTAAAATTGGCGTTACTCGTGCTGTGAATGTCAGTAAGGAGAACCTGACGGATGTTATGTCAGAATTGGGCATGACTGAAGGCTTTGATATTGGTTTGGAGATGTCTGGTGCTCCGCCTGCATTCCGTACCTTATTGAACACGATGAATCATGGCGGGCGTATCGCTTTATTGGGTATACCTCCTTCAGATATGGCGATCGATTGGAGTCAGGTCATTTTTAAGGGACTGTTTATCAAAGGCATTTACGGACGTGAAATGTTTGAAACATGGTACAAAATGGCGACACTTATTCAGTCCGGTTTGGATTTAACTCCAATTATTACTCACCAATTCCCGATAGATGACTATCAGAAAGGCTTTGATATCATGCGCTCAGGGCAATCTGGTAAAGTTATTCTGAATTGGGATTAATTGAATTTCTGACAAAATTTTAAGCAAGCTGTCAAAATAGATTGCTAAAAATCAGGGCAGACGCTCATCTTTTTATGAGCGTCTGTTTTATTTTCCCGTATCTTATCTTTTTGTGGTCTCAAATGGCCCGTGCTATGCCGTTTCTCTTGTTTTGATGTGGAGTTCTGTAATTTTTCAAGCCCCTGATTTAAGACATCGACAATGACACTGGGAACCAATGTTTCCCCAACTATCCTGAAATAATCCAATTTGGATTCTAATACCGTTACCGATTTGATTTCAGCGGATTTCATGCATTTTTGTTTGGTGAGCGGGCTGATTTGTGAGTTGTTTTGTTTACTGGTTAGAGAATGATTGAGCAGCATACTGGGTGTTACCAGTTCAATATCATCTGGCAACGTTGCTAACCCTTGCTGTAATGCCCGAATAGTAGTTGGGTAAGGATGCCCGATGGCGATGGCAGAGCCTTGTTTGCGAGCCAGAGTAATAGCCCGGTTGAGTTGGTGCAGCACTTCTGCTTCTGTTTGTACATCGTCCAAGAAGATATTCCGGCGGAGTACTTGTACAGGTGTTCCCATTGAGGCTTTAGCGACCTGAGTATTACCGATAGTTACGCTGTCCAGAAAATAGAGACGATATTGAGATAATGCATTCATCACTTTTTTCATACCAGCGAGATTGGAGGTCATCGCGCTACCCATATGGTTGTTCACACCAATCGCATGAGGAACTTTTTTTATGGCATCGTGAATAATGTTTTCAACTTCCTTACTGCTCATGGCAGGATGCAGGGTATTTTTTTCTAATGGTTGTTTACTCATTGGTGCCATTGGCAGATGGATCAAGACCTCTCTACCTTGCTTATAGGCTTTTTGCGCCATTTCTCTGCCATATGGAGAATCAGGAAGTACGGCGATGGAAATTGCAGCAGGCATCTGCAATATCTTATTTTCATTGTAGACACGATAGCCAAAGTCATCAATGACAATGGCTAAGCGTGCGGCACGGGCATTCAGAGTAAATAACAAGAGAGTGATAAACAGCAGAACCCAAAACTTTGGTATCCGAAAGCGCAATATCCCAAATAATAGAGTGAATGAGTGAACGCACTTTATTAATAGATATTGCACAATTATGTCCTTCTCTTATTTTCCTAACCACGGTAATGGATTGACGGTACGCCCCTGACGGCGGATCTCAAAGTATAATGAAGGGTGCTGTTGCCCGCCGCTGCTACCAACCAGAGCTATCGGCTGACCTGCCCGGACTTGCTGGCCAACACTAACCAACAGGCTTTGGTTATAGCCATAAATACTCATATCTCCTTTACCGTGTTCAAGCACGACAACCAGACCATAGCCTTGTAACCAGTCTGCCAGTAATACCCGGCCATCTGAAATTGCTTTAACTTCCGTGCCTTCGGCTGCGGAGATAACCATGCCTTTCCAGCGTAACTCGCCTTGTATTGTTTCCCCAAAGCTGTGAATAACCCGCCCACGCACAGGCCAGATTGCTTGCCCGGCAGGGCGACCAAGCCCACCTGTTCGCGCCATAAGTGCGCGTTCATCTTCTGTAGGTTTATAGCTGGAGCCTTTTTGTTGAGCCTGTTTCTGCTTGGCTGCTATTTGCGCACGGACACGTGCAGCCTCACGCGCTTCACGCTCAGCGCGGGCTTTGGCTTCCCGTTCTGCTTTAGCAATTTTATTACGCAGACGAGTTTCGTTTTGCCGAAGCTCAGCCAGGCTTTGTTGATCTTTCTTCAATGAAGATTCAAGTACAGTCAGTGTTTTTTTCCGGGCAGAACGGGCAACTTCCATTTTTTGCTTTTGTTGCTTTTGGTTGCTGAGTACCGTTTGCTGTTCATTCAGTTTTTCTTGTTGCAGCTTTTTTTGTTGGTTAAGTTTGTCAGTTGTTTTTTGCAATTTAGTGATAGTTTCCTGACGAGCCTGATTCAGATAGCTGTAATAAGCCAGTATACGTTCTTTACGCTGTGTTTCTGGGCCATTAAACAATAATTCTAAACCCTGATGATTCCCTTGCCGGAATGCGGCATCTAATTGGCTGGCAAGTAGCTTACGCTGCTCTTTTTGCTGTATTTGCAGATGGTTAATACCTTTCGTCAATGACGAAATTTCATTTCCCAGTTTATTCAGGTGGACTTGTGTACTGTGGAGGGAACGCCCGACTTCTGAAATCGTCCCCTCTTGTTCCTTGAGTTGCTTGAGGAGCTCTGTACGTTGTTTTTGTTGTTGTTTGACGCTTTTCTCTTTCTCGGCAATATTCTGTTGAATATCTTTAAGTTGGTTTTTATTTTCTGAAATTTGATTGGCAAAGGCTCCCGTGCAGAAAAAAGCAAACAGTAGGGCACAGAACAGTAATACACTGTTTCTTGGTTGCCACTGTTTCTGCTGGTGAGGACAGCTTTTGGAATCCTTATTATCAGCCATTTGATTCAATACCTTGCCACGCTCTACTATATGTATAGTGCTTGATTTATAGCGCTTGCCTACATCCATCTGTCTGTCGCGCCCGATTATTTCATGTGAAATTGCCTCTGACCAGAGAATGGTCTATTTTTTTATCTTTTTGAACCACAATATAAATTTTAGTTAACTTAGCTCATTTATTATCGAAGATCCCGTATATGTCCAGTTTGACATGAAATATTTTAATGATGTATGACAATCAAGTGATTAATGAGGATTTTTTATTTTTTCTCGAAACTCTCCGCAAAATCTGCATTAGGTTGATGCTAATTGGCTGTAATTGACACAACACACAGGTATACTCTGTTACCTTAGATTTTTGTTATTAACTAATGGGAGTTGTTGCCCTCCATGCTGCAAGAAATCATGCAATTTATTAGTCGGAACACGATCCTGAGCCTTGTTTGGATTGCCCTGTTGGTGGCTGTCATTGTCCTGACAGTAAAAAGTGTATTCTCCAAGAGTAAAGATATCACTCGCGCACAGGTGATCCATTTAATCAATAAGGAAGATGCTATCGTCGTTGATTTACGCTCTCGTGACGATTTCCGCAGAGGGCATATCATTGGTTCTGTTAACCTGACACCCTCTGAGATTAAAGAGAATAATCTGGGTGAATTGGAAAAACATAAAAAGCAGCCTGTGATCATAGTCTCAGCGAATGGACTGGAATCTAAAACACCGGCAGAGAATCTGGTGAAGGCAGGCTTTGAACAAGTTTATACCCTGAAAGAGGGAATTGCCGGGTGGACGGGTGAAAACCTACCATTATCCCGAGGCAAGAAATAACGAATGCAGATGTAAGCAGTATATACCCAATACATTTCCAGATGCAGTGCGACGGCAAGGGAGTGAATCTCTGGGAGCATAGATAACGATGTGACTAGGCTGAATGAGCATAGCCAACAAAGCTGCAACTTGAAAGATGAAGGGTATACTTACATTATCAAGGTTTAATAAGGACGTATCAAAAGGTAAAAATTATTATGTCAGAACAAAACAACACCGAAATGGCTTTCCAGATCCAACGTGTATATACGAAAGACATTTCTTTCGAATCACCTAAGGCACCTCAAATTTTCCAACAAGAATGGCAGCCAGAGGTTAAATTAGATCTGGATACCGCTTCCAATGAATTAGTTCAGGGAGTCTATGAAGTTGTTCTGCGTGTCACTGTCACGGCGACACTAGGAGAAGAAACCGCATTCTTGTGCGAAGTTCAGCAGGCTGGTATTTTCTCTATTGATGGTATTGAAGGTACTCAACTGGCGCACTGCTTAGGTGCATATTGCCCGAACATTTTGTTCCCATATGCCCGTGAGTGCATCACTAACTTGGTGGGTCGTGGTACTTTCCCACAATTGAACCTGGCACCAGTTAATTTTGATGCTTTGTTCATGAATTACTTGCAACAGCAGTCTGATTCTCAGTCTGATGAGGCAATACAGGAAGCCTAATGAATACCGCTTCTATGACAGTAATCGGTGCCGGTTCATACGGCACCGCTTTAGCCATTACACTAGCCCGTAATGGACATGATGTTGTCCTTTGGGGCCATAACCCCGCACATATTCATGCCTTGCAGCAAGCCCGTTGTAATCAGGTATTTTTACCGGATGTTTCTTTCCCTGATGGCTTACAGCTTGAAGCCGATCTAAAAAGTGCTGTTTCAGCCAGCCTTAATATTCTGATTGTGGTTCCTAGCCATGTTTTTGGCGATGTCTTACAGCAGATAAAACCGCATTTACAACCAGATTCTCGTATTGTTTGGGCTACTAAAGGCCTCGAAGCGGAAACGGGTCGTTTATTGCAGGAGGTGGCGCGTGAGATATTAGGTCATGAAATCCCATTGGCGGTAGTCTCTGGCCCGACATTTGCGAAAGAACTGGCAGCGGGTTTACCGACAGCGATTGCCGTATCAGCGACAACACCTGAATTTGGTGAAGAACTCCAGCAGCTTTTCCATTGCGGCAAAAGCTTCCGGGTATACAAAAACCCTGATTTTATTGGCGTGCAACTTGGTGGGGCGATCAAGAACGTTATTGCCATTGGTGCAGGGATTTCGGATGGCATGGGGTTCGGTGCTAATGCTCGCACTGCATTGATTACCCGTGGATTAGCGGAAATGAGTCGCCTTGGTGCTGCTTTGGGGGCTGACCCATCCACATTTATGGGAATGGCAGGATTGGGTGATTTAGTGTTGACATGTACTGATAATCAATCCCGTAACCGTCGTTTTGGTATGAGGTTAGGGCAAGGAGTCAATGTTGACGCTGCACAGCGTGAGATTGGACAGGTTGTTGAAGGATATCGTAATACAAAAGAAGTCCGGGCATTAGCCAAGCGGGTTGGAGTTGAAATGCCTATCACGGAGCAAATTTACCAGATATTATATCGCAATAAAAATGTAATCGAAGCAGCTCAGGCATTATTGGGAAGAGCTACAAGGGATGAAGGAGAAAGTTCCCGCGCTTAATTAGATTAAAATCATCATAAATATTTTTTCCGGCATATGTCCAATAAACTCCAAGATGAAAGGCATAGTTCTGGGATAAATCAGGTGCGAATCCATTCGCGATGGTGAAAAACAATCACATGAGAATGATTGATATGTCTCAAGAAGAACTGAATGAAGTTTGGAAAAATATAAAAAATGAGGCGAGAGCGCTGGCAGATTGTGAGCCTATGTTAGCCAGTTTTTTTCACGCGACATTACTTAAACATGAAAACCTGGGCAGTGCTTTGAGCTATATGCTCGCAAACAAATTGGCGACCCCGATTATGCCGGCGATTGCGGTCAGGGAAGTTGTTGAAGACGCTTACAGCAGTGAGCCAAAGATGATCGAATCGGCCGCTCGTGATATTAAAGCTGTCCGGTTACGGGACCCTGCTGTCGACAAATACTCCACTCCTCTGCTTTATCTGAAAGGTTTTCATGCGCTACAAGCGTATCGCATCGCACATTGGCTGTGGAAACAAGATCGCAAAGCATTAGCGATTTACATGCAAAACCAGATTTCTGTTTCTTTTGGCGTAGATATCCATCCTGCGGCGAAAATTGGCTGTGGCATCATGCTTGACCACGCAACAGGAATTGTCATCGGTGAAACCGCAGTAGTTGAGAATGATGTTTCTATTCTGCAATCCGTAACACTCGGTGGTACAGGTAAAGCGTGTGGAGATCGGCACCCGAAAGTGCGTGAAGGAGTAATGATTGGCGCGGGTTCAAAAATTCTCGGCAACATAGAAATTGGCCGTGGTGCGAAGATTGGTGCGGGTTCAGTCGTATTAAGACCTGTTCCGCCGCATACCACTGTGGCAGGAGTACCCGCACGGATTGTTGGTAAACCGGAAAGTGATAAGCCGTCTCTGGATATGAACCAGCATTTTAACGGAATGAATAATGGATTCGAGAATGGGGATGGGATTTAAGATTCCTCTCTTTTTGAAATATAGAATTTAAAAAGACATTCAGCACGGTTAGGTGCTGAATGTCTACGTATCAATCCTGCAATTGCGTATCAATTAAATACAAAGTGGAATCCCATCCTGAATCTTCAATGACTATGGGGATAAAACAAAGGAGCACATATTATTCACCCGTATTTTTAACTAAATGGTATTCCTAATTTATGATTCAATGATTCATCTGGAATAACTGTTATATCAATATCATTCCTAATTATTCCATAAATCTTTAGAACTCGATTAATAGAAGGGCCTTCATATATAGGGAATGGCCAGTTATCATTATTATCACCCTTTGGTACAATTAGGTTTATTTTCCTTATGTTATTTTTATCTGCATATACAACCTGGTCTATAATGTTTTGACTTATGGCTAGGGCTATATTGTATTTTAAGTCAAGGTTATTTGATTCTTTCAGTGATGTATCTTGTGATATTGTTTTATTAATCAGCGAGATAATAATTATGGGCATGACATAATTTATTATTTTATAATTTGTTATCAGATATCCCATAGAGATGAGCGCAGATATAATGATGTACATAAATACCCCCCACATTACCACAGGTCTAGATGTATAATAACCACCAGCTCTTGCACATATCAAAATCAAAGCAACAAAAGTTATAGCGCAAGAAACTGTACAAACCAGAAATGCATACTTAAAATCATTATTTTCTTTTCTTTCTTTTTCTTTGTAAAAAAAGAAAGCACCAAGCAAAAGGAAAGTTAAAATAAAAACAATAAATAAAGGTTGACTTTTTTCAATTAGAGAGATAAAAAAATTGACAGCTCCATTTACATCAAGATCAGAGCTACCTATAGATTGCGCTCTACCGCCATTTATTTCATAGACAACAGAAACAAGCCAGAGCAGTAAAATAAATGTATGAAATGGTTTTTCTTTTAATGTTTTAATTAGAGAATACGAATTTTTAATAAAACTAGTCAGTATCGATACTCCGCAATATACTGCAAAAAAAACATTTGCGAACAGACTGGAAAATATACAAATATATGAAGCAAGAATCAACCAGCCAACATATATGTATCCTCTCTTTTTTAAATCATCATATGATAAAGATCCCTCATTCCTCATAAAATATAAAACAAGTGAGGAATTTATAAGGGCTGGAGTTATATAGTGATAAAAGCATGTTATATTTACCTCCCATAGCAGGTATAAACTTTGATTGTCGCTTGATGTTCTTAATGCACCAAATATACAAAGGTAATATACTGAAACCATTAATAAACTATTATACAATCCAACTTTTAGTTTATCTCTCATTAAAAGAAATAACTGCAAAAGAAACAGAGATACAAGAAATGATATGAAAATCGCAGTTGTATGTGATATGGCCTCAAGAAATCCAAATCCAAATGGCATTATGAGGTAAGTGGATATCATACCAATCCATGGAAACAATAGCTCTGGAGTTACCTTTATTGGATTAGCTGCTCCCCATTGCGGATATGCCTCTCTGTTTAGCGATAAATTGCCCCAGTCATCTCCAGATATTATTGTGACTGGATGAATTGTCATGAAGAACATAACCGTTGCAATAAACAATAATGCAAAAAACAAATAAATTGTAATTTTTTCTTTTTTATGGAAATTCATTAAACTACTCCCCATATTCAATAGTATTAATTTTATTTATGCTTTAAAATATATCTAGGACGATTTTTGGTTTCTATATATATCCTTCCTATATATTCTCCAAGCGCGCCAATCCCAATCAACTGAATTCCACCCAAAAACAGAATTGAAACAAGTAAAGATGGGTATCCTCGAACAGCGTTACCCCATACCAACTTATCTATAATCATCCATGCTCCGTAGAAAAATGAAAGAGCAGCTACCGAAAATCCAAGATATGTCCAAATCCGCAAAGGGAATGTCGAGAAGCTTGTTATCCCCTCAAGTGCTAGATTCCATAACTTCCATCCATTGAATTTAGAATCTCCAGCCACACGCTCGGCTCTGGTGTATTCAACAATATCGGTAAGTCCGCCAACCCAACTCAATACTCCTTTCATAAACAGGTTTTTTTCTGGCATGAGTTTTATGTTATCTACAACATTGCGAGACATCAGGCGGAAATCTCCAACATTATCTTCAATCTTTGGCGTACTGATTTTATTATGCAGTTTGTAAAACCATTCTGCGGTCTTTCGCTTCATGCGGCTATCGGTGGAACGGTCAGAGCGTTTAGCCAGAACCATATCCGTACCAGCCTGCCATTTCTCAATCAGGAGTGGAATCACTTCGATTGGATCCTGCAAATCAACGTCAATTGGGATTACAGCATCACCAGTTGCATGGTCAAGGCCAGCGAATAGAGCTGGCTCTTTGCCAAAGTTTCGGGTAAACGATAATGGGATGACAAGAGAGTCAGAAACTGCCAGTGCATTGATAATAGATTCTGTAGCATCTTTACTGCCGTCATTGATGAAGACAATTTCAACCTCGTACTGCTTTAATTCCCCAAATTCCCGTACCGTTTTATAAAAAATCGGTATCGCATCCTCTTCGTTAAAGACCGGAACAACCAATGATATTTTCATCATTCCTTTCCTCTGAATATTAAAAATTTTGAGTACATAAAACCTAATATCAAACTGGTTGCAGAGAACGAAACCAATGTTACGATAGGTTGCATATCCATTGCATCAGCTAGGCTTCCTGTCATATAGCTCATTAACCCCATAAACGAAATAAACGCAGAATATCTCCATCCAGTAGCTTTTTTCTGGAAAGTGATTTTAGCGTTTGCATAAAAAGAGAATGTCACAGCAGCAAGAAAACCAACCAAATTACTAATTGCTTGACTCGCGCCAAAAAAGTACAGCACTGCTGTAAACAATACCCAATGGATAGCGGTATTAATAACCCCTATTGAGAGATATTTTGTAAACAAAGCTAACATATTAATAAAACTATATAAAAATAATAGTGACGAATAATATCACCCAAGTAACCATTGGTCATTCATTAAATATGATCAACATGACTTTCTTTCTAGGGCGTGTTGACGTTTTGTATTCATCATTTATTCGACCCACATGGGTAGCCAGATAACGCATTTTCGACTAAATGACGATAACGATATAAACCCTTATCCCTCTTTTTATCCGAGTTTCGGTTATTTTTTCGGTAGGGAATAACCGACGTTGCCCCTTGTTCTTCGATATCATTTCTGAATGCCTGACTATCATACCCCTTGTCAGCGATGACAAAGTCCGGGGGCGGTGATTGCGCCACCAAACTTTTTGCATGCACAATGTCGTGAGTTTGCCCCTCGGATAATTCAAAATGAACAGGCAAACCATAACTGTCTACGGCCAAATGGATTTTAGTCGAGTCCTCCCCGGCTTTTCCCAATCGCTTCATTCTCCTTTGAAGCCGCGCCTGAACTGTGCTGATGAGCACGGACAATCCTGTCATCAATGAACAACCATTCAGTATCAGAATCTTTAGCTAATTCCTTGAATAATGAATCAAAAACACCTTTGTTTGACCGCGCATTAAAACGCTTAAAAACGGTATTCCATTTCCCATATTCAACAGGCAGTTCCCGCCAAGGGCTCCCGGTTCTCATTCGAAAAAGGATACCTGCCAGAATTAGGCGATGCGTTTTTTTATGGTAGACAAGCCGGTTTTGTTGCATGAATACAAATAGCTTATCTCACACAGGGTCTGATAACATGGGTCTTGGCATGATAGTTCTGGTTACGAGTTTTTTGGCGAAAATAAGGATACCAAATTATCATGCCATTCAAATCCCCTCGTTCAAACGTCAATACGCCCTAATACTACGGAAATAATTTATTTTTAATCAAAAGGTTACTCCAGAAATTTTCCCAGCGGCTCAGACTTTGTTTGATACCATAATGCCACAATAATTTACTAGTATAGTGACTACCTTGGATGCCCTTCTAAGTGTCAAGTCATTATTTGTATGCTATTGATCTGACGATTGCGGTTACGCAATAGCGTAAAGACCTCCCTTGATATATAGTGTTTTAAGCAACGTATTGCCTCAAGTTTTGAATGACCTTCCCCGATCCGCTTGGCAACATATTCCTGCGTTTTGGTATCTGTACGTAACCGACCAATCGCTATGATGTGAAGCGCACTGTGTGCTGCACGATCGCCACCACGATTGAGTCGGTGACGCTGATTTTTTCCTGAGGATACCGGTACCGGACTCACTCCGCATAACGCAGCAAAACCGGATTCTGAGTGTAGACGCTCTGGATTGTCTCCCGCCGTGATGAGCAGTTGGGAGGCACATTCATACCCCACTGCTTTGCATTTGAGCAGTTCCGGTGCAAGGTCATCAACGATAGCCGCTATCATGACGTCCAGCTCACCAATCTCATCCTGTAATTCCAGGTAGCGTCGGGCCAGTGATTTCAACGCAATACAGTAAGCCCCCTCAATATGACGATAGCGGGTCATATCCGGTTTTGATGCGGCCAGTGTGCGGATAAGCTGCATCCGGGTGAGTTTTCTGAGTTGATCCCGTAATTCTTCGGGGGCAGAGACGATTGTCATTTGGAGCATTTGTAGCGCTATGCGTCGTGCTGCCACGGCCGTTTTTCGGCATACCTTCAGGGTTCGAAGAGACTCAATCATGCCACTTCGTGTTTTAGGCGTGACTGTCCGGATGAGTGAAAATGCCGCATGAGCGGCACATTCAGCATCAATCGTATCGCTTTTTCCCCGTTTCCGGCGTTCCATTCTGTCGGGAGCTGTGACCTCCAGGACTTCAATCCCCGCAGCCTGGAGATATCGCAATAAACCCGCGCCGTAAGATCCTGTACATTCAATTCCCACCCTGATTAATGGCCCAAATGATTTCATCCAAGATAACATCTGGCGGTATCCTTGCCGGGTTGCTGGAAAAAATTCGTTCCCTACAACACAGTTATTGTGATCAACGACTGCCGCAACGTGTAGGTCTTTATGTGTATCAACCCCACCGATGACGCCTGCTGATAAGTTTTGCTGCATTTTAGCCATGGGATGAATTCTCAGTCAGAAGATACAAATAGTTTCCCCTGACAGATATCCCGGACAGGACAGTAAAGAGACAAGCCGTCAGGCCCTTCTTGAGTCACGCATATCAGCGAGGAGAAACCTCTCATGGAATTTTTCCTGTTACCGACAGATCCAGGGGAGGACACAAGAAGGTCGATCACTGTGTGGGTCAGGAAACAGAAAAAACGCCATACATCAGAAGAATAGATTGAAAAGCCTTCTATCTATAGAATCTGACAAGGGTATTCTTACTATCACTGTGAAACATCACACCTTGTGGCTTCTCTCTTGATTCAAAATCCATTTCTAATGCTTTCTTTGTTGACTCAGAGACTATTCAGTATCTTTTCTATGCAAAAGTAGGGCTAAGAATACCAAGTTGAAGAACTGAAGGCTGGTATTCAGATACCACTACATAAGTCTAATAGATCAAAACCGAAAAACGCCGTCAATCACATCAGCATAGGGAGTGTGAAGAACATGATAAATATCATACTATTTTAAAATCAGGAACGCGGTGCGGAATGACGGCTGCAATAGGTTAGTCTCGTAATAGCGCACCGGGATAACCGAGTTGCCGCCACGCTTCAAACACGACCACTGATACAGAATTAGAAAGATTCATGCTACGACTATCCGGTAGCATAGGAATTCTTATTTTCTGTTCAGGGGGCATGTTATCCAGCACATAAGATGGCAAGCCACGGGTTTCTGGGCCAAACATCAGATAATCCCCATCACGATAACTTACATTACTGTGCGCCGGAGTACCTTTTGTTGTTAGTGCAAATAGGCGTGCTCCAGAAGGGGATTGTGAATTGGTTGGACTAAGCCCTTCACTTTCCAAGAATGCATTGTAGTCGTGGTGTTGTTTGATATTGGCAAACTCATGGTAATCCAGCCCTGCACGACGCAGGCGTTTGTCATCCCATGTGAAACCCAATGGTTGGATGAGATGAAGCTGACAACCTGTATTGGCACACAGGCGGATAATATTACCCGTATTAGGCGGGATTTCTGGTTCGAATAGGACGATGTTTAGCATGTTTTAACGCCTTCATTACAATAATATTAACTGAATGAAGAGAGTTCATAAAAATTGGATTAGAAATATAAAAACTGTTTACAATCAGTAAAGTATTTTTATTCAAAGACTAATAAGCACCATCTCTTTTAAGTACTACATTAATTGTCTTAAATAAAATCGTAATATCATTCCAAAGCGCCCAGTTCTTTACATACCAGCTATCAAGATATACACGTGTTGCATAATCCACATCATTACGTCCACTTACTTGCCAGAGACCTGTCATTCCAGGTTTTGCCATGAGGTAATACGATTTGTCATCTCCATAACGTTCAAGTTCTTCTTGAACTATGGGTCTTGGACCAACAAGACTCATCTCTCCTTTAAACACATTTATCAACTGTGGAAGTTCATCAAGACTAGTTTTACGTAAAAAATGGCCGATAGGCGTGATTCTCGGATCATTTTTGAGTTTGAAATCTTTCTGCCATTCAGCTAAAGCATTCTGATCTGTTTTTAGTAAATTTTCCAAAACTTCCGCTGAGTTGCTAATCATAGAGCGAAATTTCAGACACTTGAATCGGTGTTCTCCTTGCCCTATGCGTTCATGCCCATAAAAAGGGGATGCTCCATCACGGGAAACTTTCCAACCGATGAAAAGAAACAGAGGAGAAAGAAGAATTAGTAAGAGAGAAGAAACGACAATATCAAATGTACGCTTAAGAATTATGGATGAACGCTTAGCTAGATTATTTTTAACTCTAAGCATTAAAAGTTCATGACTAAAGAAGTGGGACATATTTGTGCTATAGAGAGGAACACCACGTAATGTTGGGACTATCGATATATTTCGAACTCCATGAGCGGAGAGATAGCGCAACCATTCATCTTGCAATTCGTGTTGTTCATATTCAAGAGCGATAAAGATTTTATGCTGATGATATTTTTCCAGTAACTGCTCTGGAGTGATATGGAATAGAGGAAGTGTACTGACTGGACTGGTAGAACAATTATCGTTTGGAGCTACAAAACCAATGACTCCAAATCCAAGTAATTGTTCGCTGCATATAGCTAAGTAAGCGTCGCGAGCATTATTTCCGTTGCCAATGATGATAGTAGGCATACTCCAATATTTGAGTTTAATTAATAACTTCTTTGTCAGCCATCGAAATAATGGCAGGGTAAATATGGTAATCAGCCAAAACATTGCCCATTGATGGCGAGAGAAATTCCACTTAGAGATAGCAACTATTGCCAAATCAGCTATAGCTAGCCCGATTAGCATTAGGAGTGTTTCTTTCAGTTCATTCCAGAATGGCTTGCGGTAAGTGTAATGTCGTAAATGTCCCCAGGACCAAAAACATGTGACTAAGACAATGATCAGAAAACTCCAAGCTCTGGCTATATCTGATCCACTTTTGAAAACTAGAGAAAATGGAACATTTGTGCGAGTACTTTCAACCCACCATGAAAAAATAAAAGCGCCTGCCATAGCCAATAAATCGCTTGCCATCAGAGAGAAGCGATTAACAGATGCTGAATAGTTTCTATATTCAAGATGTTCTTCTTTTGAATGCTGGAACATTTCCGTTAATGCCATAATATTTACCTAAATTTAAAAGGGTGTTCGATAGAGCACTGAAGTGATTCCTCTACCGAAGTTGTTATTATTTTTGCGTCGCAAGTGTATATAAGCAAGTTTTAACAATTTCTTTTGCTTTGTTTATATCATCAGCCTCAACATAGCAACGTAGCTCAGGTGCATTACCGGATGGTCTCAGATGAACAATGGTGTTGTTACTAAGAGTCATCCTTAAACCATCAGTGAGATTAATATGAAGAATTTGATGGTTACCTAACCCTAATAAAGTCAATAGCTGTTTCGGATCCTTAATCCCCTTATTTAAAAGTTCCTTACTTAATATCGTTGGAAATTCTTTAAGTCTGTCAGAATGGGTATAACGTGAAGGTAGTGCATTTACTAGTGAAGAAATTCCTTTATCTTTACTTGAATTCAATACGATAAGTGCGGGTAAAAGCGCATCACGAGTGGGTAAAGCGGTCAATTTACTGCCTTCTACATCAATATCACTACCGAGTAAGAAGCCACCATTAGCCTCAAAACCAGCAATACGTTTAAATTGATGTGAAAGGGAGGCAAATTCGGCAATAACATAGGGGGAGCCGATTTTAGTTGAGACAACATCAATGAAGCGACCACAACTCTGTACTACGCTGTTGCAGCTCACAGGAACAGCCAGGGCTTCAATATCTAATGCATCAGCACATAGTAATCCAAGTATGTCACCCCTCAGCCATTCTCCGTGTTCATCTGCCAGTAGTGGGCGATCTCCATCACCGTCGGTAGAGAAGATAGCGTCCAGATCAAATTCTTCTGACCAGTTTTTAGCTTTGAGCCTATCTTCTTCTGTTACAGCTTCTGTATCAATAGGAACAAATTCATCGGTACGTTCAAGCGAAATAACTTCTGCTCCTAGTGATTTGAAGAGAGGAACATAAAGATCACGCCCAGCACTGGAGTGTTCATAAATACCTATACGTTTCCCTGTCAGCCGATTTGCGGAAAACAGAGAATGATAGCGATTTATATAGGCTTCTGCTGCATCTGGTAAGACGGACAGAGTTGTCATTTCAGTAAGTGGTTCAAAAATAACCTCGGCTGATAGGATAGCCATTTCATCGTCCTTAGAAATTTCTCCATCAGGCCGATAAAACTTGAGTCCATTACGGTCAAAAGGAATATGGCTACCAGTAACCATGATGCACGGCATTCCATCTTGCATTGCTTTATAGGCAAGTGCAGGTGTAGGGACCACACCATAATAAATGGGCTCAACGCCAGCTTGTCGGAGGGCAGTTGCACAAGCTACCGCTATGTCAGGACTGCTCGGACGATTATCGATCGCTAGTGCAATCTGAGAAGTTGCGTATCGCTTTTGCATTACGGATATAAAAGCATGAGTAAAAGCCGCACATGCATCTGGAATGAAATCAACAACCAGGCCACGGGCTCCGCTAGTACCAAACGCGATACCACTACCAGAAATAACTTCTCGACTATTTAGCTTCTTATTATTCATTTTCTTCTATTTCTACTCTGCCATAACGATCACTGAGACGAACGATATCATCTCCTCCAAGGTAAGCGCCCGATTGGATTTCTATTACTTCCAGCGGAACCTTACCAGGATTTTCCAGAGTATGTACAACCCCTACTGGTATATAGGTAGATTCATTCTCGGTAACCAAATAGGAGTTATTTCCTTGAGTCACCCGCGCTGTTCCTGCCACAACAATCCAATGTTCAGCACGGTGGTGATGCATTTGGGTAGATAAGCTTTCACCTGGCCTAACAGTAATTCGTTTAACTTGATAACGTTTCCCTTTATCTATGGAGTCGTATTTACCCCAAGGGCGATAAACCTCCCGATGCAAACGATGTTCGGAACGATCAGCTTTTTTCAGACTCTCAACAATCTTTTTAACATGTTGAACCTGAGTTTTATCTACAACCAGAATGGCATCTTTGGTCTGAACCACGACCAGATTTTTTACACCAACAAGACTGACAAGGCTGTTTTCAGAATAAACGTAATTATCGTTGCTATTGTGTTGTAGAACATCACCTTTAAATACATTGCCATCGTCGTCTTTTTCCGAGATATCCCACAAAGACGACCATGAACCGACATCAGACCAGCCAGCAGAAAGTGGAATAACTATTGCGTCATCAGTTTTTTCCATCACGGCATAGTCAACTGATTCGCTCGGACAGACAAGAAATGCTGATTTGTCTACCCGGACAAAGTCGAGATCGGGATTGATGGTTCCTACTGCGGTTACACAGGCTGAATAAATATCAGGGCGGAACGTTTTAAGTTCTTGAAGAAAGCGACTGGCGCGAAACAGAAACATGCCACTGTTCCAGTAATATTCACCACTTTGTAAATACTGTTCTGCGGTAATAGCATCTGGTTTTTCAACAAATTGAGCTACGGTAAAAGCGTCTTCTTGCTTAACTCCACGCTGAATATATCCATATCCAGTTTCTGCATGGGTAGGTACTATGCCGAAAGTGACCAATTTACCTGCGGTTGCATAGGGAATTGCTTGCTGTACTACCTTTGTAAAAGCTTCTTCATCCCGAATTATATGATCTGCTGCCAGAACTAATAACAGAGGATCTTCATCATTGTTCACGGTTTGAAGCGCTGTGAGTGCTGCCAAAGCAATTGCTGGAGCTGTATTACGTCCTGTTGGTTCAAGGATGATATTGTGGGCTAGTTTATCTAAATGTCTCAATTGTTCGGCGACCAGAAAACGATGATCTTCGTTACAAATGACTAAAGGGGATTCTGTCGATAGACACCTTAAGCGCTGCACAGTTGTTTGCAGCATGGTGAGCTCACCATCAAGTTTAAGAAATTGTTTTGGATATAACTCACGAGAAAGTGGCCATAACCGACTGCCGGAACCACCAGCCATGATGACGGGAACAACTGAATTCATAAAATATCTCAAGTAATTAATAATGAATTTGCTTTTTGGTTTGAAATTCTTGCCACTTATCTTCGACAAAGGAAGCAAATTCCTGAGCAAACCTTGCTTCTGAAAAACGTTCAGCATTTTTACGGCAGAATTGGGGATGGAACTGCTTAATATTACTTTCAAAGTGTTCTATTGTTGAGCAAAGTGATTCCACGTCCTGTTTTTCAAAAAATAACCCCGTTGGTTCTCGACTCCCTAATGGGCGAACTGTTTCGAGAGCGCCCCCTTTACCAAAAGCGATGATAGGGGTTCCACAAGCTTGTGCTTCAACAGGTGTGATCCCAAAGTCTTCTTCCGCAGCGAAGACAAATGCCTTGGCTCGTTGCATATGAGATTTAAGTTTTTCAAACGGCTGATAACCTAGTAAAGTAATATTGGAGTGTCCATCAGCTAATGTAGCAATCCGTTTATATTCACTGCCATCACCTATCACAATAAGCTTTTTATCCGGCATCTTGGCGAAGGCTTCAACGATCAGATCCATCTTCTTATAAGGCACCATGCGTGAAGCCGTGAAATAGAAATCTTCTTTTTGTTCAACACAGGGGAAATTTTCTACAGCAACAGGTGGATAGATAACAGTTGCATCACGACCATAAACTTTTTTGATTCTTCTAGCGATAAAATGAGAATTCGCAACAAAATGGTCAACACCATTGGCTGTACGATAATCCCACAGCCGTAATTTATGTAACAGCCATTTAGTCATCCATCCCTTGAGTCCTTTATTGAGACCTGACTCTCTTAAATATTGGTGTTGTAGATCCCAAGCATAACGCATTGGGGAGTGGACATAGCTAATATGTAGTTGATCAGGGCCTGTTAATACTCCTTTAGCAACTGCATGGGAGCTTGAAATCACTATATCGTCATGAGAAACATCAAGTTGTTCGATTGCCAAGGGCATTAGTGGTAAATATTTCTGATAATGCTTCTTTGCGCCTGGGAGTTTTTGAATAAAAGTAGTTGTTGGGTGAATATTATTAAAATGACCACGTTGAGAATCAGTTAAAAAGTCAACAACAGAATACATATTAGCAGTAGGATATAAGTTTAATATGGCTGAAGATACCTGCTCAGAGCCTGCATAACTTTGTAGCCATTCATGAACCAAGGCTATTTTTTTTTCATTTAACTTGTTCATTAGCTACTTGCTCCAAAACTTGTTGAACCCGTTCCGCAACTTTATCCCATGTAAACATCTTTGCCCTAGATAGACCTCGTTCAATCAATATACTTCTTAAATCCTTATCTGTGACTAACTGATTAATTCCATCAGCCATATCATCAAGTGAGTAGGGATCAACCAACAATGCAGCATCACCAGCAACTTCAGGTAAAGAGGTAACATTTGAGGTTAATACTGGTGTTCCACATGCCATTGCTTCTAGGATTGGAAGGCCAAATCCTTCATAAAGGGAAGGAAATAAGAGTCCTAATGCCCCTCGATAAAAGGAAGGTAGATCTTTATCATCGACAAAACCGTGGAAAACGATTCTTTCTGATAGATTGAATTCATAAATCAAACTTATTAATTCGTTAGTGGGATTACCTGTAAATAATAATTTGATTTCTGGATTAATATTACTTTTGGAGAAGGACTTAATAAGTGCTGATTCGTTTTTATGAAGTTTTCTGTTGCTGACACATAGCAGGTAGGGACCCCCTAGGTTAAATGGTTCTACTTCTATATTAAAAGATTTATCAACACCATTTCCGACGTTAATAACTTTATTTTCTGGTACACCGCTCCATTCTATGATTCTCTTTTTAGAATACTCTGATACTGTTAGTATCTTATTGCTATTAAAACATCCTCTTTTAATTATTAGATTATAAAATGCCTTTTTTAAAAAACTGCTATTTTCTTCACGATCCAAATGATTCAGATCATGGATAGTAAAAACAAAATTACATTTTGAGAATAACGGGGGAATATATCCTGGGCAAAAGGCGATATCATTTTTAGAAAACCCCATAAACTTAATAGATAGTAGCAGAGATGAGAGAGGGCTTGAAGGTTTACATTTGATACTATAAATTCCATCCCATTTTTTTATTTTATATATTTCTTCTGAAAATCGACCTATTCCCCCCATTGTGAGCCATGATTGGTCGAAAAATATTTTTTTATGCATTAGGTGTTACCATCACATGTGAATATTTATTCTTCATTTTTAATGAGGAATCTGATAGGGAAAGAGCTACTATACGCAATTAACTTGAAGATGCGGGTTTTAAAATCTGGAAGTTATCAGTCAACCGAGTGGTGAGTTCTTTCGCTTTTTCTGGCAATGTGACATGAAAAAAGTGACGCAGCGTTTCACGGAATGTTTTGGTATCCGGGAAATAGACATTGTTTCGTACCTGCTCATTCACATACTTCCATAATCGCTCAATCGGGTTGAGGTTAGGGCTGTAAGGCGGCAAGTAGTGCAACTCAATATTCAAAACCTCAGCAAAAAATTGAACGACTTCGGAACGGTGATAACCCGCACCAGCCAGAATAATGTGGATTTTTTGCGAAAGTGGGTAGGTTTCCCGGATTGAGCCGAAAAAAAGGACGACATTTTTCGCGTTAATCGTCGGATATTCACGAACAATAGTCTCTTCAATCCGTTGTAAATTAAGGGCACCCATGATGTTGAGTCGAATACGACTGCCCGTGGTTTTAACCACTTTGACGTGCTTCCGCCCGCTCTTCATCCAGCCATCACTTAATTTTGTGGACTGGGTCGGGTGAACCGCATCAATAAACAAAATAGGCGCATTCTGGCCACATTCTTCTTTCAGCGCGTTGTAGGTCTCAATAAACTGTTGCTGTTTATCCGCCTCAAATTTGTGCGGAGCACCCATTGGCTTCTTGTCGCTGATACCCTGACGGTGAAGCCATTTCGTCATTCCTGCGACAGTGAAAGTCACCTGCCATCGTACCCGAATATAGGCCACAATTTGTGCGGTAGTGTGCATCAAATTTGCCATCAGATACGCAACTAATTCTGTCGTTTGTTCGGCAGACAAACGGCTTTCAGAGCCCCCATTTTCAGGGGCGAGTTTTTCCTCAGAGAAGTAATCTTTCAGATGGCGACTCACCGTACTTTCATGGATCCGCAAAGCCTGAGCAATCAGCTGGGCCGTCCAGCCTTCTGAGGCCAAAAGCACGGCCTTGATGCGGTCACGTACTCGTCCATCGCGAGTCGTATCATGCATCAATTTGAGGGCTTCTTTTTGGGCATCTGTCAGATTAATTTTCATGGGCGCGATCCTGCTCTGATATGAATGAAAAATCAAGTATCTTCGGTCGTGGCTCTAAAGCGTGAATTTGATATTCTTGTGTTTTTTTAGTGGAACCCACATGTGACTGTCAAGATAGAAGTTGTTTGCCGATATTGCGGTCAAACCGAACCTGTACGTAAACACGGGACAGGTAAAGCAGGCTTCCCGCGCTATTATTGCAAGGATTGCCGGAAAACCTTTCAACTTAACTATCGTTACAATGGCCATAAACCTGACATGAAAGAGAAAATTGTTGATATGGCAATGAATGGCTCTGGTGTGAGAGACACTGGCCGCGTTTTAGGTGTCGGTATCAATACGGTAATACGCACTTTAAAAAACTCTCGCCAAAACAAGTAACAACGAGACAGGCCGTTTACGAAGATGTGACTCTCATCTGTGAATTAGATGAACAATGGTCTTTTGTGGGCAACAAAAAACAACGCCATTGGCTTTGGTATGCGTTTGATACAAAAAGAAAACAGGTCATAGCCCATGTATTCGGTCCGCGAACCGATGCAACCTGCCGCAAATTGCTCGACTTACTGACCCCTTTTAGCATTCGTTTCATCACGACGGATGACTGGGGGAGTTACACCCGAGAAATTGAGTCTGAAAAGCATTTAGTGGGAAAAATTTTTACTCAACGCATTGAGCGGCATAATCTCAATCTGCGTATTCATATCAAACGATTGGCAAGAAAAACAATTTGTTATTCACGTTCGATAGAAGTCCACGAAAAGCTGATTGGTGCATATATTGAAAAAACATCATTACAACGCTTTGGAGTCATGACCGTATCTTCAATGACGGCGGGTATACAATCCAAAAATATGGCTTCGTGATACATTATTCAAAATTCAGTATGAAAATTATTGCAAGTAACAAATATATAGTTTTAGTATTGTGAGTCTTAAGAGAACAACTAAATACACAATTGTCATCAGTTAAATAATTTATAGTGGGAAAATAATTTGTGTTTAAATACACTCACTCGCGGGAGTAGTTATCAGTGCTATCGATGTTTTAATATAATTATTTATTGTTTTATCAGTGATGGATTTTTATTTACATTATCTTTATATTTTATTGTCATGTAAAACCCGAGATAAACCCAAGGATAAAACATATATAATTGAGCACCTAAAATGAATGGAATAAAAAATAAAGCAATAAATATAACACCAATAATATCAAATCTAAACAGCCTAGCTATTATGAAGATAAATCCTAAAAAACCAAAAATTCCATTTTCTATCAGAAGAGTTAACATCCCTCCCAAACCTGTCAAATCCCATCCTTCAACTTCTGGAAATTCACTGCGATATTTTGCGTCATTTCTTACTAACGAATAAGCTCCTAAGCCAACTCCTATTATTGGATTATCCGCAAAAATCTTAGGTCCTATATATGATGCAGCTATTCTTCCCATGACAAAACTATTGTCATCATGTCTTTCTTTTAATATTTCTCTATAATTATTTATGTCTGCTATATAATTGTAAGCTACTTTATAAATTGTATATGATGATACTAACAAGCTAAATACTATAAAAAAAGAAAATTTTATAAAGTTTCTTGGTATTAAAAAGCTTCTAAGAATTTTGTTTTTCATCATGAAATAAACAGTTAAGAAAACTGAAAGAGATACTATTCCAGATTTTGATTGTGCTAATCCCATAATTAATGAGAATGTTAGTATATATATAATCCTCCTGTTTCCAATCAGCTCTAAAAAAAACAATGTACTTATGAAAAGACCATAAGGACCACCTTCTACATAAAAGCCCTTCAGTCTATGCATTGTCCCATAACTAACAAAGTCAGTACCTATGGCTATGTCAACACAAAAGATAATAAGTATTAATAATGATAAGTAAAAGTTATAACTGATGAATTTTGATATAAGTGAGCGTCCACTTTCCTTTTTATTCGTAACTAAATTCATTATTACTATTGCACTTGAAATGCAAAGCATTATTTCTATAAATCTAGCTAATGATATAATATACTTTGATTTTAATCCGCTATAATTTGAATATGCAGATGTTGGATAAAATGCAGCAATAAAAGAAAGGGATAATAGGAAAGTAAAAAATACTATCAGTGGAATGAACTCCTTATGGGATTTACGTATTATCAATGGAAAAATAAATAAAATGAGTAACTCCCATAATTTCAAAACCCCAATAGTAACATCTGTAAATTGACTTCCAATTGCATAAATAAAAATTACAAATGATGAGTATTTAATAGAGAGTACACTCATTTCAGATAATCCTGTAAATTTATTAGGTAGCTGTTCACTAGCACCCTTTTGATAAACTATATTTTTACTATTAACCAAGTAGGGAAATATATCGACTAAGCTGCATATTTGATAAGCATCGAGTTGAAATAACTGATGACTCGTTCTGGTCGGTGTTGTAACTTTCACATACAAGAACGTATCCGTTTTTTCGTTTTTTTATATTCAGCATTGCTGAGCTTCTGCGTATCATTCCTTT
Source organism: Xenorhabdus indica (assembly GCF_014467235.1). Lineage (GTDB taxonomy): Bacteria > Pseudomonadota > Gammaproteobacteria > Enterobacterales > Enterobacteriaceae > Xenorhabdus > Xenorhabdus indica. The sequence continues at coordinate 24,211 of NZ_NKHP01000011.1, read as the reverse complement.
TACATCTCAGTTCTGGTATTCAATTGAGGATTATCTTTTTAAATGAGCACGATTATCTGAAATTACATCTGATTGCTTATATTCATTTAGCATGAATCTTTGTTGGTGTATTGAGCTTAAAAAAGCAAAATATTTACACAAAGAAACATATTTATTAGGACCAAGCAGTCGTTGTATAATCCTCATTAGGAAATTTATTTTTCTTGCTTTCTTAGATTCGCATAATAATTTCCCCAATATGTCCAGAAGTTCATGGTGGTACGATTGCATCCCTGTGACCATCCTATGTTATTGAAATTCAAAAATACTATGCCTGGACCAATTAAACGGCCAAGTGGTTTATGCTTGAAAAAGCCGGAAAACATGTGGAGCGTTCGGCTGTGAAAACCTAACCCGTTGAGGAGCCTTGCCAGAAAAACATCACCATGGGAGACGGCATGGCCAGAATATTTGGGTATCATGGCATCAATCATACGGGGTAAACCGATTTCATGGCAAAAAGCCGCAATAAGACTAAGGTGATCAAGGCGTTTGATGACGGGCTCAGGCATAGACATGTTTATTTTCCGGTAAATAAAAATAATAGATCAAAACTTGAGATCACTGTCAATCTCATCAATAGAACAAGTGTTAAAAAAAGATGAAGATCACACTCTTTTTAAATTAGAAATTGGGTGCGGAATGAGGGTTATATTATTGCATTGATATTAAATGCATTTTATTTTTCTGTGTGTAATTTAAATACATGTATAAAGACACCATATTAATATCTATAAGGCTCCATTGTCTGAAGTATATTTTCTTTTCTAAAGAGAAAGGCAGTGTTTTCAAATGATAGAATAATAAAATAAGAGAAAAAATAGCCTCATAATATTTTACGTTATTATTCCCGACGCTATGTCAATACTAATAAAAAATTATTTTGTCTATTAGCTAAATTATTTTAATAAACGGGAATCACTATAATATTTATAATTTAATCTTTCGTATAAAGGACTTGAGTTTGCCAGAATTTTTTAAATATCTAGCAAGCCCTCCCCAAAGAAATATAAATTCTGTCAAAAATTTACTATATCCCATTTCTTCATAATAATATAATAAATGTCGTTTATCTTCTTGATTACCATAACAAGCCATTGCTAATGATGTATATAACCAAGGTCTTTCTCTTAGTAATACACCATGCAACGCTTGAGTTATCGAGCAGGATTCTGTATAAAGATCATTAGATAATTTCAAATAACCTATAAAATCTATTTTAATTCTTTTTGCCATACCTGAACTTACAAAAAAATCATTATCACCTCTGCACAAAACTAGGGGAGAAGATATATATTTTAATATAGTTCCTTTATGATTAAGAATTCTAAGAAGAATATAAACATGTGAATATGCTGTACCTACATAGCTTTCGTCGAATTTAATTGCATTCCATCTGTTTCTCTTCACTATAATAGAGCTCAAATAGCTAAAAACTCCACCAATAGATTGGCAATGGTTAAAATAATTTACTAATTCATCATCTCCATTAATCACAAATGTAGAGGTATCACATAACAACCACTTTCGATGAGGATTTCTAACAACTTTCATAGAAATATCCATCTCTTTCCGATCGCAAAGGTAAATGTCATATCCTTTTGAAAGCAATACTTGTATCGAGGAAAGCGCCTCATTCGCAAGAATATCATCACTTCCGAATATCCAGCAATAATCGCCAGTTCCCATATTTACAGCTGAAAGAAAGTTTCTATCTGGTCCAATATTTTCATGGTGACGGTGATAATGTATTGGTATATTAAATTTTTTTCGCCAATTCGTAATCATCTTATCGGTCCCATCAGTAGATGCATTATCTGAGATGCATATCTCTATGTCTAAAGAATGATTTAATTGATTTGCTATACTTTCTATCAATGGCTCTAAATATTCCGCTCTGTTATAAGTCGGAATGCAGAATGATACTTTCATGCGTTTTTTACCTGTTTTATTTTATTTTTGTAAGCTAAAGGAAGTCCCCAAAAGACAGTAAGCAGAAACGAAAAAATTAATCCTAGTAAGATTCCATTTATACCTAAATTTTTGGATAAATACCATTGAGATAATATGCTAATTCCGGCTTGAAATGGAACAAAAAACCATAATATTTTAAGATGATTCATGCTTTGAAGGAGCATTGCGTAGGTATCAGTCCATACTCTAATACAAAAATATATTGCTAGTAATATTAATACTTCGAAGCTTAGAGCATAATTAATTTCTTTTGCTATAAGGTTGAATATTTTGGCTTTGAATAAATAAATAAACGTTGTGCTTAAGCATATAAATATAATACCGAAAACAATATTTATAATTATTATTTTATTTAGTCGTTTCCATTCGCATTTTACTCTTAGTTCAGCACATACTGGCCATAATGCCTGTAACACAGCACTATAAATAAAAAAAACAAGAGAAAATATTTTCATCATTATCGTATATTTGACAATGTCAGATGGACTTAATCTCTGTGATATGACAATATAGTCTACTTGTAATACTAGCATTGATAAAAATGCAAAAAAAAGAAACCCAATGGATCTCTTAGTAATTATAACGTAATATTTTACGTCAACTTTAACATGAGATATTTTAGCATATCTATATATAAGATAACACAGGGAGATAGCTCCTACGGGAGCATAAAGAGCCATTAAAGCTCCACTAACATTTGTATATATACCATATTTTAGGATAAATACGACACTTAATAGTCCTAGAATATATGAAATTGCATTATATATATTTGCTTTCCATCCTAAGAATTCAGAAAATAATATTTTGTAAGAAACAGTTCCTATACCAATTATACTAAATATTACACTTGCTATAAAAAAAGAATTTCTATTTTCATGATCTATTATAGTACCAAATGAAGATAAATAAAGTGAAGACAGAAAATCTGATGAGATATAAAAAAATAGTATAAAAAATATTAGAGATAAGACAACAAGTTGTATTGATGCTTTAATGAGTCCATCATAGCTCTCTTTATTTACCCTTGATTCTGATATATAATTCTGGAGGCTATTTCCAACGCCAAGATCAACAAGAGTACACCATGCTAATAGTCCAGTAAGTAGACTAAATACAGCATATTTATCTTCACCTAATAAGGGTATCAAATAAGAAATGCTAATGATTTGAACGCCGGCGATAATTATTTTAGAAAGCCATGAGGAGCTTGCTACAATAAGATGGTTTGGTATTTTTAGCAATTTTAAAGCCTGTTTAATTTAGAATAATATTTTTCTGTTAATAACTAATAGTCATACTATGCCAACCATAGCCTTTATGCCTTTTTTATAATCAAACTTAGGATGCCAACCTAATGCAGATAATGAAGAGATATCTGCAAATGAATCCATTATTTCATTATCACGATGAGGTAATACACCATATTTTATTTGAGTATTAGTATAAGGAAAACACTCTTTCATACATTCTATGAAATCTTTCATAAAAACAGAGTATCCTAATCCTACTTGATATTCAGAGTATATAGGCAAACATTTTGATTCTAATATTGTGATAAAAGCATCAACAACATCGGATACATAAATAAAATCTCGCCGTTGCATTCCATCAGTGCATTTTATTTCTTTATGATTTTTCTTAAAGGCATCTAAAATAAATGGAATAAATTTTCCTTGACTATCTCCAGGGCCATAAATATGTTCTAGCCTCATATTAATAAATGAAAATCCATATTTATTAGATAATAATTTACCCCATTCATTTAAATGTTGTTTGGTTATTATATAAGGACGCATATATTGATAATTAAAATGCGGCTTTGAAAAATAGCTATCAGTATTAATGAATAAAGGTATGTTATTTTTAATTATAACTTCAAGTAATTGAAGAGGTTTTATTACATTTCCATTCTCAATTTCAATAAAATTATCTAGCTCACGCCCATATACAGTTGCTAAATGGATTACAGCCAAAAAGTCGGAATTTTTTTTGTGGTATTTAATAACATCCTCAATTTCTTGCCATTCACACCAAATTAGTTGTGAGCTTCTGCATAATGGTTTGTTAATTTTAGAACGAGTAATTGCAATGACAGAAATATTTTGATTTAATAAAGAGTTAATTAAATGAGAGCCTATAAATCCACTACCTCCACTTAATATAACTGTTTTTGATTTTTCTACCATTGCGATTTACCTATAATGATTAATTAAAAACTAACCCCAAAGAACTCTTCAAACTTAGTAATGACATGATCCAAGTGGTCTTTAGTCAAGCCAGGATAAATACCAATCCAGAATGTTTGATGCATGATACGGTCGGTATTAGTCAACTCACCAACCACACGATACTCGCGGTTAGCAAAATAAGGTTGGCGAGTCAGATTTCCGGCAAACAGCAAACGTGTACCGATTTTGGCTTCGTCCAAGAACTTGAGAAGTTCAACACGGTTAATTCCACTGGTTTCTTTTAATGTGATAGGGAAACCAAACCAAGAAGGTTCTGAATTTTCGGTTGCTTCAGGTAATTCAAGGAACTCGGTGCAGTTTGCCAGCCCTGCTTTCAGATAGGCAAAGTTAGCCTTACGCTGTTCAACAAATTCTTCAACGCGCTCCAATTGAGCCAGCCCACAGGCAGCCTGCATGTCGGTGATCTTCAAGTTGTAACCGAGATGAGAATAGGTGTACTTGTGATCATAACCATGAGGCAATGATCCCAGTTGCTGACCAAAACGTTTGCCACAGGTATTATCGCAGCCGGGTGCACAATAACAATCGCGTCCCCAATCACGGAAAGATTCAATAATCGTTTTTAGTTTAGCTGACTTAGTGAACACAGCACCACCTTCACCCATAGTAATATGGTGCGCAGGATAGAAGCTAACGGTGCCAATATCACCGAATGTTCCAACCATTTTTCCATCATAACGAGTGCCGAGAGCATCACAGCAGTCTTCAATAAGCCATAATTTGTATTTATCAGCTATGCGGCGTACTTCAGCCAAATTAAATGGGTTACCCAATGTGTGGGCGACCATGATAGCTTTAGTTTTTTCAGTGACGGCAGCTTCAATTAGTGTTGAGTCAATGTTGTAAGTTGGAATATCTACATCGACAAAGACAGGAATAAGACCATTTTGAATAGATGGGTTAACAGTCGTTGGAAAGCCGGCTGCTACAGTGATGACTTCATCCCCTGGTTTCAGCGCACGTTCTCCCAATTTGTGAGATGTCAAAGCCGTTAAGGCTAACAGGTTAGCAGATGAACCTGATGTTGTGGTTAGCACATGGGGTACGCCAATATACTCACCTAGTTTTTTCTCAAAGGCATCATTAAAACGCCCGGTAGTCAGCCAACCATCTAGTGATGCTTCAACCATTAGTTGCAGTTCTCGGGAGCCGATTACTTTACCAGAAGGTGGTACTACGCTAGTACCTGCTACAAAAGGTTTAGGCGCCATTGCCTCCTCTGCATACTGAGCAACCAGTGAGGAGATCTGTTCACGCAATGCTTGAGCACTCATTAATTCATTTCCTGTCAATCGATTGTATTACTTGTTCTTGTCAGCAATATAAAAGGGGGAAATATGTTACGGCTATATAGGTTAAAAGCCATATATACCCTATCTCCTGAAATCTGTAGGTATAACCGTAACAAAGTTACCTTATTGTGCCGCCATATAATCGCGGATTTCACGAAGTGAAACTTCACGCATATCTTCACCGGACAACCATGCTTTATGCCAGTTAACGATACGTTCTAGCGTATTAACTAAATCCCAGCGCGGATGCCAATTCATTCTTACTTTAGCTTTGGAGCAATCTAGCTTGAGGTAATGAGCTTCATGTGGATGTTCTGTACCATCAAGTTGCCAAGTAGCACTTTCTCCCCATAATTGGATCATGGTTTCAACGATAAACTGAACGGGTTTGGCATCATTGTCATTGGGGCCAAAGTTCCATCCCTCGGCAAAGTTACAGCCATCTTTATAAAGATGTTGAGCTAGCAGTAGATAGCCGGAAAGTGGTTCTAGAACGTGTTGCCATGGACGAATCGAGTATGGATTGCGAATAACTACAGGTTCGTTATTCTGGAAAGAACGTAAAATATCTGGGATCAGTCGATCTTTAGCCCAATCACCACCGCCGATAACATTACCAGCACGAACTGAGGCCAAAGCAACTCCATGATGTGCGTAATCTTTGGGACTAAAGAAAGAGCTACGGTAGGCCGAAGCTACTAGTTCTGCACATCCTTTACTATTGGAGTAAGGATCGTAGCCACCCATTGCTTCATTTTCACGATATCCCCAAACCCATTCTTTATTTTCGTAGCATTTATCACTGGTGATATTTACAACAGCTTTAACTCCCTCAATCTGTTTGATGGTTTCTAGTAGATAGACAGTACCCATTACATTGGTGGAATAGGTTTCAACTGGGTTATCGTAGGAGAGCCTTACTAAAGGCTGAGCAGCCATATGAAAGACTATTTCGGGTTTGAAGTCAGCCATGGCTTGACGTAGATGGAAGAAATCGCGGATATCTCCCTCTTCAGAAAGTAATCCTTTGTAAACACTTGCTGTTTCAAATAGGCTGGGCTCAGTTGGGGCAGGGAGTGAATAGCCACGAACAGTTGCCCCCATCTCTTCAAGCCAGAGGGAAAGCCAACCACCTTTAAAACCAGTATGACCAGTAAGGAAAACACGCTTTCCGCTCCAGAAGTTCACATCAATCACAGTGTTTACTCCCAAATTTTCCAGGGGGCCTGTTCTTTTAACCATAACTCTTCAAGATGATGCTTGTCGCGTAGAGTATCCATCGGTTGCCAGAATCCTGTATGTTCATATGCCATCAATTCCCCTTGTTCTGCCAAGGTCATCAAAGGTTCCTGTTCCCAGATAGTGGCATCGTTATTGATAAGATTAATTACCTTAGGATTGAGTACAAAGAAACCGCCATTGATCATGGCCCCATCTCCTTTGGGTTTCTCTTTGAAGGAACGGATCTGTTTATTTTGGATATCAAGTGCTCCAAATCGTCCAGGAGGGAAAGTTGCGGTAAGGGTAGCTAATTTCCCATGGCTACGATGAAAATCTATAGTACCCTGGATATCTACGTCGGCAACACCATCTCCATAGGTAAATAGAAAAGCATCATCGTTTTTTACATATTCTGCTACTCGTTTTAGACGACCACCAGTCATAGAGGCATCTCCGGTATCAACTAACGTTACATTCCAAGGCTCTGCTCGTTTTTCGTGAACTTCCATTCGATTTTCTGTCATACGGAATGTTACGTCAGACATATGCAGGAAATAGTTGGCAAAATATTCCTTGATAACATATCCCTTGTAGCCACAGCAGATAATAAAGTCATTGATGCCATGAGCAGAATACATTTTCATGATATGCCACAAGATAGGCTTGCCACCAATTTCTACCATTGGTTTCGGTTTTACGATAGTTTCTTCGCTTAGGCGAGTACCCAGCCCACCGGCAAGAATTACAGCCTTCATTATTTCCTCATTTATTTAGATACGGTAAATGCATCAGAGAAGAAGTGTTTGCCAGACAGTTCTTTTTTTACAAAATCAGCTCTTGCAGCTTCAATCATCATTGGGGAACCACAAGCATACACGGCAAATGTTGAGAGGCTATGAAAATCCTCTATTACTGCTTTATGTACGAATCCTTTTCTTCCTGACCATTGAGAATCTTCACCAGATATGACTGGTACATAACGTATATTTTCGTGTTTATCTGCCCATTCTATTGGGAGATTCGAGTAGAAATCAGAGCTATTGTTCATTCCCCAATAGATGTGAATATCGCGTTTGGAATCTTGTTGAATAAGTTTTTCAACCATAGACTTAACTGGAGCAAATCCTGTGCCGCCAGCAAGAAAAATAATGGGGCGTACATCGTCTCTGACAAAGAAAGTTCCTATTGGCCCTTCTAACCTCAATAAGGTATTTATAGCCAAGTTATTAAACAAGAGGCCACTCATAGCACCATTATTGACTCGGCGAATATGTAACTCAATTCCATCTTGAATATTAGCGTTAGCGATGGAGTAACTACGTACTATCCCTTGATAATGTAGATTGATGTATTGACCAGGTAGGAATGCAAAAGATGCAGTGGGTGGCAGCCTAAATTTAATGATTATATATTCATCCGCTATTATATTAGTTGAACTAACTTTGCAGGGAACAATCTTTTGTGTTATCTCAGCAAGTTCCGGGTAATATTCAGCTTCTATAGTAACCTCGTCAGAGGTAGGCTTGCATTGACAAGTTAGAAAACGATCGCCAGTTTTGTAGACATTCTCTTGTTTATCGGATACTTCCCCAGCAATCAAAACGGATTCACACATACCACACGAACCATTCTTGCAGCTATACTCTAGTACCACGCCAGATTCTAGAGCGGACTCCAGAACTGTCTTACTTTTTATTGCCCTGAATGTGATTTGAGAAGGAGATAGTTTAACTGTTGTGGTCATATTTACTCAATATATTGTATTTTTTAATGCAGAGGCAGTTTGGTCTTTAGCTGAAAGTTGAAGAGTTATTTCTAAAACCAGTCAATTACAAGCTTTTCATTATTTCATATTGTCAGATTTTAACTTATTGAATTTTATATTTTCTTGTAAATGAATAAAAATCGGCATGGTGTCTAGGAATGAAATTTCAAGAAGATAGTATAAGCTCAAATGATTTTGATGGAATCAATGCAGAGAACACAGAGCCTATGAAACCAGCTCCATCAGTAACCAGAATTTTCATTTTTAAATTTTTCGGCTGATTTTAAGATGATGCAGAATTGGAAAGGGAATATATATTTCTATATCTGATTAAAGCTACCGCACTAGGTTACGGCTCCCAGAGTGCCTATCACTAATCGTGGATTGGTTATCTGTTTGATATAAAAATGTTTTTCTCTAAATATAAATCACTATATGAGTAATTTTCATTAATACGCGACGAGAGTAGACTCTCAATGCCTCAAGGTCAAGCATAATAGTCTTTTTTTTTAAATTATTACATACTGTTATTAACTAAATTTCGGTCAGGGCGCCATCCACCTACCGCCCATGCAACGGTAACCAAATCACCAACCGTAGCCCCCCTAAAGGGCTATCTTCTGCTTTAACCCAACCTCGATGCTGTTCTACCGCAGTTTGTACTATCGCTAACCCCAATCCAGTTCCGCCTGATTCTCTATCCCTCGCTTCGTCTGTCCGGTAAAACGGGCGGAAGATATGTTCACGGTCTTCAGGGTTGACCCCAGGGCCATCATCATCAACTGTAATCGTCACGCCATGATTATCAGCTTTAAATGCAACAGCGATATGGCTGCTGGAATAGCGAAGGGCGTTGCGGACGATGTTTTCTAGCGCACTGCCAAGTACTGCCGGGTTGCAGTAAATAGTCCATGAACCAGGGGGAGAAACGATATCCAGCGTTTTGTTCATCTGTTCGACTTCAAATTTGGCATTTTCCAATATGTCATTCCATATCTCACTGGCTTTGACATTTTCACGCAGTAACTCGTTCTTATGTTGGTTGCGGGAAAGTATTAAAAGGTCATTAATCATGCCATCCAGACGCTGAGTTTCTGTTTCAATGCGCTCCAGTTCTTTGCTTTCTCCGTGGCGGCGGCGTAGCAATGCTGTTGCAAGTTGTAAGCGGGTAAGGGGAGTGCGTAATTCGTGCGAAATATCGGATATCAGCCGTTGTTGGGCGGTTACCATTCTTTCTAATGCACTGATCATTTGGTTGAAACTGCTGCCAGCAGCCAGAAATTCTTGTGGGCCTGATTCCAGTTCGGGATGTTGTCTTAGATTACCTTTTGCTACTTCATCTGCCGCGTTTTTTAACTTACGGGCAGGTTTTGCTAAACTCCATGCCAGCCATAGGAGTAGTGGTGCACTGATTAACATGGTTGCCGCAGGCAGCAGGAAAGGGCGATCAAACATCAAATTAATAAAATCTGATTGTGGGCTGCCTGCTGGCCGAAGCTGGTAGAGATGATAGTAATCTCCACCATCACGTATTGAAAATGGCCCAAGTATTTCTATGCGACCATATTTTTTCTTTTTAGGGTGGTCTGTATTGTCAGATTGGCCGAGGAAATTGCGAACAACCTGCATAAAATTTTTCTCATGACCAACGACACGCCCTTCAGTAGTAGCAAGATATAAGAATTGATCTGGTGGTGCCCATTGGGCAATGGCACGATCTAGCCTGAGCCACCAGAATAGATCATTGGGTGGATAACGAGTTAATTCTTCTCCAATATGTTTGGCTATCTGGTTGCCTTGCTGATATTCACTGTCTAATAGTGGGGTTAATTGCCTTGAGTCCAGTTTGGGCGCCATTAGCGCGACCATCAAAACGAGCGCCAGCGTTAGCCAGAAAATGGCAAATATGCGGGCTGTTAGGCTATTGATCATTTCGCTGAAACCATTAAATATCCGCGTCCACGTAACGTTTTAAACCAGGGTAATTCATCAGTCCGGTTGGGTAATTTACGACGAAGGTTAGAAATATGCATGTCTATGGCTCTGTCAAAAGGTGTGAGTCGTTTTCCTAATACTTCTTGACTTAAATGTTCACGGGAAACCACTTGCCCCAAATGTTGAGCCAATAAGTAGAGAAGTGTGAATTCTGTTCCAGTTAAATCCAGAATATTGCCATCAAAGCTGGCTTCCTGGCGCCCTGGGTTGAGTTGCAGTTTATCGACTTCGAGCACAGGTGTACCGTTGTCAGCTTGTTGTTCGTTCCAGTTGGAACGACGTAAAATCGCGCGTATACGGGCTACCAGTTCACGATCGTTAAAAGGCTTAGGTAAGTAATCATCTGCCCCCAGTTCTAGCCCCAGAACGCGGTCTAAATCGCTTCCTCGAGCCGTTAACATAATAACGGGAGTTTGGTGGTATTGACGTAGCTCCTTCAATGTCTCGATGCCGTTTTTACGTGGCATCATGATATCCAGTAGTAACAAGTCAATTGAAGAATCGATAAATTGTAATGCCTGCTCACCATCATGGGCGATCACTACACTGAATCCTTCCATTTCTAGTAATTCTTTTAATAAAGATGTTAGTTCGCGGTCATCATCAACTAATAATATCTTATGCATTCATTCTTCCTCCAAGAGCAAAATACGATAACAAATTTTGCTATTCCATGACTTTACGTACTTTTACATGCTCTGACGCTAGTTTGCAGCCACAAGGCTATATTACCTGCACTGAATCGAATAGTGCTATTCGATAAAGCGAGGGATTATTAAATGCGTAAAATAGCAACATTAGCTTTAGCGTCAATGTCTGTGTTTGGAACGGCAATGGCCTTAGCTGAAATTGCTGATGCGTATAATGCCTCCGAGGCTGATTCCTCACTGTTTTGTCTGCCATACGACAAGGGTGATTCTGGTTATTACCAACGTAACTATAACTATAGTTGTGTCTTTGGGGGAATTACATTAACTGAACAGCAACGACAGCAGATGTGGGATTTAGTGAAAAAACGGCATCTGCATGAGCAAGTAAGGGCGGATATACAGGCAGAACGTTGGAAGATGTATAATCTTCTGACTGCAAAGAATTTTGATGAAGCTGCGGTAAGATCGCAGCTTGAAAAAGTAGCAAAGCAGAATATTGATCTCAGTGTAGAGATAGCGCGTATTCGTCATCAAATGTATCAATTGCTGACATTGGAGCAAGAACAACAGCTCCGAAAGTGTTATAAGGCGCGAATTATTCGGGAATTGAACTGATTCTGCTATACCTATATGACGTGAAGTAATATCAATAACGATTTTCCTTGCCATAGACACCATCCCTGTCTTTCAGCCCCCTTGAGGGGCTTTTTTTTGTCCTCACATAGGGTATATCATAAGTTGTTTTCCTACTGATAATTTATGAGAAATAGCTTGCGGATTACTGGATTTAATTGAATTTATTAGCTGTTTACACATCATGTATAGGCTATCTGAAGCCTTGTCATATCTGAATAGGCCATAGGCCTGTTGTTATCTCAAACAATCTTGATTATCTTACCTTCTTGCAAGCCCTTAATTAAACAAATCTTATCACTGTTACTCTATATAAAAATAAATAGGGATAGGGATACCCTGTATGAAAAAAACTCATAAAATTAGCTTCCTGTCAAAATGTATGGGGGCGATGTTATCGGGCCTATGTCGTATCTTGACTGGTGTGCGGGTGCGATGGATAGGTTGTCAGCCTTCGACCAAAAGTCGTATTTATTATGCTAATCACACCAGCCACCTTGATGGATTAGTGATTTGGTCTGGGCTCCCTTCTGCGTTGCGTCATCTGGTTCATCCCGTTGCGGCCCGTGATTATTGGGATAAAACCCGTCTACGTCGTTATCTGATGCATAAGATATTTTGTGCGGTTTTAATCGAGCGCCAAGGCGAGAATACTCACAAAGAAGAAGTTCTTGCGCCGTTGACGGGGATTCTGGAGCGAAAAGAATCTTTAATTTTCTTTCCAGAAGGGACTCGCGGAGATGGTGAACAAATCAATCCATTCAAGAGTGGCCTGTATTATTTGGCTCGTAAGTATCCTGATGCTGAACTCATTCCGGTTTATCTGGAAAATTTAAATCGCGTTTTACCAAAGGGAAAGATATTGCTGGTGCCAATTATTTGTTCGGCCAGATTCGGTCAGCCATTGGATAAATTGACTGAGAATGAAAGTAAAGCCGCATTCTTGCAACGTGCCCAGGCTGCATTGGAGGAGTTAGTGCTATGATGGGAGTAGGCCATAATTTGATGCTGCTATTTGGCGGTATATTTGGTGCATTAATTATTGCTAGCGTGATTGGTGGGGTTTTGTCATTTCGTTATGCGGGAGAAAAGCGTAATGCGAGTATCGATAACCTGAATGCCCGTATTCGGGGCTGGTGGATGATGTGCATCGTCTGTGTCCTGGCTGTGGTTGTTGGGCCTGTCGGGTCAGTTATATTATTTGCTGTTATGTCTTTTTTTGCCCTGCGCGAATTTATCACTTTAACGCCGACTCGCCGTGGTGACCATGAGGCTTTATTCTGGTGCTTCTTCTGCTTTATACCTGTGCAGTATGTTTTGGTGGGCATGCAGTGGTATGAGTTGTTTTCGATATTTATTCCTGTTTACGTATTTCTGTTTTTACCTGCCCGCATTGCTTTGGTTGGTGATACTACTCGTTTTCTGGAGCGCACCGCAAAAATTCAGTGGGGTATGTTGGTAACTGTATTTGCCCTTAGTCATGCGCCCGCTTTGTTGATGTTGGATATTCCTGGGTATGAAGGTCAAAATATTGAGTTATTGTTGTTCCTGATGATTGTGGTGCAGATGTCTGATGTTTGGCAGTATGTGTTCGGGAAATTATTTGGTAAACGTTCCATTGTGCCGAAATTAAGCCCCAAAAAAACGGTTGAAGGGTTTTTTGGCGGTATCTTGGCTTCGGTATTGCTAGGGATGTCACTGTATTGGGTGACACCCTTTTCTCCGTGGGAAGCCGGACTGATATCATTGGCTATTACACTGATGGGGTTTATCGGCGGGTTATGTATGTCTGCAATTAAGCGTGACAGCGGAGTGAAAGACTTTGGTGAAATTATTGAAGGTCACGGCGGCATGCTGGATAGAATCGATTCGCTTTGTTTCTCTGCCCCTATCTTTTTCCATCTAACACGCTATTTTTATACCTGAAATAGACCATCCTGAATAATCCTAAGGGCTTTCGCTGATAAACATAAATTTTAATTGATGGTTCAGTATTGTTGCATTGGCTGTGACAGTATTGGGCTGTGTATTGTTGATTGGAAACATTTTTGCGTAATCAGTGTTTCAGTGCCGATATTATTTATTTACCAAGATCCTTGCCTATTGTGCCAGTGGCACGTAAAAATTGTTGGGATTGATGGGAGAATTTATTCATAATCAAAAAATCGTCAAAAAGTAAACAAAATATTAATGCAGACTGAGTATTTTTCCGTATCATGGGCACTGTTGAATCAATTCAGCTAATGAAGTGACAATCAGGTTTGGCAAAATCTGCTGTAAATCTTCCTGTCAGGGAAGGCAGTCAGCAGATTGGCAAATATTACATCTATAAGTCAGAGGTCATCATGATCAACAAGATTAAAAGAATCGGAGTCTTAACGAGTGGCGGAGATGCGCCGGGTATGAACGCCGCTATTCGTGGAGTTGTTCGTGCCGCTTTAACCGAAGGGTTAGAAGTTTATGGTATTTATGATGGCTATCTGGGGTTGTATGAAAACAGGATGAAGAAGCTCGATCGCTTTAGCGTTTCCGATATGATTAATCGTGGTGGAACGTTTTTAGGATCAGCGCGTTTTCCTGAGTTCAGAGATGATAAGGTGCGGGAAATCGCTATTGAAAATATGCGCAAAAGTGAAATTGATGCGCTGGTGGTGATTGGTGGTGATGGCTCTTATCTGGGAGCGAAAAAGCTGACTGAGGCAGGTTTCCCATGTATCGGTCTGCCCGGTACGATCGATAATGATGTGGCGGGAACTGATTATACAATCGGTTATTTTACGGCACTGGAGACGGTTGTTGAAGCGATTGATCGTCTGCGCGATACCTCAACTTCCCACAAACGTATCTCTATTGTTGAAGTAATGGGACGTTATTGTGGTGATCTGACTCTATCCGCAGCGATTGCCGGTGGATGTGAGTTTATTGTCCTGCCTGAACGTGAAATTCCTTTTGATCGTGAAGAACTATTAGCAGAAATTAAAGCTGGTATCCAGAAAGGTAAACGTCATGCCATCGTCGCTATTACTGAACATGTTTGTGAAGTAGATGAGCTGGCAAAATATATTGAAACAGAAACACGCCATGAAACTCGTGCAACGGTATTAGGCCATATTCAGCGTGGCGGTGCGCCGGTGGCTTATGACCGCATTCTGGCATCACGCATGGGGGCTTATTCTGTCCAGTTGCTACTGGAAGGTCATGGTGGCCGCTGTGTTGGTATCCAGAATGAGAAACTTATCCATCATGATATTATTGATGCGGTGCAAAATATGCAGCGTTTCTTTAAGAAAGATTGGTTGGAAACAGCGAAAAAACTCTACTGATTCTGTTCTGGTTACTCCTCTTCCCTACTAGTAAGTTCATTTTTCAGATACAGCCATATGATATATATGGCTGTTCTTTTTTGTTCGTCATATTCCTGTTGTGAATAAGTGGAAATTTTAAATTATTTCTGCGTCAGAACGCTTTCTGTCAGTTTTTATGGAGAAAATCATAAATAATTTAGGAGAGCATTTTACGATGGTTACGCAATGGGAGGTTAAGCAATGGAAGATAATGAACTGGAGCACGACAAGGTATTCTGCTCTGATAATGTTATTCTTGGTCATATTGACAGGAGGAAAGGTATGGGCGAAAGATGTGCAACTCTTGAATGTTTCTTATGATCCGACGCGTGAGTTGTATCAACAATATAATCAGGCATTCAGTCAATATTGGCAGCAGAAAACCGGAGAACGGGTAACGATCCGACAATCGCATGGTGGTTCAGGCAAGCAGGCAACTTCAGTGATTAATGGCCTTCAGGCAGATGTCGTAACATTGGCGTTGGCATATGATGTGGATGCGATTGCAGAGCGTGGTAGTATTGCTAAAAACTGGCTCCAGCGTTTACCGGATAATTCCGCGCCTTATACATCAACGATTGTTTTTCTGGTGAGAAAAGGGAATCCCAAACAGATTAAAGATTGGTCAGATTTGATCCGTCCTGATGTTTCTGTTGTAACACCAAATCCCAAAACATCCGGTGGTGCACGTTGGAACTATCTGGCTGCCTGGGGATATAGTTTGGTGCACAACAACCAGGATCAAGCTAAGGCAAAAGCATTTGTGAAGGCGTTGTATAAAAATGTTGAAGTATTGGATTCTGGTGCTCGTGGGGCAACCAATACTTTTGTTGAACGCGGTATCGGTGATGTACTGATTGCATGGGAAAATGAAGCATTGCTGGCGATTAATGCTCTAGATAAGGAAGGTGAAGGAAAATTCGAAATTATCACTCCAAGCATTTCTATTCTGGCAGAACCAACGGTGGCTGTTGTCGATAAAGTGGTTGATAAACGAGGTACACGCGAATTGGCAACTGAATATCTGAAATACCTTTATTCACCGATTGGGCAGGAAATTGCTGCAAAAAATTATTATCGTCCCCGTGATAAAGCCATTGCAGAAAAGTACCGTGCTATTTTCCCTGAGTTGAAAGTATTTACAATTGATGAGGTATTTGGTGGCTGGAAAAAAGCACAGAAGGAACACTTTTCTACTGGTGGCATATTTGATGAGATTATTCGGCGTTAATAATGGCTAGAAGAAATAAGAATTAGAAAAATAACCGCGACCAGATAACTTGGTGGCGGTTATTTTGTAACTGTTTGAGGTGTCTTAGGCTTTTTTCGCTTCCGCAGCCGCTTTCACGATAACAGCAAAGGCATCAGCTTTCAGTGATGCACCACCAACCAGAGCACCGTCGATATCTGGTTGGGTAAACAATTCAGCCGCATTGCCGGCGTTAACAGAGCCGCCGTATTGGATGATAACTTGCTCAGCAATGGCTGCATCTTGTTTAGCGATGTGGTCACGAATGAATTTATGGACAGCCTGGGCTTGCGCTGGTGTTGCTGATTTGCCGGTGCCGATTGCCCAAACGGGCTCGTAAGCAATGATTGCACCTTCGAAGGCCTCTGCGCCCAATGTGTTAAGAACAGCATCGATTTGGCGTGCACATACTGTTTCTGTCTGGCCCGCTTCGTTTTCTTGTTCGGTTTCACCAATGCATAGAACCGGAATAAGGCCTTGTTCTTTCAGGACAGCAAATTTTTTTGCTATGAATTCATCGCTTTCTTTGTGGTAAGTGCGGCGTTCAGAGTGGCCGATGATAATATATCTTGCGCCCACATCTTTCAGCATTTCTGCGGATGTTTCGCCTGTGAATGCACCAGAAAGGTTAACGCCAACATCTTGTGCACCCAGAGCGATACGGCTGCCGGCCAGTGCACTTTTTGCCAGAGAAACATACACAGTTGGTGGTGCGATAGCGACGTCACAGCCATCAATGTTGCTCAATTCTTTACGCAGGCCTGTGATCAGGTCGTTAACCATGTGGGTACTGCCATTGAGTTTCCAGTTACCCATAACTAATGGATGTCGCATATTTTTCCCTCCAACCAGAAAATAATTAAATTGCGAACTGAATTAATATTCTTCAATGAATGGCTTCATGTCATTTAAGTGGAAGGCCGACAGTATAAAGATCATCGGCCAGAATAGCTCTGCGCTATGTCACTAATTTTCATTTACTGGTACGTCAGATAGCGATAGCTTAATCGGTTCAATAGCGAAGGTCATTATATTTTCGCTGCTGTTTACGATGATATAGCGTATTGCCCCCATTTTTCGGCTGTAAAATGACTGCTTTTCTGCCGTCTTGAGGAGTTTCTCCGTTTTCTCTTTAATTTGTTCTGGGGAAAGTGTTGGTTCAAATTGGCCGATCAAGGCAACGATATACTGTTTGGTCAGCAAAAGGTTCTGTTCTTTTTCCTGCTCATTTTGGGATGGTAATAAAGTAATTTGCAGGCTTTTAATTTTCTCGCTACCTCTCTCCAGCACGGCTGAAGAGTAGATTTTTTCGTTGATTTTACTGGCGGCGCGGATAAAAGGCAGTGAGATATCTTTGCTCGTAATGACTTTATATTCATGCAGAAGAGTTTCAGGGTGTTTTTTGTTGTATTTTTCCCGGAATGTCGGGATGGTATCTTCAAAAGCCGGGGAATCTGGCAAGAGATACATGAGTTGCGGGTGTATACCTGATGTGACAGAAGGCTCACCCGCAGCAGTTGAGAATGGTAAACCGATGCTAAAAGCGATTAATATTGTCACCAGAAGTTTATTTATGTCTGTTTTCATGTTGTTACTCGCCGAGTGTCAAGCGCGGAAATAAAGTGTAAATAGCAGAAAAACAGCATCCACAATTGGAAAAGAGTACATGACATTACAACAATGGGGATTCTCATTCAAAGGTCGCATCGGGCGACGGGAATTTTGGGTCGGAATCGGTATCTGTTTCGCTCTGATTTTTATACTCCTGACTCTGCATGGAATGAATGTTCTCCCCATGAATTATGCAGCGGTAAGTACGGCCTTGATATTGTATCCGACAACAGCAATTTTTTCGAAACGCTTGCATGACCGTAATAAACGTGGTGGCTGGACGTTGCTGCTGGCATTGGCCTGGGTGTTGCTTTCCCTTAATTGGAGCGCAATGGCACCGATATGGCAATGGGGTATTGGTCGTTTTATTCCGACATTGATTTTTGTCATGATTATGCTGGATTGCGGTGTATTTCGTGGAACAGAAGGGCCAAACCGTTTTGGCAAATCGGCAGAAAGGGTTGATCACATTTCTGCTGACAATCCGGTACAAAAACGTTGATTAACTGTATATACCGAATAGATTTATCTACCCAACAGATTTCAAGATACCGCCAATAAAGCGGTGTCTTGAAAGATGAAGATCTTTGAAGAGGTGATAAGAAGTAAAAGTTATGGTTGATCGTTACCAGTATTGTTCGCTGGTAACATGGCCCGGTTTACGGCGCAGGTGTTTTTCCATGCCGCGTTGCTCTTTCAGTAGTTGCCGGGTATCTCTGACCATCTGAGGGTTTCCGCACAGCATCACGTGGCTGTTTTCTGCCTGCATAGGTAAACCGACGGCTGCTTCCATTTCACCATTTTCAATGAGTGCCGGGATCCGCCCCATCAATGAATACTGGCATTTTTCCCGACTGACGATAGTTTGGATCCGCAGTTTTCCCTGAAAAGATTTCTCTAATTGCTGCATGAGTGGTAAATAACTTAAGTCCTGCTCCAGCCTGACGGCATGCACCAGAATGATATTTTCAAATCGTTCCAAATCACTCCCTTGCTGAAGAATAGAAAGGTAAGGCCCGATGGCTGTCCCGGTCGAGAGCATCCACAGGTTTTGGCAGTCAGGAATTTCATCAAGGATAAAAAAACCTGCCGCTTGTTCTGTGACCAGCAATTCATCACCTTTCTGCAAGGCAGCAAGTCGTGGACTGAGCTTTCCTTCCGGCACAGTGACTAAATAAAACTCAAGGTTATCGTTATTGGGAGAATTGACGTAAGAATAAGCTCGTTGGATGCGCTCTCCTTCAACTTCGAGAGCAAGTTTTGCAAATTGTCCAGCAGTGAATTTTTCTATTGGTGCACATAGCTTGATACTGAATAGTGAGTCTGTCCAATTGATTATCTCTGTGACTTTTCCTGTAACCCAGTTTGCCATTGCATTTAGCCTCTCTACACGATACTGAGTGAGTAACAATACGGAGTGAAATAGATGGAGTGAATTGGCGCTCCTTTGACGAGATTTTACGCGATTGAGTGAAATAGCCTTATCAATTACGTGTCACAGTCTCATTGACTATATTTTTGCTATTTTTATGGGGTATATGTACATTTTTATTGACATTTATGGGAAATATGACTGCCATTTTTTCCATGTGTGAAATTGTATACTGCCAAGAAAAAATATAAATTGACCGGGAAAATTCAATCTAATGAAGTCAGTATGTCAGGTTTGTTTATTAATAACCTGGGGGCTTTGTTATTGCTGTTATTCCTTAAATGAAACCGGGTACACGTGTATTTTGTTTAAATAACATTGTATGTGAGTGCGATGAGAAAAATAGTGCATTTTAATTTATTGCTAATGTTAATTGCGTTGGCCGCTGTCGGGCAGATGACCCAGACAATTTATGTTCCAGTTATTGCAGATATGGCGAATTACTTCGGGAAACCTGCGGGTGAAGTACAGCGTGTTATGGCGGCATACTTATTCTCTTATGGACTCTCACAGCTCTTTTATGGACCATTATCGGATAAAATTGGTCGTCGTCCCGTTATTTTGACAGGAATGTCAATTTTTCTGGTTGCCACAACTTGTGCACTGTTTTCCTCCAGTTTATTGATATTAGTAATAGCCAGTGTATTTCAAGGCTTAGGCACGGGGGTCGGAGGAGTAATGGTGCGCACTATGCCAAGAGATTTATACACGGGGACAGAATTGCGTTATGCCAATAGTCTGTTGAATATGGCGATATTGGTCAGCCCTTTATTAGCACCGATGGTAGGCGGTATCGTAGGCCATTATTTTGGTTGGCGTGCTTGCTATTTGTTTTTATTGCTGTTGGGGGCAACTGTAACTTTGTTTTTATTCCGGCATTTACCGGAAACCCGCCCGGAGCAAACAAAGCAGAGCACGATGCTGATCTCTTTTCACCAATTGTTATCCAATGGTGTTTTTGTTTCTTACCTGATTATGTTGGTTGGTAGTCTGGCGGGTGTGGCTGTTTTTGAGGCCAGCTGCGGGGTTTTGATGGGGGCTGTTTTAGGATTGGACAGTTTAACTGTCAGTATTCTGTTTATCCTGCCGATCCCTGCTGCATTTCTGGGCTCATGGTATGCAGGACGTGAAAACAAAACGTTTTATCAATTGATGTGGAATTCCGTCATCTGTTGTTTGTTAGC
Organism: Xenorhabdus indica; assembly: GCF_014467235.1. Lineage (GTDB taxonomy): Bacteria > Pseudomonadota > Gammaproteobacteria > Enterobacterales > Enterobacteriaceae > Xenorhabdus > Xenorhabdus indica. The sequence continues at coordinate 3,570 of NZ_NKHP01000011.1, read as the reverse complement.
AGGCACGTTGATGTGGTTGCCAGGATGGTTGGGGATTATTAATATCTGGACGCTGTTGATCCCGGCTGCATTGTTCTTTTTTGGCGCTGGTATGTTGTTCCCGCTGGCAACGACGGGGGCTATGGAGCCATTTCCTTATCTGGCTGGTGCAGCGGGGGCGTTGGTAGGTGGATTACAGAATATAGGGTCAGGCGCGGCTACATGGTTATCGGCGATGTTGCCACAAAATGGCCAGTTCAGTATTGGTATGCTGATGTTTTTTATGGCTCTGCTTATTCTATTGTGCTGGTTGCCAATTTCTCAGCGGATACAACATCAGGAACAGACAGTCGGATAAAGACGGCGAATATTGGTAGTAGGCAAAAATATTGAAGTGAGAAAGCTCTGACAGAGCAGTACTGCCATATAAAAAGTACTGTAATGTCAGAGCATTATGTTTCAATTTGGGGGTTATTTCACCTTAAAGGTTTGTTTTTCAAGCGCGGTCTTCCCATTCTTGAGCACGGGCAACCGCTTTTTTCCAACCGTTGTATCTGTGATTACGTTCTGTAGTTTCAATACTTGGACGGAATTCTTTTTCGATAGTTGCCTTACTTTTCACTTCGTCAAGATCTTTCCAGAAACCGACAGCTAAACCAGCAAGGAAGGCGGCACCTAATGCTGTGCTTTCGCGTATTTCAGGGCGCTCGACACGTGTGCCGAGAATATCAGACTGGAATTGCATCAAGAAATTATTGGCAACCGCACCACCATCTACGCGCAGTGCTTGCAGGCGTGTACCAGAATCGGCTTGCATTGCATCCAATACATCACGGGTTTGGTAAGCGATGGATTCGAGTGTGGCACGAATAATATGGTTACTGTTTGCACCACGAGTCAGGCCGAAAATGGCGCCACGGGCGTAAGGATCCCAATAAGGGGCTCCAAGACCGGTAAAGGCCGGAACAACATAAACGCCATTACTGTCTTTTACTTTTTTGGCGAAGTATTCGGAGTCTGCTGCATCTGCAATAAGTTTCAGTTCATCACGCAGCCACTGAATAGACGCACCACCTACAAATACGGCACCTTCCAGCGCATAGTTGACTTCACCTCGTGGCCCACAGGCGATGGTAGTCAGCAGCCCATGATTGGAACGTACGGCATCAGTTCCCGTATTCATCAGCAGGAAGCAGCCTGTGCCATAAGTGTTTTTTGCCATGCCAGGATGGACACATAACTGACCATAGAGTGCAGCTTGTTGATCCCCTGCAATTCCTGCAATAGGAATACGAGTACCACCTTTACCACCGATGTTGGTTTGACCATAAATTTCAGAAGATGCGGCAACTTTTGGCAACATAACGCGAGGAATACCCAACTCATCAAGGATTTTCTGATCCCAGTCGAGATTATGGATGTTGAATAGCATAGTACGGGAAGCATTGGTGTAATCGGTGACATGCACGCGACCTTGTGTCATTTTCCAAACCAACCAAGTATCAACTGTGCCGAATAACAGTTCGCCATTTTCAGCACGCAGGCGGACACCCTCAATATTGTCCAAGATCCATTTTATTTTTGTGCCGGAAAAATAGGGATCAATCACCAGACCAGTGTTATGACGGATATATTCTTCCAGACCTTCTTTTTTCTTCAGTTTTGTACAAATATCTGCTGTCCGGCGACATTGCCATACAATGGCATTGTAAACAGGTTTACCTGTTTCTTTTTCCCAGATGATAGTTGTTTCTCGTTGATTAGTGATACCAATACTGGCAATTTGATCTGTGCGGATATCTGCTTTTGCCAGCACTTCGACCAATGTTGAGCTTTGGCTGGCCCAGATTTCCATTGGATCGTGCTCCACCCAGCCTGGCTTAGGATATATTTGTGGAAACTCACGTTGTGAAATACAGACAATATTAGCGTCGTGATCAAGTATTACTGCCCGTGAACTGGTTGTCCCTTGATCCAAAGCAACGATATATTTTTTATCCGTCATATTTTCTGTTGTCATAACTATAACCTGGTTTTATTCAAAAATTTTTTTACTTTTTATCTGTTATCATCTGTCAAGGGCAGCAAAACTAAGCTCCATAGGGTAAATGGCGGGTAATCAGTTTGCGATAACCAAATGCCCCCAGAATTGCACCAACAACGGGGGCTACCAACGGAACAAGGAAATAAGGGATGTCCCGACCACCAGTCAGAGCAATATTTCCCCATCCGGCTAAATAAGCAACTAACTTAGGGCCGAAATCACGAGCGGGATTCAGGGCAAATCCGGTCAGGGGGCCAAAAGAACCACCGATAACAGCAATTAAAATACCGATAACCAGTGGTGCCAAAGGACCACGTGGAATGCCATTGCCATCATCTGTTATTGCCAGAATCAGGCAAAGCAAAACAGCCGCGATGATAACTTCAACAATAAATGCATGGAATACGGAAATTTGTGATGCAGGGTAAGTGGAAAATACTCCAGCCGTGAAAAGACTTTCTTGTGATCCACGAACAATGTTGTGAACTTGCTCATAATCAAGGAAAAGGTTGTAATACATCATATAGACGATAGCTGCGGCAACAAAACCGCCTAACATTTGAGCAATGATGTAAGGGAGTACTTTTTTTCTGTCAAAACTGGCAAATAGGCATAGCGCAATGGTTACTGCTGGATTCAGGTGTGCACCAGAAATTCCGGCAGTAAGGTAAACAGCCAGGGCAACACCAAAGCCCCAGATAATGCTGATTTCCCATAGACCCAGTTGTGCTCCTGCAAGACGGGCAGCAGCAACACAGCCTAAGCCGAAGAAAACAAGTAATGCAGTACCCAGAAATTCTGAAATGCATTGACCTGATAATGTTGGAGTGGTGGTCTGACTCATTTCTATATCCTATAAAAAGTACAGAGAGGAGATTAATTATTAGTCCTTTCTTGCTGCGTTCTGGTTACGCAGAGAAAGGCGATGTGAATTTATCGTTAATGAGCGGAAACGAGAAATAGCGAAATTGAAATCTGCGTGTTGCGTCAACAAAATGAGCGAATTCGCATTTAATTGTGGTTTTATTGGTCGCTGAAATGTGATCTTATCTCCATTTAGGATTAGTCACTATATTTCTCGTTATGCCACACATTAGAAGTATGAAACTAGACAGTCGTTAACAGGCTAAATACAATCAAGGCATTGCTTATAAGAGGGGCTAAAGAATGTCATTTGAAGTTTTTGAAAAGCTAGAATCTAAAGTTCAGCAGGCAATTGATACCATCACTTTGCTGCAAATGGAAATTGAAGAATTAAAAGAAAAGAACACAGTGTTATCTCAGGATGTCCAAAATATAACAGATAGCCGTGATTCGCTGGTACGTGAAAATGAACAGCTCAAACAAGAACAATCAGCATGGCAAGATCGCTTACGTACCTTGTTGGGTAAGATGGAAGATGTTCAGTAAGGTATCCGATAGTTTTGCGAAAAAAGGGCGATAACTACCTGTCTCTTGATCACATCTATAGCTCAAGAGACTGTGCAAGCAAGTAACCTTCAAGGATGGTTTGTAATATGAACCATCCTTCCCATAGCCTTTCCCAT
>NZ_NKHP01000109.1 GCF_014467235.1 Xenorhabdus indica | reverse complement strand
ATATTCAGGGCATCAAGGAGCTGTTCAAACGGCATATCCTGATGGGCTTTGGCTTCGGCAACCTGCTGATGGGTCTGCGCAATCAGGGCTGCCACGCTGGCAGTGTGTTGCAGTTGCGCCCTTAAGACCAGTGAGTTGACGAACATGCCAATCAGGGGCTGAGTCTGGGCATGATGGCGGTTATCGGTGGGTGTCCCCAGTACGATATCGTTTTGCCCGGATAATTTTGCCAGCGTGACATAAAAGGCACTGAGCAGCACGGTATACAGGGTCGTCTCCTGTGTTTTTGCCAGTGCTCGTAGCTGTTCAGAAAGCCGGGTGTCCAGCGCAAAAGTGAAATTACGTCCCTGATAATTCACCTGAGCCGGTCTGGGGTAATCAGTTGGCAAGGCCAGTGCTTCATAGTTGGCTAAAGCCTGTCGCCAGTAAGCTAGCTGGCGTTCACGCTGATCACCCTGTAAATAGTCGCGTTGCCATGCGGCATAATCTCCATAGGTGATATCCAGGGCAGGAAGCTGGCTGTCCCGCTTTTCCTGTAAAGACTGGTAAATTTCCGCCAGTTCATGCATAAAGATATTAATTGACCAGCCATCAATGGCGATATGGTGCCATAACAGTAATAAATAGTGGCTGTCAGAAACCGGATAGTGACGCAGGCGCAGACTGGACTCTGTGGTTAAATCAAATGGCGTGGCAATC
>NZ_NKHP01000108.1 GCF_014467235.1 Xenorhabdus indica | reverse complement strand
ATATTCAGGGCATCAAGGAGCTGTTCAAACGGCATATCCTGATGGGCTTTGGCTTCGGCAACCTGCTGATGGGTCTGCGCAATCAGGGCTGCCACGCTGACAGTTTGTTGCAGTTGTGCCCTTAAGACCAGTGAATTAACAAACATGCCAATCAGGGGCTGAGTCTGGGCATAATGACGGTTATCGGTGGGGGTCCCCAGTACGATATCGTTTTGCCCGGATAATTTTGCCAGTGTGACATAAAAAGCACTGAGCAGCACGGTATACAGGGTCGTCTCCTGTGTTTTTGCCAGACTTCTTAACTGTTCAGAAAGCCGGGTGTCCAGCACAAAACTGAAATCCCGTCCCTGATAATTCACCTGAGCCGGTCTGGGGTAATCGGTTGGCAAAGTCATTGATTCATGGCCGGCTAAAGTCTGTTGCCAGTAGGCAAGCTGGCGTTCACGTATGTCACCTTGTAAATAGTCGCGTTGCCAGGCGGCATAATCCCCATAGGTGATATCCAGGGCAGGAAGCTGGCTGCCCCGCTTTTCCCGCAAGGACTGGTAAATTTCTGCCAGTTCATGCATAAAGATATTAATTGACCAGCCATCAATGGCAATATGGTGCCATAACAGTAATAAATAGTGGCTGTCAGAAACCGGATAGTGACGCAGGCGCAGACTGGACTCTGTGGTTAAATCAAATGGCGTGGCAATC
>NZ_NKHP01000107.1 GCF_014467235.1 Xenorhabdus indica | reverse complement strand
CAGCGTGGCAGCCCTGATTGCGCAGACCCATCAGCAGGTTGCCGAAGCCAAAGCCCATCAGGATATGCCGTTTGAACAGCTCCTTGATGCCCTGAATATTGAACGTGATACCGCCCGCCACCCGATTTTTCAGATCATGTTTAGTTTGCAGAGCTTTGGAGAAAATTCGTCAGACAGCCGCCTGCCATTCAGGCCGGTGACTCTGGATGAGCCGTTATACAGCCCCGCCAAGTTTGATCTGAGCCTGTTTATGTCCGACGGGCAAACCAGCATTACCGCTTACCTGAACTATGCCGTCAGCCTGTTTGATGAGGCCACCATCGTGAGATTGGCAGAAAGCTATCAACGGGTGCTGCAAGCCTTTGTGACAGACCAGAAACAACCGCTGTCCGCGCTGGATATCCTGTCTGCACAAGAACGCCATACCCTGCTGCATACCTGGAACCAGACCGATGCGCCTTACCCGCAGGACAAAACCCTGCAACAACTGCTTGAAGCTCAGGTGGAAAAAACACCGGATAACATGGCACTGGTGTTTGAAGGTGAAGCACTGACTTACCGTCAGCTTAACGAACGGGTCAATCAGCTCGCTTATGTGATCCGCGAACGCTATCAGCAACAGAATCATGAAACGATACAGGCTGACACACCGATAGCCCTGTATCTGGATCGCAGCCCGGAAATGGTGATCGCTATTCTGGCAGTGCTGAAAGCCGGGGG
>NZ_NKHP01000106.1 GCF_014467235.1 Xenorhabdus indica | reverse complement strand
AACGGTGAAATACATGGGGAGTAAATCCCGTATTGCGAAACATATCGCCCCCTTCATTCTGGAGTATTTAACAACAGATACGGTTTATGTTGAGCCATTCGCTGGTGGGATGAACATGGCGAGTTACATCAACACCAAACATGCTGGACCTGTTATTGCTGCGGATAAACATGAATACCTGATGGCAATGTGGGGAGCCTTGTTATCTGGCTGGCAACCTCCGGGACAAATATCACGAGAGCAGTATTACGCGATAAAGCATAACAAAACCGACATTCCTCACTTAACGGGATGGGTCGGGTTTAATTGTAGCTATTCGGGTAAGTGGTTCGATGGGTACGCGGGAGTCACGCAGACAAAATCAGGTATTCGGGATTATCAAGCGGAGGCTGTCAGTAATATTCAGCGACAGATAAGTGATCTGGATGGCGTGCAATTATTATGCAGTGATTACAAGGCACTGAACATACCGGATGGCGCAGTCGTCTACTGCGACCCGCCTTATGCGAACACGCGGCAATACCGCGATGCCTTTAACACGGCTGAGTTCTGGAATTGGGTTCGTGAGTTATCGAACCGCTGTACTGTCTTTGTTAGCGAATATACCGCTCCAAATGATTTTGATTGCCTTTGGTCAATGGCATTAACCAGTAGCCTGAGTGCGAATCATCAATCGGGCACAACGACAAAATCAGTTGAATCGTTGTTTATGATAAGAACATGA
>NZ_NKHP01000105.1 GCF_014467235.1 Xenorhabdus indica | reverse complement strand
ATGGGAAAGGCTATGGGAAGGATGGTTCATATTACAAACCATCCTTGAAGGTTACTTGCTTGCACAGTCTCTTGAGCTATAGATGTGATCAAGAGACAGCGTTAATACGGGGGATTTTTATACAATTTACCATTATTTTATATAATCAATATTGATTTTTTTAATTTATGTTGCTGTATACTTAAACCATCAAGAGCGGAAGGCCGTTTTTGATAACTTGGCAAAAGCCACACTCATAGGAGTAAATTATGCCCCGTAAATCTATTACTGTTATTTTGGCTGTACAAAATGAGATACCGTCAGTTCATTTCTGTAATCATCCTGTGTTAAGTGGATCTAACAGCAATTTATGGATTCCTATAGGTAGTTATAGTGCTAATCCTATGGATTTGTTTAGAGCAGTTGGTCATAGCGATCTTTTTAGAGCCATTGAAGATATTATGATTGCAAATTATTGCTGCCATAATGTTGTTAGTGTTCAGCAAGTTTTACAGTTAACCTCTAGCTGTATGGATTTCAAAGTAATATATAATGAACGGTCATAAAGAGTTCAAGCTCTTTTGATAATATCTTGTTGCAGTGGAAGGCCACTGCAACCTATTTCGTGTAAACACTTCTCATAGGAGATATAAATAAGCTTTCAAAATAGTAGATCACTTGGAGGGAACTCAGTCCAATTTTTGCGATCTGATTAATCGCCAAATCAAAAAAATCCCAAAATGGACTGA
>NZ_NKHP01000104.1 GCF_014467235.1 Xenorhabdus indica | reverse complement strand
CTGCGATCTGATCACCCACCTGAGCACTTACTGCATGTCTATGGCCCAACGGAAACAACCACTTTCGCCACTGCCTATGAAATGCCATTGATAGCTGCCGATGAAAATGACGGCAGAAAAATCCCCATCGGGCGGCCAATCAGTAATACCCGGATTTATATTCTGGATAAACAAGGCCAGCCAGCTCCCCTCGGTGTCATTGGTGAAATTTATATCGCCGGCGCAGGGGTTGCCCGCGGTTATCTGAACCGCCCTGAACTGACGGCGGAACGCTTCCTGCCTGATCCGTTCTCTGCCGAATCGGATGCGCGTATGTACAAAACCGGCGATCTGGGCCGCTGGTTGTCTGACGGCCATGTTGAATATACCAGCCGCAATGATTTTCAGATCAAACTGCGCGGCTTCCGTATTGAACTCGGTGAAATCGAAGCCAGATTGATGCAGTGTGACGGGGTACGTGAAGCGGTGGTTCTTTTGCGTGAAGACCGGTGTGAAGACTTACGTGAAGAGCTGAATGAAAATCCATATGAAGAGATTTCTGCTGAAAAAACCGGGGGACAAAAACGGCTGGTTGCCTATGTCCGGCCTTTGGATAATGTTGAACTGGTGCCCGCCGAACTGCGTCAACAGCTCGCTCAGCATCTTGCCGACTATATGTTACCGGGCGCCTTCGTCACCCTTGAGGCTTTCCCGCTGACGCCTAACGGCAAAATTGACCGTCGGGCTCTACCGGCACCGGATTT
>NZ_NKHP01000103.1 GCF_014467235.1 Xenorhabdus indica | reverse complement strand
ATATGGTGCCATAACAGTAATAAATAGTGGCTGTCAGAAACCGGATAGTGACGCAGGCGCAGACTGGACTCTGTGGTTAAATCAAATGGCGTGGCAATCTCAGCGCGAACGGTGTTCAGAAGCGTATTGATATCGTCACAGGGTTGGGATGTGATAACCAGGTTTTCAGGCAATATTTGCTGATAAATCTGGCCGGTGTCATCACTGTGGTAGACCATTTTCATCACTGAATGGCGTTCAGCCAGCCGGTTAATGGCGGTTTCTAATAATGGCAGACAGGCCTCATTATCCAACTGAACCAGATAAGGAATATGATAGGCATCAGAGCCTTGTTCAAACTGTTCAATAAACAGCATCCGCTCCTGGGCAAACGATAATGGGTAGTGCTCCCGGTGCAGGTGGGGGATAACCGTATAGGTCTGTTGTTCCATCTGGGTTATCAGGCCAGCGATAGTTTTCAGTTCAAACAATTGCGCCAGTGAGACCTCGGTTGCCAAAACCCGGCGAATGGCGGCGGTCAGCTTAACCGCGGTCAGGGAGTTGCCCCCGATACGGAAGAAGTTATCCTCAATACCAACCCGTTCCAGCCCTAATATGTCCTGCCAAATAGTACAGAGTTGGGTTTCCAGTGCCGTGCGGGGCGCCACATAACTGTCTCTGTTTACCCAGACAGGCTCTGGTAATGCCCGGCGATCTACTTTGCCATTCAGGGTCAGTGGTACAGACTCAAGGCGGGTAAAACTGGCCGGCACC
>NZ_NKHP01000102.1 GCF_014467235.1 Xenorhabdus indica | reverse complement strand
ACGTAACAAATGTGGCTTTCTTTCGTAATAATTTCTGTTAAGTAAAATACCCTCACAAAAACAATTAAACAGTGAGGGTAACATAATCATGCAATACAGTACTCCTACACCAGAAGAACGCCGTTCTATCCTTTCCGAATATGGCGAACCTTATGAGCGTCTTATCCGTGAAAAAGAACGTCAGCACATCACCTCTATTTCCAGAACGTCAGCATGGAAATTGGAAAATGAAGGTCGCTTCCCTGCCCGTAAGCCACTAGGCCGTAACTCCTGTGCTTGGTTGCTTAGTGACCTGCTGCATTGGGTGCGTAATCCGCCCACAGTAGAAAACGTGAATAACCCATATAGCCGCAAATCTACCAATTAAATAATAACGTCATAAAAAATTAACTGCCTTAATTGGCAGCGGCCAAATTCACCCTAAAAGCAGCTTAATTTCGGGAATAATTGATGTGATGGTAGATATTAGTTATAGAAATTCTTTGATACTTAATAACCATCAATTTGAGAGACAACCCTCTTTAAGAGGGTTAATTGATGATTCTTACTCAGATGATACTTTGGTTTTACGTTGGCGGCGTTTGATTTCACCCGACATAGCCGAAATTATGAATTGCGCAGTGCTTTCGCCTTCTTCTTTAAATTTTTCCATTGAATCAACAAGCTCATGCGGTACACGAGCTTCTAATTTTTTTGACTTTGCGTTTACTGCTTTCGTTGCCATATCTGCATCCATTAGTAGTTGGTGGCTGACA
>NZ_NKHP01000101.1 GCF_014467235.1 Xenorhabdus indica | reverse complement strand
GGTCATGCTTCCAATAGTTAGATCGCTTAGAGGAAGTAGTATTCACGCTCAATAAACGTTCCTATCACTTTATCGTGTATTTCTTCAGATTTGGAATAGCCTATCGTTTTTCGATTCAGCCTCTTTATCCGGATACGGAGAGTGAGATTAGTTCTCTCAATACGTTGGGTAAATTTCTTTCCAGTGAGATGTTTTCCCTCGGGAAGGCAGTTGTAAACGGCATAATTATCCGTACAGTAGAACTGGATGTTGAAAGGAGACAGAAGTGTCAGCAGTTTTTTCAACGTCTTCCTGCTGCGATCACCCAATACATGTGCCACTATCCGCTTCATCGTTGGCTCCCAGGCATACCAGAGCCAGCGTGGGTTTTTCTTGTGACCGACAAATGACCACTGCTCGTCTATTTCACAGATAATATGGATGTCACTTCCCACCAGAGGCCGCGAGGTTACATTTTCTGGCGTGAGTTTTGTAATGTGCGAATGACGGTGTTAATGCCAATTTTCAGAACACGAGCGGTATCTCTAACACCAGAGTTATTCATTGCCATATCAGCAATCTGCTCTTTCATGCCGGGTTGGCAGGCTTGATAGGTGTAATTCAGTTGAAAGGTTTTACGGCAAGCATAGCAGTGATAACGGGGATGACCACGACTTCCTTTTCCATGCCCTTTAACATCCTCTGATTTGTGACAGTAACGACAAACCACATCAACTTTAGCCATATCTCACCCATAATAAAAAATGGGAAGTTTATCACAATATCTAATTATTGGGAGCATGACC
>NZ_NKHP01000100.1 GCF_014467235.1 Xenorhabdus indica | reverse complement strand
CGGACGTTATGGGCGCGGTCGTATTGCCAGCTCCGGTTGACGGCGGTGGCCTGGGGTGGGAAGTGCGGATCGTTTTGCGCCAGCGTTTCCCGGAAAAATGGGGTAGCCTGACCCGCCGACTGATGTGCCAGCAGGCCAGTTGCCGTGTAGCGGCTGGCAAGGATAAACCCGTTGGCACTTTCGCGCACCGTTTCCCGCCCCAGCGCATCATGCTGGAAGGTCAGTGGCGCATGCTGGTTAAGCTGAAAGTGATTCAGACTCCCCGACAGGTTATAACCGAAGTGCAGGGTATTACCATCCACACTTTCGCTGACAGGACGTCCCGTCAGATTATCCCATTTGCGCGTGATTTCCCGCCCATTGATACGTTCACAGGTCGGCAGGCCAGTGGCCTTGTCATATTCGTATTCCACCACGGCATCGGCATTGGTGGCTTTTACCAATTGATATCGTTTGTTGTATTCGTAGGTGGTGGTGTCTTTAAGCGCTAACTTGCCGTCTTCCGGTTGCCAGCTTTCCTGTTTGATCAGTGAACCGGCAGCAGAGTAATACCAGCGTAACTGTTGTCCGTCGGGATATTGTGCCTGAATACGTCGCCCCAATGTATCGTACTGATAAGTGATGGTACGCCCGGTAAAGTCAGTTTCGCGGATAATCTGCCCGGCGGCATCCCGCTCATAACGATAGGTTTCACCGGTGGAGGCGGTCACTGAGTTCAGCCGGGTCAGCCGGTCATAGCCAAAGTGTAATACCGTGCCATCGGGCCGGGTAACCTGAGTCAGCAGGTCAAACGCGCCGTAAGTATAGCGGGTGGTACGGCCT
>NZ_NKHP01000010.1 GCF_014467235.1 Xenorhabdus indica | reverse complement strand
TGGTTAGCATGGCAGTTAGGTATCAGTTTCAACAAGTGTCACTTTGGCTGGTTTGATACTGATATGTGTAAGAAAGCAGAGAGTATATGCAGGAGGTTTGGGTGATTGAGTTCAAAGGAATAAATAATGGTATAATATAGTTCTGCCAATAATCATTATGCTAGCAACATGAACGCTTGACAGGATGATTCTTCAGCTTTAAGGGAACACCCTAAAATCTTTTTAAATACAATATATTAAAGGATTTTTACATGGAAAAGAGATCACCCTTAATGATGTCTATGCCACTGGATATTGACATCAAGCAGGAAGCCACCATTAATGGGATTGAAATGGGAGTTCTTGAAAATGGCATCCCTTATCTCACCCAAAATGGGTTAGCTAGTGTATGTGGAGTTCAGAGGCTTAGGATTAAGGAAATTACAGATGAATGGGCTGAATCATATGAATCTGGAATTTTCAAAAAAGGAAAAATGACTTTTATTGGATCTTATCTCTTAAAAGAGCGATTTTTAGAACCAAAACTCTATATACCCATTACTAAAAATGGCACTGAATATCATGCTTATCCAGATATAATCTGTATGGCGATATTAGAATATTACGCTTTTGAGTCCAGGCAAGCAGATAACAACACAGCCTTGAGATCATACAGAGAATTAGCAAAGAAAGGGTTAAAAGAATATATTTATGATGCTTTAGCTTACAAGCCTGATGACCCTTGGCGCCACTATCATAATAGGGTGTCGATATTAAAAGATAAAGGAACCATTCCAGATGGCTATTTTATTATATTCAATGAGATAGCGGGAATGATAATCGACTTGATAAATGCCGGTTTAACAATAAACAGTAGCACAGTTCCAGATGGTAGCGTTGGCATACATTGGGGAACTTTTTGGAAAAACAACAAATTACATTTAATATATGGCGACAGAATCTCTTGTGAACATTATTACCCTGAAGAATTTCAACAAGCAAAATCAAATCCTCAAGAGATAAATGCATATCCTGATTCTGCCTTATCTGAATTTAGGCGTTGGTTTAAACACGACTATCTCTTAACAAAATTCCCTAAATATATACTGAAAAAAGTAAATTTATTACCGGGAGGAAAAGATGATGCAGAGAGATTATCTGAACTATTTAAGCCTAAATTAATTTCAGAGTAACAGCTCACAGCCCCCACGGTGGGGCTTTTTGTATCAAACCCCATACTTCACACTTGTTCTTCATCATCCCCTTTACCGTCATCCAAAAAAATAACGAGAATAGACATGAGTAAAAAATTAATTGAATTCAGCGCTGAATTAGAAATAACTGATTTTTGTAAAAACGGTGAAGGTAAAGCTGTAGCATTTGGCAAAGTATTTAATGACAGTAAAAATCGTTTTCCTGACGGTTCTGAAATAATCACATCATTAGTTCATAACACCGAAACTTATGAAGCTGACGGATATATTAAAACCCAGAATTCAGTTTATAAGATACGTCACTCAAACAAATAACGAGAAATAATATGGCAGATTTTGGAGGTAGTAGCACTCCGAAGGAATTTAAAGATTTATGGCAAACTCCCCTCCCGTTATTTAAAGCACTCGACCTCGAATTTAAATTTACTCTTGATGCGGCTGCTTCTGCTCAAAATACCCTGTGCGTTCATTATCTCACAGAACGAGATAATGCACTGGAGTGTGATTGGGTAAGTCATGGTGCCATCTGGTGTAATCCGCCTTACTCCAATATTACACCGTGGGTAGAAAAAGCCGCTATCGAATGCCAAAAGCAATTACAGCCCGTCGTGATGTTAGTTCCGTCCGATACCTATGTGGGCTGGTTTAAGTTGGCATTGGAAACGGTTGATGAGGTCAGGTTAATAACGGGTGGAAGAGTTCAATTTATACCCGTAGAGCAAAGAAAGAGAAATTCAAATACAAAAGGCTCCATGTTTTTAATTTGGCGGCCTTTTATTACCCCACGAAAATTAATAACCACTGTAGATAAAGAACACCTATTCAATATAGGTAACAACGAAATAAGGAAAATAACGTGAATATACCAAAAATATCAATTGAAATATCTCGTAAATCAGCTAAAGAGTTTTGTGATTTTTATGATGATGACAAGTTATCTGATGAAAGTTTGATTTTGTCCATAACTGATATTGTACAGGATGCATTAAATGATATTGAGTTTCCAGCTTCGGAAATAAAAACCACACTTACCGATGACTAACGAATTCGAGAACAAAAAATGAAAGGTGGCAAGGGATTGCCAAATTATAAGAGCTAACTATCAAAAAAATATCTTATTAGGCATGGTTAAAGGAAATAAAAATGAATATTGAAGATGACATTTGGGATACAAAAAAGGCAGCGAAAGAGCTTAACGTTTCCTCAAGAACTGTTGCCAGTTTAATCGCTACAGGTGTTATAGACGGTAAACGGATCGGCAAAGGATATAAAACGACTAAGTCCGCTGTTCTTGCTTATATTAAAAGCCCGATGCAAACTCATGGAGCGAGCAAGGGTGATCGTAATGGAGATAAATCATGTCAATCACCCAAAGAAACGGAATATGGCACTGTCATTTCTTTACACCGTCAGGAAAGAGAGTTAGGAAATCTCTTGGCACGAGGGACAAAAAGCAAGCGCAGGAGCTGTATGACAAATTAAGAGCTGAGGCTTGGAGAGTTGACAAACTTGATGATCTGCCAATTCGTACATTTGAAGAGTGTTGCATTCGCTGGCTTAGGGAAAAAGAGCATAAAAGGTCACTTGATGATGACAAAACGAAGATTGAGTTTTTCCTACAGCACTTTTCAGGTCGAGATGTTTCAACAATCACAGCAGATGAAATTTACAATGCCGTTTCAGGTATGAAGAATCGTAAACATTATCAAGTTTGGGAGAGTAAAAGAGACGCAGCGCTGAAAAAAGGGAAAAAGCCTCCTGTATATGAGGCTGTTCCAGTTAGTCAGGCAACAAAGAGCCAACACTTATCATTCATCAGATCGCTGTTAAGGGCAGCCGCTAATGAGTGGAACTGGATTAAGTCAGCGCCTGTTATCAAAACCAAGAAACCCGTCAGTAAGCGCATAAGATGGCTGACAAAAGATGAAGCAGCAAGACTCATCGAATGTATGCCTGAAAGTATAAAGCCGATTGTTATCTTTGCGTTAGCAACAGGACTTAGACGTTCTAACATCATCGATCTGGAGTGGCAGCAGGTCGATATGCAAAGAAAAGTGGCATGGATAAATCCAGAGAACGCAAAAGCCGGGAAAGCGATAGGCGTCGCGTTGAATGATACCGCATGCCGGGTGTTACGGGATCAGATAGGCAAGCACTCAAGGTGGGTATTTGTGCATACCAAAGCCAAACACCGACCAGACGGAACATTAACCCCGGCAGTGAGAAAGATGAGGGTTGATGACAATAGTGCCTGGAATATCGGCCTTAAGAAAGCAGGCATAGAAGATTTCCGTTTTCACGACTTACGCCACACATGGGCAAGCTGGTTGATACAATCAGGTGTTCCGCTTTCCGCACTGCAAGAAATGGGGGGCTGGGAGTCAATCGAAATGGTGAGAAGATATGCACACTTAGCACCTAACCATTTAAGCGAGCACGCCTGCAAAATTGATGTACTTTTTGAAGATAACGACACAAATACGACACAAGGGAAAAATCAGGCTGGGCTTAGAATCGCGTAACTTATTGATTTTAAATGGTACGCCCTACAGGATTCGAACCTGTGACCTACGGCTTAGAAGGCCGTTGCTCTATCCAGCTGAGCTAAGGGCGCATTAGGATGTGAAATAAGAAGCACAATTAATGCAGGGGTGGATTATACGGGCATAATGGCTTGAGTCAATGACCTTTTAGCTTATATGCTCATTTTATGATTAATTATTAATAACTGACAGGCGGTTCATGTTCTGACAAAATAGCTCCTGTTCCTATACTCGATGATGGAATCTTAACTATATGTCAGCAAAAATTATTGATGGGAAAACGATTGCGCAGACAATCAGAAACGAAGTAGCAGAAAAAGTCAGGCAGCGTATTGCTGCTGGAAAACGTGCCCCTGGGCTTGCCGTCGTTTTAGTAGGAGAAAATCCCGCCTCCCAGATTTATGTCGCGAGCAAACGCCGCGCTTGTGAGGAAGTTGGTTTTACTTCCCGCTCTTATGACTTACCAGACACCACCAGCGAAGCCGAATTACTCACCCTGATAGATAACCTGAACAAAGATCCAGAAATTGACGGTATCTTAGTTCAACTTCCCCTCCCCGCCGGTATTGATAATGTCAAGGTACTGGAACGTATTCATCCCGATAAAGATGTCGATGGGTTTCACCCTTACAATATTGGCCGATTGTGTCAACGTGCGCCAAAGCTGCGCCCTTGTACTCCACGAGGTATTGTGACGTTATTGGAGCGCTGTAATATCAATACCTATGGGTTGAATGCCGTTATCATTGGTGCTTCCAATATTGTCGGGCGTCCAATGAGCCTTGAATTACTGTTAGCAGGTTGTACCACAACAGTAACGCATCGTTTTACCAAGAACCTGCGCCAGCATGTTGAACAGGCCGATTTATTAGTTGTGGCTGTTGGTAAACCCAACTTCATTCCTGGTGAATGGATAAAACCCGGCGCTATTGTGATTGATGTCGGCATCAACCGTCTGGAAAATGGTAAAGTCATTGGAGATGTCGATTTCGATAAGGCATCTGAATGTGCAAGTTGGATTTCTCCTGTGCCGGGTGGTGTTGGCCCAATGACAGTTGCGACATTAATTCAAAATACCTTGCAAGCATGCGAGGAATACCATGATGTAGATACAACTGAAGGATACTGATGGACATTTTTTATTTAGATAGTCACCCTTATGTAGAACTGTGTGATCTACTGAAGTTTCAAGGGTGGTGTGAAAGTGGTGCTGCTGCGAAGGCTGTGATTGCAGAGGGTTTAGTAGAAGTTGATTCCCAGGTGGAAACCCGCAAACGCTGCAAGATCGTCGCCGGGAAAGTTGTTACTTTTAACGGTGAATCTGTGCGCGTTGAAGGGTAGCTCAGTAGCATTGAGTCTCCGATAATATCCTTCGGAAAAACTGTACCTTATATTCTCTACGCATTTAAGGTGCAGTTTTTTATTTATAAACAGATTTCTTTTTCTTAATACAAATTTATCTGGTTTTCTCTACAAGATATGTGACATTAACGATATCTTAATAAACAATCATGCCAACAATATTTTGGTTTTCTAATAAGTTGCTATACTGAGAGACTCACTTACAACTGAAAAGGAGTTGATTATGTTTAGTAATAGAGCTGCAAGAAGGTTGTTGGGTATGTCTCATAAGTTAAGTAAATCTAAACGCAGAGTGACTATTTCTCTTCTGAATCTCGATTCCAGTGATAGTAAGCATCAAATACCAGAACATCTGAGTCATTCTTCTTTTATTTCTATAAAACGAGATACTTCTTCAGGAAAAGTTACTTATCACTCTGGAAGTGCTTTCTATCCTAAATATTTAAATATGAATCAATAAAATAGTCTGTTTTATTTATCAAATAAGTTTGGCTATTAAAAATAATATCACTATAAACATTACTGTGATTAAAACATTACATAATATATTACAGTAATCAAACAAACCGCCCACATATGGGGCGGTTTTGGCATATTTACGGCTTAGAAAAATTCTTTATTTACAGCGCCATGTTGTGCCCTGTGGGCCATCTTCCAGTTCGATACCCATTGCATTAAGCTGGTCACGCGCGGCATCAGCCAAAACCCACTCTTTGTTTTTACGAGCATCGTTACGCTGTTTGATCAGCGCTTCGATTTGGGCAACGTTATCATCCGCATGAGCACTACTTTGCAGGAACTGTTCAGGATCTTGCTCCAGAAGACCCAGAATACCCGCCAGTTTACGTAGCTCAGCCGCCAGACCATTCGCCGCAGCCATATCATCTGCTTTCAGGCGGTTGATCTCGCGAGCCATGTCAAACATCACGGAATAGGCTTCCGGCGTGTTGAAATCATCATTCATCGCTTCCACAAAACGGGATTCAAAAGCTTCACCACCAGCAGGCTGGGCAGATTTATCTGTCCCACGCAAAGAAGTATACAGACGCTCAAGTGCAGTACGAGCCTGTTTTAGATTCTCTTCTGTATAGTTCAACTGGCTGCGATAGTGACCAGACATCAGGAAATAACGCACAGTTTCAGCATCGTAATATTCCAGCACATCACGAATAGTAAAGAAGTTATTCAGAGATTTGGACATCTTCTCTTTATCCACCATCACCATGCCAGAATGCATCCAATAGTTCACATAAGGGCCTTCATGAGCACAGGTAGATTGGGCAATCTCATTTTCATGATGCGGGAACATTAAATCTGAACCACCGCCATGAATATCAAAATGATGCCCCAACTGTTTGGCATTCATAGCAGAACATTCAATGTGCCAACCCGGACGGCCTGAACCCCATGGAGATTCCCAACTAGGTTCGCCCGATTTGGACATTTTCCACAATACAAAATCCATTGGATTACGTTTTACATCAGCAATTTCAACACGCGCTCCCGCCTGCAATTGCTCCAAATCCTGACGAGAAAGCAGCCCATAATCAGGATTGGTATCAATGGAGAACATCACGTCACCATTATCTGCAACGTAAGCATGACCACGTTTAATTAACTGCTCAGTGAGTTCAATAATTTCAGGGATATGCCGAGTTGCACGTGGCTCTGAATCTGGACGCAGAATATTCAGTGCATCAAAATCGCTGTGCATCTCATTCAACATACGTGTAGTCAGCGCTTCACAGCTTTCATTATTTTCAATAGCACGCTTGATAATTTTGTCATCTATATCCGTAACATTACGAACATAGGTCAAATCATAGCCTAAATAACGCAGGTAACGGGAAATAACGTCAAAAGCAACAAAGGTTCTGCCGTGGCCAATATGACATAGATCATAAATGGTGATGCCACACACGTACATGCCCACTTTCCCTTTATGGATCGGCTTAAATTCTTCTTTTTGGCGACTGAGAGTATTGAAAATTTTTAGCATCGGTGGGTTTTCCGTAAAAATTGATGTACGTGTAATAAAAAACAAAAGCGAATAAATCCGCTGATTATAGGCTTCCTTATCAGTTACATAAATAAACTATAATATGAAAAGCCAAGTGGGCTATTTCACCCTGATATGGTGAGCTTTGCAAGCATTGCGATCCGCCTTGTTCACATGAGATTGCAGAGTACTGACTCAAGATCACAGATATGGTATAAAAGCCCTTGTTCCGAACACTCTAGAATATTAGGGTCAATCAAAATTATTATTAGGATTTCTATTATGGTGACTTTTCATACCAATTTCGGCGATATTGTCATTAATACTTTCGCTGAAAAAGCGCCTGTAACTGTTGACAATTTTTTGAATTACTGCCGTGAAGGCTTCTACGACAACACGATTTTTCACCGCGTCATCAATGGCTTCATGATTCAAGGTGGTGGTTTTGAACCTGGTATGAAGCAAAAAACGACTCAATCCCCTATCCAGAACGAAGCCAATAATGGCCTGAATAATAGTCGTGGTACTATCGCAATGGCACGTACCAATGATCCACATTCCGCAACGGCTCAGTTCTTCATCAACGTTGTTGATAATGACTTTCTGAATTTCCGCTCAGAACGTCCGGACGGCTGGGGTTACTGTGTATTTGCTGAAGTTGTGGAAGGTATGGATGTGGTTGATAAAATCAAAGGTGTTTCCACTGGCCGCAGCGGTATGCACCAAGATGTACCACACGAAGATGTGATCATTGAACGTGTTACTGTCAGCGAATAATTATTTATATAATATCCAGTTAGAGAATAGTTAATCGTTACATGAGTACACTGTTTATTGCAGATTTGCATCTCAGTGCGCAGGAACCGGCAATTACTGCCGGTTTTCTACGTTTTTTGCGTGAAGATGCAATTCATGCTGAAAGTCTGTATATCCTCGGTGATTTTTTTGATTACTGGATTGGCGATGATGATCCCAATCCTCTGCATACGGAAATAGCCCAGGCACTTAATACACTGAGACAAAAAGGGGTTTCGTGCTATTTTCTTCATGGTAACCGTGATTTTTTGTTAAGTTCCCGGTTTGCCAAAGAGAGTGGCCTGATTCTGCTGCCGCAAGAAAAGATATTGGAGTTATACGGTAAACGTATTCTGATCTTGCACGGCGATACACTCTGCACCGATGACGCAGGTTATCAACAATATCGTAAACGAGTACATACCCCGTGGATCCAGCGGCTGTTTTTACTTCTTCCCTTGTTTATTCGGCTAAAAATTGCAGCCAAAATGCGGGCCGGAAGCCAATATGCTAATAGACAGAAATCCGAATCAATCATGGATGTCAACCAACAGACTGTTATTGAACACTTTAACCAATATCAGGTTGATTGGATGATCCACGGACATACTCATCGTCCAGCGATCCATGATATCCAAATCAACGATAAAACCGTGCATCGTGGTGTATTAGGAGCCTGGCATAATCAAGGTTCAATGTTTAAAGTGACAGAGGCATCTATTGAACTGATATTTTTCCCTTTTTGAATTCTCTGATCTTTTTCTAGAAAAATTGGTAAATCAAGCAACGCAAACGTTTTCCTTATGCAATTCACATGATATGATCCGCCGCCTTACAATATTATTTTGATCTTGGTTCTGGTGGACATCCAATACAGGAGCATCTGATTTATGACGGCAAGCCCTGATCCCCAAAAAGCTATTTCCACAACAACGGTTACCTTTACAGCAAAAACGCCACATCATGCCAAAATTGCTATTGTCATGGGGTCAAAGAGTGACTGGGCAACAATGCAACATGCAGCCGATGTTTTAACCTCCCTTGATATTCCTTTCCATGTAGAAATTGTTTCGGCACACCGAACACCCGATAAACTTTTCCATTTTGCCGAACAGGCGAAAGCAAACGGTTTCGATGTAATTATTGCGGGTGCAGGTGGCGCAGCTCATCTGCCGGGAATGCTGGCAGCTAAGACCTTGGTTCCTGTATTGGGTGTCCCTGTGCAGAGTGCTGCCCTGAGTGGTGTTGATAGTCTCTATTCCATCGTTCAAATGCCAAAAGGCATACCAGTTGGTACGCTAGCTATCGGCAAAGCGGGGGCAGCAAATGCAGCATTGTTGGCGGCTCAAGTATTAGCATTACATGATAATGCCCTGTTCCAACGTCTGTCAGATTGGCGTCAGAAACAAACTCAGGATGTTTTGGATAACCCAGATCCACGGGAGGATGCATGAAGCCCGTTTGTGTATTGGGAAATGGTCAGTTAGGCAGAATGCTACGTCAAGCCGGTGAACCATTGGGAATAGCAGTCTATCCGATTGGGCTGAATGCTGAACCAGAATCTGTTCCCTATCAGAGCAGTATCATCACCGCTGAAATTGAACGTTGGCCTGAGACAGACTTAACCCGTGAACTCGCTCATCACAATGCTTTTATTAACCGTGATATTTTTCCGCAACTGGCTGATCGCCTGCCACAAAAGCAACTCCTGGATAATCTTGGGTTAGCGACAGCTCCGTGGAAGTTATTAGCTGATACCAGCCAATGGCCGCAGTTGTTTAACGAGTTAGGTGATTTTATTATCGTTAAACGCCGTACAGGAGGTTATGATGGCCGGGGTCAATGGCGTATCCGACCGGGTGATGAAGCTGCCTTGCCGCCCGAAATTTACGGTGAATGTATTGTGGAGCAAGGTATTCCATTTTCAGGGGAAGTTTCACTGGTTGGTGCCCGTAACGCTCAGGGTAAATCGGTATTTTACCCACTGACCCATAATCTACATCAGGAAGGTATCTTACGTACAAGTGTTGCCTTGCCAAATACACATCATCAATTACAACAACAAGCAGAAAAAATGCTGTCCATCATCATGGATCACCTGAATTATATTGGTGTCATGGCAATGGAGTGCTTTATTGTTGGTCATGATTTGCTGATTAATGAACTGGCACCACGGGTACATAATAGCGGTCACTGGACACAAAATGGCGCTTCCATCAGTCAGTTTGAACTTCACCTGCGAGCGATTTTAGATTTACCTATGCCTCAACCAGAAATATTGGCTCCTTCAGTGATGGTCAATCTGATCGGTACAGAAATAAACCCTGAATGGCTCAGCTTACCGCTCGTCCGTTTACATTGGTATGATAAGGAAGTTCGCTCAGTGCGTAAGGTAGGGCATCTGAATCTGGTTCATTCTGACAGGGATATATTAAGAACTGCATTACAAACATTAAGCCCGTTATTGCCTGAAGAGTACCAAACTGGCCTTAAATGGGCACAAGATAAATTAAACTGAAAAACCGTAGGAAGTGATAATTTTAAATTAATTACCACTTCTTATATCAACTGCAACAAACTATTTCTTCAATAATGTTCTGGATAGTGTATCTACAATCGTTTTCGTGGTTTGGTCGATTTCATAATTGAGGAAATCCCCTACTTTGATCTTATTGAGATTGGTTAATCTTAAGGTTTCAGGGATCAGATTTAAGGCGATGGTATTATTCTCTTCATCAATGCCATTGATAGTTAAACTACAACCATGAAGCCCGATGAAACCCTTCAAGAAAAAATATTTAATATTGTCTTGAGGGATCCGAATAACCAATCGATAAGTTTCACCTGTTGCAGTAAATTCGACTACTTCAGCAATCCCTTCCACATGTCCATAAAGATTATGCCCCCCATTTTCTTTATACATCTGGTGTGATCGTTCAATGTTGACTCGATCCCCAATGGAAAGAAACTTTAATGTTGTGGTATCAGCAGTAAAATCGGAAATATCAAAAGTGGTTTCATTTTCGCTAAATTGAGTGACAGTCAGACAAGTGCCATCAATAGCAACGCTGGCTCCAATAGCTATATCATCAAAAAAATGATTATCATTACTCATTACTATTGTGCTGAATCCCTCTTTTTTATTGAGTGATAATACACTTTCTGTACCTTGTACAATTCCTGTATACATAATATTTATCTCAGCACTGATATTAATTGAAAAATGAATCTGATTTATATTAAACGGTGGATTCGACTAATAATTAAGTGCAATTTCTCAGAAAAGCGATCAGTCGCTATAGTAGGTATCTTTCTCACCAAAGTAAACATGGTGAAACATTCCCCTCAAAGTTATCCTATTTTTCAATTAATTGAATATAAAGAAAAAAGCTATTACACCACTCATCACAATCAAATGCTGGTTTTAACTCTGGCATTTTGCTAATTATGACATTAAGTTAAAGGATAAAGAGGAATTCGCCTAATCCCCCATAAAATAGCGAGGAGAAATTAAGTGCCATTTCTAAGGAAGCAGGGAATAAACAATACATTCAGGTCAGTGGCAGCAACAAGTACCGGTTTATCTGTCATCTCCTTATGTTTTCTTTTTTCGTCATCTGTGCAAGCCAGTGATTTTGTCAATTTTCAATCAATCGATACCAGCCTTTACTTCCAACTCGAAAATAAAGTTGCCCCTGATAAAACCTTCTCTCCTATCGTCGAAGCCTTCGGTGATTACAAAATCGGAGATATGTATGTCTACAGTATTTGGCAAAATTCACTGCAAAATGATTATAAAGGCGATAAAAGCACCTATTACTATAAATTTGTGCCCAGGCTCAGTGCCAGCAAAATTACAGGATATGATTTTTCCTATGGCCCATTGAAAGATGTGCTGTTTGCTCAGTGGATTGCCAAAACCAAAAACGTAAAATATGACTATTTCCCCGGTATCAGCCTTGATTGGCAGGTAGATGGGTTCAGTTGGTTACGTACCATTTTTTATTTTGAAAACAATGCCAAAGGAAGCTGGAACGATCAACGCATCCACATCGACTATGGTATTCCTTTCAGTAATCGGCTAGGAGATTTCCGCATTGTAGGAACGTTCGACTACACATTGGGGCGGCGCGATAATCCAGAGATGTTTGATTTCAAACCAGAGTTACATTATGACCTGGGGAAAAAGTTGGGGTATCAACCCGGTCATTTGTGGACAGGTATTGTCGTCAATCCGGTTAAAAATAAATACAAGATAAAAGATACGCCTTACTTTCGCACAAACCAATTTAGCTATGGAATGTTTATTCGATACAGCTTTTTTTAATAAGCACTTAGAATAGTGCCGTTTTTAATGGTTTATTCCTTAATGGGGTCACAATGTCCATTCAACACGACAAATTCGGGCGTACTTATCAGTGGATTTTGCTGATACTTCTAGGCATGGTCTATTTTCTGTCCACAGCAACCACCTTTACGTCATTGGGTGTTGTCCTGCCCAGCATGATAAACGAGCTGGACTGGAGTTGGACTGATGCCGGTTTAGGTTTCACTCTGCTTGGCCTGACGTGTGGGCTATCCAGTTTCCTGCCAACGATGTGCATTCGCAAAATTGGTGTTCGCTTCACGCTATTTATTGGCCTGCTGATTTTTTTGTCTGGTTTCTACAGCCTTTATCACACGCATACTATTTCATCGTATTTTATCGGAACGGCTTTAATTGGGGTCGGGTTTACCTTTCTGGCAACTGTGCCCGGCACCTACGTTATTTCACGATTATATGAAAAACAGTCCCTTGCTTTCGGTTTCTATTTTACGATTGGAGGATTAGGAGGCGTGATTGGCCCGTGGATCTATTTTCTGGCAACTCGTGTCTGGGGAACGTGGCGAATGCACTGGATGATCTCTGCCGTCGTTCTGGCTGTTTTTGTTATTCTGACCATTCTTACTCTTCAGGAAGGAGAGAGGGAAATGGCCCATGCTAAAGCAGTCGATCAAAAGCACAACAGCGAAAATCCCCCCAGTATCTATCGTACCAAGCAGTTCTGGACAGCCCGACAAGCACTGCGCACCTGGCAATTTTATGTCATTGCCGCAACTTATACGGCGTTTCTGTGGTGTGGTATTACGGTGAATAGCTTTGCCGTCGCCCACATTATCGAAAATGGTTTCAGTGAAGCAATTGCCGCAGGGTTACTGAGTTCTATGGCTTTCATCAATGCCTTTTCAAGGTTGGCCAGTGGTGCCATGGGAGAATGGCTTGATCCGAAAAAACTGCTGATTGGCAGTCTGGCTGTCATTATTCTTGGCTTGATCGCCTTGAGTATCGCCTCTTCATGGCTGTTCCTGATTACCTTCACGTTGTTTGTCGGCATGGGTTATGGTATGACTTTCCTCGCTTCCAGTGTTCTGCTCGCCAATTATTTTGGCCGTAAGCCTTATCTGGAACTATTCTCGATCATGAATCTGATTTCTACTCTGGCGTGTCTGGCTCCTTTCTTTGCCGGTGCCATAAAAGATTATTCCGGTAGTTTTACATGGGCTTTTCTCATCATTGCTATCCCTGTATTTGTCGTGTTAGTTGTAACACTGATGATGACCCCCCCTAGCCAAAAAATGAGAGACGATTTAATCGAAAATGAGAAGCCCACTGACGAAATTCGCTAAATAATGATTACTATACCCTGAAACAGCACACAAATAAGGAAATAGTGATGTCAAAGAAAGAATTCGGTGTATTTCTGCCTATCGCCAAAGGTGGATGGATTATTTCCCAAAACACGCCGCCATTGGATGCATCTTATAAACAAAACCGTGAAGCGGCTATTCTTGCCGATCAAATCGGCCTTGATTTCATTATGTCCATGGGCAAATGGCGCGGTTTTGGTGGCGACACTGATCATTGGGGCAGTTCACTCGAATCTGTCACCATGATGGCTGGCATTGCTGAAGTCACTCATCGCGCCAAGTTGATCGCTACGGTTCATGCTGGTCTGCACAATCCGGCGGTGACGGCCAAAATGATCGCTACTTTAGATCATATTAGTCAAGGGCGCGCCGGTCTGAATATTGTCTCTGGCTCATTCCGCGATGAATTTGAGCAGATGGGGGAATGGGACAGTAAACTGGATCACGATCAACGTTATGCGATGACAGAGGAATGGACACTGTTGATAAAACGGCTTTGGCGCGAAAAACAAGTTGATTATCAAGGAACGTATTTCAATCTGAAACAGTGTGTCTCTGAACCCAAACCTCTTTCACGCCCTCGTCCTTATTTAGTTTGCGCCGGACAATCCGAACGCGGTCTGCGTTTCAGTGTACGCCATACCGATGTCTGTTTCATTGGCGGTAAAGATGAAGCAGAGACCCGCAGGATCAGTTTAACCGCCAAACGCATTGCCTCAGAATACAACACCACAACCAAAACATTCTGCATGTGTACCATCATTTGTGCTGAAAGTGATGCTTATGCCGAAACCCTTGCTCAATTCTATCGTCAGGGTTTGGATGTAGAGGCGGTCAGAAATATGATGCACAGTTTTGGTGTTGATGTGGATGGAAAAAGTAATGCGATGGTAGAAAGATCTCAAAATGCTTTCATGACTCATACCGCTATCGGAACAGCAGATACTTGCTGTAAGCAACTGTCGGATTTACTGCGTACTTGTGAATTGGATGGGGTAATGTTGATATTTCCTGATTATATTGAGGGATTAAAAATATTCGGCGATCAAATCCTGCCGAAATTAAAGGCTGAATTTGGCTGATATCACCTTGAAAAAAAACGATTATAAACATGGGAAGCCTTGATTCCAGAGCTTCCCATGCACAACTAAGGCACTATTTATTCTGACAAACGTTATTCTGGTAAACGTCGATATTGCCCTTGTTTGCGCAATAGCCGGACACCCAGCCAACCACCACACAATGACAGCAACAGGCTGCTGATAATCGGTAACAAAAGCCACATCAGCCACTGCGGTTGCCACGGAAAATCAAAAACTTTCGTCTGCAACAACCAAAGTGCAATTTCGGCACCAAATGCCGCAGCCAAACCTGCCATA
Source organism: Xenorhabdus indica (assembly GCF_014467235.1). Lineage (GTDB taxonomy): Bacteria > Pseudomonadota > Gammaproteobacteria > Enterobacterales > Enterobacteriaceae > Xenorhabdus > Xenorhabdus indica. Next base: position 140,496 of record NZ_NKHP01000010.1, on the reverse strand, counting down.
AAACCAAGCAAGGCAAATTCGCCCCACAATGTACGACGCAACAATTTCTTACTGGCTCCCAATGTTCGATAAACTACCAGTTCAAGCAGTCGTTGGTTCATACCAACCTGAATCTGTGCCAGTAAAAGTAATCCACCACAGGCCATCACCAACACAACCATCATTTCCAACGCCCGACTGACTTGCTGCAAGATCCCTTGTATCTGCTTAATCATGGAGCCAATATCCAGCATACTGATTGTTGGAAAATGACGATTCAGTTCCGTTAACAATCTTCCATTCCCCTCATAATGGAAGCTGGTCAACCATGTTTGCGGTTGGTGTTCCAGTGTTTCTTTGGCAAAAATAAAGAAAAAGTTCGGATGCAGGCTTTCCCAATCCACTTTGCGAATGCTGCTGACTGTCACCGCAAAAGTTCGGGTGTCCCCGGTGAAAGTCAATTTATCTCCAACCTGAATCTGTAACTGCTCTGCAACCCCTTGTTCCATTGAAACTTCTTTGGGTTTCGGCGGCCAACTTCCTTCTATAAGGGTATTAAACGGCGGCAATTCTTTTTTCCATGTTAAATTAAGTTCACGGCGTACTGTTGTACTTTTAGGATGCTTTTCATCAGCCCATTCAATTGCCGGCTGTCCATTAATTTCTGTTAATCGTGCCAACACCACAGGATAGTATTCCGTTGGCTTCACTTTATAGTTTGCCAATAAATCATTTACCTGAGCAATTTGCGGCTGAGTCATGTTAATCAGAAAATAATTCGGGCTATCTGGTGGTAACTGCTGCTGCCATCGCCCCAGTAAATCCCCTCTCACCATCACAAGCAGTGCCAATAACATGAAGGAAAGTGAAAATGATGCTAATTGTGTCATCGTCTGGAATGGGCGGCACAACAATCGGCTGACCGCCAGACGCAGGCTCAACTGGCGAAATGTGATCCGACGCAGCAGCCACAACCCACTCCAGCCCAATATGCCTAATAACAATGCAACAATCGGTATACCTGCCAGCAACGACCATAACAGTGGCTCAGTTCCTGCCAACAATACTAATCCACCAGTAATCAGCAGTGCGACCGCAGGCAGATAATAACGTAATGGCCAGATAGACGCGGTGACATCGCTGCGTAATACTCTTGATGGCTGAGTTGCCATTAGTTGGCGATAGGGCCGAATGCCTACCAGCAAAGCAATACCAAACAGCGCTCCAAGCGCCCACACCCACGGCCACCGCCCTGCTTCCGGTAACATCTTAGGTAACATGGCGGCCAGTACCCGTATCAATAGCGATTCAAAAACCAACCCCAGCATAGAGCCGACAACCGTAGCTGCAAGCAATATTACCAACCACTGCCCAATGATCCACTGACGCAACAGCCAACGCCCTGCCCCTAGTGTTTTCAGGATCGCAACCAGATTATGTCGGCTACGGCAATAGTGAGTCATGGAAACAGCGACCGCCGCCACGGCCAGCAATAATGTCAGTAATGCCGACAATAACAAGAATTGCTGTGCACGTTCGATGGATTGTGCCAACGCGCCATTATCCTGTTTTAGTGTCAACCAACGCTGATCCGCTTTTAATTGTGGATCGATCAGTTGCTGGAATGATTGAACCGCCTCTGGCGAACCAGCAAACATATAACGGTAAGTCAAACGGCTTCCCGGCTGAATTGCGCCTGTCGCTCTGGCATCATCAATATTGATTAAAATACGGGGAGAAAGTTGGAATGGATTAAAACCACTATCCGGTTCTTGCAACAGTTCGCCACTGATTTTCAATGTAGTATCACCAACTTCCAGGCTATCCCCAACTTTAATATTCAATAGTGCCAGCAAACGGGGAGCGACAAGTACAGAACCTTTCTCTGGCTTTAAACCCTTTGGATGAGTTTCCAATTCACCATACAACGGGTAATGCTCATCGGTTGCTTTAACCTGAGCCAGTTGCGGGATATCCCCTGCATAAGTCATGGTTGAAAATGAGATTTGACGGCTTAATGTCAATCCTTTTTCCTGAGCCAGCATTAGCCAAGAGCCATCAACAGGATACGATGCACGTAATACCAGATCGCCTGCCAGAAAATCGCGGCTCTGATAATGGACACTCTGATCAATACGATCACCAATACGCCCCAACGCCAATACACATGCTACCGCTAATGTCAGAGACAACCAGACAATCAATAGCGATGGTGTACGCCATTCACGCCAAAACCAGCGCCAGATCATGCTTCCTCCCATAATTTTCCATCTACCAGACGTAAACGGCGCTGGCAACGTGCAGCAAGCTGGTTATCATGTGTCACCAGAATCAGTGTCGTAGCATAATCGTGGTTGAGCGAAAAAAGCAGATCGGCGATACGTTCACCGGTTTGACGGTCGAGATTGCCTGTCGGTTCATCCGCAAACAGGATTTTTGGACGAGTACTGAATGCTCTGGCCAATGCAACCCGTTGCTGTTCTCCACCCGAAAGTTGGGCCGGCATATGTTTTAACCGTTTTCCCAATCCTAACTGTTCGAGTAATTCGATAGCCTGCTGGCGACTATAGCTTTCGGATTCTCCCCGCAAAAGTGCCGGAAGCTGAACGTTCTCTAACGCATTCAGAGTAGGGATCAACATAAACGATTGGAAAACAAAACCCACATTTTCTGCCCGTAATTGTGCCCGCTGTTCTTCGTCCATGCGGCTGATATTCTGTCCTAGTAAATGCACTTCCCCTGAACTGCCATCATCCAAACCGGCAATAATGCCTAGCAAGGTGGATTTCCCTGAGCCTGACTCACCAATTAATGCAATTGTCTGTGCCGGCTCGACAAGTAGCTCAACACCTTGCAATATATTAATTACCTGTTCCCTTTGGCCAACATGTTTAATGAGATGATGAACTTCAAGAATACTTTCTACAGCCATGTACTTTTCCTTTTCTTGTTAGTGCTATGCAGTGCCAGAGCGGTGGCGGCTGATACTCTACTTATATTGGGAGATAGTCTCAGTGCTGGCTATCGCCTGCCCATTGAGCAGTCATGGCCCACCCTAATGGCAAAAAAATGGCAGCAATCCGGTAATAAAATAACCATCATTAATGGCAGTATCAGCGGTAATACCGTAGCACAGGGGCTTGAACGTCTGCCTGAGTTACTGAAACAACACAATCCTAAATGGGTTCTGATCGAACTCGGAGCGAACGATGGGTTACGTGGTTTTCCGGTCCAGCAAATAGAACAAGATCTGCAAAAGATCATTACGTTGGTAAAGCAAGCCAACGCTAAGCCATTATTGATGCAAATCTATGTTTCGCCGAATTATGGAAAACGCTACACCGAATCTTTTGCCAAAATTTACCCTTCTTTATCAAAACACAATCAAATCCCTTTATTACCATTTTTTATGGAGCACATTGCTATCAAGCCAGAATGGATGCAAGATGATGGCCTGCATCCCAATCAAATCGCACAACCTTTTATTGCTGATTGGATGTCCAACAGACTGTCAGCATATATCACCCATAAGTAAAAATATTCATTAATTAATAGTAAATCATTTATTTCAGTAAGCTGATGTAATTTAACAGGTAAAGTGATGCAAAAAGCAGTTCTTATTACTGGCTGCTCCCGCGGTATCGGATTAACCGCCGCCAAAGCCCTTGATCAACACGGTTATCGTGTCCTGGCTGCTTGTCGCAAGCCTGCGGATTTGGCACATAACTGAGATTGAAAAAGACATAGGTCATCCCTATCTATTGTTTATATACCCATTCATATATTTGCAAAGTGAAAGGGGATAATCGCCTGATAATGAACTTAAAGAGAGAATCCCATGGAATCAACAATGAATACTAACAGCAACACTGCTCAGATTGTTCACATCAATGAATCTAATATTGCTCCAACTGTTCAGCAGTCCTTAAATCAGCTTGTGGTATTCTATTTCTGGTCACCACAAGATCTCCATTGTCACGAATTAGAAGCGACCCTTGATAAGCTCGCACATGAATATGTGGGACAATTTATTCTGGCTAAGGTCAATTGTGATCAATTAGGTCACATCTCTGCACAATTTGGTGTACGTACCGTACCAACAGTGCTTTTTGTTCGTGAAGCCCGCCCTGTTCATGGTTTTGAAGGGTTACAAACTGACGAAAACATCAGAAAAATGTTTGCCCAACTTTTGCAGCAACATGAAAAATCACCGTTGGAACAAGCAAGTGAATTGCTTGCTGAAGGCAAAAATCTGGAAGCCTTACCTTTGCTGAAAGAAGCATATCAGGCCGATCCGCAGGATATTGAACTGGGTTTATTCCTGGCTGAAGTCCATATTTCACTCAATCAGTTAGAAGACGCCCAAAAGATATTGGAGACTATTCCATTGGAAAATCAGGATCAGCGTTATCATGATTTGCTGATGTCCATTGAATCACATAAACAAGCTGCTGATTCACCTGAAATTCAAAAACTTCTGCAAGAAATGGCAACACAGCCAGAAAATGCAGAACTTGCGATTCAACTGGCATCTAAATTACATGAAGTCGGACGTAATAAAGAAGCCCTTGAACTGCTGTTAGGTTTCCTGAAAAAAGATCTCTCTGCTGGCAATGGCGAAGTGAAAAAAACGTTAATGGATATTATCTCTGCACTTGGAGCCGGAGATGCACTGGCATCTAAATATCGCCGCCAAGTATACTCCTTACTCTATTAATCAGAGATTTTTTGTATTCCATGATTAACTAATAGAGGAATTATTATGGATTTACTCTCTCTTGGGGCTGTCCCCATTCTGATCATTATTGCGGTTGTCATCGTCTTTACTTGTGTGAAAACCATTCCACAAGGATATCAGTGGACAGTAGAACGTTTCGGCCGCTATACCCGCACATTGACACCGGGACTACATATCCTGATACCATTTATTGATCGTATTGGTCGTAGAATCAATATGATGGAGCAAGTATTGGATATCCCATCACAAGAAGTTATTTCCCGCGATAACGCCAATGTCACCATTGATGCCGTCTGCTTTATTCAAGTTGTTGATCCAGTACGTGCTGCCTATGAAGTCAGCAACCTTGAACTGTCGATTATTAACCTGACCATGACTAACTTCCGTACTGTTCTGGGTTCAATGGAACTGGATGAAATGTTGTCTCAACGCGATTTAATCAACAGCCGTTTGCTGACCATCGTTGATGAAGCCACTAACCCTTGGGGGGTGAAAATCACCCGTATTGAGATCCGCGATGTACGTCCACCTAAGGAATTGATCTCTGCGATGAATGCTCAGATGAAAGCTGAACGTACCAAACGTGCAGATATTCTTGAAGCAGAAGGTATTCGTCAGGCCGCCATTTTGAAAGCTGAAGGTGAAAAACAGTCTCAGATCCTGAAAGCTGAAGGTGAACGTCAATCAGCGTTCCTGCAAGCGGAAGCCCGTGAACGTGCCGCAGAAGCCGAAGCACGAGCAACCAAAATGGTCTCTGACGCTATTGCCGACGGTAATATGCAAGCGATTAACTACTTCGTCGCTCAGAAATATACCGATGCCCTGACCAGTATTGGCGCAGCAGATAATAGCAAAGTGATCATGATGCCGTTGGATGCCAGCAATCTGATGGGCGCTGTAGGCGGCATTGCTGAGTTGATCAATGAAAGCAGGAAGAACAACCAGGATAAATAACGGCTCAGTATAAACGACTATTTCAGGATAATGACTATGATTGAACAGGTTGCCACTCAACCAGTCTGGTTTTGGCTCTGTTTTGGTGGGTTACTATTAATTGCAGAGCTGCTGGGAACAGGGGGATATTTGCTGTGGACGGGTATCGCTGCCGTGATTATCGCCCTGATCACATGGATTTTTCCTGAAATGAGCTGGGAGCTGCAAGGCACTCTGTTTGCTGCCTTGACACTACTCTCTGCCATTGCGTGGCGTAGCTGGCTGCGTTACCATCCGCGCAATAGCGATAAGATGCTCAATCAGAAAAACCAGCAGTTAATTGGGTTACACGCCCGCTTAATCGCAGACACCGAAAATGGTTATGGGCGTATCAAACTGGCTGATGGCAGTTGGCGCATTCATTGTGACAGCGAACTGACTGCCAATACCGAAGTTGAAATCATTGCCGTTGACGGGATCACACTAAAGGTTAAGCCTGTATCTCATCCATCATGATTGGCGCAACAACCAGATAGTTGTTCAATGATGGGGCAATCTGCCCCATCATCTCCTGGGCATTCGGCAGCCAACGCTAATAGCTTTTCCCTTATCTGCTGTAATTTCACAATTTTTTCTTCTATCTCAGTGACTTTTTGTAGTGTGGCTGTTTTCACATCTATACTGTGACGATTGGGATTGCGGGATAAACGCAATAACTCCCGGCACTCTTCAATCGTGAATCCTATTTCTCTTGCCTGACGTAAGAGTATCAATTCATCAACATGTTTCTGTTGGTAAAAACGATAGCCATTATCTCCCCGCTCCGGCGCAGTAATCAGATCTTTCTCTTCATAAAACCGAATAGCTTTACTGGTTAAGCCAGTCTTACGGGCAATTTCACTGATATTCATATTTTCCCCTTGACCTTCCCCTTGCAGGAAGGTTTAGCCTAAAAGGATAATGATAAGTATATCACTCTGTTTCAGGAGATTTTGTTATGTCCACAACAACCATTCTCACACTTCAAGGCTTGACCTGTATGCACTGTGTCGGCAGTGTCAAAAAGGCACTGGAGAATCTGTCAGATGTTGAACAAGCAGAAGTTACCCTTGAATACGCTAAAGTGATCGGTAGTGTAACTCCCGATTCATTGATTGCCGCCATTACTGATGCGGGTTATGAAGCCACTCTGGCAACTCATCCCGATGTTGAATTACGGCTTTCAGGTTTAAACTGTATGAAGTGTGCAGGTAAAACCCAAAAAGCGTTGGAATCAGTGGCTGGTGTAGTTGCGGCTGAAGTTGATACTCAAACAGCCAAAATTTACGGCAAAGCTGAAAACCATGCTTTGATTAATGCCGTAAAGCTAGCGGGTTATCATGCTGAATTAGCAGGGGAAACCTATTCCCCAAAAAATAAGCCGCTGACAACATCTGCCTCAGAGTCTGCTTCACAAGCACCGGAGTTTTTGGCAGCGGCAATAGATCCTACTCCGGATACACGAACCACTTCAAATGATCATGATAGCATCCAGCTTCTATTGGATGGTATGAGCTGTGCTAGTTGTGTCAATAAAGTACAAAAAGCCCTGCAATCTGTTGCAGGGGTTGAAAACGCCAGAGTTAACCTTGCAGAGAGAAGTGCACTGGTTACGGGGACAGCATCTCCCCATGCTCTGGTCGATGCTGTCATCAAGGCTGGCTATGGTGCAGAAGTTATTCTGGATGAAACCGAGCGCCGGGAACGTCAGCAGCAAATTGCTCAGGCCAATATGCGCCGTTTCCGTTGGCAATCGGCCCTCGCTCTGGCTGTCGGGGTTCCGGTCATGATTTGGGGCATGATTGGTGACAATATGATGCTCACTCCAGATAACCATACAATTTGGTTAAGCATCGGGCTGGCTACTCTTGCCGTAATGATATTTGCTGGCGGACATTTTTATCGTAATGCGTGGCAAAGCCTGAAAAATGGCAGTGCCACAATGGACACATTAGTTGCACTGGGAACGGGTGCCGCATGGCTCTACTCGATAAGTGTTAATTTATGGCCGGATATTTTCCCGCCTCAGGCGCGCCACATTTATTATGAAGCCAGCGCTATGATTATTGGCTTAATTAACCTCGGACACGCCTTAGAGCAACGCGCACGCCAACGTTCCTCAAAAGCACTTGAGCGATTGTTGGATTTAACACCTCCCACAGCTCAGGTCATCATAGAAGGCAGTGAGAAAACGTTGCCATTGGCTGATGTTAAACCTGATATGACATTGCGGCTGGTAACAGGGGATCGGGTTCCCGTGGATGGTGAAATCATCCACGGCACAGTCTGGTTAGATGAAGCGATGCTGACAGGTGAAGCGCTCCCTCAACAAAAATCAATTGGCGATACAGTTCACGCGGGAACTGTGGTGCAAGATGGAACCGTACTCTTTAAAGCCTCAGCAGTAGGTAGCCAAACCACTTTGGCAAGAATTATCAAGCTGGTACGTCAGGCACAAAGTAGTAAACCTGAAATCGGCCAATTGGCGGATAAAATATCTTCTATATTTGTGCCTGTTGTTGTTGCTATCGCACTCATTGCGGGGGCAATCTGGTTTTTCATCGGCCCGGCACCCCAAATCATGTACTCACTGGTTATCATCACCACAGTGTTGATTATTGCCTGTCCTTGTGCACTCGGCTTGGCAACACCAATGTCCATCATTTCTGGGGTCGGAAGAGCGGCGGAATTAGGTGTACTGGTACGTGATGCTGATGCCCTACAACAAGCCAGCCAGCTCGATACCCTTGTTTTCGATAAAACGGGAACGTTGACTGAAGGGATGCCACAGGTCACTGAAATTCAAACTTTCAATGGATTCACCAAAGAACAAGTATTGCTGTGGGCTGGTGCGTTGGAAAGCGGTTCAAACCATCCTTTGGCAAGAGCCATTCTGCTGAAAGTTGAAAGTGAACAAATTGAAGATCAACAATTACCTGAAGTAACACAATTCCGTACTTTAGCCGGAACGGGTATACGCGGGAATGTTGGTAATACAACACTGTTGTTAGGAAATCTGAACCTACTTGAACAAAATCAGATTGATACAACAGAATTTAAATCACAGGTTGCCAAACAAGCAGAAAAAGGTGCTACCCCCGTTATACTGGCAATCGACGGAGAAGTGGCCGCTCTGTTTTCAATACGTGACCCACTACGTCAGGATACCGTCTCCGCCTTGCAACGCTTACATCTTCAGGGTTATCGCTTAGTCATGCTGACAGGTGATCATCCTGTAACAGCCAATGCTATAGCCAAAGAGGCTGGTATTGATCAAGTCATAGCAGGAGTGCTACCTGATGGTAAAGCCGCCGCCATTCAGGATCTCCAGTCTGAAGGTAAGAAAGTTGCCATGATTGGTGACGGCATCAATGATGCACCTGCATTGGCACAAGCAGATGTGGGAATTGCCATGGGAAGTGGTAGTGATATCGCCATTGAAACCGCGTCAATTACCCTGATGCAACATAGCCTGCATGGTGTTGCAGACGCGGTTGAACTGTCCAAGGGAACATTGCGTAATATGAAACAAAATTTATTTGGCGCCTTTATCTATAATACGCTAGGTATCCCGGTTGCAGCAGGTATTCTCTACCCCTTAACCGGAACATTATTGAATCCAGTCATTGCCGGAGCCGCCATGGCTCTCTCTTCAATCACCGTGGTCAGTAATGCCAACCGATTACTTTACTTTAAAACCAAACGCTGATATTCCACATTAATCATGCAGACATCGAAAAGCTAAACAACACCGGGTTTAGCTTTTCATTTATCACTTTCTTGTTAACCTTTAACACGTTAGCATACCCATTCACGCCAATTACCGGAGTATGTAGTATGGGAAAACTAATGACATATCTCAGTAATGTATTAGGACTGAATTCCCAACGATATTACCCCTATCCTGCTTTTGACGTCATTCTGCCCAAAAATAGACAATTACATATTGTTGGCAGCATCCATATGGGTACAGAAAATATGTATCCACTTTCCGAAGTACTGTTGGAACAACTGGAACAGTGTGATTCTTTGATTGTTGAAGCAGATATTACCCAATCTGGTTCACCATTTGGAAAAATATTTCCTGAACAGGTCGTACTGTCACAACGTTTATCAACTGAACATTTTGCTGCCTTACAGCAGTACTGCCACGAAATCCAACATCCGGTAGAGTCACTAGATCTATTACCTTCATGGCAAGTTGCTCTGATCCTACAGGCCGCTCAGGCTCAATATTTAGGATTACGTCCCCAATACGGCATTGATTTTCAGCTACTGAGCAGTGCAAGGGCCATTGATAAAAATATTATCGAGCTGGAAGGAACCGATACTCAGGTTAATTTACTCACCAAACTACCGAATGGTGGCATCTCTCTGTTAGAAGATACTCTGGTTCACTGGCATACTAACGCCCGTACCTTACAAATGATGATTAGCTGGTGGATGAATTATAAACCAAACCAAGCAAGTGGGGCATTACCACAGACTTTCTGTGAAGTTACTTACCAGACCTTGATGACTGAACGTAACCGCCAATGGAGTGAACGATTACATGACTTACCGGCAGGAAAATATTTAGTGGCTGTCGGAGCATTACATCTCCAGGGTGAAAACAATTTACTGAAGCTGTTACAATAGTAGCTATTATAAGAATAAGAATAAAAATAAAGACTATGACTAATAGTTACTATTTATACAGATAATGTTACAGGAAATACGACATGACGCCTGCTGTTACTCTACTGGAAAAACACAAAATTAATTTCAAACTTTATCCTTATGAACATGATGTTAATGAACATAATTTTGGTGATGAAGCGGTTAAAAAACTTGGGTTAGATGCTAAGCAGGTTTTTAAAACCCTCTTAGTTTCATTGAATGGTGATCCTAAAAATCTGGCTGTTGCTGTCACTCCGGTCACGGGACAACTGGATTTAAAAAAAATCGCCAAAGTATTTAAAGCGAAAAAAGCGGATATGGCAGATCCACAGTTGGCACAAAAAGTGACAGGTTACCTGGTAGGTGGCATCAGCCCATTAGGACAAAAAAAACGTCTTCCTACTGTTATTGACAGTCAGGCCCAAAACCTCCCGACTCTGTTTATCTCTGGTGGTAAACGTGGCCTGGATATTGAACTGGCACCGACTGATTTATGCCAACTACTTAATTGTCCATTTGCTGATATTGCCAAAATTTGAAAACTAATTGTAATTTCCGTTAAATTTTTCGAGCTGGCTCTGTTTTCTTGAAAACAGGGCCTTGTTCAATTATCTAATGCCGATATACTTCCCATATAGCAAAAACAATATCATTTACTATTTCAAGTAACTTAATATATTTAAATAAAAGGAGATAAAAATGGCCACTTCGTCATTTTTCAGGCAGATTGTTATCACCTATCCCAAGGCAATTAAGGTGTTGCGAAGGGCAAATAGAAGGCCATCTAAAAATAATTTTGAAAAAATAGACATTGAAACTGAACAAAAAGAGGCAATAGAGATATTAAAACAAAAACTCTCACTTTAGGAGAAGTATTAATAGTATTAGGCAGAGACAGAACAGAAAAGTATTTTCTTTCATTCTCCTGCCCCTTGAATCGAGACGTAGAATCTTTTTTACATAAAAATTCAATTAGATTTGAACAGGCTGATGTAACCAGAACATACTTAATTTTAAATGAAAAAGGGTCAATTCTTGCCTATTTTTCATTGACTTTTAAGGAGCTGAGAGCATATTCATTTTCTATTTCAAAAACAAAAATAAGGAAACTTAATGGCATCAGTAAAAACTCTAATACGATAAAAGTTTACTTAATCGGCCAAATAGCAAAGAACTTTTTATTCAATCAAAATCCAATAAAATTCGAAGATATTTTTCTTTATGTAAGGAACATTATTAACACAGCAAAAATTCTAATTGGAGGAAGAGTTATTGCCTTGGAATGTGAAAACAATCCTAAACTTATAGCATTATACTTAAAATATGGATTTGAAAAACTATCGGAAAAAGAAGGAGGAAACAATTCACTAATAACCATAATATTCAATAATTAGATAACTATTTATTTTCACCCATCCCCATTTTAGATTATTTATCACCGTTCCGACGACTAAGTAAAAGACCATCTGAAAATAGATGGTCTTTTTTTTCTAATAATTAACCTTCACCCATTATCATTTGCGCGCAATTTCGCCGTTCGGTTCATAGTCCGCCACTTTCAGCGGAGAGTGTTTTTCAATATACCCTTTCAACACTTCTGCATCGACAAAACCGGTATTAACATATCCTGGTAAATCATCGATTCGCGGATAACCGTCACCACCGATAGCATTGAAGTTCAATGTTGCCATCCGGTAAGTTTTATTCAGATCCAGGGGTTCTCCACCAATTTTGACATCACTGATATTTTTGCCATCTTTCACAAAACTGACATTATAGAATTGACCATAAGCACCAGAATCAGCTTCCATATTCGCAGCGGCAGTCAAATAAGGCAGAACCTCACTTCCTTTGAAATCTACATAAACCAATTGATTAGCAAATGGGTGAACCTTTAATACATCTTTATAAGTGATATCCCCTGCCTCAATGGAATCGCGGATCCCTCCTCCACTCATCACAGCAAAATCAGCGTTTGCCCGTTCCATCTGTGCTGCCAGTACAAGATGAGCCATATTAGTCTGTATAAAACGAACTTTGCTGCGATCTCCCTCTAATTTACCGTCAACAGATCCAATTTTGACTCCTAATTTCTGATCTCCTTTATCCTGATAAGGTGTCAACAATTTCAGCATTTCAGAGTCTTGAGGAATTTGATGAGTGTAGTAAACACGCTCAGTGCTTCCGTCATCTTTTTTGACCCTTTTGTTTAAATTGATAGGAATTAATTGATAATGAACTAGCTTAAATTCACCATTACGAAACTGGAAATCAGCACGACCAACATATTTTCCCCATTCATGAGCCTGAACAATCCATGTCCCATTTTGACGATCCGGAGAACAAGGCGTCCCAGGGACATAATTCACCTGTTTATAGTTTTTATTTTCCGCAGACATACAAACCGGATCCTGTGAATGTCCACCCACAATCATATTTAAATAACCAGCAGGTAAGCTACGTGCCATTTCCACATCACCCGGCGCATTCGTGCCATGTTGACCATCATCGTAATGCCCCATGTGGGTTGCTGCAATAATGACATCCGGCTTTTCAGTTTTCTTCAATTCATCAATGACTTTTTTCGCTTCTTCGGCAGGTATACGGAATTCCACATCAGGGAAATTAGCCGGATTACCTATTTTAGCTGTATCATCAGTAGTTAAACCAATAACCGCAATCTTCACACCTTGCTTTTCGAATATCACATATGGCTTAAATACGCGCTTGCCGGTGCTGGTTTGATAAATATTCGCTGACAAGAATGGGAAAGTCGCCCATTTTTGCTGTTGATAGAGTACATTCAAAGGCTTATCGAATTCATGGTTTCCCAATGCCATCGCGTCATAACCTACCAGATTCATTCCTTTAAAATCCGGCTCGGCATCCTGCATATCCGATTCAGGCACACCAGTGTTAATATCCCCGCCAGATAACAACAATACACTACCGCCTTTTTTAGCAACTTCCTGACGGATAGAATCCACTACGGTTTTCTGAGCTGCCAGACCATACTCTCCATGATCATTCTGCCAAAAGTGACCATGGTGATCATTGGTATGCAGGATCGTAATATCATACGTTTTATCCTTTTCCCAAGCGGATGCGATCATCGGTGACAATGACAGAGAAACAACCAGGGCACATACTGACGCTTTAAATGAGAATTTCATCGGGTATCTCCATGTTCCTTAAATAAATCTGTTATTAGTTTTCAAGAATGTTGAAACCTACCCCATTTAAGGCACGTTACTTTTTTATAACAAGGAACCTTACTGGAATAAGTACATATTCACTACAGAATGGAATAACAACACGACATTCGACGCAGTGTTTTTTCGATCAAGATTACATAATCAGGCCATTAAATAGAGTTTAATTTCATTTTTTTGCGATAAGCATCAAATTATATCAAGATAAGCAAAAATTTTATTAGAAAGTTAATATGTATTAAGGTGTAACAATTAAATAACAGTTCAACACCACTACAACGTAGATAAGATCGGTGAAACAATGAACAAAATTAAGCAAAGTAATACTATCTCATTATCAGCTCCGCGAAAAAAAACACAGGGAACGGCTTTCTCAATACTTGGTGCGATCAGCTTATCATCCGTGCAAAATGCGCAGATTCATCTTTTTGTATTTTTGTTTGCTGTAGCTACAAGCACGATTATTGGTGGACCAATCGGTGATAAGATTGGTCGTAAATATATCATCTGGGGATCTATTCTGGGTGTTGCTCCATTTACTCTGTTATTACCTTATGTATCGCTATTCTGGACAAGCGCTCTCAACGTCATTATAGGTCTGATACTGGCATCTGCATTTTCTGCCATTCTGGTCTATGCACAAGAACTGATCCCCCGGTAAGACAGGCATGGTTGCGGGCTTATTCTTTGGTCTGGCATTTGGTATGGGAAGCATCGGGGCCGCGCTACTTGGCTATGTAGCAGATAAAACTAGCATAGAATTGGTTTACAAAATTTGTGCTTTTTTACCACTTCTTGGTATTTTTACCTTATTCTTGCCAAATATGGAAAAGAAGAATGAAAAAAATAGTACAAGATACTAAAAAATATTATTTTCTTAATATCACTTCTCTTTGTAAACATGAGTAAATAATGAAAAGATCTACATAAAATACCATTACAATAATATTTATGTAGATCATCTGCATTTCTCTATAAAAGAATATTTTTCAAGCAATTATCTTAAATTATTTGTAAAATAAATTATTACCTCACCTAATAATACAATCTATAACAATCTAGCCTAGAAGGAGCCTTGATGGAGCATTCGACACCTCTAATCACGACTATTGTTGGCGGTTTTCTTCTCGCCTATCTGCTCGGTATGTTTGCACAGCGCCTGAGAATCTCGCCTTTAGTAGGTTATCTTATGGCAGGTGTACTTGCCGGGCCTTTTACACCTGGTTTTGTTGCCGATACTTCTCTGGCACCCGAACTTTCAGAAATTGGCGTGATCTTACTGATGTTTGGTGTCGGCCTGCATTTTTCACTCAAAGACTTATTAGCCGTAAAATCAATTGCAATCCCAGGTGCTATTGCGCAGATTGCTGTTGCAACTGTTCTGGGAGTCGGCTTATCAAAACTACTTGGTTGGGGACTATACAGTGGAATTGTCTTTGGCCTCTGTTTGTCAACCGCGAGTACCGTCGTACTTCTCAGAGCAGTGGAAGAACGTCAACTCATTGATAGCCAACGAGGTAAGATTGCGATTGGTTGGTTAATTGTTGAAGATCTGGCAATGGTACTAACTCTGGTATTACTACCCGCATCTGCTAGTATTTTAGATAACCAGAATGCAGATATAGGCCAGTTACTGCTCGGACTGACTATTACCATTGGCAAAGTTGTCGTCTTTATTTTATTGATGATTTTCGTCGGCCGCCGTCTTATCCCTTGGCTGTTAGCGAGAACAGCCGGTACAGGCTCCCGTGAATTATTTACCCTTGCAGTTCTTACCATCGCATTAGGGGTCGCCTATGGTGCCGTGACGCTGTTTGATGCCTCGTTTGCATTAGGAGCATTTTTTGCCGGCATGGTGCTGAATGAATCAGAATTGAGTCATCGTGCGGCGCAAGATACTTTGCCTCTCAGAGACGCTTTTGCAGTTCTATTCTTTGTGTCCGTAGGCATGTTGTTTGATCCAATGATCCTCTTACAACAGCCAATTGCCATTTTAGGAACCCTTGCCATTATCATTATTGGCAAATCAGCCGCCGCCATGTTGTTGGTCAAGATCTTTGGTCATTCGCGACGTACTGCGCTGACAATTTCCGTCAGCCTGGCCCAAATTGGCGAGTTTGCCTTTATTCTGGCAGGGCTCGGAGTAACTTTAGGTATGTTGGATGAAGATGCTCGCAATCTTATACTTGCCGGAGCCATTCTTTCTATTATGTTAAATCCAGTTTTATTCAGTCTGCTGGATCGTTATCTGGAAAAAACAGAAACCATTGAAGAGCAGCTATTGGAAGAAACATTAGAAGAAGAAACTCAGATCCCTGTCAATATTTGTGGTCATGCCATTGTCGTGGGATATGGCCGGGTTGGTCGTCTGCTTTGCCAACATCTACAAGAAAGAAATTTTCCACTGGTAGCCATTGAAGATACACGTGCCGGATTTGAAGAGTTAGGAGAGGCTGGTATCAGTGCCGTAATGGGTAATGCGGCCAAGAAAGATATCATGACATTAGCAAGACTGGATTGCGCTTGTACACTATTCCTGACCATTCCAAATGGTTATGAAGCAGGTAAAATTGTTGAAAATGCGCGGGAAATGAGACCAGATATCAATATCATTGTCCGTGCTCATTATGACGATGAAGTCACTTACATTACAGAACGCGGTGCCAATCACATTATTATTGGCGAACATGAGATCGCCAAAACGATGGCTAATGTACTACCGGAAAATGATGAAGGTTGCCCAATAACTCCACCACCACCATCACTTTCACCAACCAATCCATCAGCGGCATAACTATTAGCGATATGGAGTATCCCGATAAAACTAACGGGATACTCCCGAACAATAATTGTCAACGTTCCCAGTACGCTTCTTCCAGGCTATCTTCTTTTTCTGGTAATCCACGAGTCAAGCGCGGAGCATGCTGGCTCAATACCTGATAACTCACTCTGTTCGCATACTTACATACCTGAGCTAAAGAAGAATATGTCAAGTAAGAGCGCATATGTTTGCTGGAATTCGGGACATTCATGCGGTGATAACTATTGGCCGTAATATCATGCAGCAACGCAGACAGTGCACCATCTCCTGCCCCATTAGTGTTCATAATCTTCTCAGGCCCTCCCATATATGGCTCAATATGAGAATAGATCCGCATTGGATTCTGGCAATCAGCCTGACGCATCGCGCGGCTAAACTCAAAACGATTAAACTCAGCAATTGCGCCCGGCAATAATGGATGTGAAGTCTGACGCTTATGCTCTTCTTCAGTGTAACCCGCCATATACAATCCGGCCGGTCCGGCAGTACACAATACAAGATCCACCCAATTCAATACTCTATCTGCCGCCAGCAGGGGATCACTAAAACCAGTCAGTTCCTGAGCTTCATCCTCATTCATAGCTACTACAGAAACGTGCTCTGACAGGAAATCACGCCACCATTGAGGATCATCAGCAATGACGTATTTAGTTCCTAATGTCAGTACAACAGGGACATTATACTTTTTCGCATATTCGATGGCTTTCATCGTCGCTTCCGGCATAGGTTCACCTGGCTTACAACGTACCAAATAGGCTGTAATGACCAACGCCGATGCTTCAGCAATAATATGTTCAGGAATATTTTCTGGACTGAGTTGATTCATTAGTCCTGGGCTGATAGCGAATGTTCTTTCACCATTTTCAGTTATTAAAGTGAAACAACGACCAATTGGACCATCAACGCCCTGAAGATGATTTAAATCCATACGACTGGAAGTATTGCAGAGATAGCAATAGGCATAACTGCCGATTTGGATGTTATTACACATAGTACCAAGCAATACGGATTTATCATCCGCTAAAACAGAGTAATTGTGCAAAGTATTACCGATAGTTCCACCTGCAAACTCATGGCTAATCAAGTTATTTTCTGCTAACTCATTGTAGAGTGCCTCAGCCACATCATCCTCAATGACTAGTGAATGCCCTTGGCTCAGGTTATAACGTTGAATAAAACTTTCATCCACTTTTGCTTCAATATCTACCAATATTTGGTCAATACCAACAATATAGGCTCGATTACTTTCAGTATCCATCATCTCTTTGATGGGCTGGAGTAGAGGATCTTTGAGGCTGACAGGAAAATAGTGTTTAGATTTACGCTTACCGGGGAATTTCATAGTTGATTGCTGCTATAGAGCCAAAACATGCGGCATATTAGCATAATCCCGTTTGGCACAATACCACAGCGAAACAAAAAAACCGGGTGTTCATAAATGGTATCCATAAAAGAAAAGCGGCCAATGTTATTACAACATTGGCCGCTAAAATTACAATGATTATCAGCCTCTAACAAGGCATCAGCTTATAAAATATATTAAGCTGTCTGCTGCTTCTGACGGCTACGCGCCGTATGGCGCATCAGGACAAACATAATGGACAGAATAAAGCCAATAAAACCAGCACCAACCAGAATCAACAGACGTTTAGGTGAATCTTTCGTGGTTGGCTCATAAGGCTCCTGCATATATCTGAATGGCTGGAAATCAAGTTTATCAATATTGACAGTTTCCAGATTTTTGATATACAAAAGACGGTTACGCAAATCTGCATCTATCGTTGTTGAATCGGTAATTCCTTCAGTAATCTGCAACTTTCGTTGCAACGCATCGGAACCTAATGCAATTGAATAATCGGGATCATCCTTAATGATAGCACCACCATTAGAGACCGGTTTTTTGATACCCGCAGAGTTGGCGATGGAAATCGCATACTTCAATCGTTCAATATCCGTAGCACGCATATTTGTGATACGGGCTAAATCAATCTCATAGAGTTTTTTCGAGTAAGCCAGCTTCTGACGCACTGTATCGTTCAGTTCATCTTTCACCTGATCCCGCACAACTGCGGAGACAAATTTGATATAGCCAGATAACAGTTTGTAAGAATCTTCCGCCGTACCGGCACTAAAAGAGAGCGTTGTTTCATAAAACTCGTCATCTTTATCTTTTTTAGGCACGGAAGAGGAAATATTTTTATTTACAATCTGTTCGATCAAACTTCTTTTGCTCTGGGCAGTAATTTCATCTTTATTAGCAAGCAGTGCTTTGAAATAATCAGTATCCACCAAATATTCTTCACGTAATACACGTGAATTATAGTTTTCAACAAAACGCTTATATAACGATTCTTCTGTCAGGTTTGATTCGAGATTAAGAACATGCAACTCTGTTAATGCGTTCTTTAATGGCTGAAACTCTTCCAGCCCTGGTTGCACCACCGCAGCCGTACTGGTCCATTTTTGTGGCAAGAATGATGCAACACCAAAGCCAATGACGGCAAATACAAAGGATACTGCAATAATCAAATATTTTGATTGAAAAATTACGGAGAACAATTCAAACAGATCAATTTCATCTTCTTGCCTTGAATGATAATCTGCATGCCCCTCATAAAAATCTGCGTGCTTAACTGGTTTATTACTCATTATCTACATTTCCAATCCAAAATAATTTTGCTTCTCAATTGTTGCCCGCCGAGTTTCTACTCCATACTCACGGAATTCGTTGATTTTGAAGCAATATCCTTAAAAAATCACACAACTCGCAAAACATATGCTGGTTAACTATAGGCAAAAATATCCGTATCTACTAAGGTCTTGCCAACATGGAGTTCGATAACAATCCATGATTGCCAACAATTCATTATCTGGCGATGTTATTGACCAATTGCTCGAACAGCGAAATGTGTGCCTCATTATCGTTAAGTGCAGGTATATATTCAAACTTTTTTCCACCTGCGCCCAAAAAAACAACTTTATTCTGTTGCTTAATTTCTTCCAATGTCTCAAGACAATCAGATGCAAACCCCGGACATAGTACCTGAACATGTTTTACACCTTGTTTTGGCAGCGATGCCATTGTCTTATCCGTGAAGGGGGTTAACCATGGCAAACGACCAAAACGTGATTGGTAGGTCATCATAATTCTATCTGCCGGATAATCCAACACTTGCGACAAAAACTCAGTTGTTGCCAGGCAATCTTTTGGATAAATATCCCCCATCTTAACTAAACGTTCAGGAATGCCATGGTAAGAAAGAATAAGGCGGTCGGGCTGACCATGCTTTTCAAAACTTTGCTCTACTGTTTCCTTCAGCGCAGCAATGTAAGCAGGGTGCCTTGCATAACCACGGATAAAATTCAAATGAGGAATGGTACGATATCCCTGCAATATTTTGCTGATACTGTCAAATACAGCTGCCGATGTTGTACTGGAATATTGGGGATAAAGAGGAAGTATGATGAAATGATCAATACCTTGCTGTAACAAAGTATCTACTGCCTGAGGTAAAGAAGGTGAGCCATAAGTCATCCCCAGAACCACAGGAATATTACCCAGCTTTTCACTCAATCGTTTTTGTTGGCGAATACTATAAGCCAGTAAAGGAGAGCCCTCTTCTGTCCAGATTTCCTCGTATAGTTTAGCGACACGGGAAGAACGGAAGGGAAGAATAACACCGTGTAAGAATGGCTTCCAAATCAACGCAGGGATATCTACCACCCGTCGGTCACTTAGGAATTTCGCCAAATAACGTCTGATTGCTGCTGGTGTAGGCTCATCTGGCGTGCCAAGATTGACCAATATAACACCATAATTGCGATTACTCATTCCTCAACACTCCATCAAAATGACTGGTAATCAAAAATAAAACACTATGATAGTCACATATTACATTTTATGGAGCGAGAGTTTCATGGTATGTGAGGTAAAAGTCAGGCGGCATTCACACCGCCTGCTCTAACTGTTTAGAATTAAAATGAATCAAGAACCGACTGTATAATTAGCCCAGGATTCTGGCTAATTCTTCACTGACTTCAGATACCTGACGGGTTCCATCAAGTTTGAAGTATTTTGTATTACCGTCCTGAGCTTCTTGTTGGTAATAAGAAACCAAAGGGGCTGTTTGTGCATGGTATTCAACCAGGCGTTTACGAACTGTATCTTCCTGATCGTCTTTACGAACAGTCAATTCTTCGCCTGTAATATCGTCGTGGTTTTCCACTTTTGGTGGATTAAATTTGATATGGTAAACACGGCCTGATGGTGCATGTACACGACGACCAATAATGCGTTCAACGATAATGTCGTCTGGAACACCAAATTCCAGCACATAATCAACCTTGATACCCGCTTCTTTCATAGCATCAGCCTGAGGAATGGTACGTGGGAACCCATCCAACAAGAACCCATTACGGCAATCATCTTGTTTGATACGCTCTTTAACCAAGGCAATCACCAGCTCGTCAGTGACCAGTTTGCCATTATCCATCAATTCCTTTGCTTTTAAACCTAACTCGGTACCTGCCTTTACTGCGGCACGCAACATGTCACCTGTCGAAATCTGGGGGATCCCAAATTTCTCCATGATAAATTGCGCCTGAGTCCCCTTACCGGCGCCTGGCGCGCCCAGCAGAATAATACGCATCGCGTAAATCCCCTTGCTATTTGCTTTTCGTATTTTTAAAAGAAAACGAACCACCATACCATTGGAATGGGGGATGGCTCAAGAAAACAGGTAAACGTTTTCGCATTAATCAAAAAATAAACCACGCTCAATTTTCGGTTGAAGCGTGGTTTATTGCCATAATTTCAATGAAATTATGCTTGTTCAGCGGATAATAATTGATTCATACGACGAATGAATTGGTTTGGATCTTCCAATGTGCCACGTTCGGCAAACAATGCCTGATCCAGCAATAATTCTATCCAGTCAGCAAACTGAGTATCATCCTGAATGTCAGCCGCTCTTTTCACCAGGTTATGCTCCGGGTTCAGTTCAAAATTATAACTAACTTCTGGCACTGACTGACCTGCTGCTGCAAACAGTTTTGCCATTTGAGTCGTCATTCCGTTGGCATCGGTGGTGACTATCGCCGGAGTATCAGTCAATCGATGAGTCAATTTAACTTCTTTCACACGCTCACCAAGCAGTGTCTTCACGCGTTCAACGAATGGTTCTAGTTTTTTATCTTCTTCTTCCTGCTCGGCTTTGTTCTCATCAGCCAGTTTATCAAGGGATTCATCAGCCTTACTGACTGATTGGAATGATTTACCATCGAACTCAGTCAGATAGCTCATCATCCATTCATCGATGCGGTCGGACAACAACAGAACTTCAATGCCTTTCTTACGGAACAGTTCCAGATGTGGGCTATTCTTCGCCGCAGCATAACTATCAGCCGTAATGTAGTAAATCTTCTCCTGACCTTCAGCCATGCGGCTAACGTATTCTTCCAGAGAAACAGTTTGTGAAGAGCTGTCATTGTGAGTGGTGGCAAAACGCAGTAACTTAGCGATAGCTTCTCTGTTTCCACCATCTTCAGCGGGGCCTTCTTTCAACACCAGACCAAACTGCTGCCAGAAAGTTTGGTATTTCTCTGCGTCATCTTTTGCCAGTTTATCCAGCATTTGCAATACGCGTTTAGTCAATGCACTACGCAGATTACGGGTGATGGAACTATCTTGCAGAATTTCACGGGAAACGTTCAATGGCAGATCGTTAGAATCAATTAGGCCACGGACAAAACGCAGATAATTTGGCATGAATTGTTCAGCTTCATCCATGATGAATACACGCTGCACATACAGTTTCAAACCATGTTTATGTTCACGGTTCCACAAATCCCACGGAGCTTGAGAAGGGATATACAGTAAGCTGGTGTATTCCTGCTTACCTTCAACACGATTGTGGCTCCAGCTTAGAGGATCAGCGAAATCATGGGAGATATGTTTATAGAATTCTTTATACTCATCATCGCTGATTTCAGCTTTACCACGAGTCCACAAGGCTTGAGCTTTATTGATTTTTTCCCATGCGACAGTAACTGAATCGTCTTCTTCGTTTTTAGTTTGGGTTTCAATTTCAACAGGTAAAGCAATGTGATCAGAGTATTTGCCAATGATAGAACGTAGACGCCAGTCGTTAAGGAACTCGTTTTCCCCCTCGCGCAGATGCAAGGTAATTTCTGTACCACGATCTGTCTTTTCAATATCTGCAACTGTGTAATCACCTTCACCGGTCGATTCCCAGAATACACCTTGTTCTGCCTTCGCACCTGCTGCACGGGTACGTACGGTCACTTTATCAGCAACAATAAAGGAAGAATAAAAACCAACACCAAATTGTCCAATCAACTGGCTATCTTTAGCCTGGTCAGAGCCGATAGATTCAAGAAATGCCTTAGTACCGGATTTTGCAATCGTTCCCAGATTATCGATCACTTCATCACGGGTCATACCAATACCATTATCGCTAATGGTGATAGTTTTCTTCTCTTGATCTAAAGCCAGACGAACACGTAGCTCAGCATCATTCTCGTACAATTCAGGCGCAGATAATGCTCGAAAGCGTAATTTATCAGCAGCATCTGATGCGTTTGAAATCAGTTCACGGAGAAAAATTTCTTTATTGGAATAGAGAGAGTGGATCATCAACTGCAATAATTGTTTAACTTCAGACTGAAATCCACGGGTTTCCTGATCTTTCATGCTCATTTATTACCTCAATCTAAATCCAGTTCAGATATGTAAAATCGGAAGATGGTAATCAGATGGGGATAAAACCTGAAAGTTTCAAGCTCAGATAACAAGAAGAATGTGAAATTAATTATATAACTCAGTAAAAACAATAAGTTAAATAAAGCATTATGGATGGTGGCGTTCTCTGCAACACCACCCATTGGAATTTCCCATTAAAAATAATGAGAGAGCAATCACAAATCAGTAATTTTCTGTCGGCCAGCAAGAGAATGGGACAGTGTTGTTCCATCTACCATTTCGAGTTCCCCCCCAACGGGAACACCATGAGCAATACGACTGGCAGTCACACCATATTGTGAGCACATTTCCGCAATATAGTTTGCCGTTGCCTCTCCTTCGACAGTCGGGTTGGTTGCCAGAATAATTTCTGACAGAGTTTCAGAAGACAAACGCTCTTCCAAGCGATCCAACCCAATATCCATTGGACCAATACCATCCAACGGCGATAAATGCCCCATAAGGACAAAATAACGCCCTGCAAATTGACCGGTCTGTTCAATTGCGTGGATATCCGCGGGGCTTTCCACCACGCAGATTTGACCATTTTGCTGGCGACGGGGATTGGCACAAATTGTGCATTGTTCCTGCTCTGTAAATGTCCGGCAGTCCTGACAATGACCAATTTCAGACATGGCGCGCGTCAATGCTTGCGCAAGCCGCATACCGCCACTGCGATCCCGTTGTAAAAGATGAAACGCCATTCGTTGTGCCGATTTAGGACCTACGCCCGGTAAGCAACGCAATGCTTCCATCAAGGATTCAAGAAGAGGACTGGTTTGCATCAGAAAGGCATCTTAAAGCCAGGTGGCAATTGCATTCCACTGGAAACACTGGCCATTTTTTCTTTTTGAGTTTCTTCAATACGGCGGGCCGCATCATTGAATGCCGCAGCAATCAAATCTTCCAACATATCCTTATCATCATCCATCAGGCTTGGATCGATTTCGATTCGACGGCAGTTATGTGCACCATTAATGGTAACTTTCACCAGACCAGCACCAGATTCACCGGTCACTTCCAGATTTGCAATTTCTTCCTGCATTTTCTGCATTTTTTCTTGCATCTGCTGGGCCTGTTTCATCAAATTGCCCAAACCACCTTTACCAAACATAATTTTCTCTCTTTGCTGTAGACACAGTATAAATACACACTGCGGGGTTAAACAGGCCGGATACTTTCTTCATCCAATTCTGCATCGAATAACTGCTGAAGTGTTTGAATCGTTCTATCCGAAATAATGGATTGGCGAGCTTGTGCCAATTTTTCTTCATAAATCGCTTGTCGCCACTCCAACGGTGTTTTTACCGCTGGATTATCATCTTCAATGATACTGAGTTCAATAGGTTTACCATGTAATTCACTCAATGCTTCAGTTAACGTTTTCTGTGCTGATGCTGAATTAAGATGACGTTGTTTTGAACGTAAATGAAGGCAGAACTGGCTTTCGTTAATCTGCTCTTTAAATGCATTCAATGCCACCTGTTGAACCAGTTTTGGAATATTTAAGTTATCAATTTCAGCGGTCCATGGATCTCTTTGCTTAGATTCAACAGCCAACTTTTCCACCAATTCTGGTGTCTTTTCATATTCAAGCGCTGATTTGATCGCTTTTGGTGTTGTAGCAACTGGTTTTTTTTCAATATTTTTAGCGCGCCAGCGATAAGCTTCTTGTTTTACAAGTTTAGATTCCCGCGCCTCGGGAATAAAAGATTGCGGCCGCTGTTCAGCCACCGTAACCAATCGCTCCAATGCCGAACTTGCCGACTTCGCCTTCACAGACGCTGCCGGCTCAGCCTTTTTTGGAGGATCGTTTCCTTGGCGAGAAAGCAGATTCCTCGCTTGCAGTAATTTTGCTGTCGGACTGTCAGCTACCGATTCTGCCTCTGATGTCTGAGGCATTTTTTGTTCAGTAGATTTTTTGCTGACAATATTGTCAGGGACAACATGATTGTCAGGCACAATATGGTCAGGTACAGAATTATTTTGCCCAGAATTATTAAGTTTGGATTGAGCTATAAGACGCTGCTGTGCAGGTGTTGATGCTGCAATAGCCGATGCAGTAGGCATTTCTACATTATGGGATTCCGGCATTTCCTCAATAACTGTTTTGGGATGAAACGCCAAAGCACGCAATAATGCCATTTCAACTCCCATTCTACGCTCCGGCGCATAGGGGAGATCTTTACGACCAACCAATAAAGCCTGGTAATAGAGTTGTAAATCGCTAGGTGAAATTGATTTCGCCAGCAATCGCAAACGCCCTTCTGTTGAAGACGATTCTATATCTGATCGCTGAGGCAGCAATTGGATCATGGCTATGCGATGTAACAACGATAACATCTCGACCAGGAGATTTTCCCAATCCATACCACGTGCTGCAACCTGATCAACCAGAGCCATAAGCACCTGCCCATCAGCACGAACTAGCGCTTCTATCATTTCCAGAGGCTGTTCATCATCCAGCGTGCCTAGCATCTGGCTGACAATCTCTGCTGTCAGTTTTCCTCCACCGAGAGCAATGGCCTGATCGGCCAGACTTAATGCATCACGCATACTGCCATCCGCCGCACGAGCCAATAGCTGACGGGCCCGAGCTTCGCTCTCTATTTGTTCGGCCTTAAGTACATGCTCCAATTGGCCACTGATTTGATTAACATCCAGTGCCTTCAAATGAAATTGCAAACAACGTGAAAGAATAGTTACCGGCAATTTCTGCGGATCAGTCGTTGCCAACAGAAATTTCACATGTTCTGGCGGTTCTTCCAATGTCTTGAGTAAGGCATTGAAGCTATGACGTGACAGCATGTGAACTTCGTCAATAAGATAAACTTTGAAACGCCCTCTGGCAGGCGCATACTGCACGTTATCCAGCAATTCACGAGTATCTTCTACTTTTGTTCGCGAAGCAGCGTCAATTTCTATCAGATCAACAAATCGTCCCTGCTCAATTTCAAGGCAGTTTGTACACTGACCACAAGGGGTTTTTGTGATACCTGTTTCACAATTCAGCCCCTTTGCTAACAGACGCGCAATAGTTGTTTTTCCCACACCACGAGTGCCGGAAAAAAGATAAGCATGATGGAGGCGCTGGTGTTCAAGACCATTAGCCAATGCAGTCAACACATGTTGCTGACCAATCACATCAGAAAATATTTGTGGGCGCCACTTACGGGCAAGTACCTGATAGCTCATGAATACCGAGGAGATTGAACACGACTGTCTATTATGCTAGCACAGCCTCACCATGGACGGCGAGGCTGAAGTATCAATTATACAAAAATCAGAACAATCAGTGTCCAGGAAACTCGACGAGAATGTAGCTGTCAACACCCTGATTTTTCAAACGCTCTGCACCACCCAAATCAGGTAAGCCAATGATAAAAGCTGCTTCAGAAACCTCGCCACCAAGACGGCGGATTAAGCGAACTGTTGCTTCGATTGTACCACCAGTTGCAAGCAGGTCATCAATAACGAGAACTTTATCTTCGGCGTTGATACTGTCTTTATGAATTTCTAATGTATCAGTGCCATATTCCAGATCATAAGTTTCACTTAATATTTCTCTGGGTAATTTTCCTTTTTTACGGACAGGAACAAACCCCACTCCCAAACGCAGTGCTACAGGTGCTCCAAACAAAAAACCACGCGCTTCAGTACCGACAATTTTGGTGATACCTTTTCCCTCAAAATGAGCGACCAATAAATCAATCGTCGCCTGGTATGCAGCAGGATTATCCAATAGCGTAGTAATATCACGGAAAAGTATGCCTGCTTTGGGATAATCAGGTATTGTTTCAATACTATCTTTAATAAATTGCAGTTTTTGTGCGTTAGCGGTCATAATTAATGCCAGCCAGTTAAAAAAATGAAAGCGCTAAAATCTATGAAAACTACCGGAAAAAAGCAACAACAAAGCACGTTGCTGATTATATTTGTTGATATGTATCAAACTTAACCTCTATGACGTTCGGCATCGTTGTTAAACATAACTTTGATGATCGGATGGCATAGAATTTAACAAGAAGATTATTGACTATAACGGGATACTGATGGGTATACAAAATTTATTAGATGTGCTTGAAAAACAAATCAGTATGCTGGCAACCGAGTTAACTTCCCTGCCAGATACCCCATTTTCAATTGCTCGTTTTGATCAGGCTTTATTTCATCACCACAGCAATAAACTCAGTGGATATATGCAGGAAATTAACCAGAATATGGTTCAGTTAAGACATTGTGTCAGAAACAATCGCACTGTACAGGTCAAGTTTCTTTCTGAACGTTTAGTAATACAAATTGAAGCTCTAAAAAGAGAATTATCCACCCAATCACTGCGCAGGCAAGAAGATCAGTTTGATCGACAGTCACAAGAGCGAGATCTTTACCAACGTTTAGCCGAACATCAAGATTATGAACGCCGTTTAATGGCAATGATTGATGATCGTGAGTTACAACTAAATCAACAAGTTGTATTAGCAAATAAATATAAACTGCAAAAAGAAATCGCCGCTCTGGCAGGAAGGCTTGCTCGTTGCCGTCAGGCATTGATGCGTATAGAAAAAGCGATAGAAAAGCAGGAACATTCAGATTAATTAGAGGAATAATCGTGATGGTTTTCGAAAATGCACCCGCTGAAGTTAAACTTGCAGTAGATCTTATTTATCTACTCGAATGCAATGAAATTTCCCCTGAAATCGCATTAGCTGCATTAGAAATCGTTAAACATGACTTTCAAGGGAAACTAAAACAAGAGTCTCAACAATCTGAGAAAAATGCCTGATAAACAATCATCAGGCATATTTTTTTAAAGTCATTTTTTTAAAATCATTCCTTAAGGTAAGAGAGGCTTGTCGTCAGAGGCTGGATGTTCATCTGAATAACGTTGACCACTGCTCATGAAGGGCTGAGCCACAGAATTTTGAACCATCGTCTTTTGAACTTCTTGCAGGCTATTTCCCTGTCCATTATGCAAATAGACTTCCAACTGATTGAACGCAATATTGATATCATTTTCCCGGCACAATTTATCTATACTGCGGTTAACTTCATCAACCGTGCGACTGCGATCACCTAATTCCCGCACATATAACCTTAATTCATGATCCAGTGTGCTAGCCCCGAAACTCATGAAATAAACCTGAGGTTCTGGTTCGTTCATGACGCGGGGGTTACTTTTCGCCGCCTGTAACATCACTTCTTTCACCTTATCGAGATCAGAACCATATGCAACACCCACCTTAATGATAATACGGGTGATTGTGTCAGAAAGTGTCCAGTTAATCAGGCGCTCTGTAACAAATGCCCGATTAGGAATAATGACCTCTTTACGATCAAAATCAGTAATTGTTGTTGCACGAATACGGATTTTACTGACTGAACCAGAATATGTTCCTATAGTAACGGTATCGCCGATACGAACAGGACGTTCAAACAAGATAATCAAACCTGAAACGAAATTGGCAAAGATTTCCTGTAATCCAAATCCCAACCCCACCGAAAGTGCTGCTGCCAGCCACTGTAATTTATTCCATGAAACACCCAGTGTTGCCAGTGCACTAATCCCCCCAACACCGATGATAAAATAAGTCAACGTTGTCTTAATGGCATAAGAAGAACCCTGTTGTAACTGTAAACGGGATAGTACCAATACTTCCAACAAACCCGGCAAGTTTCTCATCATAACCCATGAAATAACCAGCATAGCTATGGAAAGAGCCAAATCTTTCAAGGTGACGTGTTGCAGGACATTTCCTAGCTCTGTTGCCGTACTGTATTGCCACAGATTAATTCCATCAAGGTAAGAGAATACCGTCACCAAGTCAGACCAAGTCCAGTAAAATGCCATAAAAAAGATCAGAAACAGCACCATCGTGGTTAAACGTAATGATTGCTGATTAATGAGATCCAATGCCATTGGTGGTTCTTCCACCACTTCACCCTCTGCACCTTCTTTTGCCTGAGCCTGACGGCGGGCAACCGCCCGGCGATACGCAATACTACGTGCTGCAAGGCTTAATCCACGCAGACAGGACTGATAGCAAATATGCCAGAGAAGTAGCAGATAACCACTGTAAAGCCAGCGTTCAGATAAACGTAATGTCGTATAGAAGTAGCCGGATACCGTTAGCACAATGAGAACCAACGGGGCAAAAGTCAATGTTGTTACCACGATGGTTTGGATCATATGCGAACTTTTTTCACGCCATACTTGACGGCAGAATGGAAAAATAAAAATGAAAACAAAGAACAGACAAATCAGTACCGTACATTGACCAATAACATCATCAGATAACCGAAGTGGATGTTTAACGCCCAGGGTTACCCAAAACAGAAGCGGCAATAAAGCGAGTGACAATCTCGCGAGGTTTTTGCGAAATAGTGAACACAATTCTTTATTCAGTGAGAAATGCTGTTCTCCCAGCCCCCCTTTATCCAGAATTTGATAACTGCATCTATAGACAATCCAGAATAACGCCAATTGACGGGAAAATCCCCAAACCAACTCTCCTAACTCATCACCTGACTTCGAGTACCAGTAACCTATTGCCAGAATAATAAAAGCCAGAGGCAATGTCTTTATCAGCGTCAGAATCAAGGCCAGTGGAGTATGTAATTGACTATCCCTGCGTAGTTGCCCTACCTCAGCAGAAATTTTCTTTAGTTGCACATTAATACTTTTTGTCTGCCAGCGTAAAAACAGCCCTACAAGTAAAAGGGGAATAACAAAGTGAATGGAATTCTGCAACCCGGTGATAAGCCCGCTGATCGTAAAATGAATATTAAAATGCGTCAGCTCCTCATGAGCTAATGCTGGCAGTGATTTCAACCATGCCCAGTTCATAGGCTTATTGCTATTAACCCAGAAAATCTGCTGGACAAGCGTCTGTTCCAGCGATTGACTCACATCCAATAACTCCTGTTGATCCATCTGCAAATTAATAGCGTGTGTAATCTGCTGACCAAGCAAGTTATTCAGTTGGTTCAATAAATCCCGGCGGATCTCAAGCAATTGCTCTATCGCATTACGAATTTCCCCAACCATCTCTTGAGGCTCATTTTGTATCTCACTAACATGTTGGTTCAATAGTTGATTGATATAGTCATTAACCAAGTAAAGCTGATCACGTTGCTGAGCAATCTCAAACTGTTCTAACCGCAAGTCGGCAATTTTCGTTGGTAAGTCCTTTGTCAGGACATTTCGGGGTACTTTGAGCTGTTCCTGAAACAAAATGCGTGATAACAATAAGCTTCCACGTAACACTTTAACTTGCTCTTTCAAACCACGCTCAGATTGGATAGCTCTATCCAGAAAATTCTTTACCTGAATTTTTTTCTGCACTAGTTGGTTATTATCCCGTGTTGCCGCTACCAAACGTTCACTGAGATCTCGATTTATCTCGATTTCTTCCCTGACCAGCGGATTGGACTGAATATGGGGATTAGTATCATCTGAATTCTGCACCTCTTTGGCAGTTTCTTCCGAAACAATTAGGTGTCTTCCATTAACAATATCCTGAATTAACTGGACATACCGCTCCAATTGTTCAATTTGGAAAGAAGTGTAATCACGTTGAAGCTGTAAAAGCGTTTGTAACTGGGTATTGACTTGCAAGGACTCTTTTTGGTAGTCCTTTTGTTGCATCAAGAAAGATTGCTCTACCAATAATAATTCGATTTCGGTATGACGAACCTCAGACTGTTCCGTGATTGCGTTATTAAGCTGATTACGAATTTGCTGCAACCGTTGTACATTATGGTACAGCAAATTTTGTGCTCTTTCTGGCTGCGTTTGTAACCCAATCAGTTGACTATTATAACTGGCGAGATTGTCCTGTGCTTTTTGCAGATTGTTCAGTGTATTGTTCAGTTTAGCTTCAAGCTGTTTCAGAGACAAAGTAGCCAGATTTTGCTTATATTCATTCTCATTCTGTTGGGAATTATTCTTCAGGCTTGCTAATTCAGTGGTGAGCTGTTGTGATTTCTGTGGTAATTCCTGTAAATTTTTTTTAAGTTGCTCAGAATCCAGCTTAACTTGATCTATTTTATCAAAGAAAGAGAGCGTTTTTTCTAAGTCGACTATTGAGGCTTTCTCCTCAACTGTATGCTCCTTACGCTCGGTTAACACTTTAAGTTGATTCTGGATATCATCCCGCGTTGGAACATCACTGCTGAATGCAGCCATAGCTGGATGAAAAAAGCATGACAGCAGAATAAATAAGCTCACCAGCCCTAAAAAGCGAAAATACAGCATCCCAGGTCTTTTATTGCACAAGACCCCCTTATTGAGTACTGCACTCAAATAGTGGTTAAATGGAACCATGAATTCATTTACTCATCGTTTGCAGATAATGGAATGATAGCACTGAAGTGCGGGTAACACTGCTATGTTTATTTTTCAGCTCAGTGTCAAGAACCTGCTCTTGAGAGCATATAATTACTGACCATAATAAAAATTGATTCCATTCATATTTATCTCATGTTATTCAAAATTTGTTTTCTTCAATATGGCGCATGTGATGGCTATATTTTAGTGTATCAATGAAACTATCCACCAGATATACAGATTGCTCCTGAATATTAAAACTGTCCGGCGCAAATAACCAATTCTCCAATAACCCAGTCATTAATGCTCTTAGCATAATAGCTGAACGTTTTGGATCGATATCATGAGGCAACTCTCCCGATTGAATACAAGCAGCCAACACGTCTTCTATTTTTTGATAATCGGAAATACATACCTCCCGAATCTGTTCAGCCAATAAAGACATTTCTCCAACAAACTCACATTTATGGAAAAAAATTTCCATTAACAAACGATTCTGGCAATTACCCGTCATCATTTTTAACAGAAAAATCAACAGAGATCTCAATACAAGGAGTGGATTATTGGGATATTTTGCTTGATACTCTTTTTCAAAAGCATCTATTGTGCTTTCGGGCATTTTACAAGCAGCAAAAAGTAAATCAGTTTTGTTTTTAAAATGCCAATAAATTGCGCCACGTGTTACACCGGCTGCAATTGCGATATCTGATAATGACGTAGCAGAAACGCCACGCTCAGAAAAAACCTTTATCGCAGCTTCTATAATTTGTTGACGAGTTTCTTTAGCTTGCTGTTTAGTTTTTCGTGCCATTTTTATGCCATAGACTTTGTTTTTTAACCGAGGCTAATTTACATACATTCATGTATGTTTGTACTATAGCATCGCTCATCAATGAAGTAATAATTTCACTCGTTAGCACTCATCAATTCGAGAGTTTACATTGAAAAATTGAGGTTTACTTATGCGAAAAATCAGAGGGGTTGTGCCTCTGGCCATATTATTGGTACTTTCAGGCAGCTTCATTCTCTCAGGATGTAATGACAGTCAAGATTTTCAGCAAGGGGCTGCTGGCGAGCAGGTTCCTGAAGTCGGTATCGTAACGCTGAAAGCTGAACCTCTGACAGTGATCACAGAATTACCGGGCAGAACTTCAGCTTATCGTGTTGCTGAAGTACGCCCTCAAGTCGGTGGCATCATTCTGAAACGTAACTACAAAGAAGGCAGTGATGTTCATGCCGGAGATTCTTTATATCAAATTGATTCAGCAACCTATCAAGCAGATTACAGTAAGGCCAAAGCAAATCTGGCCAGAGCAGAAGCAAACGAAAGCGTCGCTCGTTTAACTGTTGAACGCTATAAGTCATTATTGGGTACGCAATATGTCAGTAAGCAGGAATTTGATAAAGCAAATTCCGAATATGCTCAGGCTGCGGCAGATGTTCAATCTTTGAAAGCGGCATTGGAAAGTGCCCGCATAAGCTTAGCTTATACTAAAGTCACTTCTCCCATCTCAGGACGTGCAGGTAAATCTACCGTCTCTGAAGGAGCTCTGGTTTCTGGCGGACAGGCAAATGCTTTGACAACAGTCCAACAACTTGATCCTATCTATGTTGATATCACGCAATCCAGCGATGACTATCTGCGGCTTAAGAATGAGATCGCAAAAGGCACAGTTCAGAGAGAAAACGGTAAGCCCAAAATTCACTTAATCACTGATGCAGGGAAAATATATAGCCAGACTGGTCACCTTGAGTTTTCAGACATTACTGTGGATGAAACAACGGGTTCCATAACAATGCGTGCTGTTTTCCCGAACCCGAATGAAGAACTACTTCCTGGTATGTTTGTCCGTACCAAACTGGAAGAAGGTGTACGCAAAAATGCGATCTTAGTTCCGCAACAAGGAGTGACCAGAACACCTCGTGGTCAGGCAACGACACTAGTCGTTGATAAAGATAACAAAGTGGAGTTGCGTTCTATCAATGCCACTCAAGCCGTTGGCAACAAATGGCTGGTTACCGCAGGCTTAAAAGCAGGTGATAGAGTCATCGTCACAGGGTTGCAGAAAATCGCGCCGGGAATAACAGTTCAGCCAACGGAAGTTGATTTGGATGCCAAGCCTACAACAACTAAAACTGAATCAGCCAAAAAATCTCAATAAGGAGTTGGGGATTCATGCCTAAGTTTTTTATAGAACGACCAATCTTTGCATGGGTAATTGCGATTATCACTATGCTTTCTGGTCTGTTGGCAATAATGAAATTACCTGTGGAGCAATATCCTTCTATTGCACCGCCATCGATTTCTATCTCAGCAAATTATCCTGGAGCTGACGCAACAACAGTACAGAACACAGTCACTCAAGTTATTGAGCAAAATATGAATGGTATCGATAACTTAGTGTACATGTCTTCTAATAGTGATTCTGCTGGCCAAGTGAGTATCACACTCACCTTTGAAGCGAACACAGATCCTGATATTGCACAAGTGCAGGTACAAAATAAACTGCAACTGGCAATGCCATTGTTACCTCAGGAAGTTCAACAGCAAGGCGTTAGCGTTGATAAAACAACCAGTTCATTTTTAATGGTCGCGGGCTTCATTTCTGAAGATGATTCTATGACTCAGGATGACATCTCCGACTATATCGGAGCCAGTGTCAAAGACTCCCTCAGCCGCGTTACTGGTGTGGGTGAAGCCATGCTGCTTGGTACTCAGTATGCCATGCGTATCTGGCTCGATCCTGACAAGTTGGTCAATTATAAAATGACTGTACAAGATGTCATGAAGGCCATCAGAGATCAGAACAACCAAGTTGCAGCCGGTCAGCTAGGGGGAACACCTCCTGTTCCTGGGCAACGCCTGAATGTTTCCATCATTGCCCAGACACGTCTAAGTTCTCCCGAACAATTCAGCAATATCCTGATACGTGTAAATCCGGATGGTTCAAAAATCAGTCTAAGTGATGTTGCCACTGTTGAGCTTGGTGCTCAAAACTATGGCTTCATCGCCCGATTCAATGGTAAAGCGGCGTCAGGGCTCGGTATCAAATTAGCAACCGGTGCCAACGCCTTAGATACGTCTAAAGCGGTCAAAAAAGTACTGG
The DNA here is from genome assembly GCF_014467235.1 of Xenorhabdus indica. Lineage (GTDB taxonomy): Bacteria > Pseudomonadota > Gammaproteobacteria > Enterobacterales > Enterobacteriaceae > Xenorhabdus > Xenorhabdus indica. The sequence continues at coordinate 105,922 of NZ_NKHP01000010.1, read as the reverse complement.
CTGAGCTGCAACCATTCTTCCCGCATGGTTTGACCGTTGTATATCCGTATGACACAACCCCCTTCGTTAAGATTTCTATTTTCGAAGTGGTGAAAACACTGGCAGAAGCTATCCTGCTGGTCTTTGTTGTCATGTATCTGTTCCTGCAAAACTTCCGGGCAACACTGATCCCAACTATTGCAGTTCCGATCGTATTACTAGGTACATTTTCAGTACTGGCCGCATTTGGTTACTCCATCAATACGTTAACCATGTTTGCTATGGTACTTGCCATTGGACTACTCGTAGATGATGCAATCGTCGTGGTGGAAAATGTTGAGCGCGTCATGCAAGAAGAAGGGCTCTCACCAAAAGAAGCGACAAAAAAATCAATGGGGCAGATCCAAAGTGCTTTGGTCGGTATCGCACTGGTACTTTCTGCGGTATTTGTTCCAATGGCGTTCTTTGGTGGATCGACCGGTGCAATTTATCGTCAATTCTCGGTGACAATCGTCTCAGCAATGATATTGTCTGTCTTTGTTGCCTTGATCCTGACACCCGCACTCTGTGCAACCATGCTTAAACCCGTTACTAAAGGCAGTCATGGCATTCAAACCGGTTTCTTTGGCTGGTTTAACCGCTTGTTCGAAAAAAGCACACATCACTATACCGATAGTGTAGGGCGTATGCTACGTGGTACAGGGCGTTATCTGCTGATTTATGTTGGACTGATCGCAGGTATGGCTCTGATATTCATGCGTATCCCCTCTTCTTTCCTTCCACAAGAAGATCAGGGGGTACTGCTGGCAATGGTTCAGCTACCTTCTGGATCAACTCAGGAGCAGACACAAAAAGTATTGGATGAAGTCAATGATTACTTCTATACCGATGAAAAAGACGTTGTTCAATCTGTATTTACCTTAAACGGCTTTGGTTTTGCTGGTATGGGACAAAATATGGGGCTGGCCTTTGTCAGCTTAAAAGATTGGGATGAGCGTAAGGCAGCAAAAGACAAAGTCCCGGCAATTCTAGACCGGGCTAACATCCGTTTTTCACAAATCAAGGAAGGGATGGTATTCGCATTTAACATTCCGGCGATTGTAGAATTAGGTTCCTCCAGCGGTTTTGACTTCCAGCTCATTGATAGAGGAAACCTCGGACATGAAGCGTTGATAAATGCACGTAACCAATTACTGGGCATGGTTGCTCAACATCCAGATATGCTCACGAGTGTTCGTCCTAATGGGCAGGAGGATACTCCTCAGTACCGCTTCTATATTGATCAGGAGAAAGCAGAAGCACTGGGTGTTTCCGTCAATGATATCAACACAACATTAAGTACGATGTTTGGTGGTGCTTATATCAACGATTTCATCGACCGGGGTCGGGTTAAAAAGGTCTATGTTCAGGCCTATTCAGCTTTCCGTATGTTGCCAAAAGATATTGGTAAGCTGTATGTCCGTAACTATTTCGGTGAAATGGTGCCATTCTCTGCATTCATAGATACTTCTAAAGAACCATGGATTTATGGTCCTCCACGTCTGGAACGCTACAACGGATTACCATCAATGGAAATTGTCGGTGAAGCTGCCCGCGGGAAAAGTACCGGTGATGCAATGGCTCTGATGGAAAAACTTGCTTCACAGTTGCCATCGGGTGTTGGCTATGACTGGACGGGAATGTCTTATCAGGAACGTCTATCAGGTAACCAGGCTCCGGCACTATATGCTCTATCATTGATTGTCGTGTTCCTTTGTCTGGCAGCGCTGTATGAAAGCTGGTCCATACCATTCTCTGTAATGTTAGTTGTACCACTAGGAATTATTGGTGCATTGCTGGCAACTTTAATTCGGGGTCTGGACAACGATATCTACTTTAAAGTAGGGTTGCTAACCACAATCGGTTTGTCTGCAAAAAATGCCATCCTTATCGTTGAATTCGCTAAGGACTTGCTGGAGAAGGAAGGTAAAGGACTAATAGAAGCAACTCTGGAGGCTGCGAGGATGCGTTTACGTCCGATTCTGATGACTTCTTTGGCCTTTATGCTAGGTGTCATGCCTTTGGTTTTGAGCAATGGTGCTGGCTCTGGTGCTCAAAATGCCGTAGGAACTGGCGTACTGGGAGGTATGATTGCTGCAACATCGCTGGCAATCTATTTCGTCCCTGTATTCTTTGTTGTAATTAGACGCCGTTTTAGCCAAAAAAATGAGGATATAAAACACATTTCATCTCCTCAATAAATCCAGTAATTAACTTAAAAGGCCACACTCGTGGCCTTTTATATCAACCCAATGACACCAACAACAAAACATCCTCTCTTGTATCCAACTTGGAAAAACCACTTTTACCACAGTTAAAATAAATACTTATGAAAAATGCTCTACTTTTAAAATGTGATATCTTTACGTTTTTTATAATAAATGGGAGATAAGTTGGTAACTTGACATCTGTTTCTTCTGATTACACCTTTAATGGTAAAAAGTGTTCCCCCTTGATGATGATATATGTAATAATGATGTTATATCGATTTTGAAAGTTCCAATACAATTACTCATACCCAAGTCGAATTCAAGTTGCAGCGTGATAACAAACAACTCACAAACCTCCAGAAGCCATAGATAACTATACCTAGATAACTGTGCCTGGATAACATATGTGAGTGAACGCAGCCAACGCTATAATCAGCAAAAAAGTAGCAATTTGAAAGATGAAGGGTATATAATGATTTTTGTACCTACTTGCTATAACATCTACTATATTAGTATAATCCAATATATTTGATGTCATATGTGTTTACATCCATATTTTTAGTAGCATACTAGCTTTTAGCCTTAACTAAGTGTAAATTGCTCACCTTTAAAAAAACGGATTGGTGAACGAAAGAAATATAGAGACTTATTATTAATAAATAATAATCATGTTTTGATAGGCTTAATTCTAAAAGAACGACTATAATAATTGATATGTATAAGCCTTAGCTCAAAATAAGCCGTGCATTGTTTACGGGAGGTGATTATGGATGAATATTCACCAAAAAGACATGATATTGCTGAATTAAAGTACTTATGTGAAAATTTAATTCACGAAGCATTTTCAGTGTTGAATCGCACTGATAATCATTGGATAAACGATCTGACTTCTGAAAAAAGCTTAAGACTAAACGAATTTATCGAACACATTACAGAGTTTGTTTGGAGTTTTAAAATTAAATATACTGACAACTACAACCTCAGTACCTTAATTGATAAATATCTGGATGAAACATATAATTTGTTTGGAAATGATAAGATAAGCTTTGTTGAACTGACAAAGTGGCAAAAAACAAATAAACACTTAACTAACATTCTGTTACATGATTTAAACGCTTCTTTAAGCAAAATCTGATAAATATATTCCTAACTATTTTTATACCAAATAAGATAAGGCGATTATGACTAAAACTGACTATCTGATGCGTTTGAGAAAATGCACTTCTATTGAAACACTGGAACGTGTAATTGAGAAAAATAAATATGAGCTTTCGGACGATGAACTAGAATTGTTCTATTCCGCCGCTGATCACCGCTTGGCTGAACTAACCATGAATAAACTCTATGATAAAATCCCGTCATCTGTTTGGAAATTTGTCCGCTAAGCTGCTGTGATCAGATAGGAAGTAGTGAAAGCCGGTAATTATTATCGGCTCCCCATATATTGGGTGATATGTAAACTAACTGTGGGTTAAAAATGGTAGGCTAAAAACCGCATCTTGAAAATGGGTGAGGGCTCTACCAGCGACATCCCAGCACACACATCCCCTGCTATGGCTGCTTCTTTCCAGACCTGACCAAGTTAACAAGTTAGCATTGCGGGAGAACCAATAGAGCCCCCATTGACGTTAGCTTCAAACTCCAAAGCGGCGGCTATTATCTTTCATACAATCTCAAATAGCAAGCCACTCCAATTTAAATGTCCATTTATTACCCACAATGATAGGTAAATCTTCAAAAAAGTTGTTTTAACACACAAAACAGCCTACAGCTTATAGATGGATTCATATCATCACTGACAATTTGTTCAAATATAATAACAAAACAACTCAAGCCTCATGAAACCAAGACCTATTCATTTGATTAAGTATCATTACCATCAAGTTAATTACAAACTCAATATCAGAACCAGAATAGAGATGCTATCCTTTAAGCACTAATACATAAGAGTTACAATCGTATTCCTAACAAAAATAACAAATAAAATAGTTTAATAAGATAGATCATTAATACTTTTCTATTTAAATATATTTAATCAACATCATGTTTGAAAGATGGTTGTTTAAAGAATTGCGCTTAAAAATTTGTGTTTAATCACATCTAAACAGCTATTAACCTAAATATCTAATCAATAAAAATGACTGGAACAACTAACAAACATGATAATCAATAAACACATTCGGTAGCCAAGATATCAATTTAAAATGATGTAATGAAATTTATGAAATCTCTCAAAATATACTCATGTCAATCATCATGTCACTTACCCTCAAAATTCTGATAAAAAAACAAAAATAGCCATAAAAATCAATACATAAGAATAAACCTTAATACTTATCGTATCCTTTAATAGGAATTGATAAAATTAATAACACTCTCTTTCATTTCCTGATGAAAACATAAAGAAAAAATTTACAGATTAAATGGATTTTTTATTTTCCTCATAAAATAAAACACACTATCAGAAATTAATATATTATTGTTTTATACCCTATGGATTTCAAAATGCATCACGACGGGCAAGAGAACGAATTTGTTCAGCCAAAGGCTAGCCTTCGGTGAGAGGCTGGAGCATAGATAAGTTCTGTGACTGGGGGGAGCGAGTGAAGCCAACAAAGATGCAAGCTTGAAATACGACGGGTATATAAAGAGTTACCTAATATTACAAAAATAAGGGCACATTATGAGTCAGGCATTGCAAAATTTAATCAACCTGATGCATCTGGAAAAGATCGAAGAAGGAATTTATCGGGGACAAAGTGAAGATTTGGGATTTCCTCAAGTTTTTGGTGGGCAAGTTATCGGTCAATCTCTATATGCAGCAAAGCAGACTGTTGCAGATGAGCGCATACTGAACTCCTTCCACAGCTATTTTCTCCGACCAGGTGATAGTCATAAACCAATTATTTACGATGTTGAAATATTACGTGATGGAGCCAGTTTCAGTGCCCGCCGAATCAGTGCTATACAAAATGGCCACCCTATTTTTTATATGACAGCTTCTTTTCAGGCTCATGAAGAAGGTTTTGAACACCAGGGTTCGATGCCAAAGGTTCCTCCTCCTGAAATGTTAGCACCTCAACAAGAAATAATTAAAAATATCTCTCATCAACTTCCTGACAAACTGAAAAGTGTGTTTTCAGCTTCTCCCCCGTTAGAAATAAGACCTATTAATTTCCATAGTTCTATTAATAATTCATCAGAAGAGCCCATTCATTATGTCTGGTTTCGTAGCAATGGCAAACTGCCGGAAGAACTCTTTATTCACTATTGTCTGCTAGGCTACGCCTCAGATTTAAATTTTTTACCTACATCATTACAACCTCATGGTGTTCATTTTATGGAGAAAGGTATTCAAGTTGCCACTATTGATCACTCTATGTGGTATCACCGCCCATTTAGGATGGATGACTGGCTACTTTATGCAATTGAGAGCCCCTCAGCATCAGGAGGTCGTGGCTTTGTTCGTGGTCATATTTATAACCGTGAAGGTCTACTTATTGCCTCTGCTGCTCAGGAGGGTGTGATCCGTAAGCGAAAACATACCCAATGAAGAAAATATACTCAATATAGAAACTCCAGAGCATAGATAAACTATGCCCTGGGATGTTTTGAGAACAGGCTAACATCGTCAACAAAACAAAAAATGGAAAGGTGAATATTTAAACAAATTGATCAGTTGTAGGCACTTTCTCCGTGTGAAGTAATATCCAACCCCTCTCTTTCTGATTCAACGCTAATACGCAACCCAACCGCAAGGTCAGCAATTTTGAATGAGAAATAAGCAGTTACGGCTGACCAAACAACACACACCAATATACTGATAACCTGTATGCCAAATTGCCTTAGCATAGTCATTCCTTCCACAAATCCGGTTCCCCCCAAAGCAGAAGCAGTAAAAATACTTGTTAATAAACAACCAACAATACCGCATACGCCATGAACGCCGAAGACATCACAAACATCATCAACACGCAACCAACGTTTTAATACCACTACTCCCCACAAACCAGTGATCCCGGCAATCACACCAATTACCAGAGCTCCTCCAATGCCAACTGTTGCGGCAGCAGGAGTGATAGCAACCAGTCCGGCAATACAACCAGAACATGCACCTAAAAGAGAAGGCTTATCGCGTAATAACCATTCAGAAGAAATCCATGACAGTACTGCCCCCGATGTTGCTACCATTGTGTTCACTAGTGCCAAAGCAGCAATAGCATTCACGGCTCCCGCAGAGCCAACATTGAAACCAAACCAGCCAATGTAAAGAACTGCTGTGCCAATAAACGTCATGGGTAAGTTATGTGGTTTAAAAGCTTCCTTACCAAATCCTGAACGCTTACCCAGTAAGTAAGCACCAACTAAACCTGCAACCGCAGCATTAATATGTACAACAGTTCCACCTGCAAAATCCAATGCACCGTCCTGAGCCAGCCAACCACCGCCCCATACCATATGAGCCATAGGAATATAGGAAGCAGTAAACCACAAGACAATGAAAATCAATAAGGCAGAAAAACGGACTCTTTCACACAAAGCCCCAACAACCAAAGCTACAGTGATACAACCAAAAGCGCCCTGAAAAACGACATAAATCAATTGATAAAAACTGCCACTTAAATCAGTAATGGATATGTTTTTCAACATGACTTGCTTTAATCCCCCAAAGAAAGGGTTTCCCGTCTCAAAAGCCAAGCTATATCCATAAATAACCCAAAGCACACAAACAAGTGAAAAACTTACAATTACTTGTGACATCAATGACAAAACATTCTTACGACGCAACAACCCGCCATAAAATAAAGCAATACCGGGTATCGTCATAAAAATCACAAGAATCGTATTTATCAGCATGAATACCGTATCAGCTTTATCAACCGAGTTTCCCGCAGCAAAAGCGCAAGAAGGTACACCTGCTATGATGCTGATAACAGCAAACCATTGTTTTCTCATTTTTCACCTCCCCATTCACAGTGCTGCATCATTCGTTTCATCTGTCCTGATCCTGACAGCATGCTGTAATTCAAAGACAAAAATCTTGCCATCGCCCATTTTCCCAGTGAAAGCAGTTTGTTTTATAACATGAATGATTTCTTCCACTCGTTCATCATAAGTAGCAATATCAATTTTTACTTTGGGCAAGAAATTGACACTGTATTCAGCTCCTCGGTAAAGCTCTGAATGACCTTTTTGACGCCCAAATCCCTTTACTTCTGTAACAGTCATGCCTTGTATACCAATATCAGAAAGAGCTTCCCGTACTTCTTCTAATTTAAAAGGCTTAATGATGGTAGTGATCAATTTCATACTCCCCCCGTCTTTATCTGTATTTGTAAAATGATATTTGTAGAAACGCATTACAAAGATATTTGCAAAGGGAGTGCCAAGAATTTAAAAATGTTTTTAATCAAATCGTTACAAAGAATTCGTATAGATAGGAAATATAAGACAGGGAGTAACCTTTTCAATCACTCCCGATATGCACACTAAATGTGCAGCGGTTCATTTAAGGTTTCACCAACCTGTTGAAGCTGGTACATCTGGTAATAGCGGCCACGCCTTGCCAATAGCTGTTGATGCTGACCTTGCTCTACAATTGCACCACGATGCAGCACGAATATAGAATCAGCCTCAACAATCGTTGAAAGGCGGTGAGCTATAACCACTAATGTTGTATGTTTTCGGATCATCCGTAGCGCTTGTTGCACCGATTGTTCTGTTCCCGAATCAATATTCGCTGTCGCCTCATCCAAAATCAGAATTTGCGGTGTTTGCACCAAAACCCGTGCCATTGCCAAAAGCTGTTTTTGTCCGGCAGAAAGAGTATTTCCTTGTTCTCCCAATCTTGAATTTATCCCACCCGGTAACTTGCGAACAAACTCAGCCAGTTGTACAACTTCCAGAACCTGCCAAACTTTTTCCTCACTAATATCTCGCCCTAATGTAATATTATCGAAGAATGAGGCAGCTAAGACGACTGGATCTTGTTGAACCATTGCTACACCATTACGCAAGACAGTATGAGAGAAAGAAGACACGGATCGTCCATCAAGATAAATGTCACCGTTTTGCCATGGGTAATACCCCATCAGCAAATTGGCTAACGTACTTTTGCCACTCCCTGTATGCCCAACAAGCGCGATAAAGCCCCGTGACGGTACATGCAGATTGATATTATGTAACACAACTTTGTCATTACGATAGGAAAAGCTTAAGTTTTCGACATCAATTCTACCACTCGTCAAAGCTTGTTGATCAACACCGTACTGTTGCTGTGGACTATCCATTAACTCAAAAACCCGTTCGCCTGAGACCACGGCTTGCTGTAATAAGGATTGTTGAGCTGTCAGCTCAATCAATGGTTCATTTAGGCGTCCCAGATAACTAATGAATGCATACAATACACCAACCCCAATAAAATCTGTTCCCTGAAAGCCAAACAGTAGCAGTAGACCACACAACACTGCGGTAGAAAACAGGCTCAATAAAGGCCTTAACAGAATGCCATCCAATCGTAATGCCTGCATACGCGCCTGATAGTGAGCCCGATTAATGGCAAACAATTTCTCACCAAAGCGCGCTTGCTGACGAAATTGCTGAATGACAGCCATGCCATTAATAGCCTCATTAAAAACATTGTTAATATCAGCAAGATACACACGAACTCGTCGAATAATCGGTGTACTAAAACGCTGGTAAATTATCATCACAAGAAAAACAGCAGGAAAGATCGTCAGTGCAACACATGCCATACGCCAATCCAAAAAGAACATTGCTATCAACATTGCCCCAATTAGCGCAACACTACGAAAAACTGTTGGGATGACATTCACAAATAGATCTTTAATGACCTCAGTATCATTCGTCACACGAGATATTAATTGCCCAACAGGTTGGTTATCGAAAGTACTCAGAGGCTGGCGTAGTGCTGAATCCATGACATCCGTCCTGATCTGCTGTATAACGCCAATAGATGCCTGATTAAACAACAAAGACTGGAAATAATGTAAAGCAGCCGCCACTAACTGTAATATCAAAAACACAACCGCAAGACCACTAACAACATCAAGTGGAAGATTGCCCGTTGAAACTATGTTATCGATAAAATAACTGATAATCATCGGGCCACTAACTTCAGCCAATGCAGCAATCCATAACATCAATACAGCCAGACCAATTGGCTTACGGTAGTTTTTACTGTAAACCAACAGGCGTTTTAACGATGACCAAAAATTACGCGTATTAGACTTCTCCATATCAGTATTACTCATATTGACCATCCAATGCGGCTTCAAGTTGTTGGTAATGGTACATATCTGAATACCAACCAGATTGCGCAATAAGCCGTTTATGCTGCCCCTGCTGAGAAATCGCACCATTTTGCATCACCAAAACATTATCTGCTTCTACTAAAGCTGATAATCTATGTGCACTAATAATAACAGTACGTTGCTGCCGCCATTGGCTGAGATTTTTCATGATACGGTGCTCAGTCTGACCATCTACAGCAGAAAGCGCATCATCCAGGATTAGAATCTCTGCATCTAATAGCAATGCTCTTGCTATAGAAATACGTTGTTTTTGCCCACCAGAAAGCATCACTCCACGCTCTCCGACTTCGGTTTGATAACCTTGTGGTAACTGCAAAATATCATCATGCACATTCGCCAGACGGGCTACTTCTTCGATTTGTTCTTGAGTAGCATCAGGACACCCTAAGGCAATATTCCCTGCAACTGTATCCGAAAATAGAAAAGGAGTCTGATTCACAACCGCCAATCGTGATCGCCATTCTTCCAGCCTGAGTGTAGAAACATTGCGGGATTGAAACAGTATTTCGCCATCAGCGATATCAAACTGGCGTTGCAATAAAGCAAGCAACGTACTTTTTCCTGACCCCGTCGGACCACAAATTCCCAATAATTGACCCGGTAGTAACTGAAAACGAATATCTCGAAGAACAGGTACACTATGCTTTGGATAAACAAAGGAGTTGATATTTGCTATCAGTGTCCCGCGTTCAGCAGATAAAGAGTGTGAACCATCCTCAATCACCAGAGGCTCCTGTAATAAGCTACGGATCCGTGTATATGCCGCACTACCACGCTCAACAATATTGAACATCCATGCTAGCGCTAGCATAGGCCAAATCATTAGCCCCAAGTACATGACAAAGCTGGTCAACTCTCCTAATGTCAGAGAACCATTCACAACCATCCAACTTCCACCACCAACAGCCAATAAATTTGCAAGCGCAATAGCAATGAAGATAGTAGGGTCAAAGCGTGCATCCACACGTGCAACACGCATATTTTTACGTCCTGCCTCAGTGGCTACTTCTTCGAACTGGCTGGATTGTAGTTCTTCCAGCCCAAAAGCCTTTATCATTCGAATACTGGTCAAGCTTTCCTGAGCGTGGTTATTAAGCGTAGAAAATGCGCCTTGAGCCAACTTGAAACGATGGTGAAGTTGTTGGCCATATCGTTTAATCACTAACGCCATAATAGGCATAGGTAACAGTGATAATAATGTCAATTGCCAACTGATCTCCACACTCATCACAATAAGTACAGCACATCCCATTACTAAGGCATCAACTAAAGTAAGTACTCCCTCACCTGCAGCAAAAACAACTCTATCAACATCATTGGTTGCCCGGGCGATTAAATCCCCTGTTCTATGACGTAAATAGAATTCAGGATCTTGGCTGCTCAATCTCTGATAGAAATCACTGCGCAACTTAACAGCTAATCGATTAGAAGCACCAAATAGCCATACCCGCCAAACGTACCGTAGACCATATATGGCCAGTGCAATGATGAGCATAACGCTTATCCACATCAATAATTGACTGGATGACATTGTTTTTGCGCTGATGCCATCAACAATAATTCCAACCAAACGAGGGGGAATTAATTGTAATATCGCAATCATCACCAGAAAAATGACAGCACCTAAATAGCGACGCCATTCACTGAAAAAATACCAACTTAACTGAGAAAATAATCTCACAAACCTATTCCCGAGGTAAAAATGAAAGGATCGGCGACCACTTCACCAAAGAGATTTGAATAATTATCTAATCTGGTATGGGTAACGCCGTTGTATATTTTATTTTTTCCATTGCAAAGTTTGATGTTACATCAATCAAACCAGGTATCCCATTAACCATGCGTTTGTAGAAATGATCATAACTTTTCATATCAACAACTTCTACGTGCATTAAATAATCATATTCCCCTGCCATACGATAGAATGTTAAGACTTCCGGCATCTCTTTAACAAAAGAAACAAACTGTTCATACCATTCACTACTGTGCTGTTGAGTTTTTATCATCACAATTACAGTCAAACCTAACCCTAGTTTTTCACCATTAAGTAACGCAACTTTTCCAACAATATATCCTTCATCTTCAAGCCGTTTAAGACGCTTCCAGCACGGTGTAGATGTCAAATTAACGGCTTCTGCCAACGCATTTAAGGACAAACTACAATCCTGTTGGAGCAGCTCTAGTAGCTTACGGTCTGTTTTATCTAACATACCTATATCCTGTAGAAATATTTCCTAAAAATAGAACGCAATATCAGAAAAATAACAATCTATTTCTCTGAATGTAAGAGTAATATATACGTCAAAAATGTATTTTATCTGGGGTCAATTTATGTCGTCTTTATGGGCTACCAATGCCATAAAATCTATTCAAGCTGATTATCAACGCAGTGCTGATACGCATCTGATTAAACTCAACCTCCCCATGTTTCCTGAAGTCCATCTGTATCTCAAAGACGAAAGCACTCATCCCACTGGTAGTCTTAAACACCGACTTGCACGTTCCCTTTTCCTTTATGCACTCAGTAATGGTTGGATAGATGAAGGAACTCCTATTATTGAAGCCTCATCCGGTAGTACTGCTGTTTCTGAAGCCTATTTTGCTCGTTTACTTGGCTTGCCTTTTATTGCAGTGATGCCCGCTTGTACTGCTAAACGCAAAATTCAGGAAATCGAATTTTACGGCGGTAAATGCCATTTTGTAGAACATTCAGCCCAGATTTATGAAGAATCAGAACACCTGGCAAAAGAACTGAATGGTCATTATATGGATCAATTCACTTATGCTGAACGAGCCACTGACTGGCGGGGCAACAATAACATTGCAGAAAGCATTTTCCGTCAAATGGAATTAGAACCCTTCCCTGAGCCAACTTATATTGTCATGAGTGCAGGGACTGGCGGAACGTCCGCAACACTTGGCCGTTATATGCGTTATCAAGGATATAACACTAAACTCATTGTTGTTGATCCTGAGAACTCCGTTTTCTACGACTGCTATCACCAAAATTGCAGACAAATACGCAAAAATACAAGCAGTAAAATCGAAGGTATCGGGCGTCCGCGTGCCGAACCATCTTTTATACCTCATGTTATCAATGATATGTTCCAAGTTCCTGATTGTGCTTCGATTGCCACCATCTACTGGCTCGAAAAGCTCATTGGAAAAAAAACGGGAGCATCAACAGGAACCAATGTCTGGGGAGCTTTGCAACTAGCCAAACAAATGCATGACAACAACCAGCAGGGTTCAATCGTGACATTGTTATGTGATAGCGGGGAGCGTTACCTTGATACTTATTACAACCCAGAATGGGTCAAAAATAATATCGGTGACATCACGCTATATCTCACGCAACTACCCAAACTCAATAGTTATGAGTAACATATCTCCTTCAATTTAAAGAGGTAGGTATCATGAAACGAGCTGTTGTTGTATTCAGTGGTGGACAAGATTCCACCACTTGTTTAATTCAAGCACTTCACCAATATGATGAAGTTCACTGTATTACTTTTGACTATGGTCAACGCCACCGAGCTGAAATTGATGTTGCCAGCCGTATCAGTAAAGAGCTGGGAGCGGCTGCCCATAAAGTACTTGATGTTACTTTATTAAATGAGCTTGCTATCAGCAGCCTGACAAGAGATAACATTCCCGTACCAGATTTCAGTGAAAGCGAAAAAAGTGGCCTACCGAATACTTTTGTTCCCGGTCGTAATATTTTGTTTTTAACTCTGGCAGCGATTTACGCATATCAGATTGAGGCTGAAACCGTTATCACCGGTGTTTGTGAAACTGATTTTTCCGGCTATCCCGATTGTCGCGATGAGTTTGTCAAATCCCTGAATAATGCTGTTTGTCTCGGTATCGCCAGAGATATCCGCTTTGAAACTCCATTAATGTGGCTGAACAAAGCGGAAACCTGGGCATTAGCTGATTATTACCAGAAACTGGATTTTGTTCGCACTCAAACTCTCACTTGTTATAACGGAATACAGGGTGATGGTTGTGGTGAGTGCGCTGCCTGCCATCTTCGAGCTAATGGGCTAAATCTTTATTTAAACAATGCCAAGCCCACAATGGCAGAAATGAAATCCAAAACGCAGCTTAACTAGATAATTCAGGTATCAGTGAGGGGGAAAAATACCTCTCACTCCTCACTTCACGGCTTCATTCTTAAACTCATCAAACCTTTCTCTTAATTCACCGTCCAACACCAACGTTTGTTGAGTTTTTAAATCAACACAAACAAATGTAGTCATAGAATCGGCGATAATTCGGTTATCGCCTTTGCGTATAATTTTCTGGAAAAAAGAGCCGCTTTTGTTACGCAATTCCTGCAAGGACGATTTCACTTCCAATTCATCTCCTAATACAGCAGGATGACGATAGTTAATATTGATATTGGCTACAATAAAAGCAATTTTATTATTATTTAGCCATCGTAACATGTCACTTTCAGCGAGTAAATCCCAGCGAGCCGCCTCCATAAACTCCAAATAACGTCCATTGTTTACATGCTGAAAAACATCAATATGATAACCTCTGACTTTTATAATTGTGCTCATTGCTATTTTCCCCTAAACTCATCTGACCAGTAAGATTATTAACAATAGCAAAACATTTTAATTACAATAGCGTTTAATTAATTATTCTTGATCAGTATCACAGCCCTCTTGATAAAATCATCAGCACACTCATCAAGAGGGCTTTTAATCAGTAGGTTAATTTATCCCGGTTTTTCTCTATAAAAGCAGGACCAATGCCTTGTACTTCCTGTAATTGCTCAATTGCTGTGAATGGGCCATATTTTTCACGATATTCAATAATTGCCTGTGCTTTTTTGGCACCAACACCATTAAGTTCTTTTGCTAATTCTTCAGCATTCGCTGTATTGATATTAATGCTTCCTTTTCCTGAGAGCGCTTTTTCTTCCTTATCCCTTGATTCGCTTTTCTCAGTAATGGTCTTATGCAGATCAGATGATGGTGTCAGTACCACTTTATTAACAGACTCTCCTGCTGCAATAGCATGAGATAACGGCATGCTAATACCAAAAGTAAGAATAAATGAATTAAATAATATCCTTAAATACTTCATAAAAATGTCTCCATGTTTTGTTGATGGAGGAAAGAGTGCCATAACAAAAATTCAGAACAACAGGAAAGATTCAAATATGCGAAAGGCCACGAAAGTGGCCTTTTTCAATTACTGTTTTGCAAAATCAGTTGCGAGTAACTTCGCAATTTACTCAATTTGCCCTATTTTAATTTCAGCATTATCACGTAAGTTAGCGACTAAAGATTCCAGCATAGCATTACCCATCTGATACTGCTCAACCATCATATATTGTTTAATCTGTTCTTCTGAAACAGAACCAGATGCAACTTTATCCAATTGAACCAAAACAGCATTGCCAAGCTCATCATGAGCTAATCCATATACTGGCTTACCATCTTTGGGATGAGGCAAGGTAAATACCACATCAGTAATCGGGTTGGCTTGTGGCATACGTGTCATTAGTGTTGGTTCACCAAACTGGAGCCCTGCCACTTTTAGAGCTGGTTCTCCTTTATCTTCTTTTAATGCTGTAAGAAGATTTTCACCATCAGCCTGTAACTGTTTTTCAGCCTTTTGACGTTTTACCCATTCAGTAACCTGAGTTTTAGCCTCTTCAAATGGCAGAATGGATTCAGGTTTAACATCATCCACCCGAATAATAAAGGCCCTGTCACCATCAACAGAGATTACATCAGAGTTAGTTCCTGAAGCGCCTTTATCATCCATCAAATTACTAAAGAAAATAGCCTGAACGACCTGACTAAAATTAATATCAGCCGGGATATGATCTCGGTCAAACCAATCAGTAGTAACAGCTTTATAACCAACGGCCTGTTCTGCCGCAGCTAAGGATTCATTATCATTGGCAGCAGCTTCACTGACTTTTCTCTGCAATGCATAAAACGCATCAATTGCTTTTTCTTGTTTTACTGTTTTTTCTATTGTTGTGCGTTCATCCGCTAATGACTTAACTACCTGAGGTTTAATGTCGTCCAAACGGAAGATTGCATACCCATTAGATAATTTGATGGCATCAGAGAATTGCCCTTTTTCCGTTAAATGAGCGGATTTGATCTCATCAGGTGAAGAGCTGTCTTCCATCCAGCCAAGATCACCTCCTTGCTGAGCAGAATATTTATCTGTCGATTTTTCTGCTGCCAATTTGCTGAAATCGGCGCCTTTTTTCAATTCATCAAGAATCGATTTTGCATCGGCTTCAGACGCAAGTTGAATAAGACTATATTTCTTCCTTTCTGGTTGTGTATATTTTGACAGGTTATTTTTATAATACTTTTCAATATCAGCATCAGTTACGGTAACATTTTTCAGCTCATCCGCAGCATCCATCTTGATATAGCTGATTTTAACTTTCTCAGGCACTGTGAAGCGATTACCATTCATATCATAGTAATTTTTCAGCTCTTGCTCAGTTACTGTCTGTTTTGCTTCAACTGATTTCAGTTCAAGAGTTGCCAAACGAACCGTTCTTTCTTGCAAAGATAACGCTGCCATCTGTTTAATTTCTGTCGGCAAAGCAATTTCTGAACCCAGTAACGTTGCACGAAGTTGACGGGTAATCAATTCCTGCCGAACTTGTTCCGCATAAGCATCTGGATTCAGTCCAACTCTGGTCAACGTTTCCAGATATTTATTGTTATCAAATTTGCCATCCTCGGTCTGGAAATAAGGCTGTTTGCGGATCTCTGCTTTTACTTGCCCATCGCTTGCTGATAGACCTAGCTTACTTGCATATTGTTCAAGTAAAACCGCATTAATAATACTATCCAATGACTGGCGTTTCAGCACTCTCACTTGCTGTTCATTACTTAGCAGAGTTGAGAATTGATCTCCCAGTCTTTCCTGTAATGAAATTTTTTCTTGTTGAAATACCTGCTCTAATTGAGCACGACTAATGGTTTGACCATTCACTTTGGCAGCATAATTACCGCCTTCACTTGACAGGTAGCCTGTTACCCCTGTCACCAAAAAGGTCAGGATAATTAGAGCCAACACGATTTTAAGCACTGGGCCGTTTGCCGCCGTGCGTAGGTTGTCCATCATAAAGACGTAAAACTCCGCTTAGTGAAAAAGAAACTATCATCTTACGCTAATTCGAACGCTAAGAAAAAAAAAGCGCATCAATCAAGTGATACGCTTATATTCTAACCTATCAATTTAATCCAGTCAGTTTATAACTGTCACAGTAAATGTGACAGGTTATTTATGTTCATTACCCGTTGACAGCATCTTTCAGCCCTTTTCCTGCACGGAAAGCGGGTACTTTTGCTGCTGCTATTTTGATTTCCTTGCCGGTCTGAGGGTTGCGTCCTGTACGAGCAGCACGATCACGTACAGTAAATGTGCCAAACCCTACCAAAACGACATCATCACCGTCTTTCAATGCACCAGATACTGAAGAAATGAATGCATCTACTACACGCCCGGCAGCTGCCTTAGAAACATTTACATCAGCAGCAATTTTGTCGATCAGTTGTGACTTATTCACTCTTATCATCCCCATTTAGTTTTATACCTTGAATCTTTCAAGTTACCTCTTTCATTGGCCGCGTTACCCTTTACAACGACTCCCGGTCACATAGTTATCTATGCTACTGAGGATTCGTTCTTTTGCCACCACAATGCAACTTGAAATCTATTAGGTATACTATTGTAACAAACACCTATTTAGAACGGATAACACAACAGTCTTGCCGTCATATCAACCAATTCCAGTATTAGCAAGAAATTATAGAACAGCAAAATATTTAATCAGATCTTTAGATTAAACTAACTTAATGAGACAAAAAAAGGCTGGCAAGCCTGAATTAACTTACCAACCTAATTTTTATAAAGAGTCTTGAGTTAGCTCACTATTTTTGTACTACTTTAGTGAGACAACCTCAGCACCAAACGCAGGATCTTGTAAAGCAATAGTTAAAACGTCTTCTATACGCTTAACCGGATGAATTTCCAAATCCTGAATTATGTTTTGAGGGATCTCTTCCAGATCTCGTTTATTTTCGTAAGGAATAATGACCGTTTTAGTTCCTCCACGATGGGCTGCCAGCAGTTTTTCTTTCAAACCACCGATAGGCAAGAGAAGACCACGCAGAGTAATTTCACCTGTCATCGCTACAGCAGCACGAACCGGATTACCTGTCAAACAAGAAACCAGTGCTGTACACATTGCAATACCTGCACTTGGGCCATCTTTCGGTGTTGCACCCTCCGGGACATGAACGTGAATATCACGCTTTTCGTGGAAATCAGAACTGATACCCAACTTATCTGCACGAGCCCGAACGACAGTCAGTGCGGCCTGAATGGATTCTTGCATCACTTCACCCAACGAACCGGTATAAGTTAATTTCCCTTTACCCGGTACACTGGCTGTTTCAATTGTCAGCAAATCACCACCGACTTCTGTCCATGCAAGCCCTGTAACTTGACCAACACGGTTTTCAGTATCTGCACGACCATAATCCACTTTCTGAACGCCCAGATAATCTTTCAGATTATCTGCATTGATTTCGATATGCTTAAGCTGCTTATCCATCAACAGAGCCTTGACCGCCTTACGACACAGCTTGGAAATTTCACGTTCCAAACTACGCACGCCAGCTTCACGGGTGTAATAACGGATTATGCTAATAATCGCCCCATCATCAATGGTCAATTCACCTTTTTTCAAAGCATTGCGTTCGATCTGTTTCGGCAACAAGTGACGCTTGGCAATATTTAACTTCTCGTCTTCGGTATAACCAGATAAACGGATCACTTCCATACGATCTAACAAAGGTGCCGAAATGTTCATAGAGTTGGATGTCGCCACAAACATTACATCGGATAAATCATAGTCCACTTCAAGGTAGTGATCGTTAAATGTCACGTTTTGTTCAGGATCAAGTACCTCCAGCAAAGCAGCAGCAGGATCACCACGCATGTCAGATGACATTTTGTCAATTTCATCCAATAAGAACAGTGGGTTTTTAACGCCTACTTTGGACATTTTTTGAATTAATTTACCCGGCATTGAACCAATATAGGTACGACGATGCCCACGTATTTCAGCTTCATCACGTACACCGCCCAAAGCCATACGAATATACTTACGCCCTGTTGCTCGAGCAATGGAGCGGCCCAGTGAGGTTTTACCCACACCCGGCGGTCCAACCAGACAAAGAATTGGACCTTTGATTTTACTGACCCGGCTTTGCACTGCCAGATATTCAAGGATACGTTCTTTCACTCGCTCTAAACCATAATGGTCTATATCAAGGACTTCCTGCGCCTTTACCAAGTCTTTTTTCACTTTGCTGCGTGCGTTCCAGGGAACCTGCACTATCCAATCAATGTAGCTGCGAACAACTGTTGCTTCTGCTGACATTGGGGACATCATTTTTAATTTTTGCAGCTCAGCTTCCGCCTTTTCCCGCGCCTCTTTTGGCATTTTGGCGTCTTCGATCTTACGTTTCAGAGTTTCATATTCATCAGGTGCATCATCCATCTCACCCAATTCTTTCTGAATCGCTTTCATTTGCTCATTCAGGTAGTATTCGCGCTGACTTTTTTCCATCTGTTTTTTGACGCGATTACGAATACGCTTTTCTACCTGTAATAGATCGATTTCTGATTCCATCATTGCAATCAGATATTCAATGCGTTCAACAACATCAGACATCTCTAAAACAGTCTGCTTGTCATTGATTTTCAATGGCATATGGGCAGCAATGGTATCTGCCAATTTTGCTGCATCTTCAATGCTGTGCAATGATGTCAGTACTTCCGGCGGGATTTTTTTATTCAGTTTGATATAGCCTTCAAACTGATTAATGGCGGTTCTTACCAGAACTTCTTGCTCACGCTCATCAACAAGCGGGGAATCCAGATATTCAACCTGCGCATAAAAGTACTCTCCATTATCTGTTAATGTTGTAATACGAGCACGCTGCAAGCCTTCAACCAGAACTTTCACTGTACCGTCTGGTAATTTCAACATCTGTAAAACAGAAGCTACTGTACCTACGGAGAACAGATCATTGACTCCCGGTTCATCAGTGGATGCTTCTTTCTGCGCTACCAACATGACCTGTTTGTCATGATCCATTGCTGCTTCCAGACAATGAATCGACTTTTCTCGCCCAACAAACAGAGGGATCACCATATGTGGGTAAACCACTACATCGCGTAAAGGCAATACAGGGATTTCTATGCGTTCGGAACGCTCAGGGTTCATAGAGCTCTCTCTTCGTTTAGCTTTCGCCAGTTTTAGGAATCTCGTGAAACACGGTTTTCACGAGTTTCACTTCAAAGAATATAAAATATATGGGGACAGGAACCTGACATTCAATAGCCTATGTCTGCAAAAAGCAAAATGAGGGAGAATCCCTCATTTTATTTTTTCAATGCGTATTGATAGCCGGTACTTTCTACCCCATTTTCGTCACTCACCAGAAACTTGAGCATCCGGCTTGCTATATATCAATAATGGTGCAGATTTATCTTCAACAACTGTCTCATCAACGACAACTTTTTCTACATGTTCCATTGATGGCAGATCGTACATTGTATCCAACAAAACACCTTCCACAATTGAGCGAAGTCCACGTGCACCTGTTTTACGCGCCATTGCTTTTTTCGCAATCGCTGTCAGCGCTTCTTTTCTGAACTCCAGCTCAACACCTTCCAGATTGAACAAAGCCTGATACTGTTTTGTTAAAGCGTTTTTTGGCTCTTGCAAGATTTGGAGCAACGCTTCTTCATTGAGTTCACCCAACGTTGCCACAACAGGCAGACGGCCAATGAATTCAGGAATAAGTCCAAATTTGATCAAATCTTCCGGTTCAACCTGAGCAAGCAATTCACCTTCTGTCGCTTTCTCTGATTCGCCTTTAACTGTAGCACTAAAACCAATTCCAGAACTGACATTCAAACGCTGGCTGACAACGTTGCCTAAACCGGCAAACGCTCCACCACAGATAAACAGAATTTTAGAGGTATCAACCTGAAGGAACTCCTGCTGTGGATGTTTACGACCACCTTGAGGGGGAACCGCTGCCACTGTACCTTCGATCAGTTTCAAAAGTGCTTGTTGAACACCTTCACCCGATACGTCACGAGTTATTGAAGGGTTATCAGACTTACGAGAAATTTTATCTATTTCATCAATATAAACGATACCACGCTGTGCTTTCTGTACATCGTAGTCACATTTTTGTAAAAGTTTTTGGATAATATTTTCTACGTCTTCCCCAACATAGCCCGCTTCAGTCAAAGTCGTTGCATCGGCCATAGTAAAAGGGACATCTAAGTAACGAGCAAGAGTTTCTGCTAACAAAGTCTTACCACTGCCTGTTGGCCCAATTAGCAGAATATTACTTTTACCTAACTCCACACCACTATTAGTGTCTCCATTACGTAGTCGCTTGTAATGGTTATAAACAGCCACTGCCAGCACTTTTTTCGCCATTTCCTGACCGATGACATAATCATCCAAATGTTGACGAATTTCATGAGGAGTAGGTAATGTACTACGCTCACGATGTGGTACTAGCTCTTTAATTTCTTCGCGAATGATATCATTACATAAATCGACACATTCATCGCAGATATACACTGACGGGCCAGCTATTAATTTCCGAACTTCATGTTGGCTTTTCCCGCAGAAAGAGCAATACAGCAGCTTTCCTGAACCGTCTTTGCGCTTATCTGTCATCAGTCAACCTCACTTTATGAGCTGTTATCCCAGTCTCTCTGGCATAACAGAAAAAACGCTGTCATTACTCCGCCGAATTAGGTGTTAGCACAAAAAGTCACCTTAAAATTATAGTGTTGGAGTAATAAATTAATTATCAATAAATTAGTTTCGATGGGTAAATACACTATCAACCAACCCGTACTCTACGGCTTCCGCGGCTGACAAGAAACGGTCACGTTCTGTGTCTTCGACGATCTTCTCAAGTGGCTGTCCCGTATGTTTTGCCATCAATTCATTCATACGAGCTTTAACTTTGAGTATTTCCTGCGCATGGATTTCAATATCTGTCGCCTGTCCCTGGAATCCGCCTAATGGTTGGTGGATCATAACTCTGGAATTTGGCAAACAAAAACGCTTTCCTTCTGCGCCAGCCGTTAGCAAGAAGGCCCCCATTGAGCAGGCTTGCCCCATACAAATAGTACTCACATTTGGTTTAATAAATTGCATCGTGTCATAAATAGACATACCCGCTGTGATAACCCCACCCGGCGAGTTGATATATAAGTGAATATCTTTTTCTGGGTTTTCTGCTTCCAGGAATAGCATTTGAGCGACAATTAAATTCGCCATATGATCTTCAACTGGGCCAGTCAGAAAAATAATTCGATCCTTTAATAAGCGGGAATAAATATCGAACGCACGTTCTCCACGTGCTGTTTGTTCAACCACCATCGGCACCAAAGACATGTTAGGTGCATATTGATCTTGCTTGCCACTGTATGACATTTCCGTCTCCTAATAGAACTCACGCTGGTGCCATTCATAACTGATTCTACGTGAGATAAGCGATGATGACCATGATCCAAAGTTAACTAACAGAGGACTCTCCCTCTATAAAAAGTAGTAAGCCTCTACATAATAGTAAGAAAGGATATGAGGTTAAATCTGTTTTTTTCAAGAACAATAAAAAACCCGCAGGCCAGGCTTGCGGGTTTACATCACTGAGAGAAAAATTCACCATCTCAGGTAATCAATAAATGAAACTTATGCCAGTTGGTTCTGATTCATCAGATCGTTGAAGCCAGTTTCTTTTTCAGAAACTTTTGCTTTGCTCAGAACCAATTCAACAGCTTGCTCTTCCAGAGCAATGTTGCGGATATTGTTCATCATTTCTTGATTTTTGCTGTAGTATTCAACGACTTCTTTCGGATCTTCATAAGCAGAAGCCATTTCTTCGATCAGTGCATTAACACGCTCATCATCAACTTTCAGCTCATTGCTGCTGATAACTTCACCTAACAGTAAGCCAACAACAACACGGCGTTTTGCCTGCTCTTCAAACAACTCACGAGGCAATTCCAAAGCTTGTTTTTCAGAACCACCGAAACGCTGAGCCGCTTGACGACGCAGTACATCGATTTCACCGTCAACAACCGCTGCCGGAACTTCAATTTCGTTAGCCTTAACCAGACCATCCAAAACCTGAGTTTTAATGCGGTTACGCACTGCATTTTTCAGTTCGCGTTCCATATTTTTGCGAACTTCTGCACGCAGGCCATCAACAGTACCATCAGCAATACCAAAACGCTTGATAAATTCTTCAGTCAGTTCTGGCAGTTCACGCTGTTCAACTTTCTTCAGGTTAATAGCAAACTTCGCTGCTTTACCTTTCAGGTTTTCTGCATGGTAGTCTTCTGGGAAAGTGACATCGATTGTAAATTCTTCGCCCGCTTTGTGACCAACGATACCCTCTTCAAAACCAGGGATCATTCGACCCTGTCCCATTGCCAGAACGAAATCAGTTGCTTTACCGCCTTCGAACTCTTCGCCATCAACAGAGCCATTAAAATCAACAGTTACACGATCTTCTGCAACTGCTGCTGCTTCAGTTTCTTTCCAGTCAGCCTGCTGTTTGCGCAAAGTTTCCAGCATTGTGTCAACGTCTGCATCTTTTACTTCAACAACTGGTTTTTCAACTTCAATGTCTTCCAGACCTTTCAGTTCGATTTCTGGATAAACTTCGAATTCAACCGCATAAATGAAGTCTTCACCGTTTTTAAACTGTTCTGGTTTATAGCTTGGTGCGCCAGCTGGATTAATTTTATTCTCAATGATTGCATTGACGAAGTTGCGCTGCATCAGATCACCGAGAACATCCTGCAGAACGGAAGCGCCATAACGCTGTTTGACGATATTCATAGGCACTTTACCTTTACGGAAACCGTCAATACGAACTTTCTTCGCTACATTAACCAATTCACTGTTAACTGCTTTTTCAATGTCGGCAGCAGGAACGGTGATTGATACACGACGCCCAAGGCCTTGAGTTGTTTCAACAGAAACTTGCATCTTGTTACCTCAAAAAAATCATAGTGCTCGGTCAACTTCAGAATGGTGCAACGTCTAAAACAGGCAAATTACATCACTCTTCAAGAACCGGGGCGGTCGCATTTAAAAACCGAGAATCCCTGTGATCAGAAGCGCCCCGAACGAAACTATTGTAAAAATTTAGACGCAGCATTATAGCGATGCAGACAGTATGAGTCGAGAATTGCAGACAAAAGCATGCACTATTCGTTGACTTAATGTGATATGCATTGCCCAATGGCTACATCATGATATTGGCCATTCAGTATGAATATAAACAAAAATACAGCCCGAAGGCTGTAGTCTAACTTGAAAACCAGATTAATAAAAAATTAAGGATTATGAAGTTGTACTTCCTCCCCGACATGCAGGTGAGGCCAAAACGGTATCTTCTAATTCAGCCCACTCTTTTTCTGTATAAGTATGAAGCGCTAAAGCATGTACTCCTTCTTCCATCTCCTTAGCCAAGACACTATATACTGAGCGATGGCGATTGAGCATTCTCTGCTCAACAAACGCATTGCTGATCACGATGATTTTAAAATGGCTTTCAGAACCTGCTGGTACATTATGACGATAACTTTCATCGATCACTTCCAGATGAGAAGGCTTAAATGCCGCCTGTAACTTTGTTTCTATTTCCTGACGAACCATCTCATTCTCCTTAGTCACCAAAGGTTATTAATCAACCATATATTGATTCTAGTTTATTTCCCGTGATTTATAACATCAGGGTATCCAAATATCTTTTATAGAGCTTAATTTAAGCATTTTTTCATATCTTTCAATTAGTAAGCATTAGTAATATGCCGTTACCTACGGCAATGCTATGATTGCAACGGTCCATACTATCTGTATTACTATACTGGGTATCCGTATTCTGAATGAGAACACTTACATGCTAAAGAAAATATTGACTCCATTTATCGCACTTCTCTTTCTAGCCAACTTATCTGGCTGTGCAGACACCAGCAATACATTGGCTATTCAACCTAAAATTACCTTGCCATCGGCAGATCCTACAATGAAAGCGATCACAATCAGTATTAGTGGGGTCGACCATCGGCAATCTCAAGCCCTGGCCCAAATTAACCGTGATGCAAAATTAGTTACGCTGCTGCCTTCACGTGATTTACGCTTTTTACTACAAGAAGCGCTGGAAAAACAAATGGTTGCTCGTGGTTATATGATTGGTTCTCCGGCGAATGCCAATTTACAAGTCATAGTGAATCAACTTTATGCGACAGTAAAGGAAGGAAGCCTTCGCCACGATATTTCAGCGAAAGCGGAAATCTCAATTATTGTTTATGCTCAAGATGGTAGTAAGCAAATCAAAAACTACCGCACCAGCTATAATGCTCAGGGTCCATTAAACGCAACTAACGCCAAAATTGCTGATGCCGTTAATACTGTATTATCTGATGTGATTACAGACATGGCTCAAGATTCGTCAATCAGCACCTTCATTAAACAGAATGTTCGATAACAGGTAACAAGATATAGACTTTCTGCCTGATTCTATTGAACTTTCCTCTGATAGGTTATGGGCAGAAAGTATTGGAAGGGCTTATGATGAATCACACACTGAGTTTATCTACAATACGCAATTACCGTATTCTTCTTTTATTGGGTTTTGCCTCTGGTCTCCCCCTTGCCCTCACCGCAGGAACGTTACAGGCATGGATGACTGTCGAAGACATTGATATCAAAACTATCGGCTTTTTTACTTTAGTCGGTCAGGCCTATGTTTTTAAATTTCTCTGGGCACCTACTATGGATCGCTATTCCCCCTCGTTCTTAGGACGTCGGCGCGGATGGATGCTCATTACACAGCTTTTACTCATTGTCAGTATCGGAGCAATGGGATTTCTCGACCCATCGCAACATTTATGGTGGTTAGCTGCATTAGCTGTTGCTGTCGCCTTTTTCTCGGCTTCTCAAGATATTATTTTTGACGCCTATAAAACCGATTTACTTCAACAGGAAGAACGGGGAACCGGAGCGGCAATTTCTGTACTGGGATATCGGTTAGCAATGCTGGTCTCCGGCGGTCTGGCTCTATGGACGGCAACTTACATTGGCTGGAATAGCATGTACTGGCTCATGGCAGGTCTAATGCTGATTGGCGTTTATGCCACTCTTACTGCTAAAGAACCTCAAATTGACGTAGCGCCGCCAAAAACATTACATCAGGCTGTATTTGAGCCTTTATTTGACTTTTTTAGTCGAAACAATGCCTGGCTTATTCTGCTCTTAATTGTGCTGTATAAGCTGGCTGATGCTTTTGCCCTTTCACTCAGCACCCCTTTTCTTATTCGCGGAGTAGGGTTTAATCCGGCTGAAGTCGGTATGATTAATAAAACCCTTGGCCTGGCTGCCACCATTATAGGGGCCCTGTATGGTGGTTATCTGATGCAGAAGTGGAGCCTGTTCCGTGCATTGATGATCTTCGGGCTCCTTCAAACCGTTTCAAATTTCGGTTACTGGATACTTGCCGTCACTCCCAAGGATATTTATGTCATGGGTGGCGCTATTTTTCTGGAGAATATCTGCGGCGGTATGGGCACAGCAGCATTTGTTGCCTTACTCATGACACTTTGTAATAAATCATTTTCAGCAACCCAATTTGCTCTTCTTTCTGCATTATCCGCTGTGGGGCGAGTTTACGTCGGTCCAGTTGCAGGCTGGTTTGCCGAGGCTCATGGTTGGTCAATATTTTATCTGTTCTCCGTTGTGATTGGATTACCGGGTCTTGCTCTCTTGTTGATTTGTCGTAATACACTGACCTATACTCAAAAAACTGATAGTTTCATTCCGCGGACGCTATTTAGTCGCTATTATCGTCTGGCCTTTATGACCATGACATTAGCCGCGCTGATTTTTATTACCTGGTTAATTATAAGCAGCCTATTGTTTATAATCACTCATTTCGTCACTTTGATACTTTTTATTTCCCCAGAATATATCCAACTTTCTAATGAAATAAGTGACTTTATATACCCCATGCTGTCATGGAGTGTTGTCATTGGCGTCATAGGATTGCTACTGGGAGGTATATTGGATTATGTCGCATTGAAGAAAAGTCAACTTGTTTAAAATCTTACCTGTTACAACACAAAGCTGATAAAGTTCAGTTTTGTGTTGTTCCCATTTAGTGATAATTATCACAATAAAAATAAAAACTGAAATTATGTGACCCAAGAGACATCTTTTCTTACGGGAAAATATTTATACTAATAAATATTATGTTCGCATTCATTTTGTTTCGAACTATCCAAAATATTTTTTGTATATCTAAAAAACCACATAAAGGGAATTTATGAAAAGACATATTTTGACACTCACCGCAGTTGCTACCGCCTTGGTTTCTGCTTCAGCCTGTGCGGAATATCAGTGGGGGTTTGCCAATGTCAGCATGAACTACCTTGACTGGAGCAAACATACTACGCACAAAACAGGGAAGACTTCTCACAAAGATGACTTTGCTTATCTGGAACTGGAAGGCGGAGCGGGTTTCAGTTGGGGAGAGCTATATGGCTTCTTTGATTTAGAAAACCCATTTAACAGCAAAACTGCACAACCTGGTGATAACCGACGTTACGCTTTCAAAACAACAGGACGTTTTTATCTGGGAGAAACAGGTTTCAACCTTTATGGACATGTTTATGGAACCTACTCACAACCAGGAAAAGCTAACGGTGGCAACTTCCATGAAGTAAATACACTCTATGGATTGGGCTATAACACGACCTTTGCAGGTCTGTGGTTCAAACCTTTTGTTGCCCTGCACTATGTTGACCAAACTTTCTACTCAGGAAATAACGGTTATGTCGTAGGCTGGGTTGCAGGGTACGATTTCAACCTTTGGGAGCAAAAATTCAGTGTCACAAACTGGAATGAAATCGAACTGAATCGTAATAAACGTTACGGCAATGGTGGCCGTGATGGCGTTAACGGGGCTCTGGGATTATGGTGGACTCCACACTCTTCTTTTACTACCGGTATCCAATATCGCTATGCCAATAATAAATTAGGCGAAGATTTCCTTCAGGATGGTATTGTTTACAGTGTAAAATATAACTTCTAATAATTAGTTTAACTGATGAGCAGTCTCGAACTGCTCATCAATATCAAAAACGATCATTTCATTACAACAAGAAGTCAATTCAAAAACACTAACATGTGATTTTTATCAAAAAAATAGTTTTGAAAAATAGAGAGTTACTTTAAAAATATTGCCTATTTTGATTTCTTAGATACAATAACGATTCGAAGTTAACTTTTTGTTAAATCTCATATTACATGTGATCCCTCTAGCATAAAAAGCCTGCAAGCCATCCTGCTTCTATTACAATTGTTTACACTCCGGTAACCTTACCGTAGAATGCCCGCACTGATGAAACGACAATAAAGCTTTTGTTATCTGGGGTCGCTCAATGAGACTTATGAAATACAAAAAAACTATTGGGTTATCGTCATTACTCGCAGCCACTTTAATGCTAAGTGGTTGTGATATGGTATTGATGAATCCCAAAGGGGCGATCGGCGTTGAACAAAAAACGCTGATACTGACAGCGTTTGGCCTGATGCTGATCGTTGTTATCCCGGCTATCGTAATGGCAATCGTTTTTGCTTTACGTTACCGGGAAGCCAATAAATCTGCTACCTATCGTCCAAACTGGGCACACTCAAATAAAATTGAGCTTGTCGTCTGGACTGTGCCTATCTTGATTATCATCACGTTGGCAACGATTACATGGAAAACGACTCATCAACTCGATCCATATAAGCCACTAGACAGTGATGTGAAACCGGTAACGATTGAAGTTATTTCCCTCGACTGGAAATGGCTATTCATCTACCCAGAACAGGGTATTGCAACTGTAAATGAAATTGTATTCCCTAAAGATGTGCCAATTAACTTCAAAATCACCTCAGACTCTGTGATGAACTCTTTCTTCATCCCTCAGTTAGGTGGTCAGATTTATGCAATGGCAGGTATGCAGACAAAACTGCATTTAATTGCTAACTCAGCAGGTAAATACGACGGATTCTCAGCCAGTTATAGTGGACATGGCTTCTCCGGCATGAAATTCACTGCAACAGCAACTGAAGATCGTGCAGGTTTTGAAGAGTGGGTGCAGAAAGTTAAAGCATCATCTAAAACCCTAGATACCGTGCAAGCATTCAATGCGTTAGCTAAACCTAGCCAAAACAACCCAGTTGAATACTTCTCAAGCGTGAAACCAAATCTGTTCCAGGAAACGATCGCCAAATTTATGGGTGATATGGGCCATAGTGGTATGTTTGGTGTATCCAGTCACGAAAAAACAGAACATGGTAAAGCTGCAGGTCATAATATGAATATGAGTCAGCCGGCTCATGCAGGTGTTGAGGAATAAAGACATGTGGGGAAAATTAACACTTGATGCGATCCCATTACATGAACCCATTATTGTGGTGACATTGATTGGGATACTTCTTGGGGGACTAGCAGTTGTTGGTGCCCTAACCTATTTCCGTAAATGGAAATGGCTCTGGACTGAATGGCTGACAAGCGTCGACCACAAAAAAATCGGGGTCATGTACATTGTTGTTGCTATGGTAATGATGTTGCGCGGTTTCGCTGATGCCATCATGATGCGTGGACAGCAAGCCCTGGCTTCCGCTGGTGAAGCAGGTTTCCTGCCCCCGCACCATTATGATCAGATCTTTACCGCTCACGGCGTTATCATGATCTTCTTCATGGCAATGCCTTTCGTTGTTGGTCTGATGAACATTGTGGTTCCTCTGCAAATCGGGGCACGTGACGTTGCATTCCCATTCCTGAACTCTCTGAGTTTCTGGTTATTTGTTGTAGGTGTCGCTCTGATCAACCTCTCTCTGGGTGTAGGTGAATTCGCTCAAACTGGTTGGCTGGCTTACCCGCCTCTGTCCGGCCTGGAATATAACCCTGGAGTTGGCGTTGATTACTGGATATGGAGCCTTCAGCTCTCCGGTGTAGGTACATTGCTGACTGGTGTTAACTTCTTCGTGACCATCCTGCGCATGCGTGCACCTGGCATGTCCATGATGAAATTGCCGGTTTTCACCTGGGCTTCACTGTGCACCAACGTACTTATCATTGCTGCGTTCCCTATTCTGACAGTCACTATTGCACTGTTAACCCTAGATCGTTATCTGGGCACCCATTTCTTCACCAATGATATGGGTGGCAACATGATGATGTACATCAACCTGATTTGGGCTTGGGGTCATCCTGAAGTTTACATTCTGGTTCTGCCTGTCTTTGGTATCTTCTCTGAAGTCACTGCAACCTTCTCGAAAAAACGCCTGTTTGGTTATACCTCACTGGTGTGGGCGACAATCGTTATTACCATTCTGTCGTTCATTGTATGGCTGCACCATTTCTTTACCATGGGCTCCGGCGCGAACGTTAACGCCTTCTTTGGTATCGCCACAATGATTATCTCTATCCCAACCGGGGTTAAGATCTTCAACTGGCTGTTCACCATGTACCGTGGCCGTATCGAGTTCAAAACACCAATGCTGTGGACTGTCGGCTTTCTGGTCACGTTCTCCATTGGTGGTATGACAGGCGTTCTGCTGGCTGTACCTGGTGCGAACTTCGTACTGCACAATAGTTTGTTCCTGATTGCTCACTTCCATAACGTTATCATTGGTGGCGTTGTATTCGGCTGCTTCGCTGGTACAACTTACTGGTTCCCGAAAGCATTTGGTTTCACACTGAATGAAAAATGGGGTGTCCGCGCCTTCTGGTTCTGGATCACTGGTTTCTTCGTTGCCTTTATGCCTCTGTATGCTCTGGGCTTTATGGGAATGACTCGTCGTCTGAGCCAGGATATCAACCCAGAATTCCATTCTCTGCTGGTTGTTGCAGCAGGCGGTGTTGTCCTGATCGCAATTGGTATTCTGTGCCAAGTTATCCAGTTCTACGTGAGTATCCGTGACCGTGAACAAAACCGCGATCTGACTGGTGACCCATGGGGCGCTCGTACTCTGGAATGGTCAACTTCATCTCCACCTCCGTTCTATAACTTCGCAGAAGTTCCACACATCCAGACTCGTGATGCATGGTGGGACATGAAAGAAAAAGGCACTGGATATAAGCGCGCTGCTAAATATGAAGAAATTCATATGCCTAAAAACACAGGTGCTGGCGTGATCATTAGTGCATTCTGTCTGGTCTTAGGCTTTGCATTGATATGGCATATCTGGTGGATGGCTATTGCAAGTTTCGCAGGCATTATCATCAGTTGCATCGTGAAAAGCTTTGACGAGGACGTTGATTACTACGTTCCAGTGGCTGAAGTCGAGAAAATTGAAAATCAGCGTTACGAAGAACTGAGAAAGGCAGGTGTAAAATAATGTCGACTCAAACCCTTAACAATACAGCCGCCCATGACGCTCATGGGCACCACGACACAGGAGCCAACAAAATCTTTGGTTTCTGGATCTACCTGATGAGCGACTTGATTCTGTTTGCAAGTCTGTTTGCTACCTATGCAGTCTTAGTTAATGGCACTGCGGGTGGCCCAACAGGTAAACAGATTTTTGAACTGCCATTTGTCTTGGTAGAAACCTTCCTGCTGTTGTTCAGTAGTATCACCTATGGTTTCGCCATGCTGAGCATGAACAAAGGCAAAGTCGGTCAAGTTAACCTATGGTTATTTGTTACTTTCCTGTTCGGCCTGGGCTTCGTCTCAATGGAAGTTTATGAATTTCATAAATTGATCATGGAAGGTTATGGCCCTGACCGCAGTGCATTCCTGTCGGCTTTCTTCGCACTGGTTGCGACTCACGGTCTGCACGTAACCTTTGGTTTGATTTGGATCGTCATTCTGATGATTCAGGTTTCACGCCGCGGTCTGACTGACGTGAACCGTATGCGTCTGAACTGCCTGAGCCTGTTCTGGCACTTCCTTGACGTTGTATGGATCTGTGTATTTACTGTCGTTTATCTGATGGGAGCGATGTAATGAGTCATCCAAATACTTCTCATTCCGGCGCCAGCCACGGTAGTTTCAAAACCTATATGATTGGTTTTGTTCTGTCAGTTATCTTGACCGTGATCCCATTCTGGATGGTGATGGATGGCACTGCCTCACACAGCACAATCCTGACAACAGTAGTTGTTATGGCTGTTATTCAGATCTTTGTTCATTTCATCTGCTTCCTGCACATGAATACATCGTCTGAAGAGCGTTGGAATCTCGTTGCCTTAATATTCACAATACTGGTCATCGCTATTGTTGTCGTTGGCTCTCTGTGGATTATGTACAACCTGAATATCAATATGATGGTTGATTAAGGGTTGATTTGAATGATTAAGCAATACCTGCAAGTGACCAAACCAGGAATTATTTTCGGAAATCTAATTTCTGCGATTGGTGGTTTTCTACTCGCTTCCAAGGGCGTAATAGATTACCCCTTGTTCTTTGCAACAATGGTTGGGGTATCGCTGGTGGTAGCATCAGGTTGTGTATTCAACAACTATATCGACCGCGATATCGACAGGATCATGGAAAGAACAAAAGAAAGGGTCCTTGTGAAAGGGCTTATCGATCCGAAAATCAGCCTGATTTACGCCTCAGTGTTAGGTATTGCTGGTATTGTGCTGCTCTATGTAGCAGCCAATGCCTTAGCAATGCAGTTAGCTCTCATCGGGTTTGTCGTTTATGTAGGGGTCTATAGCCTCTATATGAAAAGAAAGTCTATTTATGGCACGCTGGTTGGCAGCTTATCAGGCGCTGCTCCCCCTGTCATTGGTTATTGTGCAGTAACCGGACAATTTGACACAGGGGCACTTATTCTGTTACTGATTTTCAGTTTATGGCAGATGCCTCACTCTTACGCCATTGCTATTTTTCGGTTCAAAGATTATCAGACTGCCAATATTCCAGTTTTGCCTGTAATTAAGGGTATCTCTGTGGCTAAAAACCATATTACCCTCTATATTCTGGCATTTATGGTTGCCACGCTGATGTTGGCAATCAGTGGCTATGCAGGTTACAAGTACCTGATTGTCGCTGCTGCGGTAAGTATTTGGTGGCTAGGTATGGCATTATCCGGTTATAAAACCACTAATGACCATATCTGGGCTCGTAAGTTATTTGTATTTTCTATTGTCGCTATCATGTCATTGAGCGTCATGATGTCTGTAGACTCCTCAGCATCTCCAGAAATAATGCTGACTTACGTCCGATAATATCAAAATGGCAGGGGAAACAAACCCTTGCCATTTTTCCTTTCTTTATCTCTTACAAACATTAATAAATTACTTCGTTTAGGTCACTCTTGATAAACATGATTTAGTAACCAATTGTTAGTAATCTGTATGAAATGAGCATTTTGTATCAATTTATTCCTTTCTACGCTAAATGCCGTATCGAATTTTTGAGGTATCAAGTATCCATGAACGATAATCAAATGACTCCCCTTGAACTCCGGGCAACATGGGGCTTAGGTTCCGTTTTTTCTCTACGCATGTTAGGTATGTTCATGGTTTTACCCGTCCTGACGACCTACGGTTTAGCGTTACAGGATGCCACCGAGGCCCTGATAGGAATTGCAATCGGTATCTACGGCTTAACACAAGCAATATTTCAAATTCCATTCGGGTTACTTTCAGATAAATTTGGTCGAAAGCCTTTGATAATAGGTGGACTACTCATTTTTGTATTAGGTAGTATCATTGCCACCTTTAGCGACTCTATTTGGGGAATTATCGCCGGAAGAGCTTTGCAAGGTGCAGGGGCAATCTCTGCTGCAATCATGGCGTTATTATCAGATCTTACCCGCGAACAAAATCGTACAAAAGCAATGGCATTCATTGGTATCAGTTTTGGCATCACATTTGCTTTTGCTATTGTTGTCGGCCCTGTTATCACCTATCACATCGGATTAAATGGTTTATTTGGTACGATCACAATTCTTGCCAGTTGCGGTATCTTAATAACGCTATTCGCTGTCCCATCAACACATAATCATTTATTAAATCGTGAATCTGGCATTGTCCGAGGCAGTTTCCGGCGTGTACTTTCTGATCCTCAATTACTCAAACTCAATTTTGGTATTCTCTGTCTGCACACCTTATTGATGTCCAGCTTCGTTGTTCTGCCTCTGATCATGGAAAAAACAGGTTTTCCTCCTCAACAACACTGGAAAGTGTATTTAACTACTACGCTTATTTCTTTTATTGCCGTCTTACCATTCATTATTTATGCAGAGAAAAAGCGCCGCATGAAGCAAGTTTTCTTGCTTTGTATCGGCATGTTGTTTATTGCTGAATTTGTTTTGTGGTCCTTAGGGTCACATCTTTGGGGAATATTTGCAGGTATTCAGATTTTCTTTCTTGCTTTTAATATCATGGAAGCGATTTTGCCTTCATTGATCAGCAAAGAAGCCCCGGCAGGCTACAAAGGTACAGCAATGGGCGTTTACTCTACCAGCCAGTTCCTGGGTGTTGCTCTGGGAGGCAGTATCGGTGGAATGCTATATGAACTGCAAGGCGCATCATTAGTATTTATGGGCAGTATTATTCTCACCATATTCTGGTTTATTCTCAGCCTCACATTACGTCAACCACCTTATGTCAGCAGCATCAGGCTCATCTTGCCAGCTCAATTAAATGCGCCTGAAATTCTGGAAAAGAAAATATTGTCTCAAGCGGGTGTGAAAGATGTCATTATTGTACCGGATGAACTAAGTGCCTATATCAAAGTCGATACTGAACAAACTAATCGTGAACAACTAGAACAGCTTGTGTTTTCTCATACCCAATAAGTTCTGAGATAATAGGGTCCTATAGATAATGAATTGATTAGGGAAGCACTGGTAACAATTAAAATTACTCAGCTTCCCTTAAATATTTTGATCAGAGAAAAAAGTAAATCTGCTGATATCAGCAGTCAGTCACAGAAAACAGTTAGTCACGAAAATTGGTGAATTGGAAAGGCTGTCCCAACTCTGCGCCACGAACTAATGCAATAACACCTTGCAGATCATCACGAGCTTTACCGGTAACTCTCACTTGCTCGCCCTGAATTTGTGCCTGAACTTTCAGCTTGCTGTCTTTAATCAGCTTGACGATTTTCTTCGCTAACGGTGTATCAATACCTTGCAACAAAGTTGCTTCCACACTGTAAGTTTTACCGCTATGCACCATATTCTCAGGAATATTCAATACAGAGCCGTCAATTCCTCGCTTAGCAAATTTTTCACGCAGAATATCGACCAGTTGGTTAACCTGAAAATCAGACTCACTCGCAATCTTGACCGATTCGTTCTTTTCGTTTAGTTCAAAACTCGCATTGACATTGCGGAAATCCCAACGATTGGTTAATTCCCTCTGTGCATTCTCTACCGCATTACGCACTTCCTGCATATCAACTTCTGAAACAATATCAAATGATGGCATTATCAGTCACCTCCAGCTAATCAATAATCCGGCATGATAACCGCTTTCCATTATTGGCAAAAGATCTATACTCCCCACACTAATGATCTCTTGGAATTTATATTATCTTAGCGCGCTTGGAATTCAGATCAGCATAATTTTGAGGTTCCCGATGAAAGCATTTCTCAAGGAAGAACAATGAAAATAACTGTTCTTGGCTGCGGTGCAATGGGTAAACTATGGCTTGCTGCCTTATCCCAACAGCATCACCAAATTCAGGCATGGTTAAAAGCGCCCCAGCCTTTTGTCAATGTTTATATTGATAACTTTCAAGGTAGGGTATTTGACCAGCAACTTCCGGCCAATGATGAAAAACATCTTTTCGAAAGCGAATTGTTACTTGTTTGCCTAAAAGCCTGGCAAGTTTCTGATGCTATCAATAACCTTGCCTCCAAACTTTCCCCTCATTGTCCGATTCTATTACTGCATAATGGCATGGGAACACAAGATGAACTTTTATCTCTACCCAACCCCATCTTATCGGGAGTGACAACTCATGGGGCCTATCAGGAGAATGGTATTGTTTATCACAAATCACAAGGTATAACCCATATTGGTTCTACGTTGTCTGATACTGATAAATTCAGTTTTTTAGCAAAAATTTTGCATGACGCCTTACCAAACGTAAAATGGCACGATGATATCTATACCATTAGCTGGCTAAAACTTGCCGTCAATTGCGTTATCAATCCACTCACCGTAATTTATGATTGTAAGAATGGCGAATTATCGCATCACGTCACAAAAATCCATTCATTATGTGATGAGATCTATCAGGTGATGCAAAAAGAGGGCCTTCAGATCACCAAACCCGTACTTATCAAGTACGTGATGGATGTTATTGAGCAAACATCTGAAAACTCTTCATCTATGCGGCAAGATATTCGGGCACAACGGCCTACAGAAATAGACTACATTACCGGATTTTTACTATACCGAGCCCGTGTACATGGGCTGGTGCTTACAGAAAACATCCATATTTATCATTTTATCAAACGCAAGGAGGAGAAATATGAACATTTCAGCTCTCATTTGCCTCGCACACGGTAGTGAAGAAATAGAAGCTGTCACGACTATTGATTTGTTGGTCAGAGCCGGGATCAATGTCACCATCGCCAGTGCAGCGACCGATGGAGCTCTGACATTAACCTGCTCACGTGGCGTCAAAATTGTTGCAGATGCTCCCTTAGTAGATGTTGTTGATGAAGATTTTGATGCTGTTATTCTGCCGGGAGGGATAAAAGGGGCAGAATGTTTTCGCGATAGTCTATTGGTTGTAGAAAAAATCCGCACAGCCCAAAGTCAGGGTAAAATTATTGCAGCCATCTGCGCATCTCCAGCCGTTGTACTGGAATATCATCAGCTTTTCCCGATTGGAAATATGACAGGTTACCCAAGCATGAAAGATAAAATAGCCCCGGAAAAGTGGATCGATCGTCGGGTTTATTTTGATGAGAGAGTTAATTTGCTCACCAGCCAGGGGCCTGCAACTGCTTTTGACTTCGCCCTGAAGCTGATTGAACTACTGAAAGGAAAAGACAAGGCAGCAGAAGTTGCAGCTCAATTAGTCTTACCTCCTGGCATCAATAACTACCAAAACCGCTAGTAGTGAATCTGTTAATATAAGCTGCTGACAGAAAATCTATTCGGCTAGCAGCTTATATGTTTCTTTCCAATGTACTGGCTCAGATTAAGGGCGATAAACCTTCACATTCTGAAAACCTTGTTCACGCAAGTAAAGCGCCTGCAAGCGGCTCATCACACCACGTTCACAATAAAGCAGATAATTTTTCTCTTTCGATAGATCACCAAACTGGGTACTCAACTTATAGAAAGGTAATGACTGAATTTCGATACCTTCCATACTCAGTGGACAATCATCCTGTTCATCTGGTGAACGGATATCCAACAATACATCATTCGCAGAAAACTTAGTGACTGTTTCCACTTCCACAATCTGCTCACAGGCTTGTTCAGCAATCTGACGAATATCCAAATTCTGGGCTTCACTTACCACACGCTCCAGAATATCAAAATCGAACTTACCTTCTTCCTCTTCAATTTTGGCTTTAACGGCTTTGACGGTTGGGTTCTTAGAGATCACACCACAAAATTCCGGCATAGTACGAGCAAAATCTTCCGTTCCAATTTCGCGTGCCAGCTTAATAATGTGTTCTTTATCGTGAGAAATCAGCGGACGAAGGATCAACGTATCCGAAGCGTTATCAATCAGTCTCAAGTTAGTCAATGTCTGGCTGGAGACCTGCCCCAATGCTTCTCCTGTCACAATTGCTTGCACACCATAACGTTCTGCAATCCTGGAAGCAGCTCTGACCATCATTCTTTTCAGCACAACGCCCATTTGACCGTCATCCACTTTTTCCAGAATTTCAGCAACCACTGTTTCAAAATCGACGGCAACAAAACGAACCTTATGGGAACTGCCAAATCGGTTCCACAAATAGTGAGCTACCTGTTTCACCCCAATTTCATGGGCAGAACCACCGAGATTAAAGAAGCAATAATGTACACGGCAGCCACGGCGCATCAGCATATAGCTGGAGACTCCAGAGTCAAACCCGCCAGAGATAAGGGACAGAACATCTTCCTGCGTTCCAATAGGAAATCCACCTATCCCCGGATGACGAGCTTTCACCAAGATCAGTTTATCCTGATCAATTTCCAGATTTACTGTCACATCTGGATGAGTCAGTTTCACTTTGGCAGATTCAATATGTTGATTCAGGCCACCACCGATATAACGTTCAGCTTCATTGGAGGTGAAACTGTGTTTACCACGACGCTTCACACGGACACAAAATGTTTTTCCATGCAGTAAATGCCCATATGCTTCGTAGGTTTGTTCAAAGATATGATGCAAGTCACGAAAATCTCTCTCTTCAACTTGCAGGATATGGTGAATACCCGGAATACGTGTCAGTGCATCACAAATTTCTGCGCCAAGATTATCATTTTTAGCCCGAACTTCGATATTATCCCAATGGCGAACAACAGCAATCTCTTCTCCTAGTGTTTTCAGCACATTACGGATATTGCTGGCAAGGATTTTAATAAAGCGTAAACGAACAGTTTGGCTCTTGATCGTAATCTCTGGGAATAATTTAATGATAAACTTCATAGTAAGATATAGTAGTCATTCAATATTGAACTATCACAAATAGTATCAATGATTGTTTTTAAGTGGTCAGTTGGATAGGGCGTAGAGTATAACACTATCTCACTATATCTCCTGTAAAAAAACAGAGCATCTGTAAAAAAACAGTGGTAACGAATGATTTCTTTCTTTCAGTGTAGTAGGGTACTCTGCAAGTCTGTAGCGAAATTACCTCACTGTAATTCGTTAAATAATCATACTTTAAAATTATTATGTCTAAGGCAAATAGAACATCAGAAACCGAGCAAGCACCAGCATTTGAAACTTCCCTGAAAGAGCTGGAAGAAATTGTCATTCGCTTGGAATCAGGGGAACTCCCTTTAGAAGATGCATTAAATGAATTTGAACGCGGCATTCAACTTGCAAGACAAGGGCAAAAAACCCTCCAACAAGCGGAACAACGAGTGCAAATTTTATTGAATCATGATGCACATTCTCCACTTGATGAATTTTCGCCTGATGCTGAGTAACTTTATGTCGGAACAATATAAGGCTCCTTTTGAAGAGCAATTAAGCAATTGCCAGCAACATATCAATAACAAGTTGATGGCAACGTTTTCTTCATTACCCTTTTTGGACAGCCCGTTAGCAACCGCTATGCAACACGGTGCTGTACTGGGTGGAAAACGGCTGCGCCCATTTTTAGTTTATTCTGTGGGTGAAATGTTTGGCCTTTCCAAAAAGAGCCTTGATGCGCCAGCCATCGCTGTAGAGTGTATCCATGCTTATTCGCTGATCCACGATGATTTGCCTGCAATGGACAACGATGATTTACGTCGTGGCCAACCTACCTGCCACATTAAATTTGGCGAGGATCATGCGATCTTGGCTGGAGATGCATTGCAATC
The DNA here is from genome assembly GCF_014467235.1 of Xenorhabdus indica. Classification (GTDB taxonomy): domain Bacteria; phylum Pseudomonadota; class Gammaproteobacteria; order Enterobacterales; family Enterobacteriaceae; genus Xenorhabdus; species Xenorhabdus indica. The sequence continues at coordinate 66,733 of NZ_NKHP01000010.1, read as the reverse complement.
ATTGGCTTTTGAAATTCTGGCGAAGCAAGAGATGCCAAATGTGGCATTACCTGACCGTCTTGAAATGATTGCTGAATTAGCAATATCCAGTGGTATTGCAGGCATGTGTGGCGGGCAATCATTGGATTTGGAAGCCGAAGGGAAACAGATTGATCTTACTGCACTGGAACAAATCCATCGACACAAAACAGGTGCATTAATTCGTTGTGCGGTCAGATTGGGTGCTTACGGTGCAGGTACACGTGGCCGTGAAGCATTGCCTTGGCTGGATCAATATGCACAGGCAATCGGTCTCGCATTTCAGGTACATGATGATATCCTGGACGTCATTGGTGATACAAAAATTATCGGCAAGCGTCAGGGGAATGATCAGCAACTTGGAAAAAGTACCTACCCTGCATTATTGGGCCTGGAACAAGCTCAGAAAAAGGCCAAAGATCTTTATCAAGATGCGATTACTGCACTCACAGAACTGGAAAATCAATCTTATAATACTGTGATTCTAAAACAACTGGCGGGTTTCATTATTGAAAGAAACAGCTAAAAAACGGGTCATGACCATGACAATCATCACCGTTTTGTAAGTTATCGGTTACATACATCCAAAATCAATACAATGGAACATGGCCTTATAGGGAGAGCCCAGTAATTACATACTGATAATTCCAGGGTTCTTAATCTTTAATTTAGACGTGCATAGCGTTTTAACAGGCATGAATTTCAACAGGCATAGCATGAGCATTGATATAGCGAAATATCCAACATTGGCACTGGCGGAAACCCCTGAAGAACTGCGCCTGCTACCTAAAGACACTTTGCCAAAGTTATGCGATGAACTTCGCCAATTTTTGCTAAACAGTGTCAGTCGCTCCAGTGGCCACTTTGCTTCCGGTCTCGGAACTGTCGAATTAACAGTCGCACTTCATTACGTTTATAAAACACCTTTTGACAATTTAGTCTGGGATGTCGGTCATCAAGCCTATCCACATAAGATTCTGACCGGGCGCCGTGACCGTATTGACACTATTCGCCAGAAAAATGGTCTCCACCCTTTCCCGTGGCGAGATGAAAGCAAATATGACACGCTATGTGTCGGTCATTCATCAACCTCAATCAGTGCCGGATTAGGTATGGCAATTGCGGCAGAACATGAAGGTAAGGGTCGTAAGACAGTCTGTGTGATTGGTGATGGTGCCATTACCGCAGGTATGGCTTTTGAAGCTATGAACCATGCAGGTGATATTGATCCTGATATGCTTGTCATCCTCAATGACAACGAAATGTCTATTTCCGAGAACGTTGGAGCATTGAATAACCATTTGGCACAATTGCTTTCAGGAAAGTTGTACACAACTCTACGTGAGGGTGGTAAGAAAGTCTTCTCCGGCCTGCCGCCTATCAAAGAGTTATTGAAAAAGACCGAGGAACATCTCAAAGGTATGGTTGTTCCCGGAACACTGTTCGAAGAGCTTGGATTTAACTACATTGGTCCGGTTGACGGTCATGACGTATTGGCACTGACTCAAACATTGAAAAATATGCGTGAACTCAAAGGGCCTCAATTTTTGCACATCATGACCAAAAAAGGCCGTGGTTATGCTCCCGCGGAAAAAGATCCTATCAGTTGGCATGCTGTACCTAAATTTGATCCATCGACTGGCTCTCTGCCAAAAAGTACGGATACCCGCCCGACGTTTTCCAAAATCTTCGGTGAATGGTTGTGTGAAGAAGCAGCCACTGATAAAAAACTTATGGCGATCACGCCAGCTATGAGAGAAGGCTCTGGCATGGTACGTTTCTCTCGTGAGTACCCTGAACAATACTTTGACGTCGCCATTGCCGAGCAACATGCTGTGACATTTGCAGCAGGACTGGCAATCGGGGGATATAAACCGATTGTCGCGATTTATTCTACCTTCCTGCAACGTGCTTATGATCAGGTCATTCATGATGTTGCTATCCAGAACTTACCTGTTTTGTTCGCTATCGACCGTGGCGGTATCGTCGGCGCTGATGGACAAACTCATCAGGGGGCATTCGATCTTTCATTTCTGCGCTGTATCCCCAATATGGTGATCATGGCTCCGAGTGATGAAAATGAGTGCCGACAAATGCTACATACGGGTTATCACTATCAAGATGGCCCTGCTGCTGTTCGCTATCCGCGAGGTACAGGCGTAGGAGCAGAACTCCAGCCACTGGAAAAACTGCCCATTGGCAAAGGTGTTGTTCGTCGTCAAGGAGAACGCATTGCCATCCTGAGCTTCGGTACATTACTGCCAAGCGCACTACAAGCTTCAGAGTTCTTAAATGCAACCGTTGTTGATATGCGCTTTATCAAACCACTGGATAAAAAACTGGTACTAGAGATGGCTTCTCAACATGATTTACTGGTGACGTTAGAAGAGAATGCCATCATGGGAGGAGCCGGTAGCGGCGTCAATGAATTGCTGATGCAGGCAAGTCAGCCAGTTCCAGTATTAAATCTCGGTTTACCTGACTACTTTATACCGCAAGGCACACAGTCAGAGCTTCACGCTGATTTAGGGCTAGATACAACTGGTATTTGTAGCGCTATCGAAAACTATCTGAATAAATAACCTGTTATAACGGATGAATATCCTTTTTATTTATTCATCCGTTATTTTTTTTACCTAATATCTCAAGCTACGATATTTCTTAAGGTAAAAAGGAGTCATTAATATTTCTGTTCATGCAGCCATTGCGCTACACGCTTGGCAAAGTAAGTCAGAACCCCATCTGCTCCTGCACGTTTGAAACAGAGTAAGGATTCCATAATCGCGGGTTGTTCTTTCAACCAACCATTCTGAATGGCTGCCATATGCATCGCATATTCACCAGACACCTGATAAGCGAATGTCGGCACACCGAAGGTATCTTTTACCCTATGGATCACATCCAGATAAGGCATACCAGGTTTTACCATCACGCTATCTGCGCCTTCCTGTAAATCCTGCGCGATCTCTTGTAATGCTTCATCACTGTTTGCCGGATCCATCTGATAAGTCATTTTATTGCCACCTTTCAGATTATTACTGGAGCCAATAGCATCTCTGAATGGCCCATAGTAACAAGACGCATATTTAGCCGAATAAGCCATGATCTGCGTGCTTACATGGCCATCATTCTCAAACTGCTCACGAATAGCACCGATACGGCCGTCCATCATATCGCTAGGGGCAACAATTTCAGCTCCTGCTTCTGCATGAGATAGCGCCTGCTTTACCAAAATCTCTTTGGTGATATCGTTGATGACATAGCCATCCTGATCAATAACACCATCTTGCCCATGAATAGTAAATGGATCCAATGCAACATCAGTTAACAAGCCTAACTCTGGAACTGCATCTTTCAAGGTACGAATAGAGCGTTGGATCAAACCATCAGGGTTATAAGCTTCTTTAGCGTCCAATGATTTCTTATCTGCTTCAATAACCGGAAACAGAGACAAAACAGGAATACCCAGTCGGGCAATCTCTTCGGCTTCTTTCAGCAGAAGATCGATTGTCAGACGATACACTCCCGGCATGGAAGGCACTTCTTGACGCTGATTAGTCCCTTCCATCACGAATACCGGATAGATCAAATCATTAACGGTCAGTTGATTTTCAGCGAATAGGCGGCGGGAAAAATCATGGCGGCGCACACGGCGCATACGACGGCCAGGAAACGTTCCTGGAAACACATAGCTCATACTGCTCTCCTAATGTAAAACCCAGTGGTAATACACTGGGTTAATTCTGCCATCACTTTTATTACTTGTAATACTGCTGATCTTAGTATTATCAGACAGTTGGCGATAATTATGACTGGCAGGTAACTGATTACTTTCCTTAATTGTCACCTGCCTGAGTTGTCACCTGCATCATATTCCGATTCATCATCCGTTTTAGATGGCTTATGTTTTCCCACATAAAATTGAGAAAACAGAACTCCCAGTTCAAATAGCAAATACATGGGGACAGCCAACAAAGTTTGTGAGAAGACATCCGGGGGAGTGAGTAGCATCCCTACTACAAACGCCCCGACCAGAATATAAGGGCGTTTTCTTTTCAGTGATTCAGGTGTGACTACTCCACTCCAACACAGCAGAATAATGGCGATTGGCACTTCAAACGAGACACCAAATGCCATAAAAAGCGCCATAACGAAACTCAGATAATTACTGATATCCGTCGCAATCAATACGCCAGTAGGAACTGTTTTGGTAAAAAAACCAAATACGAAGGGAAATACGACGAAGTAGGCAAAAATCATTCCCAGGTAGAATAAGACACTACTGGACAACAACAGCGGCACAATCAAACGCCGTTCATGTTTATACAGAGCCGGTGCAATAAATGCCCATACCTGATACAGGATCATGGGTGCCGAAACAAAAATTGATACCATAATGGTAAGTTTGATCGGCGTGAAGAAAGGTGATGCTACATCCGTTGCGATCATATTCGCACCTTTAGGCAATTGTTCCATTAAAGGCGCAGCAATAAGTCGATATATATCATTAGAAAAATAAACCAATGCCAGAAAAACCACCAGCACAGTAATTAAACTATTCAAAATCCTCTTACGCAGTTCAATCAGGTGACTGATAAGAGGTTGAGTATCATCCACAGACATTTTTTAGTGTTCACTATTGGATTTTTCAGGGGATTGCTTTGTTTTCTGTTTAGTACTTTCTTTTGAGATTTCTTCTGGCTTTTTTTCTGTTACTTGTTCTCTATATTGGTTTAGTTTCTGCTCTGGTACTGGATCAGACTCAAGGGAGTGAAAATGCGTTTCGTCTTCTTCCAGCTCCTTAGCTTCTTCGGGAGTGAGCTGATACGACTTCTTCAACGATTCAGCCGCTTCCCTTAATTTATCCATTGAGGTTTTTAATTCTGGAGAGAGAGACTGTAAGTCTGCTTTTTCTTCCATTTTTTTCAAACTATCCTGAAGCTCTTGCAACTTTAATTCTTTTGCAAGTTCATTCTGGACGTTGACTGCCAGTGATCGTAATACCTTTATCCAGCTTGCTATAGTTTTGACAGCAACAGGCAGACGCTCAGGCCCCAGAACAATCAGGCCAATTACCAGCACCAACAGCAGTTCACTAAAACCAATGTCAAACACGGTTTATACCTATTCTTTTTTGTCTTTGATCTCTGATTTTTCAGACTGAGCAACGGTGGGCTTTTCAGTAAGATTTTTAGTCTCAAAGTCAGCATCATGGTTGCTTTTCTCAGCCTGCTCTGACTTTTCATCATCACTCATCGCTTTTTTGAAGCCTTTTATCGACTCTCCCAAATCAGAACCTAATGTACGCAGTTTATTAGTCCCGAACAACAAGACTACAATGACAGCAATAATGAGTAATTGCCAAATACTTATACCACCCATACTGATCTACCTCATGTTCGTGGGGAATATACCCTTCATCTTTCAGATTGTAGTTTTGTTGACTACATCTTGAAATCTATCTCAGATACATATCATTAATATTTTCATTATAAACTACGAACTTTATGTTCGAAAATACCGCAACCATACCAAAAGCTACAGCAACCTCTTTTTACTTATTTTCTTTCCTGTAAATGGCTACTTAAGTTTAAACCAGCCCAGTATCCACGATATTATTCCCGCGCCCATCAATCCCCATGATAAATGAGTCAGGTTAGTAATAAAAAATAAACCACCACAGATAAACAATGTTGCACCAATCCCCAGTAAGTAAAGAGATTTTCGATGATTATTCTGTTGCTGTTTTAACTGTTGTGATATTTGGTCAATACTCGTTTGCAACCGCTTATGTTGTTGCAATGTGCCATAAATCAGTTCAGGAAGTTCTGGTAATTTTTCCGCCCAATAGGGTGCTTTTTCTTTAAACGCACGCATAATAGCTGGAAAACCAACTTGATCATGTAGCCAATCTTCCAGAAACGGCTTTGCCGTTTTCCATAAATCAAGCTGAGGATAGAGCTGGCGTCCTAACCCTTCGACATACAACAGTGTTTTTTGTAGCAGGACTAACTGAGGTTGCACTGCCATATTAAAACGACGGGCTGTATTGAAGAGGTTCAACAACACATGACCAAATGAAATATCTGCAAGTGGTTTTTCAAAAATAGGCTCACATACCGTTCTGATAGCAAACTCAAAATCTTCCACATTGGTATCTGCCGGAACCCAGCCTGAATCCACATGGAGCTCTGCTACCTTTCGATAATCTCGATTAAAGAAAGCAATAAAGTTTTCTGCCAGATAACGTTTATCGTCTTTGTTCAGAGAACCAACAATACCGTAATCAATACCTATATAAGTGGGATCCTCTGGTCGTTCATAGCTGACAAAGATATTGCCCGGATGCATATCTGCATGAAAAAAACTGTCACGAAATACCTGAGTAAAAAATATCTGAACACCACGCTCAGCAAGTAACTTCATATCGGTATTTTGCGCTTCCAAGGACGCGACATCAGACACAGGAATACCATAAATCCGCTCCATGACCAGGACATTCTCCCGACAATAATCAGGATAAACTTCCGGTACATAAAGCATGGGGCTATCTTCAAAATTGCGCCGCAGTTGAATAGCATTTGCAGCTTCACGCAATAGATTCAACTCATCAAGCAGCGTTTTTTCATACTCACGAACCACTTCAAGTGGACGAAGACGACGACCATCAGGCAACAAAGGGACTAAATTTGCCAAACGATACATTAACCGTACATCCGCCTTTATCACGGGCAAAATATCAGGGCGGATCACTTTAATAACGATCTCTTTTCCATTCTCTTTAAGCCGTGCAGTATGCACCTGTGCAATGGAAGCAGAAGCCAGAGGATGTAGGTCAAAATCTTCAAACCACGTTTCCAGGCTTCCCCCCAATGCCGTCTCAATAGATTTGCGGGCAATGGTTCCATCAAAAGAAATGACACGATCTTGAAGTAAAGAGAGCTGATCAGCAATAGCGGAAGGAAACAAATCCCGTCGGGTAGAAAGCATTTGACCAAGCTTAATCCATACCGGGCCAAGCTCTTGCAGTGCTAAGCGTAAGCGCTCACCGAGCGGTTTATCCTTATGTCGATTAGGCAGCCAAAACAGGAAATAACGCCCAAAACGCAACGGCCATGTCAGTCGGATCTTCGGGATTAACTCATCCAGTCCATAGGTAAGAAAAACCTTAATGATAAAATAGAGACGTTTTATTTCACTGGGAGTCATATTTCTCCTCCATTGCTGCCAGACGCTTTTCCATGTCAGACAGTTTATTGGCAACAGCATTAACTTCTTCACTGAAATAAGCCAATTCCAAAGCACTGGGGGCTATTCTCCACTCTTCCGTCAATGATTCTGCCAGGTAAGTTTTTTGCTTTGTGATGGTATTACGGACAAAACTAATGCTGTTTTTCATTACCCGGTTGATACCTTCTGCCACAATATCACCGACATAAGGTGAAAGGTAATGGGCAGGATCCCATTCCAGCATATCCAGCAAGGCCGACCACTGCTGAATAACCTGCATATCCCCTTCAATGACAATTTCACCACTATTAATCAGAGATGAAAGATATTGACGATCCCGTAGCTTAAGCAATGCTGGTAATGTCGTTTTCATCGAACAATCCACAGTTCCTGACCATTGGCTTAAAACATCTAACTGTCTTTCATTAAAAACCAATACCAATGGCGTCTCAATTTCTTTCAGTTCGATAGAAAGAATTTTGCCCGCTAATCGCATACGGGCTGATTTCAATATGGTTTCTCGGTACAACAGATGATTCAGCGTTGTTTCCAGAAAAGCAGTCAGCACCGGAAACAACACCGTAGAATTCACACTGTGACTTAATGAGGGAGTTTCCATTTCAGAACTTAAACCCTTTATGCAATGCAACAATTCCCCCCGTCATATTGTTATAAGAAACTTGATCAAAGCCAGCCGCTTCCATCATGGCTTTTAATGTTTCCTGATCGGGATGCATACGAATGGATTCTGTCAGATAACGGTAACTCTCCCCATCCTTAACAACCGCCTGACCAATACGTGGCAGAATGTGGAACGAATAGATATCATAAACTTTACTCAACGGTGCCAGCACAGGTTTGGAAAATTCCAGTACTAATAACCGTCCGCCAGGTTTCAGGACACGGTACATAGAACGCAGGGCTTTGTCTTTATCCGTGACATTACGCAGGCCGAATGAAATAGTAATGCAGTCAAAATAGTTATCCGCAAATGGTAATTCTTCAGCATTAGCCTGAACATAGCTGACATTGCCGACTATGCCGTTATCGCGCAGTTTTTCCCGCCCGACTTTCAGCATAGAATCGTTGATGTCTGCCAGAACAACTTCTCCCTTCTCTCCTACAAGTCGGGAAAATTTCGCGGTCAGATCCCCTGTTCCCCCTGCCAGATCAAGGACTCTATGACCACGGCGTACACCACTTGCATCAATAGTGAAACGCTTCCAGATACGATGAATGCCAAACGACATCAAATCATTCATCAAATCGTATTTTGATGCGACAGAGTGAAATACCTCCGCCACCATATCTTTTTTCTCTTCTTTGGCTACGGTACGGAAACCAAAATGAGTGGTTTCTTTCGATTGATCTGCCATGTTATTTGTCCGCTTTTCATTCAAAAAATTATAGCAAGTGTACCAGCCTTTCCGGTAAAACCCTATTCAGACTTTACTCATTAACCAATAAAGATTGGAAAGATTTATCAATAACCTGTGAGTCGATAGGGCGTTTAATATCCACCCCTAAATCACGAAATCCTTCGGCCTGTTTAATCAGATTCCCCCTTCCTTCTGTCAGCTTTTTCATTGCCAAATGGTAACTCGCCTGTGCTTTGCTGAGGTTTTGTCCTAAGCCCTGCATATCATCCACAAACAATCGCATTTTGTCATACATTCTGGCCGCTTTTTCTGCAATCAAACGTGCATTCTGGCTTTGATATTCATAGCGCCAAAGGTTATTAATAGTGCGAACAGCCACCAGAAGTGTGGAGGGGCTAACCAGCATAATATTATGCTTCAGTGCCTCATCGAGTATTTCAGGAGTCTGATTAAGTGCCACCAGATAAGCGGGCTCTACAGGGATAAACATCAAGACATAATCCAGTGAACGCACTCCCGGTAATTGTTGATAATTTTTACGGCTAAGTCCCCGGATATGACCTCTTATGGAGTTTATATGCTCCTGTAATGCCTGTATTTGCTCTGTTTCATCATTGCTATTGAAATAACGTTCATAAGCAATCAATGACATTTTGGCATCAATAATGACATCTTTTCCCTGTGGTAAGTGCACAATCACATCAGGCTGAAAACGATCACTATTTTCTGTTTTAATGTTAACCTGTGTATGAAACTCATGTCCTTCACGTAAACCGGATGCCTCCAAAACCCGTGTCAAGACCATTTCTCCCCAATTACCCTGCATTTTGTTATCCCCTTTCAGAGCTTTTGTCAGATTAGTCGCCTCTTTTGCCATCTGGGCATTAAGCTGCTGAAGGTTACGGATTTCATGGGTCAGTGTATGGCGTTCACGGGCTTCCTGTCCGAAACTGTCTTGCACCTGACGACGGAACCCTTCTAATTGTTCACGGAAAGGCATCAACAGGTCATTGAGACTTTGGCGACTGTACTCATCAGTACGACGTCGATTTTGTTCAAAAATACGATTAGCGAGATTTTCAAACTGGGTATTCAGACGCTGTTCACTATTAATCAAGAGACGTTGTTTCTCTTCCGCAGCCAGTCTGCTTTCTTCAAGCCGAGTACTCAATTCACGCAACTCGGCTTCCTGTACGCTATTGATTTCACGCTGAGTAAGCAATTCCTGATTTAACTGTTCACATTCAGTACGCCAATAATGGGATTGCTCTAATTTTTCATAGCTAACCGCAAGCTGGCTATGTAATTCACGCAATTCATTTTCTTTGTATTGAATACGTTGGTGAACAGAAAACCAGACAACCCCCCCTCCGCCTAATAATCCACTTAAGCCACCAATTAACATGTATAACCAATGGATATCCACCTATACACCCCCGCTAACTTTACCCCAACCACTTTACTTTAATGTAAGTTAAATAGAGGCTGTATAGATGTCCAGATTATTCACCGGATTTCTTTCAGTTTGCAAAGCTGTTTGCAAAGCGGCTCGCAATTAACCCATCCACTCTGCTAACCAATGTATTCCAAAAGCTCCCGGAGCTAAAATACCAAATGCCCAAATCAGCGCAGAAGCGAAATTAGCAAGCTGGAAATGGCGTTTTGGCATCGCACAAATGCCTGCCACCAATGGGATTGCCGCTCTTAAAGGGCCAAAAAAACGGCCAATGAAAACGCCCCACACCCCCCAGCGTTCAAAAAATTGATGACCACGAATTAATGTTTGCGGATGGCGTGAAAGTGGCCACATTTTGCCGACATTTTCCTTGAAATGGTAACCAAACAGATAAGAAACCCAATCACCGAAAAAGGCTCCTGCGGCAGCCGCTACCCATATCGGCCAAAAATTTAATCCACTTTCACCAATCAGAACTCCTAGCCCTAATAAGATGATTGTGGCTGGCAATAACAGAGAAATGAATGCCAGAGATTCCCCAAAAGCGAGCAAGAAAATAATGGGGATCGCCCAGGTTTCATGATTTCTTACAAAATTGGTGATGACTTCGATGACTTCATGCAAACTCACATTAATCTTTCCTGTGTTAATCTTTAGGATTTCAGGTTAGCAGTAAATGGATTAACTGATGCTAACCGACTATTCTTATTCAAAAAATATTTACGCCTAAAAGAAATTTATTCGAGGAAATAACGTTGCAATTTTTCACGCGCTGCAATATTGAGTCCAATGTCTTTTTCCAGCCAGATATCCACACTACCATAGTGTTCATTAATGCTGTTCAGTGCAGTCATCAAAAATTCTTCCCTGACTGAATACACATAAGCCAGTTTTTCAACCACACTATCACTCATCACTTTCGCATGTTCATTCAATAGATGTTCGCGATGCGGTGCCAGAGTAATATTTGTCACCAAATAGTCTTCTATCACTGTATTCAGATCTGCCCCCAGAGCAAACAATACCAGAGCAGAGCCGACACCTGTTCTGTCTTTACCCACAGCACAATGTTGTACAATTCCACCTTTCTCTGGCTGTAACAATAGATTAGCTAATGTCTTATAGGCAGAATTATTAATTGGTAACAATTGATATAGGCGCAGCATAAAATCTTTCGCATCAAACTGTTCCAACGCTTCATGACTCAGCCTCTCCAGATTAGCATCAACTTCTTTGGAAAGCGGGTTAGCCGGAGCATGATGGTAATTCGCTCCACGCCACACCTGATCTGGTCTGTCCTCAATTTCACTGCTATCACGATAATCAATGATCTGGAAAAGATTTTGCTCCATCAAAAAAGCCTGATCGCTATCAGTCAACATGTCCAGAGAGCCTGAACGAAATAACAGACCTGACTTAATCTTAGAACCATTGTTCAGTGTCTTGTTGCCTAAATCACGGAAGTTGATCCCGCCATTCAAAGGAAGTAATGAGGGATGAGATAGTAATGTTGTGGTCATAATCACTCTTTCTTATTAAAGTGCACGTTATTGGAACAGACTGTTATCGCAACAAACTGTCATTGAAATAAGTTGTTATTAACGCAAAATGTTATGACATTATCAGATTTCAGAATGAAATAAAGTGGAGAAAACAGAAAGATTAGGTGATCGGGCCAGAATATTCCGGCCCTTGAATAGAGTGATTACAACAGACGACGAGCCGCATCTACAACAATGCTTAAAACATGACTTTCTGTTTTTTTCAACAATTCAACATCTGGAATTTCCTGCTGAGTACGGTTAACAATCACACCCGCAACCATACCAGCACGCAGCCCCTGACTTGCACACATTGTCAACAAAGTCGCTGATTCCATTTCAAAATTCATCACCCCCATTTCCTGCCACTCTTTCATAGAGCCCTGAAAGCGGCGGACAACACGACCAGAATAGGTATCGTAACGTTCCTGTCCTGGATAAAAAGTATCAGAAGAAGCGGTCACACCGACGTGAGTTGTAGAACCTGATGCTTTTGCTGCTGCATACAGTGCGTTGGTACATTCAAAATCAGCCACAGCCGGGAACTCCATCGGAGCAAAATGCAGGCTGGCCCCATCCAGACGAACGGCGGCAGTGGTCACTAACACATCACCTATATTAATATTCTTTTGGATCGCTCCGGTTGTACCAATACGTAAGAAAGTGTGTACACCTAATTGCGCCAATTCTTCTACAACAATTGACGTTGATGGACCACCAATACCAGTAGAGCAGACAACAACTGGCTTACCATCAATTTCGGCTCGCCATGTTGTAAATTCACGATGAGAAGCCAGATGAACTGGGTTATTCATCAATCTTGCAATTTTCTCAACACGGTTAGGATCGCCTGGAACAATAGCCAGAGTTGCGCCCTGTAAGTCGTTTTTGGTAATACCTAAATGGAATACATCAGACATATTGGCTCCTCAACAGGAATATTCAAAATCAAAATACAGATGCCTAAATTTAGTGAATACTCTGACATTTTTTTGTGATAAAAGTCACCTTTGATTAATATATGAAAGAAACACATACATTAAATCGTGATTTAAATCACATTTATGTGTGATAAATAATACAGTGAGTATAAAGCCGAAATGGAAATAATATTCGAAGAACAATCACAAAACGCGCTCCTCGCAGAGCGCCGTTGGATCATTTACAAGATTAAGTTAAGAAGCAATATGCCACACAGTCCAATTCCCCATGCGATGGTTGTCGGAATCGACCAGAAGATCACTTGATGCTTCACATCCTTAATACCCATCATCCGGTTAACTACCCAGAAAAAACAGTCATTAAAATAGCTGAAGAACAGTGTTCCCATCATTGCAGCCTGAGCAGCCACTAACATATTAATATCCGGTATCTGTTTAATAACAGGCGCTGAAATAGATGCTGCTGTGATCATTGCCACAGTACCAGAACCTTGAATGATGCGTATTAACGTCGCAATGATAAATGGGATCAAGACAGGAGTTATTGGCAGGCTGGCTATATATTGTGCCAGTATTGTGCCGGTTGAACCTTCATTTAATACAGCTCCCAGCGCTCCTCCTGCACCTGACACTAATAAAATAATACCCACAGTTTGTAACCCGGTTTCCAAATGTTCAATCACCTCTTGTTTACTGACATTTGGCATAAGCTTATAAACCGCCAGCAAGACACTGATTGCCAGAGCGATAATCGGTGATCCAAGAAAATTAAAAATCTGAAAATAAAAATGGTTTTCTTTGCCGATAAACAGAGCCGTTTTCAACAATAATCCATTCACAACATTAATGAAAATCAACACGATAGGCACAACAATAGGCAGAAGAGAAATAAATAAGCCTGGTAATGGCATGTTCGATTTCTCTTCCATATAGCTTTGATGAATGTGCCGCAGATTTTCTTCCGTTTCAACAAGCTGATATTCAGGATATTTAATCTCTAGCCATTTGGCATAGCAGGTAATACCGATAACGCATGGGATAGCCAGTATCATGCCCACCAGCATCACTTTACCTACGCTTACTCCGAATATTCCGGCCACACCAAGCGGCCCCGGTGTTGGTGGAACAATATGGTGAGTTACCACCAGCCCTCCGGCTAATGCTATTCCTAACGTCAATACATTTCGTTTGCCTTTCTTCGCCAATGCTTTCACCAGAGGATAGAGGATCACAAAAGCCGAATTAACAAATATAGGAATACTGACGATATAACCCGTGATTGCCAGCGCCCATTCTTCGCGCTTTTTACCTAACCATTTGATCAGGCTATAGGCAATTTGTTCAGTTGCACCAGAGGCTTCCAATATCCTCCCCATCATGCTTCCCAATCCGATCACAATACCAATACTACCCAATGTCGAGCCAAACCCTTTCGCGATAACTTCAACAACATTGCTCATGGTTAAACCGCCGGATATTCCTGCGATAACCGCAGCAATCAACATGGCAAGAAGTACATGAATACGAGTACGTAAGACCAGAAAAATCAGCGTAAATACCGCCACTCCCAATCCAATAATTGGAATGTAAAACTCCACCATAAAACCCCGTTTCAATATCTGTATTATTGGCGATAAATGTGCATGGTATGTCAGTCAAAGTTCTTGTTACAAGCTGTAACAAAACCTGTAGTCTCAATTAAAGTAATGAGGATTTATTTGGAATATACAGAATAAAGAAAAGCGCCCTTTACAGAGCGCATTACGATGACTTACATGACGAGATTAAGTAACAATACACCACACAGCCCAATTCCCCACGCAATTGTTGTCGGAATTGACCAGACAATCATCTGTTGTTTTGCATCTTTAATACCCATCATCCGGTTAACCATCCAGAATAAACTATCGTTGAAGTAGCCGAAGAATAGTGACCCCACCGTTGCAGCCAAAGCTGCTGCCAACATATTAATATCCGGTATCTGATTGATTATAGGTGCTGAAATGGAAGCTGCTGTAACCATAGCTACTGTGCCAGAACCTTGAATCAAACGCACCAATGTCGCAATGATGAATGGAATCAAAATTGGCGTTATCGGTAAGCTTGCAATAAGCCCCGCTAGTATAGTTCCTGTTCCACTTTCATGTAATACTGCTCCCAAAGCGCCACCAGCACCAGTAACCAACAGAATAATACCTGCCATCTTTAAGCCATTTTCCAGATGTTCAATTACCTCATGCTTATTAGCTTTGGGCATTAGCGTATAAATCGCCAATAATACACTAATTGCCAAGGCAATAATTGGCTCACCAAGAAAATCAAGAAAATCAAGAAATTGAAAATAGAAATAATTTTCCCTTCTAAGCAATAAATCAAATTCCAATAACAATCCATTAACTGATTTGATAAAAATCAGGAAGAGTGGTACAGCAATAGGCAATAGGGAAAGAAATAAACTTGGTAATGATTTATTGGATTTTTCTTCCATGTAGTTCTGATGAATTTTTTTTAAATTTTCCAAATTTACTTCTTCATCAACAAATTGGTATTCAGGATATTTAATTGCCAGCCATTTAGCATAAAAAGTGATTCCCATGACACATGGAATAGCCAGTATCATACCCCGCAGGGTGATACTCACACCCAAACCATCCTTGATAACCCATTTCATCCAATCTCTTGAACAACCAAAAGTAATTAATTTCACCAATATCGGGTTCATGACGTCCTGGTACTGAAGCAATCTGTATATGCCTAAATTTTCCCCACAAGCGCTCTATAGTTCGCAACAAATCTCCTTCCATAATCTGGCAATGGTAAAGATCCAACTGAATAAAAACATTTTTACGTCCAATAGCTTTTAACAACGTTTCAGCTTGTTGCTGTGTTGTCAAAAAATAGTCGGGTATATCACGAGTATTTATTGGTTCGATTAAGACATTAATACCATATTTATACATAACGTCCGCTGCATATTGGATATTTGTGATATAACATTCATACTGTTGTTCCAGCTTAGACCGCCCATCTAACTTACCAGCCATCGCATGAACTTGCTTACAATCCAACGCCAAAGCGTATTTCAAAGCTTCATGCGCCTCATCAGCAAACTCTTTTTCACGTCCAGGCAAACAAGCAACCCCTCTGTCACCGGCTTCCCAAATTCCCGCAGGCATATTAAACAAAACCTGTGTAAGTTGATATCTCTTCAATAATGCAGAGAGCTCTTCGGTTGATTCATAGTAAGGGAATAAATATTCCACACCTTTGAAGCCCGCATCCGATGCTTTTTCAAAACGCTCCATGAAAGGGACTTCATTAAACATCATACTCAAATTTGCTGCAAATTTAGCCATTATTGTTCCTACTCTTAGCAACAAGGTTACAACCTACTTCACTGACTATTTATCATCTCATCCATGAAATATCTCCTGAGCATGTTTAAAAAAATCTACCTCTCCAAAATTTCCTGATTTAAGTACCAGCCAACAATCGCTCTAATGGTCATGATTTCTCTCTGATAAAGTTATCTCCTTGGATATGTTCATCATGGCTCTACCTCTATTTTTTTATAGTTAATTATTAATATTCCTTTCGCTAGTACACTTCTGATGTTTCTTTTTATTTCTATTCTCTTGAGTTGAAAACAAATTATTAAATATAAATCAAAAAAATATTCGTATATTTATAATGACTATGCGATCCATCTTGCCATCGCTCTAGTTCTATAATCTCTATTTTTTATTTAGCTATTTATGAAGTTCCCTGGTGTTATGGCTATTTATTGCTCTTTTATATTCACATAGATAATTTCACAAAAAAACGATGGATATCACATTCAAGGTTTATTATTTACAAGAAAAAAAACACACAACAAATTGAATTTAAATATTTTTTAAACAACAAATATAAAAAAACATTTCACACACTCATGTGACTAGCATAAACAAAAATTCTCAATCATCTAATACTCTCCCCCCAAATAAGCTGAGCCGGGGGAAAAACCAACAAATTCAACATATGGTAGACTGGGTTGAAGGTCAGGAAGGGCCAGAGATTGGCAGAAAAAGTGAGTATCGATCCCGATGAAGCTTCGTCATTAATTTCACAACATTTGCCTAACCTGGTTGATGAGGTCACCCCAAATGGTGAAGTTCCAGAAAATTCGGATCTAAAGTCCGTAGGAATGGATTTGTTAAAAAATAAGTTCTTAAGTAAATAAACTCGCCCACCACACTTATTTAGTGTGGTGGGCAACATATTGTTCAAATTAATTTAGTTGCTTACTGAATCACGCAGACGTTTTGCCGCTTCAACCATGTTCGCCAGTGACTGACGGGTTTCTGTCCAACCCCTGGTTTTTAAACCACAATCCGGGTTAACCCATAAGCGTTCAACAGGAATGCGCTCGGCCGCTTTGCGCAATAAAGCTTCAATCCATTCAACACTCGGCACATTAGGTGAGTGAATATCATACACACCAGGCCCAATCTCATTCGGATATGAGAAATCTTCAAATGAATCCAGCAATTCCATATCTGAGCGGGAGGTTTCAATAGTAATGACATCTGCATCCAACGCTGCAATGGAAGGCATAATGTCATTAAACTCGCAATAACACATATGCGTATGGATCTGTGTATCATCTTTCGCCACTGCTGCACTCAGTTTAAAGGCATCCACCGCCCAATCCAGATATTCCTGCCACTCTTCTCTACGCAGCGGTAAGCCTTCACGTAATGCAGGTTCATCAATTTGAATAATGCCGATACCTGCTTTCTGCAAATCATCCACTTCATCACGCAAGGCCAGTGCAATCTGTTTAGCAATAGCTTCCCGGCTGATATCTTCCCTTGGGAATGACCAACAAAGAATAGTCACCGGCCCTGTTAACATGCCTTTTACTGGTTTGTCAGTCAGAGATTGTGCATATGTTGCCCAATCGACCGTAATCGCTTCTGGACGGCTGATATCTCCGATAATTACTGGTGGTTTTACACAACGGGAACCATAGCTTTGTACCCAACCATTTTGAGTAAAGACATAACCATCAAAATGTTCACCGAAATATTCCACCATGTCATTACGTTCAGCTTCACCATGCACCAGTACATCTAATCCCAATCGTTCCTGTTCATTGATCGCCTGCTTAATGTGCTCACTAATGTTGATGCGATAATGATTACCATCAACACGGCCTTTCTTGAAATCTAAACGTAAGCCACGGATCTCTGTTGTTTGTGGGAAAGAACCGATGGTTGTTGTCGGCCACAAAGGTAATTTGTACCGTTGGCGCTGAAGCTTAGCACGCTCCGAATAAACCTGATTGCGCTCGCTGTCTTGTGGCTGGATCTTAGCAAGACGTTCAGCCACAGCCGGGTTGTTCACTCTTGTGGAACTGCGACGGGCACGAATTGGAGCACTGTAACTATCCAATTTATTCAATTCAGTCTGTTTACTGGCTTCAGGTGCATTCAGTGCCTGAGACAATAGAGATAACTCGGTACATTTCTGTAGTGCAAAAGCAAACCAGCTTTTAACTTCTTCATCCAATCCGGTTTCATCATTCAAATCAATCGGACTGTGCAACAATGAACAAGAAGTACCAACCCAGATATCTCGTTTACCCACCAACGGTGCAATAAGTTCATATTTCGCACTCAAATCTGCCCGCCAGACATTGCGTCCATTAATGACCCCTAACGAAAGCAGCCATGATCCCGGTAAAGATCTTTCCAATTCATTGAGAGAGTCCCGCCCTGCCACCAAATCAACGTGCAAACCTTGTACCGGCAGTGCCTTAATGGTTTCCAGATTATGGCTGATGCTATCGAAATACGTTGTCAGCAATAACTTAACCTGTCCCTGAAGTGCTTGATAAGCTGTCGGGAAGGCTGCCAGCCAATCTTCGGGTAGTTCCAGCACCAACGCTGGTTCATCGATCTGTACCCATTCGATACCACGTTTTGCGAGTTCAGCCAGAATTTGCTGATATACCGGCAGAATATCCTCCAGCAGAGAGAGGCGATCAAAAGCTTTTCCTTTCACCTTTCCAAGCCATAAGTAAGTCACCGGACCCAACAAAACAGGTTTCACTTTATGCCCCAACGCTAATGCTTCATCAACTTCATCCAGTAATTGAGGCCATCCGAGCCTGAACTCCTGTCCCTGCTGAAATTCGGGCACAATATAATGATAATTAGTATTAAACCATTTGGTCATTTCTGATGCAGCAGCCGGAGTACCTGTTGGAGCCCGACCACGAGCAATACGGAATAGTGTATCTAAATCAATGTTTCCATCTTTATTTTGATGGCGAGGAGGTACATTCCCTAACAGCAAACTGGTCGTCAACACTTGGTCATACCAAGCAAAATCACCAACAGGAACGAAATCCACCCCTGCCTCTTTTTGCTGTTGCCAGTGACGTGCACGTAATTCACTTCCTGTTTCCAGCAATTCTTGTTGAGAAATTTTACCTGCCCAATAGTTTTCTTGTGCTTTTTTTAGCTCTCTTTTCAAGCCGATACGTGGAAAACCTAATGTATGATTCAAAACTGTCATGTCGTCACCCGCAAATTTTAGCCGTCTAGATGTTTACACTTCTATAATCAACAGGTAATGTATAAACCACAAGCGCAAATTATTCATAATCAACTTGAAGGTTTTTCATGATCGAGATAAAACACTTAAAAACACTGCAAGCATTAAATCACTGTGGTTCGTTGGCAGCAGCAGCAAATCATCTGCATCAAACACAATCGGCTCTTTCACACCAATTCAGTGAACTAGAGCATCGGCTAGGATATAAGCTTTTCATTCGTAAAAGTCAGCCCCTGAAACTGACTCATCAAGGTGAAGTACTGTTAAGATTGGCAGAACAAATTTTGCCTATGATCACGGCCTCCCTGCACGAGTGCAATGAGCCGCAAGAAACTAACTTGCGCATTGCCATTGAATGTCATAGCTGTATTCAGTGGCTCACTCCTGCACTTAAGCGTTTTAGGGAAAGCTGGCCGCAGGTCAATGTGGATTTTAAATCCGGGGTAACCTTTGATCCACAGCCGGCGCTGCAACAAAGAGAGCTGGATATTGTACTGACATCCGACATTATTTCAGACAGTAAACTGCACTATACGCCGTTGTTTGACTATGAAGTGAAACTGGTGGTTGCACCAGATCATCCATTGGCTAATCAGCGTGATATCCAGCCACAGGATCTCTCCCCCGAAACCTTGCTGATTTATCCGGTTCAACGGCAACGTTTTGATATCTGGAGACGTTTTCTTGAACCCGCAAATGTCACCCCAACCTTGAAAACCGTCGATAACACGCTATTACTCATTCAAATGGTGGCCGCCCGTTTAGGTATTGCAGCATTGCCTCACTGGGCGGTAGAAACATTCGAAAGGCAAGGATTAGTTGTCACTCAGACGTTGGGAGAAGGGCTATGGAGCCGATTGTACGCAGCCTGCCGTAAAGGGGAGCAACGCCAACCGGCTATTGATACATTTATTCGTTCTGCGCGTCAGCACGCCGTGGATAATTTGCCGTTTGTGAAGCGGGTCTCAATATCCAACGGTGATGCACCCAAAGCGACGCAACAATCAAGCTGCCTCCAATGGTAAAGCCCAACCAATTTGGATGCTGCTGCCAAATAACAAAATTGACCAATAACCCCGCCGGAACCAGCATATTATTCATAATCGCCAGTGTTCCGGCATCCACTTGGGTTGCACCATAATTCCACATAAAGTAGCCAATACCGGAAGCCCCTGCTCCTAACCAGATCAGAACCCCCCATTGTAATTGGGTTGTCGGTAGTTTCTGTGGATCACCAAACATTAACCAACCGATAATGGCAATGACACAAGCACCTAAATAGAACCACGAAAATGCGATTCTCTGTGGTATCGGATGCACTTCCATCAAACGCTTATAACCAACCTGACCAATGGCAAAGAAAATATTTGCCAATTGCACCAGCATTAAACCAATCCAGAAGGATTCACTTAACTGGTCATAACGAATAATCGCAGCTCCCGCTACAGCCAATAACGAGCTGAGCGCATAGCCCCAACGCAGCCGTTGACGCCCCATCAAATCATATATCAATGTGACATACAGCGGAGTCATGACCGTAAACAGCAAAAATTCCGCTACTGTCAAATAGTGGTAAGCATGAAATACAAACAAATACATCACACCTAACTGACAAGCTCCTACTGCCATATACAGCGCAATGACTTTCAGTGATAACCCACGCCAACGCAGAAAGGGTAAAAATACCAGAGCAGCTAACACGACCCTGACAAGAACAGAAAACCAGCTATCAACCTGACCGGCGAGATAAGCACCAATCAGGCTGAATGACGCAGCCCACAAAAGTGTTGTAATTGTTAATAGCCACATATTTTATTGAGATTTACCTACCAACAGCGCTTCAAGCAAATCAAGGTCATGCAGGAGCGACTGTAGCGTTTCATTACTAATCTTACGAGTTGCACGCAAGTGATATAGCTCCCCTCTCTCAGCCCGCAACGCTGTCAAGCGGAAACGCCGTTCCAAATCTTCAACCAACAAGCTGTGTTCACCTTCATCAGTCCCAGTAGTACGGCGTCGCAAATAACCAGTGACTCTGGAAGCGACTTCACTAATCACTTCAGCATCCAGTTTTTCTTCAGTGCTGGCAGACAGACGTTCTTCCATTTTATTCATACTGACAATCGCAACTTCAGCCATCGCTGCTTTCGCCATTCTGATTTCATTGAGATCAGACTGCTTGTCTCCCACTTTCATGCCTCTTAGCAATAATGGAAGAGCAATAACGCCAACAAACAGAGAGAACAGAATCACACCTGCGGCAATAAAGATCAACTGATAACGAGCAGGGAATGGATCGCCATCCGGCAGGAAAAGAGGTACGGATAAAGCACCAGCCAGAGTAATTGCCCCACGGACACCAGCAAACGAAGCCAGCCACAATTCACGGGTAGTGTAAGTCGAAAATTCCAGCGGTTTTTTCTTCATCAATACCTTGCTGGTATTTTTCATCAACCATAGCCAGCAGAATCGTAGCAGTAACAACGCCGCATAAATGATGCCTACCGCAGCGAACAACATCCAGGTTTCAACATGCGGATCAAGTTCCGCCTGGGCAACAGATGTCTCCCAAATCCCCGGCAACTGTAAGCCCAACATGATGAATACCAGACCGTTGAACACAAATGCCAACATTCCCCATACGTTATCAGCACGTAAACGCATATCCAAAGGCGCATTGCGGATCACTCCCGCCGTACTGATAGTCATACCCGCAGCAACTGCGGCCAGAATACCGGAGAAACCAATATGTTCAGCAATCATGTAAGAGGCAAATGGTAACAACATCATAAACATGATTTGAGTGGCAGGATCATCACCACTCCAGCGACTCATCAAACGCAGTGATTTACTGTACAACCAGGTGACAGCAATACCTGATGCCAAGCCGCCAATAGCCACTTTAAAAAATTCGAATGTTGCGCCCGTGACGGTAAATGCCATTGTCCCCATAGCAATTGCCACAGCAAATTTCAGAGCAACCAGACCGGAAGCATCATTCATCAATGCTTCACCTTCCAGTACACTCATCATATTTTTAGGAATTCCCCCTTTCCCAACAATCGAAGATAATGCAACTGCATCAGTTGGTGACAACACTGCGGCCAGAGCAAAAGCCGCAATAAGTGGAATACTCGGCAGTAACCAGTAAATCAAATAACCAATACCGACAACTGTCACCAGAACCAATACTAAAACCAGAATAACTATTTCACGCCCATGTTGAAAAAATTCTCTGGTCGGTGTTTTCCAACCATCAACAAATAATAGAGGAGGGATAAGTAAAACGAGGAATAATTCAGGATCGAAAGTAACGTGTAAACCAAAATGAGGCCAGGCCAGCAATGCCCCTATTGCTATTTGCACTATCGGCAAAGGGACACGAAATGGGATCACTTTAGTAAGAACACCAGAAACTGACACCACCAAAATCAAGATCAAGATAGTAAAGAATATTTCCATGTTACCCTTACAAATTGCCAAAAATCCGTCGGTGAAGAGATTGTGACTGTTTTTTTCTTGTAATAACAGCGCTAATAACCCCAAAAATTAAAGTTATTCTGGAAATTTAAAAAACAATCACATTGTGAATCAATGAACAGCAAGTCATTTGTCTATTTTATACTTATCTACGGAATTTTGTCGAAAATTTGACAGGTTTTAAAAATTATCCAATCTGGAAATATACGCGCAAACTTTAATCGTTTGCGCATAATTTTTTGAGCGCCCTTTTAATTAAAGGGCCCAATTGCCAGCATAGAATGCCACCAATGCAATAGCAATAATTACCGTACCGATATTCAGCTTACGCCATTCACCGGAGAAAACACGTCCAATAACCAAAGCACCAAATCCTAGCATAATACCTGTAACAATATTACAAGTCAGAACGATAAATACCGCGCACAGTAATCCTGACATTGCATCGACAAAATCATCAAAATTCAATTTGCGTACGTTACTCAACATCAGCAACCCGACATACATTAAAGCAGGCGCTGTCGCATATGAAGGAACCAGATATGATAATGGAGAAAGGAATAATATCAGCAGAAATAGGATACCAACAACCGCTGCGGTTAACCCTGTTTTTCCTCCTGCTGCGGTTCCTGCGGCAGATTCAATATAAACGGCAGCAGGAGAAGAGCCAATTGCTCCGGCGAAAATACTACTGACCGAATCGGCTGTCAGCGCCTTACCACCATTAATAATCTGCCCCCTTTTATCCAGCAGATTGGCCTGCCCTGCTACAGCCCTGATAGTACCTGTAGCATCGAATATTGCTGTCATCACCAGCGCAAGAACACTGGGTAATACAACAGGCTGTAAAGCTCCCATAATATCCATGCTAAACATCAAAGAAAGCCCGTCTTCCCCCAACGTTGGTAATTTAAAAAATCCTTGATATTTCACTGCGGGATCAAAAATCAATCCAATAATTGAAATAGCGATAATAACCAGCAAAATACCACCGGGGACTTTTTTCCTTTCCAGTCCAATAATCCCCGCTAACCCTAACAAAGTCATTATGACAGGGAAGGCTGTCAACGATCCAAAAGCAACCGGCAACCCCGGCTGGTGATTTTTAATCACCAGTCCAACGCCATTTGCTGCAATAAGCAGCAAAAATAATCCGATGCCGATACCTGTTCCATGCGCTATCCCCATTGGCATATTGCGTAATATCCAGGCGCGAATGCCGGTAACGGAAATGACGGTGAACAGACATCCCATCAGGAAAACAGCACCCAATGCGACAGGAATACTGACCTGCTGTCCTAATACCAGACTGAAAGCAGTAAAGGTCGTCAGTGAGATTGCGCAGCCAATTGCCATCGGTAAATTAACCCATAATCCCATCAATAATGAGCCAATCCCTGTAACCAGACATACAGCAATAAATACTGCGGTATGAGGAAATCCGGCCTGCCCAAGCATACCTGGCACAACAATAACGGAATAAACCATCGCCAAAAATGTTGTTAACCCCGCGAGAATTTCCTGACGTACCGAGCTTCCGCGTTCAGTTATCTTAAAATACTTATCAAGTTTGCATTGAGTTGGTGCCTGCGTGCCAGACATTGTTTATCCCCTGCCAGTATGTTGAACAGCTATCCGATTTTCCTCACCATTTCTTCCCCCTTCTTACCTGACGAAAACGATTACGTTATTTGATAACCTGAAAAACGCTGCAATTATTAATTCAGCCATTCCCACACGCAATCGTTTGGCTTTTGAGTTAAAAAAATGGTGAGATAATTTGAGGCAGAGGATTATCCGGTGAATCGGGGATGAGAATCAAGTCATAATCATGAATTTTGTTGCCAATCTCTATATGGCAGCCTTAAGGAAAAACAAGAAATCAGTGAATATTGATAATAAAAGTTTTTGCTTCACTCTATCGGTGAATAACGCATTTTGTCTACCAATCAACCAGTAAACCAAGTAAAATTATAGATACTTTCTGGATATGTCACACCACAAAAGACCATTCAATTCAATTAATAGGTTTTATAATGCATCAATCTGATGTTGCAGATCGTTCGCTTTTTTCACTGAGCTGGCCGATTTTCATCGATATTTTTCTTCATATGGCGACATTGCTAATCAATACATATATGGTCAGCCATATTTCTTCGGCTTATTTAGCTGCTATGGGGGTTGGTAATCATGTTTTTGATCTATTCATTACGATCTTTAATTTTATTAGTGTTGGTTGCAGCGTTGTAATTGCACAATATCTCGGCTCAGGAAAAAGAGATAAAGCCAGTCAGGCGATCCATATTTCCATCGCTTTTAATTTTGTGTTGGGTTTTAGTTGTGCTTTGGTGACGATTTTCTTCGGCTATAAAATCCTACACATCATGAATCTGCCAGAAAACCTGATGGAGGATGGATTTGCTTATCTGCACATTTTAGGTATCTGCCTGATACCAGAAGCAATTTCAATTATTCTGGCTGCCTGTCTGCGAGTTTATGGTAAATCAAAATCTGCCATGTATGTCACCCTGGTTGCCAATCTGTTGACAATTATCGGTAATATGATTGTCCTGTACGGATTCTTTGGCCTACCTAAATATGGGCTGGAAGGTGTAGCATGGTCTACAGTATTTGGTCGTACGGTTGCGGTTATTCTTCTCTGCGGATTATTATTTTATGGCTTAAGAATCAAACTGATCCCAAAGTTGCTGATATGCTGGTCAAAGAATATACTTGGCAAAATCCTGCATATCGGTTTACCAGCTGCCGGTGAAAACCTGGTGTGGATATTACAATATATGACCGCACAAGCTTTTATCGGTTTGATGGGTGAAACTTCTCTGGCTGCACAGACGCTGTATTTTCAATTATCACTGTTTATCATGTTGTTTGGTATCGCCACCAGTATCGGTAATGAAATTATGGTCGGCCATCTTGTCGGAGCAAAACGTTTTGAAGATGCTTATATCCG
The DNA here is from genome assembly GCF_014467235.1 of Xenorhabdus indica. Lineage (GTDB taxonomy): Bacteria > Pseudomonadota > Gammaproteobacteria > Enterobacterales > Enterobacteriaceae > Xenorhabdus > Xenorhabdus indica. Next base: position 41,114 of record NZ_NKHP01000010.1, on the reverse strand, counting down.
TGGGATAAAGAGTCTGAAAATCGGCGTTGTTGTCACAATTGGCGTCGTATTGTTTTTCTGGATTTTCCGGGAACCGCTCCTTGTCCTGATGACAGAAGATCAAAATATCATTGAGCTTCTGCTGCCTTTATTCCTGCTATCTGTCTTCCTGGAGCCGGGGCGTACTTTTAATATCGTCATGGTCAATGCCCTGCGTGCTTCCGGTGATGCCAGATTCCCGCTTTGTACTGCTCTGCTCTTCATGTGGGGTATTTCTATCCCTGTTGGCTATTTTCTGGGAATTACCATGGGGATGGGGATCCTGGGGATTTGGATTGGCTTTTTCTGCGATGAATGGATACGAGGTCTGGTAAACGCCTGGCGCTGGAAATCTAAGAAATGGCAAACCAAACGATTAGATGTTTAATCGTGTTTAACTGCAAAACATGGTTATAAAAATTAGTTATAAAAATGACAGTAAAAAAATGCCGCAGACAATAACTGCGGCATTTTTAAAATTATTCTAGTTTTTCTTTCCGATAATGTTTTGAACGCGGCCCATACAGCAGGTGGCCATAATGATATCCTCCCGCACTCAACAGACGATTGCTGGTGATGCCTGCAATATCGTGGCCTCTATCCATCACCGTATTTGCAATTTGCTCAATAGCCGCAGACACTAACATACCAATAATTCCACCACCGCCATTGTTACGATTTTCTGCGGTGGAAGCTGTTGCTACACCGCTCCACACTTGTTTACCAGTCCTTAGATCAACCAATCGAGCTTTTGCTGTCACGCGGGTATCACTGCTAATGATATGATATTGTGTACCATATTCTGTGACATCCAGATAAAGTGCTGCATCCGCGCCAAAAATATCATGTAATTTTTTATAGCTGATATTATGAATATCCTGCGCATCTGCTGCACCATTCTGCCGGAATGTCTCTTCGACAACCGCGACAGGAAAAACATAATATCCTGATTCCGCCAACGGATAAGTGACCTGAGAAACCACGCTGCCAGCCGCCTTGACATCCACGGACTTATTCACAGCAGGCAGAACCAGTATCGATTTAGGATCACTTTCCTTCAACGCACTATAATCGTAAGGTGTCTGCTTGGCACATCCTGTCAATACCAGCAATAATAAAGCGCTGACTGCACCCCAAAGATGGTTCATCATTTCACTCCCTTATTTTTATTCAGCAGAAAATCCATATACTGTGCGGATTCAGGAAATAATTTCTTTTCTATTTCAAACTGCTGAAAGGCTTCCTCAATATTGCCTGTTTTGCTATAGAGCAACCCCATTTGAGCGTGCAGCCCAGGAGGAACGGGTTTGTCTTTAGCTCTGGCTTGTTCAATGACTTTTTGCAATGCCTGGATCTGTTCTTGTGGTCCGGTCTTATCTTGTTGGTAATATTGGTAAACCGTTGGCTGGTAATCACCCCATTCATAAATGGTTTTAGGTGCATGCACACACCCGACCAATAATAGTATGCCCGGCAGCATCCCCATCTTTTTTATCAAAAACATTAAAAAATCTTCCCTATGTATTATTAGTTCACTGGCTTCCATGCGCCACTTTCAATACCAGACACAAGGTCATTGACAGCTTCACGGATAGCCAAATCCAACACCTTGCCATTCAGAGTAGAGTCATAACCGGATGCACCACCGAAACCAATAATTTCGCGGCTGGATAATTTATATTCCCCGGCTCCTGCTGAAGAAAAAACAACTTCAGACGTTTCAACATTCACAACATTCAACATCACTTTTGCATAAGCAATCTGTGATTTGCCACGCCCCAAAATACCCCATAACTGATGGTCACCGACTTCCTTGCGACCGAATTCAGTGACTGCACCAGTGATCACATAATTAGCTCCCTTCAGCTTCTGCGCTTTGCCTTGTAACCCGGCCTCTGTTTTCAATTCAGCCATGTTAGTACGCTCCAGCACATTAAAACGACCAGTTTGCTGTAAGTGTGTCACCAGAATAGTTTTTGATTGGTTACCCAAACGATCGATACCATCAGAGAAAATGCCATTTTGGTAGCTTGAACGATTTTCAAATTTACCTACCGCAATAGGGCTACGAATTCCTTTGTAAGTGGTGTTATATGAAGAAACTTTTTGCACCTGAAGAGTCGATGACGACTCCGTCGCACATCCGCTCAACATGAATGAAGCGAAACAAAGTGAAGCTAAAGTGAGTTTATTTTTCATTATTAGGTCTTCCTGAGAGTTTTTTTGGTTATCCCATCGTCTTATAAGTTTTATTATAGGGAAAGTCTATGTAAATACAACACCACCATATCATCCGTGTGTTCTGTTACTATAGTTAAACACCCATTACCTATACTTCCGATAATCCATTTAATTACAACCATATTCCGTCTGTTAAGATATGAAAGGTAATCCACTTCCCTTATTTAGGGTTAGAATAATAGATATTCTAATATTATTTTAGAATGCAAATTTCGATATTAAAACCCAACCAACAAAAAAGATAACAATAATACCATATAACTTTAAATATTATATATAAGCAGGCAATCTGTAAATTAAAATAATAAAAGAGATTATAATTTAAATGACAATACAGAAACACCATATCACCATTTCCGGCTCATCCCATATAAAGTTTATCCTGTTCTGCCAAACCTTTCTCAAGAGCATCTGTATACCAAAAGGAATTAAAGCAGTAATAATATGCCCTGCTTTCCTGCCACTCTGATGTAATTTATCGGCATCATTAACTGTTTATCTAAAAACCATCCTACATATTAGGTGAATCTAAGCGTAATGAATTAGCCTGTATTTATTAAAATATAAAATAAAAAAGATATAATTAAATCATTATTTATAATCATGTATTAAACTATTTTTATCCAATAGACTATTTACAAATTTATAGTTATAAATTAATTAAACTCAAGAAAAATATACAAATGAATAAATACACTATATGACCATACAGATGGCCATTAAAACGGATTGCTTTTTATCCATTCCTGACAATAACCACAAGAAAAAACTAGATTAATATTCTAAATTACATCATAATGTAAACAATAAAAAGGATTTAATACTGACAGGGTGTTTTGAGCAAGTATGAGTGTAGTGAATCACATCGCTTTTCTCTCCAATTGTTTCAATATTACGAACAACCACAACGCCCTGGCATAAAGAGAGAATAACAAATCTCAATTTTTTCTTTATGTAAAATAATTCTCTAAAAAGTCATATTAAACGGAGTCTTTAGGAAAATTTTCCTCATAAAATTCTTTAATATCAATACCCGACAATTCATTTTTTGAACAAATTTTATAAAAAAAATCGTTCTTTGGTGTTTATGTGATACGTTTTTCTCTGTGCTTATTCAACACCTATTACAGCACCAAAGATGTAAGCGAGAGCTATTATGAAAACAGCAACAAAAAGTAATGATGTCATGTCCCACGTTTCTTTGGCTGCTAAACGAGCTAATATGACGGAAGCAGAATGGAAACAAGCCATAAAATTTGATGGCATAGACATGGGATGGGTCATCATGAGTATCGGCATGGCAATCGGTGCTGGTATTGTTTTCCTTCCGGTACAAGTCGGTTTAATGGGATTATGGGTCTTCCTGCTCTCTTCGGTTATTGGCTATCCTGCCATGTATCTTTTTCAACGCCTATTCATCAATACACTTGCTGAATCACCTGAATGTAAGGATTACCCTAGCGTAATCAGCGGCTATCTCGGTAAAAATTGGGGCGTTTTTTTAGGTGTGCTCTACTTTATTATGCTGGTGATCTGGATGTTTGTTTACTCCACTGCGATTACCAACGATAGTGCCTCATATCTGCAAACCTTTGGTATTACTGACGAATTATTATCCGAAAACCCTTTTTATGGTTTAGCCTTGATCTGTATTCTGGTGATGATCTCATCCCGCAGTGAACGATTATTATTTAAACTGTCCAGTCTGATGGTGCTGATAAAACTATTTGTTGTTGCTGCATTGGGGTTTTCCATGATCGGCATGTGGCATCTGTGCAATATCGGCGCATTACCTCCTTTCTCCATGCTGATAAAAAAAGCTATTATCACTCTCCCTTTTACACTCACATCCATCTTGTTTATCCAGACACTAAGCCCGATGGTTATTTCTTATCGCAATCATGAAAAAAATCGTGAAGTTGCCCGTTATAAGGCACTGCGGGCTATGAATGTCGCCTTTGGTATTCTGTTCTGTACAGTATTTTTCTATGCTGTTTCTTTTACGCTGGCAATGGGACATGACGAGGCGGTCAAAGCTTATGAACAGAATATTTCGGCGCTAGCGATTGCTGCACAATTTTTCCCCGGAGGTTGGGTCATTTTAGTCAGTGTTATGCTCAATGTCTTCGCTGTCATGACTGCTTTCTTTGGTGTCTACCTCGGTTTTCGAGAAGCCAGTCAGGGAATAGCCATGAATATTCTCAGCCGCTTAATACCAACAGCAAAAATCAATGAAAAATGGGTGCAAAAAGGCATCATTGCATTCGCTATTTTATTAGCATGGGGAGCGATTATTCTGAATGTACCGGTTTTAAGTTTCACATCTATCTGTAGTCCGATATTTGGTATTGTCGGCTGCCTTATTCCTGCTTATCTGGTTTACAAAGTTCCCAACCTCTATCATCACAAAGGAGTATCACTAATCTTGATTATCTTCACAGGGATCTTGCTATGTATCTCTCCTTTTCTGGCCTTTTCCTGATGAGATAAAAACCAGCCGCGAGATGGCTTATCATTAAGATTTACTTACGCTACAGACTTTTCTATTGCGGAAGGTCTGTAAGTGCTCAAAGCACCTCCCAAAAGCACATAGTGCAATCAATAATTATAGAAATGATGAAATATTTATTAATTAATCATAATTAATATTTATTTAATAAATCATTACAGCTCAAATAAAAATAGGAAGCGTTACATTTAATTATAATTAGTAAGAGAATAGTATCATTTTAAATGATAACATAAATTTACAATTTACTTATTCATGTTAATTATTCATGTTAATTCGGTTATTTTAAATACTGTCACATCTCCATTAATTTACACTAAAGAAGTCTACTAATTTTAAATCACTTCAATATTCAAAATAAAATCCTGCATATACAAAAAATTCAAAATTTATATCTGAATGATAATGAACACAACTCTTTAAGTCGATATTTTGCATACAAAAAAGTACATATTTCACTCTAATTAGATAAATCATTTACTTTTTCCAGTAAATGCAGTAAAAAGACGAAATCATTACACCATAAAAGGACAATATAAGAATAAAAAACTAAAAATAAAATTCAGCCAGATGTTTAGTAGCAAAATTTAATCAATCAGTATTCCTTGTGGAATTCTTTCTATGATTAGCCCATTCTATTCACGAGGGTTACATAACAAATATTTACACTATTTAAATAAATATTTTCATTAAAACAATGATGAGCAGAAGCAGCAAATTTTTTCATTTCCTGTTTTCTAATTATATTAACCTGGTATTTATCCAATTATGTTCAAAAGCTCTGGTAGCTTGTTGTATTCGATTAGTTTAAATAGCTCCGTTATTTACAGCTAATCTATCTGATGTAATAGGAATGATAATTTCATGAAGCAACGCAAATTTTTAACCCGATATGAAATAGATGCAATTTTGGCAGAAACAAGACAAGGACGTCATGCTGAACGAGATTATTGCATGCTATTGATGTGTTTTATTCATGGGTTTAGAGTCAGTGAGCTGTGTAATTTATGTTTATCTGATCTCGATTTAAATTCAGCAATTATTCATATAAGACGTTTAAAAGGTGGTCTATCAACAACACATCCTTTGATCCCAGAAGAAATTGAAGCGCTCAAAAGATGGCTGGATGTACGTCAAAAATGGCGGGAAGCTGATTCACCATGGGTATTTCTTTCCCAAAAATCGGGGGCTGTTTCACGACAACAAGTTTATGGGCTACTGAAACGTTATGGAAAAAAGGCCGCAGTCAGCGTTTCTCCGCATCCCCATATGTTGAGGCACGCCTGTGGCTATGCACTTGCAGATCTCGGGCGCGATACTCGTTTAATTCAAGATTATCTTGGACATCGCAACATTTCACATACCGTGATTTATACAGCCAGTAATGTAAAACGCTTTTCCAAAATTTGGGAGACACACTCTAAATAAATTTTTATTTATTTTTCTTGTTTTCACTAACATAACCTGTTATCGCAACAATCTCCACTGCTCCTCTTGTGGAGATTGCAAGTAAACAGAATAGACAACTTCGTTGTAACGTAAATATGATTTTTGACGTATGATAAGTTCTATTTATATTTATTGTTTTATGTTTGTTAAATTACTACTTTATTTCTTTTATAAAAACTTAAGTTCCAGGATTCACATATATAATATATATTTGTATTTAAATATGATCAGCAAATTTATGCCAATATCCAATAGAGTTCAAATCAAATTGAGATGGCACTTTCAGGCACATCGCTGAGCGTATCACTAAGGTGAATGAGTTAAGCCAACAAAGAGGTAACTTAAAAAATGAAGGGAATTTCCCTTCATTTTTTAAGTTAAATAAAAAGCCCGTATCTCAATTTGGCTATCCAGTTAAACATAAGACAGGTATCAACTATAATTGTGCAAATTTTTCCCTGATTTTCTGCTCTGGTAGATCCATTCCAATAAAAACCAATACACTATGCCGCTGTTCATCGTCGCACCATTCGCGATCCCAATCTGCACTATATAGACGTTGGACTCCCTGAAACAACAACCTACGTGGCTCTCCTTGAATGGCAAGGATACCTTTATAACGCAGTAAACTGTCCGCAAAACTCAATAACAACTCTTCCATCAGATTTGAAATTTCATTAAATTCAATAGGATGATTCAGGTTAACAACGACAGATTGGATACTGTTTTGCTGCCCAGGCACAAAGCGAAAAATCGGCACTGAAACAGTCAATTTATCATTCAGCATGAAACCTTCCAGCTCAAATAATAAACTTAAGTCAGCCTCGCCATGTACTACTTTATGAATTGGCGCTCTGGCATTAATTCTCTGTAACCGTTCAGTCAGTACATCATTTTCTGAAGCAACATCCGTTTTCGTTAATAAAATTTTATCGGCATATCCAACCTGTGCCTGAGCAAGGGAAAAACGATCCAGTTGTTGTTCAGCATGCACTGCATCCACTAATGTAATAATGCCATCCAGTAAAAAACGCTGGCACAAAATTTCGTGGGAAAAAAACGTTTGAATAATTGGGCCAGGATCAGCCATCCCTGTACATTCGATAATCAGCCGATCAAAAATGAACTCACCTTTATCAAGACCATCCAATAAATCCAGTAAAGCATCTTCCAGCTCATTTGAGCGGCTGCAACAAATACAACCATTGCTTAATGTCTTAATCTGAGTTGCTCTACCTCCAATCAATTCATGATCAATAGGTACTTCACCAAACTCATTTTCAATCACAGCAATTTTATAGCCATGTTCAGTATTAAGAATATGCTGCAATAATGTTGTCTTACCTGATCCCAAAAAGCCCGTTAGGATCGTGACGGATATAGGCTTCATTTTCGTTTCCTGCTTCATTATAATAATTTTTCTCCTATTTATTTGAAATCATTAAAAAAAATAATTTTCTGAATTATTTTCAAAGTTTTTCAGAGAAAAAAACATTGGATCATCTTAGATGAGTATACTTTAAGAAGAATTTGGCAACAATATTGATAGCTTTCATCGATAATATCTCTTTCATGATTATTTATTGGCTGATGTGCTACATAGTAAAATATTCCATGATATACCTATTATCTTTAAAACTACAGCTTTGTTGTCTGTATCTTAAAATTTATAGTATGTAATTTTATTATTCTAATTTATTTTTTATAAAAAAAACAAAATATTATTATCTAAGCGAAAAATTCCAACCATAATTAAATAAAGAAATAATCACATACAATTTAAACAATAAGATTAATCCAGTTACCTTAGCATTTATAAAAATGCATATTATGTTAACGAGTATAGAATAATCATATCCATCACATTTTAAGTTACAATTTTTATACTCTCGTTCATAACAGGAGGTAATCTAAGATACATTATACAAATTATTCTCCATTAATAAAAAAATCTAAAAAAGCTATTAAACCTCACAATTTGGTATTAAAAAATGATTCCGGGGAAATACTATTTATCTTAATTAAGAGAGAATATCCTATGAAAAAAGAAAAAAGAATTGAGATGGGTCAGATTCCTCATAGTGTTGATATTCAAGAAGGATTATCAATTGATATAGCAATTATCGGTGCTGGTGTATCTGGCTTATATGCTGGATATCGCCTGTTAACCGGCCAATATTCAGACAATTCTCATTCCCCGTCCACCGCTCATGTATTTGATTTAAATAACCTTGTTGGAGGAAGATTACTCTCAGTTAACTTACCCGGTACAGATATCATCGGTGAATTAGGTGGCATGCGCTACCTCTCTTCACAAAAAATTACAGCATCCCTAATTGAAGATGTTTTTAAATTAAATTATGAACTATTTCCAGGGAGTGATGCACCAAATAATTTTTTCTATTTACGAGGGCAACGTTTCAGAGCTGATGCATGGTCTAAAATGCAAAATAAGGATAAGTTTTTAAAAACTCGTTACTTCCTGGACGATAATAGTAAAGGTTATAGTGCTTCTCAATTATTTAATAAAATTATATATGGTGTTTTAGTTGCAGATCCTTGGTTCAGGGAAAATTATAGTGATCTTATTGAAAAAACAAATAAACATGACTACAAATTTAAAATAAGCCTGCGCCAATGGGATATTATTAAAAAGAATATAACTTATCTCAAAAAAGGAAGTCCGTATCACGAAATGAAAGTCAAAGACATTGGATTTTGGAATTTAATTAAAGATCAGGTCGGACAAGAAGGCTACAATTTTTTATCTGATGCCGGAGGATATTATTCAAATACGATTAATTGGAATGCTGCTGAATCCATGTCTTACATGGTAGGAGATTTCACTCAAGCTAATACAGAATATCGAACCATTAAAAATGGATATGATCAATTAGCTTATGCTTTAGCAAAAACTTATACAAACCAAAATGGTGCTAAACTTTGGCTAAAGAATACCTTAGTCACTTTTAAACATAATAATAAAGGGAGCCGCCGTTATTCATTAAAATTTAGGAATGAAAATAGTCAAACTTATTGGACAGTAAACGCTGATACTATTATCCTGGCAATGCCAAAGCGCTCTCTTAATCTCTTAGATCAACAAAACTTCTTCTTTGATAAAAAATTATCCAAAGAATTACATAAAAATATTGACGCCGTTATTTCCGAACCGTCACTAAAATTATTAATGGGATTCGAATATCCTTGGTGGACTAAACAGTTTAAAACTAAATCAGGAGCATCAATCACTGATTTACCTATTCGACAATGTTACTATTTTGGTACGGATAAAAAAAATTCTCATTCATTATTTTTATCCAGCTATAACGATATGAGAACAGTCACGTTCTGGAAAGCGCTAATGCGAATAAAAGATAAAAAGTTTATCTATGAACCTCGTGAGACCACTATAGTTTCAGAAGAGAAATTTAAAGCGTTTCCCCTGCCCGGTGATCCCGTTCCTAAACACTTAGTTGGAGAAGCAATGCTTCAAGTTAAGGAATTACATGGTATAGATATTCCATCACCTTATATCGCGAGGATCAAAGATTGGTCTCAAGATCCATACGGAGGCGGATATCATGCCTGGCAAGTTGGTGTATCAGTGGAAGAAGTTATGCCTTTTATGAGGCACCCAATAAAAAATGAATCTGTACATATTATAGGAGAAGCATACTCAGGAGATCAGGGTTGGACTGAAGGCGCATTTTGTGTAGCGGAGCGGTTACTACAAGAAACTTTTTATCTGGATTGGCCAGAATGGTTAGATAAAGAATATTATTTAGGAAGATAATTACTCTATATACTCAATATATTTTCAAATGGAAGAGATACTCCTATCAATAAAAGTAGTCCGTCATCATTCATAATTAATGATGTACTTATTCATAGAAAATCGCATTATGGATGATAGTGTTTGTTTTTAGCGTGCAGTCTATGTCTGGTTTTATGATTGGTAAGAGTAAAAATTTAACAATGATTAAAATTGGAGAATATGGATGAATCGATATGATTTTACGAAATCAGCAGCACTATTAACAGCAGCAATGAATGTTTCTGCTTTAGATAAAGATGAACAAGAAGCCACAGTAAATAAAAGCAGATACATTAATAATAAAAAATATGACATTTGTGTTGTAGGAGGAGGAATTATTGGGCTATGTACAGCTTATTATGCAGCTAAAGCCAAGAAAAATGTTTTACTTATAGAGAGAAATACGTTAGGTACACAAGATTCAAGCTCTGCCGGGCATGTCAGAATGTGGAGAACAGTTTATGATGATCTTGAACATGCCACATTATCCTTTAGTGCAGGGAAACTTTATCATGAGTTAGAAGAAGAACTAAATTCTAAGTTCATATATATGAACGGATTACTCAACTTTGGTGTAGCAACAGGTGATACTCCACAGGGCACTCTGTTCGGGCCAATAAAGGTCTTAAAGAAACTCAATAAGAAGTATGAAATTTTAACAAAAAAAGAATTAGAGACAAAATATCCATTCAAAAATCTACCGGAAAATTACATGGGGTTGTATAGCCCGGATAATGCTACTATAGATGTCAAACATATTATAAGGAAACTGGGGCAGTATTTAAAAGAATCAGATAATGTTACCGTCCTTGAATATACTGAAGTGAATGAGATCTCTAGCCGTCATGATGGTGTCACTATTATGACAGCTAATGGTAACTATAAAGCCGATAAAATAGCTATTACTTCTAATGCTTTTACTAATAAACTATTACCTCAATCACTGGGAATAAAAATAAATTATATCATTTGGGATATGTGTTTCTCATACTATAAATTAACAGGAGAAATCCCGGAAAGAAACTATCCAATGTTCTTCCAATTTGAGAATCCTAAAAATGGTTACAGTAATCTTTTCTATGGTTTTCCCAGTTATGAATTTGCACGAAAAGGTTTTATCCGGCTTGCCGTAGATTGGGCTTCACATAAATTTTATGATGTGGATGACAGAATTTTTGCACCGAAGGAGTTAGATATTGATATAACTAGAGATTTTGTCATCAATTATATGAGAGGAGTTGATACCACGCCTATTGATATGGCAAGAGCATTACATGCAGATCTCCCTGATAATACAGCAGTATTAGATTTTATGCCTAAGCAATATGATCAATACCAAAATATCATCTTATCATTAGGTGGTTGGACATTTAAATTTGCGCCATTATTTGGAAAAGCATGTGCTGATCTTGCATTGAGTGGAAAAGCGGAGTTCGATAACCATACATTTAGAATAAACAGGAAAAATATTATCCAACCGATTTAAAAACCAGATTTATTTAACTTAAAATCGTAGGTCACAGTATTCGAAGAATAAGATTAAGCCAGCAAAACAATTTTGCTGGCTTTTTGCATTGTGTCAAATTGCACTTCCATTTAGTAGGCTAGCAACAACGCATACCACCCTTACCATCACCGCCATAACGTGCATTCTGGCGTTCACGGAAAAATTCTTCATAAGTCATATAAGGCTGATCAGGATGATTATCCTTCATATGCTGTACATAAGTGTCATAGTCAGGAACTCCCACCAGCATACGAGCAGCTTGCCCTAAATATTTTCCGGCTCGCCCAAGATTACCAAACATAATGTTCTCCAATCGCTGTTCCCAAAAGCTATTTCTTTCCAAAGTTATTCCTTAACCTCATACCTTAAAGAAAGGCCCCACATAATACAAAGGCGATTATGTGGGGATAGCTATTACCAATGCAGTTTTATGTATCTGCTATCGGTTTGAGTATTACATCAGTGCGTAGAAGAAACTTTTACCCCACCTTCTGGAACAGGAACATAAGGTGTTTCTTTATCTGTACGTTCCGGATTTTTGTTCGCTTTTATTGCGGTCTTAATACCATAAATAATGATGCTATAGACCACGATAAGGAACAAAATACTTAAACCCGCGTTGGTATAGTTGTTCACAACAATGTGATTCATGTTACTGATCTGCTGCGCAGTCAATTCTGCCCCACTTTCTGCAATACGCTGTTTATACTCTTTTGCCAGGAAGAAAAAACCTTCCAGTTTGGGGTTATCACTGAATAATTTCAGTCCCAACGCCCAGGTAGTACAAATCAGCAACCAGATCGCAGGCACAACAGTGACCCAAATGTACTTAGTACGTTTCATTTTGATCAGTACAACAGTACCCAAAACCAGTGCAACGGCTGCCAGCATCTGGTTCGAGATCCCAAACAGTGGCCACAGGCTTTTAACACCACCTAATGGATCAACAACGCCTTGATACAACAGATAGCCCCACATACCCACACAGCCCGCTGTACCGATCATCCCCGCAATCAGAGAATCTGTTTTTTTCAGGAACGGTACAAAATTTCCTAATAAATCTTGCAACATAAAGCGGCCAGAACGTGTACCTGCATCCAAAGCGGTCAGAATGAATAGCGCTTCAAACAGAATACCAAAGTGATACCAGAAGCCCATATCTGCAACCGGAACGATCTGATGGAATACATGGGCAATACCCACTGCCAGAGTTGGCGCTCCTCCGGCACGATTCAGGACAGAAGGTTCACCAATCTCTTTTGCTGTTTGCAGAATTTGATCTGGTGAAATAACAAAGCCCCAGGAACTGACTGCTGCTGCGGCTTGTGTGGTCACATCTTTCAACGCAGTCATCATCACTGGAGCTTCCGCAGTTCCCAGATTGTGCAAATCAGGCATAGTAATGCCCAACGCTGCCGGAGGCGTATTCATGGCAAAATAAAGACCTGGTTCGATAATAGATGCCGCAACCAGTGCCATAATAGCAACAAATGATTCCATCAACATCGCACCATAGCCAATAAAACGCGCATCTTTTTCGTTTGCCAGCAATTTAGGTGTTGTACCAGAAGAGATCAGAGCATGGAAACCAGAGACTGCACCACAAGCAATAGTGATAAACAAGAATGGGAATAATGTCCCTTTCCAGACAGGCCCTGTGCCATCGACAAATTGTGTAACGGCTGGCATTTTCAGATCAGGATTGAGGATCACAATACCAATCGCCAAACCAACAATCACACCAATTTTCAGGAAAGTCGCCAGATAATCTCGTGGCGCCAGGATCAGCCAAACGGGTAATAATGCAGAAACAAACGCATACCCAATCAACGCATAAGTAATGGTAGTATCTTTAAAAGTTAAAGCAGGCCCCCAGTAAGGATCAGCCGCGACAACACCACCGAACCAGATTGCCGCGATCAGCATCAAGATCCCAATAACTGAAACTTCTCCCACGCGACCCGGACGGATATATCGCATGTAGATCCCCATGAAAAGCGCAATCGGTACGGTGGAACAAACGGTAAATACTCCCCATGGACTTTCTGCCAATGCTTTCACCACAATGAGTGCCAGGACTGCCAGAATAATGATCATAATCAAGAAGCAACCGAATAGAGCGATTGTGCCCGGAACCCGCCCCATCTCTTCTTTAACAATCTCTCCTAATGACGCTCCGTTACGACGAGAAGAGATAAACAACACCACAAAATCCTGTACTGCACCAGCAAGCACAACGCCGGCCAGCAACCACAATGTTCCCGGCAGATAGCCAACTTGCGCAGCCAACACAGGCCCGACTAATGGCCCCGCCCCTGCAATAGCTGCAAAGTGGTGACCAAACAGAACATTTTTGTTGGTAGGAACATAATTCAGGCCATCATTATTAACAACAGCGGGTGTTGCCCGCGTTTCATCCAGCTTCATCACCTTGGTGGCGATGTAAAGGCTGTAATACCGATAGGCAACCAGATAAACTGCTACGGAAGCAACAATTATCCATAAAGCACTAACATGTTCTCCCCGACGCAGTGCAACAACTCCGAGACAACATGCCCCAATCATCCCCAATATTACCCAGGGAATATGTTTTAAAAATTTATTATTGTTCATAAAACACCCTTTTTAAGGTAAGACGAACAGCAAGTTACTCTTTTTAATTCCACTTCAAGAAACCAGTTAGCTGATCACAGAGGAAAGAAACACTACTCGCCACACTGCACTATGATATGAAACTTCCTCCCGCGATATTAGAAGGATCTGAGTCAACGGTGGAATAACACATTAAGCGGTCAGAATCCTTCTATCAGTGGTTCCAGAGCAATTAAAACCTGCCTAATTTTGTGAGTAAGCTCACTGTTCATAAACCTTAATCAATGGCATCATCTTTCAATATATACGTTTATTGATAGCAGCAAGAAATAAAACAAAAAGTATTTTTATTCTTATAAAATGAAGGCATAAAATCCCCATAATTTTACATAATTATAATAAATTGATATTTATTGGTTAATTATGTTGAGATCCATAGAGTATATACAACGCTCAAAAACTTCACGCTCTTCATCCCGTAGAGTCAAGACCTTGAAACCATTATGAGTAACCAAGACAGTATGTTCAAACTGAGCTGATAATCGACGATCTTTTGTGGTCACTGTCCAGCCATCCTTATGTAATTTGATCTCTTTTTTCCCCTGATTAATCATCGGCTCAATTGTAAAAGTCATACCTTCTTCCAATACAACCCCTTCACCAGCTCTGCCATAGTGCAAAACCTGAGGCTCCTCATGCATATTGCTGCCTATCCCATGACCACAATATTCGCGTACGACGCTATAATTATTCGACTCGGCGTGCTGCTGTATCGTCTGCCCGACGTCTCCCAGTGTGATCCCCGGCTTGACGATCTTGATTGCTTTATACAGACACTCCTGCGTCACATCTACCAAGCGCTTGGCATGAGAAGCGACTTCACCGACACAAAATGTGACACTACTATCGCCATAGTATCCATCTTTTTTGACCGTCACATCCACATTGACAATATCACCATTTTTCAGTCTCTTATCAGATGGCCAGCCGTGACAGACAACATGATTAACCGATATATTAGCAGTATGCGGAAAACCATATTGCCCCAAGCTACCGGGAGTTGCTCCGAGAGTATTAACAATATAGTCATGACAAAATGCATCTATTTCCAAAGTTGTTATTCCCGGAGTGATAATTGGCCGGACAGCTTCAAGCACTTGCCCGGTCAAACGCCCGGCGATTTCCATTCGTTTTATTTCTTCTGCATTTTTTATCAATATATTATTGCTATTTTTCATTTATTTTCTCTTATTTTTCAGTACGTAGGATTACGCCCTTAATAATGCTCTTGCATCAGTGAATAACTCAAGCTATTTATTAAAATCTGTTCGCATTCTCATTATGTACACTTCATACTGTAATGTAGTTTTCCAATATTCAATATATATACTTCCCTATCAGTATCAATTATCCAAGCAATTAAGGGCGAAAAATGGAAAAGTTTTATCAGTTAAAGATTACACTTACGGAAACAAAACCTGCTATATGGCGTCGTTTCATTGTTCCATCCAATATTTCACTGGATAGATTACATGATGTAATTCAAATCGTTATGGGATGGGAAGATAGCCATTTACATGAGTTTATTTTTGATTCTAAACGCTTCACTGAAATGCCGGAAGAGCCAGGAGAAGGTCTGGAAGAAGGGAAATTCAAACTTGATTCACTTATCAAGCGTAAAGGAAGCAAATTCATTTATCTTTATGACTTTGGTGATGCCTGGGAACATGAAATTTTATTAGAAAACAGTAACTATTCTCCCGAAGAATTACCTATGCCGATCTTCTGTCTTGAAGGTGAACAAGCCTGTCCTCCCGAAGATTGTGGCGGAGTCTACGGCTATGTAGATCTGATTAATATTCTTAAAGATCCTACTCACGATGAGTATCAGGAAATGTTTGAATGGGTTAATGGTAATACTGAAATTTCCCCGGATAATGTTTTTTCTCCTGAAAAATGTGTTCCCGAAGAAATAAACAATATGCTGGCTTTATATTACCGCTGGTCGCGTGATCGTTATGTGCCACTGTTTAAATAAATAAGTTAGTCATATAACTTAATTACTGGCTTTTGCTATTTTATCTCAGAAATAAAATAGCAAAAGTATTTTCTGCGAAGTCGCATTCAATTAATTTTCCCGATAAATTCCAGCATCACAGCAACGCAATTTTCCCGGTCTGTCAACTGATCCCCCATTAATAAAGAGTGGTCTGCTAAGCTATAAATGAGGGTAGTCCATATACCGCAACGTTATATAAGGGATAACTATGAGCACATCAGAATATCGTGGTGGATGTTTATGCAGCAATATCAGATTTATTGCTACAGGGGTTCCAGTCAATCCTCATACCTGTTCATGTACTATGTGCCAAAAACACTCTGGGGCATTGACGCTCTGTTGGGTAGAGTTTCCCAAAAATTCTATTCAATGGATTGGTAAAGGTGGTTTTCCATCCCTGTATCGATCTTCAGATTATTCCAGCCGTGCATTTTGCAGTCAAATTTGCAAAAACAGTAGGAGTATAGCGGTATACATAGCAAAATGATTTAAATCGAGCGGCTTCGCAATCCTGTTTAATAGTCAGAAAATTTGATACATTCCCGATTACAATCTTGATACCCTACCCTACAACTCTTGCTCTTTCTGTAAGCAATCGAATCCACAGATGAATCACACAGATTATCAGTGATAAGATAGTGTTTTCGCCCAGCATGAGGTTCATTAACGTTCTATCCTTAGCTGATTATATTTAGGTTTTGTCATTTCGATGGGTTGACTGAGTGTCGATAGCCCAACCGAGTCAACAGGAATAAAAAATTGAATCAAATCAATATGAAAGAATCTCCAGCAAAGGATATAGATAGCCATACCCCGATGATGCAGCAGTACCTGCGACTGAAAGCGCAACACCCGGACATTCTGCTACTTTACCGCATGGGGGACTTTTATGAGTTGTTCTATGACGATGCCAAAAAGGCAGCAAAGTTACTGGATATTTCGCTGACTAAACGTGGGCAATCCGCAGGCCAGCCAATTCCAATGGCAGGCGTTCCTTATCATGCAATCGAAAACTATCTAGCAAAACTGGTCCAACTCGGTGAATCTGCGGCAATATGTGAGCAGGTTGGTGATCCTGCTAACAGTAAAGGCCCTGTAGAACGTAAAGTTGTACGTATCGTAACGCCGGGTACTGTCACTGACGAAGCATTGCTGCAAGAACGTCAGGATAATCTTCTGGCGGCTATCTGGCATGACAGCCAGGGGTTCGGTTATGCTACTTTGGATATCACTTCTGGCCGCTTCCGTGTTTCTGAAATAGCTGATGAGGATACCATCTCAGCAGAGCTTCAACGTACTCGCCCGGCAGAATTACTCTACCCTGAAACTTTCAGTCATATGGCGCTGATTGAACGCTGCCACGGTCTGCGTCGCCGCCCAATGTGGGAATTTGAACTGGATACGGCAAGGCAGCAATTGAACTTACAATTTGGTACTCGTGACCTGATAGGTTTTGGTGTGGAAAAAGCCACGCTGGCGCTGCAGGCTGCGGGTTGTCTGCTGCAATATGTCAAAGATACTCAGCGTACTGCTCTACCCCATATCCGCAATATTACGATGGAATGTCAGCAAAAAACCGTCATTATGGATGCTGCAACCCGCCGTAATCTCGAATTGACCCAAAATCTGTCGGGAAGCACTGAAAATACGCTGGCTTCTGTACTGGACCAGTGTGTAACGCCAATGGGCAGCCGCATGTTGAAACGTTGGCTACATACTCCGATCCGTGACAAAAATATACTGGAAAACCGCCAGCAGGCGATTTCTGCACTCCAGGAAATCGGCTTTGAGCTACAACCGTTTTTACGTCAGATTGGTGACTTAGAACGTGTACTTGCCCGCCTCGCTCTTCGTTCCGCTCGTCCCCGTGATCTGGCAAGAATGCGTCATGCATTCCAGCAATTACCTGATATTCACCAGATTATGTCCTCCTCTGATTCGCCTTATATCCAAGTATTACAACAGCGTATCGGTCATTTCGATAAGTTACAGACACTGTTGGAAAAAGCGATTGTCGAAACACCTCCGGTTCTGGTACGCGATGGTGGCGTGATTGCAACCGGCTATAATGCTGAGTTAGACGAATGGCGGGCATTGGCTGATGGGGCCAGTGATTATCTTGACAGACTGGAAATCCGCGAACGCGAAAAGCTTGGTATTGATACCTTGAAAGTCGGCTTCAATGCCGTACATGGTTACTATATTCAGGTCAGCCGTGGACAAAGCCATCTCGTACCGATTCATTATGTACGCCGCCAAACCCTAAAAAATGCAGAACGTTACATTATTCCTGAACTAAAAGAATATGAAGATAAGGTTCTGACTTCCAAAGGTAAAGCGCTCGCTATCGAAAAAGCATTGTATGAAGAACTGTTCGATTTATTGCTCCCTCATCTGGCTGCATTGCAAACCAGTGCGGAAGCCCTTTCAGAATTAGATGTTCTGGCAAACCTGTCTGAACGTGCTGAAACATTGAACTATACCTGCCCGACCCTGACTGATAAAGCGGGGATACAAATCACAGGCGGTCGTCATCCGGTTGTCGAGCAGGTGCTCAGTGAACCTTTTATTGCAAACCCATTAACGCTTTCATCGCAACGTCGCCTGTTAATCATCACAGGGCCGAATATGGGGGGTAAAAGTACTTATATGCGTCAGACAGCCTTAATTACGTTATTGGCGTATATCGGCAGTTTTGTTCCTGCTGAAAAAGCCGTAATTGGGCCTGTAGACCGTATTTTCACCCGGGTAGGGGCTTCCGATGATCTGGCTTCAGGGCGTTCAACCTTCATGGTGGAAATGACCGAAACCGCCAATATTCTGCATAACGCAACAGAGCATAGTCTGGTTCTGATGGATGAGATCGGGCGTGGTACATCAACTTACGATGGTCTATCCCTCGCCTGGGCCTGCGCTGAAAATCTGGCTAACCGCATCAAAGCAATGACGCTGTTTGCTACCCACTATTTTGAATTAACAAAACTGCCTGAAAAGCTCGAAGGTGTGGTTAATATCCATCTGGATGCTGTTGAACATGGCGATACCATTGCTTTTATGCACAATGTTCAAGAGGGTGCTGCCAGCAAAAGTTACGGGTTGGCTGTTGCTTCACTGGCAGGAGTCCCCCGCGATGTTATCAAACGAGCACGCCAAAAATTAAAAGAACTGGAGTCGCTTTCCAATAACGCAACAATGGGTTATGTCGATACCCCCCAATTGACGCTACTGACAGAAGAAACGTCTCCAGCGGTTGAAGCATTGGAAAATCTGAATCCAGATTCCTTGACACCACGTCAAGCATTGGATTGGATTTATCGTTTGAAAGACATGGTGTAACAAGGATATTGCATAAAAATGACATGGTGTAAAATGACGGGTTTACAAATGAAACATGATATCAACCTGTTAGAGCCAATTTATCAATTTTTACAGTGTGAGACACCGGATCAATGGGTAGAAAAAGCACGACAACCGGAAAATCTTCCGGTTTTACTGCGTGATCACCTTCTATGTGAATTAAAAGCAGCCCAAAGCGCAATGTTCCTGATCCGCAAATACGCTGTAGATCCTGCAAGTGCTGACACTTTGCTGGCATGGTTTAAACCCTATGAGGATTTCGCCTATAAAAAAATGGGCGATATTCATTCATTGAAAGGCAAAAGTCAGGTTACCAAGCAAATTACAGCACGAGAAAAATCCCCCTATGGGCAAACGCTGATTGATAAAATGGTGTTATTGATTAAAGAAGAGCTACACCACTTTTATCAAGTGCTGGAAATTATGGATGCCAGAGGAATCAACTATGACAGCATCAGCGCCAGTCGTTATGCCAAGTCATTATTTCAGCATATCACGAACCATGAACCTTACACGTTGGTAGATAAGTTGATTATTGGAGCATATATCGAAGCTCGCTCTTGCGAGCGTTTCGCAAAACTGGCTCCTCATTTGGATGAAGAGTTGGGTAAATTTTATATTTCCCTGCTGCGTTCAGAAGCACGCCATTATCAGGATTATTTAATGCTGGCTCAATCTATTTCTAAAGAAGATATTACCGAAAGAGTGAAATATTTCGGTCAAATTGAAGCTGAACTTATTCAGTCACCAGATCCTGATTTCAAATTCCATAGTGGAATACCTATAAATAGTTATATTAATAGTAAGTAGTGACTAAGTAGTGATTTCGCCAGAAATTATGATGTTCCAATAAATTAACCAAATAATAAATAAAAAGGTGAGCTAATCAGTCCACCTTTTTATTCAATTATCTCTTTATCTTTCAAGTTACAGCTTTTTCAACCATATCTTGAATGCTATTAGGCATAAAAATTAAGTACGAAATAATGATTCAATGTTCAAGCCCTGGGTGTGCAGAATATCTCTGAGACGACGCAACCCTTCCACCTGAATCTGACGGACTCTTTCCCTGGTTAACCCAATTTCTCGCCCGACATCTTCCAATGTTTCCGCTTCGTATCCAAGTAAACCAAAACGGCGAGCCAGAACTTCACGTTGTTTTGCATTCAATTCAAACAACCATTTGACAATACTTTGTTTCATATCATCATCCTGAATAGTTGTTTCTGGCCCTGAATCATTCTCATCAGATAAAATATCCAATAACGCTTTATCTGAATCCCCACTCATTGGCGTATCAACGGAAGTAATACGTTCATTAAGCCGCATCATACGACTTACATCATCAACTGGTTTATCCAGTTTTTCCGCTATTTCTTCAATACTTGGCTCATGATCCAATTTATGAGCCAACTCTCTGGCAGTACGTAAATAAACATTTAGCTCTTTAACGATATGAATAGGCAAACGAATCGTACGAGTTTGATTCATAATAGCCCGTTCAATTGTCTGACGGATCCACCAAGTTGCATAAGTGGAAAAACGAAAACCTCTTTCAGGATCGAATTTTTCTACTGCTCGAATAAGACCAAGATTACCTTCTTCAATCAAATCCAAAAGTGCCAACCCCCGGTTGCTATATCTGCGGGAGATCTTAACTACCAACCGCAAATTACTTTCAATCATGCGCTGGCGTGCAGCAATATCTCCCCGCAATGCGCGTCTGGCGAAAAGAACTTCTTCCTCTGCTGTCAACAAAGGAGAAAAACCAATCTCTCCGAGATAAAGCTGTGTTGCATCAAGAACTCGCTGGTTTACTCCTTGCAACAAATCCAAATCTTCATCAAGACTAGTTAAATCATCCTCGTCTTTCAGCAACGCTTCATCAAAGTCACCGGCTTCCATGCCACTTTCGTCTAAATCCGCCTCTTCATACAACTCATTAACTTTAAGCGTACCTTGGCTCATCAGTTGCTCCTACCCATGATAATGCGGACAGGAGTTCAGGTTCCTGCCCCGGTTTATCGCTGCGGAAGATAACGCAGCGGGTTTACGGATTTTTCCCTGTATCTAATCTCAAAATGCAATCTTACTGAACTGGTTCCGGTGCTACCCATAGTGGCGATTTTCTGCCCTGCCTGTACTTCCTGCTGATCCCGCACCAACATAGCATCGTTGTGAGCATAGGCACTCAGGTAGTCATCATCATGTTTTATTATTATTAGATTTCCATATCCGCGTAATGCGTTTCCGGTGTAAACAACTTTCCCATTAGCGGCCGCAAAAACGGGTTGACCACGACTCCCCGCAATGTCAATGCCTTTATTCCCACCTCGAGAATCTGAGAAACCTTCAAGAATCTTTCCTTCCGCAGGCCATTTCCAATTATTGATCGCCTTACTCGCATTTAAACCTGTCTCTGGTGATGCTTTAGAGGCGGCATCGTCGCTATCAGAAACTGTCACTCTTGGCAACATCTTTCTAGGATTCTGCCTATCAATATTTGCAGGATACGCATTACCTTTTTGAAAATCAACCTGCTCAATTTTAGATTGAGTACTATTTGATGCTATTAATACACCATTCTTGGAGTTTGCATTGCCAATTCTCAGGACTTGACCAACATTTAAGCTATAAGGTTCTGAAATACCATTTATGTGAGATATATCACGAAAATCCTTACCAGTAATCCACGCAATGTAAAATAAAGTGTCTCCATGTTTAACTGTGTAAGTATTGCCGTTATAGCTGCCTTTAGGAATGTTCCCATAATTGCGGTCATAGACGATCCCCTCTTGCTGAGCAGGCTTATTACCAGCATGATTCACTGGATATCGATTATCTGAAGCACGATGTTCTATTGGCCGATTTGTAGAAATGACAGGGGGAAAAGATGACATAGGTATCGAAACCGATGGGCTCCGGGAGGATATTATTCCGTTTTTTTCCTGATTATCCACACTCACTATTGGTGCAGGACGGCTCATTGTATTACTACAACCTGTCAGAATTATTCCCATAATAACGCAGGTTATTATCCACTGTATTTTTTTCATTAAGTTTCCTACTTTCATACCTTATTCCCCCATAAAGGCAAATATAAGTGATAAGCATGATGATTTATAAAGAAATTTAGATGTACAAAAATATTTAAAGCAAAATACTTTTTTTATCTCAAAAAATGACGGCTAATTTAAAAATAGCGGCAAAAAAATATAAATCAGCAGATTATGCCAGTTCGCCTTGGATCAGGGGTACGAAACGAACAGATTCGATGACTTCACTATGAAAATCGTTCCCATAACGACGTACCACCTTTAGCGACTGAGAACGCTCACCAACTGGCAATACCATCACGCCGCCATCTGCTAGCTGATGTAATAGTGCCTGTGGTATTTCTGGAGGTGCTGCTGTGACGATAATGGCATGAAATGGCCCTTTTGACGGCCAACCATTCCAGCCATCCCCATGGCGGGTTGAGATATTATGCAAATCGAGCTGTTTTAGCCTGCGCTTAGCCTGCCACTGTAACCCCTTAATACGTTCTACGGAGAAAACATGTCTGGCTAAATGGGCAAGTATAGCTGTCTGATAGCCAGATCCCGTTCCAATCTCCAACACATTAGATTCAGGGGTCAAATTCAGTAGCTCAGTCATACGAGCAACAATATACGGCTGAGATATAGTCTGCCCAGATCCAATGGGCAATGCTGTGTTTTCATATGCCTTATGCGCCAAGGCTTCATCAACAAAGCATTCCCTGGGAACTCTCGATATCACATCCAGCAGATGTTCGTTCTGTATTCCCTGCTGGCGCAATTGTGTCAGCAAATTTTTCATTAACCGACTTAACATTCTCCCATTTCCCCGACTTTCAACAACCAATCAGCGACCAATTCTTGTGCTTTATAGGCTGTCAAATCTACCTGCAAAGGAGTAATGGAGACAAACCCTTCTTCTACCGCAGCAAAATCTGTTTCCGGACCAGCATCACGCTTTTCTCCCGGAGGCCCTATCCAATAAAGCATATCGCCCTTGGGATCTTCCAGAGAATAAACTTCTTCAGCCGCACTTCGACAACCACATCGTGTTACCTTAAACCCTTTGATTTGCTCAATAGGTCTATCAGGCACATTGATGTTCAGAATATTTCCGGCTCTCAATGGGAATTTTTGTAACAGATTCAATAAATGTACAGTAACTTCTGCTGCTGTTTCATAATGTTTGTCACCATCAAGTGATACGGCAAGGGCGGGTAACCCTAAATGACGCCCTTCCATTGCAGCAGCAACTGTACCGGAATAAATTACATCATCACCTAAATTGGGACCACAGTTAATCCCTGAAACCACAATATCCGGGCGAGGGCGAACTAACTTATTGACCCCCAAGTAAACACAGTCTGTCGGTGTTCCTTCCCTAACCGCAACATCACCATTATTCAATACGCTGATACGCAAAGGACGATCCAACGTTAAAGCATTCGACGCACCGCTACGGTTACGATCAGGTGCAATAACCTGCACATGATATTGTTCCCGTAATTTAGCCGCTAAAGTTTGAATACCCGGCGCAGTGACACCATCATCATTACTTAGCAATATCCGCAGCATTAAAATATCTCATTGATTTTACTTATTAAAACATAGAATGATACTGTAATTTTCCCTATCCATTGTCCTATTTTTATGGTGTAACTTACGCCCGGACAAGATCAGGATTATCAGAAAATCGTTTGATCTTAGCATGAGGCAACCCGTTTTGTAGAGCGCTTTGCATTCAGCCTTTAAATAAGAAAATACTTACCACGAAACTTATCCATCAATATAGTGAACAAAGAGTCCGTAGCAAAAATAAAAGAAAGTGTATTTACATTCACTACTTGGGAAGAAAATAAAATTCCAGTCATACCGCTAACCCTATGACTGGAAATAAGTGAAAGGAATCAGAAATAAAAAATCACTACTCAGCAATATCAGTAGTGTTATTTTTATCCTGATTAATCAATTCCCTGACAACACTGGTTGCAAAGCTACCTGATGGCAAAGAAAAATGAAGAGTGACAGTTTGGTCATCCTGCCATTCCCAACGCAAATTAAGTGGTTTCACCAACATCGACCGGCGAGCGCTTTCTACACGTTCACGTTTAACCAATGCCCACAATGATCCGTAATCTTGTAAGCATTGCTGTTCAAAATCCAGAACCTGATGCTGTGTCCCCAATGCCTTGTCTCCCGGCAACGGAGCGGTAATCTGTAACTCACCATCGATAACCCGCTGCTGTAGCACAGCCAGTTCAGATTCGTCAGCCACAAACCAACTACCACGCCCTGTTAACTGTAATGCGTCACCATTTTGTACCTGCTGATGCTCACCCTGTGCAATACGTATACTGGTAATGGTATTAAACATAGCACTGCGACAAGCAGAAAGGTAAAAGCTACGACGATTGCGTTCTTTAACCTGTATTTCATTTTCTGCCCAACGCTGTGCCTGAACCAGATTCTGCCCATCACGCCCGAAACGCTGTTCGCCAAAATAATTAGGAACACCTGTCTGAGCAACCAGTTGCAAGCGTTTTTCCACTGATTGCCGATCAGAAACTTCCCTTAAAATCAGTGTAAAATCGTTACCTTTCAATGCACCAATGCGTAGTTTGCGTTTCTGGCGAGCGGTGTCCAGTATTTCACACCCTTCAAGCTGGAATGTGGTTAAATCGGGATCTTGTTTTCCCGGCAGATGCAAACAGAACCACTGTTCAGTCACTGCATTACGATCTTTTAAGCCCGCATAGCTGACAGAGCGTGCTGATATTTTGGCAAAACGAGCAAGATGATCAGCAACAAACTGAGTGTTACATCCTGTCTTACGGATATGTACCATTAAATGTTCGCCTTCTCCATCAGGAGAAAAACCTAAATCTTCACGAACAATAAAATCTTCTGGTGCTGCTTTAACAACTCCGGTTGCCTCCGGGCGATCATAAAGCCAATGTAATTCACGCAATACCATGCTTATTCCTTCACCAGCAAAGCCACTGCTTCACAGGCAATACCTTCTTTACGCCCAACAAATCCCAGTTTTTCAGTGGTTGTCGCTTTAACGTTAATGTCATCCATATGACACTCAAGATCTTCGGCCAGATTAACCCGCATTTGGGGAATATGAGGCAACATCTTAGGTGCTTGGGCGATAATTGTGATATCAAGATTACCAATCCGATAACCTTTTTCACGGATACGCCGATAGGCTTCTTTCAACAATTCACGACTATCTGCACCTTTAAAGGCCGGATCAGTATCTGGAAACAATTTCCCGATATCTCCTAAAGCCGCAGCCCCCAACAGAGCATCTGTTGCAGCATGTAAGGCAACATCACCATCTGAATGTGCAATCAATCCCTGCTCATAAGGAATACGGACGCCGCCAATGATCAATGGCCCTTCTCCACCAAATTTATGTACATCAAAACCGTGACCAATTCTCATACGCTATGTTCCTTTGATTCTCGGGATAGATAAAACTCAGCCAATGCCAGATCTTCAGGTTCGGTCACTTTAATATTGTCCGCTCTTCCTTTGATCAGGACTGGACGATGGCCGCAATATTCCAATGCTGAAGACTCATCCGTAATGCAGGCTTGCTCTGAAAGCGCTTTAATCAAGCAATCACGCAATAGCTGTAAAGGAAATAATTGCGGAGTTAACGCGTGCCAAAGGCCATTACGATCAACGGTATGATCAACAAGCAATGGATTTACCGCAGATATTTTTTCCACCGGCGAAACCAGCATACGTTTCATTGTGTCCCTGACGGGAGCTGCCAGTAATCCACCACAAAGTGAGCCACCATAAAACGATCCACCATAAAACAAGCCGTCACACACGGCAGGAAAGCTCTCGTTTTTATCGACCAATTGCAGTAAGTTATCAAGGTCATCCCGATGTAAACAAGGACGAGCTGCATCATGGACTAAAACCCAAGTTGAGCGTTCCGGTGAAAATTCTGACAAATAATTCAGTCCCGCCAGCACAGAATCAGCTCGCTCATCACCACCAATAATGGTTGTGATACGCGGATCAGAGGCAATAACCAATTGGTTAAATTGCGTGTCAGCAGGATTCAGCACAATAACAATTTGCTGTATACGGGAATGTTCAAGCAATACAGACAACGTGTGCTCAATAATGGTTTTTCCCGCAACATTAAGATATTGCTTCGGGCATTCTGATTTCATCCGGCTGCCAATACCAGCAGCCGGGATCAAGGCAACTATTTCAGTCATAAAGTTAAATCAATCATAACAGTATCTGCGAGATAATGAAGAATGGGTACTTTATTTGAGTTATTGTTCACTATTCTGTTCCAAGACATTTTGCCCCAATGTATTTTGTCCTAAAGCATTTTGTCCTAAGGTATTGCGATTCACAGATTGTTGTGAATTTTGTTTCGCTGTATCGGGCACCATGCGATAAAAAGATTCGCCCGGCTTAATCATGCCTAATTCATTGCGGGCACGTTCTTCAATTGCTTGTTGACCGCTTTTCAGATCTTTAATTTCAGCAAATAACTGGTCATTACGTGACTTAAGGAAAAGGTTGTCTTTCTCTTGTTTTTCAACCTCATCTTTAATTCGCACATAATCGTGGATACCATTCTTGCCGAACCACAGCGAATACTGTAACCAGCCAAGTAAAACCAGTAATAGTAGCGTTAGTTTACCCATTTCCGCCCCCAGAAAAACCCGCTAATCATCCCATAACTCAAAGAATGACGCCACTATCACAAACTGGCTTCTGAAATGTGATCACAAGACATAATGGAAAAGTATTAATTGAAATGAGTGTAGAAACACATCACCTCGCCTGCAATAATGTGTGTCTACTCTGTTTGGAGAATGGGAAATTTAAATGAGAGATCAAATTGTCACAATATAGCGATCATTGAGTGCAAGAAGCAGTTTTTCCATTAATAATTCAATACCTTGCGAACCATCCAAATAGATATCAGGCTGTTCTGGTGCTTCATAAGTCGCATTAATTCCGGTGAAATTCGGAATTTCCCCGGCTCGTGCTTTTTTATATAAACCTTTCGGATCACGGGATTCACAAATCGCCAGAGGTGTATCTACAAATACTTCAATAAATTGACCAGACTCCATTGATTGGCGTATTTTTTGTCGCTCAGCCCGGCCAGGAGAAATAAATGCCGTCAATACCACCAGCCCGGCATCAACCATTAATTTCGCAACTTCTCCCACACGCCGGATATTCTCCTGTCTATCAGCCTCAGAAAACCCCAGATCACGGCACAAACCGTGACGCACATTATCGCCATCCAACAAATAGGTTTTTATTCCCTGTGAGAATAGAACCTGCTCCAACATTCCCGCCAGCGTGGATTTCCCTGAACCTGATAACCCGGTAAACCAAATAACCAAAGCAGGATGTCCATTAGCGGCTTCCCGCTGTTTTCTGTTTACATCATGTGAGTGCCAGACAATATTATTAGGAACAATATCGGAAAAGGTATCTGTATTTTCGACTTGAGCCACTTATTTCCCTCCCAATAAATCACGAGCTCCCCAGTGTGGGAAATGGCGGCGTACTAAGCGATTGAATTCCAGTTCAAACTCACTGTACTCTTTCGGCTCTTGATAGACATCGGTCTGAACTTCACGTACCAATCCAGCGCCAACAGTCACATTAGTCAAACGGTCAATCAGAATGATACCGCCGGTATCCGCATTTTGCTGGTAACTGTCGAGAAGCAATGGCTCATCAAATGAAAACTCCACCAGCCCAATGGCATTCAGCGGCAACTCAACCGCAACTTTTTGTGTCAGATTATTGATATCTACCTGATATTGCACATTATCAATTTTGGCACGACTCTTTTTACCAGTCACCTTGATATCCAGACTTTGTCCCTGAATCAGCGGCTTTTCTGACATCCAGACAACATCCACCAGCGCATGATGAGCGACAATTATTTGATCTTCAACCGCAACCAAAAGGTCACCCCGGCTGATATCTATTTCATCTTTCAGCACGATGGTGATAGCCTCACCCGGCACAGCAAAAGGTAAATCACCGTCGAAAGTGACGATCCGCTCAACCGTTGAAATTCTGCCTGATGGCATTACTTTGATTTTCTGCCCCTGACGTAAAATTCCCGATGACAACGTACCGCTGTAACCGCGAAAATCCAGATCAGGGCGATTGACATATTGCACCGGAAAACGCAGTGGCTGCTTCGCAACATCTTTATGTATATCAACCGATTCAAGGATATTCAGCAACGTTTCTCCGGTATACCACGGCATATTTTCACTGCTGCTGACAATATTGTCCCCTTCCAGCGCAGATATGGGGACAAAATAAATATGCAAATCGGCAGGTAATTGCTCAGTGAAATGTAAATAATCCTGTTTGATCTGAGCGAAAATCTCTTGTCTATACTCCACCAGATCCATTTTATTCACGCCCACCACCAGATGGCGAATACCCAATAGCGTACTGATAAAACTATGGCGGCGAGTCTGTTCCTGTACTCCTTTTCGCGCATCTATCAGTAAAATCGAAAGATCACAGGTTGACGCTCCTGTTGCCATATTACGGGTATATTGCTCATGCCCCGGTGTATCCGCGATGATAAATTTACGTTTTTCAGTGGAAAAATAACGATATGCGACATCTATGGTAATCCCTTGTTCCCGTTCAGCCGCAAGGCCATCCACTAAAAGCGCCAGATCTAACTTCTCCCCCTGTGTCCCCAACCGTTTACTGTCACTTTGCAAAGTCGCAAGCTGATCTTCATAGATCTGGCGAGTATCGTGCAGCAGACGACCAATCAGGGTACTTTTACCATCATCTACACTGCCACAGGTTAAAAAACGCAATAATCCCTTTTCCTGCTGTGATTTCAAATAGGACTCAACACCACCCTGCTGTTTGATTTGATTGACGATGGATTCATTATGTGCAAGTGTCGGCATATTCTTCTCTCCTCAAAAAATAACGCTATGCCTTTAAAAATAACCCTGGCGTTTTTTTAGCTCCATTGAACCAGATTGATCACCGTCAATAAGTCGGCCTTGCCGCTCACTGGTTGTTGATATCAACATTTCTTCGATAATTTCCGGCAATGTTTCCGCTTCCGATTCCACAGCACCAGTCAAAGGCCAACATCCCAACGTCCTGAAGCGAACTTTGTGCTGACTAATAACTTCACCTGATTTCAAATCGATACGATCATCATCAACCATAATCAATGTGCCATCGCGCTGAACAATCGGACGAGGTTTAGCAAAATAGAGAGGAACAATATCTATCTGTTCTAAATAGATGTATTGCCAGATATCCAACTCCGTCCAGTTAGATAACGGGAATACACGGATACTTTCACCTTTATTAATCTGGCCGTTATAGTTACGCCAAAGTTCCGGGCGCTGATTTTTGGGATCCCAACGATGGGAACGATCACGGAAAGAATAGATACGCTCTTTGGCACGGGATTTCTCTTCGTCACGCCTTGCACCGCCAAAAGCGGCGTCAAATCCATATTTGTCCAGAGCCTGCTTCAATCCTTCCGTTTTCATAATGTCTGTATGTTTTGCACTACCATGAATAAAAGGATTAATTCCCAGTTCTTCACCTTGCGGGTTACGATAGACCAGCAATTCAAAGCCATATTTTTCTGCTGTCTGATCGCGAAATTCATACATTTCCCGGAACTTCCAGCCTGTATCGACATGCAGCAACGGAAAAGGCAGTTTTCCCGGATAAAATGCTTTACGTGCGAGATGCAGCATCACCGAAGAATCTTTACCAATGGAATAAAGCATTACCGGATTAGCAAATTCAGCAGCGACTTCGCGGATAATATGGATACTTTCGGCTTCAAGTTGCTGCAAATGAGTCAGTCTTTTTTCTTCCATTGATAGTTCCTTATTCTAAGTCAACAACAGCGGGACGATTTACCGGAACAATAGATTGTTCTGGATCTAATAACTTTTTCTGATCTACGGCCTGTTGAGTGAACCATGCTAACTGATGGTGAAGTTGAGCCACCTCTCCTACTACCAGCAATGCTGGTGATGGAGCATCCTGAGCCAATCGTTCCAATTCGGAAAGCGTTCCGGTTAACACTTGTTGTTCGGAACGCGTTCCGCAACCAATCACGGCAACGGGTGTATTGGCATCCCGCCCGTGTGAAATCAGTTTTTGGCTGATCAGAGCTGACTTTATAACTCCCATATAAATCGCCAGTGTTTGATTGCCTCGTGCCAATGCGAACCAGTCCAGTTCATTACCATTTTCACGGCAATGCCCGGTAATAAAAGTGACGCTTTGGGAATGTTCCCTGTGTGTCAGGGGAATACCCGCATAAGCAGAAGCACCGACGGCAGCAGTAATACCAGGCACTACCTGAAAAGGAATACCTGCGGATATGGCAACCTGTAATTCCTCTCCACCACGGCCAAAAATAAAGGGATCGCCCCCTTTCAGGCGAACCACTTTTTTCCCCTGCTGTGCCAGTTTGACGATCAACGCATTGGTCTCTTCCTGTGCAACTGAATGGCATCCTGCTCTTTTGCCTACACAGATTTTATCGGCATCACGGCGAACTAATTCGAGTATTTCAGCGCTGACCAGATGATCATAAAGTACCACGTCTGCTTGCTGGATCACTTGCAGCCCTTTTAAAGTCAACAAACCCGGATCACCGGGGCCTGCTCCGACTAACACCAGTTCTCCCCGCTTACTGGTTTGTTTCAGTTGTTCATCGCGCAGTTGTTGATCTAACTGCTCTTCTGCCTGTTGTAACTGCCCATTAGCAACTAATGTGGCAAAACGTCCGTTAAATGCTTTTTCCCAGAAATAACGACGCTGGCGCAAGGAAGTCAGGCTCTGTTTCACCTGATTACGCCAACGCCCTGCAATTTCTGCCATCGTGCCGAGATGAAAAGGCAACAAGGATTCCAATTTTTCCCGCAGTAATCGTGTTAATACAGGTGATTTTCCAGCGGATGAAACAGCTACCATAACCGGAGAGCGATCAATAATTGAAGGAAAAATAGCAGAGCAAAGTGACTGATCATCTACCACATTAACCAAAATAGCGCGGCGATTAGCTTCTGCAAAAACATATTGGTTTGAACTGTGGTCATCAGTTGCTGCAATCACTAAAAATACGCCATTAAGATAGTCCGTGTGAAAAGCTCCCTGTAACCACTCAAGCTCCCCTTTTTGATGACGTTGTTGCAATTCAGGATGTAATTCAGGAGCAACAATGGTTAACACAGCCCCCGCACGCAATAGCAAGCCAGCCTTACGAGAAGCGACTTCTCCGCCGCCTATCAGCAAAACAGCACGCGATTTCAGTTCAACAAATAAGGGTAAATAATCCACAATGACATGCCATCCAATGTTCAGTGTTTAATTTCGTAATAATTATCTAAGAAATGAATATATGAAGCTGTGAGGAGGTTATGAAATGACAAAAAGTAATTATTAGTTCCTGAATCGTATAAGGTAAGTTTTTTAATGGGTTATAAAATTGCAACATGCAAAATATTCAGGGAAAATCACTGTTCTTTTATTGTTCATCCCTCGTTTCTGAATGGGTTTACTTTGTGATAAGAATCACATTTTAGGTTATTTTTAACTTCTAAGATCTTTGGAAAAAGTTTTTATTTTTAAAAGCGGAATGATAAAAATGGAGTTTATCATCATATCTTACATCTGTTTCTCCAATTTATTTAGATGATCCTGCCAGGCGACAGATAAAACACAGCCTTAGTTTAATCATTTTTATTTATTATTTTTTATTTTGCCCCAAGCAAGATCGTTTAGCATTCCTTCTTCGTGTATTCACATAACACACGTAAATAACACATATAATGAGCTACGCCCTGTTGAATTAAGAAGCGCAGCCAAGATAAATCAGAAATACTCGTAATATCACCTCACCCTTCGTGCAATCCACATTCACGCTTCAAGCCAAAAAAGCGGGTTTGTTCTTCGCTCATACCCGGTTCCCATTTTTGTGTTGTATGGATATCCCCCACAGAGAGATAGCCTTCTTCCCACAGTGGATGGTATCCAAGACCATGTTGGGTCAGGTATTGATGTATACGGCGGTTATCCCAATCAATAATCGGCAGTATTTTGAATATATCACGTTGAACCGCCAGTACCGGCAAATTAGCACGACTTTCCGATTGCTGGCGACGTAAACCTGCAAACCAGGTTTGTGCACGTAATGTTTTCAATGCGCGGTTCATCGGTTCGACTTTATTGATTTGGTTATAGTGCTCAACGCCTTCTATTCCTTGTTCCCACAGTTTCCCATAGCGTGCTTCCTGCCAGGCTGGGCTCTGTTCTGCACGAAATATTTTTAAGTTCAGTTTCAATTTGTCAGTCAGCTTATCAATAAACCGATAGGTTTCCGGGAACAGATAACCGGTATCGGTCAGGATAACGGGGATATCAGGGTATTCCTGTGTGATCAGATGCAGGCAGACTGCCGCCTGAATACCAAAACTGGAAGAAAGAACAAATTCGCCGGGCAGGTGTTCCAATGCCCAGATTACACGCTGACGGGCATCCAGCAATTCCAGTTGTTGGTTTATTTCGGCAAGCGCTTCCGTGCGCTGCTCAGTATTCAAAACCAATAGCTCAGATAAGCAGAGCGGGTTCATACCGCCTCCTGCCAATCGTAAAAGTCAGCGGCTGAATTCAGGACTGGTTTAATAATACCGACGCGGATCAAGAAATCACCAAAAGCTTCATCCTCATTACGTTCTATTGCCCAGTGACTAATCAACTCGTCCAGTATCGTCAAAATCTCGGCTGAGGTGATGTTTTCCCGATACATACGGGGAATGCGGCTGCCATTGCGATTTCCACCAAGGTGCAGGTTATAACGATCAAGCGCTTTACCCACCAGCCCTATTTCTGCCAACATCGCTCTACCACACCCATTCGGGCAACCTGTAACACGCAGAACGATATGTTCGTGACTGACGCCATGTTTTGCCATTAAAGCATCGACATGATCGACAAAGGTCGGTAAGAAACGCTCAGCTTCTGCCATCGCCAGCGGGCATGTCGGAAACGAAACACACGCCATAGAATGGTGGCGCAGAGAAGTCACATTGTTATCAATCAGGCCATGTGAACGGGCAATTTCTTCAATGCGTGCTTTTTCACTTTCGGGTACGCCTGCCACAATTAAGTTTTGATTCGCAGTTAGACGAAAATCACCTTTGTGTATTTTGGCAATTTCTGCAATCCCGGTTTTTAACGGTTTGTTCGGGTAATCCAGTAAGCGGCCATTTTCAATAAACAGGGTTAAGTGCCATTGGTCATCAATACCTTTTAACCAGCCAATTTGATCTCCCCGACCAGTCAATTCATAAGGACGGATCGGTTCAAATCTTACACCCGCACGCTTCTCAACTTCTTGTTTGAAAGTTTCAACACCGACACGCTCAAGGGTATATTTAGTTTTGGCATTTTTGCGATCGGTTCGGTTGCCCCAATCACGCTGTGTTGTCACAATGGCTTCAGCAATCGCTAAGGTATACTCTAGCGGAATATAACCAAATTCACTCGCCAAACGTGGGAATGTTTTCTTATCGCCGTGAGTCATAGCTAATCCCCCCCCCACCAGCACATTAAAACCGATCAGCCGATTATTCTCTGCGATAGCGACAAAGTTCATATCATTGGCATGCAGATCAACATCATTTTGCGGCGGGATCACAACTGATGTTTTGAATTTGCGAGGCAAATAAGTTTTACCCAGGATCGGCTCTTCATCGGTTGTCGCGATTTTTTCTTTGTCCAGCCAGATTTCTGCGTAAGCGTTAGTACGCGGCAGAAGATGCTCCGATATTTTCTTCGCCCATTCATAAGCCTGCTGATGCAACGCAGACTGTACCGGGTTTGAGGTACACAATACGTTACGGTTAACATCATTGGCCGTTGCCAGTGAATCCAGCCCCATTTGAGCCAGTAATTGATGCACTGGTTTGAGGTTGTTTTTTAAAATGCCATGAAATTGGAATGTTTGCCGATTAGTCAACCGGATACTGCCATACAGGGTGTTCTCTGTCGCAAACTGATCGATACCCAACCATTGGCGGGGAGTGATAATGCCTCCCGGTAAGCGACAACGCAGCATGATAGCATGGCGAGGTTCCAGTTTTTGTTCCGCACGTTCTGCCCTGATGTCACGATCATCTTGCTGATACATACCGTGGAAACGGATAAGGAGAAAGTTATCGCCTTCAAATCCGCCTGTCAGCCCATTTTTTAGATCTTCGCTGATCGTCCCGCGTAAATAGTTACTTTCTAACTTCATGCGTTCACTGTCAGCCTGTTTACCTTCAACAATTAAAGGACCTTGTTTTTCATTGCTCATTGTTTTCATTGCCCGTCGGTTTTTATTGCTTACGGTTTTTCACTGCCTACGCTAGTAAACATCCCTCTGATAACGGCGCTCAAGGCGAAGTTCACTCAAAAACTCATCGGCCTGTTCGGCAGTCATACCACCTTGTTGTGAAATGATATCCAGCAATGCCTGTTCCACATCTTTTGCCATACGATTGGCATCTCCACAGACGTATAAATGTGCTCCCTCTTGGATCCAACGCCAGATTTCTTCACTCTGCTCACGCAATTTGTCCTGTACGTAAACCTTATGCTGTTGATCCCGTGACCAAGCCAAATCAATGCGAGTCAATAACCCCTCTTTGACATAACGCTGAAATTCAACCTGATACAAGAAATCTTCTATAAAATGGGGATTACCAAAGAACAACCAGTTTTTACCTTCAGCGCCCTGATGATCTCGCTGTTGTAAAAACGCTCTGAATGGTGCAATCCCTGTGCCGGGGCCAATCATAATGATTGGTGTTTGAGGATCAGCAGGTAAACGGAAATTATCGTTATGCTCGATAAAAACACGGATACTGTCATCTTCTTGTAATCTATCTGCCAGATAGCCCGATGCCCCGCCAGTACGGGATCGTCCTTCTATGTCATATCGAACAACACCAACCGTAATATGCACCTCATTTTCGACTTCATCTTGTGAGGAGGAGATGGAGTAAAGCCGCGGGGTTAGTGGGCGCAATATATCGATAAATTGTTGGGCTTCAGGACGCAAGACTACTTGCCTGACCATATCCACAATGGGTGTTTTTTGTGCGTATAGCTGTAGTGCCGGTTTATCAGTGACTAAAGCAAGTAACTTTTCATCTTTCGTTAATGCAGCATATTTTTCGACAATGACTACCGTGTTTTGAGTCAATTCAATATGACTGCTCAGAGCCTCACGCAGAGTCAATGATTTTCCATGCATATTGACAGGTTCAGTTCCTTCCAGAAAGAGCAAGTTAATCAGTTCATCGACTAACGCAGGATCGTTTTCAAACCAAACACCCAGTGCGTCACCAGGCTGATAATGCAAGCCTGCATCTCCCAGATCAATTTCAATATGGCGGACATCTTTATCAGAGCCACGGCCTGTGATTTTTTGGTTAACTAACAGAGAGGCAGTTAGCGGAGTTTCTTTAGTATAAGGACTGGTGATAACTTCACTAGTAGTCCTCATTTGAGTTGTAGCTATAGCTGTATCAGTCGAGGCCGGTACACGCTGTTTCAAGATATCCGTTATTTGTTGACGCCATTGGGCTGCTACGTCCTGATATTCCACATCAGCATCAACACGATCCAATAACCGCTGTGCGCCTAATTCACTCAGGCGGCGATCAAAGTCTTTACCCGCCTGACAGAAGTGTTCATAAGAGGTATCTCCCAAACCAAACACAGCGTAAACCGTCTCGTTCATCGGAGCTGCTTTTTTGGAGTGCAGATATTTATAGAGTGCTACAGCTTCTTCGGCTGGCTCACCTTCACCCTGTGTCGAAGCAATAATAATCAATACCCGTTCTTTTGCGAGCTGTTTGAATTTATAATCACCAGCATTAACTAAATTCACATTCAGCTTTTGTGTCAGTAAAACATCTCTGAGTTGTTCCGCCAAACGACGGGCATTACCCGTCTGAGAAGCAGAAATCAGTGTTACCGTTTCCTGTTCGGGAACAGTTGGCGCAGGTGCCACAGCGTTGGCTTGTGGTTGGGAGTTTAACATTCCCCAAAGATAGCCTGATAACCAAGCCAATTGATGTGGAGAAAAATCACTGACCGCAGATTGCAGGCGTGACAATTGTTCCGGAGAAACAGGTAATAATGCAGTTGGAGGTGGTTTTGCGGTCATTATCCAGAGCCCTTTGCGATAGCCAATATCCACGATTAACAATCATCATGATAAACAATCATCATAAACATGGATTAATCATAAGGTTATCCCACAACTGACACTGGAATTAAAGAAAGGTTTGCAATATCTAATAACTAAATTACCTAACTTTATTTACAGATTTAATATATCGATAAAGTTGTTAAACACTGGATTTTATTTCTACAGAAAAATCACGTTAAGCCCGAAAGTTCAGGTAGAATAGCCGGCCTTTTGAAATCAGGAAAAAGTATTATGAGCACTACCATCTTTAAAGATTTTCAATTTGAAGCGGCGCATCGCCTGCCACATGTTCCTGAAGGGCATAAATGTGGCCGCCTACATGGGCACTCATTTATGGTACGTCTGGAAATTACCGGTGATGTTGATCCCCATAGCGGATGGCTCATGGACTTTGCCGATGTAAAAGCTACTTTCAAACCAATTTGGGAACGGCTTGATCACCACTACCTCAATGAGATCCCTGGTCTGGAAAATCCAACCAGCGAAGTTCTGGCCAAATGGATCTGGAGAGAGCTAAAACCCACTTTGCCACAACTCAGTGCCGTCATGGTAAAAGAAACCTGTAGCGCAGGTTGTATCTATCGTGGAGAGTAAAACATTCAGCACCAGGTGTTGGTGCTGAATGCATATATGAAAATTCAATTCACATCAGGCGATATTTAAGTATTTGTGTGTCTGCATGGAAAAACGCCAGTTACGGGCAATGCAGGTTTCAATACATAAACGAGTAGCTTCCTCTTTCTGGCTGATAGGCTGTAAAGCAATAACCGGCGCATTATCTTCATTAAGCATGGTTAGAAGTTCGTCTAATGCTTCAATATCGCGCTCCCGACCGACAGGATGTTTAACTTCGTTTGCCCGTTGCATAACTTCTGGCAAGACCTTGTATCCACCACGCATTTTCACTTTTGGTGAAACTGTTACCCAAGTTTTATCAGAACAACAGATTGCATGTGTGCCACTGGTCTCTATCTGACACTGGTAACCCTCTCTTTCCAGCGTTTCAGTTAAGGGACGTAAATCGTACAAGCACGGCTCTCCACCAGTAATAACAACATGACGTGCAGTGTATCCCTGGCGAGTGAATAAATTAATCATTTGCCGTGGCGTTGCTACCCCCCATATATCGCTATCCTGCGATTTCACCAAGATGTTTTCCATCGGCTGCTGCTTATCAACCTTTTTTTCCCAAGTATGCTTGGTATCACACCAACTGCACCCTACTGGACATCCTTGTAATCGAATGAAAACAGAAGGAACACCGGTAAATACCCCTTCCCCCTGCAAAGTCTGGAACATTTCATTTATTGGGTAGATCATAAAAAAACTCTGGTTTTAATAAACTGCCCGTTATTATTACAGATATCTATCCCGCGAACATCCATCTTTATGGTATGGTACGAGGTTGCTTTTACTGGCATCTGACGCCAGACACGGCATTGTATGCCTGAAATAGCGTATGCCTGAAAATACTCTCTGGCATGAAAGATAGATGGGATTAACGAATGCAAGACAATGAAAATCAGCTTAAACAGGGCCTGAGTGTGAGGCATATCCGCTTCATGGCTTTAGGCTCTGCAATAGGCACAGGGCTGTTTTATGGCTCAGCAGCTGCAATTCAGCAAGCAGGCCCTGCTGTATTGCTGGCCTATTTAATCGGCGGTGCTGCCGTATTTATGGTGATGAGAGCACTTGGAGAAATGGCCGTTCACCATCCTGTTTCCGGTTCCTTTTCACAGTATGCCAGCCATTATCTGGGGCCATTAGCCGGTTTCCTGACTGGCTGGATCTATGTTCTTGAAATGCTGTTTGTTTGCCTCGCTGATATTACTGCATTCGGCATGTATATGAAACTTTGGTTCCCGCATGTCGATCAATGGATTTGGGTTCTGGGTATCGTATGTTTTATCGGGGCGCTAAACCTATGCCATGTGAAGATTTTCGGTGAAATGGAGTTTTGGCTTTCTATCGTTAAAGTTACTGCCATTATTGCCATGATCATTGGTGGCCTGGTAATTATGATCTATGGTTTTGGTCAAGCGACTGAATATACTACAGGTATCGCCAATTTATGGGAACATGGGGGCTTTATGCCAAATGGCATTAGTGGTGTGATTGCCTCATTTGCCATTGTGATGTTTGCTTTTGGGGGGATAGAAGTTATTGGTATTACTGCCAGTGAAGCTAAAGATCCGGTAAAAACAATACCTAAAGCCATTAATGCTGTTCCATTCCGTATTTTGATCTTTTATGTCCTGACCTTATGTATTCTGATGTGCATCTATCCGTGGAATCAAATCGGTCAGAACGGAAGCCCATTTGTACAAATTTTTTCTAATTTGGGAATTAGCTCAGCCGCAAATATTCTGAATGTTGTTGTGATTACTGCGGCTATTTCAGCTATTAACAGCGATATTTTTGGTGCCGGAAGAATGATGTATGGTATGGCTCAAGAAGGACAGGCACCGGAGTCATTCAAAAAACTGACCAGTAATGGTGTTCCGTGGATGACCGTTCTGGTCATGATTACTGTTCTGCTACTCGGTGTATTGCTCAATTATCTGCTCCCTGATGATATTTTTATCCTTATTGCGTCAGTTGCAACATTCGCAACAGTTTGGGTATGGCTGATGATTTTACTTTCTCATGTAGCTATGCGTCGTAAGATGAGTGTAGAAGAAATCAAGACCTTAAAATTTCCAGTACCCATGTGGCCAATAGCGCCTGCAATTACGATTGTTTTCATGAGTGCAGTCATCTTGTTACTCGGCTTTTTCGATCAGACGAGGGACGCCTTATATGTAGGAGTAGGTTGGGTGCTTGTTCTAACCCTCGCATATTTTTTCGGTGTAAAGAAAAAAATAGCCGTGCCCCATCTTTCTAACCAATAGAACTTACCTTCAAAAGCGCCGGTATTCTTCCGGCGTTTTTTCTCTTCCCCTGTTTAATTCTCTACGTCAATTATCATCTATGTATTCTATAACGAAAACCTGACCATAAGCGGATTGTGATCAGAAGCGACGGTCGTTAAAACGGTTGCACTCAGAACGTTTAACTCACGGTAAAAAACAAAATCTAAGGGTTTACCAAATACAATCGTTCGGTGATCATCATTAAAGTAGACTTCTTTAAGCCCCATACGTTGAGCAAAACGCTCCAGCACTTTAAACCGCCGACGACTCCAGGCATTAAAATCACCAGCAAATATCACCGGGCCATCATGCATACTGATATAGATACCAATGTTATTCAACTGCCGGCTATAAACATCAATACCAAAGCTGAAATTGATGGCATGTACGTTAACTACCATTAATTGTCGACCATCAGATAAAGGATAAATTGTGATAAGTGATGATTTTGAAAGCCTGATTATCGGTTCTTTTTCCCGTAATGGGCAACAGTAGATGGGGGAAGCTGAAGCTAATGTCATCACACCTGATGGATGTTGGGGAATAGCAAATGCAGGGACTTGATCTGCAATCAAACCACTGGCTGCAACAAATTTCAGCAAATCAGGAGTCGTTTGTGCTTCTTGCAGTAAGATAAGGTCACTCTCCTCAATTAAAGAGGCTAAGACATTTTGCCATAATGGACGTTGCTGCTTATGAATATTCCAAATGGCAACAGAAAATCCGCTATTATCGGCAAGGAGGGGTTCATGTGGTAGTGAGGTTTTTTCAACTAACTGTTTAAAAACAGGAAAAACCCGTTCTACAGGTTGGCCGGCAACATATCTCACAGCATAATTTTTTTGCATGTGATTTTTTTTCGCACGGATTTTTCTTACGTAACTATTTCGTATCAAGTGGCCCCCAACCTACCTCAATGTGATTTCCTCCATTAATATGACATCTCAATAACTGATTGCAACTTCTGCCACAAGAAATTCAACAAATAGCAAAAAACCCCTGAGATTTCTCTCAGGGGCTCATCTAAATACGGTGGCGGTGCGGACGGGACTCGAACCCGCGACCCCCGGCGTGACAGGCCGGTATTCTAACCAACTGAACTACCGCACCACCGAATTGCTTTTTCCATGCTGCCTTTCGTACCGGCAACATCTTTAAATAAATGTCTGGCAGTGCCCTACTCTCGCATGGGGAGACCCCACACTACCATCGGCGCGACGGCGTTTCACTGCTGAGTTCGGCATGGGGTCAGGTGGGACCACCGCGCTATTGCCGCCAGACAAATCCTGTTTTCAATCCCGAACAAGCTGCCGGAC
>NZ_NKHP01000001.1:158294-468930 GCF_014467235.1 Xenorhabdus indica | reverse complement strand
TTTGCTGACAAAATCGACATTTTACTTCAACAGTCGCCATGTGACTTCTCCGAAAAAATGACGATTATACACAACCATCAACAGGTTGAATACGTGACCTCCGATAGCAAAGCATGCCGTGGAAGGTATTTTGGCACTGTGTATCTTATTCATTCGTAATAAAGAAGATAGTGGAACTCACAAAGTAAATTCGTGTGCCAGATGTGAATATAGAACGAACGCCGAGGTAAACGACGTTCGTAATTATTTAGCGGCAATGCAGGTTCACATTTGCCAGTAGAGGAATGATGTAGGGGAGGATATCAACAGGAATACATAAATAATTTGAGATGCTCAAATAATATATTGAAACCAATAGCAATTAATACCAGTCCACCAATAAGTTCTGCACGTTTACCTAATAATGGCCCGATGTAGCGTCCGATTAGCATTCCCAGAGTAGCCATAATCATTGTCACCATTCCGATGGCCATTGCGGTATGTAATATATTTACCTGTAAGAAGGCGAGACCAACACCAATTGCCATTGCATCCAGACTGGTTGCAATGGCAGTAAATATTAATGTTAATGAACTATAGCGATGGGGTGTAGTGGATTTAATCGTGGTTTCTGGCTCGCGTTTGAAACTTTCGACAATCATCCGGCAACCCAGGATAAACAATAATGAGAATGCCACCCAATGATCCCATTCCATAATATATTGGCTGGCATAAAGCCCCAGAGACCAGCCGATTAAAGGAGTGCAGGCTTCAACTAAACCAAA
Organism: Xenorhabdus indica; assembly: GCF_014467235.1. GTDB lineage: Bacteria > Pseudomonadota > Gammaproteobacteria > Enterobacterales > Enterobacteriaceae > Xenorhabdus > Xenorhabdus indica. The sequence continues at coordinate 468,166 of NZ_NKHP01000001.1, read as the reverse complement.
AATGAGGCCAGTGCGGATTGCTTCACGTAAATGTGGGCGACGAAGAGCTGCTCCTTTACTTACGGCAGCAGCGAAAGCATCCATGGATAGAGCTAATGCGAGGGTAAGAGTTGTATAGAGATTCATTAAAATAACCTCGGCTGGGTGATTCCACATACACATAAATCACCCCCAACCAATGGTGATATTATGTGTCTATGGTCTTGCCAACCGATTTGGCATTCGTACCACGTTTTATGCAAACGAGTATGTTGATACGAATTTTCCAGAAGAATTCTGGAACAGGCTACTCCCCAATGACTGGAGTGGACAATATCATATTTGGTATAAAAGGCAAAAATATTTTACATACGTTAAATAATGAATTGATAATGGTTATCATTATCTTTTGAGATGGAAAATAAGGCTGATGAAAAATAAGGCTGATATAGTGTTGCAGCCTTATTTAAAATTAATCTGAATCAGAGAAGGGTTATTTGTTATTCAGCAGAAATTGATAAATTTTTTCTAAGTCATCTGGGTTTGTTACAGCAACATATATTTTATTTGACTCAAAATCTATCATTAAAATACCATCTTCAGATAAATTCATTGCTTTAATTTGGTCATAATTAAAGAATCGGTTGGAATAATAAAAGCCTTTTTCTTTGAATATGAGTTTAGGTGAACGAATATAACCAAGGTATATTGTCACTAAGATGATAAAAGATAATAGATAAGTCGTTAGTGGAGTACCTTGCGCTATCACATTATTGTAAATAATGATAGTCATTAAGGCGATAAATATTAAAGCATCAATTCGATGTTTTCTTTTTAATTTTATGTTTAACAGAGTCTTGCCTTTGAGATGATTGATGATAATTTCGTCATAAACAGCAAAGACGAGCATTAATAAAATTGAAATCATCAATATGATGTCATTCAGGCTCATTGTTACCTCTGATTTTCTAACTTATAGCTCTTGTTTTTACCAATGAGGGAGGAAATTTCCTCCCCATATTTTTAATAAATCAATTTTCTAACAAAACTATTTAACTAAGCCCAGAAAACCGAAATGATAACCGATGATGCCGATGACGAAGAAACCAATAATGATCCATAGAGGGTTTACTTTTTTCCGTAATAGCCACATACAGCCAAAGGTCAGCAATAGCGGGGCAATACCAGGGAGCAACTGGTCAAGAATGGTTTGGACCGTTGTTACTTTCTCTACTCCTGTTATGGGATCAGGTACTTTGGAAATAACAAGTGGAATATTGACTTTCGTCCAGCTATTAACTAAGGCTCCCATCACGAATAGCCCCAGAATTGACGCTCCTTCTGTCATCTTTTGCAGGAAACCGCCACCCATATCTTTAACGATGTCCATTCCTTTTTTATAGCCATAGGCGACACCATAGTAGCGGGTCAATAAACGCACCAGGTTGAATAAAAAGAAAAACAGAATAGGGCCAAGCAGGCTGCCACTCATAGCAATTCCTGCTCCAAGTGCTGCAAAAACGGGACGGACGGTTCCCCAGAAAATAGGATCACCTACACCCGCCAAAGGTCCCATTAAGCCCACTTTAATACCGTTGATGGCACCATCATCAATATTAGCGCCGTTGGCTCGTTGTTCTTCCATCGCCATTGTGACGCCCAGAATAGGGGCTGCGACATAAGGATGCGTATTGAAAAACTCAAGATGGCGTTTGATAGCCAGTTTGCGTTCTTCGGTATTTTCGGGATAGAGACGACGAATAGCCGGGACCATTGAGAAACAGAAACCCAATGCCTGCATACGTTCGAAGTTCCATGAACCCTGTAATAAATTAGAGCGCAGGAAGACACCATTGATATCGCTTTGTGTCAGTTTTTTCTGCCCCATGTTTGTTGTATCTGACATATTGTTCATCCTCTTAATCTAATTCGTTATCAAGGTTATTTGGGGTATTACCCGCAGGAGCAGCGGTCTGTGACTGGTTGTATTTAGGACTGAGTTGGATATACAGGATTGCCAGAACAGCGCCAACGACACCGAGTATAACGAGATTCTGAATATATACAGCGGCCACAAAACCGAGATAAAAGAATGGCATCAGGTAGCCAGCTCGCATCATGTTAATCACCATTGCATAACCAACAACGACGATCATACCGCCAGCAATATTAAGGCCAGTGGTAACAACTTCTGGAATAGAGTTCAGCATACTCTGAACTTCAGAGGTTCCGACAGACAATGCAACAACCAGTGCAGGCAAAGCAATACGCATTGCTTGCAGTATTAAAGCAGTAATGTGAATGATGGTGATAGCGCGTAGGTTACCATTTTCAGCAGCCTTATCTGCTGCGTGTTGGAAACCGACGGTCATAGTACGGACAATAATGGTAAGAACCTGACCCGCCGCAGCCAGTGGAATTGCCAGCGCGATACCTGCACCAACATCTTGTCCACCGGCGATAACCAGAATGGCCGAAATAATGGATGCCAGAGCTGCATCAGGGGCAATTGCTGCACCAATGTTCATCCAGCCCAGGGCGATCATTTCCAGTGTACCGCCGATGATAATGCCGGTTTTTATATCACCAAGCACTAAACCGATCAATGTACAAGCAACTAATGGACGGTGGAATTGAAATTCATCAAGAATGGACCCCATACCCGCAATACAGGCGACGATGAATATCAATAAAAGTTGAACAACGGTAATTTCCATTGTTTTCTCCTGTAACCAAATGTCATTTGGTAAGAATTTCGTTATTGAGTAATGGTTAATAAAAAAATATCTGTTTTTGTTTTTTAAGCTTTTTTGAGCAGATCCATCATATTTAAGCGTGTATCGCTGGCAACTTTGCGTGCCTCAAGCTCGATACCGCGAGAATTCAGCTTTCCGAAAGCATTAATATCTGTTGCGTCAACAGAGATAGCATTGTTGATTTGGGTTTTACCTTGTTTGAAAGCCATGCCGCCAATATTGACAGATTCCAGTGAAACACCGCCTTCTACAATACGCAGTACATCAGTTGGGTTGGTGAATAACAGCATAACGCGTTCACCAGCATATTTAGGGTTATTGTAAACACGGATACACTTGGCAATATCGACTACATGTGCACTGACCCCAGGAGGTGCAACCTGCTTTAATAACGTAGAGCGTACAGTATCTTGTGCTACTTCATCACTGACTACAATGATACGCTTGACGTTGGTCTCTTTTGTCCAGCGAGTTGCAACCTGACCATGAATAAGACGATCATCAATGCGAGCAAGGGCAATTTTCATGTGACCACCAGCAACAGGTTCAGTAGTCTGGGAAGTCATGGGGGTAGCTGATTGGGTTGATTCAGGTTTATCAGCCTCTTTGGCTGGCTCTGTTTTAAGGGCTCGAATTCCTTCTTTCCCTGTTTCCAATGCAACAGAAACCAATTCTTCCATTGATGGATCATCATCACGGCACATAAAGGCTTCAACCAGCATAGGTATGTTCACGCCAGTGATGATTTCGTAATTTGCTTTGCCCATTACGATACGGTTTGCCGCATTAAATGGACTGCCCCCCCAGGTATCGACAAAAAATAAGACCCCTTGCGTTGTATCAAGCAACTCCAGTTTCTTATTGTATTTCTCGAATAACGTATCGGCATTTTCACCGGGGACAAAGTCGATATAAGAAACGTTTTCTTGTTCCCCAATCAACATCTCTGTGGTGCGAAGCAATTGCTCCGCAGCAGCCCCGTGTGTGCCAATCATAATGGCTATACTCACTTGTTTTCCCCTTTCTGTAACAATTGAACTCGGATTTATTGCAAGTTCATATTTAATATTTCCAATTATGTTGCACTATACCCATCGCCTTTCAAGATGAAGGCCTTGAAGTTCATAGGGTATATCTATTAATAATCATGACAACTATTAACGAATATGATAGTTACAAACATCGTATTTTATCGAGGATCCATCTCAACTATTTCATTTCTCATAGCTTTATATTTCGTTACATAAGAAAATATGTCATTAGATTATCATTGGAAGCATTTAAGAAAATTGCTATCAGTCAGAAAATTCAATATAGGCTATTTTGAGAGGTTAAAATAAGATTTTTATTTTACTTATCACGAATAAATAACTTATTTTACTTTGAATTTTTATTTTTATGCTTTTTGTAACTGTTTTAGGTGACATTTTATTAATTTTTAGATAAAAAAATTTTGATACCTTAGACCGGAAAGAAGAAAAAATGTACTTAATTGATCCGTTTCAGCCAAAAAAAATCCCTACTGTATAGCAGGGATTTTTTTCAGATAAGTCAGGTTTTACCTAAAATAGGTAACAGTTTAACTTATGAACATATTAATTAAGTTACAGATTTGATTAGTCACACTGTACTTTTATTGCCAAACCGCCACGTGATGTTTCGCGGTATTTGGCGTTCATGTCCTTACCCGTTTCGTACATGGTTTCAATAACTTTATCAAGTGAAACCCGCGGTTCGCTGGTTCGGCGCAATGCCATACGGGCAGCATTGATAGCTTTAACTGAAGCAATGGCATTACGTTCAATACATGGAACCTGTACCTGTCCCGCAACAGGGTCACAAGTCAAACCCAAGTTATGCTCCATGCCTATTTCGGCTGCGATGCACACTTGCTCAGGACTTGCTCCAAGTAATTCTGCAAGACCTGCCGCTGCCATTGAACAGGCAACGCCTACTTCTCCCTGACAGCCGACTTCTGCCCCAGAAATGGAAGCATTCATTTTATACAGAATGCCGATTGCACCTGATGCCAGGAAGTAGCGCGTATACAGCTCTGGCGTAACAGGCTCGATACAATGGTTGTAATAAGCCAGTACTGCCGGCACGATCCCGCATGCGCCATTGGTTGGTGCGGTAACAACACGCCCACCAGCGGCATTTTCTTCATTGACTGCCAAAGCGAACATATTGACTAAATCAACAACATTCATTGGATCATTAGACAGTTTATTTGATGAAGTCAGCATACGGTGCAGAGCGGCTGCACGACGAGGGACACGCAGAGGTCCAGGTAAAACACCTTCTGTATTCAAGCCTCGTTCAATGCAGGCCCGCATGGTGTCCCATACATCTGCAAAGTATTCAGAAATTTCTTCTTTGCTATGCAAATCCAGCTCGTTTTTCATCATCAAGCCAGAAATAGACAGCCCTGTTTTGCTGCAATTCATCAGCAAATCAGCAGCAGAGCTGAATGGGTAAGACACAGGTTTAGTATCCTGAGATGGCTTACCGAAATGTTCTTCATCAACAATAAAACCACCACCGATAGAGTAGTAAGTTTTGCTGTAAACTTTTTTGTCACCTGCAATTGCATGGATCTGCATACCATTTTCATGCAATGAAAGGTTATCGCTACGGAAATTCATACCTCCGTCACGAGGAAAATCGACTTCATGTAAACCATTTGCCAGCGGCAAACGTTGAGTTTGCTCAACATCACGAATAAAACCAGGGATTGAATCAATATCAACAGTAGCGGGCATATTACCTGCCAACCCCATGATAATGGCGATATCCGTATGATGACCTTTCCCGGTTAATGAAAGTGAGCCGTACACATCAACAGCTACACGCGTGATAGAGGACATCAGCCCCTGGTTTACAAGATCATCGACAAATTGTTTTCCTGCTTTCATAGGGCCAACAGTATGAGAGCTGGATGGGCCGATACCCACCTTAAACATGTCGAAAACGCTAATCACGCCAGACTCCTTAGAGAAGAAAGATATATAGTATATTTATAATTAAAGCGCGTTACTTTACTGTTATTTAGTGGTGTTGATAAAGGAGTTTACAGTTTTTTTTTAATTATAATAGCTATTGATATGATTTTGGATAATAAATGTGCAAATTTATAACCTCTCGCAAGCGTTCCTAGAGTGATTTTTGAACTTGCTGTGCCAGTTGGTAAATAATGGCAGCGGTTAATCCCCAAATCATCTGTTCACGATACCAGTAAAAATAGATCCGATGTTGTCGGTTTCGCCGCTTAATATCCAAATATCGATAGCAAGGAAGAGAGAGTGCATCAAAAAGTGGAATTTCAAAAATGCTGTCTACTTCTGTTGGATTGACCTGAAAAGAAAAGGGAGGCGAAACTAACCCGACGACAGGTGTAACACGATACCCGCCACTACTGTCCAATGGGGCGAGTTGCCCCAGAACTTGTACCTGATGATGTAGGATGTTGACTTCTTCTTCTGTTTCACGCAAAGCGGTAGCGATCAATGAATGATCTTCCGGATCGGCTGCGCCACCGGGAAAAGCAACTTGCCCCGCATGTGAACGTAAGCTTTTGGCGCGTTGAGTCAATAAAAGTGTTGGCTCTGGCTTACAAATAATTGGCAATAATACAGCAGCATTCCGCTGATTATTGCTTAGATACTTTGGTTGTACAGGCAGTTGCAATTGAAACCGATGAATAAAATCAGAAAGAGATGTCATGATAGTTGGCGTTCCCTTAATTTAGGCAAGATATGTCCAAGTTTATCGAATGTTTCCTGATACTCTTTTTCCGCAATGCTATCTGCAACAATACCACCACCAGCCCAGCAGTATATTTTTCCTTTTTCTGTCAGAAGAGTACGTATAGTGATATTGCTGTCCATTGTACCGCAGAAACTAATATAGCCAATAGCTCCACAATATCCATGTCTGCGATGTGGTTCTAATTCTTCGATAATTTCCATAGCCCGAATTTTTGGGGCACCAGTAATGGAACCACCGGGAAAACAAGCCCGTAGTAAATCGGTTGCGTGATACTTATCTGGCAGTGTGGCTGTAATGGTACTGACGAGATGATGCACTGCCGGGAAAGGTTCAACGATAAATAATTCTGGAACTTTGACCGACCCTGGTGTTGCAACACGTCCGATATCATTTCTCAGGAGATCAACGATCATCAGATTCTCAGCGCGGTCTTTACGGGAATTGGATAATTTTTCAGCTTGCAATTGATCTTTTTCCGGATCTTGAGCGCGCGGCAGTGTTCCTTTGATTGGTCTGGTCTGGATTTTCTTATCTTCCAACAATAAAAATCGTTCAGGTGAAACACTCATAATGCAATTTTCGGGCAAGCGGATAAAAGCTGAAAAAGGAGCACGGTTACATTCATTCAGTTGCTCGAATGCCTGCCATTCATCACCTTGGTAATCGGCATGAAAACGTTGGGCCAGGTTGACTTGATAGCAATCGCCATCACGCAAATAACGGTGGATCTGAGCAATTTTTTCATGATATTGCTGTTCACTCATATTGGATTGCCATGAATTGGTGAGAGCAAAATCGGTTTTTTGATTTTTGGTGTGTGATTTTAGCCATGCCAGACGGTTATCAATATCGTGGTAACTGAGTAAAGTCGCTTTTTGCTGATGATGGTCAATAATAAGACACCAATCATAAATCCCAATCGCCATATCTGGAAAATCCAGTTCATTAATGGCCGTAGCGGGTAACTTTTCAGTTCGTCGTCCGAGGTCATATCCCCACATTCCCAGTGCTCCCCCCTGAAATGGCAATTCGGGATCAAACTGTGCGGTAAGATTACAGGCATGGAGATACTTTTTCAGTAATAGAAAGGGATCATCTTGTGAATAAGAAACTGCATCATGACTTTTGATTTCTGTCGATTCCCCTTGGGTTACAAGAGTTACAATAGGTTCAGCCACAAGAATATCAAAACGATTATGTGGATGTTGGGCTGCACCTGAATGCAACAACATTGCCCAGGGAGAAACAGAAAGTGGAGCGAAATAACAGGTAGCAAGATTAGGAGAATAAGGTAACTGACGTTTTTGTAATGCAATCTTCATGGAGGAACCCGTATTGGCTGGGCAATTGAAAAAATAACTGATTAGTACGCGGAGAGTACCATAGAATGGTATACCTGTTCACTGGTTGTTACACTGCAACTTAAAATTGATTGAGTATATAATCACAGCTTGTCGCTAATTATTGTCGTATATTTGAGGTTAAAGCTATGTTTTCAGGTATGCCAGCATTATCCCATGAAGAGCAGCAAGTCGCAGTAGAAAGGATCCATCAACTTATTTCTGAAGGAATGGGAAGTGGAGAAGCCATTGCTATTGTTGCTCAAGAATTGCGGGAAAAGCATCAGGACAAAGAGCAGATCCATGTTTTATTTGAAGATGATGTAAAATAGCAGCAACGCATTTTTAACAAAACTCACATAATGACTTTCTATTACATGTTAGTTTAACCGAACATTTAATCCATATGATTTGGATGGTAATAGGAGGTAATATGAAGATAAGTTCATTTATTCATCGTACTGGGTTGTTGAGTATAACTGTTGTGTTTTTCCTTTCGTTTGCTGCGTCAGCTGTTGAAAATGATCATGTGGCTAAATTTGTTTCCTGTAAAAACTTGGCTAAAGATCAAATTGCAGCGCAAGTTAAGCAAGATTTTTTACAAAATCGCCTTAAGCATTGGGGTAAAGACAGGCAACAACTGGGTACAGGAAAACCCGTTGCGTGGGTAAATGTCAATGATATTACTGGTGATAAAGATACGTTACAGATTCCGCTTATTGTCCGGGGTTCCAAAAAAGACAAAAGTTACAATGCCACAATTGATTGTCAAAAAGAGACTATCAGTTATCGTGAAGTTAAATAAACAAATTGTCATGACAGCTTCAAATGTATTCGGGATACTAGAAATGTATCCCGTTTTATTTAATGAGTGAGGGTTCTTTATGACGGAATTACGAAAACTTTATCCAGCTTATGACGCATATAAAACCGGTTATCTGGATACTGGGGACGGGCATCAAATTTATTGGGAGCTTTGCGGTAATCCTGAAGGTAAACCTGCGGTATTTATCCACGGAGGGCCCGGTGGGGGAATAGCAAATTATCATCGGCAGTTATTCGATCCGGAGCATTATCATGTCATGTTATTTGATCAACGTGGCTGTGGCCGTTCCAAGCCTCATGCAAGTCTTGAAAATAATACAACATGGCACCTGGTTGATGATATTGAACGTTTACGCCAGCAGATGGGGGTTGATAAATGGCTGGTTTTTGGTGGTTCATGGGGGTCAACGTTATCTCTGGCTTATGCGCAAAAACATCCGAATTCTGTATCAGAATTGGTATTAAGGGGAATATTTTTACTCCGACCTCAAGAATTGCAATGGTATTATCAGGAAGGCGCTTCCCGGTTTTTTCCGGAAAAGTGGGAGCGTACACTTTCTATTCTTTCTGAAGAAGAATGTACTGATGTGATAAAAGCTTACAACAAACGTCTCACGAGTAATGACCTTGCAGTGCAGTTGGAAGCGGCCCGTTTATGGAGTACCTGGGAAGGGGAAACTGTCACACTATTACCTTCTGAGCATGCAGATTCATTTGCAGAAGAACAGTTTGCGTTGGCGTTTGCACGTATTGAAAACCATTATTTTATCAATAACGGTTTTATAGATGAGACACAGCAGTTATTAGATCATGTCGACGTTATCAGACATATTCCCGCAGTCATCATTCATGGGCGTTATGATATGGCATGCCAGTTACAGAATGCCTGGGATTTGGCGAAATCGTGGCCAGAGGCAGAGTTTTATATTGTAGAAGGTGCAGGCCATTCCTTTGATGAACCGGGAATTTTGCATCAGTTAATTACAGCAACTGATAAATTTATTGGAAAATAGATGTGATAACCACTCGCTTATGCGGTGGTTACCTCTTTTTTCATATTTAACGGTTTTTGGGCTCATAAGGTAAGCGCGACAAATATCTCGACTGTTGGCGATAGTGGTTCAATCGTTGTTGAAAATATTCCCGCAGGTGTTGTGGTTGAGTTTGCTCAACAGTGTCCGGAATGACAGGTATATTATAGCGCTCTTTAAATGCAACCCCCGATGCCGCCAGATCAACATTGACCTTATCCATCTCATTTTTAGATAACTTGGCTAAGTTACGCTCCACCATTTCCTCTCCAAAAGTACTATATATTCCCAGAGGTTAAAATTAATTGAGTCTTCTTGATTTGGCAAGACATTATTTGCATAAAAAAACATCTCTTAAATATTAATAATATCAATTCTCATTTTTATTAAATATTGATTCTTTGGTTAAATATTTAATCAAATAAAACTGATTCTTATTTTCTTATATTTAATGAGATTTATTCTTGCTATAAAATAAAAATATTTCATTAAATATCAACTTGTTATATTTTAAAAATTTATCTTTGTTTTATCGGTTTTTAATGGGCATAATATGGATAATTTAATAAAGTTCTAGGAGGTGGGCTAATGTTAAAACAAGAAATGATCACGAAATTAAATGAGCAATTAAATCTGGAGTTTTATTCTGCTAATTTGTACCTGCAAATGAGTGCATGGTGTGGTGATAAAGGTTACGAAGGTGCGGCTGCATTTCTGAGAACCCATTCACAAGAAGAAATGCAACATATGCAGCGTTTATTTGATTATCTGGGCGATACAGGAGCAATGCCTGTACTGGGGGCTATTCAGGCTCCACCTGTTGAATTTAATTCTATTTCTGATGTGTTCAATCAAACCTATGAACACGAAAAATTGATCACGGAAGAGATCAATAAATTGGCTCACTTAGCGATGACAATCCAGGATTACTCTACTTTTAACTTCTTACAGTGGTATGTGGCTGAGCAACACGAAGAAGAAAAATTATTCAAATCTATCTTGGATAAACTGGATATGGTGGGTGAAAGTGGTAAGTCTTTATTTTTATTGGATAAAGATTTGAAAGGACTCTCAGTTCCAGCTCATGCTTAAGAAAGCACTAAGGTAAATTAATCTGCATGATTTTTAACGTAATTCCTGTTTTTTGCTTATTTTTAAGCAGGAATTACACTTTTTTCTTTTATCTCCTAATTTTTGTTTTTTGCGCAGTGCTTCACAGGTCAGGACTTCCACCACAGATTAAATTTATCGTTTGTTATAAAATCCCCTTTAAGCATAAAAATTCATCTGTATATTAAAGGGTTACCTATCATGTCTATTTTTAATATCCGTTCATTCTGGAGCAATTTGTCTGCTTTGGTTGTTCTGTTTGTCGGTATGTCCTGCCAGCAGGCTTTAGCCCATGCTCATTTGAAAGATCAGACTCCGGCAGAAAATACAACGGTGGAAGCCGCACCACAAGCTATAACCCTGAGTTTTTCAGAGCGCATTGAACTTGGGTTTAGCAAAGTAAAATTAATTGGCCCAGAAAAAAAAGAGATTAAAACAGGTAAGCTAGCACTTGATCCTGCGACTAAAACCAAACTCATCCTGCCTGTAGAGGACAAACTGGCAGCAGGGGAATATCGTGTTGACTGGAGTGTTCTTTCTGTCGACGGTCATAAAACGAAGGGTGTTTACAATTTTACTGTAAAATAATGATTTCACTTGAGGTGTTATACGTACTCTGCCGATTCTTGCATTTTGTGGTAGTTATGCTGATGTTTGGGTTCAGCTTGTTCACTACTCTACTTGCTTCAGGCCATTTTTTAGTTTTGATTAAAAAACGGTTGAAAGTCGGTCTGGCAATTTGCACGGTATTGGCTTTTGTTACCTCAATGGTCTGGTTTATTGTACAGGCGGGGTTAATGGGGGATGGCTGGCACGACGTTTATCAGTTTGAAATATGGCAGGCAGTGTTAACAACTTCTTTTGGTAAAGTATGGCAATGGCAATTGTTGGTTGCTGCTCTTGCTGTTGTGGGAATATTCTTTTTACGTACTAATGCTGGAGATTCTAACACAAAGAATTTCTTATTATTAGGCTGCTCTGTCATTTTGCTTTCAAGCCATGCTTTTATTGGTCATGCTACTATGTATGAAGGGGAGCGTGGTTTGCTGCTTCAGGTGAATCAAATTGTACATCTGCTTAGTGCAGGTTATTGGTTCGGAGGGCTATGGCCTTTTTTGTTATGTCTGCAATTCTTGCAGCTAAAAGATATCTCCAAACCAAACTCAGCTTTTCACCAGATGGATAGTTATAGTATGGAGAATAGTCTGTATGCTGAAAGTGTCGTTGCAATGAGGCGATTTTCTAACTACGGGCACATAGCTGTTTTTTTGGTGATTATCACAGGAATTATAAGTAGCGCCATTTTAATTCCTGGTTGGCTGACTTTTGATGCCCCTGCTTCCGAATATCAGTCAATGCTATGGCTGAAAATCATACTTGTTACAGCTATGGTTCTTTTGGCCTTAATCAATCGTTATATTCTGGTGCCCAAATTAAAGCAGAAAGGACGTTATGAATTACTCATAGTGGACAGTTGGTTGGAAATCATACTGGGAACTGGTGCTCTATTGTGTGTTGCTATCTTTGCGACAGAGCCTCCAGTGTGATCCTTGAATAGTTGGTATTAGCTTGGATATACGCATAGGGTTGTTAAGTATGATTTTTAAGTTGTGACCAATAAATCTGCAATTTATAAGACGGTGGGTATATAAATAAGAAAAAGGGCGGTAGAATTCAGCTTATATGTTTATCAGGGGGATGATAATGAAACGAGTATTTTGGTTTTTATCTTTTTTATTTTTCTCTTTCCAGGGGATTGCTGCTCCAATACAAACCATTAGTAAGTTACAGTTTGGGAAACAATGGGCTTTTACTCGTGAAGAGGTTATGCTCGATTGTCGTTCAGGAAATGCGCTGTTTGTGATCAATCCCAGTACGCTTATGCAATATCCCCTCAATGAGCGTGCAGTAGAAATGATGAAAAATAACCAAGTTATTGCAACCCCGCTAAATACAATACTTTTGGATGATCCTGATCATCGCAATCGAAAAATCAGTATTGAGCCATTTCAGAAAGCGGCTATGGTGCTATGCAATGATCAAGCAAGTAATGGTAAAGCAAGCGATAAAAAATAACCGTAATTTTTACTGCTGATATGTATGTTAATTAACGAGCTAAATAATTAACAAAATTTGGTAATTTACCGTGAGTCAACTACTCTTTAAGAGGTAAGTTGTTCTACGTCTCAATGGCATTTTAGCACACGGCTCTCTAAACAGAGCCATTTTCCCTAGGCCGAGTAGAGGAGTGAGCTCGGCCTTTTTTTGTTATGTTTACCATGAGAACTGAATAATTTTATTCTTTTTTTGCAAGATCATCTCTTTTTCTTAACTTGTATAATCTATTCAATATACCTTATGGATTTCAAGATTTAGTGTGGCTGCAGATAAATGCCTAAATAGCAAGTGGCCAATTGCTCGTTTTTTGGTGAAGTGTTTGATAATAATATGAGCAGGGGCACGATTTTGGCTGCAAATTAGGTCATTTTCTAAATAAGCTGTGATAACTAACTGAATTTTATAAGTGGATACGGGTAAAATATAAAAAGAAAATTTTAATTCTGAGATTCAAGCGGTATTCTGGGACAGTGACATAAGGATAGTAGAAGATTTACCAGAATGGTTTGATGTCCTTGGGAAACTTATCTTGTTGTTCTATTGTTATTAAATTGTTTCTTATCTGGCTGTTGTGTAGGTGTGTATGGACAAATGTGAATTCTATCGGGAACTATCAGATAGCTTGGTAGCTCTATTATCAGGCGAATATAATTTGATCGCATCTCTTGCAAATTCAAGTTCATTGTTATATGAACGTTTGGATAATGTTAATTGGGTTGGCTTTTACTTGGTAGATGGTGATACCCTAGTTTTAGGGCCGTTCCAAGGTAAAATTGCTTGTGTTCGTATTCCTATAGGAAAAGGTGTATGTGGAACTGCTGTAGCAAGGAATTGTATCCAGCGTATTTCCGATGTACATACTTTTCCCGGTCATATAGCTTGTGATTCTGCCAGTAATGCTGAAATTGTCCTTCCTTTGGAAATTAATGGGCAAGTTATTGGCGTTTTGGATATTGACAGTACGGTTTTTGATCGGTTTGACGAATATGATGAATATGGCTTAAAAGCGCTTGTTAGCAGGCTTTGTGAGCATTTGGGGCAATGTGTTGTGCCAAAATATCTGCAACAGAATGTAACTTAACCTATGTATGACGTGGCATTTATCAGCAACACTATTATAATGTCGCCTGTTCATGCCTGCGCTGGTTGGCAAAACCGTTGTAATCAGGAAATTTCATGGAAAATCAACCTAAGTTGAACAGTAGTAAAGAAATCATTGCTTTTTTGGCTGAACGATTCCCGCTTTGTTTTGCCGCAGAAGGCGAAGCACGTCCTTTAAAAATCGGGATCTTTCAGGATATCGTTGAACGTATTCAGGGCGAAGAGTGTTTAAGTAAAACACAGCTCCGTTCTGCTCTGCGCTTGTATACTTCCAGTTGGCGCTACCTTTATGGAGTTAAAGAAGGAGCTCAGCGTGTTGACCTTGATGGTAATGCGTGTGGTGAACTGGAAGCTGAACATATTGAACATGCGCGTCAGCAATTAACGGAAGCTAAAGCTCGGGTACAAGCTCAACGAGCTGAACAACGTGCCAAAAAACGTGAAACAGAAAACGTATCTGACAAGAAAAGCGAACGTCCTGTGAATAAAAAGGCAGCGCCTCGTCGTCGCCCGTCAACAGGTAAAAAAGATGAAAAACGTCCATCACGTTCGCCAGATCATCTGCAACAATCACGTAAGCCAGCAGATAAAACAACCAAAAAAATTGCACAACCTGAATTAACCTCAGTAACAGATGTATCCTCTCTGAAAGTCGGTCAGACAATCAAAGTGAATGTAGGGAAAAGCCTCATGGATGCTTCTGTGCTGGAAATTGCAAAAGATGGTGTAAGAGTGCAATTACCTACTGGTTTGGCAATGATTGTACGCGCAGAACACTTAAAGTTCTGATACGGAGGCCAACTTGGGCATGAACAAACTCATTACTTTGGCTTTCGTTTTAGTACTATCATTTTCTGGTATGGGGCATGCAAGTACTGTTAATGACAGTGTAAGCCGTAATAACAATGCCACTAATTCTGATGTAGCTGGTGTTGGTACAGCAGGTGGAAATAATCTCCTTGCTGTTACTATCAATCAGTTACCCGATCTAAAGCCAGAGCTACAACATCCGACAGTGAGTAAACGGATCGTTTCCCGTTTTCTCCGTTCTCATTACCGCAATTTTAGTCTGGATGCTGATTTTTCAGGTAAGGTTTTCGATCGTTACCTAAATATGCTGGATTATGGACACAACGTTTTTCTGGCATCAGATATTACACAATTTGCTGCGCAAAAAGGGCTCTTAGGCAAAGAGCTTGAAAATGGTGATCTGCATCTTCCATACGCATTATTTAATTTACAGCAGAAACGCCGTTTTGAACGCTATCAATATGCACTTTCTCGATTGGAAAAGCCCATCCATTTAGATGGCAACGATACACTTGAAACCGAACGTGATAAAGCACCTTGGTCTAACAGTGTTGAAGAATTAAATAATCTTTGGGATGCCAAGATTAAATCCGATTGGATAAATCTCAAACTGTCAGGTAAAAATGACAAAGAGATCAAGGAAGTACTGACAAAACGCTATCGGACTTTATTGAAACATCTTACTCAGAGTAAAAGTGAAGACGTTTTCCGAACAATTATGATGGCTTTTGCTCGTGAAATAGATCCGCATACTAGCTATCTCTCTCCTCGTGATACAGAACAGTTCAATTCAGAGATGAGCCTTTCTCTTGAAGGTATTGGGGCTGTTTTGCAGTATGATGATGAATATGTATCTGTTCGCTCACTGGTTGTGGGAGGGCCAGCAGCCAAAAGTAATTTACTCAAAGTCGGAGATAAAATTATTGGAGTGGGGCAGGCTGGTAAACCAATTGTAGATATTGTTGGTTGGCGTCTGGAAGATGTTGTTGCTCTGATTAAGGGGCCAAAAGGTAGTAAAGTCCGTCTTGAAGTCATCCCAGGCACAAAAGGCGCTAAAAATCACATTATCACCTTAACGCGTGAAAATATTCGTCTTGAAGATAATGCAGTTAAGATGTCAGTTAAAACTGTTGGTAAAGAGAAGGTTGGGATACTTGATATACCCAGTTTTTATGTTGGCCTGACAAATGATGTAAAAGTACAGTTGCAAAAATTGGCGAAACAAAATGTTTCTGCAATTGTCATTGATTTACGTGGTAATGGTGGTGGTGCGCTAACAGAAGCTGTCTCACTTTCTGGTTTGTTTATCTCAACGGGGCCGATTGTGCAGATTAGAGATAATACAGGTCGGATTAAAGAAGATTCGGATACTGATGAGGCGATCTATTATAAAGGGCCTTTGGTTGTTTTAGTTGATAACCGAAGTGCTTCCGCATCTGAAATTTTTGCGGCTGCTATGCAAGATTATGGGCGTGGGTTGATTGTTGGTGAGCCTACTTTTGGTAAAGGAACTGTTCAGCAATATCGTTCTTTGAATCGCATTTATGATCAGATGCTAAGTCCTGATTGGCCAGAGATTGGCTCGGTACAATATACTATTCAGAAATTTTATCGGGTGAATGGCGGTAGTACTCAACTTAAAGGCGTAACGCCTGATATCCTTATGCCAACAGGGGGAGAACCATCTGACATGAGTGAAAGTCAGGAAGACAATGCCCTGCCGTGGGATAGTATTCAACCGGCAAGTTATACTTCTTCAAAGAAAATTTCAGAGTTAATACCGCTATTGACCAAACTGCATCATCAGCGTATCACCAATGACCCTGAGTTCAAATATATCAATCAGGATATTGCCTATTACAAGGTGCTAAAAGCGCGTCATGGTGTTTATTCGTTAAACTATGCAGAGCGAGATAAAGAAAATAAAGAATATGAGGCGATTAAATTAAATCGCATTAATGAGCGTTTTAAACGTGAAGGGAAGAAATCACTTACATCACTTGATGATTTGCCAAAAGATTATAAAGGTCCAGATCCTTATTTAGATGAATCAGTACAGATTGCTTTAGATTTGTCTCATCAGCTTGCTGAAATGACTCAGACGAAGTGATTTCAAACTTCGTTATGGATAAAAAGCCGGCTTGATAGTCGGCTTTTCTATTACTGGCTGGATCTTATATAATATTGTAAAGTTACGTCGATTCTGTCGCTTAACATCTTAAAAAAATTGAATAATATGGGTTCAGCCCCCATCTTATGATTTACTTTTAGTTGAACTGTTTGATTATTATAGGAAGCCAATTTATATGATGCGAATTGCTTTGTTCCTGCTCACTAACCTGGCTGTTATGGTAGTGTTTGGGATAATACTTTCACTCACAGGAGTTCAGCGAAGTAGTGTAGCTGGTCTCATGATAATGGCTGGGTTGTTTGGTTTTGGTGGTGCATTTATTTCTTTGTTAATGTCGAAATGGATGGCATTACGTTCTGTTGGTGGGCAAGTTATTGAAAAGCCGTCTAACGAAATGGAATTTTGGCTGATGGAAACTGTCCGTCGCCAGTCTGATCAGGTTGGTATTACCATGCCACAGGTTGCCATTTATGATGCACCTGATATTAACGCATTTGCGACAGGAGCTCGCCGTAATGCTTCTTTGGTTGCTGTTAGTACTGGACTACTGAATAACATGAGTCGTGATGAAGCGGAAGCTGTAATTGCTCATGAGATTAGCCACATTGCTAATGGTGACATGGTAACAATGACGTTATTGCAAGGGATTGTAAACACATTCGTTATCTTTATTTCTCGTATCATCGCACAAGCGGCTGCAAGTTTCCTGTCCAGCAGCGATGATGAGAGCGAAAGCAGCAGTAACGGTAACCCTATTGTTTATATGATCCTTTCTATGGTTCTGGAGATTGTATTTGGTATTCTGGCAAGCATCATTACAATGTGGTTCTCTCGTTACCGTGAATTTCACGCAGATGCAGGGTCAGCGAAACTTGTCGGACGTGAAAAAATGATTGCTGCGTTACAACGTCTCAAAACCAGTTATGAGCCTCAGGAAGAAGGCAGCATGATGGCGTTTTGTATTAATGGTAAGTCTAAAAGTTTCAGCGAGCTGTTTTTATCTCATCCTCCATTAGATAAACGTATTGAAGCTCTGCGTAGCGGGGAGTATTTAAAGTAACGTTTTTCTCTGATTTTTAGATGAGAGCTTTAAAATTAATTAAAGTAAAAGCCGGGATTCAGATTGAACTCCGGCTTTTTTGATGCTGTTTGTCAGAAAGAAATGGAACTGAACTGAGAAAGTTTGGATGGAGGAAAAAGAAGGGGATAAGATTTTGAACCTCACCTTTGTACTGAGATACAAAGATGAGGGAAGAGAGGAATGAATTGATCTTGATTAAGATTGACGTAATATTACTTCATCTTGTTCGAATGTTTTTTTATCAGTCTTACCCATTAATTGGCTGGTAATTGTGCCAGCTGCCATTGCTCCGTTGACGTTTAATGCTGTGCGGCCCATATCAATAAGAGGTTCAACAGAGATCAACAGAGCGACTAAAGTAACAGGTAATCCCATTGCAGGCAGAACAATAAGCGCAGCAAATGTAGCACCACCACCCACACCAGCTACACCAGCAGAGCTGACTGTCACGATACCAATGAGAGTTGCGATCCATAGAGGGTCAAGAGGATCAACGCCAACAGTTGGAGCAACCATGACTGCTAACATTGCAGGATAAATACCGGCACAGCCATTTTGACCGATAGTTGCTCCGAATGAAGCAGAAAAACTGGCTATAGATTCCGGAACACCAAGACGACGGCTTTGTGTCTCAACATTTAATGGAATGCTTGCAGCGCTCGAACGGCTGGTAAAGGCAAATGTCAGTACAGGACCTGCTTTTTTGAAGAACTTCAGTGGGTTAATGCCGGTCAATGCCAGAAGAACACCGTGTACAACAAACATGAGAGCTAAAGCGACATAGGAAGCAACAACAAAATTACCTAATTGTGCGATATCGTGAATATTGGAGCTGGCAACAACTTTAGTCATTAATGCCATTACACCGTATGGAGTGAGGCGCATAACCAGTCTGACAAGTTTCATTGCCCATGCCTGCATAGTATCGATAGCAACAAGCGCTCGTTCACCACGCTCGCGGTCATCTTTTATCATTTGTAATGCTGCAATTCCCAGGAATGTTGCAAAAATTACTACACTGATAATTGAAGTTGGACTTGCTCCTGTGAGATCTGCAAATGGATTTTTAGGAATAAAAGAGAGGATTAATTGCGGTATACTCAGGTCTGATACTCGATTAATATAGTTTGCTTCAATCGCCGACAGACGCGCAGTTTCTTGCGTGCCTTGGATTAATCCAGCAGAGGTCAAGCCAAACATATTGGCGATAACAATAGCAATTAAAGCGGAAATGGCGGTAGTGAGCAGTAGAGTACCGATAGTCAGGAAGCTGATTTTGCCTAAAGAAGACGCCTTATGCAGGCGTGCAACTGCACTCAGTATAGAGGCAAAAACCAATGGCATAATGACCATCTGTAACAATTGTACGTAACCATTACCGACGATGTTGAACCACTTAATTGATTCTTTCACAACAGGATTGTGTGCACCATAAATCACATTTAATGCCAATCCGAAAAAAACGCCTATAATCAGAGCCATAAGGACTTTCTTGGATAGGCTCCATTGATCTGAACTCGTTTTAGCGAATACGACGAGTAGTGCTGCGAAAATCAGCACATTAATAATGAGTGGTAAATTCATCCCCAGTCTCCAATATTCTGACTAATATGATTTTTTTGTATGGGATATGCTTACTTCAGGTTATAACAAGAAGTTGCACCATATATTCTATTAACTATACATGATATCAATATAAGAATTGGCTTTCTTATAATTAAAAGGAATATAATATAATTATTTATCACTATCTAGTGCAATTAGTTATATATTCTTATGCAATTTATTTGCACCTTGTTTAGGTTTGGTAACAATATGCAGGAATTTACCCAATGATATATGAGTTTTATGGAATTATATAATGAATATATTTCATATCATTACATCATAATAGGAGTCCATAACTAACAAAATAGCGACACCGAAGATGAAAGTGACTAGTAAAAATAAAAAAGAAATACTTATGTTTTAAGTTAACTCCATTGAAAAGATGGGGTTATGGTTTCACCAAAAATAAACTCAATTACTTATATAGATTTTGTAATTTATCGATATTTAACTTATCAAGAGGCAGCTTATCGAATGGTAGTTTGTCTAAATAGTGCATAAACGATAAGTCAATGTATTGTGGAATGAAAATAGCAATCACTACAAGCAAAACGGCTATAAATCGTTCCGCTTTTTTGCGCTCTTTTCCCCTTAATATAGGTATTCGGAAACGCATTTTTAGTGGCCATAAGAGAGGGATGCCTGCTGGCGTAAGCATATCTGCAACCAAATGGCTGATATAACCTACTATCATGGCATGGAAAAAGTCAGTTGGTATGGGCCAGTCAGCAGGCATTTTGGTCTGAAAGAGAATAATGCCAGCAACGAGTGCTAATAGGCTATGTGTAAATCCACGATGTCCACAAAGTCGTGCAATAGGAATGGAAATAAAACGGAATAACCTGCCTAACGTTGAATGTGGATGATCAATATCAGGTAATAAAGAAGCCAAAAGTACACCAGGAAGCATATGCAACCAATCCCCCTGTGCTATTTCTGGAGTAATTTCTAGCTGATGAGCCAATACAAGGCTGGCAACTGAAAAGAGAAGATGCCCTTCTGCTGTCATAATTATTTATACTGAATTGTTTGTTATATTGGTATATATTGCTGTTTATGTATACAGTGCGCACTAGTATAGAGGGTTTTGTATAAGTTGAATAGGGGTATACAATAAAAATCTTTTATTTATTAACACATAACACTAATATTTAACTGATTTTTGTCTAGAATAGCTATCTATGCTTCTGGAGATTCGTTCACTTACTGTCGCGTTATGGCTTGAAATCTATTGGGTATATGCTCATGAGGAGTATTAATGACGTATCAACAAGCAAGACATGTTGCTATTGCTAAGCGGCTGTTGGGTTGGATTATTTTTGTCCCCGCTTTTCTGTCAACTTTAGTTTCAGTGGTTAACCTGATATGGCAACATGAGGTTAAAGGTGAGGGTATTAATGCAGTATTGAATGATTTTTTGAGAATGATGGCTGAAATGATCAAATTCAACACACCATTTTTGGATTTTTTTTGGAAGCACTCTCCAACTCCAGACTATATGGCAATGATCACAGGGGCAAATGTCAGTTTTTTGATTATCTATTTTCTGATGTTTGTTGGCTTGGCAATGAGTGCATCTGGTTTGAGGATATACCGCCAATTCAAATTCATTAAGGAACAAATTGAAGATCATATGATCTTTGAGAAAGCTAAAGAGAGCGATGTAACTAAGGAACAGTTGGAATCTAAAATCAAATTTCCACGCCATTCATTATTCAGCCAAATATTCATTCTTTATATATCACCCATTATTATCGGCGCAATCGCCTATTTTTTATTGAAATTATTAGGTTGGTAATATATAAGATAGCTGCGAGAGTAGTTAACTCCGCAGCTTATTGGTATATCCAAAAATAGAACGGAGAACTGCTTGAAATAGCACTCTGATATCGGATAGACATAATACTCGTAAATTTGGAATAATAAAATTTAACTGATGTGATTAATTTTTATTATTTATTTAATTGCTTTATTTTTATTTGCATTTTTATAAAAAACAATAACTAAATAAAATCTAATTAATAACTTTAACCATTGGATTATATTTGAAAAAATAAATTTTCCTTTATTCTGTAGATAGCCAGAATGATTATTCAGATAATATATTATCGATTATGGTTTGCGCAGCAATAAAATTATCGCCACCAAAAAGGTTACAGCGATTCAGTAAATAATAGAGTTGATAAAGTGGTTGTCGTTCAATAAAGCCTGACGGTAATGGCCAAACACTTTGATAACCGTCAAGAACTTGCAGAGGCAATTCAGGATAGAAAGGGAGCATAGCAAGGTCGCATTCACGATCTCCCCAATAACATGCAGGATCAAATGCTACGGCGCAATTGTTGTTTAATGATGCACAATTTGTTGGCCATAAATCACCATGCAATAGAGAGGGTTCAGGTTGATGAGAATGCAGTTTATCACTGATTTTTTGGACAATGGAATCGATATTCCCGAATACCATTCCCTTGTCTGTTGCAAGTTGTAATTGCCAGCCAATACGCTTTTCTGCGTAAAATTGATTCCAGCGTTTTTGCCACCCATTAGGCTGTATTGTAGTCCCAAGCATATTGTCAAAATCAAAACCGAATTTCGGTTGTTCATTCCATTGATGCAGTCTGGCAAGTTGTTGGCCGAAGCAATACGCGTTGTGAGCATCAAATGGTTTTATAGGAAGGTATTCCAGTATAAGAAAACTATGACTACGATCATGCCCAACACCGTAAACTTCAGGTATGCGTGTTGTTTTACTACGCGCTAATAATTCCAACTGTTCTGCCTCTGTTTTAAAAACAGTCAACATCTCTTTCGTGTTGGATTTAACAAAGATATGTTGTTCACCATACTCAATGGACCACGAGCGGTGAATGTCACCTCCTGATAACTCCGTTTGATGACGGATTTCTGCCTCACCAAAATGTTCATTTAATAGACGGCTAACAGTTTGCCACATGACTCACCTCATTAAGTTGACAATTACTATGCTCATATTACATACAGAACCAACGATTGAACAGATTAAAAAGGAATTTAAATGCCATTGACAGGGCTATATTTAAATCAGATATAGCCCTTTAATTTGATTTTATTGAAGACTCATAATGATGGAGAGAATATGTCCTTGGTCAACTTTCTATGTGTTTTCTTTCTAGCTAATTTTATTTGGTCATAAATAACGGCAAATGTGAAGAAAATAGCCTGAATGATAACAATGCATGGTCCTGTTTCACCATCAATATGGAAACTGATTATTGTGCCTAAAACACTTGATAAAACAGATGCTATTATGGCAACAATCAACATTCGATCAAAACTCCGGCAGAGAATAAAAGCAATAATGCCAGGGGAAATCAGCATAGCAATGACCAGAATAATACCGACAGCCTGTAATGAAGCGACAATGGTTAGAGCTAAAAGGGACAACAAGCCATAGTGGAGCAGTTTTACTGGCAGGCCAACCACTTTTGCTTGATTGGGGTCGAAGCAATAGAGCATGAAGTCTTTGCGTTTCAGCAGTACAACTGCCAGCGTGAATCCTGCAATGCAGAGTGTTTGGATCAATTCATTTTCGGTAATTCCGAGTATACTGCCAAACAGAATATGAGTCAGATGTTGTTCCGTATCTATACGGGTAAAAAGTACTAGACCAAATGCAAACATGCCAGAAAATACAACACCCATAACGGTATCTTCTTTGATCCTACTGTGCTCTTTCAGATATCCGGTGGCGAATGCACAGAATATTCCTGACAGGAAAGCGCCGATCGCAAGTGGTATACCTGCGACAAATGCCAGAACGATACCCGGTAAAACAGCGTGAGAGATGGCATCTCCCATCAATGACCAGCCTTTTAACACTAAATAACATGACAGTACTGCGCAGACTGTACCCACAACGATAGCCGCCAAAATAGCGCGTTGCATGAAATCATGCAGAAAGGGTTCCGTGATGAGTTCAATTAGTGTACTCATGGATGTCCTCCTTGAGTTAATGCTTGAGATTCTTTTCTGGCTCGTCTGCGGGAAGCTAACATGCCATGCTTAGGTGCAAAAAAGAAAGCCAATAAGAAAATCAGAGTTTGTATTGTGACAATCACACCGCCGGTTGCACCATTGAGGAAATAGCTTATGTAAGCGCCTGCACAACTTGTTAGTGAGCCAATAGCAACTGAAATGATGAGTAGGTATTTAAAACGATCTGTCAGCAAATAGGCCGTTGCTCCGGGCGTGACTACCATAGCAATAACCAGAATGGCTCCTACTGTTTGTAAGGCAGCAACAGTACAGGCACTTAATAAGGTAAAGAAAATAATTTTCAGGCGTAGTGGTGATAAGCCAATAGATCGGGCATAGACTTCATCAAAGAAAACGACCAGCAGATCTTTCCAGAGCAGCATCAGGATCACGAAGGAGACGGCAATAATAATTTCTACTTGTAAAACATCTTCATCAGCAATACCCAGAATATTGCCGAGAATAATCGTCTGCACATTGACAGAAGTCGGGTTTAAAGAAACGATCAATAACCCGGCGGCAAAAAAAGTGGAAAAGATAAAACCAATCACTGCATCTTCACGTAATCGTGTGATGTGACGGACAAGTGTCATTGATAATGCTGCAAGCATACCGGTAAAAAAAGCGCCTCCAGCATAAGGTAAACCAAGAGCATATGCACCGGCAACGCCGGGTACAACAGAATGGGAGAGAGCATCACCCATCAACGACCAACCTTTCAACATTAAATAGGCTGATAAAAAAGCACAGACAGCACCGACAATAGCACTTACCCACATAGCCTTAACCATGTAGTTATAATTAAATGGTTGTAACAACAATTCCATCATGGCTGACTGTCCTTCTGTTTTTGATTTTGTCGTGGGGGGACATGATGGTCATGACCATAAAATACGGCGGCACGTTCGTCATCGGTAATGACAGTGAGGGAGCGTGGGTCGTCATCATCATGGAGTTCGGGCCCAGAAAGATTGATATGGCGTAAGACACCGCCAAATGTCATTTCCAGATTCTTCTGAGTGAATGTTGTTTCAGTTGGGCCGCTGGCCAGGACTGTTCGATTAATCAAAATAACGTGGTCGCAAAATTCGGGAACACTACCGAGGTTATGTGTTGATACTAAGATTAAGTGCCCTTCATCACGTAAATCACGGAGTAAATCGATAATAGCGTTTTCTGTCTTAACATCTACTCCGGTAAAAGGTTCATCTAGTAGCAGAACCTTTCCTTCTTGAGCGAGTGCCCGTGCCAGAAATGCCCGTTTTTTCTGTCCGCCGGAAAGCTCACCAATTTGGCGGTCGCGTAGTTCAATCAGCCCGACACGCTCAAGTGAATTGTTCACGATTTGATGGTCGATTTTACTGGGCCTGCGTAGGAACCCCATTTTTCCATAGCGCCCCATCATCACAACATCCGAAACCAGAACCGGAAAATTCCAGTCAACATCTTCGGTTTGTGGAACGTATGCGATGATATTTTGTTTTAATGCTGTTTTAATGGATTGGGCATTGAGAGTCACTTTTCCTTGAGACGGTGTCACTAATCCCATAATGGTTTTAAACAATGTGGATTTTCCACTACCGTTCATACCGACTAAAGCACAAATCGTGCCGCCTTTAATATCAAAACAGGCATCGTAGATTGCGGTGTGCCCATTGTTGTAAGTAACAGTAGCGTTATTAACCAATAAATGTGGATGTTCAAATAGTGACGATGTGTTTCTCATTGATTAAATCCTTTTGCTATGGTGTCTACTGTTGTATTCAGTAGGTCAATATAAGTCGGCACTGGGCCTTTTGATGTAGAAAGAGAGTCAACGTAAAGCACTCCGCCATAATGAGCACCGGTCTCTTTACTGACTTGTTTTGCTGGCTTATCTGAAACAGTACTTTCACTGAAGATAACGGGGATATTATGTTTCATCATAGTATCAATGACACGGCGAACTTGCTGTGGTGTACCCTGGGCTTCAGCATTAATCGGCCATAAATAGACTTCTTTGAAACCATAATCCTGGGCGAGATAGCTAAAAGCGCCTTCACTGGTGACTAACCAACGCTTATTTTCGGGAATACGAGACAGGCGCTCTCTGAGTGGTGCATCCAGTTTAGCTATCTTATCGGTATAGATCTTTGCATTGCGATTGTAAGTGTCTGCATTAGCTGGATCGTGTTTGACTAAGACCTTGCGAATATTTTCAATGTAAATTAACGCATTATTCGGAGACATCCAGGCATGTGGGTTGGGATTTTGATTGTAAGGTCCTTCACGGATTGGAAGGGGTGTAATGCCTTCGGTAATGACGGCAACAGGAATATCCTGCATATTTTCGAAAAAGCGTTCAAACCAACGTTCAAGATTCAGGCCATTCCAGAGGATTAAATCTGCCCGTTTTGCTTTCATAATATCTTTTGGGGTGGGTTGATAATCGTGAATTTCTGCTCCCGGTTTTGTGATTGACTCTACAATCGCTACATCTCCTGCGATATTTTGAGCCATATCTTGAATAATGGTAAATGTAGTAACGACCCTGAATTTTTTATCAGCATGGGCTTGCTGGCTGAATAGAAGGATCGAGAAGAGAGCAACGGCTATACTGAGTATCGGGAGTACAGAGAGCGAATATTTTTTGTTCATTAGTGTAATCCTTATTTTTTATGCCTGTAATTATTGATAATGATTATCAGTATCATCTTTGTAAAGTCAAGGCGACGTTGTCATATGGATGATAATTTTGCAGACTTTCCTGAATTTTCTTCCTGTTTTTAGAATTACTATGCGAACAAAAAAACAGCACTTTGTCTAGTGTTTTGAAGTTTATTGAATATAACTGCTTCAATTTATTTTGATGAGATATATAAAAATATTTTTATTTTATTTATAAAGTTATATATGCTTTATGAGGTTAATTTTAGTTCAGGAGAATTTTCGTGAGATTAAATTTTATTCATGTTCATATTTTTCTGGCAATATTGTTAACGGGATGTACCAGTCAGGAATCCCATCAAGTAAAGAATCATAGTCCATCGCCTAAAGGAATATTCAGTGGCAATAATGTTGCTTTGGGTTCTGGTAAATTGACAAGTCGAACCAGAACAACGCCATTTGATGGGTTTATTGAGCAAGCTGCAAAGCGTTATGGTGTGGATGAAACTTTGATCAAGGCAATTATCCAGGTGGAATCCGGTTTCCGTCCAGAAGTTATCAGTAGATCTAATGCGGTTGGATTGATGCAGATTAAGGCCTCTACAGCGGGGCGGGATGCCTATCGATTGAAAGGAAAATCGGGGCAACCGACGATGCGAGAGTTGAAAGATCCTGAAACTAATATTGATCTTGGCACTGCTTATATCAGTATTTTGAAAAAGCAGCACTTGGAAGGGATTATCCATCCTGAAACTTTATATTATGCGACAATAGTCGCCTATGTTAATGGTGCAGGGGCCTTATTGCGGACATTTGATTCCAATCGTACTCTGGCGATTAATAAAATTAACCGAATGACGCCGAACGAATTTTATCACTATGTTCAGAATAATCACCCTGCACCGCAAGCACCTCGTTATTTATGGAAAGTGAAGAATGCTTATCGCGCCCTAGAATAGTGTGATTTTTGGCATGTTTTGAGTCGTTTTTTTACATAGATATAGCTCCATGTCACCAGATTGAATGCTGTCAGTAAAAAATAACATGAAAGAGGAAAATTTGAATATGACGTTCATACTATAGTTATTTGATTAAACTATAATGGTGAATGTATGTTTGATGATTTACTTGATTGGTCAATAAGGAACTACTCTGCGATAGCATCAATATTATCTGCTTTGACTGCATTTCTTGGCGGAATTTGGGTAATGCTTAAAAATTTCTATAGCAGTTTAAATTTCTTGAGAAACAGGAGGCTCACAAACAATATTGATTATCTTGAAAAATATGATGAATATCTGAGTCAGGAAGATAAAAAATATATCAAAGACATTATTACTTCTGAGATTATGTTTAAAGTAACCAGGATTAAATCAAAGGAACTCAGACACTTGGTCATAAAGCTCGCTGCATTCGGTATTGAATCAGGTTATATATTCGATATTAGAAGATTGAAAAGATATGTGGTAGTGAATGCAGATCTTGCAAAGATAAAAATTGACGTTTCTTATGTGATAACTTATTGGATTGAGAAGTTAATGTCTATCATTATTTTTGCTTTAATGATTTTCATCGTTTTTAAAACCCTATATATTGATAATCAAAATATCTCCAGTTTGGAGTTTGTAGCGATGATATGCCTTATTATCATCTTAGAATTGTTAGGCATTTGTTTTTTAACTTTGAGTGTCTCTCCGAGACGTATAAAAAAAATAAATACGGAATTAGCTAAACATAAGTTGGATAATTAATGTTCAAGGGTTGAAATAGAGAAATCATAACAAAATTTGCTGCTTTATTTGGCGAAAAGAAATGTGTTAATAGAATGACAATACTTATGTTGTTCTTTTTATTTGTTGCTAAATGATATGGGTGATAACATCCCCTTCCGAGTTAAGGCGGTGTACATGAGTCGTTTGTAATTTTGTGTACTTAACTATGTACATAACTTGCATGGTGCAGCAAGTGCCCGCAATTAACGTATTGAACTTTAAGGTAAAATATTTCATACAAGTGACCTTTCGTGTGGGTCACCACTGTAGATAAGGATTTAAAATGCCTATAATTACTCTTCCTGACGGTAGTCAGCGTCAATTTGAGCATGCTGTCTCTGTGATGGATATTGCTCGCGATATCGGAGCTGGTTTGGCAAAAGCGTGTATTGCTGGTCGTGTTAATAGCGAATTGGTGGATGCATGTGAATTAATTGAAACTGATTCCACTCTTTCTATCATCACCAGTAAAGATGAAGAAGGTTTGGAAATCATCCGTCATTCATGCGCTCATTTGTTAGGGCATGCCATTAAACAACTGTGGCCGAATACAAAAATGGCCATTGGCCCTGTGATTGACAACGGTTTCTATTACGATATCGACTTGGATCGCTCTTTGACGCAGGAAGATATTGAGCTGCTTGAAAAACGCATGTTGGAACTTGCCAAGAAAGACTATGATGTTATCAAGAAAAGCGTCACTTGGCAGGAAGCTCGTGATACTTTTGCGGCTCGTAGTGAAGAGTATAAGATCCAGATTTTGGATGAAAACATCAGCCATGATGATCATCCAGGCCTGTATCATCATGAAGAATACGTGGATATGTGTCGCGGGCCTCACGTACCTAACATGCGTTTCTGTCATCATTTCAAATTGCAGAAAGTTGCAGGTGCATATTGGCGTGGCAACAGCGATAACAAAATGTTGCAACGTATTTATGGTACTGCCTGGGCGGATAAAAAACAGCTTAGCGCTTATTTGTTGCGTCTGGAAGAAGCTGCAAAACGTGATCATCGTAAGATTGGTAAGCAGCTTGATTTATACCATATGCAGGAAGAAGCGCCGGGTATGGCATTCTGGCATAATGATGGTTGGACTATTTTCCGTGAACTGGAAACTTTTGTTCGTGTCAAATTAAAAGAGTACCAATATCAGGAAGTCAAAGGCCCGTTCATGATGGACCGTATCCTGTGGGAAAAAACCGGGCACTGGGAAAACTATAAAGAAAATATGTTCACCACATCATCGGAAAGCCGTGAATACTGCGTAAAACCGATGAACTGCCCTGGCCACGTCCAAATTTTCAACCAGGGGTTAAAATCCTACCGTGATTTGCCTCTGCGTATGGCTGAGTTCGGTAGTTGCCATCGTAATGAGCCTTCAGGCGCATTACATGGTTTGATGCGTGTTCGTGGGTTTACTCAAGATGATGCCCATATTTTCTGTACTGAAGAGCAGATCCTGCAAGAAGTCAGTAACTGCATCAAAATGATTTATGATGTATACGCTACATTTGGTTTTGAGAAGATTGTTGTTAAGCTATCGACTCGCCCGGAAAAACGCATCGGTACTGAAAAACAGTGGGATGAAGCAGAAGCTGATCTTGCAGAAGCACTGAAAATGAAGGGTATTGAGTTTGAATACCAGCCTGGTGAAGGTGCGTTTTATGGTCCTAAAATCGAATTTACTTTATATGATTGTTTGGATCGTGCGTGGCAATGTGGTACTGTGCAGCTTGATTTTTCACTGCCAGCGCGTTTGAGCGCGTCATATGTCGGTGAAAATAATGAACGTAAGGTTCCTGTAATGATCCACCGTGCTGTTCTTGGTTCCCTTGAACGATTCATCGGTATTCTGACAGAAGAGTATGCAGGGTTCTTCCCAACATGGCTGGCGCCTCAACAGGTGGTTGTTATGAATATTACGGATGGTCAGTCAGATTATGTACAGGAATTGGTTAAAAAACTTCAAGATGCAGGCATTCGTGCAAAAGCAGACTTGAGAAACGAGAAGATTGGCTTTAAAATTCGCGAACACACTCTGCGTCGAGTGCCTTATATGCTTGTCTGTGGTGATAAAGAGGTCGAGTCAGGAAAAGTTTCCGTTCGTACCCGCCGAGGTAAGGATTTAGGTAGCATAGATGTCAGCGAGTTTACAGAGAAATTGCTGGCAGAAATACGCAGTCGTAATCTTCGTCAATTGGAGGAATAAGGTATTAAAGGCGGAAAAAGAATTCAACCGGCGCGCCCAAATCGCATTAATGAAGAGATTCGCGCCTCTGAAGTTCGTTTAACTGGGTTAGATGGCGAACAGATTGGTATTGTCAGTCTGAGAGAAGCTCTTGAAAAAGCTGAGGAAGCTGGTGTTGATTTGGTGGAAATCAGTCCCAATGCCGAACCGCCGGTTTGTCGTGTCATGGATTACGGCAAGTTCCTCTATGAGAAGAGTAAGTCAATCAAAGAACAGAAAAAGAAACAAAAGGTTATTCAGGTCAAGGAAATTAAATTCCGTCCTGGTACAGATGAAGGCGACTATCAGGTCAAACTACGCAACCTGGTTCGTTTTCTGGAAGATGGCGATAAAGCCAAAATCACTCTGCGTTTCCGTGGACGTGAAATGGCGCATCAGCAGATTGGTATCGAAATGCTTAACCGTATTCGTGACGATTTGAGTGAACTGGCTGTAGTCGAATCCTTCCCATCGAAGATCGAAGGCCGCCAGATGATCATGGTGCTCGCTCCTAAGAAGAAATAGTCAGGCAGACAAGTAATAGGCTCTAACCATTTGGATGGAGTCTGTTCGCCTTACTAGTTCGTTGTAATTAACAATGCGAAGTGGATATTAAAATGCCAAAGATTAAAACAGTACGCGGCGCAGCTAAACGCTTTAAGAAAACTGCAAGCGGCGGTTTCAAGCGTAAGCACGCTAACCTTCGTCACATTCTGACTAAAAAATCAACTAAACGTAAACGTCATTTACGTCCAAAAGGCATGGTCTCCAAGGGTGATCTGGGCCTGGTTGTTGCTTGTCTGCCATACGCATAAGCAATTTTTTAGATTAGAACTCAGAGACGATAGGAGAAGTATATGGCTCGCGTAAAACGTGGTGTTATTGCCCGTGCACGTCACAAGAAAATTTTGAAACAAGCGAAAGGTTACTACGGTGCTCGTTCGCGCGTTTATCGTGTTGCTTTCCAGGCTGTTATCAAAGCTGGTCAGTATGCTTACCGTGACCGCCGTCAGCGTAAACGTCAATTCCGTCAACTGTGGATTGCTCGTATCAACGCTGCTGCACGTCAGAACGGCATGTCTTACAGCCGTTTCATCAACGGCCTGAAAAAGGCTTCGATTGAAATTGACCGTAAGATTCTGGCTGATATCGCTGTATTCGACAAAGTAGCATTTGCTGCTCTGGTTGAAAAAGCGAAGGGCGCTCTGGCATAAGTCAGGTTAAAAGAGGGAGCAACGCTCCCTCTTTTACTTTTTCAAAAATATGCTTACTATTACAAGTTTGCTAGTCAGACAAAATAGCCAGCTTAAAAAGGGTATAGGAGAGAGAATAAAAATGATGAAATTAGCCTTTTTTCGTTTCTTTTTTTACTTTAACACCTGAAATCAGGGGGCTTTGCGCGTAAGAAAAGAAACGAAAAACAGCGCTTGAGCCTCCAGTGTGGAGGCTTTTTTATTTCTATGACCTCATTAAGAGATATACAAATATTGATGAGGGTATAGTCGATAACAACTAAAAGGCCATCTGGCCGAAGGAAGAGGAAAACGATGTCACATCTTACTGAGCTGGTTGCAAAAGCAAAAGCAGCCGTAGAAGAAGCCCAGGATGTTGCCGCGTTGGATTTGGTGCGAGTTGAATACCTGGGAAAAAAAGGCCATTTAACTCTCCAGATGTCATCGCTGCGTGACTTGCCTGCCGAGGAACGTCCAGCAGCAGGGGCTGTTATTAATCAGGCAAAGCAAGAAGTCCAGGAAGCTTTGAATGTACGTAAGGCCAAATTGGAAGCGAATGTTTTGAATGCCCGTTTGGCAGCAGAGAAAATCGATGTTTCATTGCCTGGCCGTCGTATGGAAAATGGCGGATTACATCCTGTCACTCGCACGATTGAACGAATCGAAACTTTCTTTGGTGAGTTGGGCTTTTCTGTTGAATCAGGCCCGGAAATTGAAGATAGCTATTATAACTTTGATGCCCTGAATATTCCTTCGCATCATCCGGCTCGTGCTGATCATGATACTTTTTGGTTTGATGCAACGCGTTTGCTGCGCACACAAACCTCAGGGGTTCAGATCCGTACAATGAAAGATCGTCAGCCGCCGATCCGTATTATTGCCCCTGGCCGTGTATACCGAAATGATTATGATCAGACACACTCGCCAATGTTTCATCAGATAGAAGGGTTGATTATTGATAAAAATATCAGCTTCACCAATCTGAAAGGTACGCTACATGATTTTTTGAACAATTTCTTTGAAGAAAATATGCAAGTTCGTTTCCGTCCGTCTTATTTTCCATTTACTGAGCCATCCGCAGAAGTTGATGTGATGGGGAAAAATGGCAAATGGTTGGAAATATTAGGTTGTGGCATGGTGCATCCGAACGTATTACGTAATGTAGGTATTGATCCTGAAGTTTATTCTGGCTTTGCCTTTGGTATGGGAATGGAACGTTTGACTATGCTGCGTTACGGCGTTACCGATCTGCGTGCTTTCTTCGAAAATGATTTGCGCTTCCTTAAACAGTTTAAATAAGGCGGGAATATCTCATGAAATTCAGTGAACTCTGGTTACGCGAATGGGCGAACCCTGCCATCAGCAGTGAAGAATTATCTGATCAGATCACCATGGCAGGTTTGGAAGTTGATGGTGTTGAAAAAGTAGCAGGTCAATTCCACGGTGTTTTTGTTGGTGAAGTCGTTGAGTGTGCTCAGCATCCGAATGCGGATAAACTGCGCGTTACAAAAGTCAATGTAGGTGGCGATCGCTTGTTGGATATTGTCTGTGGTGCGCCAAATTGTCGTCAGGGGCTTCGTGTAGCTGTTGCTACTGTTGGTGCTGTACTACCGGGTGATTTCAGAATAAAAGCTGCCAAATTACGTGGTGAGCCATCGGAAGGTATGCTTTGTTCGTTTTCTGAACTGGGAATTGCCAGTGATCAGGACGGTATCATCGAACTGCCTGCGGATGCGCCAATTGGCACCGACTTACGTGATTACATGAAACTGGATGATAATGCGATTGAAATCAGCATTACACCTAACCGTGCTGATTGCTTGAGCATTCAGGGTGTTGCGCGTGATGTTGCGGTTATCAATAAACTGTCAATGATTCAGCCAGAGATCGACTCTGTTAAACCGTCTACAGATGCAACATTCCCTATTCGTGTTGATGCACCAGAAGCTTGCCCACGTTATCTGGGACGAGTTATCAAGAATGTTAATGTTAAAGCAGTGACACCGTTATGGATGCGTGAGAAGCTGCGTCGTGGTGGCATTCGTTCTATTGATCCTGCTGTTGATGTGACTAATTATGTATTACTTGAATTGGGTCAACCATTGCACGCATTCGATTTAGAACGTCTAAACGGTTCAATTGTCGTGCGTATGGCAGAGCAGGGTGAAAAATTAACTCTGCTAGATGGTAATCAAGCGGAACTTTCTGCTGATACTCTCGTCATTGCTGATGAAAAGCAGGCACTTGCAATCGCAGGCATTTTTGGCGGCGAATATTCTGGAGTTAATGCTGAAACCCAGAATATTCTGCTGGAAAGTGCTTTCTTTGCACCATTAGCAATTACAGGTCGTGCCCGTCGTTATGGTCTGCATACAGATGCTTCCCATCGTTTTGAACGGGGCGTTGATCCACAGCTTCAATACAAAGCGATGGAATATGCGACTCAGTTATTGATTGCTATATGTGGTGGGGAAGCTGGCGAGATCATCGATGTTACCAGTGAGTCTCATCTGCCGAAGCCAGCAACTATCACTCTGACTCGCAGCAAATTGAATCGTTTGGTTGGCCATTATATCGCTGATGAACAAGTCACCGATATTCTGACACGTTTAGGCTGTCAGGTAACAGAACATAATGATAGTTGGGAAACAGTTGCACCAAGCTGGCGTTTCGATATGCAGGTTGAAGAAGATCTGATTGAAGAAGTTGCTCGTATTTATGGTTATAACAATATCCCTGATGTACCTGTACGTGCTGATTTGGTAATGATTTCACATCGTGAAGCGAACTTATCCCTGAAACGTGTAAAAACCATGTTGGTGGACAAAGGTTATCAGGAAGCCATTACCTATAGTTTTGTTGATCCTAAGATCCAGCAATATTTGCATCCACAGCAAGAAGCATTGCTCCTGCCAAATCCAATTTCGGCTGATATGTCTGCAATGCGTCTGTCTTTGTTGACAGGATTATTGACTACTGTTGCGTATAATCAGAACCGTCAACAGAATAGAGTTCGATTATTTGAAACAGGTCTACGTTTTGTGCCTGATGAAAGCGCAGAATATGGAATCCGGCAGGAATTGATGCTTGGCGGTGTAATCGCCGGAAATCGTTTCGATGAACACTGGTCGATTGAAAAACAAGCAGTTGACTTCTTTGATCTGAAAGGTGATTTAGAATCCGTTTTAGAACTGACGGGTAAACTATCCGAGATTTCCTTTAAAGCAGAAGAACATCCTGCTTTGCATCCCGGACAAAGTGCCGGGATTTATCTGGGAAATAATTACATTGGTTATATTGGGGTTGTTCATCCAGAGCTGGAACGTAAACTTGACTTGAATGGCCGCACCGTGGTATTCGAATTGTTGTGGGCCAATCTTGCGGACCGCATAATTCCTGAAATGAAGGAAGTTTCTCGCTTCCCATCCAATCGCCGTGATATCGCGATAGTTGTGCCTGAAAATGTAGCCGCAGAAGATATTCTGGTTGAATGTAAGAAAGTTGGCATAAATCATATAGTTGGCATAAACTTATTTGACGTGTATTGTGGTAAAGGTGTCGCGGAAGGCTGTAAAAGCCTTGCTATTAGCTTAATCTTGCAGGATACCTCGCGTACACTGGAAGAAGAAGAGATTGCTGCGACCGTTAACAAATGCGTTGCTGCATTAGAACAGCGATTCCAAGCATCCTTGAGGGACTGAACTTATGGCGCTTACTAAAGCTGAAATGTCAGAAAATCTGTTTGAAAAACTGGGTATTAGCAAACGTGACGCTAAAGATCTAGTGGAAATGTTCTTTGAAGAAGTGCGTCGTTCTTTGGAGAATGGGGAGCAGGTTAAGTTATCTGGATTTGGCAACTTTGATTTGAGAGATAAAAATCAACGTCCAGGTCGTAACCCGAAGACTGGCGAGGATATTCCAATTACTGCTCGCCGAGTTGTCACTTTTCGCCCGGGGCAGAAGTTGAAAAATCGGGTAGAAAAAGCCTTACCAAAAGAATAATGCATAAAAAGACCGCCTTTAAGCGGTCTTTTTTCTTATTTTCCATTCTGAATAATTTTACTCTTCATGTTACCTACATACTCCTTATCGACACTTTCTGTCTCTGAATTAATCACGCGCCAGAGAAAACGTGATTATCGGATGATGGCCCTTTTATTCGCGTTGTCAATTGGGCTGTTTATTTTATCACTGTGCGCAGGGGAAATATGGTTTTGGCCCAATCAATGGCTGTCTGATCCTGCACGGCTTTTTATTTGGCAATTAAGATTGCCCAGAGCACTGGCGGTGTTTGCCGTTGGTGCAAGTTTGGCAGCGTCTGGTGCAGTTATGCAGGCGTTATTTGAAAATCCATTGGCTGAACCCGGACTATTGGGAATTAGTAATGGTGCGGGAGTAGTGGTTGTTTTTTTGATCCTTGTCTTTCATGGTATTGCTCCATTATGGATATTAAGTACCGGTGCAGTTTTAGGGGCACTACTGATGACCGCGATTTTATTGACTTTCTCTAAAAGGCACCGGGTGACTAATGCACGCTTATTATTAATTGGCGTAGCTTTCGGTGTTGTATTCGGGGCCATGATGACATGGATGGTTTATTTCAGCACCAGTCTGGACTTGCGCCAATTGATGTACTGGATGATGGGGAGTTTTAGCGGTATTGATTGGCGACAAATATGGCTGGTGATCGCACTGCTCCCTATTATTTTCTGGTTAAGTGGAACCGGGAAGATACTTAATTATCTCTCCCTGGGGGAATTGCAGGCGCAACAATTGGGAATATCTCATAATAAATGGCGTAATTTATTTGTATCGGCTGTGGGATTATTGGTTGGTTTAAGTGTTGCTCTTGCTGGAACGATCAGTTTTATCGGTTTGGTGCTTCCCCATATTTTGAGGCTGATTGGCCTTACGGATCATAAAACTTTACTTCCAACCTGTACATTGGCGGGAGGGAGTTGCTTGCTGTTGGCAGATTTAATTTCTCGTTTGTCTTTATCCCATGCTGAAGTACCGATCGGTGTTGTTACAGTAACGTTAGGAGCTCCCGTTTTTATCTGGTTGTTATTAAAAACACCCCAAGCATAGCTACACCTAGTCATACACATTGAGCATTAATAAGTGGCCTAATAGTTTACGGAAAAGCACGAAGAGAATAACAAAGAAATAAAAGAGTAGGGAAGATAGCATGACTCATCAACCATTTTTAGTATTGGATAATATCACGGTTAGTAACAGGCTGGCATCACTATCTGTATCAGTAAAAGCTGGCGAGAAAGTTCACTTAGTTGGGTTGAACGGCTCAGGAAAAAGCACTTTGCTTGCAGCAATTGCCGGAGTTTTACCTTACGGTGGCAATATTTATATCAATGGCAAAGAATTGCGTGATTATCGACAAAGTGAATTAGCGCAATGTCGGGCATGGTTCTCTCAATCCGCTTCAGCCCCGGTTATGCCTGTTTTTCAATATTTGGATATGTACCGCCCTGAGTTAGCACAATTGTCTGAAGGAGAAGAGGTGTTATATGAACTTTGTCGGCAACTGAAATTGACTACATTACTGTCTTCAACAATTGGGCAATTATCGGGAGGAGAATGGCAACGAGTCAGGTTAGCAGGTGCTTTTTTGCAGGTATGGCCTGAATTGAATCCGGCTGGAAAATTATTACTTCTGGATGAACCAACTAATAACCTTGATATCACCCAACAAGCTATTTTAGATAAGTTAATTAACCAATTTTGTATATTAGGTGGTTCTGTTTTATTGAGTAGCCACGATATTAATCATACTTACGAACAAGCTAGTAATGTATGGTTACTTTTACATGGTAAATTATTTATGTCGGGTATCCCACAAGATATTATGAATGAAATAAATTTATCTGAAATTTTTGAAATAAACATTAGACATATCCAAAATAATAGCTATAAATTATGGAGGGTCAATCATGATTAATTTTCATAAATACAATCACTTCAATTGATTATTTTTCTTCAATTTATTGATTGCCCTGATTTTATTCGCTTGTTATTATTTTTTAATGGATATTTTTTATCATAAAATAAATCAGGCTACACAAGGCGATTATGGATAATTCTTTACCATTCTCTCGTCCATCAATTGGAAATGAAGAGATAGAAGCAGTAGAAAAAGTTTTACGTTCAGGTTGGATTACAACAGGGCCACAAAACCAACAGTTAGAACAGGATTTTGTTCGCATGTTTGGTTGCAGGCATGCGATAGCTTTGAATTCTGCTACGGCGGGGATGCATTTAGCCTTGTTGTCGTTAGGTATTGGATCTGGTGATGAAGTAATAACGCCTTCCCAAACCTGGGTTTCTACTATCAATATGATTTGCCTGTTAGGTGCAGAGCCAATTATGGTCGATGTGGATCGTGATACTCTGATGGTTGATGCCAAAACGATTAAACAGGCTATTACGCCGAAAACTAAAGCAATTATTCCTGTCCACTACGCAGGTGCGCCCTGTGATCTTGATGCCCTGCGTGCGGTTGCAAAAGAAGTTAATATCCCTTTGATTGAAGATGCCGCTCATGCAGTGGGAACCCGCTATAAGAATGAATGGGTTGGTGAACGAGGAACGGCTATTTTTTCTTTCCACGCCATCAAAAATATGACATGTGCGGAAGGCGGCATGTTGGTTACAGATAGTGATGAACTTGCGCAGCGAGTTCGTTGTTTGAAATTTCATGGGTTGGCTGTTGATGCCTTTGATCGGCAAGTCCAGGGCAGGAAACCTCAGGCAGAAGTTATTGAACCGGGCTTCAAATATAACTTATCAGATATTCATGCGGCAGTGGCGGTTGTCCAGCTCAATAAATTGGCATCCATGAATGCCCGCCGCCGGGAGCTGGTAGTACGATATTCTTCTGCTCTTAAAGATACCCCTTTACAGATGTTGAGTGTGCCTGAATATGAACATCGACACTCTCATCATTTATTCATGGTACGTGTTGATCAAAGTACTTGCGGTATTGACCGCGATACTTTCATGACGCGCTTAAAAGAACGCAATATCGGCACAGGATTACATTTCAGAGCAGCGCATACACAAAAATATTATCGGGAACGTTATCCAGCACTGTCTCTGCCAGAATCTGAGTGGAATTCGGCAACACTTTGTTCGTTACCCCTTTTCCCGGATATGAACAATGATGATGTAGATCGTGTCGTGAATGCAGTGTTGGAAATTCTTGCGGAGTGCAGATAGTGGTGTTTGAAAAAATAAAAAAAGTTTCGGTTGTTATTCCGGTTTATAACGAAGAAGAAAGTTTGCCCCAATTATTGGAAAGAACGATATCTGCATGTCAACAACTTGAGCAAAAATACGAATTAATTTTAGTGGATGATGGTAGCCGCGACAGCTCCGCCGACATTTTAACTCAAGCGGCTAAAGATCCTAAAAATTATGTCATTGCAATTTTGCTGAACCGTAATTATGGGCAGCACTCTGCAATTATGGCAGGATTTCATCAGGCCGATGGTGATCTTATTATCACCCTTGATGCAGATTTACAAAATCCACCGGAAGAGATCCCCCGTTTAGTGAAAACAGCCGAAGAGGGATATGATGTTGTCGGTACACGCCGTGCCAATCGTCAGGATTCTTGGTTCCGTAAGACCGCTTCTAAGCTCATTAATGCAATGATCACAAAAGCAACGGGGCGTTCAATGGGGGATTATGGTTGTATGTTACGGGCATATCGCCGCCATATTGTGCGAGCGATGTTACAGTGTCATGAACGCAGCACATTCATTCCCATTCTGGCTAACACATTCGCCCGCAAAACAATCGAAATTGATGTAGCTCATGCAGAGCGTGAGTTCGGTGATTCTAAGTACAGCTTTATGAAGCTGATAAACCTGATGTACGACCTGTTAACTTGTCTGACAACAGCACCGTTACGGTTATTGAGTGTTGTGGGAAGCATTATTGCTGTGACGGGTTTCCTGTTGGCCGTATTGCTGATCGCTTTGCGCCTTATCTTTGGTTCTATCTGGGCTGCTGAGGGCGTGTTTACTTTATTTGCCATCCTCTTCATGTTTATTGGTGCACAGTTTGTTGCGATGGGGTTACTCGGAGAATATATCGGCCGGATATATAACGATGTTCGTGCACGTCCACGCTATTTTATTCAAAAAGTGGTTGGAGCTAAAAATCCAACAGTAATTAAGGAAGAAAAAAAATGAAAGCCGTTATTTTTGCCTATCATGATATTGGTTGTGTCGGGCTTAATGCATTAGTGAGAGCGGGTTTTGATATCCAGGCTGTTTTTACACATGTCGATGATCCGAATGAAAATAATTTTTTCTCTTCTGTGGCACATATTGGTGCTGATATAGGCTTACCTGTCTTTGCTCCAGAGAATGTGAATCATCCACTCTGGATTGAACGTATTAGTGAAATGCAGCCGGATGTTATTTTCTCATTTTATTATCGCGATCTGCTCAGTCAGGATATTTTATCACTGGCAACAAAAGGAGCATTTAACTTACATGGTTCATTATTACCTAAATATCGTGGTCGTGCTCCTGTTAATTGGGCGATATTAAATGGTGAGACAGAAACAGGTGTAACACTGCATAAAATGGTAGCTAAGGCAGATGCCGGAAATATTGTTGCTCAACAGGCAGTACAAATTGAGAAAACAGACACGTCATTGGATATTCATGGCAAAATTCGTGAAGCCGCAGTTGAGCTATTGAATAATATTCTGCCTCAGATAAAGGCGAATAATTACCCCTCTATTCCGCAGGATGAAAATCAGGCAACTTACTTTGGTCGCAGGACAGCAGAGGATGGGGAAATTTCCTGGCATAAGTCTGCCGAAGAGATTAATAACCTCGTCCGGGCGGTAACAGAACCCTATCCAGGCGCATTTACTTTCCTTGGTGAGCGTAAAATTACTATTTGGCGTTCACTCCCAATTAATAAAGCCCATGATAAACAGGCAGGAACTGTGCTTTCTGCGGATCCACTGATTATTGCGTGCGGAAAAGGGGCATTAGAGATTGTCAGTGGACAGAGTGAGTCCGGTATTTATGTACAGGGTAGCCGACTTGCTTTGGAAATGGGGATTGTGACAGGCATTCGGTTTGGGCCAAAAGACACAACACAAATCAGCCGCCGTAAACGTGTTTTGATCCTGGGGGTTAACGGATTTATCGGCAATCATCTGACAGAACGTCTGTTGAACGATGGTAATTATGATATCTATGGAATGGATATTGGCTCTTCTGCTATTGAGCGTTTTATTGGTAATCCGAATTTTCATTTTATTGAAGGGGATGTCAGCATTCACACCGAATGGATCGAATACCACATTAAAAAATGCGATGTTGTGCTGCCATTAGTGGCGATAGCTACACCTATCGAATATACCCGTAATCCGTTGCGTGTTTTTGAATTAGATTTTGAAGAAAACCTGAAAATTGTTCGCTATTGCGTGAAATACAATAAACGGATTATTTTCCCGTCCACTTCTGAAGTTTATGGCATGTGTGACGACAAGGAATTCGATGAGGATACTTCTCGTTTAATTGTGGGACCCATCAACAAACAGCGTTGGATCTATTCAGTTTCTAAGCAATTGCTTGATCGTGTTATTTGGGCATACGGCGAAAAAGAGGGTTTGAAATTTACTTTGTTCCGACCATTTAACTGGATGGGGCCAAGGTTAGACAATTTGAACTCAGCCCGTATTGGTAGTTCAAGAGCAATTACTCAATTAATTTTAAATCTGGTGGAAGGTTCCCCTATTAAGTTGGTTGACGGGGGAGAGCAAAAGCGCTGTTTCACTGATATTCATGATGGAATTGAAGCGTTATTCAGAATTATCGAGAACCAAAATGGTTTGTGTGACGGCCAGATTATCAATATTGGTAATCCGACGAATGAGGCCAGTATCCGTCAATTAGCTGAAATATTGCTGAATAGCTTTGAAAAACATGAACTACGAGAATATTTTCCTCCGTTTGCTGGATTCAAGAAAATCGAAAGCAGTAGTTATTATGGTCAGGGGTATCAGGATGTTGAACACCGTAAGCCTAGCATTAAAAACGCGGAACATCTGTTGGGATGGAAACCCACGATCAATATGGAACAAACCATTGATGAAACATTGGATTTCTTCTTGCGTGATGCGGTGAAAGAGCTAAAAAGGAAGAAAGAATATGCAGGGAATATATGATGAAAAAAGTTGGCTTAAGAATTGATGTAGATACTTACCAGGGCACCAGGGAAGGTGTGCCGCAATTACTTAAGATTTTACGGCGTCATCATATTCAGGCTAGTTTCTTTTTCAGCGTTGGTCCAGACAATATGGGACGCCATTTGTGGCGCCTGCTAAGGCCTAAATTTCTGTGGAAAATGTTGAGATCAAATGCAGTATCTCTTTATGGTCTGAATATTCTATTAGCTGGCACAGCCTGGCCGGGAAAGAAAATTGCAAAAGATTTAGGTTATTTGATGAAAAAAACCCTGGATGCAGGCCATGAAGTTGGTCTGCATGCGTGGGATCATCAGGGTTGGCAGGCAAAAGCAGGGCATTGGTCAGAATCAGAACTGGCAGAACAGATACAACTTGGCATTGATGCCCTGGAAAAGGCGACAGGACACTCTGTGACATGCTCTGCCGTGGCTGGCTGGCGGGCAGATGAACGTGTACTGGCAGTCAAGCAGCAATTTGGTTTTGACTACAACAGTGATTGTCGGGGAACACATCCATTCAGGCCATTGTTGCCGGACGGTAGCTTAGGTTCTGTTCAAATTCCTGTGACATTGCCGACCTATGATGAAGTTGTCGGAACGCAGGTCAGTGATGCGGATTTTAACCACTTTATTCTTGATGCAATCAAAAATGCTCAAGGTGTTCCTGTTTATACCATTCATACAGAAGTTGAAGGAATGTCCAAAGCACCGCAGTTTAACGCACTGCTGGATATGCTCCACCAGCAAGATATTCAGTTTTGCAAGTTATGTGATTTATTACCAGAAAATAGGGATACACTGCCTGTTGGGAGAATTATCCGTTCAGATTTTTCTGGTCGTGAAGGCTGGTTAGGTTGCCAACAAGAGGTATAAAACAAATATGTCAGATACTTGGATGAAGAGAGCCGGGGGCATTCTTATGGCTCTTTTTTTTATCTTTACTTACCTGATCCCTCTGAATAGCCGTCTTTTGTGGCAACCAGACGAAACACGATATGCTGAAATCAGCCGGGAAATGTTACAACGTGGAGATTGGATAGTTCCTTATTTTTTGGATATCCGTTATTTTGAAAAACCAGTGGCTGGATATTGGATAAATAACATTAGCCAGTGGATCTTTGGAAATAATAATTTTGCGGTGCGTTTTGGTGCT
Organism: Xenorhabdus indica; assembly: GCF_014467235.1. GTDB lineage: Bacteria > Pseudomonadota > Gammaproteobacteria > Enterobacterales > Enterobacteriaceae > Xenorhabdus > Xenorhabdus indica. The sequence goes on along the minus strand of NZ_NKHP01000001.1, from coordinate 425,228 downwards.
GTATTCAGCATCATAATGAGTGCATTTCTTCTTTATCGGTTAGCTATGATGATGTGGCAATCTCGCCAGACTGCATTTATTGCTAGCCTGATTTATATCTCCATGTTTATCGTTTTTTCTGTCGGTACATATAGTGTTCTTGATCCCATGTTTTCACTGTGGATCACGGCAGGAATAGTAAGCTGTTATTGGGCACTAAAGGCCAGTAGTCGCCGTGAACAGATTTGGGCCTGGTCTGTACTGGGTATAACCTGTGGCATGGCGTTTTTGACAAAAGGTTTTCTGGCATTGGCTCTGCCGGTAATATCCATGATACCGATCACGATATACCAGAAACGTTTTCTGGAAATGGTTCGTTTTGGCCCGCTTGCAATTATTTCTGCTGTTTTAGTCAGTTTGCCGTGGGTGCTCGCAATTGCTTTGCGAGAGCCTGATTATTGGCGTTATTTTTTCTGGGTAGAGCATATACAGCGTTTTGCTTCTGATCATGCGCAGCATTCCGCCCCATTTTGGTATTACCTGCCGATATTGATTTTAGGTGTTATTCCGTGGCTAGGATTATTTCCCGGCGCTTTGCTCAAAAGCTGGCAAGAGAAAAAAAATCATCCTGAGATGTTCTTCCTGTTTTGCTGGTTTTTTGTCCCATTGCTATTTTTTAGCATTTCTAAAGGAAAACTGCCAACTTACATTCTGCCATTTATTGGGCCTTTAGCATTAATGATGGCAAAGTATGCTGTTGATAACATGAAGAATGGCAATATGAAGGCATTAAAACTCAATGGATTGATTAATGTTTTCATTGGATTGATAGCAATACTGGCGCTTGTATTTCTGGAAATTGTTTCTAATCGTCCTCTTTACCAATCCAATGAATGGTTTAAGTGGATGGCAGGGATTTTCACTTTTGGGTTTTGGGGGATAGTGGGTTATTTCTGTTTTATACGCAATGGTAAACATTGGCAGTGGGCTGCCGCTTGTTCAATTGTCCTGAGTTTATCAATAGGTAACGCATTACCAGATAAGACAATTAATTCTAAGTTGCCGCAGAATTTTATCAGGCAAAATGAAAAAGAGCTGACTGAAAGTAAATATATTTTATCTGAATCAGTTGGATTAGGAGCCGCAGTTGCGTGGGAATTGAAACGCAGTGATATTTACTTATTTCAAAACAAGGGTGAATTGGAATATGGATTGGATTATCCAGATAGCCGCAATCGGTATATAACACAAGAACAATTTCCCTCATGGTTGGCCAGTGCGCGGAAAGAGGGACAGGTTGCAGTGGTTTTCTTACTACCTACAGGAGGGATGCTGCCTGAGTTGCCTGAACCTGATTTGATACAGCGTAACTATCGTTTTGTCCTTGTGATTTATAAGAAGCAGCCATGATATGAACAGTAGTATAGGGTTATTGATACTGGTTAGTTTATTAACTTGTGCAGGACAAATTTGCCAGAAACAAGCTGTTACCCATTGGGGAAAAAAAGATGATCCCTATAAACCAGCAATTGTAGTGGCATGGTTGGTTGGTGCCATTCTTCTGTTAGGTATAGGGATGATCTTCTGGCTACGTTTGCTGCAATTTCTACCGCTGAGTATTGCTTATCCTATGCTGAGTATCAATTTTGTACTGGTCACGCTGATAGGACAATTTCTGTATCATGAAAGAGCCGGAATAAAACACTGGATAGGTGTATTTTTGATTATGTTGGGAATTTTATTGATGAGCTTAAATCAATGAAAGGGTATTTTTGGGGAGTGGTAAGTGTCCTGCTGATTACTGCTGCTCAGCTATTATTGAAGTGGGGAATGGCACAATTACCTGAACTTTCTTTGTCTAGACATTGGTTGGATGTCGGTTGGCTTTGGATGCATCATAGACCTTTATTGATGGTGATGATGGGACTAGTGAGTTACGCATTATCCATGTTCAGTTGGATTTTTGTTTTGAAATATCTGCCGTTAAATAAAGCCTATCCGCTTATCAGTCTGAGCTATATTTTTGTTTATCTATTGGCGGTATTATTACCCTGGTTTAATGAAGATATTTCATTACTGAAAACAATAGGGATCTTGTTAATTTCATTGGGAGTTTGGTTTATTAGCAGACCAGAAGGCAGAGAGGCTGATTGATGATTATAAGAATAAGACATTTATGTTTGTTACTGAGCTTATTTCTGATTGGGTGTTCCAATCCTGTTTCGAAATCAAATTTACCTCCATTACGAGCAGCACTTTCTGATCCGATTATTGTTATTGCACAGTTAAAAGAGCAGCTTACCCAATGGCAAGGAACGCCTTATCGTTATGGTGGCATGGATCGGCGAGGTGTTGATTGTTCTGGATTTGTTTATCGTACTTTTCATGATCGTTTTAATATCCTGCTTCCACGGACAACGAGTGAACAGACCCAATTGGGTACACGGATTAATAAAAAAGATTTAATGCCGGGTGATCTGGTATTTTTCAAAACCGGTAGTGGTGATAATGGGTTACACGTTGGTATTTATGATATCAATAATAAATTTATTCACGCATCGACTAGCAAAGGTGTAATACGTTCCTCTCTTGATAATATCTATTGGCGTCGTGTTTTTTGGCAGGCCCGCAGAATATGATCTCAGTCTGAGTCACCAATTGAATCAGCACATTATGATATCCTAAGACACTGTTTTGCTTTGTTCGGAGACAAATAATGTCCAGATTACGCTTACTGCTACCTGATTCCCACGATCCCTGGTTTAATCTCGCTGTTGAAGAGAGTATTTTCCGTCAAATGTCACCAGAGCAACGTGTTTTGTTCTTATGGCGTAATGCAAATACTGTTGTCATAGGGCGGGTTCAAAATCCGTGGAAAGAGTGTAATACACGGCGTATGGAACAAGATAGTATAAAACTGGCACGACTTAGTGGCGGCGGCGGGGGCCGTTTTTCATGATCTGGGAAATACTTGTTTTACCTTTATGGCGGGTAAACCAGAATATAACAAAACGGTTTCTACTCAAATCATTCTGGATAGATTAAAAAAATTTGGTATTCATGCAATGACTTCTGGCTGTAATGACTTGGTTTTGTCTTTATCGGCTGGGGAACGCAAATAAAAGACCGGTATATTTTGGTGGGTTTAATATTCCTGCATGTGAATATGGACTGCGAACTCCATGGAATCCACTGACCTCAGATATATTTTCATCGGAAATACAAATTAATGGATGGCGTGCTTATAGAGAAGCGATGGCGTTAAAATCTTATTTTAAAGGTTTCTCCATATGGTTTATTGGATCTTATGATAAAAAACATCCATATCAGATCCAGAGTAAAGAAGCGGAAATAATTATTAATGAGTGGTATAAGGAATAGTTTTAGTTATTCGATATTCAAATATAGTGGTTTAAGAAAATATCTTAATTTATAAATATAAGTATAGTTTAATAAATATAAGTAGTTCAAGCTTGCTATTTTCTTCTGTCAATTGACAGAAAGAGTTTGAACTACATTATCGGCTTGAAGGTTATGGAATTATTGCAAACGAACGTACCGGAAATCCCGCAGCCTTTTCTGGTTTAGCGACAATATTAAAAATAACCGCCCCACGAGTTGGCACTTGATCTAAATTGGTCATCACTTCTATTTGGTAAGTATCTTGTGCCAATACATAATTCTCGCTGAGTAACGCACCATTCTTTCTGGAATCTTTGGCCGAATCAGTATCAAAAGTCTCGTGCCCGATGGCTTTTATTTTTCTTTCTTCAAAGAGAAACTTAAGGGCATCTAATCCCCAGCCGGGTGTCTGGTTATTTCCGTTGATATCTTTATTACTCATTTTTTCCTGAGATGGCCAGCGTTTACTCCAGTCTGTTCTTAGTGCGACAAAAGTACCTGTTTCAATAATGCCATGTGTAGCTTCAAACTGGAGAATATCATCTTTAGACAGTGAGAAATTCGGCTCTTGTTTTGCCCGTTCTGACTGATCAATGACAATTAATGGTAACACGAGCTCTTTTAATTCCAATTCGTTAAGGAAACGAGCATCAGGTATAAAATGGCAAGGGGCATCAATGTGAGTGCCATATTGACCAACAAAAGTAAATTGTTGGGCGAAGAATCCATCTGGATAACTAAACAGTGTCTTAATTTGAGCAGGGTCAAACATAAAAAAATGGGGTGAGTCTTGATCAAAACTATGTGTCAAATCGATCCATTTTTTAGATTTTAATAAAGTGAGTGCCTGTAAGATATCATTTGTCATAACAGCCTCATCTTGTTTAATTGTAGGGGGATTTTTGAGAAAGACAGGATACATTTTCAATCGCAGGTGACTACTTAAGCAGTCACCAAGACCTGTCTGTTTGTGAATATTAATAACTTCCAAGAGTGATATCAATATACCCGTCGTCTTTCAGGTTGCATCTTGAAATCCATAGGGTATATAGGTGGGATTGATAAATGAACACTCCTTATTTGAGATAATTTATGAGGTAATAATAACCATTGGAGATTTTTTATTATCGATAAAAGGGATAATGACTGCTATTGTTTGGGGATAAAGTGGTTCCCATTTTGAATAGATTATTGGTAACTTATTTTTTACTAGTGGATGCCTGTCAATTAATGTTGTGAAATTAAAAAAAATTCTCATATCATTCCATTGAATATCTAATTTTTAATTAATAATAAATTTTGATTATTCTTCCGACTGCTTATTGCCTGAAAAATCTATTATCATCATCCATGAGTTAGTTTTTTGTTTTAAAAATGTATATGTTTTATATTGATCGTTTGCAAGTTATGCATAAAATATAATGCCGAATTAGACTACCCGAAAAAGGGATGGTGACTAAATGACACCACCTGAAATGAATATCAATAAACGATACGACTAATTAATATTATATTAATAAAACCTCATGGTGCCGTTGTTATATTTATGTCTTCTCTGTTGTAGATGTTAGCTCTATTTCATAATCACTGATCGGGAATTGCCCATAAGTATCATGTAATAATTGCTTACAGCTTTCCTGTTTAATCAGGTCGCTAAGTTCATCTAATCGTTTTTGCAATAACCTCCTGGTTTCTTTTTCATTATCTAAGACAGTTTGCAAAATTTTGGTTAATTTCTGCTGCAATGAAATAGGGGCATCTGAATCTTCTGATAATAGAGTAACCACTTCTACTGCTTTCAGGTAGGTGATTTCCATATCAACAAGTACATCCCACTTTTCATTTCTGGCTAAATTAAGCATCTGCTCACTTAAATTAAGGATCTGCTGGTAAGCTGACAAAAGATCCAGATCATTTTTCATCAAACAATATCCTGACTGGCGTTGTAATGAGGACCTATTTGCCGCCAAGAATCTGAAATCTCGGTAAGTAAATCAATCACTTCGGTAATAGCCTTCTCATCATTGCGTAAATTGGCATGGAGTAAACGGCGACCCATATAATCATATAAAGCAAAAAGATTCTGGGCAATTTCGCCGCCTTTCTCGAAATCTAATGCATCTTTGAGACCATTATCAATGATATTTATCGCCTTTGAAATAGCTAAACCTTTTTCCGGAATATTCCCCTGCTGCATCAGAATAATTGCACGACGCAGGGCGCTGAGCGCCCCATTGAACAATATCTGAATCAACTGGTAAGGAGAGGCATTCATAATTTCGCTCTCAAGATCTACCTGAGCGTATAACTGGCTTGCCGAACGTTGATACATAATATCCTTTATTATTTTAAAAGCTGGGCCAGGGATAAGCTTGATTGGCTCATTGAACTGACAAGTTTATCCAGTGCTGTAAATTGTTTTTTATAGCGTGCCATCGTAGCATCAATGTTTCTGTTGGTCTGTTCTACTTTCCTTTCCAGTGTTTTCAGACTCTTATTGATACCTTCGGTTACTGTTGCGATAGTTCCTTCATGGCTATCCAACGTTTTTTTCAATAAATTATAGGTCTGGGTTGCAAAACCAGTTTTTTCTCCATCCCCCATAAAGAACGCTTTAACGTTGGCAGGTTTTTCTTTCAGGTTTTTTTCCAGTTTTTCGTTGCTGATTTCCAACGTACCATCCAATTTCTGTTTGATGCCCAATTTATTTAGGGTAGCAATATCAACGACTTTTTGTGCTGCAAATAATTGTTGCCTTAGTTGGCTTTGAATACCTTTTAAAGTACCGTCACCCAGTAAGGGACCATTGTCTTTCGAAGCCGCTTCACCTTTCCCAACTTTTTTAAATTTGGTCAGTGAATCAAAAGTGGTTTGTACTTCATTATAAGCATCAACCCACTTTTTGATTGCCTCTTTCATTGGTTCGATATCACGGGATATAACCAAAGTTTCTGATTTTAGCGTTTTTCCATCAGCTTCTTTTTCTGAGACTTTTTTCAGGTCTAGGGTAATACCTTTCGGAGCATCTTTTATCTCATTAGTTTGGCGTTCAATTTCAATGCCACTAACTGTTAATTTTGCATTGGCCGCTTCTTCTGTTTGTGTCATTGTACCAGTGCCACCACCTTTACCGTCAGATGTATAGTTCAGCAACTTACCCAACTGATCATCACCTTCAACTTTGATAGTCATGACGGATTTTGTGCCAGCCTTTTTTGAAGTCAGGAACAGATAGTTTTCATTATCTTTTGCTTTCATGATGCCGGCACTAACGTTACCCTCTTTTTTATTGATAGCATCACAGATTTCAATCAGAGAAGTTTCATTATCTTTCAGGGAAATGCGCATTGGCTCTTTTTCACCTGGCTGATTGATAATAATGGTACGGGTGCCTTTACCTTGTTCTCCTTGCAGGGCTTCTTCATCAGCAACTTTTGTAGTGCGTAGAGACTGGGCCTTTGCGAGTTGTTTGACTTCAATAACATAGTTACCCGGACTGGCTTTGGAATCCGTACTGGGTGTAAATGATTTATGATCTTCGCTGGTTTTGGTCGTATTGAGCTTATCGAATTTTTTGAGTTCTTCGGATGCACTCTTTAACTTTTCCAGGCTGCCTTTTAAAGTGCCAAAACCGGTTAGCTTAGCTTTATAGCTGCTTTGTTGCTGTGTTAATGGTTGTAAACGTTTTCTTTCATGTGCTTCAAGTTTATCCAGTAAGTTTTGATCCACCATCCCAGATAATCCTACTGAGGAAATGCCAGCCATATTGACTCCTTTTAATAAAAAGCATCGCTGGACTTGTTATCGGATTAATTTGTGAAAAGTTTACTGATAAAATGATTTTTTTGATTGACAGAATAGTTGATGAGAACAGGCGCTGTTTGGGTTATCGGGGGAAAAGGGAGAAAAAAATAAAAAAGTTTTTTCAAGAAATATTAAAGGTTCTTTTTAAGGGGCCGATAAAACTGTTGGCGGTGATGAACACCGTGAGCAAACAAGCTCAAACTAATTATATCGACTTGATTTTAAAAGGAACTCTACTATGGCATCAGGCATTTATACTAACTCCTTATCTCTGCTGGCGCAAAATAACCTGACGAGATCTAAAGGTACTCTGGGTACAGCTATTGAACGTCTGTCTTCTGGTTTACGTATTAACAGCGCGAAGGATGACGCTGCTGGTCAAGCGATTGCTAACCGTTTTACTGCTAACGTTAAAGGTCTGACTCAGGCTGCTCGTAACGCAAACGACGGTATTTCCATTGCCCAAACTACTGAAGGTGCGCTGAACGAAATCAATAACAACCTGCAACGTATCCGTGAGCTGGCTGTTCAAGCGCAAAATGGCAGCAACTCTAAGAGCGATATCACTTCTATCAACCAAGAAATTACTGAGCGTTTTGACGAAATTAACCGTATTTCTGAACAAACTCAATTCAATGGTGTCCGTGTTCTGCGTGAAAACAATTCCATGTCTGTTCAGGTTGGAGCTAATGATGGTGAAGTCATCAAAATCAATTTGAAAAAAATTGACCGTGAGACTCTGAAGCTGGATAAATTTGAGTTGGTTGGTAACAAATATGGTGCAGAAGTGGAGAAAGTTGTTGACAATGTCACTGATCCTAAAAAATCTAAAGATGTCAATATAGATAAAGCTAGTTTAGCTGCTATAGCTGATGTCAAAAATGCGAAAGTTCACTACGCTGAGGGTTCAACTGATAAATTTATTATTCGTGGTGAAGATAAAGATGGTAAGACAGTAATGTTCAATGCGGATGTTGATGTTAAGACAGGTAAAGTTACTAAGAAAGATGCTATTGACATCAAAAAACCTTTAGAAGATTTGGATAATGCTTTATCAACAGTTGACAGTCTGCGTAGCTCTCTGGGTGCAGTTCAAAACCGTCTGGAATCCACTGTTAACAACCTGAACAACACCGTTAACAACCTGGAAGCAGCAAGAAGCCGTATCCAAGACGCTGACTACGCAACTGAAGTTTCTAATATGAGCCGTGGCAACATCCTGCAACAGGCGGGTACTTCTGTTCTGGCTCAGGCGAACCAGATTCCACAAACTGTTATGTCTTTGCTGCGTTAATTTTTATTTTCCAGCTAAGGATTTATGCAGGGCAACCTGCATAGCTCCCGCTTATAAAATAAGGATCGGCTTGCCGATCCTTATTTTTTAGCCTCTGCTTTACAGAAACTGTTTGCTAAAAACGGTTTTAATGTTCGTCAGGGACAGCCTGAAACTTGCGATGCATTCGGGCGGACAACAAAAATTTCGCATAGGTGAAAAAGAAGCGCTTTTACTTCATTGTTCAAACGATTGTACCGATTAGGTGATTGGATAATGGTATCCAGTCTCTTATCCAAAGGTGTCTGTTGTTGTGAGCGATTTGTATACCGCCGAAGGCGTGATGGACAAAAATAGCCTCTGGAAGCGCTATGTACCACTGGTTCGCCATGAAGCACTGAGGCTACAGGTAAGATTGCCTGCCAGTGTAGAGCTTGATGACCTGCTTCAGGCCGGTGGCATAGGGTTGCTGAATGCGGTGGAACGTTATGATTCCTTACAAGGAACGGCGTTTACCACCTATGCGGTGCAGCGCATCAGAGGTGCAATGCTGGATGAGTTGAGGAGCCGTGATTGGGCGCCGCGTAGTGTGCGACGCAATGCACGGGAAGTCACGCAAACCATCCGTAAACTTGAGCAAGAGTTAGGCCGTCCAGCCAGTGAGCAGGAAGTTGCTAAAGAATTAAAGATTAATCTGATAGAATATCGGCAAATACTGTTAGAAACCAATAACAGTCAACTATTTTCTTATGACGAATGGCACGAAATTCATGGTGAAAGCTGTGAACCAGTGATTGAGGAAGAGCATGAGACAAACCCTCTGCAACAATTACTGGAAGGTGACCTCCGTCAACGGGTTATCGATGTCATTGAATCGTTGCCTGAAAGGGAAAAAATGGTTCTGACGCTGTATTATCAGGAAGAACTTAATCTTAAAGAGATTGGCGCGGTGCTTAATGTGGGGGAATCTCGCGTGAGTCAGCTCCACAGCCAGGCAATAAAAAGGCTGCGGGCGCGTTTGAATCCAGAGAAGTAACTTTTTGCTTATTTGTTTTTTGTTAAGACTACACACAGGGCTTTATCTCTTATGTCTGTTACAACACAAAAGAAACGGCCTCTCAGCCGTTATATTAAGGACTATAAACATAGTCAGACTCATTGTTTACATTGTCATAAGACGCTTGACCGTATTTCCCTTGTTTTTAACGGTCAGGTCATCAATAAAGAAGCAATTTCTGAGATGACTGAACTGGTGGATGACAAAACATGGAGTGAGTTACAGGGCAAATTTGTAGCGCTGTGCCGCTTCTGTAGTGAAATTTATTGCAACAGCCAGACTGATTATTTCGACATAATGTCATTTAAACAGTATCTGTTTGAACAAACAGAGATGAGCCATAGCACAGTACGTGAATATGTGGTTCGTTTGCGGAGACTGGATGAATTACTGACATCAAGTAATTATCCTGAAGAAGAGTTTACACCAGAAAAAATTCAGGAAAAATTGAGTGAGAAATTGTCTCAGTCCGCTTTCAGTAACTACAATATCGCGTTGCGTAAATATGAGCAATATCTGAGCTGGCAACAGAACGGGCATTGTTAATTAGACAAAGACACAGCGTTTGTCGGGCTGAACAATTTTAGAAGGGGATGCGATAATAACGCATCCCCCTCTCTTCTTTTTTTAATCCGTTTTTTTAACCAATAGTCATTAAGCTGGCGTTACCACCTGCCGCCGCAGTATTAATGCTTAAAGAACGTTCGTGCAATAAACGCTCCAGTAGCAGATTAGTTTCACCACGGGCAAAACCCTGTACAGAAATAATCGGTCCCTTACGTTGTGCGACAGTTTCACAAATATAGCGAAGTTGATCACAATCACCATGATAAATGACCGCTTCTATTGTTGTATCTTCTGTCGTGTCTTCATTCTGCCAGTCATTGACCAGATGAATGGAATGACGAATTTCACCCGGTAATTGTTGCAGCAATTGTTGGTGCAGATCATCTTTTTCCCAAATAGCCTGACAGCCAACAGAAAGCACTGCTGCCAATTGGGTTAGCGTATCCTGTTCATTATCCGCGAGGCAAAGAACTTGACCACGTGGTAACAGAGTATAGGTATTACGTTCTCCCGTCGGTCCCGGTAATACGCGTGTTGTTCCTCCCTGAGCCAGTAAGCTATATTCCTGAATGACCTTGTTCAACGCTGAATGATTATGTGCAATTGCCCACTCAGCCAATTTGTTGAAAGATAAATGCAGGGCAGTACGGGCTTTGGCATCCAGTGAATACTCTTCATCCTGTCGCGCCAGTGTTCGAGTCACAGCATTGACTGGACGTTGGGATAACAGGCGATAAAGATAGAGTGGTCCACCTGCTTTTGGCCCTGTTCCCGATAATCCTTCACCACCAAATGGTTGTACGCCGACAACAGCACCGACCATATTGCGGTTGACATATAAATTCCCGACTTTTGCTTTACTGGTGACTTGAGCGATGGTTTCATCAATGCGCGTGTGAACACCCAATGTTAAGCCGTAGCCGGAGGCATTAATCTGATCCAGCAATTTATCCAATTCATCCCGTTTGAAGCGCACAACGTGCAAAACCGGACCAAAAATCTCTTTTTTCAATTCATCAAAGCTGTCCAGTTCAATAAGTGTTGGTTTGATGAACGTACCTTGTGACCATTCTTGTCTGTCTGCTGTATTTTCATGTACAGCCTGATAAATTGTTCTGCCTTTGGTACGCATGGTTTGAATATGGCGTTCGATATTTGCTTTTGCTTCAGCATCAATCACCGGGCCGATGTCTGTGGCCAGGTGTTCAGGATTACCCATCCGGCATTCAGCCATCGCCCCCTTCAACATAGTGAGCGTTCTGTCGGCGACGTCATCTTGTACACAGAGAATGCGCAGGGCAGAGCAGCGTTGACCAGCACTGTCAAAGGCAGACGCAATAACATCGGTGACAACCTGTTCTGTCAGGGCAGAAGAATCGACAATCATTGCATTCATGCCGCCTGTTTCTGCAATCAACGGCGTTGGACGCCCTTGTGCATCAAGGCGACCGGCTATAATGCGTTGTAACAGGCTGGCAACTTCAGTAGAGCCAGTGAACATCACACCACGTACACGCTCATCACCTACCAGCATTGCGCCGACGGTTTCCCCTGGCCCCGGCAGCAATTGCAGTACGTCGCGGGGAATACCTGCCTGATGCAGCATTTTAACGGCAACCGCGGCAATCAACGGTGTTTGCTCTGCCGGTTTTGCCAATACACTGTTACCAGCGGCTAATGCTGCGGCAATCTGACCGGTGAAAATTGCCAGAGGGAAGTTCCACGGGCTGATACAAATCACAGGTCCCAACGGGCGATGTGTATCATTGGCAAAATCCTGACGAACCTGATCCGCATAATAATAGAGGAAATCTACTGCTTCACGGACTTCTGCGATAGCATTGTTAAAAGTTTTACCCGCTTCACGCACCAGAATGCCGAGCAGGGATTGCAGGTTGTTTTCCATCAACTCCGCAGCACGCACTAAGATAGCCGCTCGCTCTGATGGAGGTGTTGCGAACCAGATTGCTCCTGCATTCGTGGAGACTTCCAGCGCATGGTTGACTTCCTGCTCAGTGGCTTCACGAACATAACCAACGGTATCAGAAGATTTGGCCGGATTATTGACGGGCTTGGCTACAGGTAACTTTCCGGTATGGTCGTAATTACCACCCAATAGTGGTTCGCTGTTCCATGTTTCTATTGAAGAACTCAGCAGGGCACTGGAAAGTGAAGCCAGTCGGTGTTCATTGGAAAGATCAAGCCCCGATGAATTGACGCGGGTTTTACCGTACAAATCAATTGGCAATGGGATTTTCGGATGCGGCAAGCCGATTTGGCCTTCGGATTTAGCCAACTCTTGTACCATTTTCACCGGATCAGCTATCAGTTCATCAATCGGCAGGGAGGTATCTGCTATGCGGTTGACGAACGATGTATTAGCCCCATTTTCCAGCAAGCGGCGCACCAGATAGGCTAATAATGTCTCATGTGTTCCGACTGGCGCATAGATGCGGCATGGTCGATTGAGCTTGCCATCAGCAATTTTGCCAACCACCTGCTCATAAAGCGGTTCACCCATACCATGCAGGCACTGGAATTCATATTGGCCCGGATAGTAATTTTGCCCCGCAAGATGGTAGATAGCAGACAAAGTGTGAGCATTATGAGTAGCAAATTGTGGATAAATAAGATTGGGAACGGAGAGTAATTTGCGGGCGCAGGCAAGGTAAGAAATATCGGTATACACTTTGCGGGTATAGACCGGGTATCCTTCCAGCCCATCGACTTGGGCGCGTTTGATTTCGCTGTCCCAATATGCACCTTTTACTAAACGGATCATTAACCTATGACGGCTACGTTGGGCCAAATCGATAATACTGTCGATCACGAAAGGACAGCGTTTTTGGTAAGCCTGAATTACAAAACCAATTCCGTTCCAGCCTTCCAGTTGTGGTTCAAAACAGAGCTTTTCCAGCAAATCGAGAGAAATTTCCAGACGATCAGCTTCTTCTGCGTCGATATTGATACCAACATCATACTGGCGGGCTTGTAAGGTTAATGCGAGTAAGCGTGGATAGAGTTCACCTACAACACGCTCATACTGGGCACGGTTATAACGGGGATGCAGGGCAGAGAGTTTGATGGAAATTCCCGGCCCTTCATAAATGCCACGCCCGTTTGATGCCTTACCAATCGCATGGATAGCTTGTTGATAAGAAATCATATAAGCCTGTGCATCTTCTTCAGTCAGAGCGGCTTCGCCAAGCATGTCATAAGAGTAGCGGAATCCTTTTTCTTCCAGTTTGCGTGCATTGGCGAGCGCCTGGGCAATAGTTTCCCCTGTCACAAACTGCTCACCCATCAGGCGCATTGCCATATCCACGCCTTTGCGTACTAATGGTTCACCACTTTTGCTGATGATGCGATTTAAGGATTTGGAGAGTTTGGCTTCATTGTGGGTAGAGACCAATTTACCTGTAAACAACAATCCCCATGTAGCAGCATTGACGAACATGGACGGGCTTTGACCAAGATGTGAATACCAATTGCCGTTACTGATTTTGTCACGGATCAGGGCGTCACGGGTTGCTTTATCGGGAATGCGTAAAAGTGCTTCGGCAAGGCACATTAATGCAACACCTTCCTGTGAAGAAAGTGAGAATTCTTGCAATAACCCCTGAACCAAACCGGAACGACCAATACCCTGTTTCTGTTGGCGTAATTTCTCCGCGATAGAATAAGCAAGATTATGGGTTGCCTTAGCTTGCTCTTCTGATAATTGAGCCCGTTGCAGCAGCATAGGAACTGCTTGCGTTTCAGGCAGACGATACGCAGCAGTAATTGCGGAACGTTTCACCGATTGGGGTAAAATATGTTCGGCAAAATCCAGAAATGGTTGATAAGGGACCTCAATCTGTGATTCTTCTTCGGAAATCTTTTCTTCTTTGTTATTCTGAGCGGCTGATATTTCTGGGATCTTTTCCTCATTTTCCAGACGTTCAAGATAATTAAAGATGGCTTGCTTAATCAGCCAGTGTGGTGTGCGTTCAATTCGTTGTGCAGCAGCTTTAATACGATCACGCGTTGCTTCATCGAGCTTCACGCCCATAGTGGTACTACCCATTCTCACTCCTTAATAGGTAAGACTAATCAAGTTACAGAACAATATCTTCCATGTTGCAACTTTGTGCAACTCTGTTAAAAGCTGTTGTTTGGAATTTGTGAAATTAATCTGGTTTTGATGGTGTAGTTAGTGCGTTTATGATTATTAATGAATTATCCATATGATATATAAGAGCTTGCTATCATATTTCTGAATCAAATCATAATCGATCGTTTTATAAAAGGTGCAACTTCTGGAACATAAATGTGACTTGGCGAGCGTTTCTTGTAAAAAATGCCGTTAATCAGTTGTTAAAAATGTTTTAGCTAATCTAGGATAGAGAGTGATTTAAAAACAATTACAAATATAAACTATACATATCGGAACAACGCCACCTTCAGTGACATTATCTTCGGTACAACTCTGGTATAACCGGACAAGTGAATACTTGCTTTGAAGGTATATTGTGCTGAAGGGGGGAATTTTAAGTACAGATAACATCATTGACGCAAATCAGACCGTCTGAATAAACAGGATTTGCAAAAAAATACTATGGAGAAGAACCTGCATGACAGTAAATTCACCAATGCTAATTACCTTTATTGTCTATATTGCCGCGATGCTGCTGATAGGCTTTATGGCTTACCGCGCTACTAAGAATTTCGATGATTATATTCTAGGTGGACGGCGATTAGGCAGTGTGGTAACAGCATTATCTGCTGGCGCTTCTGATATGAGTGGCTGGTTATTAATGGGGCTACCGGGCGCGATTTTTTTAGCGGGTATTTCCAAGGCCTGGATTGCGTTAGGCTGTCTGCTTGGTGCATACCTGAACTGGAGATGGGTTGCAGGGAGATTACGTGTACATACTGAAGCGAATAATAACGCTTTAACATTACCGGACTATTTTACCAATCGTTTTGAAGATAAAAGTAAACTTCTGCGCATTATTTCTGCGTTAGTCATTTTAATTTTCTTCACAATTTATTGTGCATCTGCTGTTGTGGCTGGTGGATTATTGTTCGAAAACTCATTTGGCATGAGTTATGAAAAAGCAATTTGGCTTGGTGCATTAGCTACTATCGCTTATACCTTTCTCGGTGGTTTTCTGGCGGTAAGCTGGACCGATACAGTTCAGGCATCTTTAATGATTTTTGCTTTGATTCTGGTGCCTGTTTTGATCCTTTTTAAACTTGGTGGATTTGAATCAGCTATTGATATTATCAAAGCAAAAGATCCTGCTTATCTGGATATGTTTCAGGGTTTACAGACCATCACTATTATCTCCTTATTAGGATGGGGATTCGGTTATTTTGGTCAACCACATATTCTGGCTCGTTTTATGGCGGCTGATTCTCATCAGACTATTCATAAAGCTCGTCGTATCAGTATGACATGGATGTTTCTATGTCTCGCAGGAACGGTTGCTGTTGGCTTCTTCGGTATTGCCTATTTTGAGCAAAATCCAGCGCAAGCGGGAAATGTTATGCAAAATAGTGAGCGGATTTTTATGGAGTTGGGAGTCATTTTATTCAATCCGTGGATTACTGGGGTATTACTGTCTGCTGTTCTGGCTGCGATTATGAGTACCTTGAGTTGTCAATTGCTGGTTTGTTCCAGCGCATTGACAGAAGATCTCTATAAAGCATTTATACGGACGAAAGCAAGTCAGAAGGAATTGGTATGGATTGGTCGTTTGATGGTTCTGGTGGTCGCAGCTATTGCGATAGCGATAGCAACCAATCCGAACAACAAAGTGTTGGCTTTGGTCAGTAATGCCTGGGCTGGCTTTGGTGCTGCATTTGGTCCAGTAGTATTAATTTCAGTGCTCTGGAAACGAATGACACGTGATGGGGCATTGGCTGGTATGGTGGTGGGTGCCATCACGGTACTGGTGTGGATGGAATATCAATGGCTTGGTTTGTATGAAATCATCCCAGGATTTATTTTTGCTTCTCTTGCGATTGTGGTCGTAAGTTTGTTGGGTAAAGCGCCAAACCAGGCCATTCAGCAGCGTTTTATTGAAGCAGAAGCTCAGTATAAGACTAAATAAATTCTATTAAAAAACCTCTGATATTTTGGAGGTTTATTGATTAGTTATCCCCTGTATCTTTCAAATTACAGTTTTGTTGAATGCAACTTGAAAGGTAGAGGGGTTATTATCAATTAATCCCTTCATGTCCAATCAAACAAAGCTGGTCTCCAAAAAATTATTGGAGAACCAGCTTGCCTAAGTTTTAATTAGGATTCTGATGCAGATCCAGACATAGATGCCGGATAAAGATAAGCAGACCATTCACTATACTGACAAACAAATATAGAAGCAGCTTTTGATGATAATGGATTAGCTAATTTAAAAACTTTATCTCTTAATTCAGTAGCAGAATTTAGCGAGTTTCCAATATAAGTTCCGGTAGGTAATGCCATAATTTCGCCGCTGTTGTATCTGACTGTTCCATGAAAATTAATTATTTTCATAGATTCATTAAGAGCGTTATGCTCTTTTGGGCCTGCACCAAAAATTTCAACGCGAATCAGATAATTAGCCATATATCGTCTCTCTTTTATTTAAGAAAATATCAGGTATCCACTTTTTTGACCACAGAACGTTATAATTACATCCAATCTCTTTCCGAGGCTGGTGTGGCGGTGAATTTAACAGGTATTAATGATGTCTTACCATATCAATAATTCACAGTTATTTGAGGAAATAGTCATGTAAGTGGAAATAGCAAAGCATAGGAAAGAAAAATAGTATTTTTTCGGGTTTTAGTATTCTGAAAAATGAATATTTAATTATAAGATTAAGAAATAAAATAACCTTGAGAAATGAGTAAATAAAAAGAGCTGATTTCTGGGGAATATGTAGGTTAGGGTGTGCCATTATTTTAGTTGAATTAATGAAAGCAATCCTGCTGTTTTAATTTTGCATGATGGGAAAAACGGAAATAAGAGAATGAACGTTATTTTTTTAATACGGAAACTGCTTATTGTGTCTGCCAGACATGAAAAAACAGCAAAAATCATCGAGATCACAGAAAATTTCAGCTAACTTGACAATCGCCTGTTCCTTTTTAGATCGGTTTTTTATTCGTCTAAAATTCTAATCTTGGAACAGGCTCTTAGTTCAATTTTTTACCCAGAATGCGGGTTAATTATTTCTTTTCTGCTGCGATACGATCACGAACGTGTTGAGCACGCTCCTGTGAAGGCGGGTGTGAATCAAACATACTGGTTTCACCACTGCCCAGTTTAGCCAGTTTCTCGAAGCTGGTGACTAAACCCTCAGTTTTGATATTGCGTTTTTTCAGCAGATCATAAGAGAAGTCATCAGCTTGACTTTCCTGATGCTGCGAGAACTGCGAGTTGATCAGTTTTTCCCCCAGTGCTGCAAGCTGAGAATCACTCAGTTGTGCAGCTACACCACCGGCTGATGCAGCCGCGGTACGTGCAGCAACTGTAGCATAAGCAACCTGTATTGCTTTACGGGAGTGGCCCAGTGCAACGTGACCCATTTCGTGGCCTAGAACGCCTTCGACTTCATTGTCGTTCATCATGTCCATCAGGCCGCTATACACACGCACGCAACCGTTAGCCATTGCCCATGCATTCACATCATCAGTCAGATAAACTTTATAGTTAACTGGTGTACCGTTAACTTCGTTACCTAATGCTTTGGCGATTTTGTTCAGACGCTTAGTGTATTGGCTGGATGCCGGTGCAATTTTATTCTGTGCATCCATATCATTACATGTTTGGTCAGATAACCGTTTGACATCAGAATCACTTAAAGTCGCCGCCTGGAATAGTTGCATTCCGGAGTGAACCAGCATTCCATGATCAATATTCTTACAACCTGTCAGAATTACAGCAGAAACAGCTACTGCAACAAGTGCTTTAATTTTCATAATGTTTTTTCCTTTGCAATACATGCAACTATAGTATTTCAAGAGCATTAAAAGATTATGAATTTTGATAAAAATAACAATAGAAATAAACACTAATAGTTATGATTATGTGAATTTGGTTACAATTTTAAAAAATAATCAAAATATTAAGTAGAGTAATTTAGTTTATTTTTTTTAACAAAATGACTTTTCGTCTATTTAATATGAATTCTCAAAATATAAGAGTGCTTTCTTACTCTTCATATCGCGAGGAGTAAAGGGTTTTGAGAGCTAAATGTCTCGTTATTATGAAAAGGCAGTTATACGCTTTCAGTAATTGAATAAAATAAATACAGCATCTAATTTTGTGAGTAGTGTAAAATACAACCTATTGGTTTTTCGTGTAAATTCGCTCTGTTAATACTGTAGTTGTCTATGTCACAATGGCTCCTTAAACACAGCTTGCTGCTATTGAGGTCATGCTGTGAGAATAAACTGGATACAACTATGGAAGAAAAAATACAACCTACACACCCACCTAAAACTGAGGGTTTGCACCTTCAGCGAAGTCTCACTAACCGACATATACAGCTTATCGCTATTGGAGGAGCTATCGGAACTGGTCTGTTCATGGGATCAGGTAAAACTATCTCTCTGGCGGGGCCATCGATCATTTTTGTCTATATGATCATTGGATTTATGCTGTTTTTTGTGATGCGTGCAATGGGAGAGTTATTACTTTCCAACCTGCATTATAAGTCATTCAGTGATTTTGCCGCAGATCTACTTGGGCCATGGGCCGGTTTTTTTGTGGGCTGGACTTATTGGTTCTGCTGGGTAATTACCGGTATCGCTGATGTTGTCGCTATTACCTCTTATGTCGGATATTGGACACCTGATTTTCCTGAATGGGCCACCTCACTTCTATGTGTTTTGGTATTGCTGACTCTGAATCTCGCGACAGTAAAATTGTTCGGAGAATTGGAGTTTTGGTTTGCGATGATTAAGATTGTTGCCATTGTCGCCCTGATTGTGACAGGGGGAGTACTGATTGGCATCCATTTCCAGTCACCTGCGGGGTATGTTGCCTCCCTTACTAACGTTTGGGCTGACGGAGGTATGTTCCCAATGGGGCTGAGTGGCTTCTTTGCGGGCTTTCAAATCGCTATATTTGCTTTTGTTGGAATTGAATTGGTAGGAACCGCTGCTGCGGAAACCAAAAATCCAATGCAATCCCTGCCAAAAGCAATCAATGCTATTCCGATCCGAATTATCACATTTTACGTGTTAGCCTTGATTGTTATTATGTCGGTTACTCCGTGGCGTGCGATTGTGGCAGATAAAAGCCCATTTGTGGAATTGTTTGTCCTGATTGGATTACCGGCAGCAGCCAGTATTGTCAATTTTGTGGTTCTGACTTCTGCGGCTTCTTCAGCAAACAGTGGAGTTTTCTCCACTAGCCGGATGTTATTTGGTTTGGCAAAAGAAGGGGATGCACCAAAACAGTTCAGCCGTCTTTCCCGACGATCGGTTCCTGCATCGGGTCTGATATTTACGTGTTTATGCCTCTCCTGTGGTGTCATTTTGATCTATTTTATCCCCGATGTAATGCGTGTCTTTACATTGGTAACGACAGTATCTGCCATTCTGTTTATGTTTATCTGGAGCATGATTTTGTGTTCCTACCTAGCTTATCGGAAACGTCGCGCTGAGTTGCATAAGGCATCTGTTTATAAAATGCCATTCGGTATTGTCATGTCATGGGTGTGCTTAGCTTTCTTTGCTTTCGTTTTGGTATTGTTGTCGTTGCAGCCTGATACCAGGCAGGCACTGATTGTTACACCAGTCTGGTTTATTATTTTAATGATTGGGTTTCAGGTTGTGAAAAGGCGCAGAGCCCGTCTTTAGTCGTCGAATAATTATTCTATATAGCTAATGGCCTCGTATCGGGGCCATTTCTTTGTTGCCCCTAATTTGTTCTTTTTACTGTAGTTTTGTAAAAGATAGCTTGTATAGTCAGTTTGCCATTTTTGTCCCTTGATGGAATCTTAGTTGCCATGTACCAGATGCTGATAACTGCCAAATGGATGAACGTAGGACTTTGTTATAGGGATGTCCTGATTTATTCTTTTCTATTTCTTTCTTCTTTTAATGCATCTTCCACAATTTTTTTAGTATAAACATGACCTGACTTTCCTATTTCCAAGAAATCATCATGTAAGATGGTATTTATCCATTTATTATCATTTCTTTTTTCTCTATGTAGACTTATTTCAAGACTTTTTATCAATGCAAAGATAGTTGAGTTTTCTTGCTTCATAGATCACCTCAAAAAGTAATGGTTCAGTAAAATAGCTATATTTAAATTTGTTAAATAATCTCTTTACATCTAATGTATTATCAGTTAATTATAAAAGAGTCAAATTTAAAAGAGGATTATATGGAAATTAAAATTAGATCTGCTGAATCAGAAGATGCTGAGCATTTTCAGCGAATTTTCGGTCACCCTGATGTTTATTCTTGTACATTACAACACCCATGTCCTTCCCGTGAAATGTGGCAAGATCGTCTTAAACAAAATAATACTCAAGGTATACTCGATTTTGTGGCGGAAATAGATGGCAAGGTAGTAGGTACAATAGGGTTATTTACTTATGTTAATCCAAGGCGCAGACATGTTGTAGGTATTGGTATCGGTATTGATGCTGGCTATTCAGGTAAAGGTATTGGCTCAAAGATGATGGAATTTGCCATTGATTATGCCTTCAACTGGCTTGCTTGCATCAGGATTGAATTGGAAGTATTCACTGATAATGAGAAAGCAATAGCACTGTACACTAAATTTGGTTTTGAAATGGAAGGCATCAAATGTAAAGCTGCCTTTAAAAATGGTCAATATTGTGATGTCGTGGCAATGTCTCTAATAAATGATCGCATGTTATAATATTTTATTAGATAGTAAAATACTAACTAAAACTGCTTTTTATTTTTGCCCTTATGCTATAACCAGATTTTTATTTTGATAATCTATCTAATTTTAATCATGTCTGGTCAAATGGATTTTTTTCCAGTTTTCCAGACATGAATTATAAAAATATTAGTAAAATCAGCCGGGTATAACCGTCAATCCCACCGATGTCACCAAGACAAAAAACCTGTGCAAGATCACACTATTTTTAAATCAGAAATACGGTACGGAATGACGGTACTATAGGAATAGGTAACCCTGTTTTTAATGAGAGATCTTTATTTGAAGTGCGTTCTGCTAAATATAAGTATACAAGGAATTTTTCCAGTGCTTCAATCGGTTGAGATAAATTCATATTGTTTTTTATAGTATAGAGTATATTCATTGTAATCTCTTTTATATTTTCCTAGCCATATCGATAATATAATCTAAGTGTTTTTTTATTAATTCAGTTGTTGAAATTCCTGTCAACGCCATTACAGTCAATCTCTCAAAAATAAGGGCGGTTTGTTCTGCTTTTTTTGTTCAAAATCAGTTAATCTAAGAATGATTTTTAAATTGGATTATATATTGATGCTTTTTCTGTGCTTGCATTTCATTACCTTTGAAAACGACATCAATGTCACTTTTGAAGTAATCTATGTTAAATATTTTGCTTTTGCAATAAGAATATTGTCCATAAATAAATATGAGATTATTTTTATATAGTGATTATTGTAAATTTTACTATAACAGTAGGATTAACTAACTATATAATATTTACTACAATCGCTATCACTTTGCAGTAAATATTATAGATGTCCGTTATTACTATTGAATGACAATTAAAATGAGAAAACTATAAGTCAGCATACATATATCATAAATAAATGAGATTTATACTGGGGTATGTTTATGTCATGTGAGTATTGCTCAATATAGTTTGATTTCTTTATCTTTTTCGTGATTTTTATTTACCCGGAGAGTTGCTTTTGATTTTGAGAAACAATATCTGTTAGAAAATCCGCGACTTTCCTTATCCTGGGAGTGTGTGCTAAATCTGCCTGAATAACAAGCCAAAGAGACCGTTCTAACTCCGGGTGCTGTGAAATACAAATAAAATCTGTAGTGTTGGCAATAAAGTGGGGCAGTATTGCCAATCCTAAACCTGCTTTTACTGCCGCAATTTGGCCTGAAAGTGAAGTTGTAGCTATAGAGAGTGGGCGGCCTTTCAAAATTTTCTCCGTCCATTTGGATGATGGGAGTTGCAGGTATTCATCAGTCCAACTGATAAAATGGATGTTGTCATATGTGCCTTCATGTATTTTATCTTGATGATTTATATAATATTTATTACTGGAATATAATCCAAAACCCAATATACCCAATTGACGCACTGTAACATGGCCTTGTTCAGGTCTGACAAGACGAAGGGCTAAATCAGCATCACGACGATGAAGATTTACAGTCTGTACATCAGTAATGATTTCCAGCGTCAGATCTGGGTAGTTTTTTTGTAAGATTGACAGATTAGGAATAATTAAGTCGTTAGCAAGAAGTTCGGTTGTTGCGAGACGGACTTTACCCGCGATTTTTGTACGTATATCAACCTCAGTCAGAAATGAATTTGCAGCGATTTCCACTACTTTGGCTTTTTCCAGTAGTTCCCTTCCATCTTCTGTTAACTGATAACCTGTCTGATGACGGAGGAATAAAGGCATTCCGAACGTTTTTTCAAGCCGTTCAATTTTGCGCGATACCGTTGCTATACCAACACTAAGAAGCATTGATGCATTACTGATAGTTCCAGTTTGTGCGACTGCCAGGAATACTCGAATATCATCCCAACTAAATGATTGCATATTATGATTTCCGTTTTTGGAAAATTATCTTCTACTTATGACTAAATATTTCATTTTTGAACTATGCCACAATAATTTCAATAAAAACAACCCAATTATTTTTCTAAAAATTAAGAGAGCTAAGTCATGAACATACGGATAACACCACAGTTAGCGGTTATTCTGACGTTAATTGCAACATTTTTATGGGGTTCAAACTTTCCGGTAACTAAAATAGTGCTTGTAGATCTCCCTCCGTGGACAGCTTCTGGTGAACGTTTTGTTTTTGCTGTTTTGGGTATTTTCATTTTTATGATGTTTAGAAGAAAAATTAATGGCAGGGCGTTTAAGAAAAACTGGTTGGCTTTTATTTTTCTTGGAGGAATTGGTATCGCGGGATTTAATGGAGCATTGTTTGTTGGTCTCCAACATGGACATCCTGTGACTGCTGCATTAATAATGGCAACGACACCAGTTTCTGCCAATATTTTAGAAGCTATTATTAACCGCCGTTTCC
Source organism: Xenorhabdus indica (assembly GCF_014467235.1). Classification (GTDB taxonomy): domain Bacteria; phylum Pseudomonadota; class Gammaproteobacteria; order Enterobacterales; family Enterobacteriaceae; genus Xenorhabdus; species Xenorhabdus indica. The sequence goes on along the minus strand of NZ_NKHP01000001.1, from coordinate 401,909 downwards.
CTGAAATAATACGTGTGGTTGGAATGATTATTAGTTTACTTGGAGTGGTATTGGTAATTACCAATGGTCAGTTGATTTTTGGTGGCGCGGTTCATATAGAAAAAGGGGTATTGATTATTTTTGCAGGGAGTCTCGGTTGGGCAATTTATACCGTTGGAATTCGTGTTTTTGTTACAGAAGCAACTCCACTTGAAACTACCAGTTGGACAATGTTTTTTGGCATGATTATATTGGTAATAGTTGCAATTTCTGTTGAATCTCCTGTGCCTGCATTATTATCAGCATCATTTGAGAGTCATTTGGCGAGTATTTATATGGGTATTGCAGGTTCTTTTTTTGCTTATCTTTTTTGGAATATAGGCATTGCTACTCGTGGGGCAGGTAAGACAGCAATATTTTTTAATTTTGTACCTATTTTTGCATTAACGATACAGATAATTGTAGAGGACAGGTTCAACTTAGTTCAGTTTATTGGTAGTACTCTTACTATTATAGGCGTACTGTTGGGGCAAGGTACTATCAAAATATTCCGAAGAACGCTGCCGTGATATTAGCATTGTGGTAACCAGAGAAAAAATGAATGTGATGAAACTAATTAATGAGCTGTGGCACATTTGGGGCAACATTTGACAGTGTGATTTAGTACTGAGCAGAGCACAAGTATATGACAGTGTGGTTGCCTTATGCTGACGTTAATATGGATATATACAAAACGTCACTCAGTACTGGATCAATCCCTGTCTAACCGATTCTGATTTGAGAAATATCAGACTGGAACTGTGATTGAATCGCCAGAAATAGCTTTATATCTGTGACGTCAATTATTCAATTATGGAACTAATGATGAAAGAACACCCTGATTTATGGATTGAATTGATGGATAGCCTGAGAAATGCCTGGCCACAGATATCTGGTTCCTTGCTGGCTATTATGATCTGTTATGGACGTCTGCTTTATGACGGTGTAGAACGAAAAAAACGCTGGATTGAACCTTTTTTATGTGGGGCGTTGTCATGGGGATTCTCAAGTGCGCTGGAACTGGTTGGTATTCCCAGCAGCATGTCACCTGCGCTTGGTGGCGCTGTGGGGTTTATTGGTGTAGAAAAATTGCGCGAAATTGCGATCCGTATCATTGATAAGCGCTTGGATGAAAAATCACATGATTAAAGAAAAGACTGAGAATTTTACCTCACGATTAACAATCTTTTCTTTATGATGCACAAGCTGCATTTCATTACGTAATTTAGCATATGCCATATCAATCAGCTCCCGAGGTATTCTGATATACCATTATTGCCGGAGGTAAACTTGCGGCTGGTAAGTTTCAGGATGCCGGGTTACGCCTAAATCAGCCCGATACCATTGTTTAAGGATATCATTCCGCAGGACATCCTGTGGTGTGCCGGATGCAACTAACTTTCCTTGATGTAATAGGATAATTTTATCCGCATAGAGTGCAGCCAGATTTAGATCGTGCAATACGCAGCAGACAGCAAGAGGGTGTTGACGGGTCAGGTTATGAACAAGTCGCAATGTATGCTGTTGGTGGTAAAGATCCAATGCTGAGGTTGGCTCATCCAAAAACAGACAGGACTCTGTTGGCTCTGGATGCCAGAGTTGAGCCAGCGTCCTTGCCAATTGAACACGTTGCTGTTCTCCGCCAGAGAGTTGCTGATAATTCCGATGCCTCAGTTCTTCACACTCTGTTAATGCAATTGCTTCATCAATAGCAATTTGTTTATGAGCGTTTTCATGGGGGACTCGTCCCATTGCAATAATTTCTTCCACGCTGAAAGGAAAAGAAAGTGAACTGTATTGCCGCATTACTGCACGGATCCGCGCAAGTTTTTGGGTTGGCCATTGGAGCAGAGGGATTCCTTGTAACAGGCATTCGCCACTGTTTGGTGAAACATAACCGGTTAACAGCCGTAATAGCGTCGATTTACCTGCACCATTGGGACCAATAATTGCAACCACTTCTCCTTGATGGATAGAGAGCGAAACCTCTTTGATGATTTGGTGCTGCCCAATGAAGTAGTTCAGATTTTTGGCTTCAAGTAAACTTTTTGACATTATCGGCTCCATTACAAACGGCCTTTTGAAGGTTTAAGGATTAACCCTAAGAAATAAGGGGCACCAATTAAACCGGTAATAAGACCAACCGGCATTTCGGCGGGAGCAACTAATGTTCTGGCTAATGTATCCGCAGTTAACAAAAGACATGCACCACCCAGTGCTGATATTGGTAATAACCAGGAATGATCGCCACCAAACCGCAATCTGGCAAGGTGGGGGATAACCAAACCAATGAAGCTGATAACACCACTCAATGCGACCGCGCAGCCAATTAGCAATGCACTAAGCAGAAGTAACTGAAATTTCGTTTGTTGGACATTAATGCCTAAATAGTGGGCTTCTTCATCGCCCAATTGCAGTAGATTGAGTTTTCGAGATTGACTGAGTGCTAACAGGCTGACAGGAATAATAATAGAAGCAGCAATAATCAATGTTGGCCATTCAATCTGGCTCAGTGAACCCATCATCCAAATGGTAAATTGACGTAATTGCTGGTCATTACTGATATAGCTCAATACACCGATAAATGACATACACAGTGCATTAATGGCGATACCTGCAAGCAGCAATTTCGATAAATTACCGTGGCTATATTTATTTAATGAAAAGATCAGTAATGAGATTAATAAACTACCACCAAAAGCTGCAATAACATGACCATACAACGCAATATTTTCAGATAACATGTTGTCTGAGAAAGAGAAAGGCAAAAAGGTGGGCACAACAATCATGATTGCCACAGTCAGTGCAGCACCACTGCTGATCCCCAATAATCCGGGATCAGCAAGAGGATTACGAAATAATCCCTGCATTATGGCACCGGAAACAGCCAGCGCACCGCCAATCAGAATCGCCAATAGAATGCGTGGTAGCCGGATATTTAACCAGATTTGCCACCGTGGGTCATCCAAAGAGGATTCCCACAGAGTTTTAAAAGAAAGAGGCAATGCCCCCATATTGGCTGAACTGATTGCCAGAATAAATAGCAATATGCCCAGTAACATCAAACCAAAACTGGGGGATTGGGTACGACTCATTGCACTTTCTCCGCAGCTTCACGGACTTGTTTCATCACTTCCGGGGTATGGATACCGAATCCGAGCAAGCTCATTTCATCCACAACGACCACCTGTTTTTTCTTTCCTGCCGGAGTAAAGCTCAAGCCCGGAAGTTGCCACAGTTTATCCACACCACCTAGCGTTTTCAGTCCCTCGGTGCTGACTAACAGCAAATCCGGCTGGCTGGCGATAACACCTTCCTGAGATAAAGGGCGGTATCCTTTGAATCCCTGCATGGCATTTTGGGCACCAATGGCATGAATAATCTTATCCGCAGCGGTTTGTTGGCCGGCGGCCATTGGCATAATCCCACCGTGACTCATAACAAACATCACTTTTGTGGGAATGCTTGACGTGGTGATTGCAGCCAATCGTTGTTGATATTGAGTGATTAGCTTTTCACCACGTTTTTCCTGGTTGACCGCCTTGGCGACGGTCTTGATTTTTTCAGGAACGGCTTCTAACGAGGCTTTGCTGGTCACTTTAATAACTTTCACACCGGAATCTTCGATTTGCTTGAGTGCCAGAGAAGGTTGGGCTAATTCACTAGTGATCACCAGTGATGGGCGCATAGACAAAATCCCTTCTGAATTCAGCATTCGCATATACCCCACATCTGGCAATGAGAGTATTTCCTTAGGGTTTTGACTGGTACTATCCCTGGCAACAACATGCTGTCCTTCGCCAAGTGCAAAAACAATTTCAGACACATCACCGCCAATTGTGACAATACGTTCAGCAGAGTTAGCAGAAAACGCACTGGAGGAGATGGCAAGCATAAATGTTAGAAGCCACTTTTTCATGCTACACAAGTTTCCTTTTCTGGTTGCAGTTTAGGTAGTGCGGCAATTTGTTCGCGCCACTGTGCCTGCTCAGGAGTACCTTCGGTACGCTGACCATACAGTTGGGCGATTTGGTTACCGTCCGCATCGAACAACTCAAGGCTGGTAACGAAACCATCTGTTGTTGGTTTGCGTGTGATCCAGCTTTCAGCAATAGCACTTTCAATCAGGTGCAATGTGAAATTATGATTAAAAATATTAGCCCACTTCTGGGAAGAGTTTTCTTCCTGATACGGCATCAGACGCTCAAGTGTACCCGTAAAGATCTGGATACAACCGCGATTTCCAACGAAGATCATAATTTCATTTTGATCTTTGTGTGCAACTTCAAGGATCTGAGTCAGGGCGGAATTCTCTACACGGTAAGCCAAATCATCTTTGACAGCATTGAAAATCTGCTGGCGATTCAGATTATGACGTTTCATCATGATGAAGAACTGGTGAACGTCGGTCATTGCACGCCACTCTTCATCCAATTGTGTTTTCAGCTCTTCAGTCACTTCTGCATATTCAGGGGCTTCTTCAGGTTTCACTTCCAGCACCGGGTTTTCATCTGTCTGATATTTCTCAATCAGGGCTTCCCATGCAGCCATATCAGTATGTTCTGTTGTATACACTTTGTGCAGAGCATCACCCTGGCGATCAAAGAATTGGATACTGTGACGTATACCATTTTTCGTAGGTTCTACTAGAGAGAAAACACAGCTCCAATGTTCAAAGAACATACGTAAATCCAGTTCACGCGGATTGAGGATCAGACCAACATGTTGGCTGAACTTCGTGTTTTCGTAACGGCCAACCTGTTCGTGGACAGCAAAATCATTACGGGTAATGGCCTTGGTTTCACCGACTGTTGCTAATTCTTGCAGCAGGGTAGGAGCATCAACGTTCAGACGTTTTGCGTCGATACCGACACGACTGTGCAGTAATTCTCCTTCGCTGACATTAAGATAAGCGGCTAAGTCGCGTGCATATTTAGCTTTATTATCCGCTTTTGCCTGTAGGTAACGTTCATAAAGTGACTGATTCACAGATACTAGCTCCTTAAAAAACTACGTTAAAGGTTAAAAATTAGGGCTGCTATTCTTTACTATCGGTAGTCTTTACTACCGATAGTCTTTACTACCATAGTCTTTACCATTGATAGCTGACAAACAGTTTGGCATTGCGGCCACTCTGCGGTGCACCCAGTGATGAGTAATATTGCTTGTCGAAAGCGTTGCCGAGTACGATGGAGGTCGTTACACCTTTTAGCCGGTCTTCACCGTGGTAACTGATGTAGAAGTCATTGACGCCATAGCCTGCATACTGGGTAACTTTTTGTCCACGTTCATTTTTGTCACCATTAATGCCTCTGAACTGGGTACGTTGAGTAAATTTACCGATCCAACCAATAGAAAAACCGCTACTGGAAAGAGGAATATCTAGTGTGCTGGTCACCGTATCAGGACTGAGGCTTTTGATAGTCTCGCCAGTCTGTTCGTCTTTGCCAGTTGTACGGTTGTAAGCCAGATCCCATGAGAAGTAATCGGAATCATAGGTCATTGATGCATCCCAGCCCCAAATTTTTGCTTTGGGGATATTTAAGGAAGTCGTAAATCCTTTTCTAAACTCTACGGAAGTATTGATATAGTCTTTTGCTTTGGTATCAAAATAGCTGGCTTTGAATTTTAGGCCATCATTGCTGGTAAATAGATCATCGAAACGGAGCCCGAAGCCATATTCCTGAGTTCCATTGCTTTCAGGGCGTAAGTTAGGATTAGGTTTCCAGTAATTACCTGGAAAGTGTTTGGAATCGTTATACATCTCCCCCATTGTTGGCGAACGGAATGCCTGAGAGTAAGAAGCAAACAGCATCGACCAATCTGTTGGGGTGATACTGATAGCACCTTTTGATGACCATTTGTCGGCATTGATATCTTTATATTTATCATTTGATGCCTTGTAATTGTCGTAACGTGTACCGACGATAAATGAAACTGGCAAGTCACGAATGGTTATTTCATCTTGAATCCAACCGGATGCAAAACGGATGTCTGCATGCGGGAATCCATTTATACCATTGCTGCTTGGTTTTTGTTTCTGTTTATACAGTTCGCTACCATAAGTAAATTGATGTGCAGCGAAGGCGTTGGCACTCAAGTGAGAACGATTTTCCAGTTTTATACCGTAAGTTTCTTGTTTACGGCCTTCAAAACCATTTTTTTTACTTTTAGCATTAATGCTAATGTTGGAATAGTAAATATCTGTTCTGAAATTTAACCAGTTATATTCTGCCGGATTTAACTTATAAGTCAGTTGCGCGTCACGTTGTGTTGTGGTGCGATCAGTCTGTGCTGTTTTATCTGCTGTTTTGACAGATTGTGGGTTCAGTGGTTCATTAGCCTTATTACGGTAATAACGAAGTTCGCCACCGATTGATTGGCTGTCATCAATTTTCCATGTCCCTTTAGTCAGTACATTGCCGATAATCTCATCATTTTGGCCTTTTACCCCGCCGCCATAACGAATATTGCCAACATCACGGGTACTGAAACTCAATAGACCATCAAGATTATCGGTTTTACCAAATGCGGCTCCGCCGAATCCCCAACTGTGATCCCCGGTTCCGGCACGACTAAAAACACGAAAACCGGTATTTTGCCCCGCCTGTAAGAGATCTGCGGCATCAACTGTCTGGTAGGCAATAACCCCGCCTAATGCACCACTACCATAGAGCAGGGCAGATGGGCCACGGACAACTTCGACTTGTTTAATCAGTGAGGGATCAAGGAAGATGCCATTAATATGCCCGGTGTCAGTACCTTGACGAACGCCATCAACCAGCATTAAAACGCCTTTTTGAGAGTAACCACGAAGGTTGATATCTTGCCCGTTAGCGCGCCCGTAATCCGTAGTGTTAATCCCAGGGATCTTGTTCAGCAAGTCATTTGCATTACCTGCAACTTTACTGCTGGCTGAGTTACCTTCAACAACTGTTACCATCATAGGTGCTTCAAAACTGTCGCGTTGATTCCCTGTGGCATAAACCGTCAGTGTATCTTTATGATGTTTATTATTCTCTGCTAAAGCTGTTTTTTCATCTGGGATGGTTGCTGCGTGAGCAGAAGACAACCCTGTCAGAATGACAATACTTAGTGCAGACAATTTCAGGTTTGGTGGTTGAATTCGGGTCATATAGGTTATCTCCATAATTTTGCTGTGTTTTAAAGCATACGAATGGTTTTGAAACATACATATATTGTTTTAAGAACCATTGAGATGCATCACGGTGAATTCTCTGAATTGTTATTACGTCAGAGTAAAGTTATCGGTTTGTGTCGAATCACGATGTAACGCAAGAAGGATCTGTTGTTGCAAAGGATTGATGTAGTAGCACAGGCAATCAGTTAATGTTTTCATAACCCAATATGAACAATAATTATTCTAATATTGAGAATAATTATCGTTTCTGTCTTGGTTAACTTCAAGCTATTTTTTTGTGTGGGTATAACTGACTCAATAGATGGGTTTTGTATGATTTTTCAGATGAGGGGTTGGCTCCTACTCCCACGTGAACAGAAGCCAATAAAAACGATATTCAGAACCGACTTTCAATTGCTTCGGCCAGAATACTAAGGAATTGTTCGGTATCTTGCCAGCTAAGGCATGGGTCAGTAATAGATTGTCCGTAGGCCAGGGGCTCTCCCTGCATGATTTTTTGAGAACCTTCCACTAAGAAACTTTCTGCCATGACACCCGCAATAGCCGTTGAACCAGACTGGATCTGTTGGCTGATATTTCTGGCTATATCCAGTTGTCGGCGGTGAACTTTCTGACAGTTTCCATGACTGCAATCTACGATCAAGCGTTCTGGTAGGTTGAATTCGCGTAATTTCTGACAAACTGCTGTAATATCTTCAGCACTGTAATTCGGTTTTTTCCCACCGCGCATAATGATATGCCCATAAGGATTTCCACTGGTCTGATAGATGGTCATCTGTCCATCTTTATCTGGTGACAAGAACATATGTCCGGCACGTGATGCACGTATCGCATCAATAGCAATATGAATATTACCGTCAGTACCATTTTTAAATCCGACCGGACATGACAGTGCAGAGGCCATTTCCCGGTGGATTTGGCTTTCTGTTGTTCTTGCACCGATTGCTCCCCAGCTAATTAAATCTGCAATATATTGCCCGATGACCATGTCCAGAAATTCTGTGGCGGTGGGCATTCCCAACTCATTAATATCAATTAATAATTTACGGGCGAGTGATATCCCTTTATTGACCTGACAGGAACCATCCAACATAGGGTCTGAAATTAATCCCTTCCAGCCAACAACAGTACGAGGTTTTTCGAAGTAGGTTCGCATTACGATTTCCAGACTGTGCTGATATTTTTTACGCAATACGTGCAAACGTGAGGCATAATCAAGGGCGGCATCAACATCATGTATAGAGCAAGGCCCAATGATAACCAGCAAACGTTGGTCGTTGCCTGTAAGAATAGCTTCAATACGTCTGCGTGATACTGTCACATTTTGCAATGTTTTTTCTGATATGGGATATTGCTCAGAAAGTGTTTTAGGTGTTATTAATCTGTCAATTGGGTGGGTTCTTAATTCATCTGTTTTGTGCATATACTTTCTCAAATTCTACTTCATCTTGGAATACAGTCTGGCGTAATTGAAATTACAATAACTCAACCTCCGGCAAATTCAACAGACAATAATTACAATTAAATAAGAAATCGCAAGCATAAGATTGTAACGGTATTCTGAGAGGTGCTGGTATTTCCGGGATCAGAACATGCGCCGTTTCAATCCCATACTGTCAATAATTTTGGTTGAAATCTCCTCGACAGAATAATTGGTGGTATTTAAGTAATTAATTTTGTTTTTGCGAAATAGGGCTTCAACCTCAGTAATTTCGATCCGGCATTGTCGTAATGAAGCATAACGACTATTTTCTCTCCGTTCTTCCCGGATAGCGGCCAGTCTTTCCGGGCTTATTGTCAATCCGAAGAGTTTCTGCTGGAAAGGTTTTAGATCAGCAGGCAATTGCAGATTATCCATATCATCCGCAGTGAAAGGATAGTTTGCGGCTTGAATGCCGAATTGCATGGCAAGATAGAGGCTGGTGGGGGTTTTCCCACAGCGGGAAACACCCAGAATAATTACCTGAGCCTGATCGAGATTGCGTAATGAAACACCATCGTCATGTGCGAGGGTGTAATCAATGGCTGCGATGCGGGCATCATATTGACTCAGATTTTTTTCAGATAAACCGTGGGTACGGTGTAATTCAGGTTTAGGTTCCAGCCCGATTTCTTGCTGCAATGGTGCAACGAGAGTCTGGACAATATCCAGGCAAAAACCTTTACTGCTGGTGATAATATTTTTAACTTCATTGGAAATGATGGAATAAAAAACGAGTGGCCTGATTTGTGTTGCCTGATAGAGGGTATTTATCTGGTTCCTAATTTCTTCTGCTCTCATTTTGTTGGTGACAAAGGGTAAGGTATAAGACGTGATATTAATCGGGAATTGAGACAATACAGCATGACCCAAAACTTCTGCCGTAATTGCTGTACCATCGGAAATGAAAAATACACTGCGTTCCAGAATTTCATTGTCCTGAGTCTGAGGGAGTAGGATCTCTATCATTGTGCTTTTCTTTTATTGTTGAGTTTATAGGGAGTTAGCAAAATATTAGCTGAATCGTTTTTATTACAAATTACAGCCATAGATAACGTTCCAGATTATACGTGTAAAAAAATAATATTGCTGGGTTGATCGATTCACCTTTCTATATGTAGCGAGACATTGTGCTAGGCTATTTCCTGCTGTAAAAACAGCTTTAATTTTCCGAGTTGTACCTCCGAATGTAAAAAGGATAGTTTCAATGTCCAATAATGGCCTTACCCCATGTAATGTGCTTTGGTATAACCAATTAGGCATGAATGATGTTAGTCGGGTCGGTGGTAAAAACGCCTCTCTTGGCGAAATGATCACTAATCTGGCTGACCTTGGTGTATCTGTCCCCAATGGTTTCGCTACAACTGCACAGGCATTTAATGATTTTCTGGAACAAAGCGGTGTTAACCAGCGTATTTATCAATTACTGGATGAAGTTAATGTTGATGATGTTAATCAATTAGCTAAGGCTGGCGTACAGATCCGCCAGTGGGTGATTGATACACCATTTACGGCACAACTGGAAAAAGATATCCGCGATGCTTATTTGCAATTGTCTGAAGGTGAGCCGGATGCTTCTTTCGCTGTCCGCTCCTCTGCGACGGCTGAAGATATGCCGGATGCTTCTTTTGCCGGACAGCAAGAGACTTTTTTAAATGTGCAGGGCATTGATGCTGTGATGATTGCTATTAAACATGTCTTTGCATCTCTCTTCAACGATCGTGCTATCTCCTACCGTGTCCATCAGGGCTATGACCACCGTGGTGTTGCATTATCAGCCGGAGTACAGCGTATGGTGCGTTCAGATCTGGCATCATCGGGTGTGATGTTTACGATTGATACGGAGTCTGGTTTTGATCAAGTCGTGTTTATTACATCTGCCTATGGTTTGGGTGAAATGGTTGTACAGGGAGCAGTAAATCCTGATGAGTTTTATGTCCATAAACCTACATTAAAAAATAATCGCCCTGCGATTGTCCGTCGTAATTTGGGCTCCAAAAAAATACGTATGGTCTATGCAGACAGTAAGGAGCATGGTCAGCAGGTACGTACAGAAGATGTCTCTGAGGCGTTACGCAATCGTTTCTCTCTTACTGACAGTGAAGTTGAAGCACTGGCAGGACAAGCATTACTGATTGAAAAACATTATGGCCGTCCAATGGATATTGAGTGGGCGAAAGACGGGCACAATGGCAAGCTATATATTGTACAAGCACGCCCTGAGACAGTCCGCTCAAATCAGCAGGTGATGGAGCGTTATCAACTGAATGAACAGGGTCGTGTGCTGGTGGAAGGCCGTGCGATCGGGCACAAAATCGGTGTTGGTACGGTTAAAGTTATCCACAATCTCAGCGAAATGGATCGTATCCAAGTAGGGGATGTGTTGGTAACAGACATGACCGATCCAGATTGGGAACCTATCATGAAAAAAGCGGCGGCGATTGTTACCAATCGTGGCGGCCGTACTTGTCATGCTGCTATTATTGCTCGTGAATTGGGTATTCCTGCGGTAGTAGGTTGTGGTGACGCGACAGAACGCTTAAAAGAGGGTGAGCAAGTGACTGTTTCTTGCTCTGAAGGGGATACTGGTTTCGTTTATCAGAATCAACTGGATTTCAGCATCCAAAGTTCTCAGGTTGATGAACTGCCAAAGTTGGATGTTAAGATCATGATGAATGTGGGCAATCCGGATCGGGCGTTTGACTTTGCCTGCCTGCCGAATGAAGGTGTAGGTCTGGCACGTTTAGAATTCATTATAAACCGCATGATTGGTGTTCATCCCCGTGCCCTGATTGAGTTTTCTGAACAATCCCCCGAACTACAGGAACAGATTAAATCATTAATGGTAGGTTATGATGATCCTGTTGAGTTTTATGTCGGACGTCTGACGGAAGGTATTGCGACGTTGGCGGCCGCATTTTGGCCTAAGCGCGTTATTGTACGTTTATCTGACTTCAAATCTAATGAATATGCGAACTTAGTTGGCGGTGATTTATACGAACCACACGAAGAAAACCCGATGCTTGGTTTCCGTGGTGCTGGTCGCTATGTTTCTGACAGTTTCCGTCAATGCTTTGCTTTGGAATGTGAGGCGGTCAAACGAGTGCGTAATGTTATGGGGTTAACTAACGTCGAAGTGATGATCCCATTTGTACGTACAGTAGCACAGGCCGAAGCGGTAATTTCAGAATTGGCATTACAGGGGTTGAAACGTGGTGAGAATGGGTTGAAAGTCATCATGATGTGTGAAATTCCATCAAATGCATTATTAGCGGAACAATTCCTTGAGTATTTTGATGGTTTTTCTATCGGTTCAAATGATATGACTCAATTAGCATTAGGATTGGATCGTGATTCGGGGGTTGTATCTGAATTATTTGATGAGCGTAATGATGCAGTGAAACAATTACTTTCTATGGCAATTCGGGCAGCTAAGCGACAAGGAAAATATGTCGGTATTTGTGGTCAGGGGCCTTCTGATCACGAAGATTTCGCTGAGTGGCTAATGAAAGAAGGGATTGACAGTTTATCATTGAATCCTGATACCGTTGTTAGAACCTGGATTTCTCTAGCGGGAAATAATTAGTAACAACTTATTCAGACATGAACTAAAAAGCCTGTTAAAAATATTTTCAGGCTTTTTGTTTTTTATAACATAATCTTTTTTAACATTGGCGATATATTATATAGAACCAATGAAAATTTTTCCTAAACCCAAAAAAAAAGCCTATCATGGGCTGACAGGCAAAGACTACACACAGCAATATATATTACTTCACTTATCCCAGTTTGTGGCGTTTACAAACTAAGACAGCAATTCATGGGAAACATTGTTTCGATGAAAAGAATACTAATTTAATAAGTGAGTTTATTCATTAAGAATTCTCTTAATAAATCAGAATTAAAAAAACAAAATTAAAAAATAACTTTTTTGTAACAAATTTTTGAAGGATTTATTTACTGGTGGGATGAATTTTTATTTTCTATAGAACCGAGATTATCTATTTACATTAATTGATAATTGCGCGGAAAAATCATATTCCGCGCTATCATTTATTATTGTATATGGTCTTTTTTGAAATATTGTTCTATATGTTCTATTTTATTTTCAGGTTCAGGAACTTCATCCATCCAGGCCAGCAACAAGCTATAAGAAACAGCTAATACCACCGGGCCGATAAATAATCCAATCACACCCAGTGAAAGTATACCTCCGATAACACCAGTGAGAATTAAAACCATAGGTAAATCGGCACCAAGTCGAATAAGGAAAGGACGAAGAACCCCATCCATTGTGACCAGAATTAAACTCCAGACAACTAAAATAGTTCCCCAGGTTGTTTCTCCTGTCCAATAAAGCCAAACAATGGATGGGATAAGGACGAGTAAAGGGCCTAATTGAGCAACACAGAGTACAAACATTATGACTGTTAGGATCATGGCATAAGGAATACCTGCGATTGCTAACCCAATTCCACCAGCGATAGCTTGTACGAGTGCTGTAACGACCACACCTAAAGCAACAGCACGAATGGAACGAGCAGCCAGTAGCACGACAGCATCACCACGTTTACCTGCCAGCCGGATAGCGAAATGGCGAATGCCTAGCATAACGTGTTCACCTTTCCAATAAAGCAGGACACTGAACAGTACCATCAGTGCTAGGTGGAACAGAAAACGGCCTGCATTGGCGGCTTGAGCAAAAAACCATGTTGCTGCTTTACCAATGTAAGGCGGAATTTTGGCCAGAAGCATGTTACTGCCTTCAGCAAGAGTGTCTTGCCATTTAATATATAAGTCATTGCCAATGACTGGGATTTTATTGAGCCATTCCAATTGAGGCAGGTGTATATTGGCTGGAGATTTTGCCCATGTAATTAGTGGTGCGCTGTTTTCCAGCAAGCTGCCAACCAGTAAGGCAATAGGAATAACAAATAATAAAATCAATATTAATGTCATGACGGAAACCGCGATCCAGCGCTTTCCCCATAAATGTTGTTGTATTTTTTCCATTAGTGGCCAAGTTGCGATAACCACCATTCCTGACCAGATGAATCCTAAAATAAATGGACTCAAAACCCAAAAGCTGGTCGTAATGAGTAGTAAAATGAAGAACAGTACAAATAGCAGTTTGGGTAAATCGTGACGTGGTTGCGATTTTTCCATGAAATGATTTCTCTCGGCAATTGATAATATTGTCAGAATCAACAATGGTAAATAAATATAACGTTATTTCACAGATTGCTCAAAATTGTTAAATATTGTGATATCGTTGAAAAACTATCTATTCAGATCCCAGTCTGAATTGATTGTTAAGGTAGTATATAAATAAAGCAATGTGGACACTTATTAGAAAAAGGGGCAATGAGCCAATGATCCCACGTATACCACAAGCCCCCCAAGTCAGTGAACTGGTAAAGGAATATTTGACTGTATTGAAGGATACTGGTTTTACAGGTGATACTGCCAGCAATTACGCAGATAGACTGACTATGGCGACAGATAATAGTATTTATCAGTTGTTACCACAAGCGGTTATCTTTCCGCGTTCCAGTGCCGATGTTGCATTGTTGGCAAGGATTGCAGGAGAAGAACGCTTCCATTCTCTGACATTCACCCCCCGAGGTGGGGGAACTGGTACGAATGGCCAGGCCCTCAACAATGGTATTGTTGTAGATATGTCCCGGTATATGAAAAGGATTCTGGAAATTAATCCAGAACAAGGCTGGGTTAAAGTTGAAGCAGGTGTTATTAAGGATCAACTCAACCAATACCTAAAACCTTTCGGTTATTTTTTCTCTCCTGAATTATCAACCAGTAACCGCGCCACATTAGGCGGCATGATCAATACCGACGCATCCGGTCAGGGATCGTTAGTATATGGTAAAACGTCAGATCATGTACTTGGTGTCCGTGCTGTTTTACTGGGGGGAGAAATGCTTGATACCCGCCCTATGAGTACAACACTGGCAGAATCGATTGCGGAAGAGAAATCGGTTATCGGCCATGTCTATAAAACGGTACTTGAACGCTGTCGTGAGCAACGGGAATTAATTGTTGAAAAGTTCCCAAAACTCAATCGATTTTTGACAGGTTATGATTTGCGTCATGTTTATAGTGATGATATGCAGTCATTTGACTTGACACGCATATTAACGGGATCTGAAGGTACTCTGGCCTTTATTACCGAAGCAACATTGGATATTACACCATTGCCGAAAGTCAGGCGGCTCGTGAATGTAAAATATGATTCTTTCGATTCAGCCCTGCGCAATGCTCCGTTTATGGTTGAAGCCAAAGCGCTTTCTGTTGAAACAGTGGACTCAAAAGTTCTCAACCTCGCACGTGAAGATATTATTTGGCATTCAGTGAAAGAATTGATTGCTGATGTTCCAGACAGAGATATGCAAGGCTTAAATATTGTTGAATTCAGCGGAGATGAGGAACAGCAAATTGATCAGCAGGTTAACGCTCTCTGCTTGCGCCTTGATGAATTAATGGCAAACAATCAGGCAGGTGTTATCGGTTATCAGACTTGCCACCATTTGGATGATATTGAACGCATTTATGCCATGCGGAAAAAATCTGTTGGATTGTTAGGTAACAGTAAAGGTGCAGCTAAACCTATTCCGTTTGTTGAAGATACTTGTGTACCACCTGAACATCTTGCTGATTATATTGTCGAATTTCGTCAGCTTCTTGATAGCCATCAGCTTGATTATGGCATGTTTGGTCATGTGGATGCGGGCGTTTTACATGTTCGGCCGGCATTAGATATGTGCGATCCTCAGCAGGAAATTCTTATGAAGCAGATTTCCGATGAGATAGTTCGCTTGACGGCTAAATATGGCGGGTTGTTATGGGGAGAGCATGGCAAAGGTTTTCGGGCAGAGTATAGTCAGGCTTTTTTTGGTGAAGCCTTGTACGATGAATTACGTCGGGTTAAAGCGGCATTTGATCCACACAACAGGTTGAATCCGGGAAAAATCTGCCCGCCAATGGGAATAGATGCCCCGATGATGCAGGTCGATGCCACTAAGCGTGGCACTTATGACAGAATTATTCCGGTTAATGTCAGAAACACATTCCGTGGAGCAATGGAATGTAATGGTAATGGCCTGTGCTTCAACTTTGACGTAAAAAGCCCAATGTGCCCTTCAATGAAAATCAGCCAGCATCGCATTCACTCACCTAAAGGTAGAGCAACCCTTGTCAGGGAGTGGTTGCGGCTTCTGACGGAGCAAGGCGTTGAACCTAAGTTATTAGAACAAGGATTTGATCAGGCCCGATCCGGTTCACATGGAGTAAGCTTACGTGGATTGATTGAGAAAACGCGTCATAGCTGGAAAGCATGGTGGGGAGAGTATGATTTTTCCCATGAAGTCAAAGAGGCGATGTCGGGGTGTCTGGCATGTAAAGCCTGTTCGACACAATGTCCGATTAAGATTGATGTACCATCATTTCGTTCCCGGTTTTTGGCTCTGTATCACAGCCGTTATTTACGTCCGTTGCGTGATCATATTGTTGCCAATGTAGAAAGCAGTACCCCGTTAATGGCAAAGGCTCCTAGGGTCTTTAACTTCTTCTTGCGGCAGCCATGGGTACAAAAACTCAGTCAACATACTATTGGTATGGTTGATTTGCCACAGCTTTCCTATCCAACATTACAGCAGCAACTCGCCAGTCATTATGCAACCCGGACAACATTAGAACAGCTCGAAATGTTATCTACAACCCAACGTAAGCAGCATGTACTTATCGTCCAGGATCCTTTCACCAGTTATCACGATGCAAAAGTTGTCACTGATTTTGTACGACTGATCGAGAAGTTGGGATATCAGCCAGTGTTGTTACCATTTTCTCCGAATGGAAAAGCACAACATGTTAAAGGATTTTTAAATAAATTTGCCAAAACTGCCGGGAAAACGGCTGATTTTCTGAAACGGGTCGCACAACTGGATATTCCTATGGTTGGTGTTGATCCTGCGTTGGTTCTGTGTTACCGGGATGAATACAAAGATATTCTGGGTGAACGGCGGGGGAATTTTAACGTTCAATTGGTTCATGAATGGCTGGTGAACGTGTTGCCGGAAATTGCCTCAAAAGGAAAACGTGACAAGGTAACATCCAGTCATGATTGGTATTTATTGGGGCATTGTACAGAAGTGACAGCGTTACCTAATAGTGGTAAACAATGGATTGATATTTTCCACCATTTTGGCTGTAAATTAAACAACATCAATGTGGGATGTTGTGGTATGGCAGGCACATATGGTCATGAGAAAAAGAACCTTGATAATTCGATTGGCATTTACAGACTTTCATGGGCGCCTGTACTGAATAATTTAGCTTTGGAAAATTGCCTCAGTACTGGATATTCATGTCGTAGTCAGGTGAAACGCGTAGAAGGAAAAGGACTTAAACACCCATTACAAGCTTTATTGGAGATAATGCAGTGATTTGGAAACGTCATCCAGATGTAAACATGTTAAATCAATTGGGTATTGATTGTATTTTGGATCATCTTGGAATAGAAATTACTCAGCTTGGAGATGATTTTATTGAAGGAACAATGCCTGTTGACCAACGAACTAAACAACCATTTGGCATCTTGCATGGTGGAGCATCAGTGGTGTTAGCTGAGACACTTGGCTCCCTTGCAGGTTATCTTTGCTCTGAAGGTGAACAAAAGGTTGTGGGGGTAGAAATTAATGCTAACCATATAAAAGCGGTGCGTAAGGGCATAGTTAAAGGGATCTGCAAACCAATCCATCTTGGGCGTACTCATCAGGTCTGGCAAATTGATATCTATAATGGACAACAGCAATTATGTTGTACATCCCGCCTGACTACGGCTATTTTATCTTAATATTCAATATATTATAACGTAAGTTGATTAATTTAAGTTCCTGTTGATATTTGTTGGCAGGAACTTTTGGGGTTTATCTGAATATTTGGTTGATTTCAGCCAATTCATTCTGAATATAGCTGAAAATAAAACATAGCTTGTTTTACGGCAGGTTTTGACTATTGATATGTTAGTCTGGTGTAATTACGTTGCCATCAGTTGTAAGATGCGTTGTAGTCTGAATACTGTTCAAATTTAGCTTTGGCTTTGATTGTGGCAAAGGGAATAGAATAGTCTCCCAGAATAGGCTATTAATTAACCACTGGCATTCAAATAACATTGAGGAAGTGTGTATGAAGCGATTTTTGACTTTTATCAGTACTTTCTTGATCGGCATGTTGTCGTTCTGTGGGGCAGCTAATCTAGCTTATGCAGTGGAATATCCATTGCCACCGGCTAACAGTCGCCTGATTGGTGAGAACTCCATCTATGTCGTACCTGATGATGGTCTCCCGTTGGAAGCCATTGCCGCCAAATACCAAATAGGTTTGCTGGCTATGCTGGAAGCCAATCCTGGTGTTGATCCTTATCTCCCCAAACCTGGTACAAAACTCATTATTCCGTCACAGATGTTACTTCCCAATGTCCCTCGTCAGGGGATTGTCATTAATCTTGCTGAACTGAGACTTTATTATTTTCCAAAAGGAAAGGATCATGTCATTGTTTACCCAATTGGAATTGGGCAGCTTGGGCGCAATACACCAACAATGACGACATCGGTTAGCCAGTTAATTAAACATCCGACATGGACACCTACTGCTAATATCCGTAAAGATTATGCAAGTCGCGGTATTATCTTGCCGGCGGTAATACCTGCAGGCCCGGACAACCCGATGGGTGATTTTGCTCTGCGTTTGGCAGCAGGGCGTGGAGAATATCTGATACATGGTACTAATGCGAATTTTGGTATTGGTATGCGAGTCAGTTCGGGGTGTATCCGTTTGCGTCCTGATGATATTGAGGCACTATTTTATAATGTTCCGAAGGGAACCCGTGTTCAGATTATTAATGAACCAATCAAATATGCGGTAGAACCAGATGGCAAACGCTATGTTGAGGTTCATCAACCACTTTCAAAGACAGATGCTGATGATCCTCAAACAATACCGATTAAGCGTACAGAAGGGTTATTAAAGTTTATTGAAAACAGTAATACGAATGCTGTCTTGGTGGATCAGGCGATAATTCGTCGTTCTGGACTGCCTGTGGTAGTCAACAAGGGAACTATTTCATCCGGTAAGGAGGAAAGAGAACTCCCAAGTTTGATGGAAGAACGTGAAGAAGCTACTCTCAATATTCAGCCCGTTAAATTACCACCGTTGAGCCAGCCTGCTCCAATTTATCAAACTAAATCCTAACCGAAACAGTGAATAGGGAACATAAAAAATGGCGTACTTACCAAGTACGCCATTCTTGAATATGCTACAAGTTTATTTTTTATAGGAACGAACTTGATTATCAAGACGTTGATTCGCACGAGAGGCTTCGTCTCTCGCTGTTTGTACATCAGAACGCATTGAGCTAACTTCATTGCTCAGTTGGTCAACTTTTGAACCCAGAGTTTGAACCTGAGAGGAAAGCTGATCAACTTTAGGTGGGTTTGTACAACCCGCTAACATAATAGAAGCAAGAATTACTGTGCCAAGTACAACTTTAGTACGATTCATCACAATACCCTCTAGATTAAGTTAATCTCCAAGTAGCTATCTAATTATTACACAAACTTTTTTGGAAAGAGAATAAATTTTTGTCTAAAGAAACCAATTATACTGTTTTTTATTCTAAAAAAAGTTAATAATTTTTAGATAATCGCAATAAAACAGTAGTGCGATGAATAATTAAATCAGAAAAATCTTAAACATTACGTGATGTATCTTCCAGTTTTTACTGCTTGGCTGTAATAAATAAAAAAGATCCATTTTGCCTATTTTGTCAAAAAATTAGCGACCAATATCTGCAAATCTAGTAAATGAGATCAGTATTAGTATAAATGGTTTTAAAATAAACGGAGTATTTTTTATGCTCAATGTTTTGAATTATTTCAGTGTGAACGTTTGTTTATTATTGAGGTGTGGCTAAAAGGCAGGAGTTATTTTTGCTTGACAAGCTGCTCATTAATTGGGCAGCTTGTCTTGTTTTCAAAAATAATTACAGTACATGAACAGAAGAAGTATTTGTTGTACCGCTTGGTACTAATGCACCGGATACCAACACAACTATATCTCCTTTGCTTGCCATACCGCTGGCTAATGCCGCTTCTTTACCAATACGGTAGAAATCATCAGTAGAAGCAATTTCTTTGACAACTTGCGTAGAAACACCTTTAACTAGTAACAACTGACGAGCAGTAATTTCATTGGTAGTCAGTGCAAGAATAGGAGCATGAGGGAAGTATTTACGAATAGATCTTGCAGACTTACCACCATAAGTCGCCACAACAATCAGAGGTGATTCCAATTTTTCGGCAATTTCTACCGCTCCACGGCAAACCGCTTCGGTAACACGCAACTTCTGAGTTTTGGTATTTTCGATTCGGCTCCCCATGACACGATCTGTACGTTCACAGATGGTTGCCATAATGGAGACGGCTTCAACAGGGTATTTCCCTTTAGCACTTTCGCCGGAAAGCATCACTGCGTCAGTACCATCCAAGATTGCATTGGCAACGTCGCCTGCTTCAGCACGGGTAGGGCGTGGATTTTTGATCATGGAATCCAGCATTTGAGTCGCAGTGATGACAACTTTGCGTGCAGAATTACATTTTTCTATCATCATTTTCTGCGCAAAAATCACTTCTTCTACAGGGATCTCAACACCCAAATCACCACGGGCAACCATGATGCCGTCTGAAGCTTCCAGAATTTCATCAAAATTATTCAGACCTTCCTGATTTTCAATTTTGGAAATGATTTGGATGTGTTCGCCACCGTGGGCTTTTAAATGTTCGCGGATTTCCAGAACATCAGAACGCTTACGAATGAAAGATGCTGCGATAAAATCAACACCTTGCTCACAACCAAAGATAAGGTCTTGCTTGTCTTTTCCTGCCAGTGCAGGCAGGTTGATAGAAACATTTGGCAGATTGACGCCTTTGTTTTCACCTAAGTCACCGTTATTCAACACTTCACAAATGACCTCAGTTTCGGTGATACTTTTTACTGCCATAGCAATCAGGCCATCGTCAACCAATACTGTATTACCCACAGATAAATCCGCTGGTAAACCTGGATAGGTTACGGCAACACATTCTTTATTACCGATGACGGATTGATCTGTTGTGAAAGTGAAAGTCTGACCAGACGTTAGAGAAACATCATTACCACCTTCCAACTTCATAGTTCGGATTTCAGGGCCTTTGGTGTCCAGTAAGATAGCTGCTTTTTTGCCGGTTTTTGCAGTAACTGCACGAAGATTTTTAATACGTTGACCATGTTCTTCGTAGTCACCGTGAGAAAAATTCAGGCGCATAACATTCATGCCTGAGTTAAGCAGTTCGGTTAGTTTTTCCTCGGATTCAGTTTTTGGTCCGATAGTACAAACAATTTTGGTTTTTTTCATGACAATCTATCTACTGGTTTTTATGAATTAAAAAGAGTGAATCACCAACCATTGACATTATAAGCCAGTGTCATTTGGCATTGTTAGTTGCGCAACATAATAGAAAACGGGTGGCAGAAAATGTCAAATGGTTGCTTTTCATGAAGCCAGGCATGTATGGACATGTGGACTTGGAACGATTAATCATTTGTAACTTTTCTGAGTTCGGTAAATCAATTGGCTGAAACCATTCAACATATGACAATGCGTATTATAGAGACTAATTTCTGTGAAATGAATTAAAAAAAGAGTTCTCGAAAAGATTTATGTTAAAGGAACAAAAAATACTCACATACAAGTTAGGAAAATCAGTAAGTTGTTGTGCAATAGTATCGAATTGGATAGTTGTATTTCGGTTGGGGATGAGAATAAGTATGGGCCAATCAGTACCAAATGTGACAACTAATAAACAGAATAACCAGATTACAAATGAAGAGGGTTAAAAGTGAAAAAAGAATAGAGGATAACCATAAAGGTATGGTGCGTCCGAGTGGACTCGAACCACCGACCCCCACCATGTCAAGGTGGTGCTCTAACCAACTGAGCTACGGACGCACGTAAAACTGAATTTTTTGTCAACCGGATATTTGGTGCGTCCGAGTGGACTCGAACCACCGACCCCCACCATGTCAAGGTGGTGCTCTAACCAACTGAGCTACGGACGCAATCTAAATTTCAGTGGCTGACAACGGGGACGAATATTAACGATCACTGAGCTGTCTGGCAAGGGGAAAAATGTAAATTCGTGTTCGATTGCTCGCATTTACATCTATCAGTGTGAATTTATAACTTTTTCCCCTTGAGATGATAATCTAATACACTGAATTAACGAGTAGAATATGCCAGAACAGTATGATCAGGTTGTTTTTGTAACCACCAAATCCGGCTACCCATCATGATTGCCGCTACAGTTAATCCGATAATAAATCCAATCCAGAAACCCTGTGGCCCCATTGGTTCAGTCACATAGTTGGTTAATGCTAGTATATAACCACTAGGTAATCCGAAACCCCAATATGCGATGAAAGTAATAAAGAAAATAGAACGTGTATCTTTATATCCGCGCAATACCCCGGAACCAATCACCTGAACTGAATCAGAAAGCTGATAGATAGCTGCAAACAGCATCAAATGAGATGCCAAAGTGACAACTTCAGAATTATTGTTGTACATGATTGCAATTGGTTCACGGAATAGAATCGTGAAGGTTGCTGTTATACACGCAACTACCAAGCCAACAACAAGGCTGGTATAAGCTGATATTTTAGCGCCTTCGGTTGATTTCTGCCCAAGGTTATAACCTACACGGATAGTTGCCGCTATGCCAAATGACAACGGGAACATAAACATCAATGAGCTGAAATTGAGAGAAATTTGATGCCCTGCAACGGCAATTACGCCGAGAGGAGAGATCAGTAGGGATACAACAGCAAATAACGTAACCTCAAAGAACATAGCCAGAGCGATGGGCAAGCCAAGCAGAGTAATGCGTTTTTGAGCATGCCAGTTAGGACGGGTAAAATTATCAAACGTATGGATATCTTTCTGAGAAGGTGAGTGTTTGACATATGCAAGTAGTAACAGGAACATTACCCAGTAAACGGCTGCTGTCGCAACACCACAACCCACACCACCAAGTTCCGGAGCACCGAATTTACCGTAAATGAAAATGTAGTTGACGGGGATATTAACCAATAATCCTAAGATACCAATAACCATTGCTGGTTTGGTTTTTGACAGCCCTTCACACTGACTGCGTAAAACCTGGTAGTACAGACAACCAGGCGCTCCCCACATAATAGCGTGAATAAAATCTACAGCTTTTTGTGCCAGAATAGGATCCACATTATGTTGCGCTTCTATAATGAAGCGGCAGTTATACAAAATTGTAATAATGAAAATAGCCAAGAACGTTGCCAGCCAAAAACCTTGTTGGATTTGGCTGGCGACATTTTTTCTCTGGCCTGAGCCATTCATATGCGCAACGATTGGTGTTAAGGCCATCAACAAGCCTTGACCAAACAGAATCGCTGGCAGCCAAATTGATGTCCCGATAGCAACCGCAGACATCTCGATTGCGCCGGCTTTACCAGCCATAACTGTATCTACAAAACCCATCGCAGTTTGTGAAAATTGAGCGATGATGACGGGGATCCCCAGAGCGAGCAAACTACGCGCTTCATTTAAATATTTCTGCACGTACTACACCTTTTTTGTTTAAAAATTAATTAGAAGAACAAGGAATATTTCTGCGAGCAAACGAAGTTGTTTGAAAAGTAATCTCTTGTTAACTCAAGTATTGTATAGGACTCATTTTATTAAACCAATCATTGCACGATATTTATACCAAATCGAAAATAACTCTCAACCGAAATAGTGTCTAAAAGAGATGAGTACGTTACACTAACTTATCATGCAAAACGATGAAAGAGGTTTCCCATGTTTACAGGCATTGTCCAGGGAAAAGCGCCTATAGTTGCTATTGAAGAAAAAACACACTTTCGGACTCATATAGTTAAATTTCCGGCTGAATTATTACCCGAAATTGAAACGGGAGCTTCCGTTTCCCATAATGGCTGTTGTTTGACTGTCACCAAAATAGATGGCGATTTGATTAGTTTCGATTTGATGAAAGAGACACTGCGTTTGACTAATCTCGGTGAGCTTAAAGTTGGCGATTTAGTAAATTTGGAAAGAGCAGCAAAATTTGGTGATGAAATTGGTGGGCATTTGATGTCCGGTCATGTCATCACAACGGCTGAAATTGCTAAAATTTTTACTTCGGAAAATAACCATGAAATATGGTTCCGTATTTATGATAAGCAGTTAATGAAATATATCCTGCATAAAGGTTTTGTTGGTATTGATGGGATCAGCCTGACGATTGGAGATGTCGTGCATAATCGTTTCTGTGTTCATTTGATTCCAGAAACGTTGGAACGTACGACACTGGGCAAAAAACGCATTGGTCAAAAAGTAAATATTGAAATTGACCCACAGACACAAGCAATTGTAGATACTGTTGAACGGTTCATGGCGCAAAAAGAACAGGAAAGAGTATTATCCCAATTGGAAGAGTAGTTAACGTTGCTTATATTAAAAATATTAATGAAAAAAGCTACAGAGGTATTCACTGTAGCTTTTCAACAGCTTTAGAAAGCTGTTGTAAACAATATCATCGAGGAACTCTCAGCCCATTTTCAATTCCATGCGGGCTGAACATAACTTGCCATAGTTGAATATCTCTGGCACGGAATGCGCCAGCGCAGGCATTCAGATAATAGCTGAACATTCGTTTGAAACGAGGGCTGTAGTTATTTTCTATCTTACTCCAGTTCTTGATAAAACGTTCATACCATGCCATCAGGGTACGATCATAATCAGCCCCAAAGTTATGCCAATCTTCCATAACGAACTTTCCAGTGCTGGCTTTGGCGATCTTTGCAATTGATGGTAAGTGGCCATTAGGGAAAATATATTTGCTGATCCATGCATCGACATTGATTTTATCTTGATTGGAACCAATAGTATGAAGTAAGAAAAGCCCATCAGGTTTCAGGTTCTTACGTACTATATCGAAATAATTGGCGTAATTTTTATAGCCAACGTGTTCAAACATGCCAACGGAAACAATTCTGTCAAACTGTAGATTCAGGTCACGATAATCTTCAAGGATGATTTTAACATCCAGATCTTTACAGCGGTCTTGAGCGTATTTCTGTTGCTCTACAGAAATGGTAACACCAGTAACGGAGACATTATAGTGTTTGGCAGCATAGGCGGCCAACCCACCCCATCCACATCCGATATCCAAAAGAGTCATGCCCGGTGATAACTGTAGTTTTTCGCAAATTAACCGGAGCTTATTAGATTGAGCTTCTTCCAGAGTATTTGCATCTTTCCAGTAACCACAGGAATATTGCATGTAGGGATCAAGCATGAGCGTGAATAAGTCATTACCTAAATCATAATGCTCTTCACCCACGATCCAAGCTCGTTTGGGAGATTGTAAATTAAACACGCGGGAGGCAATAACCTTCAAGATATCTTTGATATTTTTAGGGATGCTATGTTCCAGGCCCGCTCTTAAGACTTTATAAAAGAATATGTCCAAACGTTCACAATCCCACCAACCATCCATATAACTTTCACCCAATCCCAAAGAGCCTTGTTTTAACACTCTTTTATAGAAATCAGGGTTTTTGACTTGTATATCAAAAGGACGCTTGCCGTTGATTTCAACATCCGCTTCTTGAAGCAAGTCATTGGCGATCCTATGCCACTGGTCAGTAATGGTTTTTTTTCCTTCAACGAAAGATGAACTCATAGACTCTCCAACATTTGTTTGATGGAATTTTGAGGTATATCTTTGTGATAGGTTATTTATTATCCTAAAACAAAAATGGATTGACTTGAAATTAAGCAGAAAATGTTTCAAAGGCAGAGATGCCAATTCATCCTGAAATTAAAGAGAGCTTCATTGCCTTTAGAAACCTCAAATTCCGAGTTTTTTAGAATAATGAATCTGTATGAGTATATGAGTGAAATAATATTTAAACAATAATTTAAAGGCCATATTATGGTATGGCCTTTATATGAGAATATTCTTAGTTATTATCTTTCGGCGTAATTTTTAAATATATGACTAATGATTATCGTTTACTTTTTTCTTTTGTAAACAATAACCTATTATCATTGGGATAATGGTCGAAACCATCACTGTTGTAGTAGACAGAAGCGGGTTTTTCATAAACGTAGCAACAAACATGCTGGCAATAAAGCAAAGACCCAACTGTAAAGCATTTTGTAATGCGGCCGCTTTACCGCCGTCTTTTGGGTAAACAGAAAGTGCATTTGCCACAGCAATAGGGTAAGAAGCACCATTCATGACGGCCATAAAACAGAAAGGAATAAGAATAAGCATGAAAGAAGGATAAATTCGGGCAATTAAATAGATGAGTACCATGCTTACAGCATAGCCTATCAGCAAAATTGGAAATATGGTTTCACTTTTGACTTTTTCCAATAAAATGCGGCAACCATATCCACCGAGCATAAATGCCAAAGTTTGTGGAATATAGCTTAAGCCAATATCTGTGGCATCATAACCCATATTGATAAGAATCGTTGGTGAACCCGTTAGCCAGGCAAAAAAACCAGCACTACAGGAAGCATAAATCAACACATTTCCGCTGAAGGTTGAAGACTTCAATAAGGTGAAGAAAGAAACTTTATTTTCATTAATGTTGGTGTCAATAATAGGTGCGCGTTTACTTGCCAGTAAAAATGTGGGTACAAGCAGAACTAGTGTGACAGCCATTAAAACAAGAAAAATAGTTCTCCAACCTGTATGTGACAATAACCATGCACCGAGTAAAGGGGCAAGGGCAGGGGAAAGTGCGACCAGTGGCATAATCATGGCAAAAACACGTTTTGTGCGTTCAGAGTCATACCTATCAACGACTAGAGCTTGCCAGGAAACAGCAGCAGAACAGACACCCACAGCTTGAATAAATCTCAGAATAAGTAATTGAGTTGCATCTGTTATCCAAAGCATTCCTAAACAGCTAAGACAAAACAGAGACAAGCCGATAAGCAGAACAGGTTTTCTTCCCAGACGATCAGACAATTGTCCCCATAAAAGCTGAGCAACTGCAAAACCAGCAAGAAAAACGCTGAGGCTTGCACTAATAGCCCCTTCTGATGTACCTAAGTCTTTTGCCATGGCATCAAAAGCGGGCAGATACATATCAATAGCTAAGTAGCCAAGCATACTTAGGCCAGCGAGATAAAGCATAAATGGTATGGAATTTTTATTTGTAGTCATTGTGTCAATAAATCGATGTGATAATTGATAAGAGAATATACGGTTTATTTTATATGGCGTAATTTTTGCTTGTGAAACGGTATTATTTGCATAATGCTGTGAAAAAAATTAAAAGGAAGAAATATGTGGTCTGAATATTCTCTGGAAGTTGTTGATGCTGTAGCCAGAACAGGAAGTTTCAGTGCAGCAGCATCAGAGCTTCACCGCGTACCTTCTGCCATCAGTTATACAATAAAACAACTTGAAGAATGGTTGGCAGTGCCTTTATTTGAACGTCGTCATCGCGATGTGGAATTAACCGGGGCAGGGGCTATCTTCGTAAAGGAAGCGCGTTCTGTTATCAAAAAAATGTATCATACTCGTCATCAATGCCAGCAAGTGGCGAATGGTTGGCGTGGGCAACTCAGTATCGCTGTTGATCAAGTGGTGAAACCAGAACGGACACGCCAGCTTATTCTGGATTTTTACCGCCATTTTCCGGATATCGAGTTATTTATTTATCCTGAGGTTTTTAATGGGGTATGGGATGCGCTGGTGGATGGGCGCGTTGATGTTGCTATTGGCGCCACTCGCGCTTCTCCGGTCGGGGAACGGTATAGTTTCAGGGATATGGGGTTCATGCCGTGGTTATGTGTTGCCAGTCCTGAGCATGCGTTAACCTCTATAACAGAAAGATTAAATGATGACCAATTGAGGGCTTATCCTAGCTTGTGCCTTGAAGATACTTCACGCAATTTGCCCAAACGTAATACATGGGCTTTGGATAATCAACGGCGGTTAGTTGTTCCTGATTGGAATGCGGGGTTGGCTTG
This sequence comes from Xenorhabdus indica, assembly GCF_014467235.1. GTDB lineage: Bacteria > Pseudomonadota > Gammaproteobacteria > Enterobacterales > Enterobacteriaceae > Xenorhabdus > Xenorhabdus indica. Next base: position 374,105 of record NZ_NKHP01000001.1, on the reverse strand, counting down.
CCTGATGGATGGACTGTGTGTGGGAATGGTGCCCACACATCGTGCTTTGCCGCTCATTCGTCAAGGAAAACTCAGCTTGCTTGAACTTGAGCAACCATTACCTGATAGCCCATGTTGCCTGACATGGTCGCAAAAAAGCCATTCACCTGCATTAAGCTGGTTGCTTGATTATCTTGGAGATAGTGCAACACTCAACGCTGAATGGCTACAAGAGGATTAATTGTTAACGACGATAATCAATGAAAGGGCCATCTGCAACAGAGCGCCGTTCAACAAGGCGCGGATGGACTTCGATAGTTTGTGCATCTTCACGTTTATTAATGATCCTATCAAGTAACGTGGAAAAAGCCATCTGCCCCAGACGCTCTTTAGGCTGATGAATCGTTGTCAGCGCTGGTGTAAAATAACGGGCATTGCGAATATTGTCATAACCAATGACAGAGATATCTTGTGGAACACGTAACCCCATCTCATCAGCAGCACAGATCGCCCCCATTGCCATGACATCTCCTCCACAAAACACGGCCGTAGGGCGGTGTTTTTGGCTTAAGATCTTATACATCGCCTGATAACCGGATTCAGGCTCAAAATCCCCCTGAACAATCCATTCTTCCCGAATAGTGATATTGGCTTCTTTCAACGCCTTGAGGAAACCTTGATGACGTCCGCCTCCGGTATTTCTGGCTAATGATCCGGGAATAGCAGCAATATCACGGTGACCACGTTCAATCAGATATCGACCGGCCAAATAACCACCATGGAAAGCATTATCGATAATTGCATCAGTGAAATCCCCTCTGGCCTCACCCCAATCCATGACTACCATGGGGATGTTGCGATAGTCTTCCAGCATTCCCAACAGTTGTTGAGGATATTCAGAACACATAACCAGTAAACCATCAACGCGTTTTTGTGCCAGCATAGCGAGATAAGCTTTTTGTTTGTCGAGATTGTTATGGGAATTACATAAAATCAAAGTATAACCTTTGCTATAACAACTATTTTCGACAGACTCTATGATTTCAGCGAAATAAGGTGCTTCACTTGATGTTGCCAGTAATCCGATAGATTTGGTGTGATTAACCTTCAAGCTACGGGCAACAGCACTGGGGGAATAATTCAGTTCTTTAATGGCAGCCCACACTGTGGCCTTTGTATCTTCGGCGACGAAACGGGTTTTATTGATAACATGGGATACGGTTGTGGTTGAAACACCAGCGCGTTTGGCCACATCTTTAATCGTTGCCATGATAAAAAGGACTCCTGACCTTAGGTCTAAATTTGTATACCCTTCATCTGGATATAGATCTTTGTTAATCATTTGCCAGTATTATATTTATATATAGGAAGATAACTGACAACAATTTAGCGATAAACCCTGAATTTTGTCTGATCTAGCGCAAAAGTGAAAGTAGTAATCAATGCTATAAAGTATATGCATTAAATATCACAGTGTGGTTTTTTTAACCTCTGAGGTAAATAGCCAAACAAAATTTATGGTGTCGCTGAGTCTTAATTTTCATGGTGAGGATGGCTTATGGATACAGATCTGAAATTGGGATTATTGACTGCCTGTAGTGCATTAATCATGATTGTTTTTCTGGGGGGACTTTGCCTGATCTAATCAAGGTCGGGAAACAATATCAAGGTGAAATGCTGTCTGTTTTACTTTAAGGCAAGTAAAGGTAAGTTTTTCACTACTCAAAGGGCACTTACTAAATGAAATTAAGTGTGTTGAATCGGAAAAACTTACCCTTGTCATTTTAACTGGTGAATTAATTAAGCCAGATTTTCTTCCACAAATTTCCAGTTAACCAGAGCCCAGAAATGCTCCAGATATTGAGGACGTGCATTGCGGTAATCGATGTAATAGGCATGTTCCCAAACGTCAACTGTCAGAACTGGTTTATCTTCACCAGTCAATGGAGTTGCTGCGTTGGAGGTATTGACGATAGCCAGACTGCCGTCGGTTTTCTTAACCAGCCATGTCCAGCCAGAACCGAAGTTTTTCAGTGCGGCATCAGTAAATTGCTGTTTAAACTCAGCAAAAGAACCGAAAGAATTATTGATGGCTTCTGCAACTTTACCAGTTGGTTCACCACCACCATTTGGTGACAGGCTATGCCAATAGAAGGTGTGGTTCCAGACTTGTGCTGCGTTATTAAAGATACCACCTTCAGAGGATTTGATAATTTCTTCCAGTGATTTTCCGGCAAACCCAGTATCTTTAATCAGATTATTCAGGTTTACAACGTAAGCGTTGTGGTGTTTACCGTAATGATATTCCAGAGTTTCTGCTGAGATGTGAGGTTCTAAGGCATCTTTAGCATAAGGTAATGCTGGTAATTCAAAAGACATTGCATACTCCTTTTAATATCGGGTTTTTGGCTTTATAAACCATGACTTGTAGCGTATTAATCATGGATAGAGCAAATTTTAGCTTATTATCATGTTGCTATTTTGTTTGGTAATTATCTTAACAATTTTTCTGCTAAATAACAGGGGAAATGATGTTATTTAGTGGCGATTTGACGTAGAAGCATTCAATTTTACTGATTTTAATATTTATTAAGGATGAAAATATCAACTAGTTACAACCTATTGTTCAGAACAAAAAATTTGCAGGAGTGTGTTCACGGTAGCAAATCAGCATCAGAAAGTGGTATTCTGAATCAATCTTTTCTGATGCTGATAAACAGCGCCTGCCGTTTAAGGAAGTAAAAATGACGACAATTGAGAAAATCGAACGCCAGATTCAAGAAAACCCAATCCTGCTGTATATGAAAGGTTCACCAAAACTGCCAAGCTGTGGTTTTTCTGCTCAGGCAGTTCAAGCTTTGTCTGCTTGTGGTGAACGTTTTGCCTATGTAGATATTCTGCAAAACCCTGATATCCGCGCAGAGTTGCCTAAATATGCAAACTGGCCAACATTCCCTCAGCTTTGGGTTGAAGGTGAGTTAATTGGGGGATGTGACATTCTGATTGAAATGTATCAACGTGGTGAATTACAGGTTCTGCTCAAAGAGACTGCGGATAAATACCGTGAGCAGGAAGACAGTCAGTAATTTGTTGTCTCAGTAAAGTTTTGAATCAACAAAGCCCCATACACAATTAGCATGAATAATCATATTTATTGACGGTAATATTCCATGGCAATGTTAGGTTGTGGCAACAGGTATGGGGTGATAATCGTTATAGAGTTATAAACTGAGCGCCTATCTTAAGGCGCTCAGTTTATCAGGTTTCATTATTGTGATCTGGCACAGCCAACGGCCAACCACCAAGCCGTTTCCAGCGATTAACCAATTCGCAGAAAAGCAGGGCAGTCCGGTCTGTATCATACAGAGCACTATGTGCCTGATTACTATCAAAAGGTATTTCTGCTGTAATACAAGCTTTAGCCAGAATTGTCTGGCCTAGCACTAATCCACTTAATGCGGCAGTATCAAAAGTGGCAAAAGGGTGAAATGGATTGCGTTTTAAACCAGAGCGTTCTGCTGCCGCCATAACAAAATTGTGATCAAAACTGGCGTTGTGGGCAACTATAATTGCGCGGTTGCAATGACTGTCTTTCATGCCTTTGCGGATCATTTTGAAAATAGCATGTAACGCTGTATATTCACTGACAGCTCCCCGTAATGGGTTGGTAGGGTCGATACCTGTAAATGCTAAAGCTGCCGGGTCAAGGTTGGCTCCTTCAAAGGGCTCAATGTGGAAATGTAGCGTATCAGCAGGTGCCAGCCAACCTTCTTCATCCATTTTTAAAGTAATTGCAGCGATTTCGAGTAAAGCATCTGTCCGTGCATTAAAACCAGCAGTTTCTACATCAATGACAACGGGATAATAGCCACGAAAACGTCCGCTTAGTATGTTTTGATCTTTTGTATTAGACATCTGATTTTGTTCTTAACTTCAGGATAGCGGATATTATGACAAAATTTACGTTGTCTTGCAGAAGTAATATTTATCCAGTTGAGAAATGAAGGGCATGCAAGATGCCCTTTTGTAGAGAAGAATAATTAACGCCCTAATGCACTGGTGGCACTTTTGTTTTCGATTAACTCGATCTTATAGCCGTCAGGATCTTCAACAAAAGCAATAATAGTTGTTCCACCTTTAACTGGCCCTGCTTCGCGAGTGACTTTCCCGCCAGCAAGTTTGATACGTTCACAAGTTGCTACAACATCATCAACGCCTAAGGCGATATGACCGAATGCGGTTCCCATTTCGTAGTTTTCAACTCCCCAATTATAGGTCAGTTCGATGACAGCACCTTGACTTTCATCGGTATAACCTACAAAAGCGAGGGAATATTTATACTCTGGATTTTCACTAGTACGAAGTAGACGCATACCCATCACTTTAGTATAAAAATCAATCGAGCGTTGCATATTGCCAACACGGATCATTGTATGAAGTAGACGCATGATTACCTCTTGAATTTATGGTCTTATAATCAAATGGCGATATCGCGAAATAACGTAGTGGTGAAATTTTGCGCTCTGACTGCATATGTTTGATTAACTATATATGGTAAAGATAAAGTAATTCAATTCGTCCTTTCATCTATTTTGTTTCTAATCATTACTATTTTTGTAGTTCAATATTTGGCTTGAACTTAATCTGGGTAATGTTGCAATTCTGTCATAGATATTATTTAGGTAACTCTGAGTACAGGAGGATGACATGGCTGAGCAATTAGAGTTTTTTGCTATTCCGAACCCTTGTAAAGGGATTTGTGAATCTGATACTCGTGGTTTCTGTCGGGGATGTTATCGCAGTAGGGAGGAGCGATTTATGTGGATGAAATTATCAGATGGACAAAAAAGAGAAGTATTGCGGTTATGTCGTGATAGATATCTGCGAATGAGAAGGAATAAAGAACATGATGAAGGTGAACCATCAAAACAGCTTGGATTATTTTGATTTTCTGTCTTAACTGTTAATGAAAATTGTTTATATGAATAATATTTCATATTTCCCATAAGGTTAGGAAGCTTTACTGTAATAAAATGATATTTTATTCATATTACATGTCTTTTATTTGATATAGGTCATTAAAAAATATTACAACAGTTGACTAATTAAAGTCTTTCGGTAAAATTTTCTTATCAAATAATCAATTATTGAACAATAATCACGCTAATTATTTATCTTATTGTTTTTAATGATTTTTGTCTTTTTATTGGCTGTAACTGTAAGAGAAAAATGATATTAATGTAAAAATATATAGATTAGTATTTGGATGGCGGTTATTCTTATAGAACTTTAGCCGAGTGGTGCTGTATCTATTTTTTAGAGTTTGTATTTGTTTCGTTGATATTTAAAATTTTAATAGTTTAGTTGAAGGATTATTTTATACAGTTTATATCGTTGGTGGATTAATGCGCGATTTTATTCGATGTGCCGTAAAACTTCGCTTTTTAGGGCAACGAAGATGTCAACTTTATTTTTGTTTGTGAAACGTAAGTAACACGCCAACGCGACACTAAATTAAGTAATTAGCGAAATATCTGACTCTACTTATGTGAGCGTGATATAGGATGCGTATCCATTATTCATATGAATAAACTGATTGGATAATTCATTGATGTTATATGAGTCTCTAATTATAAGGAGGGGTAATTGGAATTGACATTGGGATCAGACCTGGCACGTTTAGTTCGTGTTTGGCGCGCTTTAATTGATCATCGTTTGAAGCCGTTGAAATTAACTCAAACACATTGGGTTACTCTGTATAATATTAGTCTGTTACCACCGGAGCAGTCACAGATACAACTTGCGAAAGCTATTGGTATCGAACAACCGTCCTTGGTAAGAACTTTAGATCAATTAGAAGAAAAAAAACTCATTACAAGGCACACATGTGCTAATGACCGGCGTGCCAAAAGAATCAAATTAACCGAAGAATCGGAAAATTTTATCAAAGAAGTGGATAGTGTTATTGGTTTGACGAGGAAAGAAATTTTGGAGGGAATTACTCATGATGAGCTAATTCTGCTTGCTTCTGTAATAAAAAAAATCGAAAAAAATATTAACCAATTACATAAACAGGTAATATAAAAATCAATCGATAAACAGAAAATCACGGATTACCAAGATTTAGTTCCGCGATTTTCTGTTTAAATATACATTGAACAATGTTAAATAGGTGATACCGTTGTCGAGTCGCCACTATCGACGATTTTAACTCGTTGCCCTTTATTGAATACAACCTGATCCAGCTTCTGTACCACAACGATATTCCTTCCGCTATCAGTACGAATTTCCAATTCAACACCTTTTGTTTTATCGAGAACACCTTCAATTCCTTGACCTGCCATTCCACCAGCGATAGCACCTGCGGCTGTTGCAAGCTTTTGACCAGAACCACCACCAATGGTATTTCCTAATAATCCACCTAAAACAGCTCCACCAATCAGACCCAGTACATTCGGGTCACCAGACTGACCACCTTTAATAGTCACCGGGCGGACGGACAGAATAGTGCCATAGGCAACGTTTTGAATTTGTTTGGCTTGACCAATCGAGTAGGTGTCGCTGGAAAGTGCTCCCATGTCAGCACATCCGGATAATGTTGTCACTACAACTGCACCAACCAGGAAACGTTTGAACATAGTTACTCCTAATTTTAATGCTACGGGGGAAAACTGATAATAAACCTACAACCAAGCATTCAGCTACTATGGTCAGTAACAAGCATAATAATTTTGCGAGTTACTTATTCTATACACTAATGGCTTATCTCTAAATATATAATAAATTTCTCGATGAACTCCAATAGGAATAATTCCTGACCAAAAGTTTAGCATGTTTTGTGAAGAGTCCTCCAAAACTCAGATTTTATCTCTTATATTGCTTGTTAAGCATATATAGTCCAAATCAATGTGTTTTATAGTTACACGGAATTTATTTACAAATGTAATCCATTCTTTAAATAGGAGAATATTTATGAAGTCAGGACGTTATATTGGCGTGATGTCGGGCACCAGCATGGATGGGGTTGATGTTATTTTAGCAGAGATTAGTGATAAGGCGGTTACACAGCAGGAAAGTTATAGCCATCCATTTCCTCAGGAACTTAAACAAAAATTACTTTCTATTTGTCAGGGGCAGCAGACAACATTATCAATAGTTGGGCAGCTTGATTATGAACTGGGGACGCTTTTTGCTGAATCAGTAAAAGGATTATTAGATAAAGCCGGGTTAACTGCAAATGATATTACAGCGATTGGGTGTCATGGTCAGACTGTATGGCATGAACCGGACGGCGAAAAACCTTTTACCATACAAATCGGTGATAATAACCGTGTAGCAGCATTAACGGGCATTACAACTGTAGGAGATTTTCGCCGCCGCGATATGGCGTATGGTGGTCAGGGAGCACCTTTAGTTCCCGCATTCCATATGGCGGTACTTGGGCATCCGGCAGAAAGGCGTGTGATTCTTAATATTGGTGGTATTGCCAATATCTCTGCGCTTCTGCCAAATTCTGCTGTCAAAGGATACGATACCGGGCCGGGGAATATGCTGATGGATGCCTGGACATGGCGTCATAAACAACTGCCTTATGATAAAGATGCACAATGGGCGGATGAAGGGAACGTCAACGAGGATTTACTACAGAAAATGTTGTCTGATCCTTACTTCGCACGTACTGCGCCGAAAAGTACGGGGCGTGAATACTTCAATATGGTATGGTTGGAAAAACAATTGGTTGATTTTCCTGATGTCAAACCAGAGGATGTGCAAGCCACTCTAGCTGAACTGACAGCAGTTAGTATTGCCGAGCAGGTATTACTGAATGATGGTTGTGAACGTTTGTTGGTTTGTGGTGGTGGTGCCAGAAATCCGTTCATCATGCATCGATTGTCTGCTTTGTTGCCTGATACTGAAGTTGCTACAACAGATAAATATGGATTGAGTGGTGATGATATGGAAGCATTAGCATTCGCTTGGTTGGCATTCCGTACAATGTCTGGGCTGCCGGGTAACTTACCATCAGTAACTGGTGCCGACAGGGCAACGATTTTAGGAGCAATTTATCCTGTTGCTGATAGATAACAATGTTATGCTGATACTCATTCAGGAATCGAGAGCTAAAAATGTCAGAGCATAATGAAACTCATATAGCAGAATTGCGCCGCGAATATATGCGTGGCGGATTACGGCGGAAAGATCTTACTAAAGAGCCGATGGATTTGTTCGAACTGTGGTTCAAACAGGCCTGTGAAGCCAAACTCAGCGATCCAACGGCAATGTGTATTGCGACGGTTGATGAGCATGGTCAGCCTTATCAGCGTATTGTTTTATTAAAACACTTTGATACCCGTAGTCTGGTGTTTTATACCAATCTTGGCAGTCGGAAGGCAAAACATTTAGCTCAAAATAACCGTATCAGTCTCCATTTCCCATGGTATCAGCTTGAGCGACAGGTTAGTTTCCTGGGAAAAGCTGAACGTTTATCACCTGTTGAAGTGGTGAAATATTTTCACAGCCGTCCGAAAGATAGTCAGATTGCAGCTTGGGCTTCACAACAATCTTCTCGTATTTCGGCCAGAAGTATTTTAGAAAGTAACTTCTTAGAACTTAAGCAGAAATTTCAGAATGGCGAAGTGCCGTTACCCAGTTTCTGGGGGGGATTCCGGGTTGAGTTTGATTCAGTAGAGTTTTGGCAGGGAGGTGCTAGTCGTCTTCATGATCGTTTTCTGTACCAACGTGAAGGAGATGAGTGGCATATTGATCGTTTGGCGCCTTAACTGTACCAATTACCATTTTTAATACTGGCACTTATATTACTGGCGTTTTATGCTATAGCGCGCGATTTATAGCAAATTGTGACAATTATATATGCCTAATAGGTTGCAAGTTGCAGTGCAGCAATCAGTGAACATAATCGATAAAGCCTGCAACTTGAAAGACAAAGGGTATAACTACAGAATACAAACCGATGGAGTCATTGATGTCTAGCAATAACCTGATTAAACAACTGCAAGAGCGGGGCCTTATTGCCCAGGTAACGGATGAAGAGGCGTTAGCGGAAAGACTGGCGCAAAGTCCGGTCTCTCTCTATTGCGGCTTTGATCCTACCGCTGACAGCTTGCATTTGGGCCATCTGGTTCCCTTGCTGTGTTTAAAAAGATTCCAACTGGCAGGGCATAAGCCGATAGCGTTAGTCGGTGGAGCGACAGGTCTGATTGGCGATCCGAGCTTTAAAGCTGTGGAGCGTAAATTAAATACAGAAGAAACTGTCAAAGAGTGGGTTGAAAAAATTCGGAAACAAGTTTCACCATTCCTCGATTTTGAAGGTGAGAATGGTGCAGAATTAGCCAACAATTATGAATGGTTTGGCGAAATGGATGTACTGACTTTTCTGCGTGATATAGGCAAGCACTTTTCCGTTAACCAGATGATCAATAAAGAAGCGGTGAAGCAGCGCCTGAACCGTGATGATGTTGGTATTTCGTACACTGAGTTTTCTTATAACCTGTTACAATCTTATGATTTTGCTAACCTGAATGGAAAATACGGTGTTGAATTGCAGATCGGTGGTTCAGACCAATGGGGCAATATTACGTCAGGTATCGATTTGACACGCCGTTTACATCAGAAACAAGTATTTGGTTTGACAGTACCTCTGATTACTAAATCTGATGGCACCAAATTCGGTAAAACAGAAGGTGGCGCAGTTTGGTTGGATCCTAAGAAAACCAGCCCATACAAATTTTATCAGTTCTGGATTAACACAGCAGATGCTGATGTGTATCGTTTCCTGAAATTTTTTACTTTCATCAGCATTGAGAAAATCAACGCATTGGAAGAAGAAGATAAGAACAGCAGTAAAGCTCCGCGAGCTCAGTATGTTCTGGCCGAAGAAGTTACCAGACTGGTACATGGTGAAGCGGGTCTTACTGCGGCGAAACGCATTACTGAAAGCTTGTTCTCTGGCGCTGTCGCCGATTTGACCGAAGATGATTTTGCACAATTAGCGCAGGATGGTATGCCGGCAATTGAACTTGAGAAGGATGCTGATTTGCAACAGGCTTTGGTGACCGCTGAATTTGTTCCTTCCCGTGGGCAGGCGCGGACCATGATCAGCTCCAATGCGGTTTCCGTTAATGGTGAAAAACAGTCTGAGCCTATGTATGTGTTTACCGATAATGACCGTCTGTTTGGACGTTATACTTTACTGCGCCGTGGTAAAAAACATTACTGCCTCATTAATTGGAAATAATCCATAAAAGTGTTACTAAAGGGCAACGTACTGTTGCCCTTAAAATATCTGCCTGTTAAGCCACTTATGGTTCTTAAACATGGTTTTTAAGCATCGCTCCTAAAATAATAAACCAGGCCTTATCATGAAAAATATTCTTTCAATTCAGTCTCATGTTGTTTTTGGTCACGCAGGAAACAGCGCGTCTGTTTTTCCGATGTGTCGTATGGGAGTGAACGTATGGCCATTAAATACGGTTCAGTTTTCTAACCATACTCAATATCCACAATGGCGTGGTTGTGTGATGCCGCCGGAGCATCTGGCTGAAATTGTGCAGGGAATTGGTGAAATTAATAAATTAGCATCCTGTAATGCCGTACTGAGTGGTTATATTGGTTCGGCGGAGCAGGGAAACTATATCCTTGATATCGTGAAACAGGTTAAACAAGCTAATCCTGAGGCATGGTATTTCTGTGATCCTGTTATGGGACATCCGGAAAAAGGATGCATTGTTGCTCCGGGAGTGGCCGAATTCCTTACTGAAAAGGCGTTACCTGTCAGTGATATCATTGCCCCTAATTTACTGGAGCTTGAAACACTGGTTATGCGGGAAATCAAAGAGGTAGAACAAGCAATATCCGCAGCCCGTTTACTGTGTGAAAAAGGCCCTAAAATTGTTTTGGTTAAACATCTTAGTCGTGCAGGCTACCGAAAAGATAATTTCGAAATGTTGCTGGTAACTAAAGAAAATAGCTGGCATATCAGCCGACCATTGATCGATACCGGTGAACGTCAACCCGTTGGAATAGGTGATTTAACCAGCGGCTTATTCCTCGTTAACCTACTGAAAAGCCCGTCTTTAACAAATTCAGCATTGCAGGCTGCGTTGGAACATGTTACCGCAGGAGTTTATGAAGTCATGCTGGAAACGCAAAAAAGAGGAGAGTTTGAGTTACAGCTTGTAGCTGCTCAGGACAAGATGGTAACCCCGACCCATAAATTCAGTGCCGTGCAAATTGATTAAGTATAAAAACAGCCAGTATTGTTCATGCTCATCCTGGGAAAACCAGATATGACTCTGGCTTTCCCGGAGGTATTGCTACTAGAGCATTATGGCTTATTTAATAGACTCTTAGTCTTTTTTGTTGGAATACGCGCGAACATATTTAATAATGCACTCAAGTTTTTCGCAGGTTTCCTGCCATTCTCTTTCTGGCTTCGAATCTCTGACCAGTCCAGCACCAGCCTGTAGCCAACAGTGTTCTTTATGCTGATAAAGAGAACGTAATACCAGTGCTGCGTCTAACTTACCTGAGCTATCCAATAACATGACACAACCACTATAAAGCCGACGAGGTTCTTTTTCAAAATGTGAAATAGCTTGTAAAGAAGTTTTTTTCGGTATCCCTGAAGCTGTTACTGCTGGGAATAAGGCAATGAATGCATCCCAACGATTTTTTCCTGTTTGTAATAATCCTTTTACGCGTGATGCTAAATGTTGTACCGAACCACGTTCACGAATAGCCATAAATTCTGATACACAAAGCGTGTCTGCCTGACAAATCGGGGCCAATTCTTCTAATGCGAGTTTGGCTGACACCGCGTGTTCAGCGATTTCTTTCGTATCAGAAAGTAAATCTGCCCGCAGCTTTTGATCTTGATCTTTGTCATGTGTCAATGCTCTTGTGCCCGCCAATGGTTGGCTATTGACCCAACCAGTACCATCTGCCTCAACCACGGTTTCTGGGCTGAAACCGTAAGCAGAAAATTCTTCATCCCGTAAGAAGAAAGAGCGGGCAGGGGTATTAGCCTGACGGCCCAACCAGTAACTGTGTGTCATGTCAATATTTGAACCAAGCTGAACTTTGCGTGAGAGGATCACTTTTTGGTAATGGCCTGTGACAATATCTTTAACCACATTCGCTACGTTATCTTGATAATTTTTTTCCGCGTCTGCTGTGTTGATAATTTCCAGCTCTTTTGTATATGGGAAAGTTGGTGTACCGACTTGATCAGCTTGTCTGATTTTTTCGCTCAATATAGTGAGCTGATTTTCTTCAAGTGTTCGTATCAGAACTTGCCCTTGAATTATGCGTAATTCATGCTGCGGAACCGTGATTTTTATTAATGCTTCATTTTGTTGTTCTAATGATGAAGCTAATGGTATCTCATATGCCATATGAGAAAACTCAAACAATGTTCTGCCATAAGCACGCCAGTCTTTGATAGAAAGGTCGTTGAGGACCTGCTCAAGTTTTTGGCTTAACGTACTGATATCGTATGGATGTCGATTACCTTTTGAATCAATCAATTGTCCAGATACATTTACACTTATAGTGGCTGCACAGCCAATCCCCAATGACCATTCATCTTTGATCTCGTAGAGGGTACAAGGTTGTGTATTATTATCTGTAAGATCTGCAATTAAATGAGTGACCAGATCTAATGGAGTACTGGTAATAGCGATAGTGTGTTCATGATATTGCTGCATTGGGTTGTTATTTTCTTCTGCTTGTTTCGTATGTTCTGTTTGTGCCATCTGTACCAACTGACGTTTGTCTATTTTCCCTACTGTGGTTAATGGCCAATATGCCACAAACAACCATTGATCAGGGACCTTATGGCGCTGAACACCTTTCTGATGTAAAAATGACTGTATCTGTATAGGTTCTGGTTGGTTAATATTCTTTGGTATGCAAGCGCAAATTCGTTCACCCAAGAGTTCATCAGGAACAGCGATAACAACTACGTCATCAATATTTGAATGTTGCAACAGTAATGTTTCAATTTCTTGTGTTGAAATTTTCTCGCCACTACGGTTGATCTGCTCTTTAATGCGTCCTTCAACGATCAGGTTGCCATCTGTTCTCATACGAACCAAATCGCCGGTACGATAGAATCCGTCAGTGGTGAAGGTGATGGTATTATGTTGTTCAGCGCGGTAGTATTCCGTAATGGTGTAAGGGCCTCGTGTAATCAATTCGCCTACTTCACCGGAGGGGACAGATTGCAGATTGGCGTCAACAATTTTTATCTCATCTTCTGCTGATAGTGGGCGACCTTGGGTGTTAATAATGACCTCATAAGGATCATCCAGTCGGGTATAGCAAAGTAATCCTTCTGCGGTGCCAAATACCTGTTGCAAAGGACCAAGTCGTGTCATCACCTGTTTTGCCAGTTCTGGTGTAAGTCTGCCTCCACCGACTTGTAAACAACGCAGAGAGGAAAGATCGCTTTGTTCCCAGTCACGAGCCTGTTCCCAGAGTCGTGCAAGCGCTGGAACTAACGCAGTATGTGTCACCTTATGCTGATTAATCAATGGCATGGCTTCATCACAACTGGCGGTATTACTTAAGAGGACACATCCTCCTTGAGAAAGTGTGCCCAGAATACCGGGACTGCCTAAGGTGAAATTATGTGCAACAGGCAGTACTGCTAAATAAACGCTTTCGGTATTCATTGAGCACAAGCGAGCTGATAGCACAAAGTCATAAGTATAGGCATCGTGAGTGCGTGGAATTAATTTCGGCGTGCCTGTTGTTCCTCCGGAAAGCAGGAGTACAGCAATATCACCGTAACATGGTCCAGAAACAGAGATATCGAGTGGTTCACCATCAATGGAGGATAAAGCAGTAAATTCTTCTGCTTCCCCATCAACAATAATATGTTTCATCTCAGGACAAGACGTTGCCACTTCCCGTGCTATTTCTCGGTAATCAAAACCATGGATACAATCAGGGATAATGTAAGCCACCGGACGGGCAATCTGGCAAAGTGCATGAACATCATGGGCCCGTTGTGTCGGCATTAATAATACTGGATGAGCACCTAATCTAAACAGAGCAAAACAGGTGACAACAAAGGAGATGCAGTTAGGCAATTGCACCATGACGTTGTCACCATGACGTATTCCCCGCTGAGATAACCCACTTGCCAGCCTTTCCACAAGTTGATGGAGGTCATGGTAAGTCAGATGTTGTTCTTGATAGATCAGCGCTGTTTTATTCCCCCAGGTTTTCGACCAGCCGGTAAGCTGTTGGTCTATGGTTTTACCATTCCAAAGATAGTCTGGCGTCATAGTAAAATTTCTTCCTGGGATTGAATAAGATGCCATTATGCGAACTCCTGTGGATAAACATATTGCATAAATTGTGTAATGTGACGAAGAAAACTTTGAGGTTTTTGCGTGATATAAAAATGGTTGCCGACAATCTCTTGATAGCAATGCGAAAGGTTTTGCATGTCACCGGCAAGCCAGTGATGCCACTGCTGAACTTCCAGAGCAGAAGCCTCTTTGTCTTCATTGCCATAAAGCAACAAGGTTGGTGTTTGCAGTTTTACTGATCCAGATGGAATAACCTGATGATAATGTTCCGTAGCCCAGAAATCAGCACGTAGCATGGGTAAAAACAGTGCCAGCAATCCGGGATCTTCGCGTAACATCGGGCTGCAACCGCCAATATCAATGAGTTGCTCAATAAATTCATGATCAGATAATCCACTCAATTGACGGCGGGATTGAAGATGGGGGGCATGACACCCCGAAAGCACCAGTGCCTTAGGAGAACAATCATGTTGTTCAAGGCGTTGGCAAGTTTCAAAAGCGACCTGAGCTCCCATGCTGTGACCGACTAGTATCAGGTTTTCTCTCTGAGCAGGTGTGAGTGACACGAGCAGCTCAGAAAGTGATTGCGCTAATGGTGCAATGCTGGTGACCGCACGTTCATTCATACGGTTGTCACGTCCGGGATAAATCACCAGCGAAACGGCAATATCTTGATTTTCCAGAGTAGACCATTGGCGAAATGCACTGCTGCTGCCCCCGGCAAAGGGGCAGATTAATAGAGTGTATTTGGGTTCGTCATGAGGTGTCAGGCACGGGCGAACCATTGGATGTACAGGGAGTGTCCATTTCATCAGTATTCTTCCTTAACTAACATCATCATTAACATCAGTAGTCAGCATCAATTGAGTGGGATCAATCCAGACTGGAGGTTGTAAATCCTGAGTAATAGGCTCTCCCATCATACGCAGAATTTGTTGCCACAATTTTGCCAACCGTCGTTGATAGTCGTCACTAAAGGCGGGAGGGCAGAGAGCACCATTCAATACAGAACCTAAGGTGCTAAGTAAAAATGCCACGCCTTCAGCACCATCACATTCAAATGCCGTCATCCAGTCTTTGCTTGCCGGACAAAGAATTTGTGATGTTGTTTGGTGTTGATAAGTACCATCCGGTTGACTGGCAGTCAGATAGAGACTCTGATTACTATTCAGATGATTTGGGGCATGAAGAACCGGTGACCAGATCACCGGCCCATAACTGGCTTCCTGCGTCAGGTAACCCGCAGGCCAAACCAGCGTCATCTTGTGCATGACAAGGTTATGCATATCGGGATCTTTCGGATCGAGATAGGATTGAACGTCTAACGCGATGATTGTCCCTGCCAAACGCAGCTCAAAGCAATGAAATGTATTACTCCGTTGTCCCACATAGGCTATTTCTATCTGTTCAGGGCAATGACAGGCTTGTAGCAACAGGTCAAGAGCAGAAAACAGTAACTGACGGCTGGTTGTCAGATAGCCATTTATCGGACGTTGCTGTGATAATTGGCTAATTTGATGCGCCGCATGTAACCAACTTCTGCCAGCATGGCATTGGCTATAAAAACTATTTACCCAAAATATAGCCCCTTGTTTTTCAGCGGCTGATTGGTGCCGTTTAATGGCGTCTGCATCAAGGGGGTGTTCCTGAATAACAGAAATACCTCGTGCCAATAATGCTTGGGTTAATTGATCACCTTTGCCACCAATGATTTCTGCGCGTATGACCACACAGGCAATATCAATATCGTCCGGCAATTCATCCAATGAACGAAATAGTGGCACATTGAAATCACGGGCCAGTTGCTGCGAACGAGGACTTCCTTGCGCCAGAATACCGGCCAGCTCCAGATCTGGCCGAGGTTGCAGGAATGCATTAAGGTACAGTTCGCCAAATTTGGCACCGACAATTAGAACCCGCCGTGGCTTTATCATATGTTCTCCTTAACTGGCTCAATAGTTAGGGTTGAATTCAGGATGTTTTTCAGACAAATAACCAGAGAGCTGACATGTTTGTGTTGGAATAAGCTGTAGTGATTACCATCAAGTTGTGTCACATTGACGGGCCCGAAAACTTGCCAGCCGAGCTCCATTGAGGTGATTGTTGTTGGGTCGAGATAATCCATAAAATCAGGTAACGCCTGTGCAGCCCGGATAAGGACGAAAGGCTGTGAAGTCCGTGGTGGACAGTAATCAAGCAATGCACGCAGATTATGGCGCCATATGGTGTAGAGTTCAGTCAGAGAACTGTCAATATTTGCAGATTGTGGCAGGGCCTCATGCAGTGTTTGCAGGAATGTCTCGGTATTAGCCGCAATAGTGCGATTATCCAGCGCCAACTCTGGGAATTGCCCCTGCAAATCGAGCAGGAAATGACGGTGGCAAAATGTATTATCTAAAATCAGATCAGGGCGTACGTTTGGTGCGAAACTATCAATCAGGATGCAATGAGAAACATTTTCACCCGCAGTGCGTAATTGATGTGCCATTTCATAGGCTACCAATCCGCCAAAAGACCAACCTGCCAGTGTATAAGGCCCTTTAGGCTGGAAACTACGGATTTGGTTGATATAGTCAGCCGCCAACGCTGCAACGGCAGGTCTATCGGTATTCAGGTTATCTGGGGCAAATGCTAACCCAATCAGGCGCTGATCGCCGAAATTAGCCGCCAAGTGACGATATCCCAGCAGATGTCCACCAATAGGATGGACGATAAATAAAGCAGGTTTTTCAGTGCCTCCTTCGTTTAAGATTACCCCTTGGTAGGTATCTTCCGGTTGATGTTCAATAAATTCAGCTAATGAATGCACCGTATCGTAAGTTTGCAGCAGGCTGAGTGGATACTGGCGATTGAATGTCTGGTTGATTTTCACCATTAACCGTACTGCTGCCAGAGAATCTCCTCCAAGAGTAAAGAAACTCTCATGTACGTTGATATCTTGTTGCTCTAATACCGATTCCCAAAGGCTTAATACCGCTTGTCCTGTTGTGTTAAGAGTCACCGTCGATGGTATTGAATTAACTTCTTGCGTTTCTTCAACCAGAGTGACTAATGTGCGTCTGTCGATTTTACCGTTGTCGGATACAGGTATTGTATCGAGAATGATAAATCGCTGCGGACACATCCAAATCGGTAAGGTTTGCTGCAACCAGTGAGGCAGCATTGGTAAAAGTTCGCTGGATAGCGGCGCGTTGTCAGTTAAACGTAAGCCCGCAACTAGTTGCAATGCGCCGGTTGACGTTGTATGAGCAAATACTAACGCTTGTTGTATCGCAGGATGTTCACATAAAAGGTGCTCAATTTCGCCTAACTCAATTCGGTAGCCACGGATTTTAATCTGGTGATCATTGCGCCCCAGAAATTCGATATTCCCATCTGGAAGCCAGCGTCCTAAGTCACCTGTACGGTAAAGTCGCTCACCTGTTTGAGGATGTGTGATAAAGGCATGTTTCGTTTTTTCAGCGTCGGCCCAATAACCCAGTGCCAGCCCTTGTCCACCAATATACAACTCACCGATTACCCAAACAGGGCAAGATGAAAGTGCTGTATTAAGCACATAAAAAGTCTGATTATACAAAGGCTTACCATATGGAATACTGCGCCAATTTGGTTCGACTTGTACGATAGGATAAGCAATAGACCAGATTGATGCTTCGGTTGCACCTCCTAAACTAAGGAGGTTTAACTCAGGGTGAAGCGTATGTAATTTGGCCGGCAAATTGGTTGGTATCCAGTCACCACTCATCAATATCCAACGCAGGTTATGTAGGGAATGGGGATAGCTACGGGCATATTCCTCAAGCAGTTGCACAAATGCAGGAACGGAGTTCCAGACAGTCACCGATTCTTGTTGTAACCATGTTAATAACTTGTCCGGCTGCCGATTATCACCCGCAGCGGGCATTACCAGTTTTGCTCCACAGCTTAGCGTGCCGAACAGGTCATAAACGGAGAGATCGAAGGTTAACTCTGAGATTGCCAGTACACTATCGTGCTCACTGAGTGCAATGCGCTGGTTAATATCGAGAATAGTATTGACTGCGCTTTGATGATCAATCATTACGCCTTTTGGTGTTCCGGTAGAACCTGAGGTGAAGATGACATAAGCCAGATCTTCAGGGCGTACGGATAAACTCGGTTTGTTAGTGGTTGGCAAGTTATTGAGTAATGTTTCATCCAGAGAGATGATCTGGATATTGTCGGGCCAGTTCAACTGTTGAGCGAACTTAGGTTGAGTCAGTACGGTATCAACTTCCCCTAATGCTAATAGCTGATGAATTCGTTGTTGCGGATAGCTGGCATCAATAGGCAGATAAGCGCGTCCTGCTAATAAAATGGCAATAACTGCAATAACCTGTTCCCGGCCTTTTTCCATCACCACACTAACCAGAGGCGAAGTCTGATTTTCTTGTGCTTGCAGATGAACCGCCAGTGTCAGGCTTTGTGACCACAAAGTGCGATAGTCTAGCTGACAACAAGCATCGACAACGGCGATATGTTGTGGATAACAATTTACTGCTTGTTCAATCAACGAACAAAGTGTATGAGGCGGAAAAATATTTTTTGTCGCATTGCTGTTCTGGCACAAAGTGCGATCACTTGCCGGGAGCCAGTCAGGAAGTGGGGCACTCCATTGGTAATCCGGTTCGAGCAGTGCAACGATACTGGCTTGATAATGATCAAACATGTTTTCTGCAACTTGAGGCTGGAACAGTTGTGGTAAGATTGCCCACTGTATGGTGACCCCACCCTCTGTGCCAGAAATTAACATACAGTCGAGATAAACATGTGGTGTTTGCGCACCAAAGAGATTCAGTGTCCCTAACCCTGATGGCCCTTTGCCCGCAGTACCGGTTGTATCGTTGAATACGATCGGCATACCGGCATTCAGGTTGTGGCGATGCTGATTTTTCTCCCTGAGTACCAATTGCCCATCAAACAGCGCATGTTGAAGATCAGCTAACCATTGTTTTTGTATCCGGCTTACTGCATCACTGAAGCCGGTGGTATTGCGTAAATCCACTTCCAGCAGTGATGTGGTAGATAGATTGCCGACTAACATATCGCAATGCTGTGGCATTAACAGACGATTGCCATGCAGGACATTGATAGTGAAATGTTCGCTGTTGCTCCATACCGACAGAATATGGGCAAATAGCGTGAGCATAACTTGTGAAGGTGATACCCGGTGCTCTGCCGCTCGTTGTTGCAAGCGCTGCCATTGTTGAGCGCTGATATATCCTGTCAGGCACTGCTGATCGAGTAGTTGTGACTGATGATCTTTCAGTGGTAACACTGGCGCATCAGGAATTGAAGGTAAGCGATCAAGCCAGTATTGCCGACTTTGTTGCCAGGCTTCTCCGGTTTTCTCATTCTCCAGTGTCTGAATATAGTCAGTAATAGTTATTGCCGATGGTTCTGGTTGCCAGTCAGGTTCCTGATACCAATGGTGTAAGTCACGCAAGATTAAGGTCAGACTTTTGCCATCTGCGACCAGTAGGTCAATTGTCAGGTGTAATAAGTGTGTCCGGTCATCGGTATGGTACAGCGTCAAATCAAATAACGGCCAGTTGTCGCTAGGAACGCCTTGAGTACGCAACGTGTTACGGGCGTTGTTCAGTTGTGTTTCGCACTCCTCTTGTGTCATGTCACGACAATCAATAATTGTCGGCGTATAGCAGGGCACTTCTGGCAGAATATGATATTGCCCCTCTTTTACGTAACCGCGTAATTGCCCATGATGACTTATCACCTGGTTCCAGGCGGCAGTAAAACGAGGAAGATCAAGCCCGTCAATAGCTAGCTCGGCATAGAAGTGAGCAATACCATTGCCAAACTGAAACAATTGGCTCTCTCCCAACCAATAAGCATATTGCAGAGCGGTGAGTGGCAGAATCTGTTCTGATGCTGGTTCTGTTTGATGTGGTTTAACCAGTGTTGTTGAATTTGTCCCAATAACCCGCAGGGTACGACAGAATTCACTCAATTTAGGCTGTTCAAACAGTTGTTGAAGATTGGCTTGTTCGTAACCCTGGCGACGTAGTTGCACCACCATGCGGGTAGCAATCAAGCTATCACCACCACTTTGGAAAAAGTCACTGTAACGTTGAATTGTCTGAGGAAGCAGTGAGTTCCAGAGCTCAATGACTTGCTGTTCAATATCACGAAGTTGATCATCTGCTGTTTCCGGTTGTCGAGCTTCCACCGTGACCGACTGTGCTATGCTATCTTTCATGGTCATTGTTGGTAATGCTGCCAATGGTAACTGCTCTTGCTGTTGAATATGCAATGAGTAAGGCAAGGTAGAAAATTGTGCCGTGATTTCACCAACATTGAGTCGTGCTTGCTGTTCGGATCGCGCCAGAATCAATTGTTGATGCAATTCTGGCCCATCTTGTCCTGGCCATTCCAGTGAAACCTGATAGCCGGATTTCTCCAGACAGTTACGCCAGTCTGCAAGCTCCAGCAATGCGCTATTACCTTGATCATCACCGCGATCATCGGCCCAGGCATTAATACCTTCAATAAATCCGACACTGGCGAGTTGCATAGCACTTTCGCGCTTAGTGGATTCAATAATCAGCAGCCACCCACCGGCTTTTAGTAACCGGGACAGACGTTTCAAGGTGTTCCTTAGATGGATGGCATCATGTAAGACATTAACTGCCATAATCAGGTCATAACCAGATTCAGGATGCTGGCTAAAATCAATACGCCGATTAATGTCGAACAGAGCAAATTTTACGGTTTCGCCATAGTGATTAAATGACTGGCGAGCATCATCCAAAAATAGCGGTGAAACGTCAGTAAAGTGATAACTTTCAATGGATTGAGCATTCTGTTTAAGCACTGTTTTTGATGTGGCGCCTGTGCCTGCGCCGACTTCCAGCACAGTGAAATGTTCGGCTGTCTGGCTCAATTGTCGGACAATTTCAGCGGCAGTCTGGTTCAGGCAACGTAATGCAGGGTTTTCGCTGTAAAGGCTGGCTGTAGTTTGTTTATCGGCAAACAGCAGTTCTAATGCATTTCCACGCCCGGCAAGCAGGGTGTCATGTTGGTCGATACAGGTTGCAACATAACGGCTGATGGTTTGGCACCATATGGCATCAGCCAGTTTTGTGGTAGGAGCAGGGATCTGGCTGAGTGGTTGCAGGCAACGGTATCCACCAGCGATTTTTTCTATAAATCCTTGCTTACTTAATAATTCCAGCCATTGGGTAAGCAAGCGTTGATACCGTGGTGCCAGTTGTAAGCGTTGTTCAATCTCTTCACGAGAGTGGTATTGTTGTGAAAACGTGAACAGGTTATGGCGCAGTAAGGTCTGGCCCAGACCCAATAACGCTTGTTGCTCAATATATTGCCAAGAGCATTCAAATTCTTGTTGTTCCGCTAACGTAGGAAGCGGTAAGACTCCAGTATTTATCACCAAGGGTTCTGAAAACGATGATTTTGGCAACGATAGTGACAAATTATCTTCTGCTACCAACCATAAATTATAACTTTGAGTATCGTCCTGACGCGGCTGAATTTCTGCTAATCGTATTTCAGGCTGAGAACGCAGATATTGTTCAGCCTGATGCAATGCAGGGTGTTGTGACCAGAATTTATAACGAGTATGACCGACAGGTGGTGTATGAAGATCATAATGCTCCAGACGTTCAGGATGGCGGAAAATTTGTACAACTTGTACTAATAGCGCGTTATAGGCAGTAAATAGTGCTTCAATGACTCCCGCTTCCAGTACATCGTCCATGCAATACCAGTTAAACAGCATATCACCATCCACTTCCATGACCTGGTGATCCAGCCAGACTTGTGGCGTTTGGCTCAGCACAAAGACTGGATCACCCAGTAATTGAGTGATGGATTGTTTTATTGCAATACCATCTTGTGCCATTCCCAACATACTGGTGAAAACGACCGGCGTCAGAAGTTGTCTGTTTTGGGCTTCATCAGATTGCTGGCGACCTAATTCCCGCAGTACTTCAACCCCATTGACATGACTATGGCTTAGTCGCTGCCAGAGCAAGGCCTGGGTTTTTTCCATACTGGCACGCAGGGAGGTCGTTTTGCGTAAATCAAAATCCATCAGCATGACGGAGGTAAAATCACCAATCAGCTCTTGAACCTCTGGATGGAAAGGCTGGCGATTAAAAAATGTCAGGTTGAGGGTAAATAGCGGATGGCGACTGTACCATTCAAGCGTATGGGCAAATAGTGTGAGCAGACCCGCGGAAGGTGTGACTCCCCATTTTGTCCAGCTTTGTTTAAGTACTTGCCAGTCAGATTGCGCCAGCCGGCCTTCATAAGTTGTGAATTGTGGCTGGCTACGCTGAGGTAATTGTGGGTTCAATGGTAATCTTGGCGCTGGAGGTAATGAAAATAATTGTTCCTGCCAGTATGCCCATGATGCGCGCCACTCTTTACTTTCACGTTGTGCTTGTTCTGCCATCACATAGTCGCGGAAAGTAAATATTTGTGGAGCGAGTGGTTGTTGCTGGTGATAAGCTCGTTGTAGATCGTCCATCATGATCCGGAAACTCTGTACGTCAAACTGCAACAGATCCAGGTTCATATGTAAGCGGCAACGCTCATTCGGCAGCAGGGAAACAGAGACTTCAAACAGTGGCCACTGTTCCGCAGGCGGCACTTGATAAGAAAGAGTATGACGACGCTGAGCCAAAGCTTGTTCGCAGGTTGTATCGTTCAGTTTTCGCAAATCATCCTGTGATAAAACATACCAAGGCGTTTCAGATAGAATTCTCTGTTGGCCATCTTCATCAACGATCATGCGTAACATGCCATGACGCTGAATTAAGGCATTCCATGCCTTTTCAAAACGTGGGATATCAAAGCTGCTTAGTGCCAGATCCCATTCAAACAGAACGTGACACGCCACACCACCAAAATCAATAGCCTGAGTACGACCAACCCAGTAAGCGTGCTGAATTGGCGTCAGAGGAAATGGTTCATGGTGTTGGACTCTGTCAATAATGATCTCAGGTTGAGTGGGTACAGAGGCTTGTTCAGGTAATGCGTCGCCAATAAGCGCATTAAGCCCCTCCAGAGTCATATTCTGATAGGACAATTCAGCAGTTAATCTGAAACCAAATTGCTGGTGGATCACCGTATTTAGTTCAAGGAACAGTAGGGAATCCAAACCAAATTGTAATAGATCTTGTTGTGGCTCCAGACGTTCAGGCTGTTCTAAGCGCAATAATGTTGCAATATGCTGACGTAGCCAATGAAGCCGTTGTTTACTATCCTGATAGAGTGCGTTATCAGTAGAGAGTGCAGATGTCGGCGTTGTAGTGGTATGGGGGATGTCAGCCTGCAAACGCCGTAAAATGCCAGGATGACGCTCATCTAACCGCATTGCCAGATAGCAAGGAGAAGCAGTACGCAGGGATTGATTGAGATGCCAGATTCCCTCATTGGCACTGAATGGTAACATGCCATCTTGCGCTAGTTTTTCCACTAATCGCCGATCGCTGGCCATGCCAATGCCACCCCAAACACCCCAGACTAACGTTTTTACCATCAATGTATTTGTCATCGACGGATCGGTTGCGGTCAGTGCCAAAGATTCCAGATAAGCGTTGGCGATGGCATAAGCGCTTTGTCCTTGAGCACCTAGCATTGAAGCAGCGGAAGCATGAAGCAACAGATATTGTGCCTTTTGTTGCTGAAGTACCGTTTGCAATGTTGACGCGCTCTGGGCTTTTACGCATAACATTTGCGACAGATGTTGACGATCAAGTTTTGCCAGCGGAGTGTGATCAGCAATACCGGCGGCATGAATCGCGCCTGCAATACCATCTTCTTGTGCCAGTGATTGCACGGCATTTAATAAAGTTGATGTGTCAGTGACATCAACGTTAATCCAGCGTATTTCGCATTCGTCACTCAGTGACAGCGCTTGGACAAAAGCATCCCAGTCCTCATGTTTGCGGCGGGCAAACACAGCAATTTTACGAGCGCCTTGAGACAGCAACCAACGGATAGAAATTTGCCCGATCCCTCCCATACCGCCGGTAACGATGTGCCAACCCTGATGGGGAATCGACATTGGTTGCTGCGATAGCATAAGTGGCTGACGCTGTAAAATCGGCACAGAGACTTGATTTCCGCGTACTTTCAGCCAGCGATGTTGTTCATTCAGATAACCGAGTGCTAATAACAAAGCATCGGTATCATTGATATCAGCGATATCAATCGCCTGAATATGGCAATGGGGATACTCTTCAACCGCAACCCGCAACAGTGCCCAGACAGCGTATTGAGCGGGATTGATGTCCTCTTTTGATAAGGTGCTTTCAGGTTGCGCGCAGCAAGTTATAACGGTTAATGATGTTGTTTCATCACGCTTTAATTCGCTAGTAACCTGATCACATAATTCAACAACATCATCACCCTGGAGCAGTAATAGTGTATTTCCGCTTTCCGGCTGTAAGTTAATGCCTGCCTGACGCCAATGTTGAGCAATTGTGTCATTCGCTGTTGATAGACGAAGTGTATACGTCGTTGAAGATCTTGGTTTACCCGCAGTATTTGGTTTATCTACAGTAGTTATGGTGCGCCAATGCAGAACATAGTGAGTATCAGGACATGGCTGTGGTGTAAGAAGCCATGACTTTCTCGTTGTTGGCGTTGTTGCCAATTGGCGAGGTAGATCAGCCCGATCACTCATTAATGCGAATAAACGTTCGCCAGCATAGATCAATGCAGGGAAATCTGTGAGTAAATTTGCTTCCAATAAGCGGCGTTTGGCATATGGCAGAGCACGGTGAGGGCGATACATTTTACTGATTGTTGGCCCGACAATTTGTTGGTAATAGCCTTGCTGAACACAATGGTTCAATAGTTGTTCCAGCAAAGGGCGCCAGCAAGGTTGCAGTCGGCCAGCCCGAATCGTGTCAATGGCACTGAAACCTTGTTCAGTCTTGGGCCCATGACATTGATAGATTAGTGCATCGGTATACAACGCTCGAAGTATTGTTGCATTGGTATTTTGCTCAATGGCAGGATCGAGCAGGAAATTGATATCAATCCCAGTATTAGTATCGGCCGAATGTTGTACAAGATTCTGTTGCCTGGCATTGGTGGCAGAGAAGCTATAATGCTGTTTATCAAATGGATAGAGCGGAGCATGGCATTTTGCCCCGGCAACCGGGAAAAGACGCGGCCAATCAAGATGTGCACCAGCACAGTAAAGTTGCATAAGTGCTGTTTGCTGAGCCATTTCTGGGGTGCTTTGACGATGTGTACTGGCAACCCAGGTTTCATGTGGCAAACTGATACGTCGCCCGATCCCTGTTAGTTGTGCATCAGCACCAAATTCTACGAATAATGCCACACCTTGTTGTCGGGCAAATTCAATCGCTTGATGGTAACGCACCGTTTGACGTATATGGTGACGCCAGTAGTCTGGTGAACCTAGTTGCTCGGTAGTTGCAATATCTGCTGTCAGGGTTGAAATTAACGGAATTTCGCCCGATACAGGCTGGAGCTGGCTACCATACAGGGAAAAACGCTGAGAAAATTCTTCCAGAATTGGCTCAAGCATGGCTGAATGTGCTGCGCAGGCAACGTTAAGGTGCTGGAAACGGATCTGCTGCTGTTCCAGACGTTGTGTCAGTATATCAATTTCAGTTTTTGTGCCAGCCCAAATCCAGTGTTGTGGACCATTGCAAACCGCTAAATCTAATGCCAGTGAATGCGTAAGGGGAAGAATATCTTCTTCTTTGGCAAAAACGGCCAACATTGCGCCCCCTTGGGCACATTTTTGCATCAATTTGCCCCGTACTGCGACCATCGGCATTACTTGCTCTGGCGTGAAAATCCCGGCAATAACGACAGCGGCGAATTCGCCGACGGAGTGTCCCAATATGTAATCTGGCTTTAAGCCAAGTGCTCGCCAATGTGTTGCCAGCGCAATTTGATGTGCCACAATTGCTGGTTGTGCATATTCAGTGGTAGCTAATGCGGCTTCATGTTCCCCGAACATCACTGCTTTTAATGGCAGTGTCAACTCAGAAATACAAGCGGCACAACAACGATCCAACATAGCGGAAAAAACAGGAGAGCTGTCATACATTGCTTTTCCCATACCAGGCCATTGACAACCCTGACCGCTGAATTGCCACAGTTGTTTGCTTTCACCCTTGACTTGTCTGCTAAAAATGTCCGGTGCTGGACTATGGCTTGCAAAGGCGGATAAGCTCGCAGCATTTTTTGCTGTATTTTGTGGTGTCAGTGCCAATGCTAAACGCCAGGGGAATGAAAGATCGCGCCCCTGTAAGGCTGTTATGGCCAAATCAGCATGGTTTCCTGAGGTAAGCACAGTTGCGTAACGTTGTGCCAATTGACGCAGTGAAGATTCAGACGCTGCGGAGAGCAACAAAGGCGTGTTTTGTGCATGGGCTTGCGAATCATTGACACGGTGACGCTGTAATTCTTTCGGCAATGATTGCACCACAATATGGCAGTTGGTGCCGCCAATACCGAATGAAGAAACGCCGGCAGTACGTAATTCTTGTGTCCAACGTTGCCCTTGTATTGCTAGCCTGAATGGGCTTTCTTCCAACCGCAATGCCGGATTGGGGTGTTGTACATTGATAGTTGGTGGAATGTAACCATGCCAGACTGACAGAACCGTTTTAATCAAACTGGCAATACCCGCGGCAGTATCGAGATGGCCTATGTTGCTTTTCACTGAACCTAAGTAACAAGACGGTACAACCGCACTACGTTCGGAGAATATGCTGCGTAACGCATCAACTTCTATCGGATCGCCAAGTGGTGTACCTGTGCCATGTGCTTCAATCATTCCGATATCATCAATGCTGACATCTGCCAGTTGTAGAGCTTCGGCAATCACGCTGCGCTGACCATTAACCGAAGGAGCAGTAAAACCAACTTTTTCATTGCCGTCGTTATTAATGGCACTGCCCCGTAATACCGCCATGATAGGATCGCCATCGCGTAACGCATCGCTCAGACGTTTCAGCGTAACAACACCAACGCCATTGCCACCGTAAGTGCCGTTTGCCTGACTATCAAAGGGACGGCAATGCCCATCAGGTGAGAAGATCATTCCCGGTTGATACAAGTAACCGCTTTCTTGTGGAAAAGAAACCGCCACACCGCCAGCCAGCGCCATATCACATTCACCGGAACGCAGGTTTTCGCAAGCCATATGCACGGCAACCAGTGAACTTGAACAGGCTGTTTGTACTGTCAGTGCGGGACCTTTCAGATTTAATTTATAGGCGGTACGCGTTGCAAGATAATCTTTATCGTTGCTCATTAGCGCCTGTAGCCCTTTCACTTTGCCGATATCGGTCATAGTGAATTGTGACCATGAAGGCCAGGTGCTGACTCGGCTACTGGCGAAAACGCCTGTTTTCAGGCGCACATTACGTGGTGAATAGCCGGCATGTTCAAGCGCATGCCAGGCTGTTTGCAGAAACA
The DNA here is from genome assembly GCF_014467235.1 of Xenorhabdus indica. GTDB lineage: Bacteria > Pseudomonadota > Gammaproteobacteria > Enterobacterales > Enterobacteriaceae > Xenorhabdus > Xenorhabdus indica. The sequence goes on along the minus strand of NZ_NKHP01000001.1, from coordinate 346,314 downwards.
GGCGTTGCTGAGGATCGAGCATTTCTGCTTCCTGACGCGAATAGCCAAACAGTGTGGCGTCAAATTGTTCTGCACCCTCTAATATCGCTGCCTGATTGACAAAGTTTTCACTATCAATAACTTCAGGTGGAATGCCTGCATCCAATAATGTTTGGCGGGAAAGTGTGGTAGTACACTCAATCCCTTGTTGCAGATTATGCCAGAAAGTATCGCTATCTGGTGCTTGTGGAAAGCGGCAGGCAAGGCCAATCACTGCGATGGGATCACAATTATCGTAGTGAGGCTTTAAATCAGTCATTGTGCGGCTCCTTTATGACGTTTTTCCCGTTGTTGCAGACGCTTTTTTTGTTGACGCTGACGAAGAGTAATCGACGGTTGATTTCCGTCTTGAGTATCTTTTCGGCAATGTAAGCTGAGCGCTTCTGGAGTTGGATAAGCGAATAAATCAGTAACAGCAAGATGGTGAAAACCTGCATGTTGTAACTTGCCGTGCAATTGAATTAGCTGTAGTGAATTGGCTCCGGCATCAAAAAAGTTCTGTTGAACGTTGATGGCGTGATTGGTTACCGATAAAAACAGACGTTGAATTTCATTGCATATCTGTGGATCACATCCTTCTGAGCGTGATGATGCAATAACAACAGATGCGTTATCTTCAACCATCAGGCATTGCTGGCGTGGCATCAGTTGTTCTAACGTTAAATGCCAGCTTTCTGGTTGTGCCGCGAGGGTGCGTAATAGCGTAATATAGCTGTTAAACATGGTTTGCAACTGATGTGGCTCAAATAACGCTTCGACCGCATCCCAATTCAGGCAAAGCTCATCGTCAGATTCGTAAACCTGATTATCCAGCCAGATTTGTGGCGTTTGCGAGATGCCCCAAACGGGTTTCATCCATGATGAACGTGAAAGGAATTGCCCTTCATGAGTTCCTAATGCACTGGTGAAAACAACAGGCATGGTGGCTGCATCCGGGCCACGATTTTGTGCCAGCTCACGCATTACTCTGATCGCCGAAATATGGCGGTGATCCAGATCCTGCCATAACTGTTGTTGTACCCTCCGTGCACTTGATAACCAATTTTTCTCTGGATACCAGGCGAGAAGTGACAGTGAAGTAAAATCACCCAGAATACGATTGATGTCCTCATGCCAGTGTGGACGATCGAACAGGGTAAGATTAAGCGTTAATGCCGCTCTGGTGCTGAATGCCGAGAGAACAGTTGCATAAGCTGCAATCAAGAGCGCGGAAGGTGTTATCTGATGTGGGGCAGCATATTGCTTCAATTGCTTCCATTCATGTGCAGATAACCGATCGCTATAACGTACAAAATGTGGGGATTGCACGTTTTCCGGTACAATACGCAATGGCAATTGTGGCGCCAGTGGTAATGTTTTCACCTGTTCTTGCCAATATTGCAGTGAACTTTGATGCACTGGCGTTTGTTGCTGACGTAACACACAATCTCGGAATGTGATGTTCAATGGTGGCAATTCGTGTTGTTCGTTGAGATATAGCTGTTCTAATTCGGCCAGCAATATCTGCATGCTTAATCCATCTAATAGCAAATTATCCAGGCTGACAAATAATCGGGATGCAGGGCTGTTGTCTTGCGCAAGTTGAAAATCGAACACTGGCCAGTGTCCGGCATCTAATACCTGATGTGACAAACGTTCACGTAATGAATCCGCTTCAGTAATATCAGTGAATTGGTGCTGTTTAACTGAGAAGAAAGGGACATCTTTCAATATTTGTTGTTGCCCATTAATAACTACCGTTCTAAGTACCGGATGACGCTGGATCAGGCGATTTAATACTCGGTTCAGGCGTTGAACATCTAGTTGTTCTATCCGGTATTCAATAAAGAAATGTGCACCAACACCGCTCAGGGCAAAACCAGGGTGACGCCCAACCAGGTAAGCCTGCTGAACTTCGGTCAGTGGGAAAGGTTGGTATTTATCTTCATCTTGCTCTTTGGGTATCAAATAGGTATCTGATGAAATGTCAGACAGAGGAGCCAGTAGAGGAGAAAGTGTCGCGGCAAATGCCGCTAATTGCGGGTTACGGAAAAGGTGGCTTAGTTCACCTTTTAAGCCTTGTTGTGCCAATTCACCGATCAGACGTGTAGCCAAAAGGCTATCACCGCCAAGTTGGAAAAAGTCGCTGTTACGGCCTGGCTGCTCAGTATTCAACAAACGTTGCCAAATGGCTGCAACAGTTTGTTCCTCTGCATTCAACAGAATCATGTCATTCTGGTGCGGCTCGGTTTCGGTTTTTGTGGTGGACAGCAAGCTTTGTGCCAGAGCGTTACGGTCGATTTTTCCGTTAGGTGTAAGAGGCAGATGAGGAATAACAAGCAAGCGTTGTGGGATCATGTATTTTGGCAAATATTGTGCCAATATGGACTTAATTTTTTCCCGATCAGGTATGGAGACGTTGTCACTTGCTTGCATTAATAACACATTAAGGTTGCCAAGGGTAATTGGCGTTTCTGTCTGTAGTGGCAGAAGAGATAACCATTGTGACGCAGTGCGTAGCTGAATACCGTGAGGTGAGAGTAACTCAGTGGTAATCAGAGAGATAGATGAAGCGTGGTGCAACTCTATTGCCAATACCAACGCACCGGGTTGTGCTAAAGGCATCAACGCCTTGATACAGTTTGCAGGATCTTTTTCTCGATGTAATACATTGTTTAACAAGATAATATCTGCCTGATGCTGTAACGACTCAGGAATTTGCTCAGGCCAGCGTTTCACTGATACATGCGTGTGAGCACTTAACCGAGTTTGCATTTGGTTAATGAGTGCCTGAGAACGTTCAAAGCCGATATAGGACAGATGTTGATCGGTAATCTGTTCTGCCAGCCACTGGGCACAGAGACCACTGCGGGCATCGAACTCCATCACGGTCACAGGGCGTTGTAACCGTTGGGAAAGGGCAACGATAACCTGTTTTAAACCTGCCAACCATTGTTGAGTTTCGGACAATACAAAGAGCTGTTGTTCCGGCGCGAACTGCGGATCATCAAGCAATGTGACTGCGGTTTGCTGTCCGGTCAGAATACTACGCAGTGTAGAATGCCAGCGCTCAGGAATACATCCTGTTTCAGCTTTGTTATTGAATATTGAGGTTAATAATTCAGTCTGATATACGTGATGTGCAGATTCAACCAATAGATTGCATTGGCAAAGATACGCCAGCATACGGGCAAACCAATCATGATATTCTGATTGGGGCTGGTAATCTTTCAGGCAATTGGCGAGAGATTGGGGGGAAGTAAACGTAATACCGTAACGAGACAGATGTTCAAGCAAAAATGTTGCAACTTGAGGTTCACTGTTGTCATCAGTTGTATCTGTTTTATCGATAATAGCCTGCATTGCAGGAAACAGATCACGGTAGGTTGTCGGTAACTGTGAGGCACGATTTATGCGTTGGTATAAGCTATCGCCTTCCAATTCAAGGAACGCCACCAGTGATTTTTCTTTTTCACCACTGGTTAAAGCAACGCCTTTACGAATACCGGTTACTTGATTAAGGGCAGCATCAACTTCTCCTAGCTCAATGCGATATCCCCCAATTTTGACCTGGTTGTCGCGGCGTCCCATAAATTCCAGCCAGCCTTCGGGATGATAACAACCCAGATCACCAGTTCGATACCAGCGTTCTCCCTGATCGATGACGAATTGAGCGATAGTACGTTCTTCATCATTAAAATAGCCTAGTGCGACACCGGCTCCACCAATCCAAAGTTCACCGACAACCCAGTCAGGACAATCTCGGCCATCTTCACCCACGACACGGTAACGCTGGTTAGCCAGGGGATAGCCATAAGGAATCGAACACCACTGTGTATCAACTTTTTTGACGATATATTCATTTGACCAGATCGCTGCTTCTGTTGCTCCACCCATGGCACTGAGTACACCTGCAGGATTGAATGCATGGTAACGTTCAGGCAGTGACAAGCCGATCCAATCTCCGGATAGCATCACGGTACGAAGCGTTTTCGGTGCATCGACTTCCATTCCTTCACAATAGGTCAGCAACATATCAAACAGTGCCGGTACACTGTTCCACAACGTAATATTGTGTTGTTCGATCAACATTTCCCAGGTTGATGGATCGCGGCGTTGTGCTTCATTAATGAGTACCAGTGCTCCTCCGGCACTGAGAATGCCAAAAATATCGTAAACAGAGAGGTCGAAGTGCAGTGCGGAGAGTGCCAGCAATCGATCACAATTTTGAACTTGGTGACGGCGGTTGATGTCCAGACAGGTATTTAATGCACTTTGATGACTGATGACGACCCCTTTGGGTATACCCGTTGAACCGGAGGTATAAATGATATAGGCCGGATCGGTTACGGCACGTTTAGCCATGTGAGTCAAAGGTAATAATGAGTCATTTTGGTGCCAGGAAATACAGCATATATTTTGTGACCAATCTGGATGTTGTTGTTTAGGATCAATGACAACGATAGTGATGCCGGCACTTTCGCAGATAGCACGACGTCGGTTTAATGGTTGATCCACCGGAATTGGAACATAAACACCTCCAACATAAAGGATAGCTAATACAGCAACGATTTGTCCGATGCCTTTTTCCATGCTAATAGCAATCTGATCTCCCGGCATCACCGACATTTTTTGCAGTACGGCCGCTAATCGGCGGGCTGCCAGACTGAGTTCGCCATAACTGATTTTTTCATTATGATGGGTCACCAACGCAACAGCATGGGGAGTGCGCTCTGCTTGGGTAAACACACCTTCATGCAACAAGGCGTTTGGTAGCGGTTCAACCGTATTGTTGATTTTATGTCGTAGCTGATATTGCGACTCAGGCATCAAATCCGGGAGTTTCTCGCTCCACTGTGCGGCGTTTTCCGCCAGGTTCTCAATAAGCCCTTGATAGACAGTGAATAAAGTATCCATTAAACCGTCAGGAAAGAGTTCATCATTACTGTCCCACTGAATGTTCAGTGTGCTTTCATGTTCAAAAGCAACAAAATCTAACCATACCTGAGGTGTCTGTGAGATTCCCCAACTTGGTTTTCCCAGGACATTGTGGGTATTCTCACCATATAAAGGTCGGCCTAAATTGCTGGTGAACACAATTGGTGCGCCGTGTGGGTGGTTGCCGCGTTTTTTAAGCTCACGCAGTACTTCTACACCAGACCAATGACGGTGTTCGTATGCTTCAGCAAATGTTGCTTGTGCATTCTGAGCTAGTTGGCAAAACGGTAAATTATCACCGGGAATATCCAACAATAGAATGTTGGTAAAATCTGCCAAGATGTTATCAACTGCAGGGTGCAGCGGAGCTCTGTCAAATAGCGTTAGGTTAAATAATAAGTGCGTGGTGCTATCTTGTGTTGCCTTATCTTGTGTTGTGCTGTTTTGTATCGTACTGCTCCAGCGACACAATAAAGCAGCAAATGCGGTTGCCAATGCCATGGTTGGTGTCACGCCATTTTGCTGCGCGAGGTATTTAAAATGTTCCCAATGCTCAGGTGATAAACAGAAATGTCTGCGCTGAACCCGAACATTTTTTATTAGAGCAGGATCTTTGGCCAGAGGAAGCTGAGGTGCAAGTGGTAAGGTATCTAACCGATTACGCCAGAATGCTTCGGCTTCTTGTCTGGCTTGCTTAAATTGAGCCTGATATTGCGTTAGATAACTGCAAAAATCATAGTCAGAGGATATATCTGGCAAATTACGTTTGGCAATTAATGCCGCCAGTTCAGTAAAGAACAGGCTGAAACTGGCGGCATCCATGATTAGCAAATCGATATTCGCATGCAGACGATGCTGATTATCACCGAATAGGCTAAGTTGAATATCAAAAGTTTCTCCTTTTTCAACTTGTAATACCCGATGGCTTAGTTGTTCACGTATGTTAGTCAGAGCTTGTTGCTGTTCATTGGCTGTTAGGTTACGTAGATCGTGAACTGTTAATTTTTGCCAGTACGCATGAGCCACTCCTTGTTGGCGACCATCTGGCAAAAATTGTACACGCAACATTGGATGCCGCTGGATCAGAGCATGAATTGCTGCTTCCAGTTGTTCAGGTTTCAGCCCAATACCATCAAATTCGTGATACAAATGGCAACCAACTCCTCCTAACGTTTGTTCTGGTGAACGCCCAACAAAATAAGCGTGTTGTACTGCCGTTAATGAGAATGGATGAGCATCTGCAATCTGTGGCAGTGGCATTGTATCCTGAGAAACGGTTTGAGGGACTGGTGCATGGCTTCGCAGAAGCTGGCTCCAGGTATGCAGTGTTGGATTTTGGTAAAGCTCACGCAGAGTGACGTGATATCCTTGACGTCTGAATTGGTTTAGCAATGCCATTATTTGCATTGAATCCAGTCCGTTGCGAATTAAATTGTCGTTATCATCCACCAAAATATTTTTTTGGTTAAACAGATCAGAAATAAGCTGGCGCAGTGAATCTGGGGAGGGAAAGTCCATGTGCATGAAGAAATCCTATAAAAATGGCAGTTACCTAATAAATCAATAAACGGAGTTCCAATTTATTGGAATGAATATTTCTAGATGGATGTCTCGGATAAATGTTTTGGCTGTAAATGCCAATGCTCTTCTGAACCAAGATGATTTTTCCAGAGAGATTGATAAAGGGGACAACGTTGTAGTAATTCGTTATGGGTTCCACTATCACACAGGGCTCCATGATCCATGACCAATATCTGATCAGCACGAGTTATCGTGCTTAGCCGATGAGCGATAACAAAGACAGTTTTATTCTCGGTAAGAGAATAAAATGCTTTTTGTATCAATCGCTCATTTTCAGGATCTAGTGAAGCGGTTGCTTCATCCAGGAATAAAACAGGAGACTGTTTTAAGATAGCGCGAGCAATGGCAAGACGCTGGCGTTCACCGCCGGATAATGTACCGCCATCTACACCTAAAAGGGTGTCGTATCCTTGTGGCAGAGCCATAATTGTGTCGTGAATATTGGCAAGACGAGCCGCTTGCTCCAATTCCAACTGAGTGGCATTTGGATCCCCTAAACGGAGATTATTTGCGACAGTATCCTGAAATAGTGCGGTTTCCTGAAATACCATTGTGACAGTGTCATACAGTGCCTGAGTCTGGTAATGATGGATGAGATTTCCACCCAGACGAATTTCACCTTTGTCTAGCTGATAGAAAGAGAGCAATAAATAAGCCAGCGTAGATTTACCGCTGCCGCTAGGTCCCACAATGGCGGTCATACTGCCTTGTGGTGCATGGAATGAAACGTTTTGGATAGCGGGTTGACTAGTACCCGGATAACTAAATGAGATGTTGTTAACTTCAACATCATATTGAGCAGGAGCGGCTAATAGCCCAGAAACTTGCGTTGCAACCGCTTCGATCTCGACAATATGTGTTTCTCCCACTTGTGTTAATGCAGTTACATTGAGCAGGGGAATAATCCCGCGCAAGGGGGTTATCGTGGCAAACAGCAGTAGGATTGTGATGAGCATTTCGGAAAGGGTGAGCGTTTCCGGCGCGTGGAAGCGCAGGGCTCCAGCCAGTATCCCTATAACTACACTGGTATCAATGACGATGTAGAACAGACTCAATAGTGGTATGCTTTTGAAGACTCCTCGGCGGAATGCAATACGCAATTGTTCAATTTCTTGGTTAAAGCGTTGTTCTACTGTTGTGGTCACCGCCGCTGCACGGATAAAGGCCATACCTTGTGCATATTCTACAATCGCTTCAGATACGCCAGCCATCATAGCGGCCCGTCGTCGCAAGATTTCATTGAGTTTTTGACGGATCGCGACCAGAATAAGTAATCCAACCATCAATACCAACAGCGTACTGCCAGCTACAACCCAATCGAACCAAAATAAAGCCAGATAAATGAGCGCCAGCATCATAATCTGACAGGTAATTTGTGGGGTAGTATAGGCTGACTGATTTTCTTGCCATTGCACATCTTCGGATAATGTCAGCGCTATTTTTCCGGCACTTAAACCTCGAACTGTCGCGACCGACATATTCACAAGCCGTTGTAACAGAGCGCGCCGGATCTCGATACCCAATCCATAAGCGGCAATGGTGAGTTTACGCAGTGCGCGGGACATAAACGTGAACCGCAACAACAGTAAAATAATCGATAACACTAGAGTGATAAGCGGCAGCATATCAGTGTCACTTTCTTTCAGATGACGATCCCCCAGATGTGTGATAGCCCAAGCTGCGATGGCAAGTTGAGCAATGATTGCAATGGTATCAAGCTGTTTATATAACAAGCCAATGAACCAAACCCGTTGCAGTTTCGGGGACAGATGTTGCTGGAGACGATTAAATAACCCCATGATAATTTACTCCTGTTCCGGTATTTTCTCCCCGCCAAGCAGCCCACTGTTTGGCATAGGCACCTTGCTGTGTGATCAATTCATCATGGGTGCCTTGTTCAATGATTTGTCCTTTATCCAAAACCACGATTTGATCAAGATGGCGAATGGTTGGCAGGCGATGGGCAATAACAATTACTGTCTTATTCTGCCCTGTTTGTGTATGACATAGTGCATTGAGTGCTTGTTGCATCTCTTTTTCACACTCTGGATCGGCATAGGCGGTCGCTTCATCCAAGACAAGAATTGGCGCATTTTTCAGGATAGCGGCGGCAACGGCGATACGCTGCTTTTCTCCCACAGACAAGCTGATACCGTTGTTCAGTACTGTGTTGTAACCCTGTGGTAACTGTTGAATAAATTGGTGTGCTTGAGCTGCGATAGCTGCGGCTTCAACCTCAGCCTGGGAAGCATTAGGACGGGCCAAACGTATGTTATTAGCTACCGTATCGTTGAACAGGAATACCCGCTGGAAAACAAAAGAGATGTTATTGCGCAGGGTGAGTTCATCCATATTGCGAACATCAACACCACCAACAGTAATTTTGCCTTGTTGTGGATCCCAAAGACGAGCAATCAAACTGGCTACTGTGGATTTACCAGAACCACTGGCGCCTACCAGAGCCATTGAGCTTCCAGCTGGTACGGAAAAGGAGATGTTATTTAAGGCATTGTCCTGCCCATTTTGATAGGAGAAACTGACATTATGCAAAGTCACACTGTTATCAACAGGTGGATGGCTTTGAGAACATGGTGCTAGTTCAGGTTGGTTTATTAACCAGTGATAACGTGTGATTAATGCTTCTTGTTGTTGCAAGCGGGTCATTACAGCGAACATGGAGGAAGCAATATTGCCGAACGCCATGGCAGCCAGAATAAAGAAGGTAAATTCAAATATCGAGATTTCTTGTTGGTTAAATAACCAGATTGCCAAAGGGAGTACAAACAGTAAATTGGCACTGGATAGGACAAAAAAACGGCTGGATTTGACCTGCACTTTTTCGACCCAAACATCAATAATACGTGTCAGAGCGGTAAATGCTTCTTCGGCACGCTGTAGCGCAATATTGCCGCTTGAATAAGTTTTTACCACGGGGATTGCATTGATAACCTCTCCCATCGTTGATGCAATGCGATTTTGGGCTGCGTAAAAGCGCTGAGTTGTGGTTTGAACTTTCATCTGAATATAGATGAACAGTAGACAAGCGCCTAGAGTTGGAGCGAATGCAGCCAATGCCAGTCGCCAATCGATAGTCAACATGACGCTCAACGCGATCAGCGGGCCGAACAAGGTTGCTGACATTTCTGGAATAATGTGAGCAATCCCATCTTCGAGCTGTTCGACGTCATCTAACATCATCTTTTTGATTTCAGTACTGTCAGTTAGCATAAAGAAGCCCAGAGGAACGGACTTCAATTTATTACTGATCTTACGCCGAACATCAGCCTGAACGTCGGCGGCGATTAAATGAGAAACAAACGTTGAAGCGCTGAAAGTCAGCATTGCGGCAAAAGTAGAGCTTAATAATATGACGCCGTAACTCAGGAGTGCGTCATATTGCCCGTCATAGATGGATTGAGTAATTAACCCGGCAACCGCCGCCGGCAAAATTTGCAGGCCAGCGGAAACAATGGCAAGTGCAATAGCTACATAACTCAGAGCACGGTATGGGCGCATCATATTCCACAATGCTTTAAGAACACCGGCATCAGCGGCACGTTGCTCTGGCGAATTCTGGACAGATGAGTCGTTACTGAACATAGGTGTTTTCCTTTTGGAAATCGTGGCATTTGCGTAATGTCCAGAATAGGCCAGCGAGGGTGAAGAGCGATGCGAGAGCGAAAAGGGAAGAATAGCCCGCTTTGGTAACAATCAGCCCACCGACCACTGAACAGATGATCGCAATGCCCATGTCTGCCGATTGCATCAAAGCAAAATCCACACCAGATTGAGTGCTTGCTGCCAGAGACATCATCTGAGTGTATAAGGCAACAAATTTGGCCGCAGTGATTAACGTGATGAAGACATATGCGGCTGAAAGCAAAGATACGGAGGATTCTGGTTGTTGGGCAAGCCAGAAAATCCCCATCAGCACCATACATTCAAGCAGCATAAAGCTCAGTAGCGTTTGCATGGCGCCTAATTTACGTACCAGAACACCGCCAAACAGGACACCTGATAATCCGGCTAATGCACCACCGCTGGCGGCAATAATGCCCAGTTGAGTTAAATCGACTCCACGATCGACCAAGAATGGGGAGAGCATACTGAGTGACAAGCGTGTACCAATCATACATAACAGGATTAAAATCAGTGCCTGTTTAACCGGAGTACGGCGAAATGCACCCTTGAGGGATGGAGGAACGGTAGCCTTTGAAACATCTGATTCTCTCTTCCCCTGCGTTTTTCGGATAAACAAAATAGGCAGTGACATCAAGAGAATCACCATGGCTAATACGCCTGCACCAATGTGCCATCCATACAGTGAGGTCAGATATAAGAACAGGCCACTACCGATAATGGCTCCCAGGTAACCGCCGCCAACCTGCATCACATTGCACCAGGGGCGATGCTGTGGTGATAATCGATCAATGGCTTGACCATCTGTGGTGGTATCTACGACAGTCAGGCAAAATGTTATCAGAAATAGTACCGCGATAATTAACGGCATATGTTCGGCAGGTTTTGCCAATGACATTAAGCTGAAAAGAAGAAAAATTAAAATATTACCGCAGAGCATGATGCGGCGGGGATTGGTATCCCCTGAACCTGATTTACGGTAACGCTCTACAATTGGTGCCCAAAGGAATTTGCATGCCCAAGGTAACATTAGCAGATAAAGTAATCCTATTTTATCCGGTGTTACACCATGACTGCGCAGAAATGCAGGCATGCTTTGTAACGTTAACATACCAATGGTACTTTGGATGGTGTAAACACCAGCCAAAGTCAGAAGCAGTAACGAGACATGACGGGAATTTGAAATATTGTGCGTCATAATGCAATGCTCACATCCAGCCCAACATTCAAGCCCTTACTCATCATACTGAGCGTATGACCTTTCGAGAAACTAGAAACACGGTACTTTTTATTGCCCAGGTTTTCGCCATAAAGTTTAATATTGACACCATGAGCCATCTCTAAACTTAATGAGGCGTCATAGAGAGTATATGCCCTTTGTTCAAGGGTATTCGCTTCATCAAAGTAGCTTTTTGAATAGTGACGGGCACCAGCATTGACATAGAGATTTCCTGGCAAGAATGTCTGTTTAATCAGATAGTCGATACCTGCATTAAGCATGACATCTGGAGCATAAGGCAGACGTTTGCCATTGTAACTTACGCCAGTTATTGTATCGGTTGCATGAGTGAAATTTGATTTACCAACGCTACCACCAAGAGAAAATCTGAGCCCCTGCATTGGCTTGATTTGGCTACTCAGTTCAATACCTTTACTTTCTGCTTTTCCGGCATTGCGAATAGATTGCATGCCAATGGGCCCAACATAAATCTGTTTGTCTTTTGAATAGATATAATAAATCGCGCTGTTTAATGTCACGGCATCATCAAAGAATGCGCTATTCCAGCCGAATTCATAATTGTCTGAAATTTCGGTATCGTAAGGTTTTCTATCCTCGGCAGAGGAAATAATGTTATTGAAGCCGCCGGGTTTATAACCTTTAGTGGCAGAAACATAGAAACGGGTATCAGGTGTAAATTGCCAGCCCAAAGCCGCTTTAGGTGTAAATTCATTGTTGGAAACTTGATTATCAAAAGCGTCGATTGTCATCGTGCCAGAACGACCTGAATAGGTTATCTGCGATTTTTCATGTGATAAACGCCCGCCAAGGGTCAGATCCCATTGAGAAGCCAGCGGTAATTTAACCTCACTAAACAGCGCCAGTGATTTTGTCTTAATTGTGTTTAGGGAATCGCTATAGTAGCCAGGATAAGCACCAACCAGATGTTTACTACTTTCATCTGAGAACCAACCGCCAAGAACACTGGTTATTCCATTTGAATAGCTGGAATTTAAACGCAATTCTTGGATGGTGGCATGGTGTTTCTCTTTCCATTTCCCTCCGATGAAATTACGGAAAATATCGCGATCCTGATAGGAAGTGACACTGGTTAATGTACTGTTACCGAAATCATATTCAGCCTTCAGTGCATAACTGTTGACTCGCCGTTTTAAATCAGGAATAGGGTCATTGTACTCTTTCCGGCAGAATTGCTCGTCGGTTAAATAAAGCTCTTCATGTGAATTGAGATCTTCGTGAGCAAAGCTAAGTTCAGCACTGAAAGGTGAATCATCTGGTGCGAATGTCAGTTGGCCTTTACCTAACCAAGTTTTACTGGAGTCAATGCTTTTACGATTTGGTGCATCAATTTGCCCTGGTTCTTTTACCCAGCGTAGGCTCGTACTGCCATAAAGAATGCCTTCGATAAGGGGCGTTGATCCGCTGAATGAACCACCTTGCTTCAATTTAGAATAATGACCAGACAAGTTAAGCCAGGGGCCTTCTTTAGGGGAACGGGTAACAATATTGATAACTCCCGCTTGGGCGTTTCCTCCGTATAAAGTGCCTTGAGGTCCACGTAATAATTCTACGCGTTCTACATTAATTAATTCTTGAGTTAGGAATTGGTGATCCTGCGGCACACCATCAACATAAATTCGAACAGAAGGTGAATAATAATCAGGTGAACTGATACCCCGAATTGTTGTTGCCGAATAGGTTCGGTTACCGCGAGATCGAATTTGTAAACCAGGGAAAGCACGTTCAAGATCCTGCACTTGGGTAATTCCCGCTTGCTCAAGTTCTTCGCCAGTTTTAACCAAAATGCTGCCATTAATTTTATTTAATGCTTCTTTCTGTTTGTTAGCCGTCACGATCAAAATATCTTTTTTCGCTTCAGAAGCATGTTCCGCCCAGGCTACGGGTGTAATTAAGCAACATAAGACAGACGCTTTAGCATATTTTTTTTTCATATAAGTACTCGTTATGCCCTTTCAAATCATGTTTTACAAAAATCAGGTATGGTAAAACGAAAAAGTTTATCAGGGAGACTAACGGGAGTAGAGAAATAGGGCTAACGGGATAGGGACAAAAGTAGCGCGATAAGTACTATTGATAATAATTATCATTAATGATAAATTGCGTGATATTTACATTATGTGTATATATAAAATAAAAGTATAATGAATTTAGCACGCACAATATACTGTTTTTATTGTGGAAATAGCTTTTGAAATGGAATCTGATGCTAATTTTACAGGGGATCTCATGAAGACGATTTATAGCGAGAAATTGTGCATTTTCACTGCTGGTCATTGCAATTACACACATCCACCGATGGTGGAAAATAATATAAATCCTCCATTACTCACGGAGGAATTATCTGACGGAATTCATATAAACCGTATTCGTCTCGACCTTAACAAAGATTTAACAGAATATTGTGAAGGACCGCCAACGGTATCAATTGCTTTTATTCTAAGTGGGAAGGGAAAAATGGCGATTGAAAACGGGGATATTTTAGATATTAATCCGGGAACAATGATATTTTTCTATTCACCTAAAAAAACACGAGGTATGAATTTCTTTGGTAGTGGAAAATGGCATATTCTCGACATTCGTTTTTCTCTGAACGAAATTGAATCTCAGGAATTGCCATCTTTTACCAAATTAGCCACTAGTTTTGAAAAAAATGTTAGTTATAGTAACGTATTAATGATGGCTGGTCCTATTCATCCGCCATTTATGCAGATAGTCAATCAAATAGAAGAATGTCAATTAAATGGTAACGTCCGCAAGGTTTATTTAAAGGCAAAAGCGTTAGAAATTCTCGCGTGTGTGACGGCTCAAGTTTATGATTGCCAATATAATGCAATTAACAACTTACAGCGTCGTGCTGTTTACAATGCAATAAAAATAATTAATAGCGATTATCATTATCCCTGGACAATAAAATCATTATCAAGAGCAGTAGGTTTGAATGAGCGGAAATTAAAAGAGGGGTTCCGAGCGGTTGTTTTTCGTACCTTCCATCAATATCTGGAAAATGTTCGTATGACCACAGCAGAAGATTTATTGAAAAAAGGGATGAGTGTTATTGAAGTTGCTACAGCGGTAGGTTATTCCAGTCCAAGCCATTTTTCTAAACGTTTCCGGCAACATTATTTGATCAATCCGAAAGCATGGCAGACAAAATATGCTGTGAATCATACAATAATGACAGAATATATTGCAGCAGGAAGTCAATAGAAGGGTTGATCATGACAACAATTTGTTGATTGATATTATAGTACCCTCATACGGAAACTATAATAGAATATTTCTCCTTGCGGCTGTAGTAATAGGAAAGAAGAGATAAGTTCAGAGATAATACCCCCTCTGAACTTATTTCTTTATATCAACAAATTACCGAAATTATTTCAATTCCAGTTCATTCATGGCTGCGATGCTAAACCCACCATCAACATGCAGGATCTCACCAGTAATACCGCCAGCCAGATTAGAGCACAAGAATGCAGCAGCATTACCCACGTCTTCTGTGGTAACGGTACGACGGATAGGCGTGACAGATTCACAGTGTGCCAGCATCTTACGGAAGTCTTTGATACCAGACGCGGCCAGAGTGCGGATTGGGCCTGCGGAAATACCATTAACACGAACACCTTCAGCACCCATAGCGTTTGCCATGTAACGTACGTTTGCTTCCAGAGATGCTTTTGCTAATCCCATAACGTTGTAGTTAGGGATTGCACGCTCTGCACCTAAATAGCTTAAGGTAAGCAGGGCCGAGTCAGGGTTCAGCATGCTGCGACAGGCTTTTGCCAACGCAACAAAGCTGTATGCACTGATATCATGTGCAATTTTGAAGCCTTCGCGATTGACGGCATTGACATAATCACCGTCAAGTTGTTCAGCAGGTGCATAGCCGATAGAGTGAACAAAACCGTCGAATTTAGACCATACTTTACCTAGTTCAGCGAACAATGTGTCGATACTTTCATCTTTAGCCACGTCGCATGGCAGAACGATATTCGAATTCAATGAAGCAGCGAATTCTTCGACACGAGGTTTCAATTTGTCATTTTGGTAGGTAAAAGCCAGTTCAGCACCTTGATCGTGCATTGCCTTAGCAATTCCATAGGCAATAGACAGTTTACTGGCGACGCCAGTGATTAGAATGCGCTTGCCGGTCATGAAACCCATAGCAGTTCCTTATTGTTCTTAGTGTTCAAAATACCAAAGTTAATATTATAGAATAATAATATACTCACTATAACTAGGGTATTCATTGTTAATAAACGGGTATGATTCTACCACGCTGGAAAAAAATGTGGTGAGTTTCCACTGCTGTTCCGATCAGTGATGAAATCTACCCAATAAAATCAAGTGATATCTTGTCTCCATGCTTCGGCGGACAGCGGTTCGCCAAAATGGCTGGCTATCAGCTTGCGTGTAATATCATGTAATGGAGAGGCCAGCACTTCGGCTGTATTACCGCGCTCGACGACCTCCCCCTGATGCATGACCAATACCTGATCACTGATATGTTTCATCATACCGAGGTGTTGGGTAACATATATATAGGCAATACCATGTTTCTCCTGTAATTCCAGCATCAGATTAATAATCTGGGAACGCATAGACATATCAAGAGAAGCCAATGCTTCATCAGCAACAATAATTTGAGGTTGTAATATTAGTGCCCGTGCTAGTGCTACACGCTGCTTCTGACCTGAAGCCAGCATATGTGGGTAATAATTGGCATGATCGGGCAGCAGTCCGACTTGGCGTAATGTCTGATTGATGCGTTTTTCCCGCTCAGAAGGAGAAAGTTTTGTATTCAGGATCAAAGGCATATCCAGAATTTGACCAATCCGTTGACGGGGATTTAATGACGTACTGGGATCTTGAAAAATCATACGGATGAGCTGGCTGCGGTAACTATAGTCCCCATAAATCAGTTTATGGTTTTTAATCAAGATTTCACCTGATGTAGGTTCGATAACCCCTGACAGCATTCTGGCCAGCGTAGATTTGCCTGAGCCATTTTCCCCGATAATCGCCAGTGTTTTTCTGGGCTGCAAAGTAAAACTTACGGGCTTTACGGCATCAAGATAATGGCGACGGAAAAATCCGGTACGATAGCGGAATGTTTTCGTCAGGTTTTTAACTTCCAATAATGTCTCGACCACTTATTGTTCCTCCATGTTTAGGGGGAAATGACAGGCAAAAGTATGACTTTTGATTCCCCGCAATCGTGGCGTTTCAATACAGGTCTTTTGGGCATAAGGACAACGAGGCCCAAGACGGCATCCAATCGGCAAATGCTCCAATGATGGAATCACACCGGGTAGGGTGTTCAGGCGACTTTTATGGGGTAGCGGGCTACCGAAGTCAGGAATCGAACGGATCAATGCCTGTGTATAAGGATGGCGAGGAGTGACCAGCAACTCATCAGGTGTAGTACTTTCCACCGTTTGACCACAATATAACACGTTGATGCGTTTTACCAATTTACTCATCATTTGCAGATCATGGCTAATTAACAAAATCGTCATGTTGTTGTTTTGATTCAGGCTCGATAGTAAACGGAATATTTGGGCCTGCGTTGTTGGTTCCATTGCATTGGTTGGTTCATCGGCAATCAGCAATCTTGGTTGATTGGCAAGTGCAATGGCAATCATCACTTTTTGACATTCTCCATCGGTTAACTCATAGGGATAAGAGTTCATAATGTCATGATGATCTTTGATACCCACCCGATGGAGCAATTCAATAGCACGGCGTTTTTTCCAGTTGAATCGTTGCCACCAGCGACCTTTAAATGTCCAGCCGGGAATAGATTGAATAAGTTGTTTACCAATACCTTCCGATGGATCGAGGCATGATTGGGGTTCTTGAAATATCATTGAAATATTGTGACCAATAACTTTACGACGCTGTTTTGGTGTCAGGCGCAATAAATCAATATCATTAAAGCGGAAACGATCTGCGGTAACTGTAAGGTTATCTTTTGTGACACCACAGATAGCTTTGGCGATTAAGCTTTTACCAGAACCTGATTCACCAGCCAGTCCAAGTATTTCACCTTCGGTTAACGAAATACTCATCCTGTCAACGGCTTTGACAGGGCCTTCTGCCGTCATGAATTCAATTGTAAGATTACGGATATCGAGTAACGGCATTATTCGACTCCTGCATTAATAGCGCGGTGCAAGCCATCACCAAGTAAGTTAACCAGCAGGACGCTGAGCATAATCGCCGCACCCGGCAACATCACTGTCCAGGGGGCAGTGTAGATTAATTCCAGCGATCCTCCGAGCATAGCTCCCCATTCAGGTGATGGCAATTGTGCACCAAGATTGAGAAAACCTAAGGCTGCAATATCAAGGATGGCAATAGAGAAAGTACGCGTTAATTCACTGACTATCACAGCAGTAATATTCGGAAAAATGGCATAACGTAGAATATGATAATTTGAAGCGCCATCCAAACGGGCAGAAATAGTATATTCTTTATCCAACTCGTCGTGTACAGCGGTGTAAACGGTTCGTACGATCCTTGGTAATAAGGCCAGCCAGATAGCAATCATCGCATGTTGCAAACTGGCTCCCACAAAAGCAACCACAATGATAGCCAATAACAGTGAGGGAATAGAAAGTAAGGTGTCAAGAATGTGGTTCAGAATTGCAGATTTCAACCCATGTGTAATGCCAGCAAGGCTGCCGATAAATAATCCGACAATGGCTGCTGCCGTAGTCACAATCAGCGCCGCACCAAAAGTAGAAGAAGTGCCAATCAATAATCGGCTGAAAATATCCCGCCCAAGATCATCTGTGCCAAGAAAAAAGGCAACATTACCGTAATGTGACCATGAAGGGGGCATTAGCTGGTCGATAAGTTGCTGATCAAGCTGATATGGAGCAATATGGCTACCGAAAAGACTTAAGACAATCAAAATCAGTACGCCATAAAAACCCGTCATTGCCAGTGCGTCAGCATAGAAAAAACGCCAGATAACTTTTAGGGGCGAAGGCGTTTTCTTTTCACGGTAAAAATTATCTAAGGGCATACCATTCCTTATGTTTTAAGGGATTAGCCATCGCGCCAATAATATTTGTCAGCACGTTAACTGAAATAACTAAAGTGCCTATCACCATCACACCCGCAGAGATAGTCGAATAGTCCTGCTGACGAATGGCACTGATAAGCCAACGCCCCAATCCCGGCCAATTGAAGACTTGTTCCGTGACCATAGCTAATGTGAGCATGGTTGAGAATTGTAATCCTAGTTTAGGGATAATGGGGGGCAGGGCATTATGCAGTAAATGACGACGGATAATCGTCAGTCTCGATAAGCCACGAATGGAAGCAGATCTTATATAGTTGGATGCTGAAACCTCTTCCGCACTATTACGCATCAGGCGAATAACATCAGTCATCGGCGCAACTGACAGCGTGATAACAGGTAAGATCATATGCAGGATGACATTCATAATCATGTCATTACGATGAGGGCTTTCTGATAACCAGGCATCAATCAGTGCGGAACCTGTTACGGGTTCCATTCGGTACAGTAAATCAATCCTTCCTGATACTGGTAACCAACCTAAGTGCAGTGAAAATAAGAGAGTGAGTAGCAAAGCCAGCCAGAACCCAGGAATAGAAAAACCAAACAGTGCAAGCGTGCTGATAATTTTATCTGCCTTTTTATTTCGCCATACACCAGCAATAATCCCTAAAGGGATACCCATTAATAACGCCAGAGTGAACGAAAGCAGGCAAAGTTCAAGGGTTGCCGGGAATACATCGTACAGTTGTTCAACAATTCTCTCACCATTAATGCTGGAAATACCAAAATCCCACTGTAGCAAGCCGTGAAAATAGAACAGATAGGCATCAATCAGTGATGCACCGCTCAAAGGTCCATGAGGAGTAAAATACATCAGACTAAAGCTGATTAATGAGAGAAAAAATAACGTCACAACCAGCAATAGCAAACGACGCAGAATATAAATAATCATTTGCTTTCCTTTTCGTTTTTAGCAGGCGTAAGTTCAGTGGATATATGCTCAGTAGATATCTGTCCTGTAGATATATAGCGTTCCTGCTCTCGGTAAACTCCGGCAAAAGAGCTATTGCCAAAAGGACTCAGAACTAATCCTTTAATGTCATAGCGAAATATCTGCGATCTCATTGGATACGCTAGTGGTAATACAGGTAATTGTTGAGCAAGGATTTGTTGTGCTATATGATAACTTTTGATACGTGACGCGAGTTGCTGATCTAACAGTGCCTGGTGGATTGCCTTATCAAACGTCGGATCACACCAACGGCTCAAATTTGTTTGAGATGCGATAGCTGCACAACTGAGAAGCGGGCGGAAAAAACTATCAGGATCGTTACTGTCAGTAGACCAACCCGCTAACGTCATATCATGGGTTTTGTCCATTAATTGGTTTTCCTGAAAACGGCCTTCAACAGAGCGGATAGACATGTTAATACCGACATGCGCCAAATCTGCCTGAATCAACTCTGCCATTTTCAAAGGGCTTGGGTTATAAGACTGTGAAGTGATTGGCACCCACAATGTCAGTTCCAGCCCATTTAAACCCAATTTATGGAGTATCTTGCGGGCTTCTGCCGGATTATATTCGGTGATTTCAGCACGATTATCATAAGCCCACGATGCTCTTGGTAAAATAGATGCGGCAGTTTCAGCCGTGCCATAATAGATAGCTTGCATCAACCTTTGATTATTGATGGCATACGCAATGGCCTGACGCACTTCCAGTTTATCTAATGGCGGTTTACTGGTATTGAATGCAAGATAGGCAATGTTCATCCCTGGACGTAAAGTCAGGCGCAGGTTCTGATCACTATGGAGTAAGCTCCATTGGTTAGCCGTTGGGTAGGCCAATACGTCACATTCACCAGTGAGTAATTTGGATATCCTGCCTGTACCACCCGCTCCGGTATCTACAACGAATTGTTCCATCAATGGCTTACCTTTCCAATAGTTATCATGCCGGACAAGACGGATATATTGTCCCATCTGATAATCTTCCAGCATGAATGGCCCTGTCCCGACGGGTTGCCAGTCAATTTGTTCCTCCCTGTTTATGTGATGCAGTTTCTGCCCGTATTCGGCAGATAATATAGGAGAATAATGAGTGGCTAAATGCCAGAGAAAAGAAGCATCAGGAGCATTCAGGCGGAACTCGACAGTATATTTATCGATTTTTCGGATATCCTGAACGGAATCGCCAAACTGTAAGCTATCAAAATAGGGGTAATGCCCGCCATTGACATAATGATAATAGTGCGTTTTGTCGAATAAACGGCGGAAGCTGAAGATAACATCATCAGCGTTCATCGTACGGGTCGGCGTAAACCAAGCGGTTGATTGAAAAGCAACGTTATGACGCAAGTAAAAACGGTATGTTGCGCCGTTATCCTTTACTTCCCAGCGAGAAGCTAATTCTGGCATTAAACGATAAGTTAGAGGGTCTACCCCCAGCAGACGATCATAAATCTGGGCGGCCAGAGTATCTACAGTCAGACCGCTAATAGCCATTTGGGGGTTAAAAGTATTCAGGTTACCATTGACGCAATAAATAAAGCCATTCTGCCGCAGAGTAGCCGGAACATAAGATATACCTTCTGATATATGTCCATGAGCCACTTTGACAGTAGCTTTAGTCGTTTCTGGAATAGCTGTCTCAGCAGCCAGAGTGGATGCTGAAAACAATAATATGATCCAGTAGATCAAATAGCGCATATAAGACATCAGTTATAGAAAAAAGTCTGGCTATTGTAACTTAACTAACCCTTCTTGCTCAAAAACAACGGGTGGATCACTATAGTGAGAAAAATTCTCAATAAAAGACTTTACAATCACTATTGATAAGCATTATCATTCGCATCGTGCTGTTGAGATGTGTTTCGTGACCCCAGTCTGTTGTCTCAATATGCATGACATTGCTCACATTGCTTCCAGTATTTTTATTATTAGCCAGCTCGGGTGCTGGCTATTTTTTTATCTGTGTAACCTTCTGCATTTTTTCTTTTTTTAGCCCATAACTAACCTATCAATAACCCATAATTTTTAATCCATGACATGAATATTGATGTGATGTTTTTTGATTAATCCACGTAATTGATGGTACGTCAGGTTGAGTTTTTCAGCCGCTTTTTTCTGGCTGTATTGGCTTTCTGTTATTGCTCGTATAATCAGTCGCTTTTCACAATCGTTTTGCCATTGTCTTAAATCGAGAGGTAAATCAGGAAGAAAATAGTCACTGGCGGTGTTATGGCCAGAGGTTTTCTCTGACACCGTTTGTGCAGCAGATGACAATATTGGTGATGTTGAAAAAGGATTGATAATAACAGTAGCTAATTCATTTTGGTTATCTCCATGACGGTAGATAGAGCGCTCTATGACATTTTTCAATTCACGAACATTGCCGGGCCAATGATAATCGAGTAACTGCTGTTTGGCTTGCTCGGTAAATCCCGGAAAGAAAGGAAGGTTTAATTCCTGACACATTTGAATGGCAAAGTGTTGTGCCAGTAACATAATATCTTGATGTCTTTGGCGTAATGGAGGGATGTTGATAACATCAAATGCCAGCCTATCGAGCAGGTCAGCTCTGAATTTTCCATGATCTGCCATAGCAGGTAAATCTTCATTGGTGGCACAAATCAGCCGGACATCAACTTGTAAAGCTTGACTGCCTCCCACACGTTCAAAATATCCATATTCAATAACCCTTAATAGCTTTTCTTGTACTTGCATTGGAGCAGTAGCAAGTTCGTCAAGAAACAGTGTTCCGCCATCGGCTCGTTCAAAACGCCCCAGATGCTTCGAACGGGCACCGGTAAAAGCCCCCGCTTCGTGACCAAAAAGCTCTGAATCCAGCAAATTCTCGCTGAGGGCAGCACAGTTCAGTGAAATAAATGGGCCTTGCCACCTGGGAGAAAGATAGTGCAAACGGCGGGCAATCAGCTCTTTACCTGTTCCCCGTTCTCCCAAAACCAAAACAGGTTTATTTAATTTTGCCAATTCAGAGACTTGCTCCAAGATCTCAATAAAATTGTTTGCTTCCCCTAATAGGTTATCAGTGAACTGATTCATAATTTTTTCCACTAATGGATGGTATTTTTCGCCAATTATTGGTTGATTTAACTACGAAAAAATATTGTAAGAAAAAATCAAACGGAAATTAAACGATATATTTCAATAGGATAATTTATAAATAAAAGTTGGCACATATTTTGTATTTAACTGAATGCCTTACTCTGTATCTTACTTAACAGTACACAGGCATAACATACATTCTAATGAAAGAGGTTTATGACTATGGGTATTTTTTCTCGTTTTGCTGATATCGTTAACGCTAATATCTCTTCCCTGTTGGATAAAGCAGAAGATCCACAAAAAATGATCCGCTTGATGATTCAGGAAATGGAAGATACGCTGGTGGAGATACGTTCAACATCTGCCCGTACATTGGCTGAGAAAAAGCAGCTTCTGCGCCGTATCAGCGCCGGAGAAAGTCAAATTGAAGGTTGGCAGGAAAAAGCCGTATTGGCATTGAGTAAAGACAAAGAAGATCTGGCCCGTGCTGCCTTGATTGAAAAACAAAAAGTCAGCCAATTGGTTGAAACGCTGAAAAATGAACTGTCTATTTTGGATGAAACATTTGATCGTATCAAAGGAGAAGTTGCTGAACTGGAAAACAAATTGATAGAAGCGAGGGCAAGACAGCAGTCTTTGACTTTACGTCATCAGGCGGCGGCCTCTTCCCGTGAAGTACGTCGTCAGTTAGACAGCGGTAAAATTGATGAAGCTATGGCACGTTTCGAGCAGTTTGAGCGCAGAATTGACCACATGGAAGCAGAAGCGGAAGCTGTTGGTTTGGGGAAAAAGCAATCGCTGGAACAGCAGTTTGCAGAATTGAAAGCGGATGATGAAATCAGTGCACAACTTGCTGCACTCAAGGCTAGAATGAGTGCTAAAGATTCACAGTGATAGCAAATGTTATTCGCACTCTCATTGATAACTAAGGAAAGGTAATGGCCTATATATTTCTGGGGATCCCGCTGATCCTGTTTGTGCTCTTTGTATTACCCATCTGGTTATGGTTGCATTACAGTCACCAGAATCGCGGTAAATTAGAGAACAATGAAATTCAACGTTTGGAGCAACTGGCAGAAAACGCCCGGCGTATGCAGGAGCGGATCAAAACGCTGGAAGATATTCTTGATGCAGAACATCCAAACTGGAGACAGTCATAATGTCCAATTCTTACCGTGGAAAACTTTACCGTTTGCCAGAACAGGGAGTGATTAAAGGCGTGTGTGCTGGGTTAGCGCACTATTTTGGTATCCCGGTTGCGCTTATCCGTACTATAACAATATTGTCACTATTCTTTGGATTACTTGGTATAACAGTATTGGCTTACATTATCTTGACCTTTGTGTTAGATCCCGCACCTACGGGATATCAGGCAGAGGAAAACAGAGCACCATCAACCCGAAAAATGCTGGATGAAGTTGACTACCAATTGCGGGCAGGGGAAGAGCGTTTGCGCCAAATGGAACGTTATGTGACTTCTGATACTTATAATGTGCGCAGCCGATTTCGCCAGCTTTAAGCGAGGCTGGATAGATTTTCAGGGAGGCAACTTGAATTATTGGCAGGAGCTTATAAGGTTACTGCGGTTGCAATCTCTCGCCCATTATCTCTCACCCATTGGTTGGGTGAGGGAACTCACCTATTCGGAAAATCCAAGCCATAATAAACAAGTTATGATAAAAATGGACGACATTGGAAATATCTTTATTGAAATATGGCAGGCATAAAGCATACATAATGTCATGGTGTCCAATTCAGGAGAAACATGAAACGATTGCAAAATGAACTGACGGCACTTGTTAATCGTGGAATCGATCGCCATTTACGGCTGGCAGTAACAGGATTAAGCCGTAGTGGAAAAACCGCATTTATTACTTCTTTGGTCAATCAGCTTCTGCATGTTCACAGTGGTGCCAGATTACCGCTGTTTTCAACTGTGCGTGATGGCCGTTTGTTAGGTGTAAAACGAGTACCGCAGCGGGATTTTGGTGTTCCCCGTTTCACCTATGATGAAAACATGGCTGCATTGCATAATACACCGCCTTATTGGCCAGTTCCGACGCGGGGAGTGAGTGAAATCCGCCTTGCCCTGCGTTATCGTCCAGAAGATTCTCTATTTCGTTATCTCAAAGAGACCTCCACCCTTTATCTGGAAATTGTCGATTATCCGGGAGAGTGGTTATTGGATTTACCTATGCTGGAACAGAGTTATTTGGCATGGTCATGGCAGATGAACGGATTGTTGAAAGGTGAAAGGTTAAACTGGGCTGAACCGTGGTTGGCATTATGTAAACAGTGTGACCCACTGGCACCTGCCGATGAAAATCTGTTGGCCAGAATTGCACAGGCTTATACGGATTATTTACACCAGTGTAAAACAGAGGGGCTACATTTCATTCAGCCGGGGCGTTTTATCTTACCGGGAGATTTGACGGGAGCACCAGCGCTGCAATTTTTTCCCTGGCCGGATATTGATCGAATCGGAGAACCTCAACTACTTAAGGCGGATAAAAATACCAATATTGGTATGCTGCGTGAACGGTTTACGTATTACTGCAATCACATCGTAAAAGATTTTTATAAAGAACACTTTCTTCGTTTTGATAGGCAAATTGTTTTGGTTGACTGCTTGCAGCCATTAAACAGTGGCCCCCACGCTTTTAACGATATGCGTCTGGCGCTGACACAGCTAATGCAGAGTTTTCATTATGGCAAGCGGACGCTATTTCGCCGTTTATTTTCGCCTTGCATTGACAAGTTAATGTTTGCAGCGAGCAAAGCCGATCATGTCACAGCGGATCAACATGCCAATCTTGTTTCCCTTCTCCAGCAACTTGTACAGGAAGCATGGCAGAATGCTGCATTTGAAGGGATCAGTATGGACTGTGTCGGCCTTGCGTCAGTTCAGGCAACCGAAAGTGGCATTGTGGTGCATGAGGGAGAAAAGATCCCGGCTATCAAGGGAAACCGTTTGTCAGATGACAAGTTATTGACATTTTTTCCGGGAGAAGTGCCACAACGTTTGCCTGACAATGCTTTTTGGCAAAAGCAGGGTTTCAATTTTGAATCATTCCGGCCAAGACAAGTTAATATTGATGAGCCGTTACCTCATATCCGCATGGACAGTGCGATGGAATTTTTATTAGGAGACAAGCTGACATGACGGACTCTTTGAAGACGGAACCAAAGGGATCTGGCTCCTTAAAACCAAGAATGGATTTTGATGATCTTTTATCAACATCATCAGAACCTTCGCTGAAATCCCAAAAAGAATTCAATGAGCGGGGGAACGAGTTCTATCCGGTTATGTCTGAATTGAACGCTGAAGAGCAGGAAAGTGAATTTGAAGGAGCAGTGAATGCAGCATTGAAGCCTAAGCATAGCTTGTGGAGAAAAATTTTTTCTGGCGCAGTACTGTTATTGGGTGTCAGTGTTATCGCTCAGTTTATTCAATGGATATATCAGTCATGGCAACAACAGGATTGGATTGCATTGGGTATAGCTGCCGCAGGTAGTTTGATTATCTTTGCGGGAATAGGGGGAGTAATCAGTGAATGGCGTCGTCTTTACCGTTTACGCCAGCGGACAGAAGAACGTGATATCGCCAAGACATTGTTAAAAAGTCATGGCATTAGCAAAGGGCGACAATTTTGTGAAAAACTGGCAGAACAGGCAGGTATAGGGCAACAACATCCTGCTTTACAACGTTGGCAGGCGGCTGTGCATGAAACTCACAATGATCGTGAGATAGTCATGTTATACAGTAAGCTGGTTCAACCTGTTCTGGATGAACAGGCCAAAAAAGAGATCCGTCGTTCAGCAGCAGAATCTGCACTGATGATCGCTGTCAGTCCACTTGCTGTGGTGGATATGGCCTTCATTGCATGGCGAAATATTCGTCTTATTAACCGGATTGCGGCAATATATGGAATTGAATTGGGGTATTTCAGCCGTATTCGTTTATTTCGGCTGGTATTGCTGAATATTGCCTTTGCAGGTGCGTCAGATTTGGTCAGAGAAGTGGGAATGGATTGGTTATCGCAGGATATTGCTGCCCGGCTTTCAGCCCGTGCTGCGCAGGGTATTGGTGCGGGGTTACTTACAGCTCGTCTGGGAATTAAGGCAATGGAGCTATGCCGTCCTTTACCCTGGATTGATGACGATAAACCCAAATTGGGAGATTTCCGTTATCAGCTGATTAACCAGATTAAAAGTACGTTGGCGGCTAAGTCCAAGAGTGAAGTTAAAAAAACAGGACTGTAACCAGTTAGAAACCATCACCAACTAGAAGCGACTGTCACTTTAATTTGACACTTTGCTTTATTGTCAACTTTAGCTGACAAGGGGCTTCATCTATTGCACAGTAACGAGTAATATTTCAGACGGTTATGAACATCGTGTAAATAAGGTCGGAATAAATGCGATTGGAAGTTACTTGTCAGGATCGAATTGGGCTGACTCGCGAGTTACTTGATTTATTGGTTTTAAGAAATATTGACCTGAAAGGAATTGAGATCTCTCCTGAACGTCGTATTTACCTTAGTTTTACTCAAATTGATTTCAATACCTTTCGCTTGCTGATGGCAGAAATCCGCCGCATTAATGGCGTGATAGATGTGAGGACAGTGGCTTTTATGCCGTCAGAAAAAGAGCACAGAGCTATGTGGACATTACTGGAGTCTGTGCCTGAGCCTATCTTGTCCATTGACATGAAAGGAAGTATCGATTTGGCTAATCTGGCATCCCAGACATTGTTTGGTATCAGTAAAGAAAAAATCAGCCAAAAAAATATCAGCCAACTTATCAGTAATTACAATTTCCTCCGTTGGTTGGAAAGCGATCATCATCAGCCTCACTCGGCAACGTTAACTATCAAAGGAAAATCTTATTTGATGGATATGACACCCATGCAACTGACTGATGAAAATCAGAAGGTTAAATGTGTGGGAGCGGTGATTATGCTACGTGTATCCGTTTATGCGGAACCTGCGCAGAAAAAATTGACAGTGAATGACGATCAGGCTTTTAAGGATCTTGTTGCTGTCAGTCCGAAGATGGTTCATGTCGTTGAACAGGCCCGTAAAATGGCTATGTTGGATCTGCCTTTGTTGCTTATTGGTGATACAGGAACAGGGAAAGATGAATTTGCCAAAGCGTGTCATCTGAGAAGTTCAAGAGGAAAACAACCTTTTCTTGGACTAAATTGTGCATCTATGCCGGATGACGTAGTAGAAAGTGAACTGTTTGGTTATGCTGCGGGTGCATATCCGAATGCACTGGAAGGTAAAAAAGGCTTTTTTGAGCAGGCGAATGGCGGCACAGTTCTGTTAGATGAAATTGGTGAAATGTCGCCACAAATGCAGATCAAATTACTCCGTTTCCTCAATGATGGAACATTTCGTCGTGTTGGAGAGGATAACGAAGTTAAAGTGAATGTCAGGATCATCTGTGCTACTCAGAAGAATTTGGTTGAGTTGGTGCAAAAAGGGGAATTCAGGGAAGATCTCTACTATCGGCTCAATGTATTAACAATCACTTTGCCACCTTTACGGGAGCGGCGGGCTGATATCATTCCATTGACGGATTATTTTGTAACCCGTTTTGCTAGAGAGCAAGGTGTAGAAAAACCCAAATTTTCACCTGATCTGGAACAATTCTTGTGTAACTATTATTGGCCCGGAAATGTGAGGCAGTTGCGTAATGCCATCTACCGGGCATTAACGCAGCTTGAAGGTAACCAATTAAGCCCACAAGATATTCAGTTACCGGAATTAGAAACAGAAACCGCCTTTATCAATGAAGATATTCTGGTTGGCTCTTTAGATGAAATCAGTAAGCGTTTTGAACGTTCTGTCTTGACCCGTCTTTATCGCCACTATCCCAGTACCCGTAAGTTGGCAAAACGACTTGGTGTTTCTCATACCGCTATTGCTAATAAACTGCGTGAATATGGATTGAGTGGAAAAAAACAGACAGTGGGATCAGATTCGAATGATGAATAATACCTGCTTGTGCAAACGACAGGTTTTTTCCGGGGGATAATGTTTTTCAGGAGATGTATCTTCGGTTGTTATTCCTGGCGCAGATCTCCTGAAAGCAGGCATGTCAGGAGATCTGATAAAGGAATGGGAGGTGCGATGCGGGAGTTTTACAGGCTTGTATGAGAGAGTGTTTTATCATCGCAGCTAATTTTAAAATGGAAGGCGGGCGGTCTGACACTTTTATTGCCAGCATACAATCAATGACATGCAGAAATGATAAGGAATAACCTGTAGGGCACTGTTTGGTTAAAGGTTGATAATGATCTTCAATATTGCGCACAATGCTGACGGGTGGTGGCCTCCCGACAATCAAAGTATGTAATACAGCCCCTAAAGCATAGATATCAGTCCAGGGGCCTTGCTGTCCTTCTTCATTGATGGTGTATTGTTCGCAAGGTGTGAAACCAGGCCTGACAGTGATTTCTTCATCATCAGACAAATGTTCTGTTGTTTTTCGGGCCGATCCCAAATCAAGCAGTATTGGTAACTGATTGTTCTGAATTAAAATATTATCGAGAGAAATATCGCAGTGCAGATAGCCTGCTTGATGAAACGTATTAAGAGCATCAAACAAGGGAAACAAAATACGACATAGCCAGCTCTGCGTAATGATCTTTGGGTGTTTTAGCTGTAACAGTTTTAGTGTTATACCCCTGTAAAACGGAGTGGCAATGTAAGCTGTACTATTCTGTTGCCAAAAACGTAAGAAACGGGGCAAACATGGATGATTAAAGCAAGACATTATATGGGCTTCACGCATAAAACTATGAAGACCAATTTTGAATTTCTTTTGCAGACTTGAGCAACGCAGATTTAATTTTAAATCGTTGCGACGGAGCACAACTGCTGATGGCAGATATTCTTTAATGGCAACAGCACATTTTTTACGGTGATCCCAAGCCTTATATACGATGCCAAATCCACCTTTACCCACAACTTTCTCAATTTCAAATTCCTTGAAGCAGTACCCAATAGGTAATGCCTGCAATAATGGGTGCCTGTTATTAAAGTAGCTATAGTCGGAATTCTGCATCGGAGATGGCCTCTTGAACCTCTGTTTTATCCTCTTTACTTTTCAAGTTCCCTCTTTGGTTGGCTGCATCTTGAAATCCATAGGGTATACACACGATGTTACGCAGGATCTATTGATTATCATTCGAAAACTGGAATTCAAGCTCCCCTTGTTCGAGTGATACTTGTAACCGGTTATATTGTTCATCCTGGGCACTGGCAGAGAGCAGCCGTTGACTGATTTGTGGCAATATAGTGTTAGTCAAGATAGCATCCACCGTACGACCACCTGATTCAACCTCAGTACAACGACTGACAATATTTTCAATCATAGCGTCATCAAATGTTGCAGCAATGCCATGGTTCTCCAGTAAGCGTTTTTGAATTCGTCCTAATTGTAAATGGACAATATTAGTCATCACTTCGTCATTCAATGAATAGTAGGGAATAACTAACAAACGCCCCAATAAAGCCGCAGGGAATGTGTCCAATAATGGCTTACGTAATGCAGAACTGAGCTGTTCCGGTTCTGGTACGCTATTATCTTGTTGGGGATGCTGGCGGCATAATGAACTGACTAAATCGGCTCCCACATTGGATGTCAGGATAATAATGGTATTACGAAAATCAATGTGTCGGCCTTCACCATCTTCCATCCAGCCTTTGTCGAATACCTGAAAGAAAATCTCATGAACATCAGGGTGCGCTTTTTCGATTTCATCCAGCAATACAACACTGTATGGACGACGGCGAACAGCTTCAGTTAATACACCTCCTTCACCATAGCCAACATAGCCGGGAGGGGCTCCTTTCAAGGTTGATACGGTGTGTGCTTCCTGAAATTCGCTCATATTGATGGTAATGAGATTTTGCTCACCACCATATAGTGTTTCAGCCAGAGCGAGTGCTGTTTCCGTTTTACCCACACCAGAAGGGCCACATAATAGAAAAACGCCAACTGGTTTATTGGGATCATCTAATTTTGCCCGTGAAGTACGTACCCGTTTTGCGATTATTTCCAATGCGTGGTATTGACCAATCACCCGCTGACTGAGTGTATCAGCCAACTGCAATACAGCTTCAATTTCATCTTTCATCATGCGGCTTAGAGGAATGCCGGTCCAATCTGACACAACAGCGGAAACAACGTTACTGTCTACTGCCGCAAAAATGAGAGGTTCTTCCCCCTGTAAAGTTTTCAATTGTTGTTGCAGATCAGTTAATTCGGTATGGAGAGTAGCGGTATCATTATTTTGGTCTTCATTCAATTGGATGCGTAATTGAATAATTTTCTCTGTCAGGGAAAGTTCTTGTTGCCAGCGTGCTTCTAGCTGCGCTTTTTGTTCTGCCAGAGTGGCGAGTTGATTGAAGATATTTTCTGTTCGCTGAGAGTCACCCATACCGACTTTTGCTTCCCGCTCCACAATTTCCAGTTCAACATTCAGGGCATCTATCTGATGACGGCAGTTTTCTAGCTGAGGAGGCTCTGCATGTTGGCTGACAGCAACTCTGGCACAGGCTGTGTCCAGTAATGCGATGGCTTTGTCTGGTAACTGACGGGCAGGGATGTAGCGGTGGGAGAGATGCACGGCTGCTTCAACTGCCTCATCTAATAAAAGAATACGATGATGTTTTTCCAGTGTATTGACCAGACTACGTAGCATTATCAGAGCTTTGGTTTCGTCCGGTTCATGAACCTGAACAACCTGAAAACGACGGGTCAAGGCAGGATCTTTTTCGATATATTTTTTATATTCTGACCAGGTTGTCGCACCAAGTGTACGTAATTGACCTCTCGCTAAGGCCGGTTTTAATAAGTTGGCGGCATCACCTGTTCCTTGTTGTCCACCAGCACCAATTAAAGTATGGATTTCATCAATAAACAAAATGATGGGGGTTGGACTGGATTGCACTTCTTCAATCACTTTGCGCAAACGGGATTCGAATTCTCCTTTAACACCCGCTCCAGCCTGTAACATGCCAATATCTAGCAACCAAAGCTGAACATTCCGTAAAGGAGGTGGAACTTCGTCTGCGGCAATCCTCAGTGCTAACCCTTCAATTACCGCAGTCTTACCGACACCAGCTTCACCTGTCAGTAATGGGTTATTTTGACGGCGGCGCATCAGGATATCAATGATCTGGCGGATTTCTTCATCACGTCCAGACACAGGATCAATCTCACCATTACGGGCCCGTGCCGTTAATTCCTGACCATATTGCTGTAGTGCTGAGCCTGTTGTAGTTTGTGTTGTTGCCCCTTGTGTACCTGTTGATAATGTTGTTATCTCCTGGGCTTCATCACTGCCATCGAATATTGCGTGAAAATTATCGATCAGGACATCTGTATTAATGCGATCAAACAGGGGAGAAATGGTTTTCAGGACATTGCGTAGATTGAAAGTTTTCAATATGCCTATCAGTAAATGGGCACTGCGAATTTGATCAACACCGAATTTCAGTGAACCATAAACCCAAGCCCGCTCAACGGCACTGTCAATATGTTCTGAGAGGTCAGAAATGGCGCTGGCACCACGTGGCAGGCGATCCAGTGCGGTAACGATGTCTTTGGTCAACGCAGATTCATCCAGCCCGAAGTGATGGAGAAGTTTCTGTAAATCACAGTTTTGTTGCTGCATGATTTGATGTAGCCAATGCGCTAACTCAACATAAGGATTACCCCGCAACTTGCAAAAAGCAGTGGCACCTTCTAACGATGTGAATAATGTACGGTTAAGCTTACCAAATAGTACAGAGCGGCTGATTTCTGACATAACGTGTAATCCGTGATGTTATCGTTGATAGTGTTTTGTAGAGAGTGATTACATTGTTGTTTATGGAATTGTTATTCGATGGAATTATTGTTCAATGAAATTGCTGTTCAGTGAAATTCTGGATTGTAGATTAAGTCACCACAATGGGATTTCTGTTCAATGTTGCCAAGCCAGCTACTTAATCCTAATTTTACGGGCTCTGACAGGTGAATACCTTTTATATCGGCTCGATCAAGTATCAGGCGGATATCCCATGCGTATTCGATCCCGAAATATTGATATACCCAATCACGTAGCTGTAGGGACTTTGGTTGGTTTGGTAAAAACGCTTCATACTCAGCCAGGGTTAACGGGCCGAGTTCAAGGCGGAATTTATATTGAACATCATATAATGCTGTTCCCAAAAAGGCCGATTCACCCAAACGAGGCATATTGCGTCCGGCTTTTAACCGTGCCTGATCCTGAGCTTCAATTTTCAACCATTGGGGAATATTTTGTATAACTTTTAACGGAATATTGAAGTAACTGAATAATATTTTTGCCAACCCTTCCGCGCCATGTCCCTGTCGGGATAAATGGCCTGATAACGAATAGCGGGCGTGTTCACTAATTGAATCTGATTGTTGTTGAGCAGGTAACCCCATACCTATCAGACAAGCAAGATAATGACAGAAGCGTTGGTTATCCTGACGATCAAGCGATACTGTTGATTGGGAATTAGCCCAGGCACGATAGAACAGCAGTATTAGCCGATGGTGAAATAAATTAGCAAATGCGTTCAGTGTTGGGTCTTGATAGTTATATTGTCGCGCATAAGTATATTCGGTGATATGGAGCGGCAATGGCCCATTTGGGCCGAACAAGCCAAAACTGTAAATCAGTATGTCATACAGTTTTGAGTTTTCGCGTTTTTTGGCTTCAGCAATGGTCGATGGGGCGAATATCATTGACGCTTTTTGACCTAGCCGCAGCAGGTCGTATCGCGGCAATGGGGCTGAACCTAGCATATAATACTCCCCGGACTGGGCGTCTATTCGGCGCAGGGTCTGAAATAGATCGAATTGCCACGGTGTCTGGGTGAGTTGTTGCCAAAAATTATCCGGCAGGTGACATATGCGATGTATGGAAATAGCACTTGTTTCGCTCATATTCATTTTTGTCTGTAATTACTGGCTATATCAGTTTCTTTTTTCCCATCCGGGCCGGCCAAAAACCGATCTTGCCCCGTTGCTGGCTATAGAGAGTCATTTCAGTAAAAGAGTTCATGGTGACCAGACGCGAGAATAATTTTTCCAGAACACTTCCCAGTAACCAGGGGCTGTTGCCGGCAAACTCCTGCTCATCCACTTCCAGTTCAATGCTGACTCCACGGGCAAAAACGATCGGGCCGGGTTCAGGAACCCTCCGATAAATCGTTTTTAATGAACAATGGCGAATACCATTAATCTGACGGGTGATAGCTGGCTCTGAAAGATTGGCATACAGGCTGAGTAATTGCCGTAATGCCTGAGTCCCTTGTTCATCATTTTTATCCATAAAATTCAGATAATTGAGCTGGAGGTGACTGATTAATTTCCACGATATTGAGCCTTGTGCTAAGGCAGGGCGTGGTATGGTTGGTCTTTTAAGAAACACAATCTGGTTGATGGGGATAGAATCCAGCATAACGAAGTTATCAAGATCTTGTTGACGCAACATTGCAGATAAATCGCGGTTAGTGCACATGACATCGGCAGTCAGGAATTTGAGTTCGTTCGGCCAAGGGGAATGATGTTCATCAACAATAGAAACAAAGGATTCTGTACCGACATAACTGGTTCGGGTGCCGTAATGATGGGCATGTTCAGATAAAATGCGGGGATCACGGCGCACAGAAAAATAGGCACCGTAATTGCTTTTATCATCACTGAAAGTAGACCAGAAGGGTCTGAAAATCTGCGTTTCTCTGTGTTTAATATCTGCACCATGCAGATGTTTTACAGAAAAGATTTCATAATCCAGAGGCCGAATATTGTCGACAACTAAATGGTACTCATTAGTACTTTCTTTTACCGTGGTACGTTCAGTCAACTTAGGGAATAAATTAATGACGGGTGTACTATTGAGGGCTAAATAAGAGACATCAACCAGATGCTCCAAATCCGTATCTATTTTGTCCAAAAGCAGGATCAGTTCAAACTCACTCTCTTTTTGTGTTTTTTCCAACAGAGATTGCATGCCACTAATGCTGAAAAATTGGAAACGTGCCGGAAAAGCAAAATATTCCTGGAGCTGACGATAGCCACTGAAAGTACGTGGATCATTAGGTAACAATGACTGATCATCATCAAATCCTTCATGATGTGGAGAAATATCAGGTAAAACCTGATATTGAGGAGTATCACCAAGGGTCTGACATACCATGCCGACGCAATGTTCCATGAGTAATTCTAACAATTGTTGGGATTGAATATCTGGCCCTGAAAGAAAGAATACCAGTTTGTTGAGATCCAGTTCGTTGAGGAAAAATTTGCCTTTGCAGGAAAGATGAATGCGCAGCGCACTGACAGCACCGGATTGGTGAAGATTTAACGTTGCCAGAGGAATGTTGGCAGGCAGCTTACCCAGTTCAACTTTCTGCAAATTTAATGGTTGCAGAATAACGTCTTGTGCTGTGCTGTATTGGAATGTGATGCCATCTTTTTTCAATGTCTGACAGTGCATGAGCGTTCCACGTGGCACCAAAAATCCATGGCTGATATCCCCTTTGCTGGTATCAGGCTGGAGCTCGACGATTGTCATTGATGGCGTAGGAGCCAGATAATTAGGGTAGAGCATCTCCAGTAATTGTTGGGAAAAATTTGGAAATTCAGCATCCATTTTCAACTGAATACGGGAAGTCAGAAAAGCAAAACCTTCCATAAGTCGTTCAACATAAGGGTCAGCAACATCAATACCATGCATACCCAGTCGGTTGGCGACTTTTGGATAACGTTCAGCAAATTCTTTGCCCATTTCACGTAAATAGACTAGCTCACGATTGTAATATTCAAGTAGTTTGTTATCCATGTATCCATATCCTCTCGTATCTGTTTTTATCCTGCTTCTTTGATAGTGAAATAACCATTTTCCAGGTCAATATCACTACGGAACAGGAATTCGAGTGGCCAGGGAACACACCACAAAAAACCTTTAATTTCAATGGATAATGTATTGTATAGATTCAGGGAATGCGTATCAGAAACACAACGCACTTCAAGTTCATCAGCAATAATGCGTGGTTCAAACACATGTATCGCCTTAATGATTTTATGTTGAATATCTTCCCACTCTA
This sequence comes from Xenorhabdus indica, assembly GCF_014467235.1. GTDB lineage: Bacteria > Pseudomonadota > Gammaproteobacteria > Enterobacterales > Enterobacteriaceae > Xenorhabdus > Xenorhabdus indica. Next base: position 310,640 of record NZ_NKHP01000001.1, on the reverse strand, counting down.
TTTCAGACATACGTTTACCCGCCAGGGGTTCCAGCCCAAAGTTATAAACAGAACGGCGTATTTCCGGATACAGGGTAAGATCTTGCTCGGATTCACAGTTGATGCTATTGAGCAACCACTGTAAATCCCGCAGAACATTTTGTCGTAATGTACTGTGTGATATCAGATAGTTGCTGATTGCCTCTTTTTTCTTATCGGGGTCGTTATCAGTGAGCCTATCCAGCAAGGATGGCTGCATTCTGTCTCTGGCAGTGATACGCTTGGCATTACTCCGACGATGATAACCACCATACATTAAAGTTATATTGTCATTCATGGAGTACCTATTGGTCGTGTTGATAATGGGCAATAGGGGAAAGATTGTTGAGGCAATGAACCTATTTTTAATTTGCCTATTTTTTTAGTTTGCTTTGAGAACTTTTATATTTATTGACCTCTTTTTCATAGGCTTGTAGAAAGTTTTCACCAAACAGAGCTGAATTTTGCTCAAATTCATTGGCTGTTTTTTGATAGTATTTGGTGAGAAATTCCCACAGTGATGTTTTGTAGGTTGACGATAAAGACAAACGTGGCATACCGCCTTCATCCCGCGCTTTCTGCTCAAGAATACCGGGATGGAAGAGTTGCAGGATATCTTTCGTAATGGCACGTACTCCTGCAATCATTCCTAATTGGTGTGCCTGTAATTCAATTAAAATATCGCGGGTCGCCTGCTCAATAGGCATAAATCCAGGCATATGATCACCAAACATCTGTACTAAAACAGATTGACCAGAAGGTAATAGCTTAAATGGATTATTGGCATCCAGTAGCATTTGAGTCATATCCGCATCAGCTTCCCGTTTCAGCATTGTGCGTGAAGCATTGAGTGCGACAATCCCTTGAGATAACTGGCTGATAAACAGACCTAATTGATACATACGGTGTTCATCAAATTGTGGTTGATGAAGGTTTTTGAGTCCCATCCCCTCTAATAGCGATGCCAGTAATTTCCCCTCTAGTTTGATCCCGTCTGTTTGATGGTTATTGGAACTGTAGCTTATTGGATCAATACCAAGCCGTTCATAAGCATGATTATCATGCGTGATATGCAGGGAATGATTCGCGTGACTCACTTGGTGCTTAACAGAGGGCTGGTGATTGGTGCTGGCCGGATAATCAGGATATTCATTTGAAGGAGCAGGAGGAAAAGGAGGAAAAATATTTTCTTCTGTTCTGGCTTCTTCTATACCTGTATGACTTTGAGTTAAATCTTTGCTGAGTTCCTTAGATATCTCTTCTGTTGTGAAGAGTGGAGGTAAAGAAGGTGGCTGAGCAATGGATTGTTTATCCTGAGCAGATATGGGCTGTGATATAGGCGCAAACTGAGAATTAGAAATTGTTGGGTTATCAGGTGATGTTAGTGGTACGGCATTATCTAACATCAAGTTTAATGGGTCATCATTTTTGACGTGTTTCTGCTGTCTTATAGAATTGTCAGAAAATAATGCCAGTGGATCAATTTCTTTTTCTTTGTCGTCACTATGTTCAATTCTCTGGTCATCGTACTGGAATAATGTTGTGGGTGTATTGTTATTCAGAATATCTTCCTGTTGGAAGAGGGCATCTGAATGGAACATAGTCACAGGATCTGTCGCCCGTAATTGTAGTGTCTCTAGATCGGTTGTGTTTTCAATTTGGGCTAATGGATCAATTGGGTTACGTTCATCATTTTCCTGTTGTTGGGGTTTGAGTAGTGGGTTATTGTCATTTCCCTCTGATGTTGTCTGATGTCTGTTGGGGGAGGCCGAAGTATCGGGTGCAGTGAAAATCTGTTCCAGACCGTCCCAGATTTCATTGGGAATGCCGGAGCAGTTGGCAGCCGATTGGGATTCCGTATTGATAACCCGAGTGACTGTTTGCGGCGGCGCACTTTTATTGATATCAACTGCCTGAATCTGATAGTCGCCAATATTCAATACATCACCATCGCGGATTTCAACCTGACGATCCGGAGCCAATGGTATTGTGTTTAGTAACAGCTCAGATGCAGAGCCACGATTGGTAATCCGACACTCACCATCAGCAGAAATAGACACGATGGCTTGAAGCCGGGCAATAGCCTGCTCTTCATCGGGCAAAATCCAGTTATTGTCTTTGCTGCGACCGATAGTTCCCCCCGGAGGCGAAAAGTCATAACTCAATTGTGTGGGTTGGTTTGTACCGGTGTTTTTAACAATGGTGAATCGCATAAGCGTAGATCCCTATTTTTTGATAAGGATAGGTTAGTAAAAATAACCTCCCTGTTTTAGGGAGGTTATCGGGGTGGATAATTATGAAATTAGAGTGGCTTATTAGCGAAAGAATCCCATCCATAAGTGACTTCGGCGCCTTTTTTGCCTGTGAAGTCCAGAGGATAGTAGCTTTCTTTATGTTTTTGGAAGAATAACTTAACAGTAGAAATGTATTGGTCAAATGAGAATCCGAGCGATGTGCTTGCTACCATAACGTTCGTCATGACTATGGTATGCCAAAGTACATTTTCGCCTCCTTGTCGCAATACTTCAATTTTAACTTCATTGATATGTTTACCTATCGTCAGATAATTAGACAAAGTTATACATGATTTATCAAAGAAGAGTCCTACAGTAATACCAGGAATTTCAACTATACCTGAACTCAATCCGCTAGACTGAGTATTTGTAGAAACAGAATTAGTCATTGTCAGTTCAAAAACATGAACGGCTGTCCAATCTTTATGGGCATCGTCACCTGATTCACCTTTAATGTCAGTAAAAGTAATATATGCGTTATTAGACATAATCTTTGCCTTAATAGAGTTGAATGGGATGATTGAATCCAATGGATGTATATTGGAGTACGTATATACGTCTAGAAATACATGTGTATTGTTACTGGAAGCCCCTCTGTGCGGGATGATTTCTGATTTTACTTAGAGAAAATGACTTTTTAGTATCACGCTCCTTTTAGTGAGGGTAATTTTGAAACCAGACGTAGAGAAACGGTTAGTCCTTCCAATTGATAATGGGGACGCAGAAAAAACTTAGCTTGATAATAGCCTGGGTTGCTCTCTATTTCTTCTACCTGAACCTCCGCGGCTGCCAGTGGCTTCTTCGCCTTGGTAAGCTGTGATGAATTGACTGGGTCACCGTCAACATAATGAGTGATCCATTCATTCAACCAACGTTCCATATCACTACGCTCCTGAAAAGTCCCAATTTTGTCGCGTACAATACATTTCAGGTAATGAGCAAAACGACAACAGGCAAATAAATAAGGCAGACGGGCGGAGAGATTGGCATTTGCTGTAGCGTCAGGATCATAATATTCTGATGGTTTTTGCAGCGATTGGGCACCGATAAAGGCGGCCATATCGGTATTCTTACGGTGTAAAAGTGGAATAAAACCATTTTTGGCTAATTCAGCCTCACGACGATCGCTGATGGCAATCTCGGTAGGACATTTCATATCCACTCCGCCATCATCAGAGGGAAAAGTATAGCAAGGCAAATTTTCTACAATACCACCAGATTCCACACCGCGAATAGAGGTGCACCAGCCGTACAGTTTAAAGGAACGGTTGATATTGACCGCCATAGCATAAGCGGCATTTGCCCAGGTATAGTTTTCATGGGTGGGGCCTTCGGTATTTTCCTCAAAATTGAAATTATCAACGGGATTAGTGAGAGCGCCATAAGGTAAACGGGACAGAAAACGGGGCAGTGCTAATCCGATGTAACGTACGTCTTCTGATTCGCGTAAGCTACGCCAGGGGGCGTACTCTGTATTTTGGAAAATCTTGGTGAGATCACGAGGGTTAGCTAACTCCTGCCAGGATTTCATTTGCATAACACTTGGGGCTGCTCCTGAAATAAATGGACAGTGTGCTGCGGCACTGATTTGTGCTAGCTGACGCAAAAGTTCAACATCCGGCGCGGTATGGTCAAAGTAGTAATCGCCTACCAGACAGCCGAAAGGTTCACCACCAAACTGACCGTATTCTGCTTCATAGACCTTCTTAAAAAGTGGGCTTTGGTCCCAACTGACGCCTTTGAAACGTTTTAGCGTGTTGCTTAGTTCTTTTTTGGAAAGGCACATCACACGGATTTTCAGCATCTCATCGGTTTCTGTGTTATTAACCAGATAATGCAGACCACGCCATGCGCCTTCCAATGTCTGGAATTCATCATGATGCAGGATATGGTTCATCTGTTGTGATATTTTGGTATCAATTTCAGCAATCAATGACTGGATAGTGCGATAAGTATCGCCGGAGATGGTGAGGGTATTTTCCAGTGCCTGCTGTGCCAGGGTCTTTACTGCATTTTCAACGGCATCACGTGTTTGATCACTTTGCGGACGGAATTCTTTACCGAGCAATACACTTAATTCATCAACCGTATATTCTTTCGGTGCCTGCTCTTGTTGAGCCAGGTTTTCTTGTTCAGTTGTACTCATCAATTACTCCTTATCTTCAGCACCTTCATCTGAAGCTGAAGTGCTATCTTCAGGTTTTGGCGCTTCCGCCAGTGATTTCAACAGAGCAGGATTTTGCAGTATTTCAGCGATCAGTTGTTCTGCGCCACTTTTACCATCCATATAAGACAGTAGGTTCGCCAGTTGGGTACGTGCTTCCAACAGTTGAGCTAAAGGTTCTACCTTTTTAGCGATAGCATCAGGTTGAAAGTCTTCCATTTTTTCAAAAACTAACTCGACATTCAGTTTGCCATCACCTGTCAAGGTGTTATCAACCTGAAAGGCGGCTCGTGGCTTTATTGACTTCATGCGTTCGTCAAAATTATCAATGTCAATTTCCAGAAATTTCCGGTCGCTAACGTCTGGTAGGGCTTCTGTGGGTTTTCCTGCCAAATCAGCCATAACGCCCATGACAAATGGTAATTGGACAACTTTTTCTGAGCCATAAAGCTCGACATCGTATTCAATCTGGACTCGAGGAGCACGATTTCGGGCGATAAACTTTTGTCCACTGGATTTCATGACAATTTCTCCATTACTGGCTAAATAGGTAAGTTAAGAGATAAACGGGCGATATACCCTTCGTCTTTCAAGTTGCCTCTTTGTTGGTTGGATAAGTACAAGAGACAACTAATTTGTATCAGTGTCAGAATTATCAGTATGGCCAAAGATGATGGCGAGCTGATTTAATCCTTCTGGTGCAAGGTCATAGATAATGTCGATAAAATCACGATCAATCAGGCGTTGAATACGGTCAATCATCATCGGAGCAGGGTGGCTTGGTTCGTGTGTCAGAAAATAGGTTTTCGCTTTTTCCAATAACATGCGTGCTTCATCACGATTATTGACTTCTACTCCGTACCAATTAAATGAGGACAAACCAGCCATCGCTGCTATATCTGTTGATGATTGCTCTATAGACGATGGGTCTATTGATGATCGCGTTGTTGCCTGCTTTATCACTGATGCAGATTGAGGTTCTCCTTTATTGCCGGGAGTTATCGAAGCGGCAATAAAGGAGCCACTTAATGCGCTAAATTCAATAACGGTATTCAGATTTTTTAGGAATCGCGATAGTTCAGGCATATGCCCGGCGGATAAGTGCTGGCGAATGATATCAAGCAGAGCAGTAATATGATCGCGAATGATGGCTAATGCTGATATTTCCGGGCTGTCAGTTTGTTGTTTTAACTCATCTTGCAGGCGGGTTCGCCCTCCGGTGTAACCACTGATTTCTGTTATCGAACCATCAAGCAGTGAGCAAACTTCCCGGAATGACAATTCTTGCGAGATACTTTTCAGCAGAATGGAATATTGCACTTTTATTGAGAGAGGGGCGCCATCTTCAATATCTGCCAGAGCATTAAGGCGAAATAAGGGATCGTATTCACCATCAAATTCCAGTCTTGGCCATACCTCTTCCCAATAGTGTTCCAGTGTTTGTCGGAGTAGCGCCAGGCCATTGGCATAGCCACATATTCCCTGAGTTTCTACCCATGCATGCATGAGAGCGATGATAATACGCAGATCTTTGGTACGGGATAGCAGTAACGTTGTAGCTTGTTTTTCCACTTCTAACCAATCGGGTGGTTCCGCAGGGATAACAAAATCACCAAACTGTTGCTCTGCTTTTCCGATAATGCTTTGTTCTAATAATAGAAATACATCATCGTATTCGAGATTTTCCCCACAAGGAGACTCTTCACTGATTGGCGCAAGTAAAGCATCAATATTCATGGTGTTTTCATACTCTTCAGGTTCGGGCAGGAGAAATCAGGTAGTTTAAACGGACTGAAAATACTATTTGGTGTGAACTCCAGTAAGACCGTATGCCCTTTGATATTAAACATTGCCTGTAAGCCAGTATCATCACTTTGAGTTGAACTTCCTGTTCTGTTTTGCCAAATACGCTTCGCTTGATCCAGTAACCGGTTCAGTGCCCAGGGGCCAGAAGTTGATAAGTTTGCCGTTGTGCCATTTTCTAAATTTAATTGAATGCGGGCCTGATTGGTTCCCGCAGAGCCCGGCCAGCTAATGAGCTGCGAAAGTTGAGGGCCGTGACTATATTGCAGTCGTTGCCCATCAACATCCAGTACCATACTCAATATCTCATTATCCATACTGATTGGGCGAACCATGATATGAAATGACGGTGTGAGAGCCCCACTGGAAAAGAGAGTATCGCGAATAATCTGTGCTTGCTGGAAAGGTTTGAGCAATTTTTCTCCACCGGGTAAAGGCTTGCCATCTACCCCGGGCATAAATCGCCATCCTGGCTGAGTTGTATCAACTTTGCCCACTAAATTTTTTTGGAAAAAACTGTCCATTAAGCCTTTTCCGGGAGCAAACATCCGTGTCATGTCATCAGGTTTGATGTCTTTGTGCGCTTTAGGCATCAACGGATAACGGTTGGCAATAGCCTGTTGGCAAAAACCACCTATTTCTGCACCGAGATGTTTGCCGACATTTTTCATATCACTGATTTGTGTATCACTACTGGCTCCAATTGCCAGGGCAGAAATCATATCTCTGAATGGTATCGGCAGGCGTTCAGATGCCGTTTGTAACTGGGTAATAATGTTGTTGGGAGGAAAAGTCATACCTGTATTGACGGCATTTTGCACTGAAGCCAGATATTGATATAAGTCACCGATTTTTTTCAGTATATCGTCAAAAGGTATTTTTTTATTTTTTCCATCAGGGCTTTTCGCCAGAGCGGTAATTTGTGCAAAATGTTCTGCTAACACTTGCTCTGGTGAAGGTTGACCATTATCCGGCAAGATTTGTTTTGAAACTAAATTTGTTAATTTACTGTTTGTTACGTTACTACTGACTTTACCTTTAGCCTTCTTCATAAGGCTGTTAAGTTGGTTATTAGTTAGTGTGACATTTTTGCTGATATTGATTAGCAGAGTACGCATCGGTGAAGCTGAAGAAGAGAGCAAACGCGCTGTGCTGGTACGTTGATTTAATTCATTAATATTGTTCAAACGAATATCAGTCAGATATTTGTCCCATTGATAAATATAGTCACTGATATAAAACTGTCGGACAGATAATTCGAGATCTTTAACTGACTGTTTTCTCGCATAGGAATCCAGTACCCAATTATCCTGTGAATTCAAAGTGACAAGAAAAGTCATGAGATCTTTGCCGATACTTTTTTTATAACCCGCAGGGGTGAACATTCCCGGTATGCCACTGGTTATTGGTGCTCCACTAATGCGTGAGAAAGCTAATTCAGCTTGAGGACCAGCAAGTGTGACTAAATTTACTGATGCTAAATTGGGGTCAAGTAACAAATTGTGTTTCAGGATATTGTAGGCACGTTGCGCAGGGGGAATGCTGCCAATTAATGCTTGTTTTTGTTCAACCAGATAGTCATTACGAATATACGGTGATGTGACAACCTGATTATCCAGTAATTGACTGAGATGCCTGTTAATTTGTTGTAATTGTTCCTGAGTTGTTTCTGGATCTAAGTGTGTTTTCAGATATTGCATCACCCAATTACGTAGAAACTCACCGTCATAATGTTTGGGCTGATATAACATCTGATATGCTTTTAATGTATTGTAGATTTCCTCTGTATTGTCATTATTATTGTCGTTAGCATTGTGTAGTTGGCTGGTGATTAACTTGGTTATTTGTGGCAGTAGTAGTGTTTGCAGTGCTTTCATATACAGAGTACGGCTTGCATTACTGACTTGTTCACCACTATATAATCCCATGCGGTAAGATATTGGGGGATCATCCAGCGAAAAGTTCTGGCTTTTAGCGAGGTTAGCCAGGTTGTTCAAAATCGGCAATAGATTATAGGTGTTATTTATCTCATCGGTGTCATCATGATTTTTATTTAATTCAGCGCCCTGACGTAAAATGGTCGGAATTTTAGCCTGAACTTCCATCAGATAATTTTTATTATTGTTGTAACTGGTCAGAAATAAAGTGGTGACTAAGACCAGAATTGCTATTAATGCCATGTTGCCTAACCAATTAAGCAGGCGATTTTGGTATACCCACCAACGGTTGTAGCTGGCGAGTCCTGCTTCCTGAAAAATACTGTCCAGTAAATTTTTCAGAAAATAAGTCTGGCGAGTCTGGGGTTGATATAAAATTCCTTTATCATCATTATTATTTCCCCATGACATTGAAATACTGTCATTGTCTGTTGGCAATTGGAAATTGCGGTTAAATTTATCCATGACACCATCAAATGGTATCCCTCCCTGTGTGCCACTGGTGAAATAGAGTCCTCGTGGGTAACTGGGGACTTCAAATCCTGATCTTGCGAATACAATTTCAAGATATTGCGCAATGCGTGGACGTAAGGCAGCAAATTCTTGTGGAAACAGATAACTCTCGGCACATTGCCGCGGGTTCGGCTCGTTTAAGAGAATATAGGGTAATTCTGCATCCAGTCGCAGTTGTAACTGGTTGTATTGCTCCTCAAATATCGAATTGATATTCCAGTCAGTTTTTTTGTCTTGTGGGAAGGTTAATCCCCAAATTTGTTCACGTGATGCTTTATCAAAATGGGTAAAATAGGCGTTAAATCCTTTTAATAAATCCGTTTTAGTGATGAAAATGTAAATAGGAAATTGGATCTTAAGTTTTTCACGTAATTCAGACAGGCGTCTGCGTAACATATAGGCGTGTTGATCACGGGTTTCTGTTGATGGATTCAGTAAGTCTTCCACACTGATTGTAAGGATGATCCCATTGATTGGTTGCCGTGTACGGTATTTTTTTAACAACCTGATAAAAGCCTGCCACTCTCTGCTGTCTGCTGCGTGTAAGTTGTTATGATGAGTGGTATAGCGACCTGCGGTATCAAGCAGGACGGCTTTATTCGTAAACCACCAGTTACAGCTATTCATATCTCCCATACTGTATAGGGCAGATTTCCCGAAATAGTCTGATAGTGGGAAATTCAGCCCGGAATTTGCCAGCGCTGTTGTTTTACCTGAATGTGGGGCACCGATAACGAGATACCAGGGTAATTGGTATAAATATTGACGGCTAAACAGCCCATTCCAGCCAGGTTTAGGTTTGCCATTTAAACTGGAGAAATAGCCGGAAAAATAAGCTTTTCGCAATAATTTTACGGCGTCAGAAAAGCGTTCTGACAACGTGAGGTATTGATCATCGTGTTTTTTGTCCTGTTTCTGTTCTTTTTCATCGTCCTTAATGATATTCAATTGGTTCGCTAATTTTTTGTTAAGCCATGTCCGATATAGCAGGGGAATTAACTGACTTAAGAGCCAGGCTAAGAAAAGTGAAATAATGGTAAAGATTCGTATGAATTTCGATTCAAAAGGGACTGAGTTACCGACAGAAATAATGGGCCCGATGAACCAGATAATGGCAGAAATTGCCGTTATACCGAGAAAACTCCACATTAATCTGCTGGTAAGGATAGAAAAGAGTACACTTAACATCTTAGTTTCCTCACTTTATTTGATCGGCTGGAGAAACTAACAGTGTGATTTCTACTCGTCTGTTTTTAGCCCGGTTACTGGGAGTATCATTAGGGACAAGCGGATCACTTGCGCCTCTTCCCTCAGTTTTAACTCGCTCAGGCTGGTTCAGATAATGCTGAAGTTTTCTCTGGACAGATTTCGCTCTGGCCAGCGATAAAGCGTAGTTAGAGACGAAACGAGAATAGATGGGGATATTATCAGTATATCCGACGACTAAAATTTCACCTTTATAATGGTTCATCGCTTCTGCAATACGCCTGATAACGTCCAGATAACGGTTTCTGATTTGGGTTGAAGCTGATTTGAATAAACCGTCTCCTTTCAAGGTGACGATGCTTCTATCAGCCAGATCGGTGACAGTTAATAGCCCGGCTGAGATTTCATCCCGTAACCTGCTTTGTAGATTCAGCGTCGGAGGAACAGGTGGGGATATCCGATCATCGACGGCTACATTTGGCAGACTGGTCTGATAGATAGATGATAAAATCGGGGTAGATATATCACTTAATCGCCAATTCAGGCCGATATACAAGATACATCCCAGAAAACACAATAATGCTATACAAATCCACATAGGCAAAAAAGGTTTCCAGAGTTTGTTAGGTTTTGTGATGATTTGTACATCGGGAGACAATTCGGCAGGATGGTTGCCGCGAATTGAGCGGATTAACTGAAACAGGCGTTGTTTTAGCGTTTCTAACTGAGAGCGTCCGTTGTCCATGATGCGGTAACGTCCTTCAAATCCAAGTTGGAGACAAAAATTAATCAGCTCCAGGAGAAATAAATTTTCTTTAGGATTCTGTGATAATTTAGCCAACAGTTGGAAGAATTTCTCACCTCCCCAGGTTTCATTATGAAAAGTGACCAGTAATCCACTACCTGACCAAACACTACGACTTCCCCAAGGTGTCAGTGCGGCTGCTTCGTCCAGTGCGGTACATAGACAGTAGCGTGCACCAATAATGACTTCATAGGGTTGTTTGGCATGCTGACACGCGACTTCAAAACGTCGGATTTCATCAATCAATTTTTGACGTAAGGCTGCGGGGTCCGGGTGAACAGTGGTATGCCGGATTTGGGGAAGCGTATTCAGCAGAGGATTTGCAGCAGCAACCAGAGGATTATCATTGGATTTACCAGAAAACCATGAATGTTCAATCTTCTGCATTTCTTGTCTTATCATAGGCGTCATTACCTCTATTTAGGCTGATCACGGACAGCCCAAAATTCCATATTTAAACCGGGGAACTCACCAGCCAAATGCAATGCAAAGCCACCCGATTTATCCATTTGTTTCCATAAATCCCCGTCTTTTTCCAGTTCAAAATAGATATATCCTGAGTGCCAAGGGATTTGTCTCGGCACGGATGGCAGAGCTCGTATTGAAATACCGGGTAATTGCAACTGAACCAGTTCTCGTATACGTCCGACAGGGGCAATTTTCATTTGGGCCGGGAAATGACTCATTAATGTGTCATTGGCGATATCAGCGTAGACAGCCAGAATAAAGCTGAACGTATTGACCATACTGGCATTGGGTAATGTGGCGATATTCAAACCATGAGAATATTCTGTCAATGGGAGCTGGATGGCATGCTCTTCCAAAATGATTGATAACCCTTGACGCAACTGAAACATGAGTTGATTGAAACACAGTGTCAAATTGTCGTGATCATAGAGGGGAAAGATATCTTCCGGCACCCGGTTTTGGGAGAACGTTGCCAATTCAGTGACAAATTGCAGCCACTCACTAAATAGCCTCTCTGGATGCAGCAACGATATATTCCGTATGTGGCTGACCTGGCCACTATAGCGATTAACCAGAGACAGCAACAGGAAATCCATGATTTCGGAATCATTATGCCGTCCCAATTGTAACAAACGTTGGCTTATCTGTTGGCGGCGTTGCTCTAATATCCCCTGGATATCGGTGATAAATCCTGCCACTTGTGGGCTGGCGTAACAATTAAGCAGGGGGGGAATAAATTGTTGATCAAGATAGATTTTATTATCGCTGGTTCTATTTATGACATGTACAATGCTCAATGAAGTCCATTCTGGTGTCAAATCAGACTCCAGCATCAGGCGCAAGCGCATTTTGCCGAATTGTACTGCGGCACTACCGACTGACATGGCATTAAAATCATTCACTTCGGCTTCAAAGCTGACAAAACGTGCCAAAGAGTCTTTTTTTTCACTGAAAATGATTTCTTCTCTGCCCCGCCGAAAAAGAGGCAGGGCGAGCACTACATTAACATCTACCTGATTTTCAGTGAGTTGCAAAGGAGCGGGGGCATGTGCACCGTCAAAACTGAATGGAGTTCCATCCGGAAAAATACCGCTCGCTGAGGAAAGCATGACTTTACCCTGATTGAGGAGTTCCTGATCCAGTTCGAGTGTCAGAAAACCCCAGTAATAGGACATTTGGGATTTTCCCCAGTCGCGGACATAAGCTTCCAGATAGTTTTCAGCCTGTTGGAAATGATGAGGGCGCAGAAACATGCCTTCGGTCCAAATGACTTTCTCTGATCTATTCATGATTTTTCAGTTTCCTGCGGCACAATTTGAGGTGGAACTTAAGCCTTTACCAGTAACCTTAACGCACACTTGTAGTTCATCGGGGGCAGAACGCCAGAATTCGTAAAAAGGGAGTTTTTCTGGTACGGGGACTGGAAACGAAATACGCCATTTCTTGCCATCTAATTGTTTATACTCTGCAATAATTCCGATGTGGCTGATTTCTGACTGATTCTTTTCCAACAAAGAATGTGCACGTTCGAAAGGAAGTATAAAAAATCGATCTTCATTGGCCAATTTATCGCCTAGTGTGTCTTTCGCTTTGTCTTGTAGTGAAAAAAAGTCTGCCGACATAAATTCTTCATTCGATTGCAATAAAAAAACGTGGATTTTCAGTGGTGCGGAATCATTGACATTAGATGCGATATTGAAAATTAATTTATAAGGGGGCAATTTTTCCGGTTGCGATGAACAGCCTGTCATTATTAAAACTGTCATTATTAAAAGAAGTGTGAATAAAAGCGACGGTAAAAATGCCCTCTTAATCCAACAATTAATTGAATATAACGTTTTGATTAAGATTGTTTTTCTCAGTGAAAAACGCAATATCATAAAGTTCATTAATTATTCAGGCATAGCCAGCATTGAATAAAATAAAAAGTCGAGTGTATCAGGCCGCTGAAATGAGCACTTTTGTCTGACTGGGAGTAATGCGGGCACCCACGGCATTCGTTGAATTCTGCATAGTGAGACTTGTCAGTCGTGTTACCGGTGAGCCTTTGATTAAGACCGAATTGGCCCCTAATGTATGTCGGGCTGGTCCCATTACTGTTCCTGAAGCTACTCCCATATTAACTCCGGCGTTATCACCTGTTGTCATGGGAAAGTTTGTCGCTATGTTATGTACAGGAGAGCCTGCAAATAAAATGTTCATGGCATTAGTGATGCCGGTAGGCCCTTGTGCCATATTGGGATAAGGTACGGGTACAGGAAAGGGACATGGGGTCAGGCAAATATCAGGGGCTGCCATATCCATTCCCCCCCCTTGAGTATTGGCAAACATAATGTCTCCTTAACCAATATGAATTTGTTCAGCATCTATTTTGGTGACAGCTTTTGCAGACATCATAGTGTTTTGGGCATGTAATCGAATATAGCTTTCAGCCTGCATATCTAATTGGCCAGCCTGAACCTGTTCTGTCTGCGTTGTATGACGAAATAGTCGGTTGCTAAGCTGTGTTACTGTCTGCCAGACAGACTCAAATTTATTGCCAACTAATTGAGTGATGGATACCCATGCAGACAGTGATTCACCACTGTATTGCATTTTGTTGATATGGCAGTTCCCAATGCTGGCAGCAATATTCAGTCCGTTGCTGTTTAAACTTAAATCTCCCTGAGAAGAGATAGCCAGATCACCGGGCACGCTGATTTCTGCCGGATGAAGCTGTTCTGCTCGCTCTAATATAGCCAAAATCCAGAGTTGACTATCGACTGTCGTTACTAAAACGGTATCTCCCTGTTCGGGGGTCAGCAGGCAACTGGCAGCTCGTCGGCAGTGCCATCCCCGGTTGTTACTTTCCACTATTAAACTACCATCCTGAAGATGATTAACAACCTGACCTGCAACTTGGTGTAAGGGTTGTTCGGTAGTAAGAGGATGTGAAGAAAGCGCATAAGAAGGTTTTGACATTTTGATTCTCCCGGTTAAATCTTGCGTTGCATACTCCACTCTTCGGCTGCAAACAGTTCAGGATCATTTTCCAGTATGCCACGACGGTCAGAAAACAGTGTTTCAGCCTGTTGGGCACGATGAAAAAGTGTTCTCATAAAGTGTGCTGTGCGAAAGTCACTATTGCTGACATTGGCATAGGAAAGATCGGCATAAGACATGTCACAACCGGTAAATCGTGCATTCACTGCATGTACTTTGTGCATGATGGCCTGGATTAATTTGCTTTGCCTGAAATCAGCGGATTCAAGACAGGCACCGACGAAAATCGCCTGTTCAAACAGACTATTGCTGCAACATGCCTGGGTTAAATCTGCTTCAATGAATAAAGCCTGGGTTGCATTGACATTCGATAGCATTGCATTTTGTAAAGTGGCACCCTTGAAATTACAGTTAGTTAACCTTGCATGATTGAAGTTTGCTGCTTCAAGTTGACAATCTGTGAACAGACACTCTTTGAGTTGTTGTTTCTGATAGTCCTGACCACGTAGATCACATTCAAAAAAAACAGCTTTAGTATATTCATTGGCAGAAAAGCTTGTTTCCCGTAAATCCAGTCGAAAAAAAGTGACCAGAAACAAGCAGCTATTTGTTAATTCTGCTTGATTAAGTGTTGAATCAATAAATGTTATGCGCTCAAGGTCACTATTGCTAAATTCCACACATTGCAGTGAACTGGATATAAACTGAGTTTCATTTTGCTTATTTTCTGTAAAACGTGCTTTCTGCAAAATACACTGATTAAATACGCAGTTTGTTATTTTACTTCTATCGAATACAGTGCGGATCATATGGCATTGTTCAAAAGTACTCTGTTCAAGCACGGCTGAATCAAAAACGGTTTCTCCGAGTTGGCACTCAGTAAAAACAGTTTCTTTCAGTTGAGCATGAGAAAAATCCACACCAGAAAAATCGACTTCTCTGAAAATTCCACCAGATAAATCCTGTCGGGTGAGCGACATATTTTGTAAGCTGACTTTCTCAATTATTTCCCCTTGTTTTATTTTTGTTATCAGTTCACCTGTTGACAGCGAATTCATATCACTTCCTTATCTCGTTTGGGTAAGGTTTTAGTCTGCTGTGTGTAGACACCTTTAAACAAGGTTGAGTTATCAACGATGGACTGGGACATATCGGCGCGGAATAGATTGGTTTCCCGTAAATCCGTACCATTAAAGCTGCATTTTTGCATCAGAGCATTCATCAGATTGGCATTGTTCAACAAAGCCCCGCGAAAATCTGTTCTGATAAATAGGCTTTTTATCGTATTTAAATACTGCATATCGGCTGACTGACAGTTAGCTTCACTCAGGTCACAGTTGTTCAAAGTCGCAGAGTGAAATACTGACTGCACCAAAGGCATTTTGCGTAGATTGCATTCCGTTAAAGTAGCCTGTCTGAAATCAGCCTGGTTAAGTTCGCTGTTCATTGCAAAAGCACAAGTCAACAGATTAGCGGAGCGAAATCGGATCTTGTTTGCTTCAGTTTCTACCCAGGCACAGCTTTCGAGGAGTGCATGGTCAAAAATGGCTTGTTTCAGTTTACACTTGAGAAAAGACACCTTACTCAGGTTTGCGTGATTGAATTTGAGTGCAGGTAATTCGAGTTCTGCAAAGGTACACTCTTTCCACTGGGAATATTGAAAATTACAATAGGTAATAAAAACCTGTTGCAGGAATAAATCCGTGAATGTTGTACGGTTGAATTGGCAACGATCAAACAGTGCTTCTTGTAATTGTGTTTCTTTGAAGCGAGCGTCAGAAAAATCGCTCCGTTCACATTTAGCCAGTATTAAGTTAGCATTATCTAATTTAACCCCGGACAGGGAAGCGTTGCAGATCTCTGTTCTGGCCAGCATAGCCCGACTGAAATCGGCTTCGTCCAGTTGACTATTATTGAAACAGGCGCTTTCCAATAATGCCTGGGAAAAATTGGCTCCGCGCAGATCCATGTTTGACAAATCTGCTCCGGTAAAATCCATGCCACTGAAATTACCACCTTGCTCCATGATCTTTTGCACCCGTTTACGGATGATTTGCGACAAACTTCCTGTCAAACGTAAGGCCGGATTTTGTGATTGTACTGAAAAAAAATACGTATCACGTAGTGATTGTTCAATTTGTGCTAATTTCGGGTCATCAAACGCTATTTGCTGTTGTTGCTTTTGCAATATATCCCGCATTTTATAGAGATTTTCTGGCCCTCTGGCTTGGTTTTCTGTCACTGATTGATCAATATCAATACCCAGTTGTTTCGCTTTGGCTGCTATATTCTCTCGCTTTAGCTCGGCTTCCGCCCGCTTTTGGGTCGCATCTTGCTCTATTTTCTCCACAAATTCAGGCAGTTCATCCAATCTGGGGGTGGCAGGAGGTGCAGATGTTGCGGGGGGAGCAGGAATGATAGTATCGATATCGTAACCATATTCAGCTAAACGTTCTTTCTGTTGTTCACGGAGACGTTTTTCACGATTAAGCACATTTTCCTGTATTGGATTGTTTTCAGATTGCTCCGTATCTATCCACGGGCCAATGATTTCTTCAGGGATGAGATCTTTTTCCCGGAAGCTATACAAAACGCCTTTTTCTTTATCCATACGTTGGTTAAGCACTTGCAAGTAATGATTTTCCGCCAGGGGGTTATCATTTAATTCCAGAGCCGATACCATTTGTAATACATCCGCTGCATCATCTTCATTAATCCGGGTATGTCCATGCCATATCAGGATCATTTGCTCCAAATGGGGAAAGAACCATACCGTCGTCTGGCGCATGCCTATTTCTTCAAAAATCTCCTCATCAAGACGTAAGCGCTTGATAAAACAACGCGCCCGCCATGCAGGCAAAATGCCTTCTTGTACCGGTTTTTCAGGATGCATATTCTCAATACGCCATGCAGCCTGAACCGGCAGGGCAGTGATCTGATCCAGCCATTGATCCTTTGGAGCTGCATTAAATAGTCGCCAGTCAATATCATGGGCAAACCCCGGAAATTCATTTTCCAGCCACTCCTTGTCATATTTTTTACCAATACGGGTAAAACGACGCGGACATGTAAAATCCAGTGGACAAAAACTGGCAGGAGTGGGGATATCCTCTGGTGATAACAACTGCTTGTGCAAAGTTTCGATATTAGGCAGGTGATGGATTTTTACGCCATTTTCCATCAATTCCGGGCTGAAACCGATACCGTGTGGGTTCTCTTCATAGCCTTCACCCCCAAAAGCCCGGCTCCAGTCCAATCGCATTTGTTCAAATGCCTCAGATTTTGAGGGAGTATCACCGATCCAATAACGATCACCGAAAGCAACTAATGTTTTTTCCAATTGATCCACCTGAATACGTACTGTACAGGCTGTTTTATCGGTTTGGTGATGCGTATAGGCATAGCCTGTGGCCAGAAATTCTGCACAGGATTTAGGCATCGCGAGATCAACAATACCATTACAGGTTTTCAGTTCTTTTTCTGCCAGTTGCCAAAGTTCTGGTTCTGGACGCAAGCGTGGGGTAGGACTCATATCAGCCAGTGCCATGATAGAGATACCGAGATGGTTTTTTTGCATCCAGCGATAAGGCCGATAAAGCACACTTAACCGCAGGGGTTTGATAATTTTCATGACACTCTGCCAGATATATTAGTCAACTGATGATATGTAAGCTGCTGTTTAAGATGTTAGCGCTTGCCTGTATGATCGAAGTCACTGCTTTAGCTAACTTCGTATTAGATTGCGAAAGTTCTGTTCCCGTTTTACTAAGAGATATATCAGTTGTGCTGACAGATAAAATCGTGGATGAGAAACTTGTATTGGTTGAACTTATACTAAATTTTGTGCGGGATAATGATATCTTAACCGAACTTATGCTTATTTTTACCGAAGAAACACTAAAATCTTTGGATGTATAAAAAGACTGTGGGCAATCTATTGCGACATGAGTATCGCTCTTTATTGTAATGAGATTAGGACTGGAGATTAGCGTCGTTCCAGTAATATCCTGTGTCCAGTTTCCGTCAATTTTAGCACTTAAATCCCCTTTGAGTTTATAAGTATCCCCATCACTAATCTCTGTTTTTCTTCCTTTCTGAATGGTTCTTTGCTGGCTGTTTTCAACAGATAATGTGTCTTTGCCTTTAACTACCGTGTCACGAGCATCTTCATAAGTGAAACTGGCTTTACCTGTTACTGTATCCGTTTGCTGTTTTTTTATTTCAGTCGTGCGGTTCCCATCGATAGTGACTTTTTTATCCTTTTCCACGGAGATATTCATGTCACGCTCTGCATGCAGATCAAATAACTCTTTATCTGGAGCATCATCCATAAAGAGGTAATTTGCTTGTTCATGTTTACCTTCCTTTGTATTTGACATCACACCACTACGGGTTTCATGTTTGGGAAGCTCCCAGGGGGGCATATTTTCATTGTTATAGGCGCTGCCAATAACAAAAGGCTTATCCGGGTCACCATTGACAAAACTAATAACAACTTCTTCACCCACACGGGGTACATAAATACTGCCATACCGCCAGCCAGCCCAACGGGTTGCCACACGTATCCAGCAAGAACTGGTATCATCTTTTTTATCGCTTTTATCCCAACGGAATTTCACTTTTATCCGGCCGTACTTATCAGTCCATATCGGTTTATCTTTAGGACCCGTTACAACTGCGGTTTCAAGACCTGTTGCTTTTGGCCAAGGGGTTACTGCTGGTGGTTTCCAATGGACATTGGCAGGGATAGCATCAAATTGGACAACATTTTTATCTTTATTGGGTTTATCGTCGTCACAATCATCATCGTCGTCATATTCGCAATTAAGAGCGAAGCCGTAGCATGATTCATAAAAAGTATATTGAGCACCAGTAATTAAATAGTCATTGTAGTCATCACCTTTAATATCATTAGGTAGTGACAGGGTGAAAGTATGTCCCGGAGCCATGCCCAACACATTACCTTTACCATTAATCAGTTCACTTTGTGCTTCTGTGGCTTGTTGAAGCACTCGAGCATAAAATTGCCCCTGTCCATTTTTTACATAGCGTCCGGGCCACATGAATATTTCTGTATTATTAACCGAACTGAGTGATGTCTGAATGGCAGCTTGTAACTTAGCCCGTGGTTTGCGGAAATCGTAGTCATCAAGACAAAAATTGTTTGGTATCGTGATACTGCGAATATTCCAATTATAAATATATTCTTTACCCGGTTTTTTGGATGATTTACCGACATTGAAATAATTGATAGTATCATATCCAGGCATGGGACCAAGCATTTGGGGCATATCGACTAAAATCATAGTATGACTTCCTATGTCGTGTTTGAAATAGTAATAAATCCCTTCGTGCGCCATTAGCCGATGGATGAAATCAAAATCAGTTTCATTATATTTAACGCAATATTCCCATGTGCGATATTTTTCAAGGAGCCGATCCTCAAAAAAGATACCAGCATCCATCAATACAGCCGCAATAATCTCAGGTACAGTCTTTTCTTGCCAAATGCTATATCCAAGTTTTTTTTTCAATTCCCATAGCTTAGGTTTGACTGTGGCCGTATATAAATAAAGCCTGTCATCATATTTATAAAAGGGGTCATAAGATATCTGTTCTATATAACCGCTTAGATATCTTGTCTGTTTTGACGGGGTTTTTATTTCTACAGTCAGGACGGTATTATGCAGAGATATTGGGTCGGATAATCTCTTTTCGCTCAGTAATTCAACCTCAAATTTGTAAGCTTCCGATAATCTTTCTATTCCATTCAGTGACTTAAAATATAAAGTTTCATCGGATGAGGAGTGTGCGATAAACATTCTCTCCATAAGATTTACTCGCTTTTGTTTAAAGCTACCGCATACTCCAGGTAAGTTCGGGAATATAGGGTAGTTAGAGGAATATATAGTGCTGGTTTTCTAATGCTGAGTTAAGCATAATGGTTACCATTTGTAATCAGTGAATATCATTTCGTTGATGTAATATGTAATTAATTTTTATGTTTCTGTTTTTTGTTATTTTAACTCCTTTTGTATGTGTTTATTTTTTTTATATAAAGTATTTTAAGATTATAAAATTCATTTTTTATGAGAAAAGGTGTTAATTTAACCAATTGTATTTTGATAAATATTTATTAATGTCGTTTGTTGGGTAACAGTAAATGGGGAATCAACCAATCTTGATTAATGCACCAGAGAGAGTAACGCATGTAGTGCCTTTAATCTCAGTATTTACTGTTGCACTTAAAGTGAGAGTCGAAATAGCTTTCAGCTCGGCTGATCCAGTGACAGATTTTTTCCAATTCCCTGTAATACTACCTTCTTCGTTTCCGGTAATTGATTCTTTTTTATTGCCACTGATATCTGCTTGATAATCACCAGTTATATTATATTTAATACCACCACTCGTGACTTCAACTTCTTTACCATTAGTCACCGTTGTTTTCTGTTTATTCTTGAAAACTGCCGTTTCTTCTTGTTCAACGGTCGTATCACGTTTTGCCTTATAGGTAAAACGTGCATCTTTTTCTACGGTATCCGTTTGTTTTTTCTTTATTTCTGTTGTGCGGGAGCCATCAATAGCTATCTTTTGATCATTTTCTACAGAAATATTCATATCTTTTTCTGCGTGTATATCAAAAGATTCTTTATCTTGCGCATCATCAATGAATAAATAACTGGCGTTATTATTTCCACCTTTTATGCTCCGTGACATAAAGCCTATCTTTGTGGCTTCTTTTGGCAATTCCCACGGAGGCATATTCTCTTTATTAAAAGTACTGCCTATTATTAGTGGCCGATCAGGGTTGCCGTTGATAAAGCTGACAAAAACTTCATCTCCAACTCTGGGGATCTGGACTGCACCGAATTTGGTACTGGCCCAGGTGCTGGACCAACGTATCCAACAAGAACTGGTATCATCTTTGGCACCTTCTTGATCCCAATGAAATTGTACTTTGACCTGAGCATATTCATTTGTCCAGATGTCTTTGCCACTTGCACCCACGACTTCCGCTGTTTCTATGCCAGCGACTGGCCATGGTGTTAAACAAGGAGCTCGCCAGTTTACTTTAGCCGGGATCGCAGTGAAACTGGTTTCAATTTTGATGGTGCTATCATCACTGATATTAATATCACCAGTATAATAACTGGATTCAGAAAATTCATATGTGGCACTGACAATCAGATAATTACCATTATCCCCGTCTCTCAATGCCTTAGAAAGCGTAAAGATATGCCCCGGAGCTATACCAATTTCAAGACTCTTGGCTTTAATATAATGGCAATGAGCGGTATAGGATTGTTGTAAAACCAGAACATAAGATTTTCCTTGTGAAGCTTCAGTATAATTTCCCGGCCATTCATATATTTTTGTGCCCGGAACCGAAGGATCCGGGTTTTGTTGTGTTTCCAATAACTGAGCACGTGGTTTGAGGAAATTGTAATCATTCATTGCATAGATCTTTGGTGCTATTGAATAACTTACATTCCAATCATATAAATAGAGCTTCTCTTTATTTCTTGGGGGAGAATGATTTGGATAATATTCTATAGAGGAATATCCCGATAAGGCCGAATGAGATTGGGGAGAATCCGCTAATATAAGAGTGTGCTCACTGGCAGTATGTTGAAAATAATAATAAATTCCCTCATGCTCCATTAATCGACTGATAAAATTGAAGTCAGTTTCGCGATATTGTGTACAATATTCAAGTTGTTGATATTTAGAATTTAATTTACTTTCAAACTTGATACTGTGTTTATTCAGTATATCTTTGATAATTTCAGGGGCAGTTTTCTTTTGCCATATTTGACATCCCTTGCTTTTTTGCAGAATTGATAATTTTGGTTGAAGAATGAATTTATATTTATAGAAGTAAGAGTCATAAAAATCACATATTATACCATCATGGACTATGCCATTCAGATAACGTGTGTTTGCTGACGGATTAGCCGGGTTATTTATTTCAATAGTAATTGATTTTCCTCGTAGTGATTTGATATCAATATCTTTTTTTTCACTTATTAATTCAATATCAAAGCTATAAATAGTTGATAGTTTTTCTTCACCTTTTAATGAACTAAAAAGTAAAGTTTCTTCACCCAGTGAAGTATGCGCAATAATATTTCTTTTCATTGAGAGTACCTTTTTAAATTAAAAGCTACCGCATGAACCTATCAATAAAGGACCAGATAAAAAATTAAACCCTTTGTTATTACTGACCGTTACTTGTTATTAATTTAATTCATAAATACAATATTTCATAAAAGAAACTATATCTCAATGTTATTATCACTATGTTTATATTTTTTTACAAAAAAAAATTTAAAATTACAAATTTGTCTCTTTTTAATAAAGGATAGTCTTTATCATTTTGATTTAGATAAAAAATTATCTTTACATAAAAAATAGAAGTGCTTAAGAAAAGTGAGGAAAGGGAGCAGAGGGATAAAAAAGTTGGCGGAAATTATCCAAACAACAATTACCGCCAGAGGTGGGCTTTATTGATAAAACAATGTATCAACGGTGCCCGGAAGCAAGAAAACACATTGTTTCCAATAAAGAATTTTTTATAGTGCTGTTTATTTTAACACTGATAATGCGTTGTCATAGTCAGGTTCGTTGGTAATTTCATCCACGAGTTGGCTATAAATGACTTGATTATTTTCATCCAGAACAATAACAGCGCGCGCAGTCAATCCGCTCAATGGGCCTTCGCTTATTGCGACACCGTAATTTTCCTGAAACTCGCCGCTGCGTAGTGTTGACAGAGTGACGACATTTGAAAGGCCTTCAGAGCCACAGAAACGAGATTGTGCGAAAGGTAAGTCTGCTGAAATGCAAAGTACGACGGTATTGTTCAGTTCGCTGGCATGTTGATTGAATTTACGAACAGAAGTTGCACAAACACCGGTATCAATACTTGGAAATATATTGAGTACCTTACGTTTCCCTGCGTATTGGCTCAGTGCCACATCAGTGAGATCTTTGGCTACCAGCGTAAATTCTTTTACTGTTTCACCTGCTTGTGGAAAACTTCCGCTCACGGTGATATCGCTACCTTGGAACTTGACGGTTTGTGTCATAATTTTATCCCTCTATATAAGTAAACTGCGGTGCCAGTGTAAAGGAATAGTGCGATCTTGCCCACAAAAATAGATGTAATATTTAGAAATACTCACCTATTGTTTAATTAACAGTGTCTTATAATTTATTTTAGGGTGATTATTAGACCAGTAGAGTAAAAAAATTTATGCATAATTTTCCCTTATTCCCTTCTGTATTACTGATGACCGGACTTTCTTTGCCTCTTTCTGTGTATGCTGCGGAGATCCCGATGGGGACTCAATTAGATCCTCATCAGGAGTTGGTTCGACATTTGAAAGATGAACCTGCGTCACTTGATCCGATTAAATCTTTTGGCTTAACGGAAGCACAGGTATTACGTGATTTGCTGGAAGGTCTCGTCAATCAGGATGCTTATGGAAAACCTATTCCCGGTGTTGCTATTGACTGGCAAACGACAGACAACAAAACATGGATATTTACACTGCGACAGAATGCCCATTGGTCTAATGGTGACAAAGTGACAGCTTCTGATTTTGTTTATAGCTGGCAGAGACTGGTTAATCCTAAAAATGCTTCCTCATTTGCCTGGTTTGCGGCTTTATCAGGTATTCAGAATGCTCAGGCTATTATTGATGGTAAACTGCCAGCCGAAAAATTAGGTGTTGAAGCTCTTGATGCTTATACCCTGAAAGTCACACTGGATCGCCCTGTAGCTTATTTTCCCAGTATGACAACTAATTTTAGTCTTTATCCGGTCAATAAACAGTGTGTTGAAAGATACGGTAATGACTGGACCAGAGTCGGTCATTTGGTTGGTAATGGCGCATTTATGCTTACAGGGCGGGTGGTCAATGAAAAAATTGTTTTGACGCCTAACCCTTATTATTGGGATCACAAAAATACGGTATTGAAAAAAGTCACTTTTGTACCTGTCAGTCAGGAGTCCCATGCGGTTAAGCGTTATCTGGCCGGAGATTTGGATATTACAGAATCTTTTCCTAAAAATATGTACCACAAGTTACTGCATGATATCCCAGCAGAAGTTTTTACTCCTGATCAATTGGGTACTTATTATTACGCATTTAATACTCAACGGGCACCGACCAATGATATCCGGGTCAGGCAAGCTCTTGCTATGACGATCGATAAGAATCTGATTGCGGAAAAAATCCTGGGAACGGGAGAAAAGCCCGCATGGCATTTCACGCCTGATGTTACAGCCGGGTTCCAGCCAGAAAAGAGTCAACAAGAGAGGCTGACGCAGCAGGAAAGGGATAAGAGAGCCAAAACACTGTTAAAAGAAGCGGGTTATGGCCCTGAAAATCCATTAAAACTTTCTTTGCTCTATAACAATCTGGAAAATAACCAACGTATTGCCATTGCAGTAAGCTCGGAATGGAAGAAAAAACTGGGCGTTGAAGTGAAATTAGTTAATCAGGAATGGAAAACTTATGTTGACAACCGTAATACCGGCAATTTTGATGTTGTCAGGGCGTCCTGGACTGGCGATTATAATGAACCATCAAGTTTCCTGTCTCTTTTAACATCAACACATAGCGGAAACCTGGCTAAATTCTATAATCCAGCCTATGACGCCTTGTTAAAAGCAGCCAGCCAGGAAACAGACAGCGCAGCCAGAAATAAGGATTACAATCAGGCAGAAAAAATGATTGAAGAGCAAGCGCCAATTGTACCGATTTATCAATATACCAATGGCCGGTTAATCAAAAAGTGGTTAAAAGGATACCCGATCACCAATCCTGAAGATGTGGCTTATAGTCATACTATGTATATCATTAAGCATTAGCCTGCATAGGCTGGTAACGGTGATTTTTCAGAATTAGCTAACTCATCACAAACTGGTCAATTCGCATTTATACGTTTGACCAGTTATTAAACTATTACTGCTTTACGGTTCTCGATTGAGATAAAAATCTGACTTAAGTAATATTTACTGGCTATTTGGCAGTAAGATGAAATTACCTTGAATTTTAACAAATAATAAGTGAGGAATTTATGTCTGAAATTAATAAGCCAGAAGATAAAAAAGCTGACCTCAACTGCCCATTCAAACCAGAACAATACCAGATTGGCAAAGACAGTATAACTGTCCCCGCCGGGACTTTCGCCTGGGCGTCAAGCCATGTGTATTTGGGGAAACAAGTGTATCGTAGTGGCTGGAATGCCCCTAAAGAGCACATGCGCCTTGCCCATAAATCGGAAGCGGGGAGTGCAGGTGATGGAGCTGCTTATATTGAAAAGAGTGATAATGAGGGTTATTGGGCTCATTGGCAGCCAACACAAGAAGATCTAATGGCTTGTGACTGGAATCTGCTGAAATCAGAATCTAAACCTAAACCCAAACCTGTTGATTGTATGTTGGAATTTGATCTTAATGTGGGAGTTAACACTTGGGTTGTAGTAGGCTCAGCTCTTTGGGGAGCAAACACAACGTCGGGTTTAAGTGCTGCTCCTTTTGGTGATTTAAATATGAGACCAAATAAGCTAGATATTGTAAACACATACGCATTTTGTTCCACATATGGATATGTTTGGAATAGGATGTTTTTTTTAGGTATAACGACTAGACAAGATAAAGAAAGTTATCAAAAGGTAAGAGAGCTGTTTCAAAATAATGACCTTTGGGTAACGGTTGATAGCAAACATTATAATCTCGGCCATCCATCTGAGCGGGATGACAACTCGCCATCGCCTTATGATTACCTGTTTTCATATTCTATTAGTGATGATGCAAAAAAATTAATTGAGGTGATAAGACAACATGAAAATAAAACTATGCACGTTTGTTTGAACTGGAAATAAATCCCTAAATTTGCATTCTGAATTCAAGGCGGAACTTCGGTTCGGCCTTTTTCTATATTGGTTACAGTAAAATTTTCCTAAAGTGATGACTATACTGATCCAGACACAAAGTATCTTCAATGACGTTGGGTATGTATTGTATTTATTTTATGCAATTAAACATCAAGTGTTAAACAGGAGTGGGTGTGGAAACGATATATGGCTCAGCATTTAAAAATTCAAATGCTGTGTATGCTTGTCAATTGAATGGTAAGGGCGGTATCACAGGCTTTGGGGAAAATTCACTTGCAACGGCAGAGCAACCTTTCTGGCAACATCTTGATTATAAAAATCAGGCCAGTTATCGATGGATTATGAATACAAATTTGTTACCCGCTCCGGTAAAAGAAGGGCTGGCAGGTGAAAGTGTCCGGCCTAAGCTTATTCGCACTGGAGAAGGCGCGATGATGACATTGCGGACAATTAACCGTAATGATAATGCTCGTCCTGATCATTTGGTTTCATTCCGCATCTATATTAATGACAGAATAATTATTTCCAGTCGTCATCGGAAAGTCTATTCGATAGATCAGGTCTTAGATAATTTGCACAATGGCATAGGCGCAAGAAATACGGGACATTGGTTGGTTGAAATAGCGGACGCTATTACCGATGAAGTGAACGATTTTATTGAAGCGTTGCATGATAACTTGATTGAGTTTGAGGATGGCATTCTGGAACAGAAAATTCCCGGGCGCGGTGAGTTAGTGTTATTGCGTAAGCAATTAATTGTTCTGCGCCGTTATATGGCACCACAGCGCGATGTCTTTATGCGTTTAGCCAATGAAAAATTACCCTGGATGAGTGACGAGGAGCGTCATCTGATGCAGGAAATTGCTGATCGCTTAGGGCGTGGGTTAGATGATCTGGATGGCTGTATTGCAAGGACGGCTGTTCTTGCGGATGAGATCACTTCTATTATGGCAGATGCGATGAACCGCCGTATCTACATGATGTCTTTATTAACAATGATATTCTTACCCAGTACCTTTTTAACTGGGTTGTTTGGCGTTAATCTTGGCGGGATCCCAGGGAATGAATATCAGTTTGGGTTTAGTTTATTCAGCCTGTTATTGTCGTTATTGATCGCCGCATTCACCTGGTGGTTAAGACGCAGCAAATGGTTATAGGGTGCTCTAAGGTATAAGGAAAGCGGTGTTTCAAAATCACTTTCCCTAAATCAAACGATTAATCTCATTCAGTTTGAGATATATCAATAATCTGAACCTACAGTTAAGGCATGATAACTGTGCAGGTGAATACAACGTTGCGCGATGAACGTTGTGCTCCATATCCATAGTTGTAGTGTTTCTCATATTGAGGTTATACAGATTAATTGACGTATTGTGCCGATGTTAATGTTAGCATCGGCCATTTTTTTATCATTATCTGATTTCGATAACGTTCAATCGTTCTGTCTGAAAATCAATCTGTTCATCGGAGCTGATAGCAGGTTGTATCGGTAGTTCTTCCCGATCAAAAGCCAAATCTCCACCATCAATAATTTCACTACCATGATTAATGCTTTTGAAATCGAACAGATTAAAGTCACTAAGATGTGATGGAACCACATTTTGCATGGCACGGAACATGGTTTCAATGCGGCCCGGATAGCGTTTGTCCCAGTCACGCAGCATATCTTTAATGACTTGACGTTGTAGGTTAGGTTGTGAGCCACACAAGTTACAAGGAATGATTGGAAATGCTTTAGCTTCAGCGTAGCGTTCGATATCTTTTTCCCGACAGTAAGCAAGTGGGCGGATCACAATGTGCTTACCATCATCACTGATCAATTTTGGGGGCATACCTTTTAATTTGCCGCCATAAAACATATTTAAAAAGACAGTTTGTAAGATATCATCGCGATGATGACCCAATGCAATTTTGGTGGCACCCAACTCAGTCGCCGTGCGGTACAAAATACCCCGGCGTAAACGGGAGCACAGAGAGCAGGTTGTTTTTCCTTCAGGGATTTTTTCTTTAACAATACCATAGGTATTTTCTTCAACAATCTTATACTCAATGCCCAGTTCATCCAGATAAGCCGGGAGTATATGTTCAGGAAAACCGGGTTGTTTTTGATCCAAATTAACGGCTACAAGGGAAAAATTAACGGGGGCACTTTTTTGCAGATTCTGCAAAATGGACAGCAGAGTGTAGCTGTCTTTGCCACCAGAAAGACAGACCATGATGCGATCACCTTCTTCGATCATATTGAAATCTGCGATAGCTTGGCCCACATCACGACGCAGACGTTTTTGTAATTTATTGAAATTATACTGTTCTTTTTGAGTGTTCATCTCTGATTGTTCTTACTGTTTCTGATAGCTGTTCGGCTAAATGCCTTTTAAAAATGATGATGATTTTATGGCGGAGAACATGAAAAGGGAACAATGATAGCGGATGAAAAGGGATTATCAATCAGAGTTAGCGAAAAATGCTTTATATCTCCCCCACATGGGGGAGAAAATCATTTTTATCCTTCATATTTATTCTGAACCGGGAAGAACTGGCTGATTAGAACTAAAATACCGACCAGTAAATAAGCGGCAAAAATGCCAATTAACCATTGTGGCATGTCTAATGTCAGAAATGACCACTGTTTCATTGAACAATCACCAACGGCCTGAAATACCGAAGGTAACCATTCATTCAGTGGTAACCAAGATGGGAATCTGGCAAAAAATTCACAAGTGTTAAAAGGGCCAGGGTCTAACTGCATCATAGTGTGATCCCATGCCAGTTGTAATCCGCGCCCTGCACTATAAAGCCACAGTAAAATGGCTAACCAACGTAGCGGAGTTCCGGGGGCAATAGCGCCCAATAGTGCCGCCCCCAAAATACCCAATAGAGCAACGCGCTCATAAATGCACATTACACAAGGTTGTAGTTGCATAACATGTTGAAAATAGAGCGCAATAGCTTCTAATATAAAAGCGGTTAGCGCCATCAATAACCAAGCACTTCGCTCTTGGGAACTCCGTTTTAAAAAATGAAACATGCTTCTTTTCCCATATCTTGAATACAATTAGTTGCTTATTTTGCCGCTTCTCAAATCACAAAAAAATAAATTTCAGTAATTAATTAATAAATTTCAGTAATTATAGTGGGATAACCCAACCGATTTTGACGAGATACTCAGTCACCGGAAGTAGCAAAAATTCGACACACAATAATCCCACTAATGTCATCACAACGGTGTAAGGCAATGCCATGAGTACCATGCGACCATAAGATAAACGAATTAATGGCGACAGGGCTGATGTCAGCAGGAACAGGAAAGCTGCCTGTCCATTCGGTGTTGCCACTGAGGGTAAGTTAGTGCCGGTATTAATAGCTACAGCCAGAAATTCATATTGCTGTTGCGAAATGAGACCATTTTTGAGAGCGCTTAAGGCTTCATTAATATAAACCGTACCTACAAATACGTTGTCAGATACCGCTGAGAGCAGGCCATTAAACAGATAGAAGAGTGAGAGCTGCGAAGCAGGTGAAGATTGCAGCACAAATTGAATAAACGGCGCAAACAGTTGCTGATCAATAATAACGGCAACCACAGAAAAGAAAACAGTTAATAACGCAGTAAATGGTAGGGCTTCTTCGAAGGCTTTGCCTAAAGCATGCTCCTCAGTGATACCGCAAAATGCGGTGGCCAGAATGATGACTGATAAGCCAATTAGCCCCACTTCCGCTAAATGGAAAGCCAGAGCCACAATCAGCCAGATACCAATTAAAGCCTGAACTACAAGCTGAGTTTTTTCTTGGTATGTACGTTTTTCACTCGCTTTCTGGGCATAGTCTTCCAAAACGGAACGGACGCGCTCAGGTAACTCAGCGCCATAACCGAATAACTTGAAATGTTCAACCAGCAGGCAGATCAACAGGCCACAAATAAAGACAGGGACAGTCACAGGTGACATACGGATAAAGAATGTCATGAAGTCCCAACCAACGTGTTTGGCAATGATCAGGTTTTGCGGTTCACCGACCATGGTCATTACGCCACCTAGTGCTGTACCGACTCCGGCATGCATCATCAGACTGCGTAAAAATGCCCGGAATTGCGCCAGCGTCTGCTTTTTATCTTCATTATCAATGAACTTGTCATCGTTGAGGTCTGTATTGTCGTTTTGGCTGGCGCTGGAAAGATAACGGTGATAGATGGAGTAAAAACCGACAGATACACTGATAACAACGGCAATAACCGTCAGGGCATCAAGGAAAGCGGATAAGAATGCACTTGCCAGACAGAATGCCAGCGCCAGCATTTTTTTGGAACGGATACTTAATAGCAGCTTAGTGAAGACAAACAATAAAAGCTGTTTCATGAAGTAAATGCCGGCAACCATGAAAATCAGTAGCAAGATCACTTCCAGATTGTTGGCTATCTCATGCCCTACTTGTTTTGGTGAAGTCATACCGATGATAACGGCTTCAATAGCGAGTAGCCCTCCAGGTTGCAGGGGATAACATTTTAACGCCATCGCCAGCGTGAAAATAAATTCAACAACGAGCATCCAGCCTGCAATAAAAGGACTGACAAAGAAAAAGATCAGTGGATTGATAATAAGAAAAACAATGATGGCCAGCTTATACCAGTCGGGAGAATTGCCGAGAAAGTTTTTCACCACTGCGCGTCGGATACTGATTTCCATTATTATTAATATTCCTCTTCATGGATACATGGACGATTCTAAAGGCTCATAGTACGCTCTAAACAGGACTAATTTAAGGGGTTAACCTCATAATTAATCAGATAATAATTATATTTTTTTATGACCTCTTTCACTCTTTCGTGGTTTATTTACTATGTAACTATGTCGAGCAGATGCATTCTGGTATGATCAGTGCCTATTATTAGCTGAGAAAACTGCTTTGGAATAGTTAAAATATGGTAATTAAGGCTCAGAGTCCTGCGAGTTTTGCGGAAGAGTATCTCATTGAAAGTATATGGAATAATCGCTTTCCACCAGGCTCCATACTGCCAGCAGAGCGTGAGTTATCTGAATTAATCGGTGTCACCCGAACGACTTTACGTGAAGTGTTACAACGCCTTGCACGTGATGGTTGGTTGACTATTCAGCATGGAAAACCAACAAAGGTCAATAACTTCTGGGAAACATCCGGCCTTAATATTCTGGAAACTCTGGCGCGCCTGGATCATGATCGTGTGCCTCAGTTAGTCGATAATTTATTGTCAGTCCGTACTAATATTGCAGCCATTTTTATTCGTACTGCGTTCAGGCACAATCCGGAAAAATCATTGGAAGTATTGGCGGAAAAGAACAACGTAGAGGATACTGCCGAATCTTTTAGTTCTGTGGATTATGATATTTTCCGTGGATTGGCGTTTGCGTCAGGGAACCCGATTTATGGTTTGATTATTAACGGATTGAAAGGACTTTATACTCGTGTCGGCCGTTATTATTTCTCGAATCCTGATGCCCGTAAGCTCGCTTTAAATTTCTATCAGCAATTGAGTGTACTGTGTCAGGAACAGACCTATGACAAGATTATGGAATGTGTACGCAATTATGGTAAAGAGAGTGGGATTATCTGGCATGGAATGCAGGGCATCATGTTCAATGAGTTAACTGAAGCCCGTCAGGGCTGATCACATCCATCATCAATCTAGTTCATTGTCTAAGCTATTCTTAAAGGCGGGCTGCTTTGTATGCAGCCCGCTCTTTTTTTAGTTGATTTTATCACCATACCTATATCATGGTATTTTTGCCTTGTAATCAGCATTGAAAACCCACCCAAACTGTAAAATTCAAATTTTTAAATTATTATTCTGTTTAGTTTATGTTGAATTAGATTTTTATTCTGAAATAAAACAAAAGTAAGGATTTAAATAAATTCACAAAATGTGAACGAATTGTTTATTTTTTGCCGCAAAAAACACTTTTTAAGATACTAATATAAGAAATTAATAGCATTTAATTCTTTTATAATTTGTTGTATTTAAAATAATTTAAGTATTTTTATCATGATTTGAGAGATATTGCTTGTCATTGTTTTGTAATTAAATTGTGATTTAAATCCTAAAATTCAACTAATCATTTTATAGTCTATTATTCTGTATTGGATTTTCATGTTTAGCATATTATGCTTGCATATATCACTCATCAATAGGGGGCAGAATGAAGGTCCTTATTTTAGGTAGCGGCGTTATCGGCGTCACCAGTGCCTGGTATCTGGCTCAGGAAGGCCATGAAGTTATCGTTGTCGATCGCCAGCAGAGTGCGGCTGAAGAAACGAGTGCAAGTAATGCCGGGCAGATCTCACCCGGATATGCGACACCCTGGGGAGCACCGGGGATCCCATTAAAAGCAATAAAGTGGATGTTTCAACGACATGCCCCATTAGCTATTCGCCCTGATGGTTCACTATTTCAGTTACGCTGGATGTGGCAAATGCTGCGTAATTGTGATGCCGATCATTATGCTATGAACAAAAGCAGAATGGTACGTCTGGCCGAATATAGTCGTGACTGCATTAAACAATTGAGAGCGGATACAGGCATCCAATATGAAGGGCGTCAAAGTGGTACGCTACAACTATTCAGAACTAATAAGCAGTTTGATAATGCGGTTAATGATATTGCGGTGTTAGAGCAAGAAGGCGTTCCTTATCGGTTACTCACCTCAGAACAATTAGCATCAGCGGAACCTGCACTCGCCCATGTTTCTCGTAAATTGACGGGAGGATTACAGCTTCCTAATGATGAAACTGGTGATTGCCAAATTTTCACAAAAGAACTGGCAAAAATGGCAGAAAAAGCCGGGGTCAGATTTATGTTTAACCGGCAGGTTAAACACATTTTGGTGGATGGCGATAAGATAACAGGTATTCAGTGTGATAATGGCATCATGGCAGCGGATCAGTATGTTATAGCAATGGGCGCCTATTCTACTGAATTATTGAAAGATCTTGTCACAATTCCGGTTTATCCAATGAAAGGTTATTCGCTAACCATGCCGATAATGAATGAAACACGCTCACCTGTTTCAACAGTATTGGATGAAACTTACAAAATAGCCATTACCCGTTTTGATCATCGAATTCGTGTTGGAGGAATGGCAGAAGTCGTTGGTTTTAACCTGAATGTGCTGAAAAACCGTTGTGAAACACTCAAAATGGTAGTAGAGGATCTTTACCCTAATGGTGGCAATATTGCTGAAGCCTCATTCTGGGCTGGATTACGGCCGATGACGCCGGATGGCACTCCCATTGTTGGTCCGACCAAATATCCTAATCTTTATTTAAATACCGGGCATGGAACATTAGGCTGGACGATGGCCTGTGGTTCAGGAAAGTTATTATCTGATTTAATCTCTGGTAAAAAGCCCGAAATTGCAGCAGATGATCTCTCTGTATTCAGATATATCAATGGATTTAATACAAAAGTGCTTCGGATGAAGCATCGTTTACATACTGCGTAAAGTAAATTAGAAGAGGCCATCATGCCACGTCCTATTTTGGCAACCATCCATCTCAACGCACTTCGTCATAATTTGGCGGTTATCCGCCAAAAAGTCGGTAATAGTAAAATTTGGTCGGTAGTGAAAGCGAATGCATATGGGCATGGGTTGGACAGAATATGGCAATCACTCAAACAGTCGGATGGATTTGCACTGCTTGATATGAATGAAGCTACTTATTTGAGAGAGCAGGGGTGGCAGGGGCCAATCCTGTTATTGGAAGGTTTCTTCAATGTTGAAGATTTGCAGATAATTAATCAATATGACCTGACAACCACAGTGCATAGCCATTGGCAACTCAAGGCGATAAAAGAAGCGGAATTAAATAATCCCATTGATATTTATTTGAAACTGAATAGTGGCATGAATCGTCTGGGATTTACCCCAAACGAATATCCGCAGGTAGTTTCAATGACAAATGGGATAAAAAACATTCATTCAGTCACTTTAATGACGCATTTCGCTAATTCCGATAATGAAATTGGTGTTGATGGGCAATTCACCGTTGTTAACCGGCTGAATATGAACTCACTCCTTCACTGTCTGGCTAATTCTGGGGCAGTTTTATGGCATCCGCAAACACACGGAGATTGGGTCAGGCCTGGAATTATTCTGTATGGTGCCTCTCCCAGTGGAAAGTGGCGTGATATTGCGGATGTAGGCTTAAAACCAGCGATGAGTTTAAAAAGTGAAATCATTGCGGTTCATGATCTTCCCAAAGGAGAGAACATTGGTTATGGCAGTCGCTATACCACCCAATATGTCACGCGTGTAGGAACAGTGGCGTGTGGTTATGCTGACGGTTATCCACGACATGCGCCAACAGGAACGCCGATTATTGTCGATGGTATTCGTACTCGCTTGTTGGGGGCTATATCAATGGACATGATGTCGGTTGATTTGACTCCATGCCCACTGGCTACAGTTGGCAGTTCAGTCGAATTATGGGGAGAAAAATTACCGGTGGATGAAGTTGCAGAAGCAGCAGGAACAATTGGTTATGAGCTACTGTGTGCTTTGGCCAAACGTGTTCCGGTAGTTGTGGAATGACGCTGTTTTCTGTCTTTTCAGGCATTTTTTCGTACAGCATTCTGTATGGAAGCTCTGTACGAAATAAATGCCTGTCCAGCCTCCGCACAGCACCGACTCAACTTTTATTTTGGCGACAACGAATAACGGTAGCAAGCCTGCCAGGAGTTCCATTTTTAGAATATAGAGGGGTATTGATACGTGCGGTTTCAACGCAGGCCATATTCTTGTAACCTTCTTTACTGATATCTTGCATGCTACTCGCTAGCTCAGCACCGGGATTCCAGCAGACCACATCACTATGATGATAATGATGGATTTCAATGGTACGTTTCCATAACTCATCTCTAATCAGACTGAAATTTTCTGGCTCTGTATAAATGCGATCCGTTCTTCCTTGAAAAATGAGGTCTTCATCAGTGTATTGCTCTCTGTCTATAACAGTATCAATAAAGTGATGACCTAACCCGCTGATCCGGATTTGATGGATGTTACTGACATTGAAGTAAGAGTGTAGGGCACAAGTGACCTGATAATCTCCATGGGATTCCAGCTCTATTTCGCAAGTCTCCCCCAATTTAAAGCGGGCAATAAGTGTGAATTCATGTGGCCACAACTGTTTTGTGTATGCGCTATCTTGTAGTGTGAACATCAAAATCACACCATTCTCATTTTCATGATGGGCCTTGAATTCCCACGGTAATATCCGGGCAAAACCATGATTTGGTGTGCTCAGAGAGCCAAACCAAGGCCAACAGATGGGAATACCGCCACGAATGGCTGTACCCTCCCGGAGTTTTGTATTATCGCTTAACCATAATACAGGTTTTTCACCACAGGGTTGCCATGCCATAAGATGTGCGCCCTGGATACTGATTGCACCACAGATTTTGGGGTGGGAAACCACAATCAGTGGAAATCCATCAATGCTCCTTTGACTGATATAAGGAGATATCTGTTTTACAACCGGTAATGAGAAAATTTTATCAAGCATCTACATGACCTTATATAAACCTGAATTGGATAATTGGTGAAGGCAAGGATAGCTTATTGTGGTAGAGAGGGAAAATAAAGCCACCTGTAAAGGTGGCTTATTGAATAACTTCTTAAAGTTCAATTAGTTATAGATATGAGCAATCAGATCCAGAACTTTGTTAGAGTAACCCGTTTCGTTATCATACCAAGAAACCAGTTTTACGAAGTTGTCGTTCAGAGCGATACCTGCTTTTGCATCGAATACAGAAGTGAGTTTTTCGCCATTGAAATCGGTAGAAACAACGTCATCTTCAGTGTAGCCCAGAATGCCTTTCAGTTCGCCTTCAGCCGCTTCTTTGATTGCTTCACAGATTTCTTTATAAGTCGCTGGTTTTTCGAGACGAGCAGTCAGGTCAACAACAGAAACGTTAGGAGTCGGCACACGGAAAGACATACCGGTCAGTTTGCCGTTCAGTTCTGGAATAACTTTACCTACTGCTTTTGCAGCACCGGTAGAAGATGGAATGATGTTTTGTGCCGCCCCACGGCCACCGCGCCAATCTTTTGCAGAAGGGCCGTCAACCGTTTTCTGAGTTGCAGTTGTTGCATGAACAGTTGTCATCAAACCTTCAACGATACCAAATTTATCATTGATAACTTTAGCTAGCGGAGCAAGGCAGTTGGTTGTGCAGGATGCGTTGGAAACGATATCCTGACCTGCATAGGCATTGTGATTGACACCCATAACAAACATTGGCGTGTTGTCTTTAGATGGGCCAGTCAGAACAACTTTTTTCGCGCCAGCAGTGATGTGCTTACGTGCAGTTTCGTCAGTCAGGAAAATGCCAGTTGCTTCAGCAACTACATCAACACCTACTTCGTCCCACTTCAGGTTAGCTGGATCTCTCTCAGATGTAACGCGGATGGTTTTGCCGTTAACAACCAGATGACCGTCTTTAACTTCAACAGTCCCGTTGAAGCGGCCGTGGGTTGAATCGTATTTCAGCATGTAAGCCATGTAATCTGCATCTAACAGGTCATTGATTGCAACGATTTCAATGTCAGAACGTTCTTGTGCAGCACGGAAAACAATACGGCCAATACGACCAAAACCGTTAATACCTACTTTGATAGTCATAGTATTCCACCAGCTATTTTTTAGTGAATTAAAAGTTGTTTCTAAAGTTACCAAAATCTTGTCAGTCGTCAAGCGGAATCGTGTCAACAATTGAAAAAGATCAATTTAGAAATCACTATTTGAACGCTCCCTATTCAACCGTAACAAACTCTACGCGCATCATTATCAGGGTATAAAACGATATTTAAAGTTACCATTGGTTAGATATGTGAGATTTATCACAATTAGTAAAGTAAATCATGATGTTGAATGCGTTAGAATGCTTTTTAGCATTCTAATATTTGCTTTTTGTTGTTTTCGGTGTTTTTTAATTGAAAATATTGGCCTCAAAAGGTGGTTTCCATGGCTAAAAATATCTCCGTTTCTCTGGAGCAGCTTAGTGAAATGCAGCGTTATGTCACGCAGGAAGCAGGTACTGAGCCGCCATTTTCAGGAAAGCTGTTGCACAACAAAAAAAGGGGTATTTATCATTGTTTGTGTTGTCATCAGCCATTATTTGTTTCTGATACTAAGTTTGATTCTGGATGTGGATGGCCAAGTTTTTACCAGCCAATCAATGATAAATCCATCAAATATATTGATGATTACTCCCATAATATGCATCGAATAGAGGTGCGTTGCAGTCATTGTCAGGCACATTTAGGGCATGTTTTCCCTGATGGCCCTAAACCTACCGGAGAGCGCTTTTGCATTAATTCGGTTGCGTTATGGTTTGTTGATAAGGAAACAGGTGAGGAAACAGCAGGTTAATATTATGACTGCGGGTGTTTTTAAATAGATATATAAGAAATATGAATTGTTCATTGAAATAGAATCGATTCAGCCAAAATATGTAGCCGTAAGGAAATATCAATGAAGTTGGATGATTTACTCTCTGCCATGACGCCTGAGATTTATCAACGATTAGTTCAGGCTGTTGAGTTGGGCAAATGGCAAGATGGTGTTCCATTAACAACAGAGCAGAAAGAAAATAGTTTGCAAATGGTGATGCTTTGGCAAGCCAGGCATAATTATGATCCTGAACATATGACGATTGGCACGGATGGTCAAATTACGATAAAAAGTAAGCAAGAACTGAAGGCTATGTTCCAATCAGAAATGGTTGCTAAGTTAAAACCTCAGTCAGAAGAAGAATGAGCCAGAAGGTTAAAATAATAACCTCGTCCTTTGCAATGAGTTTGCAATAAAAGGACGAGGTTAATTTTGGGTATTTTCAGAAAAAATAACTTAAAAAAGCGTTGTTATTTCACTTAATGAAGTCAACCTGGCTCCTTTGGCTGACATTTCTTCAATGGCTCGTTGGCTATCATCCGCTTGAATATTGACTCCACGGCAACCTTCAACAATCACGTAAGTTTCATACCCATGTTCTAAAGCATCCAAGACCGTAAATTTTACGCAGTAATCAGTGGCAATTCCTAAAATCAACAGGCGATTAATATGTTGCTCTGATAGCCAACTATGTAGTCTGGTAGCATTTTTATGATCGTTATCAAAGAATGCGCTATAGCTATCTATCTGTGAATTTTCGCCTTTATGAAAAATTTTCTGAATAGCAGACTGATTCAGCGCTGGATGGAAGTCTGCACCTAATTGTCCCTGTACACAATGCACTGGCCACCATATCTGAGGGATACCATTCAGTTCCCCCAACTCACCGACAGGTTGACCAGAATTGATGGCAAAACTCATGTGATCGGATGGATGCCAATCTTGAGTTGCGATAATAGTGATATTGTGTTGCTGACACAATTCAATCGCTTTATTTGCCATTTCGATAACTTCTTCGCTTTCCCTGACCGCCAGTGTACCGCCTGTACAGAAGTCATTTTGTAGATCGATAAGTAATAATGCGGTTTTCATTATATGCCTCGACGTATTTTTACTTGTCGGAGTAGCTCAATTCTCCGCGTAGATTCTGCTGCATTAGCGAGCGGATTTCTTCAGTTTCGTAGTGCTGACTCAACAAGTAGTGCAGTTTGGTCAGTGCTGCTTCAAAAGTCATATCATAGCCGCTGATAACGCCTGATGTAGCTAGCGCATGACCATTGGCATAACCTTCCATATTGACCCTTCCAGAGATACATTGTGTTAAATTGACCACAATGATGCCTCGTTCAGTCGCTTCTCTTAAGATTTTTAACAAATCGGAACGCTGTGGGGCATTACCAACACCATAAGAGCGTAAAATCAGTGCCTTGACAGGTTGCATCAGGATATTTTCAACCACCTGACAGGATAATCCCGGATAGATAGTTACAACGCCGATTGGCTGTGATTTGATTTGATGTACGATAAAGTCACCATGATTGGCCGGTATGGGTGCAGTATTTAATGTTCGGATATTGATCCCGGCTTCAATGAGTGGAGGGTAATTGGGAGATGAAAAAGCGTTAAAACCATCGGCGTGAGCTTTAACAGTCCTGTTCCCTCGAAACAACTTATTGTTAAAAAACAAGCTAACTTCGTTAACGGGATAATTAGCTGCCAGGTACAGTGCATTCAACAAATTTGTCTGACCATCTGAACGCAGCGCTTCTAAAGGTATTTGTGACCCTGTCACGATAACGGGTTTGTTTAGGTTTTCAAACATGAAAGAGAGTGCTGAGGTAGTGAAAGCCATGGTATCTGTCCCATGCAGGATCACAAAACCATCGTAATCATGGTAATTCTGGTCAATATCGTTGGCGATAATCCCCCAATCATCCGGACTCATATCAGAAGAGTCGATAAGAGGATGATGTTCACGGATCGTGAACGTTGGCATTTCTGGACGGTGGAATTCCGGCATCTGTGCAAGTTGCCGTTGTAAATGACCAGAGACAGGAATGTAACCATTGGGAGAATGCTGCATCCCAATTGTGCCACCTGTATAAACAACATAGATAGATTTCTTCTGCATGGAAGTACCCCAATAACAGTACCTGATAAAAATATTCAGCCGATTATAGGGGGTATATGGAATAAAAAAAGCCTGATATATAAAGATCAGGCTCTTGGGTATAACTGTTATCGCATTTTAGAAATAATTTTCTAGCGAATATTCTCGCAATTCAGGCAGAATGCATAAACATGCTGTGGATCATTCATGCGATTATAAAATACTGCTTGCTGTTTCATATCTTGTGCAACCTGAGCAAATGGTGCCGGCAACATTGATTGCAGAATATTTGGCATAATTGCCTGAGCAGATGAAGAAAACTCTAGCATGAGTTTTTCAGTGAGAGAAAGCTCTGGCTGCATCCAGTCTAATGATGCTGTTTTGAGGCCTGCTAATTCAACAGCTTTCTTCACTGCATCATCGAAATCGCCTAATTGATCGACCAAGCCATTCTTTTTCGCATCACTACCACTCCAGACACGACCTTCGGCGATTTTTTTAATCTCATCTACTGGCTTATGCCGGGAATTTGCTACCAGCTCGATAAATTGGTTGTAGCCGTTTTCAATCGACAATTGCATAACGTCAGAAAACAGAGGGTTTATACCTTTTGTTAATGAAATATCTGCCAGTGGATGTGTTGAAACACCATCTGTATTTACACCAAGGTGATCCAGGCTTTTTTCAAAGGTATTGAAGGCACCGAAAACACCAATGGAGCCAGTTAAAGTATTTGGTGATGCAATAATGTAGTTAGCTGGTGTGGATACCCAGTATCCCCCTGATGCCGCAAGACCCCCCATTGAAACAACGATGGGTTTTTGATTGACCTTTTTACCATTTTCATCAGTACCTTCCCGAATTGCCATGAGTTCACTGCGGATGAGTTCAGATGCACCGATACTGCCGCCAGGGCTGTTTACACGTAATATAATGGCTTTGATTTCGGGATTCATACGTGCTTCTCGCAGTTGTGCTGCGATTGTATCACCACCAGCTATGCCATTGGATTGTTTACCATCCATGATTGCACCTTCAACTATGATCACCGCAATGTTGCCATTGTTTTGATAACTATTTTGGACTGGCTGTTTAGCAATATAGTCATTAATACTGACGTAGTTGAAATGCTGATTTTGTTTATCCCAACCAAATTGATGTATCAATTTCTTTTCAATGACATTCAGAGGCGCAATTTTATCTACTAAACCGTTTTGAAACGCATAGAGTGCACTATTTCCTCTAGCTTTATGGAGTTTTTCAATAAACGTTGAAGGGGCAGGAAGGACTTTGTCAAGAGGTATTTTCCTGTTGGTGGCAATAACTTGCCGGTAATTGTTCCAAAGTTCATTAAGCCAGAGCGTATCTGCTTTACGGGCATCATCTGACATATCATTCCGCATCATTGGTTCTACTGCTGATTTGTATGTACCAACACGGAAAATGTGAGTGGAAACTTTCAGATTTTCTAATAATGATTTATAGAACAGACGGTTGTTTGAGAAGCCATGAAGGGACACACTCCCCTGTGGAGCAAGGAATATTTCGTTTGCGTAACTGGCTAAATAATATTGTGCCTGGCTATAGTTATTTCCGATGGCAATAACTGGTTTACCTGAAGCCTTAAATTCATTGATGACTTTGCCTATATATCTCATAGAAGACTGATCGGCACCAATAAAGTCATCTAACTTCAATACCATACCGGTAATTTTAGGGTCACTTTTCGCCCGGCGGATACTATCAACAATATCGAACACAGAGGTTTCCTGTGAACGGCTGCTGGAGGAGTCAACAAGATCCCGTCCGAGTTGATCCAGTGGATTGAGAACAGTCACTTGATCAACAACGATACCGGATAAGTTGACATATAATGCCCCATTATAATCATTGTTTAAGCGGAACTGCTCTTTGTATATGAGAATGCCAGTGGCGACTAATACAACCAATAGGACAAAAATCAGGTTGGAAATAAATTGGCGAACGAAATTTAGCAGTTTCCAACTCCATTTAAATATTGCTGCTATAAACTTCCATAAAGTACGCATATCGTCTCCAGTTATGGGGTCAAATAGGATTATCCTAATCAGCTAGCTGATAAATGTCAGCTGGAATTCACGAGAATGATTGAAAAAATAATAATATCTACTCTTTCATTCAGTAACGAATAAACAGAGAATGTTGGGTCGTGATAGGTTAACTTATTCAGGAGGAAATTATGAATGCTTTGGAACTTTTATTGAATCGTCGTTCTGTTTCTCGTTTAACCGTTCCAGCTCCGAAAGGAGAGGCATTGCAACATATTCTTGCGGCGGGAATGCGAGCACCAGATCATGGAGCATTACGTCCCTGGCATTTTATTGTAATGCAGGGGGAAGGGATTGATAAATTCAGTAAATTACTTAAAAAATCAGCAATTGAAGGCGATATGGGTGAAGATGTGGTGGAAAAAGCAACAAATGCACCTTATCGTGCA
The DNA here is from genome assembly GCF_014467235.1 of Xenorhabdus indica. Lineage (GTDB taxonomy): Bacteria > Pseudomonadota > Gammaproteobacteria > Enterobacterales > Enterobacteriaceae > Xenorhabdus > Xenorhabdus indica. The sequence goes on along the minus strand of NZ_NKHP01000001.1, from coordinate 268,533 downwards.
CCTATGATTATTACTGTTATTGCCAAAGTTGTTGAACACGTGAAAGTGCCTGCCTGGGAACAAGTTGTGGCGGCAGGTTGTTCAGTTCATGCCATGCAAATGGCTGCGGTGGCTCAGGGGTTTGGTGGAATATGGCGTTCTGGCTCCTGGACTGAAGATCCAACAGTTAGAGCGGGTTTGGGATGTGAAGAAAATGATAAAATTGTTGGATTCCTCTATTTGGGTACACCGGAACTTAAAGCTCCGATGAAAGTTTCAACACCAGATTTAACGGGTTTTGTCAGTTACTTCTAAAGTGACTGATGATATTGCCAGATGCGGTGGATCAGATGTGGTGGGGAAGATGAAAGTCGCCACATCAATCCACTTCTTTTAGTTTAATTGCCGTAGATGAACTGATTTAACCACGCTCGAACAAGGTATTGATTGAAGTTTTGAATAATTCTATGCGTCTTTTTATTGCAGAAAAACCTAGTCTGGCACGAGCCATTGCCGATGTTTTACCCAAACCTCATCGTCGGGGTGATGGGTTTATTGAGTGTGGTAATAACCAATTTGTTACCTGGTGTGTAGGCCATTTGTTAGAGCAGTCTGAGCCAGATGCTTACAATAGCCGTTATGCACGTTGGGTATTGGCTGATTTACCGATCATTCCTGAAAAATGGCAGTTGAAACCACGCGCAACGGTTGCCAAACAACTTAATACGATTAAATCTCTTCTGGAAAGGGCTGATGAAATTATCCATGCCGGAGACCCTGATCGTGAAGGTCAATTACTGGTGGATGAAGTATTGGATTTTTTGCATTTGGATAATAATAAAAAGCAAAATGTCCAACGCTGCCTGATCAACGACTTAAATCCACAGGCGGTACTTAAAGCGGTTGAGCGTTTAAGGAGTAACCGGGAATTTATTCCTCTATGTGTTTCAGCCCTCGCCAGAGCTAGAGCGGACTGGCTCTATGGCATTAATATGACTCGTGCTTATACATTGCTAGGGCAGAATGCCGGCTATCAAGGGGTGTTATCTGTCGGACGTGTTCAGACCCCGGTTCTGGGGTTGGTTGTTCGTCGTGATGAGGAAATAGAGCATTTTGTGCCGAAAGATTTCTTTGAGGTCAAAGCTTATATTGTTACTCCGAAAGAAGAACGGTTTACGGCTGTATGGCAACCCAGTGAATCCTGTGTTGATTTTCAGGATGAAGAAGGTCGGATTATCCATCGGCCTTTAGCAGAGCATGTTGTGGCGCGTATTACAGGGCAACCCGCTTATGTTACTGCGTATCAGGATAAACGAGAATCAGAAACGGCACCATTACCGTTTTCTCTCTCTTCATTACAGATTGAAGCAGCCAGGCGCTTTGGTTTAAGTGCTCAGGATGTGCTGGATATTTGTCAGCGACTTTATGAAACGCATAAATTAATCACTTATCCACGTTCTGATTGTCGTTACTTGCCGGAAGAGCATTTTGCGGGGCGTCAGGCTGTCTTAAATGCTATTTCAGTTCATACCACGCATTTATTACCACAAGAAGCGTTGGACACGGAGAAAAAGAACCGCTGTTGGGATGATAAAAAAGTTGATGCTCATCATGCGATTATTCCCACAGCCCGAAGCAGCCAGATCAATTTGACGGAAAATGAACACCATATTTATGGATTGATTGCCAGACAGTACTTGATGCAGTTTTTCCCGGATGCGGTATTTCGCAAGTGTACGATCGAGCTTGATATTGCAGGTGGAAAATTCATAGCAAAAGCTCGTTTTCTGGCAGAGGCTGGCTGGAGAACCTTATTGGGTAATAAAGAGCGAGATGAGGAAAATGAAGGCACTCCGCTGCCTGTTGTTGCCAAAGGTGATGAACTCTTATGTGAAAAAGGAGAAGTGGTGGAGAGGCAGACTCAGCCACCACGTCCTTTTACTGATGCGACTTTATTGTCTGCAATGACAGGAATTGCCCGATTTGTACAAGATAAAGCACTAAAAAAAGTGTTACGAGCAACAGATGGTCTGGGTACAGAAGCAACGAGAGCAGGTATTATTGAATTACTGTTTAAACGAGAATTTCTGTACAAAAAAGGGCGCTATATCCATGCAACCCCTGCGGGGCGGGCGCTTATCCATGTATTACCTGATATGGCTGTACTGCCCGATATGACAGCGCATTGGGAGTCAAAACTAACACAAATCAGTGAAAAACAAGTCCGCTATCAGGATTTTATGTTGCCTCTTCACGAAACGTTGCAGCAGTTGATTTGGCAGGCAAAACAGTATCGAAATTTGAAGGCTTTTAGGGAGTTACCTCCTGTTTCCGTGAAAGGAAAAAAGAGTAAAAAGAAGAGAACAAAAACTGACAAAGCCGGGTAGATAAGATCAAAACGATGCAATTAAAAATACTGTAGAAAAATCCAGCACCGCCAACTCCGGTGCTGGATTTTATTATTTTGAGAATCAAATTTTAAATTCAGCCCAAACAGGAGCGTGATCAGATGGTTTTTCCATGCTACGGATACCATAATCTATACCAGCAGAAAGGCATTTTTCCGCTAGTGGACGGCTGGCAAGCAACAAGTCAATGCGAAGCCCCCGATTATCGTCGAACCCTTTCGAGCGATAATCAAACCAAGAGAATTGATCATTGATTTCAGGATGATGAGCACGAAACGTATCAACGAGCCCCCAACTTTTAAGGCGTTCCATCCACTCTCTTTCTTCCGGTAAGAAAGAACATTTTCCCGTTTTCAACCAGCGTTTTTGGTTATTTTCACCGATCCCAATATCAAGATCAGTCGGACTGATATTCATATCACCCATAATAAGAATATTGGATTCTGGGGATTGTTTTCTTTCCAGGTAGGTTTGTAAATCTTGGTAGAATTTTGCTTTTGCAGGAAATTTGACCGGGTGATCACGGCTTTCACCTTGTGGAAAGTAACCATTAATTACAGTTAATGAGCCTAAAGGTGTTTCAATATCTGCCATGATAATACGACGCTGCGCATCATCCTCATCTGTAGGAAAACCTTTCTGAACTTCAATTGGCTTCTGGCGTGTCAGCAGGGCCACACCGTAATGGGATTTTTGACCGTGATAGAAGACATGGTAACCAAGTTTGCTAACTTCTTCCAAAGGGAACATTTCATCATGAACTTTTGTTTCTTGTAATCCAATTACGTCAGGCTGATGTTGTTCAACAATCGCGGTAAGTTGATGAGGACGTGCCCGCAGGCCATTAATATTGAATGATACAAATTTCATACCGTTATAATCACCTATAGAATATTTATCTTTTTAATCTTAACAGATATAAAAAAGGATGTAACCATTTATTAAATAATAATTTTAAGTAGGTTATCTTGATATTTCACTATTTTACTCTTATATGTAATGTTATATTGAGTATAATACGCCTATTACTCAAATTTAGAGTATGTAATCATGATAAATAATAAAAAACACGTGATGAGCAAATAATTAATTAATGTATAAATACTTATTTAATTAATCATTCTTTGTTATATTCAACGCTTGGTATTATGTTTTTAGGTAAGTGTTTTTATTCTTGAAATTTATTCTGTGTCACGCATTACAAAAAATAATTAATGAAAAAGTAGAAGAGTTAATCAATCTCTGATAGAAAATTGAACTTGTAGACCATGTTTATATTTATTAATGGTTTACATTCACGATGGAATATTCATCATGATACAGGTGAATAATATAGTTCATCTGAACCGCATTTTTGCATCAGGGGCTGGCATTACATATAAATGCCATTTGAAAAATAGCTATTTTTATTGTACAAAATTATACCTTCACAATATCAAGTTTGATTTAGCGGTTACCTGATGAGAAGGCCATTTCAAGGAAATTATTTTAGCCACAAGTTACATAGGAACGGTGAATTATGTTTTTTTCTCGTAAATTAGAAGCATTCATGGCGGTGGTGGAAATGGGTTCTTTAAGCAAAGCGGCAAGAGTGATGAACCGTACGACTCCCCCAGTTGCTAAATCAATTAAAGACTTTGAGGCGACGTTAGGAAAGCGCTTATTTAAAAGGGAGAAGTTTGGGATGATACTGACTAAAGACGGAGTGGAACTATATAATGACTTAAAAGAACTTTATTTGAAAGAAAAAGAAATTACAAAGAAACACTTTAGCGGAACTATTTGTAACAGCGTCAATATCTACTACGACTGGGGGAAAGACAGGCACCTGATTTCACTTTATAAAGCAGCAGACAGAAATAATGCTCAAGTTAATATATTACGCTTTAGTTATGATAACATTGATGAAATAGTTGACTATGAAGGCAATACGATAATTTTAAGCTCGGAAAAAATACTCAGTGATAGATTCAGTTTGGTTCGTAAAATTGAAGGGCAGAATTTAGGTATTTGCTGCCGTCAAGAGTTAATTGATGAAGCCAATGGTGATTTAACTCAATTATTGAAAAAGAAAACGTGGTTGTGTGATCCAGTTCTCTATAAAAGCGATTTTATAAAGAATTTGGAAGAGGATATGATAAAAAACGGAGAGAAAGTTAATATAAGGCAAATGGACAATATGGAGTGCTGTCTTAATTTCATTCAATCCAAAGATTATATTTTTATTACAGATGCCCGTTCTGGTGCGTTGGAGGAAGGAAAAAGCTTGGGCTTTATTCCAATATCACGAGCTGATGCAGTTAATCAGTGTTACGTTTATAAATCTAAATCCCATTCAAGCGTGTTAAATCGTTTTATCGACTCCGTTAGTGATATGGAGTAACCGATTGCATAAGCGGAGCAAATTGCAGATCCTCCAGAGCTCCGCTATTGGTGTTTGGTGAACACGTTAATTTTACGATATCCATTTGCTCATTGAGTAAATTAGATTGTTCTTCCCCCAAGCAGTATATCTGTTAGCTTTAACAGTAAATGCAGATAATGGAATATACCTTAAGATATGGTGGGGGAAGGATGATGCACCATTTCTCGTTTTTCACCTTCCGGTTAACGTACTGTGCGTAATATCACTTCGCTGTGTTCGATTCTTAATCTAAATTTTGCTCGAAGACTCTCATTCTTCCTCTCAGTGAGCATAAATGTTTTTTTATTCAAGAGTGGGTAAGATGACATAACTAGATGGTGGTGGGGGAAGGATTCGAACCTTCGAAGTCTGTGACGGCAGATTTACAGTCTGCTCCCTTTGGCCGCTCGGGAACCCCACCAGATTTTGAATTGTACGCTGTCGTTGCCAGCGGACGGCATAATATCAAATCAACCGCCGCTGTAAAGTAGTTATTTGAAAACTAAGTATCGAACGATGTTTTTTTAAACTTTGTGTCTGAATATCATTCCATTAGGGTATTTTGTTATCAAGAATAATCACATTGTTATCTAACAAAAATACCCTTAACTTATCACAGAATAATAGTGCGGTTACCATACACAAACACACGTTGAGAAAAAACTGAATGTAATGCTTTACTTAGCACATTTTTCTCAACATCTCGTCCTGCCCGCATCATCTCTTCAGCAGTATAACTATGATCCACGTTAATCACATCCTGAGTGATAATAGGGCCTTCATCTAAGTTATCATTGACATAATGTGCAGTGGCTCCAATGATTTTGACACCACGTTCATAAGCCTGGTGATAAGGGCGGGCTCCTATAAATGCTGGTAAGAATGAGTGGTGAATATTAATAATTTGGTTTGGGTAATGCTGAACGAATGCTGGTGTTAAGACACGCATGTACTTGGCGAGTACAACATAGTCGGGGTTATATTGATCTATTTGCGCCATTAACGCTTCATCGTGCTGTTCCCGGCTCAAACCTTCATGGCTGATATGATGGAAAGGAATATCAAACTGCTCGACCAATGGTTGCAGAGTAGTATAGTTGCCAATAACAGCAGCTATTTCCACATCCAATCCTTCATAAGCACTTTTTACTAATATATCACCGATACAGTGGGCTTCTTTTGTTACCATGATGATAATACGACGACGACCTGCTGTATTCAATTCACGACTTGAGCCAACCGGAAGAGCATCATCCAGATCGGTCAGAAATATTTCATCATTAAAAATACCTTCCAGCTCTGTACGCATGAAGAAGCGGCCAGTGAGATGATCGACAAACTCACTATTTTGTACAATATTCAGTTGATGCTTGTAACAAATATTTGTGATCTTCGCGATTAATCCTTTGGAATCAGGACAAATTGTACGCAAGATTTTTTTTTGTATAATTGCGTTTTGCATGGATAACGTGATCCTCAAATGTTTTTCACTGTGTGTGAATGGTTGTGTTTAAAATATTTAACTACAGCATTTTTTATATTTTTTGCCCGAACCACATGGGCAAGGATCATTGCGTCCTGTTTCAGGGCGAACACCATCTATATAGAACCAATGTTGGTCAATACGCAAAAAACGAGAACGCTCATGTATCAATTGCCTATCTTGCTTTTCCTGCTCAATAAAGCAAGCTGAAAATTCAACGTAGGCTTCATTATTATGTTGCCCTCTATTTGTGTTGATGACATTCAACCCTAGCCACTGTACACCAACAAAGCTTTGTTCTATTTCTGAACGCCAGGTTTCTGCTGCACAATCGGGATGCCAGGTTGCAATCAGATAATCAACATTCTTTGTCACATAAGCGCTATATCTGGAACGCATCAGAGATTCGGCATCTGGAGCAGGGTAGTGATTATCAATATAAAGGCCGCAGCAATGTGCGAAAGGTGAGCCGCTGCCACAGTGACATATTTTTGTCAAAATAACTCCGGTTAATTAAAAAGGTTGTTGTTAATATGGCTGATACTGTAAAGGTATGTAAGCGTAAAATATATAAGCGTATAAATAGTTATGATTGATTAGATTACCATCAATAATACCTGAATACAGACTGTAGCTGCAATGTTTAGTGAGAGTACTCTATTATCAATGCCCTTTATGCTTCAGAAAATTCATTTAACAGTTATTTGATATAAAGGTGTATTCAGAGTGTATATATCAGTTATGTAAATACCGTAGTATGGAAACCATAATTAAATTTTTATTCACTGTATACCTGGCTGTGTTAGCTGGTATACTTTGGCGCACTATTTTTTAGGTATGTTTTTTTAGGTATGTGACTTTTTTCACATATACGATTTTTTAGAGAGTTGGTGCTATTGTTATAGCTGCAAAAGGAGTTTTTCAGCTATAGCATAGCCGCAGGAGACTAGTAATGTCAGTAATAAATAAAAAAGTAAAAAAAGCCGTAATCCCTGTTGCTGGTTTGGGAACCAGGATGTTACCAGCCACTAAAGCTATTCCTAAAGAAATGTTGCCTCTGGTTGATAAGCCACTTATTCAATACGTTGTCAATGAATGCATTAAAGCAGGCATTAATGAAATTATTCTGGTTACACATTCATCCAAAAACTCTATAGAAAACCATTTTGATACTAGCTTCGAGCTAGAGGCAATTCTTGAAAAAAGAGTAAAGCGTCAGCTCCTGGACGAAATTCAGTCGATTTGTCCTAATCATGTGACGATCATGCAGACCCGTCAGGGGATCGCTAAAGGATTGGGACATGCGGTGCTATGTGCTAAGCCACTTATTGGGGACGAACCATTTGCTGTTATTCTGCCGGATGTCATTTTGGATGAGTACAGTGCAGATTTATCGAAATACAATTTGAGCGAGATGTTATCACGTTTTAACGATAGCGGAATAAGTCAAATACTGGTTGAACCGGTTCCTGTTGAGGATGTCTCTGATTATGGAATTGTTGATTGCTTTGGAGAAAACCTGCAACCAGGTGACAGTAAACCAATTGCTCGTGTTGTTGAAAAACCCAAACCAGAAGAAGCCCCATCAAATCTTTCTATTGTTGGTCGCTATGTATTATCTGAGAAAATCTGGCCATTACTGGCAAAAACAGCACCAGGGGCAGGGGACGAAATTCAGCTTACCGATGCTATTGCCATGTTGATGGAAAAAGAGCCAGTTGAGGCGTATCACTTAAAAGGCCGTAGTCATGATTGTGGGAATAAATTGGGTTATATGCAGGCGTTTGTTGAATATAGTATGAAGCATAAGCAGTTGGGAGAATCATTCAAAGACTGGATTGTGACTTTGCAAGATCAGATTGAAAAATAATCTATTAGTAATTTAGGATGTGAAATGAAAGTTACTGTATTTGGTATTGGCTACGTTGGCTTAGTCCAGGCAACCGTGTTTGCCGAAGTCGGGCATGATGTACTTTGTGTTGATGTTGATACAAGAAAAGTTGAAAACCTGAAAAATGGCCAGATCCCTATTTTTGAACCAGGACTGGAATCCTTGGTTAAAAAAAACTATGCGGAAGGGCGTCTGAGCTTTACAACGGATGCTAAAGCTGGCGTCGCACATGGCAAATTACAGTTTATCGCCGTAGGAACACCTCCTGATGAAGATGGCTCTGCCGATTTGCAATATGTCACTGCTGTAGCCCGGACTATTGCAGAGAATATGGATAACTATAAAGTGGTGGTTGATAAATCAACGGTTCCTGTGGGAACTGCGGATAAAGTCAAAGCTGTCATGCAAGTAGCTTTGGCTGAACGTGGAGCTAATATTCCATATGACGTTGTTTCCAACCCTGAGTTTTTGAAAGAAGGGGCCGCAGTTGCTGATTGTATGCGTCCTGAACGCATTATCATTGGCTGTGATAACGATAGCGTGATTGATGTGATGAGAGAACTATATGAACCGTTTAATCGTAATCATGATCGTATGATAGTTATGGATATCCGCAGTGCGGAGTTAACAAAATATGCCGCTAATTGCATGTTAGCAACCAAAATCAGTTTTATGAATGAAATTGCTAACCTGGCAGAAATGTTGGGGGCAGATATTGAACATGTGCGTCAAGGAATTGGTTCTGATTCACGTATTGGGTATCACTTTATTTATCCGGGGTGTGGATATGGCGGTTCATGTTTCCCTAAAGATGTGCAGGCATTGATTCGCACTTCTGAACAAATTGGATATACGCCCAAGATTTTACAGGCAGTAGAGCAGGTTAATGAAAAACAAAAAAGAAAATTACCTGTTTTTGTTAAACGTCACTTTGGTGATGATCTATCTGGCAAGACATTTGCGATATGGGGATTATCATTTAAGCCTAATACAGATGATATGCGAGAAGCATCAAGCCGTGTATTGATGGAAGTATTATGGGAAGGTGGTGCCAAAATACAAGCGTATGATCCGGAAGCTATGCAGGAAGCTCAGCGTATTTATGGACAGCGGGATGATCTTGCCCTGATGGGTACAAAAGAAGCTGCATTAAAAGGTGCTGATGCTTTGGTTATTTGTACAGAATGGCAAAACTTTAGAGCGCCTGATTTTGATGTCATAAAAAATTCACTCAAAACTCCGGTTATTTTTGATGGACGTAATCTTTATGATCCTGAACGTCTGCAATCCAGAGGATTTACATACTATGGCATTGGTCGTGGTGCCTCTATTAATCCAGTCATTTGAGTTGTGATATGAAATTTCTAGTCACAGGTTCCGCTGGTTTTATTGGTTTTCATGTTAGCCAGCGGTTATTAAGTATGGGGTATGAAGTTGTCGGCATCGATAACATCAATAATTATTATGATGTTAATTTGAAGCAGGCAAGATTAAATTTATTACTCCCTAATCCGGGTTTTAAATTTGAAAAATTAGATCTGGCTGATAGAGTTGCAATTTCGGCGTTGTTTTCTAAACACCAATTTCAACGAGTTATCCATTTGGGCGCCCAGCCGGGTGTTCGTTATTCAATACAGAACCCAATGGCATATATTGATGCCAATATCGTTGGTCATATCAATATTCTTGAAGGATGTCGTCATAATCGCGTTGAACATTTATTATATGCGTCTTCAAGTTCAGTATATGGATTAAATAAAAAACAACCATTCTCTACTGATGATTCGGTTGATCATCCTGTTTCTTTATATGCTGCTACCAAAAAAGCTGATGAATTAATGTCTCACAGCTACTCACATCTTTATCAATTACCAACCACAGGTTTACGGTTTTTTACAGTATATGGCCCGTGGGGGCGTCCTGATATGGCCTTATTTAAGTTTACTAAAGCTATGTTGGAGGGTAAGCCTATCGATGTTTATAATCATGGTAATATGGTGAGGGATTTCACATATATTGATGATATTGTCGAGTCTATAATCAGATTACAAGCCGTTATTCCTACCTCTGATAAAGATTGGTCAGTTGAAAAAGGGCAGATATCTGCCAGCTCTGCACCATATCGTATTTACAATATTGGTAATGGTCATCCGACAAAATTGGGTGATTTTATTGAAGCAATTGAATCGTCATTAGGTATAAAGGCAAAGAAAAATTTTATGGATATTCAGGATGGTGATGTATTGTCCACTTGTGCTGATTCTAGAGCGCTCTACGAGAAGATAGGTTTTTCACCCAACACTCCAGTGAAAGAAGGTGTGAAACAGTTTGTTGATTGGTATTTGGATTTTTACCAGCAGCCTTAAGATTAGACTTAATATTAGAATAGTAATAAAAAAGGAGCTAACAGCTCCTTTTTTAACTCTGTGTTAATAAAAAACTAAGTTGATGTTAAATTGTTTTTTTTCACATTGGGAAATAATAAGGGAGTTTAAACCGTTAATATAACCCGTGGTGCTCGTACATCAGCCAGTAATTAACTTAGTTAGATATATTAACCATAAAACAAAAATACCCTTGACAGGGTATTTTTGTTATTAGTCTGCAAAATAACTGATTAGATCAGAAAATCTTCCAGTGACTTGCCTTCTTCTTCAATTGCTTTTTTGATTACTGCTGGAGTACGGCCTTGTCCAGTCCAGGTTTTAGTTTCACCATTGTCAATGTATGAATATTTAGCTGGACGTGCAGCACGTTTAGATTTACCAGTAGCTTTACCACTTAAAGCGTCTACTAAATCGCTTAATTCAATACCGTCTTTTTCCAACATTTCACGGTATTCTTGAAGCTTACGTGTACGTTCTTCTATTTGAGCACGAGCTTGGCTTTCTTCTTCACGACGTTCTTCAACAACAATCGTAAGTTTTTCCAGCATTTCTTCTAAAGTGCTAAGTTCACATTCTCTTGCTTGCGCGCGCAAGGTGCGGATGTTATTTAAGGATTTTAAATTTTCGCTCATTGTCCTGGTCTCAAATTATAATGATGATGGCTGATGTACGGATAATAATAGAATGCTATTTTATTTTCTGCAATAGTGAATTTACTTTCTCAGGCTAAAACATCTCATTTTAAAATGCAATTTTTTTGATAATCGATATATTGTGTTTTAATTCTACTATTGGATTTATCATTTCTCGATAACGGTTAAACGTAGTTTACTCAAAGCAGAGCGTGATAAACTCGAACATATAAAACTAATTTATAGTCAATCCGTAAGAGATGTTAACTGTTCATCCCAAAATAAGTTGATGTTCAAAGGAGTAATGAAATTTTTTTTATGGGTAATCTATTGGTTATGATTATAGCGGAGTAAATTGCACAAAAGTAAACCACTTTGATTATTAATATGCAAAGAATGGAATAAAAAATAGCTATTTCTTTCCAATGTTAAATTTGTTCATTTGTCATGCAATAAGTACTTGTGGTGCTGATTTTATATGCGCAAATGTGACGATTATCATGAAATTATTCATTTCATATTTGTTCTGGTTTTTTATCCTGTGCTTCATTTGATCAATAACAAAGGATAACCTTAAGTTGAGATTGTGGTAAACTTGCGGTGATATATTGCTTGGTTAAATTTGACAAGAGGATGGACGGGCCAATGGCTCAGCTTTATTTTTATTATTCTGCTATGAATGCAGGAAAATCAACTTCCTTATTACAGTCTTCTTATAACTATAACGAAAGAGGAATGAGGACGTTGATTTTTACAGCAGAAATCGACACCCGATTTGAAAAAGGGAAGGTGAGTTCCCGTATTGGTTTATCCGCAGATGCCTTGTTGTTTTCACCGGTAACTAATATCGCTGAACTTATCAGACGTGAAAACAAAGTAGAAAAGATTCATTGTGTTTTGATTGATGAATGCCAATTTTTAACAAAAGAACACGTCAAACAGCTTTGTGAAATTGTTGATTACGATGATATCCCTGTTCTTTGTTATGGTTTAAGAACAGATTTTCAGGGAGAATTATTTAGTGGTAGCCAATATCTTCTCGCGTGGTCGGATAAATTAGTTGAACTGAAAACGATTTGTCATTGTGGAAGAAAAGCCAGCCATGTACTGCGTTTTGGCAGCGATGGCGACGTTGTTTATGATGGTGCGCAGGTTGATATTGGAGGCAATGAAAAATATGTCTCAGTGTGTCGCAGGCACTATTCTGATGTCATTCGTGATGCTAAGGCTAAAAAAGTTGAGCAGACATAATGCCTTTTTTTGTATGAATATTATGATTAAGTTAGAACAAATGAATTAATAAAAAGGCATCGGTTATACCTGATGCCTTTTAAATCACATTGGTTTATCATTTATTATTATTTCTTATTATTTTTCTTCTTCCTTAGATAAGGCAGGCTCTATGAATTTACGGCCATAAAAGGAATCCAACATTAATTGCTTCAATTCAGTAATTAACGGATAACGAGGATTGGCACCGGTACATTGATCGTCAAAGGCATCCTCTGCCAGTTTATCTATTTTTGCCAAGAACTCGCTTTCCTGAACCCCGGCTTCACGAATTGAAGTTGGAATATTTAGCTGAGATTTTAATTCTTCTAACCATGTAAGGAGTTTTTCAATTTTGATTGCCGTGCGATCACCAACACTACTTAATCCCAGATGTTCTGCAATTTCGGCATAACGACGTCTTGCCTGAGGACGATCATATTGGCTGAACGCTGTTTGTTTGGTTGGGTTGTTATTGGCATTATAGCGAATAACATTACAGATAAGCAGGGCATTCGCTAACCCATGTGGGATGTGGAATTCGGAGCCAAGCTTATGAGCCATAGAGTGGCAGACGCCTAAAAAGGCATTGGCAAAAGCGATCCCTGCAATAGTTGCTGCATTATGAACTCGTTCGCGAGCAACCGGATTTTGTGCTCCCTGTTGATAGCTGGCTGGCAGAAAATCTTTGAGCAGCTTCAAGGCTTGTAGTGCCTGACCATCCGAGTACTCATTGGCTAAAACAGAAACATAAGCTTCCAACGCATGAGTTACGGCGTCTAATCCACCAAAAGCACATAGTGATTTTGGCATATCCATGACAAGATTTGCATCAACGATAGCTATATCGGGAGTCAGCGCATAGTCTGCTAATGGATATTTTTGTCCTGTTATGTCATCAGTCACAACCGCAAAAGGTGTGACTTCTGAGCCTGTCCCGGAACTCGTTGTGATGGCGACCATTTTTGCTTTACTCCCCATTTTCGGGAACTTATAAATGCGCTTACGGATATCCATAAAACGTAATGCCAGTTCTTCAAAGTGAGTTTCTGGGTGTTCATACATAACCCACATGATCTTTGCTGCATCCATCGGTGAGCCACCACCAAGCGCAATAATAACGTCAGGTTTAAACAGATGCATCCGTTCAGCACCCTTGCGGACAACACTTAAGGTAGGGTCTGCTTCGACTTCAAAAAATACTTCAGTTTCTACATTATGCGCTTTCAATACCTTGATAACTCGATCAGCATAGCCGTTATTAAATAAGAAGGAGTCTGTCACAATGAAGGCGCGTTTTACTCCGTCTGTCGCAATCTCTTCCAGAGCGACAGGCAGAGAACCACGCCGGAAGTAGATTGATTTGGGAATTTTATGCCACAGCATATTCTCGGCTCTTTTAGCGACAGTTTTTGTATTAATCAAGTGTTTTGGTCCGACGTTTTCTGAAATGGAATTTCCTCCCCAGGAGCCACATCCTAGCGTTAGAGAAGGGGACAGTTTAAAGTTGTAAAGGTCGCCTATTCCCCCCTGAGATGCGGGAGTATTAATCAAAATACGCGCCGTTTTCATTTTATTGCCGAAATATTGAATGCGGGCTGCTTGATTATCCTGATCAATATAGAGAGAAGACGTGTGACCAATACCACCCATTTCAACGAGTTTTTCTGCTTTTTCAACAGCATCTTCAAAGTTTTTACTCCGATACATGGCGAGCAGTGGTGATAATTTTTCATGAGCGAATGGTTCTTTTTCATCTGGCAATGTAACTTCACCGATAAGAATTCTGGTATTTTCAGGAACGGCGATCCCTGCCATTTCCGCAATTTTGGTTGCTGGCTGACCGACAATAGCCGCGTTCAGGTTGCCATTTTTCAGGATAATATTTTGAACAGCTTTCAGTTCTTTTCCTTGCAGAATATAGCCACCATGATTTAAGAAACGTTCACGGACCTGTTTATAAACATGATCAACCACAATAACGGATTGTTCAGAAGCACAAATCACGCCATTATCGAACGTTTTAGACATCAAAATAGAGGCCACAGCGCGTTTGATATCTGCCGATTCATCGATCACGACAGGTGTATTGCCTGCGCCAACACCAATGGCGGGTTTACCTGAGCTATAGGCTGCTTTTACCATTCCGGGACCGCCCGTCGCCAGAATAAGGTTAATATCAGCGTGGTGCATCAAAGCATTTGAGAGTTCAACAGAAGGTTCGTCTATCCAGCCGATAATATCTTTTGGTGCGCCTGCTGCGATAGCTGCCTGTAGAACAATTTCTGCTGCTTTGTTCGTGGCTTTTTTAGCCCGTGGATGTGGAGAAAAAATAATGCCATTACGGGTTTTCAGACTGATAAGTGCTTTGAAAATGGCAGTTGAAGTCGGATTAGTTGTCGGGATGATGCCACAAATAAGCCCAATAGGTTCAGCTATAGTGATTGTTCCAAAGGTGTCATCTTCGGATAAAACCCCACACGTTTTATCATCCTTATAGGCATTATAAATATACTCAGAAGCGAAGTGATTTTTGATCACTTTGTCTTCGATTATTCCCATTCCTGATTCAGATACAGCTAATTTTGCCAAAGGAATGCGGGCATCAGCAGCAGCAAGAGCAGCAGCACGGAATATGTGGTCAACTTGCTCTTGTGAAAAACTGGCGAATTCTCTTTGCGCTTTTTTTACACGAACAACTAATTCATTCAGTTCAGCAACCTGAGTTACAGCCATAGAGAGTACTCCTGGTAAAAGTCAAATTTTTTTAGGAAATTAGCTGTGCGGTTTGTGGTTATTGTTCTATAAAGTCAAATTCATGTTGTGAGCTTTATCAGTAAAAACGCTGTTATGAATACCGCTAATCACCTTAAAAAAACTGTATAAATTCATATAAATGAGTGTTAAGTCTGTATTTTTTCTGAGCGTTTTTATTTGAGTACAGCTTATCATTGACTGGCTTTTAAATAGTGATTTAGATCATGAAAACAGCAAGCTGACACCATTCAATAGATAGGTTTTATTATTCGATATCAAAAAATTATTAGGGTTATTTTTAAATATTTATTTAATTTTTATGGAATATTTTGTTAAATAAATTTTGATAATATTTTTTTAGAAGAAATAAGTGAAAAATAATTAATAGACAACCAATAAAGAGTATAGCTAGGCGATAAAAGCATTTTCGTATCTGATTAAGAACTTACTTTTTATATTTTATTTGATAATTTGCCTTTCCTCTCTGAAAAATACTGTTTTTTTTACACCCTATTGCTTGCTATAACGGGCCATCATTGGTGTCTTGTTTCACCATTTTGTGATGAAGATGGGTTTTTAATCTGTGATGATTGCATTTTGTTAAAATAATGTTTATTTTCTTTTTTGTTGGATACTTTAGTGATCTGATAGATAAAGATAAATAAAAAATCATTTTTATCAGTATGTTATTGTTATTTCAATAGACGTATTCCATGTAAGAATAAATAATTACTTTAACGACTTAATAAACATATTATAAAAAATATCATAACAAACCTTGTTTAGATTGAATGCCAAACATATAAATTGCTCTTATTTAATAAAATGAATTATCGGGATTGCTAGATTAAAAAATGAGTAATTCACTGTTTATCACTGGAGAAGAATAATGAAAAAAACACCGTCAAAGTTGAGTCAGTTGATTTCCTCTATCGTTTTATTATCGTTTCCTATGACACAAGGAATTGCTGCGCAGGTTCCCGCAGGTGTAGTGTTGGCAGAGAAGCAAGAAGTTACTATTAATAATGGTGTTGAGGTTACATCACTGGATCCTCATAAAATTGAAGGTGTTCCGGAAACCAACATTATTCGTAACTTACTTGAAGGATTAGTAAGCACCGGGCCAAACGGTGAAATTGTGCCAGGAGTCGCAGAAAAATGGGAAACTGATGATTATCAGGTGTGGACATTTTATCTACGTGACAATGCCAAGTGGAGTGATGGTAAGCCAGTTATAGCACAGGATTTTGTTTATAGCTGGCGTCGTCTCTCTGATCCAAAAGTAGGATCGCCTTATACCAGTTACTTACAATATACCTATGTATTGAACGCAGATGAGATCTTAAAAGGAAAAAAATCGCCTGATCAACTGGGTGTTAAAGCGCTTGATGAGCGCCGTTTTCAAGTGACATTAAGTCGTCCTGTTCCTTACCTTATTAATATGTTGAGCCATACACCACTGAAACCCATCCGGCAAGATATTGTAGAAAAATTTGGTATTAAGTGGACGTTACCAGAGAATTTTATCGGTAACGGAGCTTACACATTAAAGGATTGGGTTATTAATGAACGAATCGTTTTAACGCGTAATTCACAATATTGGAATGATAAAGAGTCCATTATCGAAAAAGGCACTTTCTTACCTATCGTCTCAGGTATCAGTGATGTTAACCGTTACCGCAGTGGGGAAGTAGATGTTACCAACAATGCTATTCCACCAGAACTGTATCAAAAAATGAAACGGGATATTCCTGAGCAAGTGCAAATTTCACCTTATCTATGTACGTTTTATTACGAAATTAATAACCAAAAGCCATTATTTAAAGATAAACGAGTACGTGAAGCCATTAAGCTGAGTCTTGACAGAGATATTATCACTCAAAGGATTATGGGACAGGGGCAAATTCCGGCATACGGTTTTACACCTACTTTTATTGGTAGCGGTCTTACGATTAATCCAGATTGGGCGAATTGGACACAAGAACAACGCAATCAACGGGCAAAAGAGTTATTAAAAGAAGCCGGCTTTGATGCCAGTAATCCTCTCAAATTTACCTTGCTCTATAACACCTCAGAGCAGAACAAACAACAAGCTATTGCTGCGGCGTCCATGTGGCAGAAAAACATTGGTGCAAAAGTCACATTGCAAAATCAGGAATGGAAAACCTCACTGCAAAATCGTCACCAGGGAAATTATGATGTGGCGAGAGCGACATGGTGTGGCGATTATAACGAGCCTTCATCTTTCTTAAATTACCTATTGTCGGACAGCAGTAATAATACGGCGTTTTACCAGAATGAGGCCTTTGATAATTATCTTAAGCAGGCCCTGATAGCTAAAGACGAAAAAATACGCAAGGAATTTTACCAGTTAGCAGAGGTTCAGCTTGATGCTGATTCGGGCTTGATTCCTGTCTATTACCGGGTTTCTACACGCCTGATTCGCCCAACGGTCGGAGGAATAACAGGAAAAGATCCTTTAGATTACGTTGATCTTAAGAACTTATATATCAAAAAATAGATAACTGACTGTTATTACAGGAGTTCTGTTACTGTAAATGTAAATAAAGCAGTTCCTTTTGAAATGAGAAAATAATTAGCCCTGAAATTAAGGTAGCTTTTATAAGAGCCTGATGAATCAATAGGAGTAATAAAAGATGATAAACATAACAAAAAAGAAGATTGCTGCTGGCATTACGGTAGCATTAAGCATGATGATCGGGGTACAGGCATTTGCTGCAAAAGTTCCTGCGGGTGTACAACTGGCAGAAAAACAGACTCTGGTACGCAATAATGGCACTGAACCACAATCATTGGATCCCCATAAAATCGAAGGTGTACCAGAATCAAATATTGCTCGTGATTTATTTGAAACACTGGTGATTAATGAGCCTGATGGTAAAATTATTCCGGGTGTTGCTGAGAGCTGGGAACATAACCCGGATTTCACAGTCTGGACATTCCACCTGCGTAAAAATGCGAAATGGTCAAATGGTGATCCTTTCACGGCACAAGATTTTGTTTACAGTTGGCGTCGAGCAACTGATCCAAACACGGCATCCCCTTATGCAAGTTACATGCAATATGCTCATCTTCTGAATGTTGATGATATCATCAAAGGTAAGAAAAAGCCGGAAACATTGGGTATTAAAGCATTAGATGACCATACATTACAGTTAACACTCAGCGAACCTGTACCTTATTTAGTCCGATTAATGGTTCACACATCAACATCACCAGTGCATCGTGCGACTGTTGAAAAATTCGGTGAAAGATGGACACAGCCACAGCATTTTGTCGGTAATGGTGCTTATAAAGTGAAAAGTTGGGTGATTAATGAGCGTCTTGTTTTAGAACGTAATCCAATGTATTGGGATAATAAAAATACAATAATTGATCAAGTCACCGTCTTGCCTATCTCTTCTGAAGTCACTGATGTCAATCGTTATCGTGCCGGCGAAATTGAGATGAGTTATGACAACTTACCCGTTGAGTTATTCCAAAAACTGAAAAAAGAGATCCCTGAACAATTACGTGCTAACCCAAAATTGTGCACCTACTACTACGAAATTAATAATGAGAAGCCGCCATTTAATGATCCTAGAGTTCGTACCGCGCTAAAATTGGGTATGGATCGCGATCTTATGACTCATAAGGTGAAAAATCAGGGTGATATACCCGCTTATGGTTATACTCCACCTTATATCGCTGATTTTAAAGATGAAAAACCAGATTGGTACACTAAGCTAAATCAACAGCAGCGTAACGAAGAAGCGAAGAAGCTACTGGCAGAAGCTGGATTTACCAAAGATAACCCACTGAAAATTAAATTATTGTATAACACTTCCGATCTACATAAAAAATTAGCCATTGCCGCCGCGTCTGTTTGGAAAAAGAATATTGGTGTTGAAGTTTCTCTCGAAAACCAGGAATGGAAAACCTTCCTTGATTCCCGACATCAGGGCAATTATGACGTCGCCAGAGCCGGATGGTGTGCTGACTATAACGAAGCCTCTACCTTTTTGAACCCGATGTTATCCAATAGTAGCAACAATACTTCTCATTATAAGAGCAAAGAATTTGATGCTTTAATGAAGCAATCATTGCAAGCTAAAACAGATGAAGAGCGAGCCGAAATCTATGCTAAGGCTAATGCGCAATTGGATAAAGATTCTGCGGTGGTTCCTCTCTTTTACTATACAAATACCCGTTTATTAAAACCCTATGTAGGTGGGTATACCGGCAAAGATCCGCTGGATAACTTCCATACTAAGGACATGTACATCATAAAACATTAGGAATCTGCAGGTGGCTTAAGTAATGAGCTGCCTGTGTATCAGATAATTAAGACCAAGGTTTGGTCAGATACAAGGTTTGGTCAGATAATAGGAACGGGCAATGTTTAAATTTATTTTACGCCGCTGCTTAGAGGCGATCCCGACACTTTTCATTCTCATCACAATTTCGTTCTTCATGATGCGACTTGCTCCCGGTAGCCCATTTACCGGGGAAAGAAAGCTTCCACCTGAAGTGATGGCGAATATCGAAGCAAAATACCATTTGAATGATCCTATCTATAAACAATATTTCAATTACTTAATCCAACTCTCCAAAGGGGATTTTGGCCCTTCATTCAAGTATAAGGACTACAGCGTAAATGATTTGGTGGCAGAAGCGTTGCCCGTTTCTGCTAAGTTAGGTGCCGCTGCTTTTATTATGGCCGTTATATTTGGTGTCAGTGCGGGGGTTATTGCTGCGCTGAATCAGAATACTAAATGGGATTATACGGTAATGGGGTTTGCTATGACGGGGGTTGTTATCCCAAGTTTCGTAGTGGCCCCTTTATTGGTTCTGATATTTGCCATTACATTAAAGTGGCTGCCAGGAGGCGGTTGGAATGGCGGAGCACCTAAATATATGCTTTTGCCGATGGTTGCGTTATCTCTTTCTTATATCGCCAGTATTTCCCGTATTACTCGTGGTTCTATGATTGAAGTTCTGCATTCCAACTTTATCCGAACAGCAAGAGCCAAAGGGCTGCCATTACGAACGATTATTTTCCGCCATGCGTTGAAACCTGCCTTATTGCCAGTGATTTCTTATATGGGACCCGCTTTTGTGGGCATTATTACCGGCTCAATGGTTATTGAAACTATCTTCGGTTTACCCGGTCTGGGGCAATTGTTCGTTAATGGTGCTTTAAACCGTGATTACTCATTAGTGTTGAGCCTGACGATTTTGGTAGGCGGGCTGACCATTATGTTCAACGCTATCGTTGATGTGCTGTATGCCGTCATCGATCCGAAAATCCGTTACTAAAACTGGAGCACGCAATGTTACTAAATAAGAAAAATAGCGAAGCTCTGGAAAATTTCTCTGAGCAACTGGAAATTGAAGGCCGCAGTTTGTGGCAGGATGCACGCCGCCGTTTTATGCACAATAAAGCAGCAATAACAAGTTTATGTATCCTATTCTTAATTACTTTGTTTGTCATTCTGGCACCCATGTTATCTCAGTATGCCTACGACGATACTGACTGGAACATGATGACCATGCCACCTGATTTCGAATCGCACCACTATTTTGGTACAGATTCATCCGGTCGTGATCTGTTAGTCCGTGTCGCCATCGGCGGACGCATTTCATTAATGGTCGGTATCGCGGCTGCTTTGATTGCTGTGATATTCGGCACATTATATGGCGCAATGTCAGGTTATCTTGGTGGCAAAGTCGATATGGTCATGATGCGTTTACTGGAAATTCTCAACTCCTTCCCATTTATGTTCTTCGTCATCCTGTTAGTGACTTTCTTTGGGCAAAATATCCTGCTGATTTTTGTTGCGATAGGTATGGTGTCATGGTTGGACATGGCACGTATCGTCAGGGGGCAGACATTGAGCCTTAAGCGTAAGGAATTCATTGAAGCTGCATTAGTCTGTGGTGTATCTACCCGTCACATCGTTTTACGCCATATTGTGCCAAACGTACTGGGTGTGGTGGTCGTTTATGCTTCATTGCTGGTGCCAAGTATGATCCTGTTTGAATCTTTCCTGAGTTTCCTTGGATTGGGAACGCAAGAACCCCTGAGTAGTTGGGGAGCCTTATTAAGTGATGGTGCTAACTCAATGGAAGTGGCTCCGTGGTTACTCTTATTTCCTGCGGGCTTTCTGGTAATGACCCTGTTTTGTTTTAACTTTATTGGTGACGGCCTGCGAGATGCCCTCGACCCGAAAGACCGTTAAGGAGAGCCTATGAATAGCGTAGGAACGATAAAACATGCTAAAAGCGCTGAACCACTATTAACGGTGAATGATTTAAACGTGGTATTCAGTACGCCTGATGGCAACGTAACCGCAGTGAATAAACTGAATTTTGATTTGCAGGCAGGAGAAACTCTGGGCATTGTGGGTGAATCAGGTTCAGGTAAATCTCAGACAGCATTTGCCTTAATGGGATTGCTGGCCAGTAATGGTGCTGTCAGTGGATCAGCGGTTTTTAACGGTCGCGAAATTCTTAACCTGCAAGAAAAAGAGTTGAATAAAATGAGAGCGGAAGAAATCTCGATGATTTTCCAGGATCCTATGACATCTCTCAATCCTTATATGCGGGTCGGTGATCAACTGACCGAAGTACTAATGCTGCATAAAAGTATGAGCAAGAGTGCAGCCATTGAAGAATCCATCCGAATGTTGGATGCTGTTAAAATGCCAGAAGCGCGTAAGCGAATGAAAATGTTCCCGCATGAATTTTCTGGTGGAATGCGTCAGCGCGTCATGATAGCAATGGCGTTATTGTGTCAGCCTAAGTTACTGATTGCGGATGAACCTACTACTGCGCTAGACGTCACTGTGCAGGCGCAGATTATGACTTTACTTAACGAACTGAAAAAAGAACTTAACACCGCCATCATTATAATCACCCATGACTTGGGCGTCGTTGCTGGTATTTGTGACAAAGTGTTGGTTATGTATGCGGGCAGAACCATGGAATATGGTACTGCGCGTGATGTATTCTATCGTCCGACACATCCATATTCGATTGGATTGCTTAACGCTGTTCCACGATTGGATGATGATGAAGAATCTCTGGCAACAATTCAGGGTAATCCTCCAAACTTATTGCGTTTGCCAAAAGGCTGTCCATTCCAGCCACGTTGTCAGTTTGCTACTGAACATTGTGTGAGCGAAGAACCACCATTGGAACAGTTTGACCTTGGGCGCTTACGTGCCTGCTTCAGACGTCAGGAGGAATTAGTATGAATACAGTTGGTACAAACACAATCACTGAAAAAAAAGTCCTCCTGGAAGTTGATGATCTAAAAGTTTATTTTGATATCAAAGATGGCAAGCAGTGGTTTTGGCAACCTGCGAAAACATTGAAAGCTGTAGACGGCGTTACCTTGAGACTGTACGAAGGAGAAACATTAGGCGTTGTCGGTGAATCAGGCTGCGGTAAATCAACCCTTGCCAGAGCGGTTATTGGCTTAGTCAAAGCTTCTGGTGGTTCGGTTACCTGGCTTGGCCAAAACCTTTTTGATATCAATGAAAAGCAGTGGCGGGATATTCGTAATGACATCCAGATGATTTTTCAGGATCCGCTGGCATCCCTTAACCCACGTATGACGATTGGTGACATTATCGCCGAACCATTAAAAACTTATTACCCCAAAATGAAAGATGCGGAGGTAAAAGAAAAGGTTAAAAAGATGATGATGAAGGTAGGTTTATTGCCTAACCTGATTAACCGCTATCCCCACGAATTTTCAGGTGGTCAGTGTCAGCGTATCGGCATTGCCCGTGCCCTGATTCTGGAGCCTAAACTGATCATCTGTGATGAACCCGTTTCCGCGTTAGATGTCTCCATCCAGGCGCAGGTTGTAAACTTATTGCAGGAAATACAACGGGATATGGGTCTTTCCTTGATCTTTATCGCTCATGATCTCTCAATAGTAAAACATATCTCAGATCGAGTATTGGTCATGTATTTGGGGAACGCAGTGGAACTGGGGACTTACGACGAGGTTTATCACAATCCTCTGCATCCATATACCCGCGCGTTAATGTCAGCAGTACCTATCCCTGATCCAGATAAAGAACGTAACAAACAGATTGAATTATTGGAAGGGGAACTCCCGTCACCGATTAACCCTCCATCTGGATGTGTATTCCGCACCCGTTGCCCGATGGCTGATGCAGAATGTGCCAGAACGCGCCCATTACTGGAAGGTAGCTTTAAACATGCGGTTTCTTGTCTTAAGGTTGATCCGTTATAGCAAGAAAATAGGCATTGTGATAAGTGAATCGATTATATGATGCTGTCACTAATATTTATTCAAGGCCCTCATTGTGAGGGCTTCTTTATGGATGAAAAGGGATAACTTGGGTGCCTGTGTACAGAGATATGAGATAGGACAGATGGAAAGTTACACACATTATTGATTAAGCATACTCTTCGATAATCACTATCCCATCACCACCTCGACCTCCCGGTTGTCCCTCCTGTCCCGCTACACCAAATCCTCCAGAACCACCCGAAACGTGTTCGGGTCCATTGTCAGCACCACCACCTCCTCCTGCGCCAATCACAGTAATGAGTATTTTTTTAGTGCCAGGTGTTGCATGATAATGGTGGTTACCGCTGGTTGTGAATTTTTGCACATTGATTAATCGTCCAACATAACCATCAATATTGCTAAGACCAAGATTTTTCAAAAACTCTCCTTTATTAGGAATATCAGCCCCATTCTGGTCCTTAGACAACCGAGTGTTAGCACTATCATTTGCGTTATTGGCGCTTTGATTGGCAGTATTTGCCAGATCAAATGCGGCCTTCACTGCTTTAGATGTTGCCGCAGTTATTTCACTATCGCTATCGACATCGTTGCTTAGAATAATAAAACCGCTGTTTTCTAATGTTGCATAGGGATGATCCCGGCTTTTGGCATGCTCTTCAATCGCTTCTTTGATTGTATCTTTGACATATTTCCGCGTTGGTACAATGACAACATCATCCTCTGTTAAGGTTGCTGGATTAGACTCGATATATTTATTTCTCATGTTTTATTCCTCATGAATTAACAATATTGATTGCTAATTAAGCCGGGAAGTCGGACGAAAATTTTCCTGACAATATGAGGCGGGGGATACTTCTCCGCCAGTGAACATCAATAAAATGGGTTCATCAATACTGGAGAATGCATCTTGAGTAAATTCAGTCTGTTAGTTAATTTATGGATTTAATGAGGTGCATGTTTTGATAGTAAGATGACATAGAATAATAAACGGGGAATTAATAAAATTTATCTGACAACTGATAAAGTTTAGCGTGATAAAGTGAGATTTCCTCGCCGTTTTACTTACTAATCCTACTTCTTCCACAATATCCACCAATTTGGATGCGCTTTTTCCCGGCAAATCAGTACACGCGCAAATATATCATCAATTTCTGCGTCGTCACATTCTGCCAGCCCAATAATCACCTCCGAAAAGAAATCAGGATCTAATTCAAAATCCACATGTTCGAGCCATACTTTTGAAGGTTCTGATAACTCTGCACCACCACGTTCTTCAAATTGTAAACTAAACAGTAAACTATCCGCAGGATCGAGATTAGCGGCTGCTTGTTCCAGAAATAGGTCGTAGGCTTTTTCCAGCGCTTCATCTTCGGTTATTCGGTTATTGAGGTCTAATTGCAGAGAATGTGGATGTGTTGGTCGATTTTTCATAGTGGTATTGCCTGAACTTAATAAATAACTGAGAGAAATTAAAACATGAACAGCAGTGATTGGATACTGTTAACCTAAAATCATAGCCCCATCAGTATTGATGGGGCTATGATAAATACTCATTTATCCGTATTCAGCAGCGCTTTTTGCGCTGCAACTCACAAAAGTGGACTAAAAAAATAACAAAGACGTTCAAGAATGCGGTACCGGACGGGGCGCTTTAGCCATTCCTCATTATCAAGTAATGTAGAACGAGTAATATAATCCTGCTGGACAAGCATCAAGTCACTGCCAAACAGCCCATCGTCAATAATAACTGTGATTTCAAAGTTCAGCCACAAGCTACGCATATCCAAATTGACAGAGCCAACCATGCTGAGTTGCCCATCCACTAAAACGCTTTTGGTATGTAATAGCCCATCCTCGAATTGATAAATTTTCACGCCTGCTTCCAGTAATTCTGTAAAAAATGCCCGGCTTGCCCAACGCACAAGGAATGAATTGTTCTGGCTTGGCACGATAATGCTGACATCAACTCCGCGCATGGCGGCAGTACAGATTGCGTGCATTAAATCGTCACTGGGCACAAAGTAGGGGGTAGTAAGAATGAGTTGCTCTCTGGCAGCAAAAATAGCCGTCATTAGGGATTGCTGAATCAACTCATCGGGAAAACCGGGGCCGGAAGCAATGACCTGAGCAGTATGCCCGGATGCCTGTTCAAAAGGCATGATATTACTGTCAGGTGGCGGTGGCAGATGGCGTTGACCCGTTTCCATTTCCCAGTCGAAAGCATAGATAATTCCCAATGTTGTGGTGACAGGGCCTTCCATTCTTACCATGATATCGATCCATTGACCAACTCCTGCATCCTGTTTGAAAAACCGGGGATCGACCATATTCATACTTCCGGTATATGAAATATAGTTATCGATAAGAATAATTTTTCTATGTTGCCGCAAATCCATGCGACGTAAAAACAGACGAAAAATATTCACTTTTAGTGACTCTACAAATTCAATGCCGCTTTTACGCATCATGTCAGAGTAGGGGCTTCGGCAAAATTGCCAGCTTCCTGCTGAATCCACCATTATACGGCATTTGACACCACGCTTAGCTGCACGCATTAAAGCGTCAGTAACCTGATCAACCAACCCGCCAGCCTGCCATATATAAAACACCATTTCGATACTTTGACCGGCGTTTTCTATGTCATTGATAATGGATTTCAGAGACTCTTCATAAGAAGTCATGAGTTGCATTTGGTTGCCTCTGACTCCTCTTATCTTTTGGCGGCGTTCACATAACCGGAACAGTGGCGCAGCCACTTCACTATTTTCATTGGCAAAAATATGCTTCGATTTCCTTAGCTCAGAGAGCCAATTAGCCACAGACGAGCGCATCTGTTTTGCTTGTTCAACTCTGCGTTTCCCCAGATGCAGTTCGCCAAATGACAGATAAGCAATAACTCCGACTAAAGGAAGAATGTAAATGATAAGCACCCAAGTCATCGCTGATGTCACTGGCCGACGTTTCATCAGGACTCGAATGGTGATACCAGCAATAATCAGCCAGTATAAGAAAAACGCCAGCCAGCTCAGTACAGAATAAATGGTTGTCATAGGTGGCAATCAATCCTGTTTAGGTATTTTAATACTGTTGTTAGTGCAAGTGTCTGGAAATTTAGAAAAACTATCAAGGGCATACAGCCAAATTGGCAGAAAATAACCAAAATATTGTCAATATACAATCAAATACAGTCTTATATATTATATGATTGGATTCGGCTCAATCAGATGTTATTTATTTGTTTTATTAAATTATGATGAAACATATTCAATATGAATATTGAGACAATCCTGTGATTAGTTGACATTCTTGATTATGACATTTAAGAATAATACGGTTACTCACTTATACTGAGAGAAAGTTTAAACAATCAGGGTATTTTATGAAAAAAAGCAGGAATGAAGTAGGAAGATGGCGTCTCCTTCGTCAAAATATCCGCCGCCGCCGTCGTTGGTTAGAAGTTCAGTCACGCCGAAATTCACGCATCTATACATTGCGTAAGATAGATAATTATAAACATCGCAGGTCAATTTTGTTCATACAAAACGCAGAGCTGTAGCTGTTTCAAATATGATATGTGTATGTGGCATGATGCAGATGTTTTTGGATCTTTATTGAATATGATAGTCATTTGCATTTAAACTAATGGCTATCCTAAAATTGACTATCATGCTGCTAATCAAGAATTTTCTTATGCGTTGGATACATTGGCCAGTACTACTTTCTGTTTGTTTACATATTTCCATTGCTGTGGCGCTTTTGGGCTCCATTAAATCTGGAGAACCGCCGGAAGCTCCTCCGATGTCTGTAGCCATGATCCAGTTGGCGGCGGAAGAGTCTTCTGTTGAAGAGCCTGCTATTTCTGAACCAGAGCCTGAACCTCCGGCACCAGAGCCTGAACCGGAACCTATTGCAAAAATAGCGCTACCTAAACCTAAGCCTGAAAAGAAACCAGAAGAGAAGAAAATTGTTAAAAAAGAGTCTAAGCCAAAAGAGATAAAGACAGAAAAAACGTCAGAAGAACCTGTGAAACCGATTACGGATCAGGAACCTCTGTTAGCAAAAAACTTGAATGACCAGAAACCAACTGATTCTGCTATCAGAGATGCCTCTAAAGCACAAAATGGGCCGAAGGCGTTGAGCAGGATGGATCCTGTTTATCCATCCAGAGCGCAGCAGTTGGGTACAGAAGGCTCTGTGCGGGTAAAATATGATATTGATGAAAATGGCCGGGTTAAAAACATCGAAATTATTTCTGCAAATCCTAAAAATGTTTTCGAACGTGAGGTGAAAAAAGCCATGAGAAAATGGCGGTATGAAAAGAAACCAGCAACGGGATATGTGACGACTATTGAATTTAGGTTGTCAGGCGTTTCACTATCATGATTTCTTATCCGTAATATTCCACATTAATAGCAGGAGATGTAAAACATCTCCTGCTCTCATATAAAATTCTGGATTTTTATATTTAACTTTGTTTTACTGAATTCAAGGGAAGAGGGATAAACACTTTTTCATGGTAATCTTAAAAAAATTTTAAGATGCAATAATCATAAGGGATATCTAAGTCAAATTGGAATATTGCTGCAAGTTAACTGAGCTATTTTCTATTTTAATAAAGCAGATTAATTTATGATTGAAGATATTTTACATGATGCAATTAAGTATGCCAAAAGATTCTTTGGTAACAGAACGACGAATAAATTTTATCCTGATCTCAGTGTATTGCCAGAATCTGAACAATCAATATATCAAAGAAGTGCGATTGTCAGCAGGATGGATAGACATAAGAAAATCCGTCTTGAACTCTATAATTTAAAAGATATTGGTCAAAAACATCAGTATTTATTAAGTAATGAACATAATAGTCTGGTTGGGAACTGCCCTGAACTTTGTTTAGCGACATACATTTATTTAACTAGAGAACGTGCAAAAGATATCTGGGAGTTATATAGCGCAAATTGGAATTATGAATACCCTAAGTTAACTTGTCCTATTTACATTCAGCAGATTTACACATTGGGTGTATACGATCATGTATTTTTACTGCTGGATCATCCTGACTCGCTAGTTCGCAGGCCAAAGATTGGGACTATATATCACGAATTGCCGGTGGGCTCATGGGTTTGCGATCCATGGGCAGATATTGTTTGCTTAGCAGAAGACTATAATAATAGATGGAAACATAGGATGATGGAATGGAATCATCAGGGAATGTGTTTGTTATTAAAAGAACCCGGTTCCTCATCACCTTCCGCAGAAAGTTTCTCTCCTTTAAAAAAATATACATATCTAACGGTTGAGTGCAGTGATAAGCAGGTTTATCGTCTGTCTGCGATATATCGAGATGGTCAAGTAGAAACCTTTAATTGAGTTATTTAAATACGAGATAATACCTCTGCCAATAACATAACAACAAAGGCATTATAAGCATTAAACTTTATATTTTTTAATTTATCATTACTTATCAGTAATAAAAATGAGTCATAAAAAAGGAGCTCATTCAATGTGCTCCTTTAATTTGTGAGTTACATTTCTAATGAATCGTTACTCTGAATCACTGCTTTCCAGTTTGAAGTTTCTTTTCCCTTCCGGTAAAGGACGGGACGTATTATTTTCATTAACGGCTACGTATGTGAAAACAGCTTCTGTTGCCCGGTAACGTTGCCCAACTGGTTCAGAGGCCACTTTCTTCACCCATACTTCAATATGAATGGTGATGGATGAATTTCCCGTTTTCAGACAACGGGCATAACAGCAAACGACGTCACCTACCGCAACTGGTTTTAGGAAACTGATCCCATTTACGCTAACAGTAACTACGCGTCCCAGAGCAATCTCTTTTGCCAGAATTGCGCCGCCAATATCCATTTGAGACATCAGCCAGCCACCGAAGATATCTCCATTGGCGTTAGTGTCAGCAGGCATGGCCAGTGTACGGAGAACCAATTCTCCGTTTGGTAAGCATTGTTGTTGTGTCATTAGAAAACTTGCTTTATTTGGTGATTACAACAATACCTGCCAGTAATTCAGCAGGTATCCATATGAAAGTTATTATTATTCTTGTTCGCGAGGCAGATGACGGTAGATATATATCACACTCAACACGGTAAAGACCAGTGTTAATGCTGTTAACCCGAACACTTTAAAGTTTACCCAAATATTTTGAGGTAGCCAGAAAGCAACATAAATATTTGCTAACGCGCAGGCGATAAAGAAGATTGCCCAAGCCATGTTCAGCTTGTTCCAGATAGTATCAGGTAGTTTCAATTCTTTACCCAACATCCGTTGGATCAGTGGCTTTTTCATAACCCATTGGCTAATAAGCAAAACTAAGGCAAAAATAGCGTAAACAGCCGTTACCTTCCATTTAATGAACAAATCGCTGTGAAAAGCCAATGTTAATGTACCAAAGATGGCAACCATGACAAATGTAATTAAGGAGGATTTTTCAACTTTGCGATACATCAAATAGGTGATGACAACGGCCAGGCCTGTCGCTGCTATCAACGCTCCTGAAGCATAGAAAATGTCATACATCTTGTAGACGACGAAAAAAACGACTAATGGCAAAAAGTCTAAAAGTTGTTTCATAAATTGGGCTCACTTTAATACCGATGATGGCACGTTTCTGAATTTATGCCAGAGTGTATCAGATCTCAATGAAATGGTTTAAAGAAAAAGGCAGGGAGCGGAGTGATGAGGATTGTGAGTTTTGATTTAACACCGCATTATACTGTGTTTCATTTCACGAAAGGACTGTAATGCTATGTTGTGGAAAAAAATGTTGTGGAAAAGCACATTGTGGAAACAGTTATATCGCTGGATGCCGGGATTGGAGAGTCTTTGTCACTATCGTAAAGAGTATTTCGGCCATGATATGCGAGCCGGTTTGTCTGTTGCTGCTGTCGCTCTGCCTGTTGCGATTGCTTATGCTGAATTAATGGGGATAAGCGCTATCATTGGCCTGTATGCTTGTATTTTACCCATGATTGCTTATGCCTTGTTTGGAACATCTCGTCAGTTGATAGTCGGGCCGGATGCTGCGACATGTGCTGTTATTGCGGCTGCGGTAACGCCGCTGGCGTTAGGGAATGAAGATGTTCGCTGGCAGCTCGCCATCGTGATGACATTGATGACGGGATTTTGGTGCATACTGGCTAGTCATTTTCGTCTGGGAGCATTTGCTGATTTTATCTCTAGACCCATTTTAAAAGGTTTTATTAATGGGGTTGCGATTACTATTATGGCGGATCAGATCGCCAAAGTATTTGGGCTTTCCGGTTTACCACCAGAATTGATTGAACGATTGGTTGCATTACCGCATAAATTGCTGGCATCTCATTGGCCGACTGTCGGGATGTCCGCAATGACGTTATTAGTTCTGCTGAGTGTACGTTTTCTGCGGCCAGGTTGGCCAGCACCGTTGCTGGCGATGATCATTTCTACTTATGTGAGTTGGCAATTTGAATTGAATCAATATGGTATTCAGATTGTTGGCCATATGGAGGACGGTTTGCCGATTGTCCCAATGCCTGAATTCGAATTCGGCAGCATACGTGATTTGGTTGTTCCTTCCATCAACCTTGCGGTGATCAGTTTTGTCAGTTTCATGATGACAGCACGTAGTTTTGCCAGTAAAAATGGTTATCAGGTGGATGCAGATTTAGAATTACGGGCATTGGGCATCGCCAATATTGCGTCGTCGTTATCACAGGGTTTTGCAGTCAGCGCCGCCAGCAGCCGTACCGCGGTCAATGATGCTCTTGGTGGAAAAACGCAGATGGTGTCGGTTATCTCTGCAATAGCCATATTATTAGTATTATTTTTTATGACTAAATTTCTGTCATATATCCCATTATCATCATTAGGCATTGTCCTGATCTTTTCTACGTGGTCATTACTTGGATTAAAAAATATCTGGGCATATCGGAAACGTAATCGTCAGGCTTTTATATTATCCATTTTCACATTGGTTGCAGTTTTATTAGTCGGTGTGATTGATGGTATTGGTTTTGCGGTATTACTGGGTTTATTACAATTTTTACGTATTATTTTTCGTCCTTCTGATCAGTTGTTGGGTGTGAATGAGCAAGGCATGATCCGTTCAATCAATCAAGGTAATGATATTGAAGCAGTAGATAGCGTGATGATGTATCGTTTTAATTCACCTTTGACTTACTTTAATGTCGGGTATTTTAAAAGACGGATTTTACAGCATGTAAATAGCACCCCCAAACGCCCTGCATGGTTAGTTGTGGATGCAACGGTCAGTTTTACCTATGATGATGTCAGTGTGTTTGCTGCGTTGGATGAACTCATTACGGTGCTAAAACGAAAAAGGATAACGTTAATCCTTGCTGGCCGCAGAACTGAATTGAAGAACTGGATCAAACAAAACAAACTCAAGCGTAGTGATGAGGATTTAATTGTTGTCCCTGATCTCTATTTTGCTATTCGTTTGATTCAGAGTAAGAAACAAGTTGAAGAGAAAGAGCCTCGCTGAGTAGGGCGAGGCAATGGATTTCTTATATGTAACTAATTTGTAATTCACTGATTTTGTGGTTTGGTCAGCATATACAAGCGGAATAGATAAATCAGCAGCACAGAAGAAAGCAGGTTATTCAGTGATGATAGTGCGATATCAGGCAGCTTAGACAAACCCAGTACTAAAATCAGTTTTATTGCAAGCCATAGTAATACAGCAGGAACTAACAGGCGAAAATTATTGAACGCTAATCTCCAGCTTTCTTGCATAGAAGCAAACACCCCTTTACCTTTATCAAGCAGAAAAATCGGGGCAAATGCAAATGTGATTGAAAACAGAACCCCTGGGATGAACATCAACGTATAACCTATCTGAACTAATAGAGTACAGATAAACATCAGCAATAACATCTTAGGCAATTGAATAATAAATAGTTTGCTGACCTGTAATGCATTGGTTTGATGCCCATTTGAAATAGCACTGATAAGTATCAATACACTGACAGTGAGTAAAGTATCACCAAATATGTTGGAAAATAGGATCCCGAATGCTGTATGCAAGAACATTAACTGCTCTTCCGAGGTCAATTGCTCTACGAAGTTTTTAATACCCGCATTGCCTGATTCTTTGAAAGCATCTTGTATCTCAACCAGTAATTTGAGTTGCTCACCATCAGGCATGAGAACATGCTCCAGCAATGTTGTCACCAACGCGGCCAAAACAGAGAGTATGACAATATTCAACAGCTGATGCTTAAAGAAATTGAGGCTGTCACGATACAGGGTATTTGCCGTGATGGGCATGAAAATGGCTCCTATCAAATGAAACAATGATGATACCCGATTGTACCTTGTTCGGCAGATTATTGGATACCTAAAAGTAAAGGTTAGTCACTATTGCACAATATTTGTTACCAGAAACGTTTTTTGGTTAATTTTTGTTCTTTCGATAATCGTGTTAATTCTGTGTTAACTGAACAGGATCTAATTGATATATATTAGTTGTCAATATAATACTAATATTCTTAATTATAGGTTGTAATCAAAAATTGATAGGGAAATATAAAATTTCCTTCATCATAAATATATATTCAGGTAACTTTGATTTGGATCAATTAAAAATATCCCATAGGTGAAATAATAAATTTTTAAATACTAAAACCACATAAATGGGATTGATAATGAAAAAGATTTCTGCGCTTGTCTTGGCTGCTGCAACGCTGGCTCCATCATTGACTTTTGCCCATGAAGCCGGTGATTTCCTATTCCGTGCAGGCACAGCAACGGTAAGACCAAATGCTGGCTCTGATAATGTTTTAGGTTTAGGTTCGTTTGACGTAAATAATAACACACAGTTAGGTTTAACTTTTGGTTATATGGTCACTGATAACATTGGTGTTGAATTATTGGCTGCTACGCCATTTCAACATAATGTTAATTTGCCAAAAGTCGGTGAGATCGCGACGGTTAAACATTTACCACCAACATTAATGGCACAATACTATTTTGGTGATAAAGAAAATGATTTACGTCCTTATATTGGTATAGGTGTAAACTATACAACATTCTTTGATGAAAAATTTAATAATAATGCAACTGTTAAAGCGGCGAATTTAAATAGCCTGGATCTGAAAGATTCCTGGGGGATTGCAGGTCAAGTAGGTTTAGATTATCAACTGGATAAAAACTGGATGTTGAATACGTCACTCTGGTGGATGAATATTGAAACTGATGTGAAGTTTAAAGCAGGAAATAAGGATTATAAATATAAAACCCGTCTTGACCCTTGGGTATTTATGTTTGGTGTCGGTTATAAATTCTGATTATTTGATGATGCGAGTGTAATTAACCTGTGTGTTTGATAACCCAATAGATTTTAAGGTGCAACTTTGTTATCTGCAACTTGAAAAATAAAGGGTATAAGAGAGAACCAATGGGGCAAGCATATGCTGTGCCCCATTTTTACGATATTTTTCAAATTTATTCACCGGAGTTTTATAGAGTTAATAACGGTTTTCACTCCCTTAATCCCTCTTGCAATTTGAATTGCTTGTTTGACTTCTTCGGGAGAACGTGCAAATCCACTTAATTGAACACGCCCTTTATAGGTTTCTACACTAATGTCATTGGATATCAAATTATTAGCCTCAAACAGTGCAGTTTTTATTTTGGTAGTGATGACTGTATCATCAATGTAGTTTCCAGTGCTTTCTGTTGTTGCTGTTGGAGCACATGCAGATATCGTAACGGTTATAATGGCCGCAATAAAAAATGCGGAAATGGTCTTCAACTTTTTCATAGTAAATCTCCTTAACTGCGCTATGGGGGAAAAGAAAGATTATTTCTGGGTTGCTGATTTCATGGAGCGGACGAATATCGTGAGTTTTTCCAGCATAATGTGAGGTTGATGTAAATTATTCTCAATGATATTCACCACAGCAGAACCTGAAATAGCACCGGCAGCTCCACTATTGATGACAGATATGACTTGCTCTGGTTCAGAAATTCCGAACCCTTGTAGGGCAGGTGCTGCATGGTATTCTTTTAGTTTATTAACCAAATGTGTCAATGGTTGTTCCATCCGAATTTGAGTTCCTGTAATACCGGCTCTTGATAGCAGATAAGTGTAACCGCGCCCGAATGAGGCAATTTCACGCAATAAATTATCATCTGCATTGGGTGGACAAATGAAAATTGGCGCAGTGTCATATTTTATGGCTGCTGAATAAAAAGGGCGTGATTCAGATAATGGCACATCAGCAACCAGAACCGAATCAACCCCTGCTTTTTTACAGCGGTTATAAAATTCATCTATTCCATTATGAAATATTAGATTTGCGTACATCAGCAGACCGATTGGAATATCAGGGTGTTTTGTCCGAATTTGTGCCAATAACTCAAAACATAATGTCGGTGTGACCTTGGCAGATAATGCACGCAAATTAGCATCCTGAATCGTCGGGCCATCTGCAAGAGGGTCGGAAAATGGAATGCCAATTTCTAAGGCATCGGCTCCACCAGAAATGAGAGCGTCGATAATATCTAAAGATAATTCAGGATTAGGATCGCCCAGAGTGACAAAGGGAACGAAAGCGCCTTGATTTTGTTTTTCTAATTTTTTAAATAACAATTCGTAACGTTCCATCAGATTTCTCCTTTTGATTTCAAAATAGTGTGAACGGTAAAGATATCTTTGTCGCCACGACCGGATAAGTTGACGATCAATAATTGTTCTTTATTCGGTTCCTGATGGATCATTTTCAAGGCGTAGGCAAGTGCATGTGAAGATTCTAAGGCCGGAATAATCCCTTCATTAAGTGATAGTGCTTTAAATGCATCCAGTGCTTCATTATCAGTGATGGAAACATAATCGGCTCGTCCAGTGCTGTTAAGATAGGCATGTTGAGGGCCAACAGAAGGAAAATCCAATCCGGCCGAGATGGAATATGACTCTTCTATTTGCCCATCTTCTGTCTGCATGATTGGCGATTTCATGCCAAAGTAAATTCCCAGCTTACCGTGTATTAATGGTGCACCATGCTCCCCGGTTTCAATACCATGCCCGGCAGGTTCAACACCAATCAGGCGAACGTGGGTTTCTGGAATGAATTCCGCAAATAATCCAATAGCATTTGAACCACCACCAATACAGGCAATAACGGCATCAGGCAAGCGTCCTTCTTTTTCCAAAATCTGGGTCTTGGCTTCTTCACCAATCATGCGCTGAAATTCACGTACCATTGTGGGGTAAGGGTGTGGGCCAGCAGCGGTTCCTAGCAAATAATGTGCTTTATCATAGCTGCCAGACCAATCACGCATCGCTTCGTTACAGGCATCTTTTAGTGTTGCGGAGCCGCTGTGAACAGGAATGACTTCAGCGCCCATAAGGCGCATACGGAATACATTGGGAGATTGACGTTCAATGTCTTTTGCTCCCATGTAGATGCGGCATTTCAAACCTAAAAGCGCGCAGGCCAGAGCAGTCGCTACACCATGCTGACCAGCACCTGTTTCAGCAATAATTTCTTTTTTCCCCATCCGTTTTGCCAGTAATGCTTGTCCTAAAACCTGATTGGTTTTGTGTGCCCCTCCGTGGAGTAAATCTTCTCGCTTCAGATATAAACGGGTTTTTGTGCCTTTGGTTAAATTTTGGCATCGTGTTAAAGCAGTAGGACGGCCTGCATAGTTTTTCAATAAACTATGAAATGCTTGTTGAAATTCAGGATCATTCTTTGCTTCGATAAAAGCTTCTTCTAATTGATCAAGGGCAGGGATTAGGATCTGGGGAACAAATTGCCCTCCAAAATCACCAAAATACGGATTTAACTTAGCCATTATTTTTATTTCTCACTTTTTGGTTAAAATTTAACTATCTGAATATTCGTCTTTTGAATGCTAGTTTTTTGAAAATATGATTAATAACAGCGTAATTGTTGGAATACTTGTTTTATTTTCTGGCTGCTTTTGATCCCTGGCCTGATTTCAACACCGGAATTAAAATCCAGTCCGTAACAACCCAGAGCTGCGGCTTGTCTACAGTTCTCAGCATTTAAACCACCTGCCAATATACTGTTATGCTGAAAATTTTTGTCGATTAATTGCCAATCAAAGGCTGTGCCTGTACCTCCAGAGCCATTATCCAATAATAGATGATCAATATTGGAATAAGATATATCGAAAAGCATTTTTGCCTGTGACATATCAATCGCTTTCCACATCTCACAATGTTCTGGCAGGACAGAACGGAGCGCATTAATGTAGGTTTGATCCTCATGACCATGCAATTGAACGGCTGTGAGTGAAAGATTGCGGGCAGTATGATTGACGAATTCAATTGACTGATTCTGAAATACACCAACATATAACAAAGGGACTTCATTAATGATTTGTTGTGCTTGTTGAAGGCTGACTTTACGTGGTGATTTTTCAGCAAAAATTAAACCACCATAAACGGCACCAGCCTGTAATGCTGCGTTAGCATCATGTGAGCGGGTTAAACCGCAGACTTTATTGTCACCCAGAATCAGTCGCCGTAGAGCGAGATCCAAATCAGATTGAGCCATCAAAGCACTACCAATCAGGAATCCACAGGCAAATTGGCTTAATTCTCGTACTTGCTGGTGGCGGTAAATGCCGGATTCACTAATAACAATGGTATTTTCTGGCAAATCGATGGACAGACTGCGGGTACGATCTAAATCTATAGACAAATCACGCAGATCCCGATTATTAATACCAATCACTTTTGCACCCAGTGCTATTGCCCGACGGCGTTCCTCTTCGTTGCTGATTTCTGTTAATACCCCCATATCAAGGCCATGTGCCAGATCGGATAGTTGACGGTAGGTTTCATCATCAAGAACAGAAAGCATCAACAAAATAGCATCGGCCTGATAATAGCGGGCAAGGTAAACCTGATAAGGGTCAATAATGAAATCCTTACACAGAATGGGTTGATGTACAGCCGCACTGACTACGCGGAGAAAATCATAACTGCCCTGGAAATACTTTTCGTCAGTCAGTACAGAAATCGCTGCTGCGTAGGGTTGGTAATTTTTGGCAATATGTACTGGATCGAAATCTGTTCGTAGCACGTCTTTTGAAGGAGACGCCTTTTTGCATTCCAGAATAAAAACCGTTTGTTTATGAGTCAGTGCCTGATAAAACGGACGGTGGCTTGGTACAACGGAATCAATGAAACTTTCCAGTGGCTGTTTTTCCTTGCTAGTGATGAGATATAGTGCCTTATCTGCAACAATCTTCTGTAATATATTACTTTTCATGATTAAGTCCTTGCCGCTAATGCGATCACTTTTTCATAAGCTTGACCACTATAAATTGTATCTAATGCCAGTTGGGCATTTTGCCGTAAGTCTTCGTTTCCATGTATTTTCATTAAGAGAGCAACATTGGCAGCCACCGTATCGGCATGAGCTTTTTCCCCCCGTCCTTGCAGTAATAAACTCAACATATGGCCATTTTCTTGCGGTGTTCCGCCATTCAGCGATGATATCGGATGATTGGGTAGTCCAAAATCTTTCGCTGTTAACTGATATTGAGTAATCTCACCGTGATTAAGTTCAGCAACTTGAGTGGGCGCGTGCAAAGCAACTTCATCCACGCCTCCGCTATGTACCACCACAGCACGTTGATAACCCAATACTTGTAATGTACGCACGATAGGATCTACCAATTCTGGGCTATAAACACCAATTAAGGTGAGAGGCGGTCGGGCAGGGTTGATCAGAGGACCAAGTACATTGAATAAAGTACGGGTTTTCAATTGCTGGCGAACTGTTACTGCATGATGAAATCCACTGTGGTATTGCGGTGCAAACAGAAAACAGATATTAATTTCATCCAGGGCCCGGCGGGATTTTTCAGCGCTGGCATCCAATGCTATACCAAATTCAGCCAGTAAGTCAGATGAACCTGAACGACTGGAAATGCTGCGGTTGCCATGTTTTGCGACTTTAAGGCCGCAGGCGGCGGCAACAAAAGCACTGGCAGTTGAAATATTGATACTGTTTGTACCGTCTCCGCCTGTACCGACAATATCACAAAAGGAATAGTCAGGACGTGGAAACGGAGAAGCATGGGCTAATAGTGCTTGTGCCGCGCCTGCAATTTCCTGCGGCTGTTCGCCCCGCAGTTTCATGCTGATTAAGACAGCAGCTAATTGAGGCTCACTTAATTCACCACAAATAATAGCAGTGAAGAGTTTTTCGCTTTCTTGTTGGGTCAGGGGTTGGGCGCTGAACAATTTTTCGAAAGTTAATTGCATTTTTTTCATCCTCTTCTTTTTATTATCTGTCAAATCTCTTTGGATGCAGCGCCCATACCAGAGTTTGTTCAAGCAACCTGGCTCCTTGCGCTGTCAGGATTGATTCAGGGTGGAACTGGAATCCACAGACTCTGTCGTCATTATGACGTACAGCCATGACTGTCTCGCCACAAGAAGCCGAAACAGTCAGTGTTGCCGGAATGTTAACGCCTGCAAGAGAATGATAACGGGCAACGGAGAGAGGATTAGGCAGATTGGCAAACATGGCTTGTCCATCATGTGTCACCAATGTTGATCTGCCATGCAGAATTTCTTTGGCTACCGAAATATTGCCGCCGTATGTTTCGATAATCGCCTGATGCCCAAGACATATACCAATCACTGGGATTTGCCCAATAACCTGCCTGAGTAATTGTGGCATGCATCCGGCCTCTGACGGTTTTCCTGGGCCAGGGGATAACATCAGCAAGGGGGAATCCATCTTTCCAAGTTGCGCTATTATTGTCTCTGTGGAAACGGTATTACGGTAGATAACAACTTGATGACCACTGGCACGGAGTTGATCCACGAGATTGTAGGTAAAGGAATCTACATTATCGAGCAGAAGAATATTTGCCATTAGAATGCGACCTCCGTATTGTGAGCTTGAGCTATAGCACGAATGACAGCTCTGGATTTATTGAGAGTTTCGGTGACTTCTGCTGCGGGAATGGAATCCAAAACCACGCCGCCACCTACCTGAACGGTGGCTTTACCGTCTTCTACATAGGCAGAGCGAATAACAATGCACGTATCAAAATCACCTTTGCCGGTGAAGTAACCCACTGCGCCGCCATAACTGCCCCGGCGTTCACCTTCATATTGCGCAATAAGTTGCATCGCCCGGACTTTTGGTGCACCTGTCAGCGTTCCCATATTCATACAAGCCTGATAAGCATGAAAGACATCCAAGTCATGGCGAATTGTACCGACAACACGGGAAACAAGGTGCATAACAAACGAATAGCGATCGACTTTAGTTAAATCAGCGACATAGCGACTGCCCGGCTCGCAAATACGGGCTAAATCATTGCGGGCCAAATCAACCAGCATGACATGCTCAGACATCTCTTTGGCATCGGTACGCATTTCTAACTCAATTCGGCTATCGAAATCGGCATCTAACTCGCCATTAGCATTGCGTCCACGGGGACGGGTTCCTGCTATTGGATAAATTTCAACCTGCCGGTTATTAGCATTATATTTCAGGGCACTTTCAGGTGATGCACCAAACAGACAAAAATCCTGATCCTGCATAAAGAACATATAAGGACTGGGATTTTGATTTTTTAAGGTACGATAAGCACTTAATGGGGAAGGGCAGGGTAATGTGAAACGCCGGGATGGCACTACCTGAAATATCTCACCCTGACGAATAAATTGTTGTAATTGCTGAACGATGTCTGCGTACTGTCCATCACTCCGGTTACAGGAAATCTCCATATTAGGTAATGTTGTGGGGATCAATGGCTGACGAGGTTGAGCAATGATGTCAGCCAGTGCAGATAAGCGTTTTTCAAGACGTTGTTTTTCTGTATCTGATGCACCGAATAATGAAGTTTGTAACAAAGTATGCTGGCTTTGATGGTCGATCACCATTAAGGTTTCGGCCAGGTAAAAACAAAAATCAGGGCAGTGTTGAGAAGTTTTGACTTTAGGGAGTGGTTCAAATCCAGCGACTAAATCATAGGCAAATAATCCACCTGCGAAAATGGCTTCAGGGGTTCCTGAAAAAGAAGATAAAGTGGTTAGAACGCGTAATGCGTCAAAAACAGAGTCTGCTTTTAATCGGCTGTCTTCGTCTAAATTTTTCTCAATGATAGGAAATTGTGCCTGAAAGGAATGTGTATCAATACTGATTTGGGCTTTCTCTGACAGTAATTCGGCGAGAACAGGCAGCAAATTCCGGCCATTTTCAGTAAGTGCTGTAAAATTGACCTGTTGCTCACTGGCAGTAATACGTATCGCGCTATCAATGATCAACATACTTTTAAGATCTTTTTTACTGTTTATTTCAGCAGATTCTAGCAATAACGTTGCTGGTCGGTTGTTGCAAAGTTGATTGAAAAGCAGTGTCGGATCAGCCTGATAGACTGTTTCTATTTGATTTATCGAAATATTGAAGTCCTTACCTATCATACCCACCCCCTTTTGTGATCTTTATCTACAGAAAATTGGTATAAAAAAACCCGCTTTTCAGAGCGGGTTATTGGCACTTTGGTTCTCTACTTATGTGCGTCATTCAACCGCCCTGAATGGGAAATTGAGCCACCAACGCATCTTCTGAGTCGTTTTCATCAGTACAGCCATCTTAAGTGCCTTGTTAAGTAGAGTATTAATAAAATGTATTCAAATCAATCTTGCGTACTAGTAAACTGATTCGAGATTCACTTGTCAATAGTCTTTTTAATATATTTTTCTGCTATTGTGTATCGGGTATTGTGTATCGGGCTGTGATTTGAATTTATAACGTATAGTTTATTTTTTATAAGTACAATAGGTTGAGTTTTATCCCACGTGATTCTATTGTGAGTGAATTCTGATGTTTTTCACAAAACAGCATCATTTTTTAATGAGATATTATCTTATGAAAAAAATAAACTTATATGCCATGTTCTTTTTTATTATTTTAATCATTTTTCACAATGCTAGTGCAGTTGAATTAAATAAAGATATTATTATTCCAAATGAAATAAATAATAAAATAAAGAAACCTATGAATACATCTATAATTCCTCCTAGTTATTATTTTAACTTAACTTTTAAAAATGACAGTAAATACGACAAGTTGAATCTTTATCGTACTTATGATCATTGTATGTATAATGCAGGGGAAGAGAGCATTTATTTGCAAGCAGGGGAAGAAGAGACACAACAAGTTGAAATTAAAAACCTCTTTGGCGTGCCACTGTGTACTGGGATTGCTAAAAGCATAGTTTGGACGGCGACAACTTATTTCAATAATAGTCAATATAAACAATGTGTAATTACATTGACTTTTTCTTATAATCCATTTTTTTATATTTCTGGATATGATTGGTATTATCATGTTAATACAGAAAGTGGTTGTGATCTTACAGTCATCCCTGATTGTGGTGGAAATAATTGTTTAAATAACTTTGGAACCCCCATTGCAGATGATTATAATATTACTATTGCAATAAAAGATGATAATAACTGGGAACCTCCATCAATCACTTCACCTAAGCCTAATTCAACCGTAGAAAATAATTATATTACAATTTCAGGTAAAGGCCGTAATCAGGATGGAACTCTTCCTAATATTAACACAAGTTTCAATTCCTATTTTTATGAAGTTCAACCTACAGGAGTTGGTGATAATTGGGAAGGGCAACTCTGGATGCCGTGTGGTATTACCGGTACAGTTATCCTTGAGGGTATCGATAATTCAGGAGTCACATTTAATGGTCCGCCCTGTGGAGAAACCATTACTTCAATGCAGGATGGGCAAACCATTTCTGCCGGAAAATACAGTTTATCGGGCCGGGTGAATAGCGATACGGCTGATGACGCAAAGCGTATACAGGTTCAAATCACGGGTTATAACAGTGATGGGACGATTTATACACCAGCAAAGAGTTATACTCCTGATGTTGATACTGGGACAGGTGAATGGCGTCTGGACGGTTTAGAGGCATTTTGCTCTATTCAATATAAAGCATCTGTATTCAGTTATTCATCAGAATCGCAGGCCACTCATCATTCTTTCTTACCAGAAATACCAGGAAAAGAAGAAGTGAGCTATTCTGTGCAAAATTGCCCTCCAGAAATAACCAGCCCTAAGCCTAATTCAACCGTAGAAAATAATTATATTACAATTTCAGGTAAAGGCCGTAATCAGGATGGAACTCTTCCTAATATTAACACAAGTTTCAATTTCTATTTTTATGAAGTTCAACCTACAGGAGTTGGTGATAATTGGGAAGGGCAACTCTGGATGCCGTGTGGTATTACCGGTACAGTTAGCCTTGAGGGTATCGATAATTCAGGAGTCACATTTAATGGTCCGCCCTGTGGAGAAACCATTACTTCAATGCAGGATGGGCAAACCATTTCTGCCGGAAAATACAGTTTATCGGGCCGGGTGAATAGCGATACGGCTGATGACGCAAAGCGTATACAGGTTCAAATCACGGGTTATAACAGTGATGGGACGATTTATACACCAGCAAAGAGTTATACTCCTGATGTTGATACTGGGACAGGTGAATGGAAACTGGACGGTTTAGAAGCTGTTTGCTTTATTTCTTATAAAGCATTTGTACTCGATCATTCTTCAGAATTGCAGTCCACTCATCAATCTTTTTTACCCAGTGTGCAGGGTAAAAAAGAGGTGAGCTATTCTGCGCAAAATTGCCCTGTAAAGATAACCAAGCCTGAAAATAATGAGCTGATTTCTTCAACGACTCAAGATACACAGAATATTCTGATTGAAGGTCAGGCAGCTAATGGAAGCACGGTCAATATATCATATAAACATAATGATTATGAATCTCCATCATATTCTGTGAGTCCTGATAATAATAATTGGCGTTATGAAATTCAAAGAATGCCCGTAGGTTTTATAATGATAAGAGCAGTTGGCAGAAATATCTCAGGTGAATCTATTCCAAACAACAAAGATGAAGTGAAAATACTCAGTTCTAAAGTTTTTTCTGTAAAAATCAGAAATGATAGTGTTTTCACTGAATTTTATGGGACCTCTATGCCAACTATTAAAGATGATGAAGAAA
This sequence comes from Xenorhabdus indica, assembly GCF_014467235.1. Taxonomy (GTDB): domain Bacteria; phylum Pseudomonadota; class Gammaproteobacteria; order Enterobacterales; family Enterobacteriaceae; genus Xenorhabdus; species Xenorhabdus indica. The sequence goes on along the minus strand of NZ_NKHP01000001.1, from coordinate 224,969 downwards.
ATTTGATGTCCGGTGTCGAGCTATCTTTTAATAGAGTTGAGTTTCCAGAAGAACCAGAAGAAATTGTATCTGATGAAAATGGCAATTGGACATATGAGTATAAGCATTATGCTAAGAGAGGAGAGTATCTTTTTACTTTCCAAGAAAGTAGCGATAACTATTTTTATCAAAGCAGAGGCGGTAAAACATTTAAATGCATAGGCAGTGATCGCGGAATGAATTGCATTAATAAAAATTAGTTGTGGAATTATATTTAAGGAGCTTGAAATGATTGTTATTAGAGCAGTGTTGATATTACTAATTTTATTCCATTGTAGTAATTCATTTTCTGATAGTTCAATTAAATCGTTACCTTTAAAGGCTATTGCAGGGGGAGAAGAAAGCTGTAAGGATATTAACAGCGATAAATGTAAGTCGTGGGTTGTCAGTATTTATTATGTTGATCAAAAAAACGAAGAAAAGATGTTATGTACCGGTTCGTTGATTGCACCAAACTATGTTCTAACTGCTGCACATTGTGAAGAAGTAGAAGCTAAAAATTATTATGTGATTAGTTCATATGACAAAAATAAAAAAGTCACTGCATCTACCTATAATTTTATAAAGATGGAAATTCCAGGGGCATTTGGACCGGACCCGCATGATGTAGCGATTTTAAAGCTGGATAAACCGTTAGAGTTGGATGGAAAATATGGTCGCATTCGTCGTTTCTTCAATTATGATGAAGCTTATGAAAAATTAGATAGCAGTTACTACCAATCTTCTATTTATGGCTATGGTTATAGAGGAATTGATGAAACAACAGGCGAGCCGAAAAAGAATAGCGACAATGCTCAGTATTATGCTGATGTTAAGATTATTTCTCCAGCTCGTGATTTTTTTAATAACCAAGGGCTAGTTATAGCAAAAAATAAAAAGGCAGGTTTAAAACCAGGTGTTATACAGCATGGAGATTCTGGTGGTCCGATTATTTGGAACGATACAATTGTTGGGGTATCATCCTTTGGATTTGAGGTACCTAGTGTAAAACAAAAAACTGATGATAAGCGTGATTATCCTTTTTTTGTCGTTTCAGATGTTACTGGCAAGTATAATAAAATCGGTTTTATCGATAAATTTTTTCCTGGCAAGTGGTTTTCTCAGACAATGAAGCAGATCTGGATTGATACCCCAGATTGGAATGCTCATTTAAGAAAGCGGGATGGAGATATTCTTGTTAAGGGTTGGGGAAGGCCAAAAAGTGCAATAGAATTAATTTATTCTATCAATGATGGAGCAAAAAAATCTTTTAAATGTAAAGATATTGTTGATAATAGTGGAGAGTGGAAATGTCACATCCCGAATAATGACTTTTTCACTGAGAAAATGAATAAAGAAGAAGGACATAATGTCATTATTACAGCTAAGGAATCATCAGATAATTTATCAAAAAGTGTATCGTGGAGAGAAGATAGCGTACAAGCAAAAATACCTTCTATTGCAAAAGAGTTTGGTATTGTTTACCCAGCAGATAAATCAACTGTATTTACGAAGAATTTTACCATACGTGGTTATGCTGATCCTGGGTCAGCAGTTGAACTTGAATTGCAATCTACTGTAAGTGATGATGATTACTATACACAAGACGAACTATGTAAGGGAATAACTGATGGAAAAACAATAGAAACAACAGATTATGGTTTCTGGTCATGTACTATAAATTACTCAGCTATTGAAGAAATAGAAGATCCTAGTGGTGAAACAGAATGGAATTATAAAATAACAGCGATTCAAAAAACTAATAATTTAAATATTTATGATCAAGTTAATATACTGTTTCAACCTGAAGAGAGTAACAGCCCAAATATTAAACTAATTAAAGATAACTTATACAGTAACTATAGTAAAATGTTACCTTTTGATTTAGGGCTAGATAATAAAGCCAGTTTTTTTTGTTTTTTTAATCAGTCATATTTATATTGTAATGATGTTAATGATAAGATAAGTAGAGTTTATCTTCCTAATAAGAAAATAGATGGATTAAATGCCGGGTTACGGCAATTCAATATTTTTGCAATACAAAAAATTGAGCATGTTGACCCGCTTGATCCAATCTTATGGAATAAATCGAGTGAATTAGGAGGGTATTTAAGCCCGACGTTTAAGGATAAAAATGATATTAATAATCCGAGAGAGATAAACTCTAAAGAACAACAAGATCAGATATTTTCTGGTTATGGTGGTGATAGGCAGAAATATATTTGGCCAAATGGTGATGTAATTTTACCATCAGAGTATTCCATAAAAATTAAAGAAGAGGATAAAAATACTTTTTCTCCGGTAAAATTAGGTGAGCATCGGTTCTTTTCTTCTATTCCAATCTATTCTGGGCAAAACAATCATCCTGTTTGGGAAATTTCTCTTCCATATTATTCATTAAAAGATGGACTTTACTATGTTGAAGTCGCGGATAAATATTATCCATTGGGGTTGGAAAAGTTTAAAAAATATTGGGGTGGTTCACCTCCTGAAAGAAGCTATTTCCGAATAATAACTCCTGAAATTAAGATTACAACTCCCTTTACGGGTGAAACAAGCACAGTGGGTACTTCAAGTTTTCTATCGGGTAGTTCTAATGTTCCCGGAGATGAAGTTGATGTTAAAAGGCGCAGAATAGACCCTTTTTCACCAAAGTTGGAGGGAGGCAATCAAGGACTTGTTAAAGAGACTTCTATCTGTACAGGTGCTGTGGTTAGTGACAATGGTAACTGGCAGTGTGACAGACCAATCATTTTTACTAAGGGGACTTATGAACTCACTGCTGAATTAATCAAAGAAGGCAAAGTGGTTGCCACAGATGTTACACGTTTTACTGTTAAAGATAAAAATGACGACGACGATAACCCCGAAAAAAAACTTGAAATCGATAATCCTAAGGATAATTCAACGGTTGATCCGGATAACCCAATCCGTCTTTCTGGTAAATACGGTGGTTCTGGAGGTAGTGGAGGCGGCGGATTTGGTGGTTTTTTAAGCAGTTTGGCCGGGGCCGTTTTTGGGGGTGTTGAATCTTTGGTTGGTTCTGCCCTTAGCAGTGGTCTTGGCTTCTTTTGGGAGTTTACGATCATGCCTGGGGCTATTTTAGGTGGAGATACTTATACCTTGGGGATACAGGAAACTAAAAATGGGGTACACGTTGGAGATCCTGTCACTTTGCATTTTACTATCCCTATACGTATCACATCTCCTGCCAAGGGAGCGCAATATCGTTTGTACGACGGGATTACCATTGAAGGTCAGGGAACTCCTGGTCAGCTGGTTCTTGTCGCCGCGGCGAAAGAGTTTCTGCCACAAGGGATGACATTACCGATGTCTAATGAGGGAATAATTTGTTTCGTCACGGTTGATTCAAGTGGAAAATGGGCCTGTTCTCATCAACCTGCATTGACGGCGATTAATGAAGGGGTATTTTCTCTTTATGCAGCTCAGTATAAAAAAATAAGTTCGACGGAGTTTGGCGGGACTTATGAAAGAACTTCGCAAGTGACGCGTAAGTACGAAGTCAGCAAAACAAAAATACAGATCACTCTCCCTTCTCACGGCGCAAAGATAACGACGCTGCCTTTTACTATTACAGGTACGGGAGAAAAAGGAGCTAAGGTATACATCAAGGGGTTTGGAGGTACTAAAGATTGTAATACCGAAGTTGACGCATCGGGTAAATGGTCTTGTGGACCTTATCAGCCGGAAGAGGGAAAATATTCTGTTGTAGCAGAGCAGTTTATTGATAATACATTGAACTCAAGTTCATCTGTTTCTTTTGAAATACAAACCAAAACCATTAAGCCGGTGGTTATCACACAACCACACAACGGCGGAGTGTATCAGCATCTCGAAAACATTCTGCCTAAAGGCACCGGAGAGCCGGGAACAGTAGTGTGTTTGGACAAAAAAGCGTTGTCACAGATCTGTCAGAATGGCGTTACAGTGGATGATAAAGGGCATTGGGAATGGATTGATGGTTTGGATACCTCCGTCAGAGGAGAGCAAAAACTGGTTGCTACAGCCTTTTTGGACAAGGTAAGGCAATCCACAGCGAAAGTGACATTTGAGATAATTCCTGCTCCCGGAGAAATCAAGCTAACAGTGAAATCCCCTAAGGAAGCTGAAATTATAAAAACACCTGCATATACCTTTAGTGGCACGATGCCGGGTAATGCAAAAACCGTTACGGTAAAAGCATTCGGCGGGCATGATGATTGCTCTGCGAAGCTCAATAGGGAAAATTACACTTGGACATGTGGGCCTTATAGTTCTGTGCCGGGGGATTACGATGTGACAATCGTGGATGATGCAGGCTCTCAGATTAACAGAAGTTTTAAAGTGCGTTATGGGGCTAATTTACAAATGCGTGTGCTTAAGCCTGCGGAAGGGGAACAAATTGCGACGCCGACGTATACCATCAATGGTAAAGGGCAGGTGGGGGCTCGTATCACAGTTTCTCTTGCCGGTAAGCAAATCTGCGAAGTTGATGTGGATGAAAATCAGGATTGGGTTTGTCCTGACGAAATCGAATCCAAACCGGGAGATTATAGGATCTTGGCGCAGCAATGGGTAGATAATGAGCCTTCAGGAAAGCCAGTAACCCGCAATTTTGAAGTGATTTACATATCGGATATTACCATTAATCCTATAGCTAAGCCGATCTGTACAGCTTCAAGTGCAAGTAAAATTGCAAAATCATCAGAGGAATTTACTCCCATGATGAAAAGTAATGAGACTATTTCTATTCCTATTACGGGAATAGCAACAAAAGGTGCTTATATTTCTTTGAAAGCTACCCCTGCAAATGGAGATTCTCAGAACTGTGGCCCTGTACAGGTTTCAAAAACGGATGGTAACTGGCGTTGTAGTCTACATAATGTACAGCCGGGAATATATCAGGTAGAAGCCACACAATCTATTACGGTTAATGGTCAGCTTCATAAAAGAATGAAAGAAGATAATGTTGATGCGTCTGTTTTGAGTATTTCAGCACCGCCAGAAGGGAGTATTAAAGTTTCATATCATCCTCCAATTGATGTGAAAGTAACGGGAGATGCACTACCGAAAATGAAAGTTTCATATAACGTTCAGAATGATGAGGATTTTTTTTGTTATAGTATTCTTTTACCTAAAGTCCCTTTTCCATCTGGAGATACTAAAAAAGGAAGTATAGTGGCTGATGATCAGGGATACTGGAGTTTTGACGCAAAACTTAGTCAATTTGGAAAACAAAATATAACGGTTTCTGCACAATTTTGTGGGCAATTCATTCAGGTTGAAAGAAAATTTTGTTATCACCCATATATGAGATGAATATTTCATCTTTTGATTTGGATTTATACCAATCTAACTTCAAGATGCGTGTGATTTCTCCCCGCGAAGCGGGGAGAAATCAGGTTTCATATAGTGTTGTAAATTGCAACTTGAAGTTTAATGAGTATATAAGAAATAAAAATAACCAATAGTCATGTAGTTCCAACCCTATCTTCTAGATTATGATTGTCATTTGGTACTTAATCATAGATAGATAGGGTTTCAATTTTTTTTCCAATCAATAATGAAATCTATTCAGGAATTAACCCCTTTAATTCCACCTACTGTGTTATCATTCTTGCTTCGTGCTTGATATCACGTGATAGATAGTTTTCTTGTTTCCCACCCAACAAAACAGGTAAAAACAATGGCTGAAGCCGCCAGTGAAATGATAAGGCGCTATGATCTGCATAGCCATACGACTGCTTCAGATGGCGTTTTATCACCTGAACAGCTCGTGGGCAGAGCGATTTCCATGGGTATTGATGTATTGGCAATCACTGATCACGATACGACAGAGGGTATTTCACCTGCCTTAAACTATATTCAGCAAAATAATTTGTCATTGACGTTAATATCCGGCGTTGAAATTTCGACGTTATGGCAAAATCTGGAAATTCATATCGTTGGCTTAAATATTGATATCAAATCCGTTTCCTTAAGAAAATTTCTGGCTAATCAGGTTGATTTAAGGAAACAGCGTGGCATTGAAATCGGGCGTCGGTTAGCTAAAGCAGGTATTCCCGATGCGTGGGAAGGAGCATCCCGGTTAGCTAATGGCGGGCAGGTCACTCGCGGGCATTTTGCCCGTTATCTGATTGAGGCGGGAGTTGAGCCGATGATCCAGAAAGTTTTCAAAAAATATCTGGCAAAGGGAAAAATCGGTTATGTTCCACCCCAATGGTGTTCAATCGAGCAGGCTATTGAAACCATTCACCAGGCAGGGGGACAGGCTGTTATTGCTCATCCCGGCAGATATGGTTTGTCAATGAAATGGCTAAAACGCTTAATAGCCTGGTTTCAACAACATGGCGGTGATGCAATGGAAGTTGCGCAATGTCAACAAGCACCTAATGAAAGGCAACAACTTGGTCAACTGGCGAGAGAATATGGGCTGAAAGTATCATTAGGATCGGATTTTCACCAACCTTGTTCATGGATAGAACTCGGTCGTAATTTGTGGTTACCCGGTGATGTTGTACCAATATGGTACGACTGGTCACGGCTTGGGGCTGCATAGAACTTAACGCTGCTGGAACTTAAAGCTGTATAGAAGTAGAGGTTATCATTATGAGCCAGTTTTTTTATATCCACCCTGATAATCCACAAGCCCGTCTTATTGAGCAAAGTGTAGGGATGCTGAAAAAGGGGGGAGTTGTTATTTATCCTACTGATTCAGGCTATGCCATTGGTTGTTGCCTTGAAAATAAGGATGCCATGACCCGTATATGCCGTATCCGTCAATTGGATGGACGGCACAACTTTACATTGATGTGTCGTGATCTGTCAGAGATCTCAACGTATGCCCATGTGGACAATCAGGCGTTCCGGTTAATCAAGAATAATACTCCCGGTAATTACACTTTTATTTTACAGGCAACAAAAGAAGTCCCTCGTCGTTTAATGAACGAGAAACGTAAAACTATTGGTTTGCGCGTCCCGTCCAATCCTATTGCTCTGGCGTTATTGGAAGCAATGCGTGAGCCTTTGATGTCATGCAGCCTGATTTTGCCGGGCAATGATTTTGCCGAGTCTGATCCGGAAGAGATCAAAGATACTTTGAGTAAACAAGTTGATTTAATCATTCACGGTGGCTATCTTGGGCAGCAACCGACAACGGTAGTGGATTTAACCGGGGATTCACCAGTGGTTCTTCGTGAAGGCGAAGGTGATGTGACCCCTTTTTTATAAGATGAAGTTTGAAGTTCCCACTTTTTTATTTTTTTATCATACGACGCCTGTGAAGGCGACAGCAGAGGTTGCTCAATGAGCGATAAAACAGAAAAGTTACAAAAAATTCTTGCGCGTGCTGGTCACGGTTCACGCCGTGAAATTGAAGGATATATTCAACAGGGGCGCATTAGTGTTGATGGTAAGATCGCAACGTTGGGTGATCGAATCGAAGTTAAACCTTCCACCAAAATCCGCTTTGACGGGCGGATTTTAAATATCAAAGAGCCGCAAAAAACAGTTTGTCGGGTCTTGGCTTATTATAAACCAGAAGGTGAATTGTGCACCCGACATGATCCTGAAGGGCGTCCGACGGTGTTTGACCGCTTGCCGAAAATGCAGGATGCTCGCTGGATTGCTGTGGGACGTCTGGATATCAATACTTGTGGCCTGTTGTTGTTTACGACAGATGGTGAACTGGCAAACCGTCTGATGCATCCGAGCCGTGAAGTTGAACGTGAATATGCTGTTCGCGTTTTTGGTGAAGTGGACGACGCTAAATTGCGTCAGTTGAAACAAGGCGTACAACTGGAAGATGGCCCTGCTTCATTCAAAACTATCTCGTTTAAAGGTGGAGAAGGGATTAACCAATGGTACAACGTCACATTGACAGAAGGACGCAACCGTGAAGTCAGGCGCTTGTGGGAAGCCGTTGGCGTGCAGGTCAGTCGTCTGATCCGTGTCCGTTACGGTGATATTAACTTGCCGAAAGGCTTACCTCGTGGCGGTTGGGCTGAATTAGGGCTGGAGCAGACTAACTATTTACGTGAGTTGGTTGGCCTAAATGAAGAAACCGTATCTAAAGTTGCGGTTGAACGTGAACAACGTCGTATCAAAGCCAATCAGATCCGTCGTGCAGTAAGGCGGCATGCTCAGGTGACTTCCCGCCCCGCCGGAAAACGCCCAGCAAGCAGCTCTCGCCAAAATACGGGAAGAAAAACGACGCTTAAAGGCCGTTAATTTTCTCAGGCCGCTATTTCAGTTGAATAAAGCAGTTGAGTTAACTCTATAGTTGGTAAACATTTTTTCGCTGAATATTATTTACTGGACAATGTTTATTGAATATTGAGTCACTGATCTTTGAAATAGCGGCTTTCATTAGTTTGTTTTTCAATCAATGTATTACTAATCAATACATTACCAATCAATGCCCTTTTGCGCTTTAATGCCGTTCTCAAATGCATGTTTGATTGGTCGCATCTCTGTAACTGTATCCGCAAATTCACGCAGCTCACGATGACAACCTCGTCCGGTAATAATGACGGACTGATTGGCAGGGCGCTGTTTAAGGGCTGTGAGAACATCGGTCAGTTCCAGATAACCGTAGTTGACCATATATGTCAGTTCATCAAGCACAACAAGCTGGATTGCAGGATCGGATAACAGCGTCAAGGCATGTTGCCACACAGACTGGCAAGCCGCGATGTCAGCTTCACGATTTTGTGTTTCCCATGTAAACCCGGTTCCCATAACATGAAATTCAACACCGTGCTGTATCAATAGATTCTTTTCTCCGTTTTCCCATGTTCCTTTGATGAATTGGATCACGCCAGCACGTTGCCCATGACCAATAGCACGGGTAACAGTGCCAAATGCAGCAGTTGTTTTCCCTTTGCCATTTCCGGTGAAGATCATGACAATGCCTCGTTCTTGTTGCGCTGCTTCAATGCGGGCATCAACTTTCTCTTTCAGACGTTGTTGTCTCTTTTGGTACTGGCTGTTATCTCTTGTCATTATTCGGTTTGCCCTGCCTTACGGCCCGGTTGAGCATCAAAACTAATGCCTGAATCATGCAAACTGTCCTCTCCCATCAGGTAAAGATACGCTGGCATAATATCGGCGGGTGTCTTTAACTTCGCCACATTCTCATCAGGAAATGCACTGGCACGCATAGCGGTTCGCGTTCCACCCGGATTAATGCAATTGACCCGCAGAGGGGTATCCTGATATTCCTCTGCCAGAACCTGCATTAAACCTTCTGTAGCAAATTTGGAAACAGAATAAGCGCCCCAGTTACTTCTTCCTTCACGCCCCACACTGGAACTGGTAAATACCAAAGAACCATTGGGAGATTTCAGTAACAATGGGATCAAAACCTGAGTCAGCATGAAAGTGGCATTTACATTCACTTGCATAACATCATGCCAAAGTTGAACGGGTTGGTCTGTGATGGGAGCAACAACACCTAACAAACCAGCGTTATGTAACACGCCATCCAGACGAGGATAATGTAGTGCCAGTTCATCGGCAAAAGTCTGGTACTCTTCAGCAGTCACAGTTAAAAGATCCATTGTATAAACGGCAGCAGGTAAACCGCCTTCATATTCGATCTGCTGTTTAACTGCTTCCAGTTTTGCAGTTGTGCGCCCAAGCAAAATAACCTGTGCGCCGTAGCGGGCATAAGTTAATGCCGCTTCACGACCAATACCATCACCAGCACCAGTAACTAAAATGATTTTTTGTTGCAGCAGGTTATTATTGGGTTGGTAATCTAACATCTGACTATTTTCCATAAACTGTTTTAAATCTGAAAGTGACATAAACAATTTGTCATCACAACAAAACTTAATGCTCCCGTCAAATTGACAAAAGACTGTATGCCTTTTATCTGTATGTGCTTTTATGAGCGATACTAATGAATGGTTTTGATGGAATAACTTTGATAGAACGAATAGCTTTGATGAAAAATAGCTTTGATGAAATCGAGAAAAGTAAACTGTTAGAGCGCTATCTCAGGTTTTTAGTTAAAATGAAGCGTATTGTTCATCATAAATAATGAAGAAAGGTGGATCTGTGGAGTATTTTTCTCTATACGGACTGTTCTTGGCCAAAGTAGTGACTATAGTCTTGGCAGTCGTCATTTTGGCAGTATTTTGTATTGGAGTCAGTGTGCGTAAGACGATGCAAAAAGGAGAATTACGGCTGACCAATCTTGGTGAGTCATATAAGGAAAAGCAGCGTCAGATGCAGCAGGCTCGAATGAGTGAAGCAGAACAAAAAATCTGGCAGAAGGAGTTGAAAAAACAGCAGAAAGAGGAGGCTAAACAGAAAAAGGCCGCTGCTAAAGCTGGTCAGAAAGGTTCACTGAAACCTAGCCTTTATGTTGTTGATTTCAAAGGCAGTATGGATGCGCATGAGGTGGATTCTCTGCGTGAAGAGATTAGTGCTATCCTGGCTGTGGCTGACAGCAAAGATGAAGTTCTTCTGCGTTTGGAAAGCCCTGGAGGAATGGTGCATGGTTATGGGCTTGCCGCATCTCAGTTAGCTCGCCTAAAACAAAAAGGTATACGTCTGACGATCTCTGTAGATAAGGTCGCAGCAAGTGGTGGTTATATGATGGCTTGTGTGGCTGATCGCATAATTGCCGCACCTTTTGCTATCATCGGTTCAATTGGCGTAGTGGCACAGTTGCCAAATATCCATCGATTGCTCAAGAAAAATGATATTGACATCGAACTTCATACTGCCGGGGAGTACAAGCGTACTCTGACTCTATTAGGTGAAAATACAGAGCAAGGACGGCAGAAATTTCAAGAAGATCTGAATGAAACTCATAAGTTATTTAAATCATTTATTCAGCAACATCGTCCTGCTCTGGATGTAGAAAAAGTGGCAACTGGTGAATATTGGTATGGTACACAGGCAAAAGAGCATAGTTTGATTGATGAAATCGGTGTCAGTGATGATTTTCTGATTGCACAAATTGAACACTATGAAGTTATTGGTGTCAATTACTCTCGTCGTAAACGAGTAGTCGAGCGTTTCATGGGAAGTGCAATGGAGAATGTTGATAAATTGTTTATGCGCTGGTGGCAAAGAGGCCAAAAACCGCTGCTTTGACAGTGAATTGACAGTAAAAAATTAGAACAGTAAAAACGCGCAGTAAGCGCCAGCAGATATGGCGGATAATATGATGGCTTATGCTTCTATTATCCGCATTATTTTTCATAAAATCAGTGCAAGACTTTTTTGTACCACACTTAATTAGCCGGGATTGTTTCAGTTTGCATCTATTGTGCTTCTCAAAAAAATAAGTTGTTGCGCATCGTTTTTTATCAGGTAGAGTGTGGGCTTTTCGTCATGCGGATGGAAGATTTTGTTTACAACGGTGAAACCATACCATTGTATGATATGCGTTTGTGTATAAAATACCTCATATATTTCAAGGGGTTTGGCAATAAAATTAAAGCCAAAGATAAAAATTAGTTGATATCTTGCGAATCTATCGCAATATAAAAAGAGATCTATTTTATATACCGCAACGCAATATAACTCCGTAATTTTCGCCATCTGAAAAGAAGATAATTAGGTAAAGGTAACTATGGGTAAAGCTCTTGTTATAGTGGAGTCCCCGGCAAAAGCCAAAACAATCAATAAATATCTGGGGAATGACTACGTTGTGAAATCCAGTGTAGGCCATATCCGTGATTTGCCGACCAGTGGTGCGGCAAGTCAAAAGAGTTCGAACTCATCTACCGATAAGAATAAAAAGAAAACCAAAAAAGATGAGAAAACAGCACTGGTTAGCCGAATGGGAGTCGATCCCTATCATGGTTGGGTAGCGAATTATCAAATTTTGCCCGGCAAAGAGAAAGTGGTGGCAGAGCTGAAAACGCTGGCTGAAAAAGCCGCGCATATCTATCTTGCAACGGACCTTGACCGCGAAGGAGAAGCTATTGCATGGCACTTGCGGGAAGTGATCGGTGGAGATGACACGCGTTTCAGCCGCGTTGTATTTAATGAGATTACAAAGAATGCCATCACGCAGGCTTTTGATAAACCGGGTGAGTTGAATCTTGATCGTGTTAACGCCCAACAGGCACGTCGTTTTATGGATCGTGTAGTTGGTTATATGGTTTCACCGCTACTATGGAAAAAAGTTGCCAGAGGATTGTCTGCCGGGCGGGTTCAATCCGTAGCGGTCCGGCTTGTTGTTGAACGGGAACGTGAAATCAAAGCCTTTGTTCCTGAGGAATACTGGCAGATATATGCGGATTTAATGGCTAAAGGAGACGTTGAGCTCCATATGGAAGTTACCCATAAAGAGGGGAAACCATTCAAGCCAGTTAATGCGGAGCAGGCACAAGCTGCGGTGTCTCTGCTTGAAAAAGCCAGATATAAAGTCATCGATCGCGAAGACCGCCCAACTTCAAGTAAACCGAGTGCGCCATTTATTACTTCTACCTTGCAGCAGGCTGCCAGCACCAGACTAAGTTTTGGTGTTAAGAAGACCATGACAATGGCGCAAAAATTATATGAAGCAGGTCACATTACTTATATGCGTACTGACTCAACTAATTTAAGTCAGGATGCTTTGAGTATGGTTCGCGGTTACATTCGTGACAACTTCGGTGACAAGTACCTGCCTAAAGAGGCTAATGTCTATAGCAGCAAAGAGAATTCGCAAGAAGCTCATGAAGCTATCCGGCCTTCCAATGTTGATGTCATGGCTGAAGCACTGAAAGACATGGAAGCTGATGCTCAGAAATTGTATCAGCTTATTTGGCGTCAGTTTATTGCCTGTCAGATGACACCTGCGAAATACGATTCGACTACGCTGACCGTTCAGGCCGGTGATTTTGAATTGCGGGCTAAAGGCCGCACTTTGCGTTTTGACGGCTGGACAAAAGTCATGCCAGTTTTACGTAAAGGGGACGATGATCGTACATTGCCTGTTGTGGAAGCAGGCACTGATCTTGATTTACAAAAGTTGCTGCCAAGTCAGCACTTCACTAAACCACCCGCGCGTTTCAGTGAGGCCTCTCTGGTCAAAGAGTTAGAAAAACGTGGTATTGGCCGCCCATCAACTTATGCATCAATTATTTCCACTATCCAGGATCGTGGTTATGTGCGGGTTGAAAACCGCCGCTTCTATGCGGAAAAAATGGGTGAAATTGTCAATGATCGTTTGGAAGAGAATTTCAACGAATTGATGAGCTATGATTTTACAGCAAGAATGGAAGATCAGCTTGACCACGTTGCGAATGATCAAGCGGACTGGAAAGGGGTGCTGGATGAGTTTTTCATCAATTTTAGTTTGCAATTGGACGTTGCCAGCAAAGACCCAGAAGAGGGCGGAATGCGCCCGAATCCAATGGTTATCACCTCTATTGAATGTCCGACTTGTAGCCGCCCAATGGGTATCCGCACGGCCACTACAGGCGTATTTCTTGGTTGTTCAGGTTATGCACTGTCTCCAAAAGAGCGTTGCAAACAAACCATTAACTTGATCCCGGAAAATGAAATACTGAACATCCTTGAAGGGGATGATGCGGAAACTAATGCGCTGCGTGCCCGTCGTCGTTGTAGCAAATGTGGGACGGCGATGGATAGCTATCTAATTGATATTCAGCGTAAATTACATGTTTGTGGTAATAACCCTGCGTGTGATGGTTATGAAGTAGAAAACGGCGAATTCCGTATCAAAGGTTATGATGGGCCTATTGTCGAATGTGATAAATGTGGTTCAGAAATGCACCTGAAAATGGGTCGTTTCGGTAAATATATGGGATGTACAAACGAAGAGTGTAAAAATACCCGTAAAATCCTTCGTAACGGGGAAGTTGCACCACCGAAAGAAGATCCCGTTTATTTACCTGAATTGCCATGTGAAAAATCTGATGCCTATTTTGTCCTGCGTGACGGTGCTGCTGGTGTATTTTTAGCTGCCAGCACATTCCCGAAATCACGTGAAACACGTGCTCCTTTAGTTGAAGAGCTTGTGCGGTTTAAAGAGCGTCTGCCGGAGAAACTGCGTTATCTGGCGGAAGCACCTGTGGCAGATCCTGAAGGCAATAAGACTATTGTACGTTTTAGCCGTAAGACGAAACAACAATATGTTTCCTCAGAGAAGAATGGTAAAGCGACCGGATGGACAGCATTTTTTGTTGATGGTGCCTGGGTAGTTAAAGAGAAATAATGATTCTGATGCTGGATTTTCAGTCAGCGCATTGAAATATAATCAGATAGATATTTCTTTTTTTACTTAAAGTATAATTTTTATTTCTGAAAAGCCAGTTTTTGGGACTGGCTTTTTTTGTTTTTATCTAGAATAAAAGCATAATATTTCAGCAACATGTGCTCAATAATCGTTATTGACCCTAATTATTTGTTATATATATATACAGCAAGTGTTATAGTAGTTATATGCCTATAAGAATATATTCCATATGGTTATAAGTGAATAACTATTAGCAATATAGAGCTGATTTAAACTACAAAAACATTCGTACATAATGACTACTTAGGGACAGTGCTGATATGAAATTACAGCAATTACGTTACATTGTAGAAGTGGTTAACCACAACCTGAATGTATCTTCTACGGCGGAAGGATTGTATACCTCTCAACCAGGGATCAGCAAACAGGTAAGGATGCTTGAAGATGAGCTGGGTATCCAAATATTTGCGCGTAGTGGAAAACATTTGACACACGTTACCCCGGCTGGTGAAGAGATTGTCCGTATTTCCCGTGAAGTCCTGTCAAAAATTGACTCGATTCGCTCCGTCGCCAGTGAGCATACCTATCCGGATCGTGGTTCTCTGTATATTGCCACCACACATACACAAGCAAGGTATGCTTTACCTCCCATTATTAAAGGTTTTATTAAACGTTATCCTAATGTATCTCTTCATATGCATCAGGGTTCTCCAACCCAAATTGCAGAAGAAGTCTGTAAAGGCAATAGTGATTTTGCAATAGCAACGGAAGCGCTTCACCTTTATAGTGATCTTATCATGCTGCCTTGTTATCACTGGAATCGTTCTGTGGTAGTCACCAAAGATCATCCATTGGCAGAAAGGCAAAATGTAACTATTGAGGAGCTGGCAGAGTATCCAATTGTGACATATACCTTTGGTTTTACGGGGCGTTCCGAGTTGGATGTTGCTTTTGACCGTGCTGGCATTAAACCTAAAATCGTATTTACTGCGACAGATGCGGATGTTATTAAGACATATGTTCGTTTAGGATTGGGAGTCGGGGTTATTGCCAGTATGGCAGTAGAACCCATTCAGGATAGTGACTTGGTACGAATTGATATGCGTGATAAGTTCAGCTATAGCACAACTAAAATTGGTTTTCGTCGCAGCAGCTTCCTACGTAGTTACATGTATGACTTTATCTGGCGTTTTGCTCCACATTTAACCCGTGATGTTGTGGATAGGGCTATTGCATTGCGGTCTAATGAAGAAATTGAAGAAATGTTTAAGGATATTGAACTACCCATTGTATAAAAAAGAACTAATAAGAACCGAGGAAAATAGCAAGAGTTATTTTCCTCGGTTTTTGTCGTTTGTGATTCGTGAATAGTGTCTTTATTTTCTGTGCCCTCTGCGATGTTTAGCTCCTCTGGAACTTCTGTTTCCTGCTTGTGAAGGTGCTGATGAAGCTTGTCCAAAGCCGAGTGAATCATAGCTGGGAGGAGCATCATAGCTTGGTGCTTCATAGGAAGGTGCTGAATAGGAGGGGGGGGCTTCATAAGGAGGAGGATTACGTCCAGGTACTGTACTAAATGGAGGCTGCAAACCTCTTCTGTGGAGATTTCTGGTTCTTGGCTGTGTGAGTGGTTGTTGTAAGTTCGATGGCCCTGGAATATCTCCACTTGTGTAGTGTTCATAATATTCTTGTGATGGAATAGGCGCGGACGAGGAAGAGGGTTGTGATTGTGAGAAAAGAAAAATGTTGTATGAAGATTTAAATTTTTCTAATGCTTCATGTTTATCAGAGCAATATGATAGATGAGGTACAATAGAAAACATGTATGTACTTAGATTTATATTGTAGGTATGACCACTCCACAAGATATACCTTCCAGGAATATCTTGTGTGAACCCCATACTTGCCAATAGGCTATGTATCATGTCATCTGATATTTGTGGTTCTTTGGGGATACGTAATTGACTGAAATCATTATATATTATACGTAATGATGTTATTCCATCGGAGCTTCTTGTATATTCCTTAATAAGTCGGTTCTTACGTAACTGCTCGAAATATTTGGCCAAATAAATCATATATCTCTCCACAAAAATTAAAGACAATTACTATGATAAATAGTTATCCAACTATTATCACCAAATAACAAGCAAATTATGCTAATGTATACTTGTTGTTTAGTGTCATCTGACATGTTTTTCTCATTCTGAAATATTATTATGGAGAGATATTTTCTAATAGGTAATAATAATTTAATTTATTCAAAATGATACGAAAAGTGGTTTATGACTCTCCTGTGCCGATACAACGTACTTTCATATAATTAGCGAGTTTTTTGTTATCTTCTGTTTTACTTGCTTGCAAGGCAGTAAAAACACCTTTTTGATCGCCTGGATTTTTATGCTGTCCTAATTTCTCTTTAGCGTGTATTTCATTAATGATGATTTTGAATCCGATAATAGCCTGTTGTTGTTTACTAAGGTACTCTTCTGGCATTAATTCGGTATTTTTCATCAACCCAGGCTCATATTTGTTGACTAATTCTTCTAAAGCCAATTTGGTTTCTTCATAGTTTAAAAATTTTGTGACACCGTAACAATGAACTGCCGTGTAATTCCAGGTTGGAACGGCATGAATGGATTCATACCACGTAGGAGATATATAAGCGTGTGGGCCAGTAAAAACAACTAAAACGTTCTGATTTTCCAACTCTTTCCAATGCGGGTTAGCTTTAGCAATATGACCGTATAAAACACCATTTTCTCCTTCATGAGGATTAAATACAAATGGAAGATGTGTTCCGGTTAAAGAGGGAGAAACTAATAACCCAAAACTATAAGTAGAAATAAATTTAGTGATATCTTCTTGATTTTTCATCTTCATTTTATCAGGTGTATACATGCTTGTGGCTCCGATATAGATTTGTTCAAGCGGTTTAAGAATAGCTGTGAAAAATTGGTACAGTAATTGCGTGGTTTATGTATTCAAGCTGAATTTAAAATTCTCCATTAAAAAAGTTATCTGATCTTTCTATTGATGACTGTTTATTTTTAAGGATAAATCGTTCAAAGGCTGTTTTAATTTCAGGATCTTCTAATGCTTGATAATCAAATAATGATACGCAGGAAGAATAGATAAATTCAACATTAATAGTTTCATTAGAAGCACAATTTGATGTGATCTCTGAATTATTTCTATCAAAATCCAGTTTATAGAGTTTCATTTTGGGAATATACATCACTTGCTCTTCATTCCCAACAGCTTCAATAACACTTGCTAATGTGAGAGTGGAATAATGGTCGCTATTTTTTTTCAATCCAAGTCTGATCGCATCTCCTTGTTTTTGCAGGAATTGAGAGAAGCTTTTCATACTTGGGGATTGTGTATTCACAACAATATCCATAATGAGTTGTAGTAAATTTGTTGCAATAGAGAAGCCTTTCATAACATGTTGGTATGTCTGTTCTTCAATATTTCGGATACTCACTAATGGTAGTTTGCCCATAACTTCACTCCAAAATTGCACATCTGTTCTGTATTGTCGTCCACGAGTATTGGAATATTTGATGATATAATCAGTAGCAATGGAAGAAAGTGTTATCTGGATTTTCTTTATTTCATCCAGTTTTTTCATAACAGCAGATTTATCACTGAGTTGTGAAGTCATGACAAACTGAACAAGGCCATCAGTATCACTGAATCGATGATCAGATAAGGTGAAATGGTCTTCAATATCATAAAAGAAAAATCGCTCGGCCTGTTTTATCTGATCTAAATATTCTTCACGTTTTGTGATAATTTCTTTATCCATAATTCACCTCTAATCATTAATAAGCAGTAATTATTTGTAGAAAATATTCAGGGCACTAAATATCGGTTCTGCTCATCAATAAAACACATCCATTTTGTGGCTGTCATCACTAAAATTTATCAATAAATGAGGATTTACAGAGTGTTAATGAAATGTGTGATAGCTGAACCACAATTATTCACGAATATGTTATGTTTAATGGTGTAACTGATCATAAATATAAGAATGGAGGAGTTATGTCGTTTAAGTTGAAAACGGACTGTGCCTCAACACTTTCCATTAATAGTAAATCCATTAACAGTAAATTCCTTGGCAGTAAAACTTACCATTATTACAGTTTGTCTTTGTTATCCGGGCAATTAGGTGAAATATCCCGTCTTCCGAAATCTCTGAAAGTCCTGCTTGAAAACCTCCTGCGTAACATTGATGGTGATTCTGTTGTTGAAGATGATCTGAAAGCGCTGGTGGCATGGCAACAAAGCGGCCATGCAGAGCGGGAGATTGCTTATCGTCCGGCCCGTGTATTGATGCAGGATTTTACCGGAGTTCCTGCTGTAGTCGATCTTGCAGCGATGAGAGAAGCTGTTTTACGGCTTGGTGGAAATGTTGAACAAGTGAATCCATTATCTCCCGTTGATCTGGTGATTGACCATTCCGTTATGGTGGATAAATTTGGCACTGAACAAGCATTTACAGAGAATGTTAAGATCGAAATGGAACGTAACTATGAACGCTATTTATTTTTGCGTTGGGGGCAAAAAGCGTTCAATCGTTTCCGCGTTGTACCGCCCGGAACGGGGATCTGCCATCAGGTTAATCTTGAGTATTTGGGTAAGGCAGTTTGGTATGAAAATCATAATGGAAAAGATTTTGTCTATCCCGATACATTGGTTGGCACAGATTCTCATACCACGATGATTAACGGGCTTGGTGTGCTCGGTTGGGGTGTTGGCGGAATTGAGGCCGAAGCTGCGATGTTAGGGCAACCTATTTCCATGTTGATACCTGATGTGGTTGGTTTCAGACTGACAGGTAAGCTACGTGAAGGTATTACTGCGACGGATCTGGTTCTGACTGTAACACAAATGCTACGTAAGCATGGTGTGGTCGGTAAGTTTGTAGAATTCTATGGCGATGGTCTGGCTGATTTGCCATTGGCAGACAGAGCAACTATTGCCAACATGTCACCGGAATATGGTGCGACCTGTGGTTTTTTCCCTGTTGATGAAATTACGTTAGATTACATGCAATTAACCGGACGCAGTGAAGATGAAATTGCACTGGTTGAAGCCTATTGCAAACAGCAGGGGTTATGGCGCAATGCAGGTGATGAACCTGTCTTCACCAGTAGTCTGGAGTTAGATATGTCTACGGTGGAAGCAAGTCTGGCCGGGCCAAAACGACCTCAGGATAGGGTTGCATTGAGCGCTGTTCCAAAGGCTTTCCAATCCGCTATGGATCTGGATCTCCAGAAAAAACAAGGGGATCATGCAACTGTACCTGTGACTTTTGATGACCAGACTTTTTCATTACAAGAAGGTGCTGTTGTTATTGCGGCCATCACATCTTGTACAAACACCTCGAATCCCAGTGTCATGATGATCGCAGGTTTACTTGCCAAGAAAGCGGTTGAAAAAGGTTTACAACGGCAACCGTGGGTTAAAACTTCATTGGCGCCGGGATCAAAAGTCGTAACAGAGTATCTGAAACTGGCAGGGTTTATGCCCTATCTTGAAAAGCTCGGTTTTAATCTTGTGGGGTATGGCTGTACCACCTGTATTGGTAACTCTGGGCCATTGCCAGATCCGATTGAGGCGGCGATTAAACAGGCTGATCTGACCGTTGGTGCGGTACTTTCCGGTAACCGGAACTTTGAAGGGCGCATTCATCCTTTGGTCAAAACCAACTGGCTGGCTTCTCCTCCACTTGTCGTTGCTTATGCTCTTTCTGGCAACATGAAGAAGGATCTGACCAGAGAACCAATAGGGCAAGACCGACAAGGCCATGATGTTTATCTGAAAGATATTTGGCCGAATAGCAGAGAAGTGGCTGAGGCAGTCGAAAAAGTCAGAACAGAGCTGTTCCATAAAGAATATAATGCTGTTTTTGACGGTGATGAAGATTGGCAGGCATTAGAGGTTGAAAGTTCAGCCACTTATTCCTGGCAGCAAGATTCAACTTATATTCGTCTTCCGCCTTTCTTCAATAATATGACACCGGAACCCGAGCCGATGACGGATATCCATCAGGCTAATATTCTGGCAATTCTGGGGGATTCGGTAACTACGGATCATATTTCTCCCGCAGGAAATATCAAAGCTGACAGCCCGGCAGGAAGATATTTACAGGAACATGGTGTGGATCCGAAAGATTTCAACTCTTACGGTTCAAGGCGTGGAAATCATGAAGTTATGATGCGTGGAACTTTTGCTAATATTCGCATCCGCAATGAAATGGTACCCGGTATTGAAGGTGGATATACACGTTATATTCCATCACAAACTCAGATGGCCATTTATGATGCAGCTATGCGCTATCAGGAAGAGAAGAAACCGCTGGCTGTTATTGCTGGTAAAGAGTATGGCTCTGGCTCCAGCCGTGACTGGGCGGCCAAAGGAACCAGGCTATTGGGAGTAAGGGTAGTTATTGTAGAATCTTTTGAACGCATCCACCGTTCTAACCTGATTGGTATGGGGGTATTGCCATTAGAGTTTCCGCAGGGTGTCAGTCGCAAAACACTTAATCTGACGGGAGATGAGCGTATTGATATCACCGGATTAAGTGACATCAAACCCGGACAGGTTATTGTGGTAAAAATTACTTATCCCAGTGGTGAGGAAATACGGATTAATACTCGTTGTCGTATTGATACCAACACTGAACTGGCATATTTCTACAATGGCGGCATATTGCATTATGTGATCCGTAATATGTTGAAATAGCAAAAATTAAATAGCGAAAGCAATATCCAGTGATATATATCCAGCAATAAAAGCCACTGAGCTCAAATTTATATAAATAAAGACTGCGCCCACACCGACGCAGTTTTTATTTTTCACAGTTTTTATTTCCTTACAGAAAGGATATTAACTGGATTTGGATAATAAATGTCCCATTAAACGAGCTTTTGTATCCAGGTAGTAAGCATTATTGGGATTACGCCCGACAACCAGTGGCACTCGTTCGACAATGTTAATGCCTGCTCCTAGCATAATCTCAATTTTTTGTGGATTATTTGTCAGAAGACGAATAGCACGAACATCCAGTAACTTATACATGTCTGAACACAGAGTGAAATCCCGCTCATCAGCGGCAAAACCTAACTGATGGTTGGCTTCGACAGTATCAACGCCTTGATCTTGTAATGCATAGGCGCGAATTTTATTCAACAGGCCAATATTACGACCTTCTTGACGGTGATACAGCAGAACACCCCGGCCTTCCTTGCTGATTTGTGACAGAGCAGCCTCTAACTGAAAACCACAGTCGCATCTTAAGCTAAATAAAGCATCTCCTGTCAGACATTCTGAATGGATGCGGGATAAAACAGGGTCATCGCCTGAAATGTCACCATACACGAGAGCAACATGGTCACGACCTGTTTCTATCTCTTCAAATCCAATCATCATAAATTCGCCCCAGGGAGTGGGCAACTTAGCTTCAGCTACTCGTTTTAGCTGCATTTTTGTATTCATATGTTGATTTAGCTCGTTATATCCCCGTCGTTTTTCAAGCCACAGTTTGTTGACGGTGTTCGTTCATCTGGTCACACAGTTATCTATATCTATCATATAGCTATCTACGCTCCCGGAGATTTGTTCCTTTACCGTCACGCTGCATCTTGAATTCCATAGGGTATAAATATTGTGATACTCAGAACAATACCAGTTTGGAAATCAGCTAAAACTGCGCAAAATTTTCTCTGATTACAGCGCATGTACGCGCTCGGATTATAACAGAAATTATGTTTTTGTCCGTAAAGAAAGACGGTTGCAGAGAACACATGAGAGAAATTAATTACAGTAATTTAGCATGCTAAACTATAAACGTATTTTGGGAGAAAGGTTAGATGTTGTCATTCCAATATAATGACGGAATTGCGAGGGAGCGAAGTAGAATATTGTCACAAAAAAGGAGAAATATTGGTTTGATGCAATAAAGTGCTTCCTTTGCGTAGACGAGAAATGCTAATTTAGCAAGCCATTATGTCTGTTATTTGGCATATTAATCAGCAACAATCGATAACAGGAAACAATGTGAAATATTTTCTGATCTTATTACTGGCACTGGTTGTTTTTGTTATCTCAGTTACACTGGGAACGAATAATAATCAAGTAGTAACATTTAATTATCTGATTGCCAAAGGCGATTATTCGATATCTACGCTGCTGGCGGTATTGTTTGCTATCGGTTTTGCTCTTGGATGGGGAATTTGTGGGGGATTTTATCTGCGTACCAGTCTGTCACTAAGACGCGCCAAACGTAAAATTAAGCGTCTGGAGACTCAGTTGGAACAACCGATTGAGCTATCTGCCAAAGAACAAGCCGCTAAAACTGCTTCTTCAGTAGTTTTAAACAAGGAATAATTCTCTATGTTAGAGCTGTTGTTTCTGTTGCTTCCTATTGCTGCAGCTTATGGTTGGTATATGGGACGCAGAAGTGCTCAACAAGATAAGCAGCAATCTGCAAACCGCTTGTCGCGTGAATATGTTGATGGTGTTAATTTTTTACTCTCCAATCAGCAAGACAAGGCGGTTGATCTATTTCTTGATATGCTAAAGGAAGATAGTTCAGCGTTTGAAGCACATTTAACGCTGGGAAATCTGTTCCGTTCTCGTGGTGAAGTTGAAAGAGCCATCCGAATTCACCAATCCCTTATGGAAAGCGCCTCTCTGACATTTGAACAACGCTTGCTCGCTATTCAGCAGCTTGGAAGAGACTATACAGTGGCAGGGCTGTATGACCGTGCAGAAAATATGTTTGTTCAGTTAGTCGATGAAAAGGATTTTCGTGAAAATGCGTTTAACTCTTTACTAACTATTTATCAATCAACCAGCGACTGGAGCAAAGCTATTGATGTCGCTGAAAAATTGGTCAAATTGGGTAAACAGCAGTTTCGGGAAGAGATTGCCCACTTTTATTGTGAATTGGCTCTGCAAGGTATGGGAGAAAAGGATTTCAGTAATGCCATTGGGTATTTGAATAAAGCAGCTCAGACAGATAAGCATTGTGCCCGTGTTTCTATCATGCTCGGCCGTATTTATATGGCACAAAAAGAGTATCTCAAAGCGATTGAGGTACTTAAACGCATTCTTGAACAGGATAAACAGTTAGTCAGCGAATCTCTGCCGATGTTGCAGGAGTGTTATCAAAATCTTGCTCAACCAGAAGAGTGGGAAACTTTTATTCGGCGCTGTGTAGAAGAAGATTGCGGTGCAATTGCAGAACTTCATTTGGCTGATATTATTGAGAAAAAAGAGGGGCGTGATATCGCCCAAAATTACATTAACCGTCAATTGGAAAGCCACCCGACAATGCGTCTATTTTATCGCCTGATGGATTACCATTTGGCGGACGCAGAAGATGGCCGTGCCAAAGAAAGTTTGATCCTTCTGCGTAATATGGTAGGTGAGCAGATCCGCACTAAACCAGATTATCGATGCTATAAATGTGGCTTTACTTCTCGCTCATTTTATTGGCATTGTCCTTCATGTCGTTCGTGGGACACCATCAAACCCATCCGTGGTTTAGATGGTCAGTGACAGTGTCACGATTATTGATGGCACCTTTCGACATGTTTTTTCATTTATGAAGTTTTCATTCACGAAATAAAGTTTATTAGTTAATTAAAGGCCGAAGAATGACATCTCATACAGCTCAAACTTTAGATAAACAGATTGAGTCCCCTGTTGTTGTTGCATTGGATTATGATAATCAGGATGCCGCACTGGCATTCGTCGATAAGATTGATCCACAGTATTGTCGTCTGAAAGTGGGTAAGGAGATGTTTACATTGAATGGCCCACAATTTATTCAGGTATTACATCAACGTGGTTTTGACGTGTTTTTGGATCTCAAGTTTCATGATATTCCTAACACAACTGCAAGAGCTGTGGCTGCGGCGGCAGAATTGGGGGTTTGGATGGTCAATGTTCACGCCAGTGGCGGGGAGAGAATGATGACCGCAGCTAAAGAGGCTTTATTACCTTATGGTAAAGATGCCCCGTTGTTAATTGCTGTAACTGTTTTAACCAGCATGGAACAATTTGACCTGTTGGGAACAGGTATTGATGTTACACCAGCACAACATGCTGAACGTCTGGCAAAATTGACCAAACAATGTGGTTTAGATGGTGTCGTTTGTTCAGCCCATGAAGCTCAGCAATTGAAAGCGGTATGTGGTCAGGAGTTCAAACTGATTACACCGGGTATTCGCCCTGAAGGTTCAGATGCCGCAGACCAACGCCGTATTATGACGCCACCACAAGCTGTTCAGGCAGGTGTGGATTACATGGTAATCGGTCGTCCGATTACTCGTGCTGAAAATCCCGCACTGGCATTACAGAAAATTAATCAGTCTATTGGGATTGTCCATGGATAATAATTCTCGCCTGGTGTATTCGACAGATTTTGGTCGCATTCAGGAAGAAAAAGTGACTCCTGCTCGTCCTAAAGGTGATGGTATCGTGCGTATTCAACGTCAAACCAGTGGGCGTAAAGGGAAAGGGGTTTGTGTGATCACAGGTATTGATGCTGATGACCAAACGCTTACCAAACTGGCAGCAGAATTGAAGAAAAAATGTGGTTGTGGTGGCTCCGTTAAGGATGGTGAAATTGAAATCCAGGGTGATAAGCGTGATTTGCTGAAGCAATTGCTGGAAGCGAAAGGCATGAAAGTGAAATTAGCGGGTGGCTGATTTAGTTTCTCATCCTTACCTCATACGCATTTCGTAAATCCTCACAAGCTATGCAGTAAATTAATTGTGTAGCTTGTCATAGCGGCCTATTGACTCAATCAAAATTCAATGCGTTTCATATCTCAAAGTTAAATATTAATTATTCAATTAGATTATCTATTATGAGAAGATTTTAACATTTTAAAATTCATACTATTTAGCACACCACTGACATTTAGTTAGTTTAAAAGGTTACTATATATGATAGAAATACGTGAAATTGATAGAGATAATTTGTTTGATATATGCGAATTAACATCAAATAAAGATGGTATTGGAACTGTGATGGAAGAATATATTTGTTGCAATGCTATTTCAATTGCTGAAGCCAAATTTTTTCCTGAATTTGAACCAAAGGCCTTATATCATAATGGAATATTGATTGGTTTTTTTATGTATAAACATATAGAACAGAAACCACAGGAAGTGGAAATTTGTCGATATATGCTTGATTACAAATTCTTAGGAAAAGGGCTAGGAAGAATGACATTTGAAGCGATATTATCTTACTTTAAAGAAACAGGAATTAAAACTGTAACTTTGATGATAGATGATGATAACCTAATTGCTAAAAAACTTTATACTTCTTTTGGTTTTGTTTTCACGGGAAAAGTTTTAAAAGAAGAGTATTATTACAGTTTAGATATATAAAAATTTTTCTGATTTAGGATTACATGTGGCTAATATAAGGAATGAGGCGCAGGCGCCTCATTCTATTTGATCTCGATAGCTTCTACATACTTCTTTCAAAGTTTCTTAAATAACGTCAGACATCAATCTTTTAAAATCAGAAGACGATAATTTGGATCTGAGATAATTTCTGATTCTTCAAATGGTAAATGTAACCATTGTTTAGCCTTATAGAAACGAGTGGCGTCACTATAATGCGGCGAAGCAGGATCATCTGACAATGAGGTTAATAATGCAGTATAAGCCTCTACTTTATTATTTGGAAAGCTAATAAGCTGTAAGTAACTGTTGCCAAAGATATCGAGTTTTGTATCATCGATTTGTTTTATACAAGCGATAGTGAAATACCCGATTTCACCACAGCCACCATATAAAGGAACACGATTATTTCCTCGTGGTAAATATAAATAGTCACCCCGTTGCGCATCCAGTGATAATCCACGGTGATTTAAATCCAGCACGGTGGATCCCAGTGCTTGCCGGAGTGTTTCTGTTATATCAGCATGGAGCTTACGTGGTGTATTTAATGGATCATTTTTGTTAAAGGGAATGGCAAATAAAATATGATCCGGTAAATCCAGCAGACGATCCCAAACACCATCCCAAATATGTGCCCCTCGTGCGGTAATATTACCACTATTATCCCAAGCCTTTAGAATATGGCAGGCTGTGGTTATATTAACGCGTTGCGGAGAGGAGTAGGTTATGTCATTCAGAGGGTCATGTTGTATATCGACCAGCGGTGAATGACAAGCTTTTTCTAACAGTTGAGATTTGAATAATTCAGCGGTCAAAACGCGACTGTTCAAAACCATTTTCTGGAGTACTTCATTATTGATGAATTTCCCCGGATATTGATCATGACCTTTCAAACGTTCTTGTACCATGATATGGCCTAAACGTGTTCGCATACTGACAGGTTTATTACCATCAGGGCCAAAGATGACAGGATAACCCGTCAAAGGTGTCTGGGGATTGGTAAGCCAATAACTGTCGTTCATATTGGCGACATAATCAGTACGCAGCAAATTAGGCATTCGCGCTGGTCCTACAGCACCTGCTTGAACTGAATCAGGGTCACTCTGCCAATCACAGAAACTGTGTGAACCGTCAAAAAATGGAATACCCGGAGATAATTGAGCAGCCAAGATTTGGCGGGATTTAGTGGTACAAATTTTCACTTGCTCTGGGGAAACATTAGGGACAGCACCCATATCCGCATACCAGGCCTGATCACTGCCACGACCCACGGCGACGGTATTTACCCAGGGCATAGCCGCTTCTTGCTGTTGGATAGCAATAAATTCGTCAAGAGAACGGGATTGACCCCAGCGTAACCAGTTTCGCCATAAGCGGAAATTGTCTTGATTGATATCGCGAACTGCAAATGCTTTTTCTGTGTCCCAACGTAGTGGGGAAAGATTCACCAGTGGCCCATATTCTGACTTATACAATGTGCGGGTAACGGGAATCACAGTGCCAGTATCTTGTTTAACTTGAACTGTAATGGTGTTGGCTTGCATTTTTATTTTTTTGCCATCACGGAGGTAACTTAATGGATCATCAGGTGCCAGACTGAGTTCATAAAAACCTATACGAGCTGTTACCGAATTGGTGTGACTCCATGCAACATCCTTGTTAAAGCCGATTTGGATAATGGGAATCCCTAAAAATGACACTCCACTGACATTGATTTCACCAGGAATTGTGAATTGAGCTTGGTAGAAACGGTCTGGGCCAAACCAAAACCAATGCGGATTGCCAAATAATAGAGGGGAGTCTGAATGAGTGGCTTGTGTTCCAAATCCATAAACATTACTACCAATGCCTTTACTTACCAATCTGTTCAAACGAAATGAAGCTATTGATATCGGTAATTCTGAGGTTGAAATATCCGTAGTTGACAAAGTCGTGGGAGGTTGGGCACTGACAATGTTAGTTAACATAAGGGTATACCCCTCTGCGAATAAGACAGCATACATACGTCGATAAATATCCTGTTCACTGATCGGCTGGATCCAGTCCTTATCACGACAGGCCTGATGAGCCGTGCTATGAAGGGGTAATTCGTGCAGGTATCGGTTATAACCAGCCGTAAAGCCGGAAACAAGTTGTTTGATCTTTTCAGGTTGGGCTTGAATCATACGCTCCAGCATATCTTCTGAAAGAATATGGCGGTGATAAAAATCAGAATCCAGATTTTTCACTTTATTTGTTATCCCTTCATAAACCAGTGTGGTTTTTCCGCCAAAATATCGGGATCGTTCGCCACGATAAGTCAGAAAGGAATCTGCCATAGTACAAAGATTATCCTGTGCCTGAACATAACCATAGCCATAACCTAATCCAACCCAATTTTTGGCTTTAATATGTGGAATGCCTAAACTGGTGCGACGTATTTCTGCATATTTATCCAAATGACTATTAACTTGTGTCGCAGGAGCGTGATGAAGACAGCCCCCCAATAAGCTTGAGCTAAAAATGAAGGTAATCATTTTAAGGCAGGATTTTATTTTTATCGTTTCAAATATCATGTTTCTTTTTCCTAGCAATAGTAAAAATATCTCTTCATAGGAGAGAATATTATTTGGCGGAGTCAACCTGCTGTTAACCACCTCCATAGGAGGTGGTATCCAGTTAATAATTTTCTTTTGTGGCCATAATGGCTTCCAGTAAGGCCTGACCGACATGTTTGATATGCGGCAACTTCATAATGGATTCATGAGAACCAACAACATGAACAATAGAGAGCTGTTCTGGTGGAATAACATCTTCCCACCCAAGGGCATAGCTGTGCTGCTCATTTTGTTCTGTTGCTCTGAACAAGACGACATGAAGAGGGATTTCTGAAGCAATGTTTGTTGGGGCAATATAGCGATAGGCCGCAACCATAATATTATGATAAAGGCTCAGATAGTAGAGAATATTATCTGAAGGGATTTGAGGTGGCAGTAAATCGTTCTGCTGAGCAAAAGCCAGTAGGGTATTGTAGTCATATTTATCTGTAATCCTTTGTAATTTCTCATCCACATGAGGGGAGATATCTATCTCTTCTGCTAGTACGTTATACAAAGTATTTTTTGCATTAAAGAGTAATCCAGTCTGTTTCTCTTCCTGGGTGAATGTATTTTGATAACTGGCAATCGAATCAATTAATCCTATGAAATTGACAGTTTCTCCTTCGGCTATCAATTGGTTGGCTATTTCATATGCAAGAGTTCCGCCGATTGACCATCCAGCAATCGTGTAAGGTCCCGGTATTTGAGCTTGACGAATAGAGGTAATATACTCTTTAGCCATTTCGCTAAACGTTAATTGAAGATTTTCATCTCCGAATCTATCACTGGCGGTAATTCCATAAATTGTCATGTCTTGATCATGAATATGAGCAGCAAGATCATAGGCATAGTGGATACCACCTCCTGCTGGATGAACAAGAAGCAGTGACGATTCCTCTTTGCCTTGTCGGATAGTGACTATGTTTTTTTGTTGTTCCTGATAGCTGCCGGATAAAAGTTGTTGCAGGTAACAGGCAAGCTTACTGATTGTTGGGTGAAGGAATAGATCTCGTATTGCTATATTGATGTCTAAAGCCCGACGTAAGCGTGTAACAATTTGTAATGTCAGTAGCGAGTGCCCACCGAGTTCGAAGAAATGATCATGCCTTCCGATACGGTCTAATCTGAGGTTTTCTTGCCAGATTTCAGCAATGATATTCTCTATTTCACCGTCAGGAGCTTCATAGTCTTGAGTAATCACAGCAAATGCATCTGGTGATGG
Source organism: Xenorhabdus indica (assembly GCF_014467235.1). GTDB lineage: Bacteria > Pseudomonadota > Gammaproteobacteria > Enterobacterales > Enterobacteriaceae > Xenorhabdus > Xenorhabdus indica. The sequence continues at coordinate 195,508 of NZ_NKHP01000001.1, read as the reverse complement.
TAAAGATTGGCGATCTAACTTACCATTTGGCGTTAGTGGAAATGAATCTAATGTTACAAAAGCATTAGGGATCATGTAGTGAGGCAAACTGGTATGTAAAGTTTCCCGCAATTGTTCCAAATTCAGGGTCATCTCTGGCTGTAAGACCAGATAAGCCACCAGACGCTTATCATGAGTGATATCTTCACGTACCATCACAATCGCTTCTTGGATCCCAGGATAGGCAAGTAGTTTGGCTTCAATTTCACCCAGTTCAATCCGAAAACCACGGATCTTGACTTGAAAATCATTACGTCCGAGATAATCGATAGTACCGTCAGGAAGCCAACGTCCTAAATCTCCTGTTTTATACATTCGTGCATCAACTTGCTCACTGAAAGGATTGTGAACAAAGCGTTCATTGGTAAGTTCTGGACGATTCAAATAACCGCGAGCCACTCCGATACCTCCGATGTGAATTTCACCAACTACTCCAATGGGGACAGGTTGGTTGTGTTGATCAAGTAAATAAATTTGAGTATTGGCGATTGGACGACCAATCGTTATTTGAGATTTCGTGTGATGGTTGATTTGCTCGATCAAAATATTAGTGGATACTGTTGACCAGATAGTTGTTTCTGTTGGTCCATACAGATTCCATAAGCTACTAACTTTTTGTTTTAAACGTTGTGCCAGTTCGTGAGATAGCGCTTCACCACCGCTTAATGCCTTGATGTCTGCACCTATCCATCCAGAATCAAGCAACATTCTCCAGGCGGTAGGTGTGGCCTGTACAATTTTGATGTTATGTAATGCAATGAATGCTGCCAATTGTTCGGGATCTTTGGCTATTCGTGATGACGCTAAGACAATACGGCTGCCGCTGAATAAGGGTAAATAAAGCTCCAGCCCGGCTATATCAAAGCCAATGGTAGTGGAGAAGAGCATTGTGTCGTCAATAGTAATTTGCAATATCTCTTGCATTGAGAGTAGCAGGTTAACCACACTAATATGTTCTATCATTACCCCTTTGGGTAGCCCTGTTGAGCCGGAGGTATACAGTACATACGCTAGATTACGTGATGTAATTCCTAAATCAGAGGCTGACAAATTATAATCTGGCTGATTTCTGATTTTTGCTTGGTACTTACTATCATCCAGTACCAATAAGGGAATTTCTGTATCGAAGAAACGAACTTGCAGGGCATATTGGGTCAGTAATACTACAGGCCGGCTGTCCGACAGCATATAGGACAGTCGTTCAGTAGGATAGTCTGGGTCAAGAGGAACATACCCCGCGCCTGCTTTCAATATGCCTAATAAGCCGATGACCATATCCAGACTGCGCTCAACACAAATTGCCACCCGATCATCTGGGCGTATACCAAGTGAAATTAAATAGTGTGCTAACTGATTAGCTTTTCGGTTCAGTTCGTCGTAACACAATTGTTGATCGCCGTAAATTAAGGCGATAGCCGTAGGCGAATATTCCACTTGTTGCTCAAAGCGTTGGTGGATTAAAACATCTTGCGAATATTCAATATGAGTATTGTTAAATGCTTGCAAGAGTTGGATACGTTCTTCCTGTGGCAAGATGTTCAATTGTCGGCAGGTATGTTCTGGTGAATTTTGCAAAATCTTGACTAAGTCATATAGCACAGTAAGTATGAAGGCGTTAATCCGTTTGGGATCAAGGGATGATACACACTGCATGGTCAGCGTGAATCCCTGTCCAGTATCATCAACTGCCAAACTTAGTGGGTAGTTAGTACGTTCATTAGAACTTAACAGCTCGATACCTTCCTCAGCAGATCGCGTATTCTGATCATTATCATTATTTGGGCTGTGGCGATAATTCAACAGACTGTTAAACAGAGGTAAAGGTGCCTTGACGCCACTGCATTGTTGAGCCAATGAAAGCGGGGCTTGTTCGTGTTCCAATAATTCACTCAATACTTGGTATGTCTGCTGGACAACTTGCTGCACAGTGAAATCGCCTAATTTAATGCGGATGGGAAGTGTATTCATAAACATACCGAGAGTTTTGTCTGAATTGATTACCCCCTGTAAACGCCCCAACAGCACAGTACCAAAAACAACATCATCTCGCCCGCTGCATTGTGCCAGTACTTGTGCCCAGCCGACGTGGAACAGTACTGCTGTACTGACGCCTTGTTGGTGAGCACAATTTCGCAATGCCTGGGCCAGTGATGTTTCTAATTCGAATTCAGTTTCTGCAAAATGTTCACTGTTTTCGCCATGAACTTCCAACAAACCAAAAGGCAAAGTCGGTTCATCAACATCAGCTAAAAGTTGGCGGAAGTAAACTTGATGTTGCTCAAGAGGCACCATGCGGAGCTGAGCGATAAAGTTACGGTAAGGCAAAGGAGGGGGAAGTTGATTGCCTTGCCCCAAGAGTATTGTCTGAATTTCATTGAATATGATCTCCAGTGAGTGATGATCACAAACCAAATGGTGATGTAGCAAGGCCAGCAACCATTTTCCACTATGGGGATCTTTGGCAATGGTGGCTGACAATAATGGAGCCTGTGTGATATTCAGACGTATCAAATGTGGATCAGTATGATGGAGTAATTGCTGCTCAGCCTCACCTTCGGGTGATAATGTCAGTTCGGTAATGGGAAGCTGTGCTTGACGATAAATAACTTGCACGGGTTCAGGAAGATCATTCCAATGAACCGCACTACGTAAGATATCGTGACGGTTGATTATCTGCTGTAGTGCTTGCAAAAATGTCTCCAGCCTTGCACGACAGTCAAAGGCTATCATCATATTGTCCAGATAAATATCACCTTTTGTTTCCAGTAAATGGTGAAACAGAATCCCTTCTTGTAATGGCCCCAGTGGGTAAATATCTTGAATATTGCTAACACCCCCAACCACGTTGGCAACGATTTGATCAATTTGTTCTTGTGTTAGCAATACCAATGGCAACATATCAGGTGTGATAATCTGACTAGCATTTGTGATCAAATTAGGTGGAATGATTTGTGCTGTAGAATCATCAGCGGTCTTATTAATTAGATGGTTTGCCATATCTGCTAAGACGGGAAATGAAAATACGGCACTGACTTGCAATGTAAAGCCGCATTGGCGTAGTTGTTCTATTAGGCTAACGACCAGTAAAGAATGTCCTCCCAATTCAAAAAAGTTATCATGGCGTCCTACTTGCTTCAGTTGTAGCAAATTTTGCCAGATGATGGCTAATTTCTGTTCAGTTGTGTTGGCAGGAGCTTGATATTCACGACTGATGACATCTGTCTGTTTAGGTGTTGGCAATGCCTTGCGATCTATTTTTCCATTTGGGGTAAGTGGGAAAGCATCCAATGTCACAAAGATACTAGGCAGCATATATTCCATTAAATGTGTACCTAATTGTTCACGCAACTGAATGGCATCCGGCGTGATATCTGACTGAGGAATAATATAAGCTACCAGACTGGTATTACCGTCCTTTTCTTCACGCGCTATCACTGCCGCCTCTTTAACCCCCGGGCAGGCCGCCAACTGCGTTTCAATTTCCCCCAGCTCAATGCGGAACCCGCGGATTTTCACCTGAAAATCATTGCGCCCCAGACAGTGGATATGGCCGTCCGGCCGCCAGTGGCCCAGATCCCCGGTGCGGTACATGCGCGCCCCCGGCCGGGCACTGAACGGATCATGGATAAACCGTTCGGCCGTCAGGTCAGGGCGGTTCAGGTAACCGCGGGCAACCCCCGCGCCCCCCACATAAATTTCCCCTGTGACGCCGACAGGCACCGGCCGGCCGTGCGCATCCAGAATATAGAGTTTGCTGTTGGACAGCGGGCGGCCAATCGGGACAGCCGCCACGGGGGGCCCCATCTGCGGGGGCTGGCCGGTGTTATCCCCTGCCCAGACGGTGGCCGTGACAGTGGTTTCCGTGGGCCCATAGGCGTTAAGCCAGCGGCACGGCTGGGTCTCGGGTAAAGCCCGCCAGGTGTGTAAGTGGCGGGCCTCCACTTTTTCGCCGCCCACCGTCACCGTGCGTAAATCAGGGCTGAAAGGGCACCGGCCGGCGGCCAGCTCCTGCACCCACAAGTGCCAGAACGCGGCCGGCACATCCAGAACGGTGATTTTCTGCGCGTGCAAAAACGCGCTGAATGCGCTGTCGGGGACGTGCAGGGCGTCGGGCCGCAGAATTAAAGTGGCCCCGGCGGCGAAGGTCGGGAAGATTTCCGACACCGCGGTATCAAACGCCACCGCGGTAAATTGCAACACCCGGTCGGTGGCAGTCAGGGGGCTGGCCTGCAACTGCGCCGCGACAAAACTTGTCACATGACGGTGTTCAACCATCACCCCTTTCGGTAACCCGGTCGAGCCGGAGGTGTAAATCACGTAGGCCAGATGATGCGGCTGCAATCCCAGCCGGGCCGGTTGCGGGTTGTCAGCCGGAGAGGTCTCCAGGCTGGCCTGCTGGCGGGCTTCATCCAGGCACCAGACAGGCACCGGGGTTTCAGGCAGGTGCGGCTGTAAATGGGTTTGCGTCAGCAGCAAGACCGGGGCACTGTCTGACAACAGATACGCCAGGCGTTCGCGCGGGTGGTCGGTGGCCAGCGGCACATAACCGGCCCCCGCTTTAAGGATCCCCAGTAAACCGATAATCAGGGCGGCACTGCGCCCGGCATAAATCGCCACCCGGTCATCGGGCCGCACGCCGGCGGCGATCAGGGCGTGGGCCAGCTGATTGGCGCGCCGGTTGAGGGCGGCGTAACTGAGTGACGTGTCACCCCCGATCAGGGCGGTGGCGGCCGGTGTGCGGGCCGCCTGCTGCTCAACCGCCTGGTGAAGCAGGCCGGCCGGGGCCGTCACCGCCGCCGGATTAAAGGCCACCAGTAACCGGTGGCGTTCCTCGTCCGGGAGAACATCCAGGGTACGGATAGCCCGGGCCGGGGCGGTGTGCAGGGCGTTCACCAGCTGGCTTAACGCCGCCACCATATACTGGTTAATGCGGGCCGGATTCAGGGAGGACGGGCACTGGGCGGTTAACGCAAACCCGTCCTCAAAGGCATCCACATCCAGCGATAACGGGTAGTTGCTGTATTCTTCGTCGGAAAGAACCTGGATCCCGGCCCAGGCCGGTGAGGCCGCTGGCTCAGGGGCCCGCTGGCTGTGGCGGAAATTGAGTAAGCTGCTGAAAAGGGGCAGGGGGGCCGGAATGCCGCTGCACCGCTGCGCCAGGGCCAGCGGCGTTTGCTCGTGCGCCAGCAGGGCACTGAGCTGCTGATGGGTGGCCTGTACCGCCTGTTGCACCGTGTCATCCTGTAGCCGGATACGGACCGGCAGGGTATTGATGAGCATGCCGAATACCTGAGCCGTCCCGGCCCCGCCCTGCAGGCGCCCCAGTAACACCGTGCCGAACACAATATCGTCCTGCCCGCTGCACAGGGCCAGCACCTGAGCCCAGGCGACATGAAACAAGACCGCGGCACTGACCCCCTGCTGGCGGGCACACGCGGTTATCTGCTGGCTGAGCGCGTCCTCCAGTGGCATAACGGCTTCGGCGATATCGGCCGGGCGGTGTTGGGTCTCGGTCAGGCTGAACGGCAGGGTGGGCGCTGCCACATCCCCCAGCAGTTGCCGGAAGTAAGCCTGGTGGGTTTCAGCCGGCACCGCACGGACTTGGGCAATAAAGTGCCGGTAAGGTAGTGACGGGGGCAGCGTGTCGCCCTGGCCGGCAAGCAGGGCCTGCATTTCATTGAAGATCATTTCCAGCGACAGGTGATCACACACCAGGTGATGGTGTTGCAGGGCCAGCAGCCAGTGGGGGCTGCCGGGCTCCTGCGCGAAGGTGGCGGCCAGTAACGGGGCCCGGGTGATATCCAGGCGGGTGTCCGTCAGGCGGCGTAACTGGTGTTCGCCCGCCTCCCCGGGCACCAGCACGGCTTCGGTCTGGGGCAGGACGGCCCGGCGGTACACCACCTGCACGGGGTCGGGCAGGTCCTGCCAGTGGACCGCACTGCGCAAAATATCATGGCGGGCGATCACCTGTTGCAGGGCCTGTAAGAACTGCGCCAGCCGGGCCCGGCTGTCAAAGCGGATAAACTGGCGGTCCAGGTAGGTGTCACTGCCGGTGTCCAGCAAATAATGGAATAAGATCCCTTCCTGCAGGGGGCCGAGGGGATACATATCTTGCACATTGCGCGCGCCGCCGGCGACCCGGGCGACCACCGCGTCAATCTGGGCCGGGGTCAGTGACACCAGCGGTAACATCGCCGGGGTGATGGCCGGGCAGTCCGGCGGGATCAGGTTGGCAGGCGGGCCGGGTCTGGGGCTGTCCGCCGGGGCCGGGGTCAGTTGCCGGGCCATGGCGGCCAGGGTCGGGGCGGCAAACACGGCGCTGACCGGCAGGGTCCAGCGGTGCTGGCGCAGCTGCTCGATCAACGTGACCACCAGCAACGAATGCCCGCCCAGTTCAAAGAAATTATCGTGACGGCTGACCTGGGCCAGCTGGAGCAGGGTTTGCCACACCGCGGCCAGTTGCTGTTCGGCTTCGCCCTGCGGGGCGGCATAGGCCCGGCTGACACGGGCGGCCCGGTCCGGGGCCGGTAACGCCTGGCGGTCAATTTTGCCGCTCGGGTTAAGCGGAAAGGCGGCCAGGGTCACGAAGGCCCCGGGGATCATATAGCTGGCGAGGTGATGGCTGAGCTGGTCACGCAGGCGGGCCGCATCCAGCGGGCCGGGGGTGTCGGGGACCAAATACGCGACCAGCCGTTTGTCGCCGGGGTCGTCTTCCCGGACGATAACCAGGGCGTCCTTCACCCCGGGGCACGCCCCCAGGTGCGTTTCGATTTCCCCCAGTTCAATGCGGAATCCGCGGAGTTTGACCTGAAAATCATTGCGCCCCAGGTAATGGACCGAGCCCTCCGGCCGCCAGTGGCCCAAATCGCCGGTGCGGTACATACGCGCCCCCGGCACCGGGCGGAAGGGATCGGGGAGAAAGCGTTCCGCGGTCAGCTCAGGGCGGTTCAGGTAGCCGCGGGCCACCCCCTCGCCGCCGATATAGATCTCGCCGGTGACGCCGACCGGCACGGGCTGCCCCTGGGGGTCGAGGATATAGACGGTGGTATTGGCCATCGGCCGGCCGATGGGGATATCGTCCGCGGGCGGGCGCTGGCCGGGCTCATACGGGCAGGCGGTGGCATTGACGGTGGTTTCGGTCGGGCCGTAAATATTAATCCAGCGGCAGGCTTGGGCCGCCGGGTGGGTTAACCAGGCATGCAGGTGGCGCACCTCCGCTTTTTCACCGCTGGCGGCCACCGAGCGCAGGGCGGGCGGCGGTGCGCTGTGCCCCGCCCGGACTTCCTGGGCCCAGAGATGCCAGAACGCGGTGGGCAAATCGACCACCGTGATGCGGTGGGTGTGCAGAAAGGTGACAAAGTCGGTATCCGGCACTTTCAGGCGGGCCGGGCGTAAGACCAGGGTGGCGCCCACCGCCAGGGTGGGGAAGATTTCGGCCACGGAATTATCAAACCCGAAGGAAGCGAATTGCAGTACCCGGTCATGCGGGGTCAGGGCGGTGAGCTGGATTTGTGCCTGAATAAAATTCACCACCTGCCGGTGCTCAACCATCACCCCTTTCGGCTGGCCGGTGGAGCCGGAAGTGTACAGCACATACGCCAGATGGGCGGGCGTAAGGCCGGTTTCCGTGTGGGCAGGATTGGTTTGCGGGTGACGGGCGATAGCCGTGTGGGGGGCGGCGCTGTCCAGGACCCAAATGGGCAGGCCGGTACCGGCCAGTCGCGCGCGCAGGTGACACTGGGTCAGTATCAGGAGCGGCTGGCTGTCTGTCAGCAGATAGATTAACCGGTCGGTGGGGTAGTCGGGATCGAGCGGTACGTAACTGGCGCCGGCCTTTAAGATGGCCAGCATCCCGATAATCATCTCCAGGCTGCGGTCGGCACACAGGGCGATACGGTCATCCGGGCGGATCCCCGTGGCCCGGAGGGCATGGGCCAGTTGATTGGCCTGCCGGTTTAAGGCGGCATAACTGAGCTGGCCCGCTTCGCTCACCAGGGCCGGGGCCGCGGGGGTGGCGGCAGCCTGCTGTTCAATCAGCTGGTGGATAAGCGTCTCCCGCGGGGAGTCTGTGGCGGTGGCGTTAAACTGGACCAGCACTTGGTGGCGCTGGGCCGGGGTCAGCAGCGGCAGGGCGTTCACGGGCTGGCGGTCATCGGCGGCCATTGCCGTTAAAATCTGGGTCAGGTAGCCGCTGAGGCGTTCGATGGTCGCCCGCCCGAACAGGTCGGTGGCGTATTCCAGATCCCCTGAGATCCCCTCGGCGGTTTCGTTCAGGGATAACGTCAGGTCAAACTGGGCCTGGCTGCGGGGGGCGGGCATCTCGGTCAGGGTTAAGCCGGGTAAGTCGAACCGCTGATGTTTGGGGGTGTTATCCAGGGCAAACATCACCTGAAAGATCGGGCTGTGGCTCAGGCTGCGCGGGGGTTGCAGGGCTTCGACCAGCTGTTCAAACGGCAGATCCTGGTGGGCATAGGCCGCCACCGTATGGGCTTTTACCCGGGCCAGTAGGGCCTGCACACTGGGATTATCGTCCACCGTGACCCTTAAGGCCAGGGTGTTGACAAAGAAACCGATTAACGGCTCTAACGCACTGTGCTGCCGGTTTGCCACGGGGGTGCCAATCACGATATCCGGCTGGCCGCTTAAGCGGGCCAGTAAAATCCCCCAGCCGGTCAGCAGGGTCATAAACAGGGTTGTGCCGTGGCGCTGGCTTAAGGCTTTTAAGGCGGCCACAAGGGACGGGGATAAGGTAAAGGGGAGCAGATCGCCCCGGTAGCTTTGCACGGCGGGCCGGGGGTGATCGGTGGGCAAGGCCAGTAACGCCGGCGTGCCGTGTAACGCCTGGCGCCAGAAGGCCAGCTGCGTTTCCAGTACCGTCCCCTGTAACCATTGCCGCTGCCACAGCGCATAATCAGCATACTGCACGGGCAGTGGCGGCAGCGGATCGGGTTGCCCGCGGGTAAAGGCGCGGTAAAGCGTGGCCAGTTCATGCAGCAGGATATTCAGGGACCAGCCATCCGTAATAATGTGGTGCTGGGTTAACAGCAGGCGGTGCTGGTGGTCGGCGAGTTTCAGGAGTTGCGCGCGTATCAGGGGGCCGTGACTAAAATCGAAGGGCTGGGAGGCTTCCCCGTCAGTGACGGCCTCAACAGCGGCATGCTGGTCGGCGGCCGGTAACTGGCTGAAATCGTGTACCGTCAGGGCAAACCCGCAGTCCGGGTGGCCGATAATTTGCCGGGCCTGCCCGTCGACCCGCCGGAAGGTGGTGCGCAGGATTTCATGCCGGGCGACCAGGCGATCGAACGCCGCTGTGAGGGCGGGCAGATCCAGGACGCCATGCAGGTGTAAACTATCTGACACGTGATAGGCGGTTTGGGCCGCGGGGTCGAGTTGCGCTAAAAACCATAAACGCTGCTGTGCCCAGGAGAGTGGTAATTCCTGTTTCGGATCGGTTCTACTGACTAGCTGATATTTTTCTTCAATTTGCTTATCTGGAATTCTTCCTTTCAGTTTTTTCTGAAGTACTGCCTGCTTTAACTGATTTAGTCTTTGTTCGTTATTATTCATTTTGTTCTTTTGCCCATTTTGTTCACTATTAATCTTCACGTAACATGGCAAGCAACTCATCCTCAGACAGATCATCCAGTTCTTGTTGTATGGAACTGATATCTTGTTGTATTGATGAAATAAGTTCAGCAAGTTGAGATAGAGTTGAATGACGGAAGATATCTGCAACCGATATATCAAGATGGAATGTGTTACGCAGGTGCCTGGATAACTGCATGATCGAAAGCGAGTTTCCTCCTAATACAAAGAAATCATCATGGCGTCCGGCTTGGTCTAACCCTAATAAATCCTGCCAAATTGTGGCAAGTTGTTGCTCAATTTCGCCTTGAGGAATTTCATATGTATGGACAGCAATAGAGGAGTGATCCGGCGCAGGCAGTGCTTGACGATCCAGCTTTCCATTTGCGGTGAGAGGTAAGGTATCCAGTATCATATAAGCTTGAGGAAGCATGTACTCCATCAAGTGACGACTGAGTTGTTCACGCAGTCCATTGGGATCTAAAGAAATATTGGGTTGTGGGACTAGATAAGCGACTAGACATTGATCTCCTGTTGTATTTTCACGTGCAATCACTGCCGCCTCTTTAACCCCCGGGCAGGCCGCCAATTGTGTTTCAATTTCCCCCAGCTCAATGCGGAACCCGCGGATTTTCACCTGAAAATCATTGCGCCCCAGACAGTGGATATGGCCGTCCGGCCGCCAGTGGCCCAGATCCCCGGTGCGGTACATGCGCGCCCCCGGCCGGGCACTGAACGGATCATGGATAAACCGTTCGGCCGTCAGGTCAGGGCGGTTCAGGTAACCGCGGGCAACCCCCGCGCCCCCCACATAAATTTCCCCCGTGACGCCGACAGGCACCGGCCGGCCGTGCGCATCCAGAATATAGAGTTTGCTGTTGGACAGCGGGCGGCCAATCGGGACAGCCGCCACGGGGGGCCCCATCTGCGGGGGCTGGCCGGTGTTATCCCCTGCCCAGATGGTGGCCGTGACAGTGGTTTCCGTGGGCCCATAGGCGTTAAGCCAGCGGCACGGCTGGGTCTCGGGTAAAGCCCGCCAGGTGTGTAAGTGGCGGGCCTCCACTTTTTCGCCGCCCACCGTCACCGTGCGTAAATCAGGGCTGAAAGGGCACCGGCCGGCAGCCAGCTCCTGCACCCACAAGTGCCAGAACGCGGCCGGCACATCCAGAACGGTGATTTTCTGCGCGTGCAAAAACGCGCTGAATGCGCTGTCGGGGATGTGCAGGGCGTCGGGCCGCAGAATTAAAGTGGCCCCGGCGGCGAAGGTCGGGAAGATTTCCGACACCGCGGTATCAAACGCCACCGCGGTAAATTGCAACACCCGGTCGGTGGCAGTCAGGGGGCTGGCCTGCAACTGCGCCGCGACAAAACTTGTCACATGACGGTGTTCAACCATCACCCCTTTCGGTAACCCGGTCGAGCCGGAGGTGTAAATCACGTAGGCCAGATGATGCGGCTGCAATCCCAGCCGGGCCGGTTGCGGGTTGTCAGCCGGAGAGGTCTCCAGGCTGGCCTGCTGGCGGGCTTCATCCAGGCACCAGACAGGCACCGGGGTTTCAGGCAGGTGCGGCTGTAAATGGGTTTGCGTCAGCAGCAAGACCGGGGCACTGTCTGACAACAGATACGCCAGGCGTTCGCGCGGGTGGTCGGTGGCCAGCGGCACATAACCGGCCCCCGCTTTAAGGATCCCCAGTAAACCGATAATCAGGGCGGCACTGCGCCCGGCATAAATCGCCACCCGGTCATCGGGCCGCACGCCGGCGGCGATCAGGGCGTGGGCCAGCTGATTGGCGCGCCGGTTGAGGGCGGCGTAACTGAGTGACGTGTCACCCCCGATCAGGGCGGTGGCGGCCGGTGTGCGGGCCGCCTGCTGCTCAACCGCCTGGTGAAGCAGGCCGGCCGGGGCCGTCACCGCCGCCGGATTAAAGGCCACCAGTAACCGGTGGCGTTCCTCGTCCGGGAGAACATCCAGGGTACGGATAGCCCGGGCCGGGGCGGTGTGCAGGGCGTTCACCAGCTGGCTTAACGCCGCCACCATATACTGGTTAATGCGGGCCGGATTCAGGGAGGACGGGCACTGGGCGGTTAACGCAAACCCGTCCTCAAAGGCATCCACATCCAGCGATAACGGGTAGTTGCTGTATTCTTCGTCGGAAAGAACCTGGATCCCGGCCCAGGCCGGTGAGGCCGCTGGCTCAGGGGCCCGCTGGCTGTGGCGGAAATTGAGTAAGCTGCTGAAAAGGGGCAGGGGGGCCGGAATGCCGCTGCACCGCTGCGCCAGGGCCAGCGGCGTTTGCTCGTGCGCCAGCAGGGCACTGAGCTGCTGATGGGTGGCCTGTACCGCCTGTTGCACCGTGTCATCCTGTAGCCGGATACGGACCGGCAGGGTATTGATGAGCATGCCGAATACCTGAGCCGTCCCGGCCCCGCCCTGCAGGCGCCCCAGTAACACCGTGCCGAACACAATATCGTCCTGCCCGCTGCACAGGGCCAGCACCTGAGCCCAGGCGACATGAAACAAGACCGCGGCACTGACCCCCTGCTGGCGGGCACACGCGGTTATCTGCTGGCTGAGCGCGTCCTCCAGTGGCATAACGGCTTCGGCGATATCGGCCGGGCGGTGTTGGGTCTCGGTCAGGCTGAACGGCAGGGTGGGCGCTGCCACATCCCCCAGCAGTTGCCGGAAGTAAGCCTGGTGGGTTTCAGCCGGCACCGCACGGACTTGGGCAATAAAGTGCCGGTAAGGTAGTGACGGGGGCAGCGTGTCGCCCTGGCCGGCAAGCAGGGCCTGCATTTCATTGAAGATCATTTCCAGCGACAGGTGATCACACACCAGGTGATGGTGTTGCAGGGCCAGCAGCCAGTGGGGGCTGCCGGGCTCCTGCGCGAAGGTGGCGGCCAGTAACGGGGCCCGGGTGATATCCAGGCGGGTGTCCGTCAGGCGGCGTAACTGGTGTTCGCCCGCCTCCCCGGGCACCAGCACGGCTTCGGTCTGGGGCAGGACGGCCCGGCGGTACACCACCTGCACGGGGTCGGGCAGGTCCTGCCAGTGGACCGCACTGCGCAAAATATCATGGCGGGCGATCACCTGTTGCAGGGCCTGTAAGAACTGCGCCAGCCGGGCCCGGCTGTCAAAGCGGATAAACTGGCGGTCCAGGTAGGTGTCACTGCCGGTGTCCAGCAAATAATGGAATAAGATCCCTTCCTGCAGGGGGCCGAGGGGATACATATCTTGCACATTGCGCGCGCCGCCGGCGACCCGGGCGACCACCGCGTCAATCTGGGCCGGGGTCAGTGACACCAGCGGTAACATCGCCGGGGTGATGGCCGGGCAGTCCGGCGGGATCAGGTTGGCAGGCGGGCCGGGTCTGGGGCTGTCCGCCGGGGCCGGGGTCAGTTGCCGGGCCATGGCGGCCAGGGTCGGGGCGGCAAACACGGCGCTGACCGGCAGGGTCCAGCGGTGCTGGCGCAGCTGCTCGATCAACGTGACCACCAGCAACGAATGCCCGCCCAGTTCAAAGAAATTATCGTGACGGCTGACCTGGGCCAGCTGGAGCAGGGTTTGCCACACCGCGGCCAGTTGCTGTTCGGCTTCGCCCTGCGGGGCGGCATAGGCCCGGCTGACACGGGCGGCCCGGTCCGGGGCCGGTAACGCCTGGCGGTCAATTTTGCCGCTCGGGTTAAGCGGAAAGGCGGCCAGGGTCACGAAGGCCCCGGGGATCATATAGCTGGCGAGGTGATGGCTGAGCTGGTCACGCAGGCGGGCCGCATCCAGCGGGCCGGGGGTGTCGGGGACCAAATACGCGACCAGCCGTTTGTCGCCGGGGTCGTCTTCCCGGACGATAACCAGGGCGTCCTTCACCCCGGGGCACGCCCCCAGGTGCGTTTCGATTTCCCCCAGTTCAATGCGGAATCCGCGGAGTTTGACCTGAAAATCATTGCGCCCCAGGTAATGGACCGAGCCCTCCGGCCGCCAGTGGCCCAAATCGCCGGTGCGGTACATACGCGCCCCCGGCACCGGGCGGAAGGGATCGGGGAGAAAGCGTTCCGCGGTCAGCTCAGGGCGGTTCAGGTAGCCGCGGGCCACCCCCTCGCCGCCGATATAGATCTCGCCGGTGACGCCGACCGGCACGGGCTGCCCCTGGGGGTCGAGGATATAGACGGTGGTATTGGCCATCGGCCGGCCGATGGGGATATCGTCCGCGGGCGGGCGCTGGCCGGGCTCATACGGGCAGGCGGTGGCATTGACGGTGGTTTCGGTCGGGCCGTAAATATTAATCCAGCGGCAGGCTTGGGCCGCCGGGTGGGTTAACCAGGCATGCAGGTGGCGCACCTCCGCTTTTTCACCGCTGGCGGCCACCGAGCGCAGGGCGGGCGGCGGTGCGCTGTGCCCCGCCCGGACTTCCTGGGCCCAGAGATGCCAGAACGCGGTGGGCAAATCGACCACCGTGATGCGGTGGGTGTGCAGAAAGGTGACAAAGTCGGTATCCGGCACTTTCAGGCGGGCCGGGCGTAAGACCAGGGTGGCGCCCACCGCCAGGGTGGGGAAGATTTCGGCCACGGAATTATCAAACCCGAAGGAAGCGAATTGCAGTACCCGGTCATGCGGGGTCAGGGCGGTGAGCTGGATTTGTGCCTGAATAAAATTCACCACCTGCCGGTGCTCAACCATCACCCCTTTCGGCTGGCCGGTGGAGCCGGAAGTGTACAGCACATACGCCAGATGGGCGGGCGTAAGGCCGGTTTCCGTGTGGGCAGGATTGGTTTGCGGGTGACGGGCGATAGCCGTGTGGGGGGCGGCGCTGTCCAGGACCCAAATGGGCAGGCCGGTACCGGCCAGTCGCGCGCGCAGGTGACACTGGGTCAGTATCAGGAGCGGCTGGCTGTCTGTCAGCAGATAGATTAACCGGTCGGTGGGGTAGTCGGGATCGAGCGGTACGTAACTGGCGCCGGCCTTTAAGATGGCCAGCATCCCGATAATCATCTCCAGGCTGCGGTCGGCACACAGGGCGATACGGTCATCCGGGCGGATCCCCGTGGCCCGGAGGGCATGGGCCAGTTGATTGGCCTGCCGGTTTAAGGCGGCATAACTGAGCTGGCCCGCTTCGCTCACCAGGGCCGGGGCCGCGGGGGTGGCGGCAGCCTGCTGTTCAATCAGCTGGTGGATAAGCGTCTCCCGCGGGGAGTCTGTGGCGGTGGCGTTAAACTGGACCAGCACTTGGTGGCGCTGGGCCGGGGTCAGCAGCGGCAGGGCGTTCACGGGCTGGCGGTCATCGGCGGCCATTGCCGTTAAAATCTGGGTCAGGTAGCCGCTGAGGCGTTCGATGGTCGCCCGCCCGAACAGGTCGGTGGCGTATTCCAGATCCCCTGAGATCCCCTCGGCGGTTTCGTTCAGGGATAACGTCAGGTCAAACTGGGCCTGGCTGCGGGGGGCGGGCATCTCGGTCAGGGTTAAGCCGGGTAAGTCGAACCGCTGATGTTTGGGGGTGTTATCCAGGGCAAACATCACCTGAAAGATCGGGCTGTGGCTCAGGCTGCGCGGGGGTTGCAGGGCTTCGACCAGCTGTTCAAACGGCAGATCCTGGTGGGCATAGGCCGCCACCGTATGGGCTTTTACCCGGGCCAGTAGGGCCTGCACACTGGGATTATCGTCCACCGTGACCCTTAAGGCCAGGGTGTTGACAAAGAAACCGATTAACGGCTCTAACGCACTGTGCTGCCGGTTTGCCACGGGGGTGCCAATCACGATATCCGGCTGGCCGCTTAAGCGGGCCAGTAAAATCCCCCAGCCGGTCAGCAGGGTCATAAACAGGGTTGTGCCGTGGCGCTGGCTTAAGGCTTTTAAGGCGGCCACAAGGGACGGGGATAAGGTAAAGGGGAGCAGATCGCCCCGGTAGCTTTGCACGGCGGGCCGGGGGTGATCGGTGGGCAAGGCCAGCAAGGCCGGCGTGCCGTGTAACGCCTGGCGCCAGAAGGCCAGCTGCGTTTCCAGTACCGTCCCCTGTAACCATTGCCGCTGCCACAGCGCATAATCAGCATACTGCACGGGCAGTGGCGGCAGCGGATCGGGTTGCCCGCGGGTAAAGGCGCGGTAAAGCGTGGCCAGTTCATGCAGCAGGATATTCAGGGACCAGCCATCCGTAATAATGTGGTGCTGGGTTAACAGCAGGCGGTGCTGGTGGTCGGCGAGTTTCAGGAGTTGCGCGCGTATCAGGGGGCCGTGACTAAAATCGAAGGGCTGGGAGGCTTCCCCGTCAGTGACGGCCTCAACAGCGGCATGCTGGTCGGCGGCCGGTAACTGGCTGAAATCGTGTACCGTCAGGGCAAACCCGCAGTCCGGGTGGCCGATAATTTGCCGGGCCTGCCCGTCGACCCGCCGGAAGGTGGTGCGCAGAATTTCGTGCCGGGCGACCAGGCGATCGAACGCCGCTGTGAGGGCGGGCAGATCCAGGACGCCATGCAGGTGTAAACCTCCTGATACGTGATAGGCGGTTTGGGCCGCGGTGTCGAGTTGCGCTAAAAACCATAAACGCTGCTGCGCCCAGGAGAGTGGTAATGGCTCTTGGCGGCTGACAGGTATAATATCGGGTTGAATTGACTGAGTTTCTATGACCAAAGTTTGTGCTAAGTCAGCTAATGTTGGTTGAAGAAACAGATTTTGCAGCGTGACATTAATATTCAGAGTCTGACGTAAGCGAGATGCTACCTGTACCGTCAATAAAGAGTGTCCACCTAGCTCAAAGAAATTGTCATGGCGTCCGACTTGCTTCAGGCCCAATAAGTTTTGCCAAATCTCTGCCAGTTGTTGTTCAATTTCTCCCTGTGGTGCGGCGTATTCATGGGTAACACTGGCGGAGCGATCAGGGATGGGCAGGGCTGCTCGGTCTACTTTACCACTCTGATTTAGTGGGAAGGCTTCCAGTGTAACGAAAGCACTGGGGATCATATAGCTGGCGAGGTTATTGCTGAGTTGTTCACGTAGGCTGGCAACATTTAGAATAGTATTGGGTTGGGGGATTAAATAAGCAACTAACCGTTTATCCCCATTATCATCCTCCCTTGCGATAACGATGGCATCTTTAACCCCTATGCAAGCAACTAACTGCGTTTCAATTTCACCCAATTCAATACGGAATCCCCGAATTTTGACCTGAAAGTCATTGCGCCCCAGATAATGGATATTACCATCAGGCTGCCAACGGCCTAAGTCACCCGTGTGATACATGCGTGCTTCTGGCTTATTGCTGAATGGATCGTAAAGAAACCGCTCAGATGTCAGATCAGGTCGGTTCAAATAGCCACGAGCAACACCATCCCCGCCGATATATATCTCCCCGGTGACACCGACAGGAACGGGTTGACCCTGTTTGTCCAGAATATAGATGCGGGTATTGGTAATGGGGCAGCCGATGGGAATATCTTCAAAAGGACAAGGGTTATCTTTATCAAACACACTTGAGGTTGCGTTGACGGTGGTTTCTGTCGGGCCATAGGTATTAATCCAACGGCACTTTTGTGTCCCTGGGCTGGATAACCAGGCTTTCAGATGACGAGATTCTGCTTTTTCGCCTCCGGCGGCGACAGAACGTAATTGTTTGGGAGGATAACTATAACCGTTGTTGATTTCTTGAGCCCATAAGTGCCAGAAGGCAGTGGGTAAATCGACAACGGTGATATTATTTTCTTGCAGAAAAGTGATAAATTCTGCATCCGGCACTTTGATGTGAGCCGGACGTAAGATCAATGTAGCGCCAACAGCAAGGGTTGGAAATATTTCCGCGACTGAATTATCAAACCCAAATGAAGCAAATTGCAGTACACGGTCATATTGCGTCAATTTTGTCATCTGTATATGAGCATGAATTAAGTGTACTACGTTTCGGTGCTCAATCATGACTCCCTTAGGCAATCCCGTGGAGCCGGAAGTGTACAGCACATAAGCCAGATTTGAGGGTGTTAGCCCTGATTGAGTGATTGAGATATTGTCTCGGGGTTGGCTGGCAATATGGGTTTGATGTTCTGTGCTGTCCAGTGCCCAAATTGGCAGGTCGATACTGGTTAGTCGCGCGCTAAGATGACGTTGAGTCAGAATGAGTGCTGGCTGGCTGTCTGACAGCATATAGATTAACCGTTCTGTAGGATGTTCTGGATCGAGCGGAACATAGCTGGCTCCCGCCTTCAAAATCCCTAACAGACCGATGATCATTTCCAGACTACGTTCGACACAAATGGCTATCCGCTCATCTGGGCACACTCCCGCTGCTCTGATGGCATACGCCAGTTGATTGGCATGTCGGTTTAATTCAGCGTAACTGAGTTGACCTTCTTCCCCAATCAGGGCAATGGCATCTGGCCTGGATGCAGCCTGCTGCTCAATTAATTGATGAATAAGTCTATCCTGCTGGTAGTCTTGTGCAGAGAGATTAAAATTGGTCAGTAGTTGATCGCGTTGCGGTGACGTCAGCAACGGGAGAGTTTCTATTTGCTGGTTGTCATCGGCGATCATCGCCTCTAATAGAGTTTGTAGGTGACCGGCCATGCGTTCAATACTGGCGTGTTCAAAAATATCGCTGGAATATTCCAAATCACCAACCAAACCTTGATCTGTATCATTCAGAGATAAGGTGAGATCGAAGTAGGTGCTATTTCTGATATGTGACAGTTCTTTCACGTGTAATCCAGATAGCTCGAAACTTTGCTGCCCTGGCGTATTGTCCAAAGCCAGCATGACTTGAAAGATAGGGCTATGGCTTAGATTACGTGGCGGTTTTAACACTTCTACCAACTGTTCGAATGGCAAATCTTGATGTGCATAAGCACTCAAAGCTTGATGTTTCACCCGATTCAATAATTCACTGATACTGGGGTTATCACTTAATTGAATACGTAAAGCTAACGTATTAACGAAGAAACCGATTAATGGCTCTAGTTCGTGTTGTTGTCGATTGGCAACGGGAGTGCCAATCACGAGATCGTGCTGACCACTGATGCGAGAAAGCAACACCGACCAGCCTGCCAGTAGGGTCATAAATAAGGTCGTACCGTGGCGTTGACTAAATGCTTTTAATGCTGTGCTTAAGGTGGGTGAAAAGGCGACATTAACGCGGTTGCCCGTATAACTCTGTTTTATCGGGCGTGGTTTGTCTGTAGGTAACTCCAGCAGTATTGGCGCACCTTGCAATTCATTGCGCCAGTAATTCAATAAATTTTCCAGAACGTTCCCTTGCAACCACTGATGTTGCCAAAGGGTGTAATCAATATACTGGAGCGGTAATTCAGGTAATGGATCAACGAGCTCCTGGCAGAAAGCGTGATAAAGGGTGGATAGCTCATATATCAATACATTAACTGACCAGCCATCCGAGATAATATGGTGCTGTGTTAACAGTAGGATGTGCTCATCTTCTGCTAAACGAAGCAAATGCCCTCTGAACAACGGCCCTTGGGTAAAATCAAAAGGAGTGATGGCCTCGTATCGGGCGCACTTTTCTACCGTAGTTTGTTTTTCTGACTCAGGTAAGTGACTGATATCTTCAGTCGTTAAAGCAAAACCACCGTTGGCATCTGCGATAACTTGCCGGGCAGTACCTTCAATCGACACAAAAGTTGTTCGCAGGATTTCATGGCGAGCCACAATCCTATCCAACGCAGCCTTAAGCGCATTTTGATTCAGGAGGCCCTGTAGGTGAAGCCCTGTTGACATATGGTAGGCTGTTTGTGCCGCAAGATCGAGTTGAGTTAAAAACCAAAGGCGTTGTTGTGCCCAAGATAATGGAATATCACCCTCACGAGGTTGTACAGTAATTGATGTTCTCTGTGTATATTGACGAGTTAGCTTCGCTGCTTTAGCTGATTCAAGTAATTTTTCACGTTCCGCTAATGGTAAAGAATTTAATTCATTATTATTCATACTTAAGTACCATTTAAGGTTGATGTTTAATTCATGGATTTGTAAATACTTTTTAGTAATTCAGCGTCAAATTGCAGTAATTGAGCATCGACAATACACTCTTTAAGTTGGCTGAGGGTGGGGTGCGAAAACAGTTGCTGAACAGAAAGCTCTACACCAAATATTTCCCATATTCTTGATTGTTGCTGTAGGACTAATAGTGAATTCCCGCCAAGTTCGAAGAAATTGTCATGGCGTCCTATGCGTTTAATTTTCAGTAATATTTGCCAAATATTGGCTAATTGTTCTTCAATTTCACCTTGTGGCGCGACATATTCTTGTGTGATTACTGCTGAATGATCGGGGACTGGCAGTGCTCGGCGATCCAACTTACCATTCAGGGTCAATGGAAAAGCATCCAGTGTGACAAATGCACTGGGGATCATATAATCAGGCAGATTAATGCTCAGTTGTTCCCGCAGCTTGGGAATGCTCAAGGTGATATCTGATTCAGGTATAAGGTAAGCAATTAATCGTTTATCTGTAGCGTCGTATTCATGCACGACAACAATGGCACGTTGAACACCAGCACATTGAGTCAGGCAGGTTTCAATTTCGCCTAATTCAATCCGGTTTCCTCGTATCTTGACCTGAAAATCATTACGCCCCAGATAATCGATACTTCCATCAGGCAACCATCGCCCTAAATCTCCTGTCTTATACATTCTTGCATCTTTGTTGTTGCTAAATGGATCAGGAATAAAACGTTCTGTTGTCAACTCTGGACGATTTAAATAGCCACGGGCAACGCCAATACCACCGATATAGATTTCTCCCGTAATGCCGATGGGTACAGGTTGCTCATATTTATCAAGAATATAGATTTTCGTATTGGCAATAGGGTAACCAATTGGCACTGAAGCGGAATATTTGTCTGATCCACAACGCCAGGAGGTGACATCGATAGCGGCTTCAGTTGGGCCATATAAATTATGCAGCTCACTGTGAGGTAAATGAGATAAGCATTTCTGTTGCAGAGAGTATGGCAGTGCTTCTCCACTGCATAAAATTTGACGCAAAGAAGGGCAACGCTTTGCTGGAATATGATGAATGAAACTGTGCAGCATGGAAGGAACAAAGTGAATAGTTGTAATACCACGGAGTTCAATTTCTTCCAGCAAATAGACGGGGTCTTTATGGCCATTAGGGCGTGCTATGACTAACTGAGCGCCAGAGAGCAGAGGCAGGAAAAATTCCCATACTGAAACATCGAAACTGAACGGCGTTTTTTGCAATACACGATCATGTTGATTCAATTGGTATTCGTCTTTAGCCCATAGCAGACGGTTTACAACGCCACGATGCTCATTCATAACCCCTTTGGGCAGACCAGTTGAACCAGAAGTGTAGAGTACATAGGCTAAGTGGCGGGATGTCAGGCCTAATTCGGTAACTGATAAATTATTTTCCTCCTGCACAGTCATTTTTGTTTGAAATTCTTCACTTCCCCATCGCCATACAGGAATATTTGTTTCTGGTAAATGTCTTTTCAGATTTTGATGAGTCAATACGAGTATTGGATTACTATCTGATAATATGTGATTCAGACGATCTGTCGGATATTCAGGATCGAGAGGTACATAGGCGGCACCTGCTTTGAGTATTCCTAGCAAACCAACCACCATATCCGCACTGCGTTCCATGCAAATGGCGATACGGTCATCTGGGCAAACACCAAATTTAACCAAAGCATGGGCTAATTGATTGGCTTGTCGGTTTAATTCAGCATAACTTAATTTATGGTTATCATAAATTAGGGCAATTGCGTTTGGCGTGCGGGTGACTTGCTGTTCTACCAGTTGGTGAATCAAAGTTTGTTGAGGAAAGGCTTTATTTGTTGTATTGAAATTACAGAGAATTTGTTGACGTTCTTGCTCATTCATCAGTGGCAAATGGTCAATTTTTTGTTGTTCGTTATCAGCCATTGCAGTAAGCAAAACGAAGAAATTTTTCATGAGTTGATGGATTAACTCAGTATCGAACAACTGGGGATCGTAATGGAAATAACACCGAATTTGTGTGTTGACCTCTAATATATTAAGCATCAAAGGGACGGGAGTATCAGCATAAAGGGGATAGGAAAAAGGCTGTAATTCTGCACCTCCCCAATGTACTGTCGTACGATTATCTTCGTCCATCCATAGCAATAATAAGTCACCAATATATCGAGGTTGTTGAAAAGTCATCAAAGTCTGGAAAACGGGATGAGTTTCTGCATGGCGTTGTAATTTTAGTTGCTCCAGTACCTTAGCAAAGGGATATTTTTGATTTTCAATAGCCTGACGGATGCTTTTCTGAGCTTGGAGAATATGCTCACGAACGTTCATATCACCGTCAATTTGACCACGTAATGCGACTGGATTAACAAATTCACCGACCAATTTTCCCCAATGTGCACGGCTTCGCCCCGGCATCATTGAGCCTATAATAATATCGTTCTGTTCTGTGTAGCGATTCAATAAGATTTGGTATGCAGCCAGAAAAATAGCAAACAGACTGTTGCCATATTCAGAAGCCATAGTGCGGAGTTTATTCGCCAATATATCTGGAATCAGGCGAGAAATTGTGATTTTATCGGTTAATGGTGTTGGTGTATTTTTAAGAGAGACATTTTCTGTTGACCATTTTATGTTTGGCCACTGTAGTGTATTCAGATGACCAGCCAAATGATTACGCCAGAAATTTTGTTGTTTTTTTGCACTGTTACTGTTCAGCCATCGCTGCTGCCATGTAACATAGTCTTGAAAACTATGCTCTGATATTGGTTCTAAGGTTTGTGAGGCTAAGACACGGCCTAATTCTTCCAATAATAACCAATAAGACCAGCCATCAACTGCCAGATGGTCAAAAGTTAGTACCATGATGCTTTCTTCGGGATGGTATTGATACCAACTGGCATAAATCCGCAATGGGTGCTCCAAATCGAAAGGATGCCAGCAATCACTGCGTATTCGTTGTTGCAGCGTATTTTCGTCGAGATATTTAGCATTATGTTGTTGGATCTGTATTTCAACATGCTCTGCAATACGGTATCCCAACTTGCCATCGTATAGTCCAAAGCTAGACCGTAACATAGGATGTCGTTTTATCAGATGATTGATTGCAGTTTCTAAACGTTCAACAGTTAAACCCTTAACCCGTGCACAAAATGCACTATTATTTTTTCCCCGTTGGGTTGGATTAATTTGATATTGAAACCAACGACTATTCTGAGCTTCAGATAAGGAAAATAGTTTCATATTTTCAGGGTGATTCACTTTATATAGCTCCCTTTTTTTATATGCATATTAAAAAATATAATAATTGAACTATTAAATTAGAAATGACCTTTACACTTAGATAAAATGTTTGTGGAATACTCAAAAAATAGCAAAAAACTGACCCAGTCTGTTGCGAGAAAATACCGGCTTTTTTCATTTTGAACTGTTATTCCCCCGACAGAGAGCACTAATAAAAAATATTTAACATGTTACTGAGCTTGGTATTTATTTGAGTATTGATACATTTTTTTACACATTATGCTCAGATGCCGAATAAATAAAAACCAATAATAAATTTATAATAATTATTATTTGATATATTATTTGTTATGAGAGTAATTAATGATGTTTCAAGTAAGAAATTATCTCTAATGAACTTATTATTAATATTTTTATTCTCAAATCAAGAGATAAAATAGATAAGGTGAGTAGGTGGAATTATGTGATGAAATTATTGAAAATGAGGGATATAATTAAAATTTATTGATATTATATCCATTGGTGTAAAACTATTTCTTTTGTTGATTAAATAAATGGCTTACAAAACAATGACTAAAAATTTACCATATATATTTTACGCTTAAATTTGTAAAAATAATTTATTTGTTTATTTGAAAATAACTTTAGATTATCAATACAGCTATGAACAATTTCAAGTTTAAATTAAAAAAGAGAATGGATAATGGAAAAGTCAATAATTAAAACTGAGATTCCTGGACCAAAATCAAAAATTGCTTTACAAAAACAAGCTCAATGGGAGTCCGATGCGATATCTTATCCGAAAAGATTACCAATAGCTTTAGACAGAGCGTGTGGTTCTTACGTGCAAGATGTCGATGGTAACATATTTATCGATTTTTTATTGGGAGCAGGGTCATTACCATTGGGGCATTCGCACCCAGAATTAGTAGATGAGGTATGTAAACAGGCGAAAAAGCTAAGTCTTGGTTTAGACTTTCCTACACCAATAAAAGAATCATTTACTGAAGCTCATTTTAGTATGTTACCTGAAAAACTGCGGGATTCTTACAAGCTACATTTTTGTGGGCCTACGGGAGCTGATGCAGTAGAAGCTGCAATTAAATTAGCTAAAGTATCAACGGGTCATCAGGAAATTATCAGTTTTAGAGGCGGATACCACGGATGTACTACTGGCGCTTTAGCAGTCACTGGCAATCGCCAAATGAAGAAAGATTTTTTGGGCTTGATGCCGGGCGTACATTTTTTCCCCTTTGGCTCAGAATCACATTCTCAAACCAGTTGGGTGATGAATTCACAGCAACTTGATGCTGGTATGTTTCTGGAATCTGCATTAAGAGATGCAAACTCAGGTCTTGGAAATATCGCAGCAATTATCCTTGAATTGGTACAAGGAGAAGGTGGTCTTTATGTTGCCGAAAAATCTTTTGTATCTAAAATTTATCAGTTATCGAGAGAATTCAATATTCCTCTAATTATTGATGAAATTCAGACAGGTTGTGGTAGAACCGGGACTTGGTATGCATTCGAACAGTATAACATAGAGCCTGATATTTTTGTCACATCAAAAGGAACCAGCGGAATAGGGCTTCCTTCATCATTAATGTTTTATAAAAAAGCATATAAAAATTGGCTGTCAGGAAATCACATAGGTACATTTAGAGGAAATCAGCTTGCTTTTAGTGCGGGAGTAAAAGCTATTCAAATAATTAAGCAAGAAAACATACTGGATAATGTAAAAGCGATGTCTTCAATAATCATTGAGAAATTGAATGCATTAAAAATTAAATTTCCATTCCTTGGTGAAATTCGTGGGAAAGGCCTTATGTTAGGGGTGGAAATATTAGATCCTAAGCTCGAAGATGCTGATGAGAAAAGTGCTAAAGAATTGCAGAAACTGGCATTGCAACATGGACTTATTACTGAGCTTGGTGGCCGTAATGATACTGTTCTTCGGTTATTACCTCCATTAAATATTGATATTAAAACCGTAAACGAAGCGTTTCAAATTCTTGAAGAGGTTTT
The DNA here is from genome assembly GCF_014467235.1 of Xenorhabdus indica. GTDB lineage: Bacteria > Pseudomonadota > Gammaproteobacteria > Enterobacterales > Enterobacteriaceae > Xenorhabdus > Xenorhabdus indica. The sequence goes on along the minus strand of NZ_NKHP01000001.1, from coordinate 170,671 downwards.
TGTTTTTTACAATAACATGACTCACAAAAAAGGATAATGTTAATCCGGTGTCTGTTACGTGGTATGATAAAAAAGATATTTAGGCACCGGGATAATATTACACGGTTCACTCATCCCAATCACATCGTTATCTATGCGCTTGGGGATTACTCCCTTGCTGCCGCGCTGCATTTTGAAACCCAATAGGGTATAAATGATTAATGTTATCTTTTAAGTAAAAAGGTTTAACTGTGAAATCTAACTTCTGGAGGAAGGTTTATCTTGTTGTATTGAATAGCCTATTGATTTTATTACTTACAAGCTGTGCACAAAGTAGTTTTATATTAAATCATTTTACTAAAAATAGTTTCATGAAAAACAAGTGTTATTTGTTCAAAAATCAGGAGAAACTGATGGCACATCGTGTGAAGCAAATATCAGGTAGTGAAGAAATCTATCTTTGTCGTACTAACACCTCTCATTCTGTGCCAGAAATTTCTCAGGCTTCTGCACATTGGATTGACAGGCAGACGTTATTATGGTCAGGAGGTGAAAGTAAATCTGTTATTCGCTTATATCACAACCAAAGTAATAAGGTAGAGGCCAATGACCAGGGTTATTTTACTGATAATTATCTGACACTCACACCAACAGTTTTAAGTCAGGAAACAGCAAAAAAATTCCCACATTTGGCAAAGTGGCCAGCTTTCCGCTTGCCTGAAAACGTGGATATTGATCGACTCCTGACCGGAGATTTGGTGGTTTTTTCGGCCAATGAGCAAGGTCTATTTATATCGGCAACTCAAGTACAAACGGCGGGGGTATTAGACGATCGTTTCGCCGATGCGGCTGATAAATTGGAATATGGGGCCAGGATCAATAATAAAGGTGTGATTTTCAGGTTGTGGGCACCCACGGCACAAAAGGTAAGTTTGATTATCTATGATCAAAATAAACAGGTTATCGCTAATCATGTCATGCAACGTGATACAGCCAGTGGTTCCTGGTCATGGCAAGGTGACAAGAAATTGATTGGAGCTTATTACCGCTATGCCTTACAGGTCTATCATCCTCAATCTCGCAATGTAGAACACTATGAAGTGACCGATCCCTATTCTTATAGCTTGTCTGCTAATTCGGAATATAGTCAGGTCGTCAACTTGAATGATGAAGTGTTAAAGCCCCACAACTGGGATAACCTGTTGGCACCACATCCACAAAATACGCCAGCCGATATTGCACGTATGACCATTTATGAAGCGCATATCCGTGATCTTTCCGCTTCAGACAGTACGGTGTCCGTAGCCTGGCGTGGTAAATATCTGGCACTGACTGACAATAACAGCGATATGTTCAAGCATCTTAAGGCATTAAGTCAGGCGGGAATGACTCATATAGAACTGTTGCCTGTGTTTGATATTGCTTCCATCAATGAATTTAGTCATCAGGTGGCTGATCTCGATCATCCTTTTAGCCGTCTGTGTCAAATCAATCCCATAGTGAAGAACAGTCGTTTTGCGGCATTTTGCCATAGTTCATTAACTGTGAGGGAGGTTTTGCAGCAGTTGCGGCGTGATGACAATATCAATAATCCGCAAGTGCAAGAATTGAATACGATGGTGGCAAAAACGGATTCTTATAACTGGGGTTACGATCCGTTTCACTATTCAGTACCAGAAGGCTCTTATGCTACTGAGCCGGAAGGTTCTGTTCGTATAAAAGAGTTTCGTGCCATGGTGCAGGCCATCAAGCAACAATTGGGAATGAACGTAATCATGGATGTTGCTTACAACCATACCAATGCAGCAGGCCCGACATCCAGAACATCGGTGTTGGATAAGATTGTACCTTGGTATTATCACCGTTTGGATGAAATAACAGGCAAGGTTGAAAATAATACCTGTTGTTCTGATACTGCGCCGGAGCATCGCATGTTTGCCAAATTGATCGAAGATTCACTGGTGACATGGGTTAAAGATTATAAGATAGATGCGTTTCGGTTCGATTTAATGGGTTATCATCCTAAAGCACAAATGATATCAGCGTTAGAAAAAGTACGGGCGATTAATCCATCGATCTACTTTTTCGGCGAAGGGTGGAATTCTGGGCAGGATGATCGATTCGAAACAGCTTCTCAAATCAATCTTAAAGGAACTGGCATTGGTACTTTCTCTGACCGATTGCGTGATGCGGTGCGTGGCGGTGGGCCATTTGATGTTGCCGACAGTATCCGCAGTAATCAGGGGGTCGGTAATGGTGCTGAAATATTGCCTAATGAAATTTCCAGGTTAGATGCCGATAACGTTCGTCATTTATGGGATCTGGTTCGGCTTGGCATGGCTGGTAATCTGGCTGATTTTGTCATGATCGATAAAGACGGGGCAGTGAAAACAGGTAGCGAAATTGATTATAAGGGCGCTATTGCGGGTTATGCATCAGCCCCGCTTGAAGTACTGAATTATGTATCTAAACACGATAATCAAACATTGTGGGACATTATTAGCTATAAAGCTGCCTATGAAGCGGATTTGATAACACGGGTTCGTATGCAGGCGATCTCCCTGGCTACAGTATTTCTTGGGCAAGGTCTGGCTTTCGATCAACATGGATCAGAATTATTGCGTTCAAAATCCTTTACCCGTGATTCTTATAACGCTGGCGATTGGTTTAATCGTGTTAGTTATGACTATAAGGACAATAATTATGATGTGGGGCTGCCAGCACAGAGTGATGATGGTAAGAATTACCCACTGATTAATCGTGTGAAAAATCAGGTGAAAAAACCAGGTCAAAATGAATTATTACAGATGATGGCGTTTTATCAGGAGTTATTGCAGTTACGTCAGTTTTCACCATTGATGGCTCTTGGTAATGGCGCTGTTGTCAGACAACGTGTCGATTTTGTTAATGTTGGTCCTCAGCAGCAAATGGGTTTAATGGTCATGACGATTGATGATGGCAATATGACTCCACGTGATCTTGACTGGCGGTTTGATGGCTTGGTTGTCGTTATTAACGCTGCATCTTGGTCTGTGACTGTTAAAGATCTTAATGTCAACGGATTGAAATTAAATGATATTCAACGTGAATTGGGCAAGACATCTTTGGCCGCAGGGATACGGATCACTGAGGATGGCGAAGTAACAATGCCCGCATGGTCGGCAGCCGTACTGGTTTTACCGCAAGAAGGAATGCGTGGAACAGGTTTACCTGTTCGTAAGAAATAACAAAACCGGGCAAGCTGTTTGAGTCTCTTGAGCGAATATTTTACCTGATGCTGTAAGGCCCCGTTATTCACTGTGGGAAGAATGTTAATAACTTGTCAGGCATGAACCGATAACCGACCCCTGTTTCTGTCAGTCAATGTTTAGGGCGGGCAGGGTCGGTTTGTAGCTTCGATTAAACCTTGTTTTATAAATCTTCTCAAGCTACGCCGTAAATTAACCGCGTAGCATTGTCGATCTTTATTTAGTTTGAATCAGTATGTGGGCTGCTTCTGCCAGTACATCACGACGGGCTTTAGCGTTTTTATCGCCAGGTTGAGTGAAATAAGTGACCAATACTAATGGCGCTCTGTTTTCCGTCGGCCAGATCACGGCAATATCATTGGTTGACCCGTAGTCACAGAGACCCGTTTTATCTCCCACAACCCAATCTTTTGGTACTCCGGCACGAATACTGGCATCACCCGTTGTATTTCCTTTTAGCCATTCTGCCAGTTGCACACGTTGATTGGTTGCTAACATATTACCTAAGGTCAACTTGTATAAACTTTCCGCCATAGCTTGAGGTGTCGATGTATCACGTTCATCACCCGGTTTGACTAAGTTCAATTCAGGTTCTTTGCGATCTAACCGGAATTTATTGTCGCCGATAGTACGGGCAAATTTTGTCAAACCACGCGGGCCATCTAATTGGTCAAGTAGCAAGTTCATAGCTGTATTATCACTATATTGCAAAGTTGCTGCGCTCAACTCTGCTAATGTCATACCGCTTGCAATATGTTTTTCGGTAATCGGACTATATTCAACAACATCGGATTGTTTGTAGTTGATACGCTGGTTCAGTAAGTTTTCATCTTTTTCGCTTTTTTTCAAAAGCGCAGAGGCTGCCATAAATTTACTGGTACTGCACAACGGAAAACGTTCGTTTGCCCGATAACCGATGGTTGAATTGTCTGCTGTATTGATTAAGAACACACCAAGATGTCCATTAGCACTTTTTTCTAAGGCGATAAGTTGATTAATAATCTGTTCTTGTTGAGCCGTATTAGGCTGAGTAGGGGATGCCTGGGAAGGTGAAGTCATTAATGCACTGAATAAAGGTAAAATTGCTGCGGTAATGCGCGTGAATTTTAGTGTAAGAAGTTTCATATGAAAATCTGAATAATTGTTTAATATTTGTTGTAAAAATGCCGCTTATAATAGCGGCAGTGTGTTTATTGTTCTGGAAGTCCCGTTTTATTGGGTATTTCTCTGCTAAGTTTTACTAACAAGTTTAACTAACAGGGCGTGCCACAATATTACGGGTTTCCATTCTGACTTCTTCAAGACGCACATTGATAATGTCATTCAGACGATAAACTGTTTCGCCTTTAATTAATACGGAACCTGTTTCTTGGCTGCATTGAAGTTCATCACGAACAGCATGCAGGAATGGGCCTGGGACAAAAGCAATTGCGCCATTGTCAACCAGGCGAACACGCAATCCACCACGAGTGATATCAATAATTTCAGCGGAAAAAGTTTGATCCGTACCAGCGTGAGGGGCAAGAAAACGGGCATAGAGCCAATCGCCTACATCACGTTCAGCCATACGATTTGCCCGTCGACGCTCGGATAATTGCAGGCAAATTTCTTCGGCTGGCTTTTCTGCTTCTGTTTGTTGAATAATCGCTTTCAGCAAACGATGGTTGATAATATCGCTGTACTTACGGATAGGAGATGTCCAGGTTGCGTAAGCATCAAAACCGAGTCCAAAATGTGGGCCGGGTTCTGTTTTGATTTCCGCAAAAGTCTGGAAACGGCGAATACGGCTATCGAGGAATTGCGTCGGTTGTTTATCCAGTTCGCGACGCAATTCGCAAAACCCTTCTAATCCCAACAGAGTTTCATGGCAGGTTTCAATATTGTGTTCCTTGAGCACTTCAACAACGTGCTCAATTTGTGCTGGTTCAAATCCAGTATGAACGTTATAAATACCGAAACCTAATTTATCGCGCAGGATTTTTGCCGCACACAAGTTAGCCGCGATCATTGCTTCTTCAACAATGCGATTGGCGGAGCGGCGCTGCTCGATAACAATATCAGCCACATTCCCCCCTTCATCAAGAATAAACCGATAATCTGGTCTTTCCTTAAACACAAGGGCGTGCTGTTGGCGCCAGTTGTTACGGCGCTCGCACATTTCTTTCAATAGTGTGATTTGCTCAGCAACAGCATCAGAACCCGGTTTCCAACCATCCTGGCCTTCCAGCCAGTCAGAAACTTCGTCATAAACTAATTTGAACTTCGATTCGACCCAGGCTGTGAAAAATTGAAGATCATCACCTAGTTGCCCATCTTCCAGAATGGAAACCTGACAAACCAGAGCAGGGCGTCGGGCATTTGGACGCAGCGAACACAAATCATCAGATAGTTCGCGGGGCAGCATAGGAATATTAAAACCCGGCAGATAGTTGGTGAAACTACGCTGGTAAGCGATTTTATCCAGTTCACTGTCAGCTTTGATATAAGCCGTTGGATCAGCGATGGCGACGGAGAGTTTTAAACTTCCGTCATTATTCCGGGCGATGTGCAATGCATCGTCCATATCTTGAGTTGTTGCACTGTCAATGGTCACAAAATCAAGAGAAGTCAGATCAATACGTTCAAAAGAATTATCATCCAATTGGCAATCCGTCATAGCGGGTGCTTCACGTTCCAGATTATGACGTGTCAGAGTAACCCACCAGGGAGCGAAGTGGTCATCACCACGGGTGATATAGCCTGTTACCTCTGCATGGAATCCACGATCACCTTTCAATGGATGACGCTTCATTTCAGCAACAGCCCAATCACCATTTTCGAAATTATGGGTCACTGTATTGGCCGGTCGGCAAGGGATAGCGTCTTTTAACAATGGGTGATCAGGAACAATCCATAGACGGTTATCGTTTTCTTTTTTCTGGATCCTTCCTACAAAACGGGACAAGAAGGGTTCAATAAGCGTTTCTGGTTCAGCGATCTCTTTTTCTTTGTCGGTGTGAATAGCGGCTGTGATGCGGTCACCGTGCATCACTTTTTTCATATGAGGTGGTGGAATAAAGTAACTTTTTTGACCATCGACTTCCAGAAAGCCGAAGCCTTTTTCAGTTCCTTTGACTAAACCTTCTACACGCAAGGTTTGAGCGTGAAGTTGCTGTTTTAGCTGAGCAAGCAGCGGATTGTTTTGAAACATAATAATCAGGAGAGTTATGGAGTTATTATTGGTAATTTTGGGTAACAGTTTTACGCGAATCAAGGTTATGGAGCAAGTAACATCTTATCAAAACACGAAAAACTGTCAGCAAAGACTAATAATTATACTGTTTATGTTTGGCTGGCCGTAGAGGTTTTTCTGGTTGCAGTATGCCACATTTTCCGCACTGATTTATTGCACCAGCGATCAATAAAAATCGCTGGCACTTGCTTGAAGAATACATCTTCTTAAAAAACTGAGGTCGAATGAACTCTGGCCTTTCAATACACAGAATCTCAATACACAGAATTGATATGCTTCTAATTTTTACTTACCCAGTAGTGGAAGTTGAGCCAGCATGGCTTTAAGGTTAATGGCATCCCAGGGAAGATGTTCAGAAATAGTCAGACCGACTGTCTTTGTGTCAGAAGTAGCGCGATTGATTAAGCCCACAATATCTGAAATAGTTAACTTGCCTTATATTCCAGTGGCGTATGTATACAGGCAATTTTACTGTACTAATAAAATCAGTATCACTATTCCCCATCAGGGCACCGAGAACATGGGAGTGAGCGTTTTTATACTGAACCGGAGTTTGCACATCAGGGTGTGAATCAATCCACAATATCCCCAGTTTATCTGTATATTTTTCATTCAGCCAAGAAAATGGCGCAAGAGAGACAAGACAATCTCCCCCCCAGTACAACAACAGAATCAGGAGAATGCTGCTCAATTAATTGACGTGCAATGGATAATTGTTCAGTTAGTACAGAACGTCCCACTATTCCATTTTCCTCCCTGGGCGGGATTTCTGACGGTGGAATTACAGGGACTTCCTCAACAGGTCCGGCAGATTGTGGGGCAAGCCACGACAAAAGTTTTGCGCCAAAATAATAGGGAGGATTATTTCCTCCTTGCCACTGAGGAAAAATTAATCTTAACGTTTTATTATTTCTATTAGCCATAATATTCGGCTCCTTTAATAAAAATGGTTCACTTGACGAAAAAATGAATAACCCGGTATTAACTCAGATCTTAAATCTGATAATTCAGTCACCTGATAATGTTTTGATGAAATGACGACAAGTGGTGATCAAAGTGAAATTTTATTAAGATTATTTTTCGCCACTTATACTATATAAATCTTTTCAACTTGAAGATGCTGGTTTTAAATAAATTATGCCCGGAAAATTCGACTGTTTTTGTTACCCTCATCATCGAAGATAACACCTTATATTTGTGCAAAAAATAGCCGCTTATTTTAAATCTCCAATTATATTTTGGTGGGAAGTTTTTTGAAAATTTTCCCTGTTTTTTTAGTCACAGGCGACTATTATCACTGCCACTGTGTTCATCATTTTTTTAAGTCTCGCTTGGAGAAAAAGAGAATAAATCTTTTTAAGGTAATGAAATTTGCATCTTCAAGTTAATAGGGTATATATTATTGCACGATTGAGAGTAATAATATTTTTATTGATTGTATATATTTTAATACCCAAGAATGTAAACTAATTAAATAATTGGATTTATTATAAGTAAAATAATTTTAAACCTGTATCTTGAAGTAGAGAAATCAAATGGCTTCAATGGTTATAAAATATATTAGGGTTTAAGTATTTTTAATCTGCGATTCTATTGCTATTTATGAGGATAGTAAATGGAGTTAATAAAAATAGAATGTCCTATTCCAATTTATCTGGCTAATTATTTTTTCATTGTTAACAAAATTATTATTTCATAACGTTAACATTATCACTATTCATCGGGCTATTGTATTTAAAGCCTGACAAAAAGTACTGCCTAAATATTTTGATCCATGTTTTATGCATGAGTTGTATTTCTCTCCAGTCAAATGAAAAAAAGTAAGAAAAAATATTTTTGATGATCCTACAGACTGAATATTTTCAAACAACTAACAGATTCGTTGAGATGAGGTAATAAATAAATGAAAGATAACATTGCTACAACGGGAAATAGTCTTAATGGTGAAGCACTTTCTGGAATAAATACTCTACAATCACTCACACCCAGTGAATTATTTTGGTATCAGCGTCTTGCCGCTTTGCACCCCCTCCAGTTACCTTTCGACATTCCCCATAAGATTGCTGAACCCCGTTGGGCAATCAGCTGTTGGCAGTCCCCGTCTCTTCAAAGTGGTCAAGAAGAGCCGTGGCGAATAGTGTTGCAAGCATTTGTTATCTATCTTGCGCGTCTGACTCAGCAGCCAGTATGCCAAATCGGCTGGGGGGTAGCATTAAACGATAACCAGGCAAATCTGGCCTCAGTGGTGCCCATGGACATTGCAGTGGCGTTGGATCAACCGTGGTATGGGGTAGCTGACGCGGTTGATGATGAACTTACCCAACTGGCGCAACACCAGACATTCAATTATGACCGCCTTTCTCATTTACCTTCATTGCACGCCATCCCTGAATTAAGCACTCACTATCCGTGGTCGATAGCGGTTTCGGTGATACAGGATGACAGACAGTGTGATCAAAAAGCGTCGGGTGAATTGCTGACACTTCAGATAAATGAGCAGGGCGGTTTTTTCCGTTGGATCTATGATGAAAATCGCCTGAGTGCGGAAGTGATTGCGCGCATGGATAACCATTTACAGATGTTGCTGTTATCAAAAGGAAGAAGTGATGATATCCCCATTGAGCAGCTTAATTTGTTGCCGGAGGTGGAACGGACATTGCTATTGGAAACCTGGAACCCGACTGAAATCCTTTATCCTGAAGCCTTGTGTATTCATCAGTGGTTTGAGCAACAGGTACAAAAGACCCCACAGGCTACGGCACTTGAGTATCAGGGGCAAACACTGAGTTATGCTGAATTAAACGCCCGCGCTAACCGGCTGGCCCACCAATTGATTGAGCAGGGAATTGGACCGGAGCAACGGGTTGCCATTTGCGTGGCACGCTCACAGGCCATGGTGGTGTCACTACTCGCAGTACTGAAAGCCGGTGGGGCTTATGTGCCGCTGGATATTACCTACCCGGCTGAGCGTCTGGCATATATCCTAAATGACAGTGCCCCATCCGTAATATTGGCGGATGGCACCGGACAGTCCATATTGGGTGACAAGATACTGGCTGAGTTGACGGTACTTGACCCGACGATGCAGCCGGATCAACCGGACAGTAACCCACAAGTTTCAATGTTAACACCGCAAAATCTGGCCTATGTGATTTATACCTCCGGCTCCACCGGTCAACCAAAAGGGGTGATGGTGGAGCATCAGGCGGTCTATCAGCGCATGTTGGGCGTCAATGAACAGTATGGCGTGACGGCGCAGGATCGGGTATTGCAGTTTGCGGCGTTTGCCTTTGATGTTGCGGTTGAGGAGTGTTTCTCCTCATTATGTTATGGTGCTACGCTGGTTATTCGCGATGATAGCTGGCTGGAATCAATGACAGAATTTATCACCTTAGTGCGGGAAAACCGTATCACGGTGCTGTTACTGCCCACGTTATTCTGGTCTGAACTGGCAGCCAGAGAGCCAGAATTAGCACTACCTGACGCGCTCCGATTGGTTATCATCGGCAGTGAAGCTGTGCAGAAAAAAGCCCTTCAGGACTGGTTTGCCCAGTCGGGTCACCGCCCTCGGTTATTAAATGCTTATGGCCCGACGGAAAATACCGTTACCGCCACCTGTCAAGAAGTCTTCTCTTCGGACGATGATCGTTCCATCGGCCGGCCCCTCAGCAATACCCGTATTTACTTACTGGACAACAATGGACAACCCGTACCGCTAGGTTGCTCAGGGGAAATCTACATTGGTGGTGTGGGGGTTGCGCGGGGGTATTTGAACCAGCCAATTTTAAGTGAAGAACGCTTTATCCCCGACCCTTTTAGCCCCGTATCGGGTGCCCGGATGTATCGTACCGGGGATGTGGCCCGTTACCTGCCGGACGGAAACCTGGAGTTTCTGGGTCGTAATGACCAGCAGGTAAAAATCCGCGGCTTCCGTGTCGAATTGGGGGAAATTGAAACCCGTTTGCTGGAGCATCCAGCAGTGAATCAGGCAGCAGTGCTGGCACTGGATGACGGACAAAGTAGGCGGTTAGTGGCTTATATCGTGGCGGAAACTGTGAGGGAGGAAGAGAATGACGAGTGGATAAACAGCTTGCGTACCCATCTGAGTGCACTTCTGCCGGATTATATGGTGCCGGCAGCCTTTATGCGTCTGGACAGCTTCCCGCAGACTCCGAATGGCAAACTGGATCGCCGGGCATTACCGGCCCCCGACGATGAAGCATTTGTCCGGCAGGTGTATGACGCCCCGCAAGGGAAAGAGGAAACGATACTGGCGACAGTCTGGAGTGAGTTATTGGGCATTAAGCAAATTAGCCGCCATGACAGCTTCTTTGCATTGGGTGGCCACTCCCTGCTCGCGATGCGTATGATTGAGCACCTGCATCAGCAGGGGTTGGCGCTGGCGGCGAGTGATTTATTCCGGTCGCCTGTGTTATCCGATCTGGCGAAAATGTTGGGGCAGCATCAGACTATCGAAGTCCCACCCAATATGATTACTCCCGCAACACAGCAACTGACCCCGGCGATGTTACCGTTGGTGGATTTAACCCAGGCAGATGTTGACCAAATTGTTGAACAAGTGCCGGGTGGGATAGAAAATATTCAGGATATCTACGCCTTATCGCCCTTGCAGGACGGTATTTTGTTCCATCACTTATTGGCGCAGAAAGGCGATCCGTATTTGTTGACCGTCCAGATGATTTTTGCTGATCGCGCTTTGCTGGATAGTTATCTGGCAGCGATGCAACAAATCATTGAGCGGCACGATATCTTACGCACCGCCTTTATTTGGCAAAACATATCCGTGCCAGTACAGGTCGTCTGGCGTCATGCTGACTTATCAGTGACTGAGCTGACGCTGGATCCGGCTGATGGTCCGGTCATTGACCAGTTAAGTCAGCGTTTTGATCCGCGTCATTATCGCTTGGTTCTGGGTCAGGCTCCGCTTCTGCATTTTGTTGTAGCGCAGGAAACTGATGGCCGCTGGTTCTTACTGGAATTGCACCATCACCTGATTGGCGACCATGAAGCGCTAGAAATGATGCACCGTGAAGTCCAGTTATACTTGACAGGGCAAGAGGAAAATCTGCCTGTACCGGTGCCGTTTCGCAATCTGGTGGCTCAGTCCCGATTGGGGATGAGTCAGGAAGCCGATACCCGTTTCTTTACTGAAATGTTAGCTGAAGTGGAAGAGCCGACGCTGCCGTTTGGCTTGACAGAGGTGCATCGTGACGGTTCACAGGTGACGGAATTTCACCAAATGTTAACGCCTGAGCTGAATAATCGCTTGCGCAGTCAGGCCCGGCAGTTAGGCGTCAGTTTGGCGGCTTTGTGTCATCTGGCCTGGGCCCAGGTGTTGTCACGGGTCTGTGGACAGGAAAAAGTGGTATTCGGCACCGTGTTGTTTGGACGTATGACTGGTGGCGAAGGAACAGGGAATGGGATGGGGCTGTTTATTAATACCTTACCGTTGCGGCTGGATATTGATGATATACCGGTACGGGACAGCGTGCAGGCCGCCCATCGCCGGCTGGCGGGATTATTAGCCCATGAACATGCATCACTGGCGCTGGCGCAGCAGTGTAGTGGGGTTGACCGTGGTACATCCCTCTTTAGTGCTTTGTTGAATTATCGACACAATGTCTTATTGGGAATGTCAGGTGAACTGGTCAGAGGGATTGAATTTGTTGGGGAACAGGAGCGAACCAACTATCCCTTTGTACTGTCAGTGGAAGATTTTGGTGAGGCGTTAGGCTTAACGGCGCAGGTCGTGCAGCCGTTTGAGCCGGCGCGGATATGCGGCTATATGCAGCAGGCGCTGGAAAGTCTGGTGGCGGCGCTGGAACAGGCGCCGGAAACCCCGGTACGGGCAGTTGAATATCCTGCCGGAAGCAGAACGTACACTGTTATTAACTACT
>NZ_NKHP01000001.1:0-158194 GCF_014467235.1 Xenorhabdus indica | reverse complement strand
TGCCCTGTTAAATTATCGGCACAATGATCAATCGAACCAGTTGGATAATACGCTGGAGGGGGTTGAGTTATTGGACGGACAAGAGCGAACCAACTACCCCATTGTGCTGTCGGTGGAAGACTTTAGTGAGGCACTGGGCTTGACAGTTCAGGTTGTTCAGCCGTTTGATCCGGAACGAGTATGCGGTTATATGCAGCAGGCACTGGAAAGTCTGGTGGACGCACTGGAACAAGCCCCGGAAACCCCGGTACGGGCATTGAATATCTTGCCACAAGCGGAGCGGACTTTATTATTAACTACCTGGAACACAACGGAAACCCCGTATCCTGCGGCCTTGTGTATTCATCAATTGTTTGAACAGCAGGTGGTAAAAACGCCGCAAGCGACAGCCCTGATAGCGGGCGATAAGGTCCTGAACTACAGTGAGCTGAATACACAGGCGAATCAGTTGGCTCATCAGTTAATCAGACAAGGTGTTTGCCCCGGCGATCCTATTGTGCTGCTGTTTGAGCGCTCCATCATGCTGGTCGTGGCGCAACTGGCCGTGCTTAAAGCCGGTGCAGCTTACGTTCCCCTCGATCCCAGGATGCCCGATGAGCGGAAAAACTGGCTGATCAATGACTGTACTGCCAAACTGTTACTCACCGATACACAGACAGCGATCCCGGCTAACCTGATTGTACCGCTGCTTCGTCTTTCCGATGAGGATAAGACGACGAGTGAGCAAGCCAACGAGAAAAATAGTATTAACCCTGACTTACCGTGTGCCAGCACGGCATTGGCCTATATCATGTACACCTCCGGTTCCACCGGGACACCAAAAGGCGTGCTGGTGCCACATCGTGCCGTGGTTCGGCTGGTCATCAATAATGGTTACGCGGCCATTGAGCAGGATGATCGAGTGGCTTTTACCGCGAATCCGGCGTTTGATGCCAGTACCTTTGAAGTCTGGGCGCCGTTGCTCAACGGAGGGGCATTGGTAGTCATTGATCACACCACTTTATTGACGTCGGCGGAGTTAGTCCGGGCTTTGCAGACCCATCGTATCACGATCTTGTGGCTGACCATCGGGCTATTTAACCGGCTGGTGGTAGAGTTGTCCCCGGTGCTGCCGCAGATAAAAACGCTGATTTTTGGCGGTGATATCCCCGACTTACCGCTGATTGCTCAAGTACTGAAACATCGTCCACCGCAACAACTGTTGCAGGCTTATGGCCCGACAGAAGGCACTACCTTTACAACAATGTATCCTATTGAGGCACTGGAAGAGGGCATGATCCGGCTCCCCATTGGCCGGCCTATCGCCAATACCCGGGTTTATTTGTTGGATAGTCATGGTCAGCCCGTACCGTTGGGGGTGACTGGTGAGATTTATGTGGGGGGAGACGGCGTAGCCTGTGGCTATCTGAACCGACCTGAGTTAACGGCCGAACGGTTCCTTATCGATCCGTTTAATGATACCCCAGATGCGCGAATGTACCGCACCGGAGATTTGGCGCGTTACCGGCTAGACAGCAATCTGGAGTTCCTCGGCCGTAATGACCAGCAGATGAAAATTCGCGGTTTCCGTATTGAACCTGAGGAAATTGAAACCCGGCTGACAGAGTATCCGGCAGTGCGTGAGGCGGCAGTACTGGCACTGGGTGATGGCGCTGAAAAATGGCTGGTGGCTTATGTGGTTGCGCAAGAGGAGAAGGAACTGGCGAACAGCCTGAGAACGCATTTGAGCGCGACTTTACCGGATTATATGGTGCCAGCGGCTTTTGTGCGTCTGGATGCGTTTCCCTTAACGCTAAACGGTAAGCTGGATCGCCGGGCATTGCCGGCACCGGATGAAGATGCCTTTGCCCGGCAAGTCTATGCAGCCCCGCAGGGAGAAACCGAAATGACGTTGGCGGCGATTTGGCGTGAATTACTCGGTATGGAGCAGGTCAGCCGCCATGACAGTTTCTTTGCGCTGGGGGGCCACTCCTTGCTTGCGGTACGTATGATTGAACGCCTGCGTCAGCAGGGATTAGCACTGACAGCGCGGGCGTTGTTCCGGTCGCCCGTGTTGTCCGATCTGGCGCAAACAGTGAGGCAGCATCAGGCCATCGAAATTCCGCCGAATGTGATTACCCCCGCGACAAAACAACTGACTCCGGCGATGTTACCGCTGGTGGATTTAACGCAGGCGGATATTGACTACATTGTAGGACAGGTGCCGGGCGGCGTGGCAAATATTCAGGATATCTATGCCTTATCGCCGTTGCAGGACGGGATCTTATTCCACCATTTACTGGCACAAGAAGGGGATACTTACCTGTTAAGTGGTCAGATGGCGTTTGCTGATCGGTCTTTGCTGGATCGTTATCTGGCAGCAATGCAACGGATGATTGACCGTCATGATATTTTACGCACCGCCTTTATCTGGCAAGGGGTGTCCGTGCCAGTACAGGTTGTCTGGCGTCACGCCCTCTTATCCGTGACTGAACTGATACTGGATCCGGCAGAGGGACCCGTGAGCCGCCAATTGGCGGCCCGTTTTAACGTCAGTCATTATCGTCTTAACCTGAGCGATGCACCATTATTGCGCTTTGTGGTGGCGCAGGAAACGGATGGCCGTTGGATTGCCCTGCAATTACTGCATCACCTGATTGGTGACCATGAAACGCTGGAAGTGATGCACCGTGAAGTGCAGGCTTACCTGACAGGGCAAGAGGCAAGCCTGCCTGCGCCGGTGCCGTTCCGTAATCTGGTGGCGCAGGCCCGGTTGGGCGTCAGTCAGGCAGCCTATACCCGTTTCTTTACCGAGATGCTGGCGGACGTGACGGAGCCGACCCTGCCATTCGGGCTGGCGGACGTCCATCTGGATGGAACGCAGGAAAGAGAATGTTACCGGCTGCTGACACCGGAACTGAATGACCGTCTGCGCCGTCAGGCCCGGCAGCAGGGGGTCAGTTTGGCGGCGTTGTGTCATCTGGCCTGGGCTCAGGTGTTGGCGCGCAGTAGCGGACAAGAAAGAGTGGTGTTCGGCACCGTATTATTTGGACGTATGACCAGCGGCGAAGGAACAGAGGGAGGAATGGGCTTGTTTATTAATACTCTGCCGTTACGGCTGGATATGGATGACACCCCGGTACAAGACAGCGTACAGGCCGTCCATCACCGGCTGGCGGGATTACTTGCCCATGAGCATGCGTCATTGGCGCTGGCGCAACAGTGTAGCGGGGTTGAACGCGGTACGCCGCTCTTTAGCGCTTTGCTCAATTACCGGCACAATAGTCTCTCAGCGTCGTCGGATGAACCATTTGAAGGCATTGAATTTTTAGACGGCCAGGAACGCACCAACTACCCCTTTGGGCTGTCGGTGGAGGATTTTGGTGAGGCGCTGGGCTTGACGGCAAGTGTGGTGCCGCCGTTTGAGCCAGAGCGGATATGGGGCTATATGCAGCAGGCACTGGAAAGTCTGGCGGACGCGCTGGAGCACACCCCGGCTATGCCAGTGCGGGCATTGGACATTCTGCCGCAAACAGAGCGTACCTTATTATTAACCACCTGGAACAGGACGGAAACCCCGTATCCTGCGGCGTTATGTATTCATCAGTTATTTGAACTGCAGGTACAGAACACTCCGCAGGCCATAGCACTGGAATATCAAGGACAAACCTTCAGTTACGCCGAACTCAATGCCTGGGCTAACCGGCTGTCCCATCAGTTGATTGCGTTAGGGATCGGGCCGGAGCAACGGGTCGCGATTTGTGTGACACGCTCACCGGCCATGGTAGTGTCCCTGTTGGCGGTACTGAAAGCCGGTGGGGCTTATGTGCCACTCGACACAACCTATCCGGCAGAGCGTCTGATCTATATCCTGAGTGATAGCACGCCATCCGTGGTAGTGGCAGACCGGGCCGGGCAAGCTGCACTGAGTGATGAGGTACTGGCCGGGTTGACGGTACTGGATCCGGCGATGTTGCCGGATCAACCGGACAGTAACCCACGGGTTACCACGTTAACACCGCAAAATCTGGCCTATGTGATTTACACCTCCGGCTCTACCGGGCAGCCAAAAGGGGTGATGGTCGAGCATCAGGCGATTTATCACCGCACGCTGGGCGTCAATGAACGGTATGGTGTGACGGCGCAGGACCGGGTGTTGCAGTTTGCGGCGTTTGCCTTTGATGTCGCCGTTGAGGAGTGTTTCTCCTCATTATGTCATGGCGCCACGCTGGTGATCCGCGATGATAGCTGGCTGTCATCCATACCGGAATTTATTACCTTAACCCGCGAAAACCGTATTACGGTGCTGTTTCTGCCGACATTATTCTGGTCTGAACTGGCTGCCAGAGAACCGGGATTAGTGCTGCCGGACGCGCTCCGGCTGGTTATTATCGGCAGTGAAGCGGTGCAAAAAACAGCCCTTCAGAATTGGTTTGCCCAGGCGGGTCACCGTCCGCGGTTATTAAACGCCTATGGCCCAACGGAAAATACCGTCACCGCCACCTGTCAAGCAGTTGTCTCCCCTGAGGATGACCGTTCTATCGGCCGGCCGCTCAGCAATACCTGCATTTACCTGCTGGACAGCCACGGGCAACCGGTGCCGTTAGGCGGTGTGGGGGAAATCTATATCGGTGGTGTAGGGGTAGCGCGGGGGTATCTGAATCAGCCAATTTTAAGTGAAGCACGGTTTATCCCCGATCCCTTTAGCCCTGTCTCAGGTGCCCGGATGTACCGCACCGGCGATATGGCCCGTTACCAGTCGGATGGTAGCCTGGAATTCTTGGGCCGTAACGACCAGCAGGTGAAAATCCGCGGCTTCCGCATTGAGCCGGGAGAAATTGAAACCCGCTTGCTGGAACACCCGGCGGTGAAGGAGACGATCGTGCTGGCATGGGATGACGGGCAGGGTAAACGGCTGGTGGCCTATATCGTGGCGGAAACGGGGGCAGCAGAAGCCGATGAAATGCTGGTTAACAACCTGCGTACTCATCTGAGTACGGTGTTACCGGATTATATGGTGCCGGCGGCTTTTGTCCGTCTGGACGCGTTGCCATTGACACCAAACGGCAAACTGGATCGCCGTGCTTTGCCGGCCCCGGACGGCGACGCCTTTGCCCGGCAGGCGTATGAAGCGCCACAGGGGGCAACCGAAATGACGCTGGCAGCGATTTGGGGGGAATTACTGGGTATTGAGCCAATCAGCCGTCATGACAGCTTCTTTGCGCTGGGGGGGCACTCCTTGCTTGCGGTACGTATGATTGAACGCCTGCGTCAGCAGGGATTAGCACTGACAGCGCGGGCGTTGTTCCGGTCGCCGGTGTTGTCCGATCTGGCGCAAACAGTGGGGCAGCACCGGGCTATCGAAATCCCACCGAATATGATAACCCCCGAAACGCAGCAACTGACCCCGGCGATGTTGCCGTTGGTGGATTTAACCCAGGCGGACATTGACCATCTTGTCAGACAGGTGCCGGGCGGCGTGGCAAATATTCAGGATATCTATGCCTTATCGCCGTTGCAGGACGGGATTTTGTTCCACCATGTATTGGAACAGGAAGGAGATACCTACCTGTTAAGTGGCCGGACCGCATTTTCTGACCGCGCGTTGCTGGATCGTTATCTGGCAGCAATGCAACGGATAGTCGACCGGCACGATATTTTACGTACCGCCTTTATCTGGCAGGGCGTGTCTGTGCCAGTGCAGGTTGTCTGGCGTCAGGCCCCCTTATCCGTAACAGAATTGACACTGGATCCGGCTGATGGCCCGGTTATGGACCAGTTAAGTCAGCGTTTTGATCCACGCCATTATCGTCTTGATTTGAGTCAGGCGCCGTTACTGCATTTTGTGGTGGCGCAGGAAACCGATGGCCGCTGGTGCTTGCTGGAATTGCACCATCACCTGATTGGTGACCATGAAACGGTGGAAGTGATGCACCGTGAAGTGCAGGCTTATCTGACAGGGCAAGAGCAGAGCCTGGCTGTGCCCGTACCGTTCCGCAATCTGGTGGCACAGGCCCGGTTGGGCGTGAGTCAGGCAGCCCATACTGCTTTCTTTACCGGGATGCTGGCGGACGTGACGGAGCCGACCCTGCCATTCGGGCTGGCGGACGTCCATCTGGATGGAACGCAGGAAAGGGAATATTACCGGCTGCTGTCACCAGAACTGAATGACCGTTTGCGCCGTCAGGCCCGGCAGCAGGGGGTGAGTCTGGCGGCGTTGTGTCATCTGGCCTGGGCCCAGGTGTTGGCGCGCAGTAGCGGACAAGAAAATGTGGTGTTCGGCACCGTACTGTTTGGGCGTATGACCGGCGGAGATGGAACAGAGGGGGGAATGGGCCTGTTTATTAATACCCTGCCGTTACGGCTGGATATGGATGACACCCCGGTACGGGATAGCGTGCAGGCCGCCCATCACCGGCTGGCGGGATTATTAACCCATGAGCATGCGTCACTGGCGCTGGCGCAACAGTGTAGCGGGGTTGAACGCGGTACGCCGCTCTTTAGCGCTTTGCTCAATTACCGGCACAATAGTCTCTCAGCGTCGTCGGATGAACCATTTGAAGGCATTGAATTTTTAGACGGCCAGGAACGGACCAACTACCCCTTTGGGCTGTCGGTGGAGGATTTTGGTGAGGTGCTGGGCTTGACGGCAAGTGTGGTGCCGCCGTTTGAACCGGAGCGGATATGGGGCTATATGCAGCAGGCACTGGAAAGTCTGGTGGACGCGCTGGAAAAAGTCCCGGAAACCCCGGTACGGGCATTAGAAATTCTGCCGCAAACGGAGCGTACCTTATTATTAACCACCTGGAACAGGACGGAGACCCCGTATCCTGCGGCCTTGTGTATACATCGGTGGTTTGAACAGCAGGCAGAGCGCACCCCGCAGGCCACGGCACTGGAGTATCAAGGACACACACTCAGTTACGCCGAATTAAATGCCCGCGCTAACCGGCTGGCGCATCAGTTGATTGAGTCAGGGGTGGAGCCGGAGCAACGGGTCGCGATTTGTGTGGCACGCTCCCCGTCTATGATCATATCTCTTTTGGCGGTACTGAAAGCCGGTGGGGCTTATGTGCCACTCGATATAACCTACCCGGCAGAGCGGCTGGCGTATATCCTGAATGACAGTGCGCCATCGGTGATATTAGCGGATAGGGCCGGGCAGTCTATTTTGGGTGACAAGGTGCTGGCTGAGTGGGCCGTTCTTGACCCGACGGTGTTGCCGGATCAACCGGACAGTAACCCACAGGTTTCCACGTTAACACCGCAAAATCTGGCCTATGTGATTTACACCTCCGGCTCAACCGGGCAGCCAAAAGGGGTGATGGTCGAGCATCAGGCGATTTATCACCGTACGCTGGGTGTCAATGAACGGTATGGTGTGACGGCGCAGGACCGGGTGTTGCAGTTTGCGGCGTTTGCCTTTGATGTCGCCGTTGAGGAGTGTTTCTCCTCATTATGTCATGGCGCCACGCTGGTGATCCGCGATGATAGCTGGCTGGCTTCTATGCCGGAATTTATTACTTTGGTCCGGGAAAACCGTATCACGGTGCTGTTCCTGCCGACATTATTCTGGTCTGAACTGGCTGCCAGAGAACCGGGATTAGTGCTGCCGGACGTGCTCCGGCTGGTTATCATCGGCAGTGAGGCCGTGCAGAAAAAAGCCCTTCAGGACTGGTTTGCCCAGGCGGGTCACCGTCCCCGGTTATTAGACGCTTATGGCCCGACGGAAAATACCGTGACCGCCACCTGTCAAGAAGTCTTCTCTTCGGACGATGATCGTTCTATCGGCCGGCCGCTCAGCAATACCCGCATTTATCTGCTGGACAGCCACGGGCAACCGGTGCCGTTAGGCGGTGTGGGGGAAATCTATATCGGTGGGGTAGGGGTCGCGCGGGGGTATCTGAACCAGCCCGGCTTAAGTGAAGCACGGTTTATTCCTGATCCCTTTAGCCCCGTATCGGGTGCCCGGATGTACCGTACCGGGGATATGGCCCGTTACCGGCCGGACGGCAGTCTGGAATTCTTGGGTCGTAACGACCAGCAGGTGAAAATCCGCGGCTTCCGCATTGAACCGGGGGAAATTGAAACCCGTTTACTGACACACCCGGCGGTGCAGGAGGCGGTCGTGCTGGCACGGGATGACGGGCAGGGTAAACGGCTGGTAGCCTATATCGTGGCGGAAGCTGATGAAACACTGGTTAACCGCCTGCGCACTCACCTGAGTGCAGTGTTGCCGGATTATATGGTGCCGGCGGCCTTTGTCCGTCTGGACAGTTTCCCGCAGACCCCGAACGGCAAGCTGGATCGCCGGAGCCTGCCGGCCCCGGACGGCGACGCCTTTGTCCGGCAGATCTATGAAGCCCCGCAGGGGGAAATGGAAATCGCATTGGCAGCGATTTGGCAGGAGGTCTTAGGCGTCGAGCAAATTAGTCGGCATGATAATTTCTTTGCACTGGGCGGCCATTCATTGCTGGCGATGCAAGTAATGAACCGGATAGCGGCTTTAGAGATGGATTTGCCACTGAGTGAGCTGTTTAACTCCCCTTCTTTGGCAGCTCTGGCTGAAAAACTTCATATTCGGTTTGATCAACAAAGTACATTGCCTCCTATCTTGCCTGTCTCCCGTGAGGGGGGATTGCCACTGTCATTCGTTCAAGAGCGCATGTGGCTTCTGACGCAATTTAAAGGTGCCAGTGAACACTATAATATGCCGCTCGTGTTACATTTGCGTGGACAACTGGATATTGCAGCCTGGCAGCAGGCACTGGATGTGTTATTTGCTCGTCATGAAGCCCTGCGCTCGGTCTTTGTTTCTGTTGACGGTCAGCCTCAGGTTCGCCTGCTGGCGGCAGATCGTGGGCTGCCGTTGGTTCATCATGACCTGCGTGGGTGCCAGGATGCCGAAACAGAGTTAAAACGACTGCGTACTGAGGAGGTGTATGCGCCATTCGATCTCAGCCAGGGGCCGCTTGTTCGGACGAGGCTTATCCAGTTGGCGGATGACGACTATCAGTTTTTGCTGACCCAGCACCATATTATTTCCGATGGTTGGTCAGTGAAGGTACTAATAGATGAACTGAACTCGCTCTATACGGCTTTTCTGGCCGGGCAACCGAATCCTTTACCCGTGCTGGCGATCCAGTACCCTGATTATGCAGTCTGGCAGCGGCAGTGGTTTTCTTCCGAACATATGCAGAAGCAAGTTGACTATTGGCGCACGGCGTTGGCTGATGCACCGACTCTGCTGAATTTACCGACAGATCGGCCACGCCCATCGGAGCAGTCGTTTGCCGGTCAAGTTTTACCCATCAATTTGAATGTGGAATTAATAACCGCCTTGAAGCGTCTGAGTGTACAGCACAATGTCACGTTATTTATGACATTATTGTCCGCCTGGACGGTGGTCTTATCGCGTTTGTCCGGTCAGGAGGATATTATTGTTGGAACCCACAGTTCTGGCCGTAGTCGTCAGGAAGTGGAGCCATTAATTGGATTCTTCGTGAATACACTGGCGTTACGCACAAGAGTTTCGGGTGAGTTGACGGTAGCGGAGTTGCTGGCACAAGTGCGGCAAACCACGCTAGCGGCACAGGCGCATCAGGATTTGCCGTTTGAACAGATGATGGAAATTGTACAACCGTCACGCCAGCTAGACCATATACCGTTGTGTCAGGTCGTATTTGCCTGGCAGGATTATGAAGATTCTGACTGGACATTGCCGGGGCTGACAGCGTCATCAATTGCTCATGATTTAAATATTACCAACTATGATCTCGAAATAGAGTTTTTTGAAGAGAATGGCATAGTTGCCGGAGCGGTAAGTTATGCCACCGCCCTGTTTGACCAATCGACCATAGAACGGCACATTGACTATTTGCTCACTGTACTGCAAATCATGGTGGATAATCCCCAACAGCGGATCAGGGAAATTGTTGTTTCTCTGTAAATTAGGGCTAACTCCCGCCAGATCAGGCGGGAGTTAATAGGAGAGATGTATTACTCAGTTTTATCCGCATATTCGCACAGATCTTCAATAATACAAGATCCACAGCGTGGTTTACGGGCAATACAGGTATAACGACCATGTAAAATTAACCAATGGTGGCAATCTACTTTGAATTCATCAGGTACAACTTGCAATAGCTTTTTTTCGACTTCATCAACATTTTTTCCCGGAGCAAATTGAGTCCGATTGCTGACACGGAAAATATGGGTATCAACAGCTATTGTCGGCCAGCCAAAGGCCGTGTTCAAAACAACATTGGCTGTCTTACGACCGACGCCCGGTAATGCTTCGAGCGCTGCGCGATCTTCCGGTACTTCGCCTTGATGCTTTTCCAGCAAGAGCCGGCAGGTTTTAATCACGTTCTCGGCTTTAGTGTTATATAACCCGATAGTCTTTATATACTCTTTTAAGCCATCGACGCCCAAATTAAGGATGGCTTGTGGCGTATTGGCAACCGGATAAAGTCTTGCCGTTGCCTTATTGACGCTGACGTCTGTTGCTTGTGCTGACAGCAATACTGAAATCAGCAGTTCAAATGGTGAATTGAAAACCAATTCAGTCGTTGGATTAGGGTTGTTATCCCGTAAGCGGGTTAAAATTTCGACCCGTTTTTGTTTATTCATACCTGATTACGCCTTTATCCTCTTGTGATACGGCTATCGCAGCCTTTTTCTATGTTGTCATAGCGACGTGTTTTAGCATCTGTACGGCTTTTAATTCGTTCATCAATGATATATTTCCCGGCCAGCATCAAACCTAATCCAATAAATGCACCTGGTGGTAAGATGGCTAGCAGGAATGGGGAATCCATATGCACAATTTCAATACGTAATGATTTAGCCCAACTCCCTAATAATAGATCTGCACCGTCGAAAAGTGTGCCATTACCCAGGATTTCACGCATGGCGCCAAGCACAAATAGGGCAAATGTTGCACCAAGACCCATTGCAATACCATCAAGCGCTGAGTGATAGATTGAGTTTTTTGATGCGTAGGCTTCCGCACGTCCGATAACGATACAGTTAGTCACAATTAGCGGGATAAAAATCCCCAATGATTCATATAATCCGAATGCAAAGGCATTGATTAACATCTGAACGGCACTGACAACAGATGCAATGATCATCACATAAATAGGAATACGGATTTCGTGAGGAACCCAACGGCGTAAAGCGGATACGGCGATGTTGGTGCTCAACAGAACCAGTGTTGTTGCCAATCCCAGTCCCAGTGCATTAGTGGCAGTAGAAGAGACTGCTAAAAGGGGACAAAGTCCTAAAAGCTGTACTAATGCGGAGTTGTTTTTCCATAACCCCTGAAGAAATAGGTTTTTAGTTTCACTCATTTATTTTGTTCCACATGTGGATAATGAAGAAAGTTGTGCTGGCATGGTTTCCATATAGAGAGCTGTCCGTTTCACTGTATTGACAACAGCACGAGGAGTGATGGTTGCTCCCGTAAACTGGTCAAATTCCCCGCCATCTTTTTTAACTGCCCAATGAGGATCATTATTGGAAGTGATTTTCTTGCCAGAAAAAACAGAGATCCAATCGGATATGCGGGTATCAATTTTATCCCCTAACCCCGGAGTTTCATGATGTTCGGTAACACGCACACCGAGTACCTTGCCAGAAAAATCTGCCCCGACCAGTAGTTGGATAGCCCCTGAATAGCCATCGGGTGCAGTGCTTTCTATTGCAGCAGCAACCGGAGTTCCATTTTTACGTGCCAGATAGAGACGATGGGGTTGTTGATTACCTAAAGCATCTGCTGTTACCAGATAACATTCATTTAGCATGTTGTTATCATACAGCGCAGGAGGAACAACCTGATCTAATAATACCTTATGTTGTAACGCTGCTTGTTCTGCAATCCGGTCTTTTGTGAATGAATAAACAATTGCCGTTAACCCGGTGGTACAAGCGGCAAAAATTGCGAGGGTAATACCGTGACGTCGCATAGTTTCTAACATGACAGCTCCCTTATTTATGGCCGTAAGCACGAGGTTGTGTGTAATTATCGATAAGTGGTACGCAGATATTTGCTAATAAAACAGCGAAAGCCACGGCATCCGGATAGCCACCATAGACACGAATAATCCAAATCAGCAAACCAATTATGGCTCCATAAATCAGACGACCTTTCGGTGTTGTTGATGCGCTGACAGGATCTGTCGCAATAAAAAATGCACCTAACATGGTTGCGCCGGAAAAGATTTGCAATAAAGGAGGTGAATAACGGCTCGGATCGATAAGCCAACTGAGCAAAGCACAACTTCCCAGTACAAGGATAAATGCGGTCGGGATTTGCCAGCCAATCACTTTGCGATTCAGCATGATTAATCCACCAATCAAGTAAGCTACATTGACCCACTGCCAGCCAATTCCGGCCAGATTACCTTGCAGTATCGGTTGCTGTAACACTTCATTAACGTCGTGGGTCAGTCTGCCGGTTTTGAAGCTATCCAGTGGCGTAGCCTGGCTTAGCCCATCAATTCCTTGTTGAAGTTGTATCAGAGTCGAACCATCAGGTGTATGTCCTGTAAAGATCACCATAAGGCAATCCCATGGAGTCAAAGTCACGGCTTGTAAGGAGGCTGGTGGCATCCAGCTTGTCATTTGTACAGGAAATGAGATAAGTAAGACAACATAACCTACCATAGCTGGATTAAATGGATTTTGTCCAAGTCCGCCATAAAGATGTTTAGCAATAATGATGGCAAAGAAAGTACCGAGTATGATAAGCCACCACGGTGCCAATGGTGGCAGACTAATACCGAGCAGTAATCCGGTCACTAATGCCGAATTATCTTTAAGGTAGGGAATGACCTGTTGTTTCTTTAATGCAATAGCTACAGATTCGGCCATTAATGCGGTAATGATTGCCAACAGGATTTGGATCAGAGTTCCATAGCCAAAGAAATAGGTTTGCACAGCGATACCCGGTATAGCAGCTAAAGCCACCCATAACATAATCTGGTTGGTATTTTTCTTACTGTGTGTAAAAGGCGAACTGGCGACTTTTAACAGGTTATTATCAGTTTTGACTGGCCTAAATTTCATCGATAAATATCACTATTCTGTTAGAGTTTCTTGTTTTTCCTGAGCGGCTTTCTTCGCTTTTACGCGGGCAATGGCGGCCGCGACAGCGGCTTTACGGGGATCGACCTCTTCGGTAACTGTTTGAGCCTCTTGCTGTGGAGCAGGTTCAGGCTGAGCTTGAGCGGCTTTCTTCGCTTTTGCACGAGCAATGGCGGCTGCGACAGCGGCTTTGCGGGGATCGACCTCTTCGGTAACTACGGTTTGAGCTTCTTGCTGTGGAACAGGTTCAGGCTGAGTTTGAGCGGCTTTCTTCGCTTTTGCACGAGCAATGGCGGCTGCGACAGCGGCTTTACGGGGATCTTGTTTTTCATCCACACTATTTTTATTTTGTTGTGAAACCTCTTGTGACGTTGTCACTTCTTGGTTTAGTTGTGTGGCCTTTTTCGCTTTTGCTCTGGCGATAGCTGCGGCAAGAGCAGCTTTACGAGGATCATCACTTTCAGCGGATGTTATTGTTGCTGCGGTTTGAGTATTCGATACCTGTTTTTCTGCCTGACGAGCACGTAGTTGTTCTTTTCTGGCTTTGCGTGCTGCAATGGCTGCCGCATTATCAGGTAATTGTCCGGCTTGTACGGTGATTGTCTCTCCAGCGTTAGACTGTTTTTCTTTCACGCGAGCGAGAGCCGCCTGTACAGCACTTTTATCCTGATTATCTATTTGAACTGCAACTTTTTTATGGCGCTCTTCGCGAGCCAGTTTTTCGCGTTCCATACGTGCTTGTTTAGCTTCAAACCGGAGCTTAGCTTCAGATGATCGACGAGCTTCGGCATCGATAGTGCGTATTTCAGCTTTTTCCTGCCGATAGTACTGAACAAGAGGAATATTGCTGGGGCATACATAAGCACAAGCACCACACTCAATGCAGTCAAATAAGTTGTGGCTCTTGGCTTTTTCATGTTCTTGACCACGGCTGAACCAGTAAAGTTGCTGAGGTAATAACCCGGCTGGACAGGCTTCAACGCATAACCCACAACGGATACAGGCTTCTTCAACCGCTTTCGGCTCCATTTCATGGGGGGAAGGAGCAAGTATGCAGTTGCTGATCTTGACGATAGGCACATTCAGATCAGGTAAGGTAAAGCCCATTAATGGTCCACCCATAATGACCATTTGCTCTGGCTGAGGTTTAAATTTGGCTTGTTGTAACAGAAATTGAACAGGTGTACCTAAACGAACCCAGAAATTACCGGGTGAGCTGATGGCTTCTCCTGTCAGAGTGACAACGCGTTCTATTAAGGGTTCTCCGTCAATAATGGCTCGTTTGATGGCCATCACTGTACCGACATTTTGCATAAGAATACCAATATCGGAAGAACGTCCGCCAGAAGGAACTTCTTTGCCCGTCAGGATCTTGGTGAGCTGTTTTGCACCGCCAGATGGGTATTTTGTTGGAATAACACGCACAACAATTGATTTATCGCTTTTCAGAATACTTTTCAGGGCATCAATTGCCTCAGGTTTGTTATCCTCAATCCCGATCAAAACCTGTTTCGGATTGAGCAAATGTATCAAAATGCGTATGCCTTCGATAATTTCACCGGCATGTTCCTGCATCAAGCGATCATCAGCCGTGATATAAGGCTCACATTCCGCAGCGTTGATGATCAAGGTACTGATATGACTTCCGCCGCCTTTTAATTTTGTGGCTGTTGGAAATCCTGCACCACCAAGACCCGCAATACCGGCTTCATGAATGCGTTGCAGCAAAGTATCAGCATCAAGGGATGTGTAATCCGAGGTTTGGATGCGTTCATACCATTGATCTTCTCCATCTGGACGCAGGCTGACACAGAGCTCTTTCAATCCAGAAGGATGGGCTGTAACACAGGGTTCAATCGCGGTGACAGTACCAGAAGTGGATGCATGAACGGGTACAATTCTACCAATCCCTATTGTCAGTGGTTGGCCTTTAAGTACTTTATCCCCGGCTTTAACCAGCAATTCTCCCTCTGGGCCGATGTGTTGTTGTAAGGGAATAATCAATTCTTCTGGTAACGGAGCATAGCGTAATGGTGTACGGCTGGATTGCAGTTTCATCTCTGGCGGATGAATACCGCCATCAAAATCCCATATTTTGTTTTTGTTAAGCAAATTGAATAGATTAAACATTGGCTTTAACCTCAACAGGCTTAGCAGAAGATATAAACATGGGTTCTGACTCAACTGGAATATTTTTAACCGGAATGGAGTTTAAATCCCATTTCCAGTTTGATGTTGTGGTTGCAACGGGGATCATCGTAATGCAGTCGGTCGGGCAAGGTGTGACACATAAGTCACAGCCCGTGCAGAGATCTTCAACTACAGTGTGCATTGCGCGATTTGCGCCGATAATGGCATCAACAGGACATGCCTGAATGCACTTTGTACAACCTATACAGTTTTCTTCATCAATAAAGGCAACTTTCCTAACCGGGTTTTGTATGCTTTCATCGCCATCTAATGGTTGTGGGTCAACCCCCAGTAATTCTGACATCTTGAGCATCACTTGCTCTCCGCCTGGGGCACATTTATTGATCATTTCTCCATTGTTGGCAACAGCTTCTGCATAAGGACGGCAACCCGGATAACCACATTGCCCGCATTGGCTCTGTGGCAGCAAATTATCGACTTTTTCAACAATCGGATCTTCTTCCACTTTAAAACGGCGAGCGGCAAAACCCAGAATTAACCCAAAGATTAATCCGAGTACGCTTAATACGCTGATAGCAATCCATAAAGATATCATTAGAATTTCACCAAACCACTAAAGCCCATAAATGCAAGGGACATTAACCCGGCAGTAATAAGCCCTATCGATGAACCGCGAAAAGGGGCTGGAATATTGGCAACCGCTAAACGTTCACGAATTGCGGCAAATAACACCATGACAAGGGAAAATCCAGCGGCGGCCCCGAAACCGTATATGGCAGACTGTAAAAAATTATGTGACTGGTTGACGTTCAGTAAAGCCACACCGAGCACAGCACAGTTTGTTGTTATCAATGGCAGAAAAATGCCTAATAAGCGATAGAGTGCAGGGCTGGTTTTGCGAACTGCCAATTCGGTGAATTGGACGACAACGGCAATCACAAGAATAAAACTTAAGGTACGTAAATAAACTAGATCCAGCGGAACAAGAATGAAAGTATTTACCAGCCATGAACTGATAGAAGCGAGGGTCAGGACAAAAGTAGTTGCCATCCCCATGCCAATGGCTGTTTCGAGTTTCTTGGATACTCCCATAAATGGACATAAGCCTAAAAACTTCACCAAAACGAAGTTATTGACCAAGACCGTGCCAATAAATAACAGAAGGTATTCAGTCATTGCTATACCTGAAAATAAGAGATGTGATGAAAACAATATACTGTTTGTAGTCGTGAAAATGACAGAAACTCCCCCCGCCTTGCGGTGAGGCAAGTGGGGGCAATGATAACAATCAATTTTAGGCGATGTTATCGATCTTGTGTGAAAGTCATTTTAACCCGATAAGAGCGCTTGATATAAGGAACAAAAACAGCAGCAGCTAATAGGGGCCAAAGTAGGGAGCGAATAGCTATTTCGTCAGGAATAGGAGAAAAAGCAAATGCTTTAATGGCAATAAGAACAGAAAGTGTCAACCAGATAATAAAAATATGCGGGAATCGTTTTGAACGAATAAAAAGCAACTTTAATACCCAAAACGTAAAACACCACATAATAGCCGTGGTTAATACGGAGATATACCACAGAATGGTGAAATTACCTCCTGCCTGGTGAATTACAGTGCCTTGTTGGAAAAAAGTTATAGCATATAACACTAACATCGAGCTGGCGGCAATAAGTGTCATGATTAAATAAGCGGCAGGAGCCAATAACCAACCGTTTATACGGTAATAATCATTGGATTGATACATAAAAAATATTCTCTCCATGATGGGTATTCAGATACCAAAAGATAGTAACACAGGAATTAAGATTATTTGCTAATGAATAAGAGCTGGTGGTATTTTCTGATGCCTTGTTATAACAGTTTTACAAATGTTGAGAGGCAGTTATGAATAATTCTCTGAAAGTTGGCTTAGTTGGATATGGTTATGCCAGTAAGACATTTCATGCACCATTGATTGCAGAGACACCAAGTGTTGAATTAGTTGCTGTTTCCAGTAGTGATATAGAAAAAGTTAAAAAAGATTGGCCAACCATTAATGTTGTCTCTTCACCAGAAACGTTATTCAATGATCCGGATATTGACCTCATTGTTATCCCGACTCCCAACGATACCCACTACCCATTAGCGCAAAAAGCATTGTTTGCTGGTAAACATGTTGTGGTTGATAAACCTTTTACGGTTACGGTGGAAGAGGCAGAGGCACTTAAGAAGCAGGCGGAAGAGGCTAACTTATTGTTGTCTGTTTTCCATAATCGACGTTGGGATGCAGGTTTTTTGACGGTTCAATCGCTGATTAAAAAAAATGTATTGGGAGAATTAAAGTATTATGAATCCCGTTTTGATCGCTATCGTCCGGCTGTTCGTCAACGCTGGAGAGAAGCCGCAGGAGCGGGTAGTGGGATCTGGTATGACTTGGGCCCTCATTTATTGGATCAGGCTGTCCAGCTTTTTGGTAAACCTCAGACCATTACAACAGACCTGGGTATGATGCGCCCAAATGCTGAAACACCAGATTATTTTCATGCACAACTCAAGTACCCAGAGTTAAAAGTGATATTACATGCATCAATGCTTGTCGCCGCGGAATCTCCCGTTTATACCCTGCATGGAATGGCGGGCAGTTACGTGAAATATGGTTTAGATACGCAGGAAGAGCATTTGAAAGCAGGCGAAAAGCCATCACAAGAAGGTTGGGGACATGATGCGCGCGATGGATATGTGACGTTGTCACAAAATAATGACTTGATTACGCAAGCTATTCCTAATTTACCGGGTAACTATAGTGCTTATTATGCCGCTATCCGTGATGCTATCCTGACGGGAAAACCTAACCCTGTGACCGCAGATGAAGCTATCTTGATTATGAAGTTGATTGAGGCCGGAGAAAAATCAGCGAAAGAGCAACGTACTGTGGTTATTGATTAACCTTAAAGTAAGAGGAACAACATTGATGAGCTGGTGGCAAAAGTTAAAAATCGATCCTTTTCTGTTAACACTGATTACCGTAGTAATCATTGCGTCATTCTTTCCCTGTGAAGGTGAGGTAAAAACGTGGTTTCAACATTTGACTACAGCAGCCATTGCACTGTTGTTTTTTATGCATGGAGCCAAACTTTCACGTGATGCGATTGTGGCAGGAATAGGGCATTGGCGCCTGCATTTAGTTATTTTTCTTAGTACTTTTGTTTTATTCCCTATGTTAGGTATGGGATTATATGTCATTGTACCAGAGTGGATGTCGCCAACGGTCTATATGGGATTTCTGTATCTTTGTGCTTTACCAGCCACTGTGCAATCAGCGATTGCTTTTACTTCTGTTGCCAGAGGGAATGTCGCCGCCGCGATATGCAGTGCTTCAGCGTCCAGCCTGTTGGGCGTCTTTCTTTCTCCATTGCTTGTTGGTTTTCTAATCCAGCTTCATGGCGGTGCTGGTGACAGTAGTGTTAGCAGTACTGGTAATAGTGCGGTTCATCCTGACACATGGAAAGCGATAAAAGATATTATCCTGCAATTAATGGTACCTTTTATTATTGGTCATTTGTCACGCCCATTGATTGCCAATTGGGTAGAACGGCATAAAAAGTTGGTCAATATGACGGATCGTTCATCTATTTTGCTGGTGGTGTACGTTGCATTCAGCGAAGCAGTTGTAGAAGGCATTTGGCATAAAATTGATGCTTATTCACTGGTTATGATTGGTATTGTCTGTTGTGTTTTGCTGGCAGTAGTATTAACCATTAATGTATATAGTGCACGCTTATTCGGATTCAGCAAAGAAGATGAAATTACCATCGTTTTTTGTGGTTCTAAGAAAAGCCTCGCCAATGGCGTGCCGATGGCGAATGTTTTATTTCCGGCTGCAATGGTTGGTATTATGTTGTTGCCGTTAATGATTTTCCATCAAATCCAATTGATGGTTTGTGCGGTACTTGCAAATCGATATGCTGCCCGCTCAAAAAAGGCAGAGTAATCTCTGCCTTTAAAAGTAACAGTTGTTAGCGGTTTGCTACTTTGGCTCTTAGTGCTTGTTTCTCTGTTTCACTCAGGAATGCTGTTTCCAACCCATTGCTCTGTGCCTGTCTGATCTGTTCTGGAGACAATCCAGCGGCGGGTGCAGCTACATTATACTCATTGCGAATTTCAATTCCTTCAACGGCCGGGTCATCGGTATTGATTGAAGCCAGAATGCCATGCTCAAGGAATTTTTTCAGCGGGTGAGCTGATAAGGCGCTGACGGTACTGGTTTGCAGGTTTGATGTCAGGCAGGATTCAATACCAATACGGTTTTCCGCCAGATAATCCATCAGCGCAGGATCGGTGATAGCCTTAACACCGTGGCCGATCCGGGTTGCTCCCAACTCACGGATCGCGTGCCAGATGCTTTCTGCGCCTGCTGCTTCTCCTGCGTGTACACTGATGTTCCAACCCGCATCACGTGCCTGAATAAAATGTTGTTCAAATAGATGTCCGGGGAAACCAAGTTCATCACCCGCCAAATCCATCGCAGTGATATGTTGTTTATGGGCAAGTAAGCCTGTTAATTCTTGAGAGCAGGCTCTTACTCCGAATGTTCTGCTCAGAATACCAATCAGACGAATCTGGATATCGTGTTGTCTGCTGGCGGAATGGATGCCATCAATGACAGCTTCTACGACACCTTCAACCGGAAGCTGGTGTTTCATTGCCATGTAATAAGGTGAAAAACGGAGTTCAGCATAATCCAGTCCGGCATTGACTGCATCTTCTACGTTTTCTACCGCAACCCGACGGCAAGCATCCAAATCAGCCAGTACAGCAACACCCCAATCAAGTTTTTGCAGAAAGCTAATAAGATTTGGCTCATTTTCAATGATCTGGACATGGGGACGCAGAGTTTCCAGTTCATATGCAGGGAGTACGATATTATGTTGACGGCCAAGATCCAGAATGGTTCCAGGGCGAATGTTACCGTCAAGATGACGGTGTAAGTCAGTGAGCGGAAGCCGTGTATCAATCATTTTTTTATCCTTCTTATCAGAAAAATATACAAAAAAGCCAGTCAATGCATTGACTGGCAATGAAAGCACTATCTATCGATTTTTTACGATGTTTTTACTGCGTCGGTCTTTTTAACCCTCAGCGTGTACTTTCTTGTAGGGAACCCTAATCGGATTCTGTTTGCTGTAACGACTATTATTCAGCAGCAGCAGGGAGTTCAGCCTCACTATCATGCTGATTTGACTCACCAGCATCATCATAGGAGTCGATGAGGTGATTATCAAGCAGGAATTGATGTAAGCTGGATTCCTTACCATTTAATTTCACTTTGCCGTTGACGTAGTGGAGATTAAGGTCAATGGCGTCATCGGTGTTAGTCACTATGTTAAGTGCAGCACCTTGAGCAGCTATAAATTGAACCTGCATGTTAGCGGTTTTTTCAGCTTTATTCTTATCTTCACCTAAATATTCGCCTGATTTGGAGATTTGTTCAATCAGCATGGGCTTAGACAATTTGACATTAAGTGACAATTCCTGAAGCAGGGTACGGAGCTGTTCTTCTGTTCCCATTTGAACAATTTTATTCAGATCTTCAGGTATGTTTTGCAGTGCAATCTTAAAATCTAATGTGCTTTCACCTTTACTGTTTTTCCAGCTAAATGGAGCGATACTGAAGTGTGGATTGTTTTTCAGCAATATTGGCAAATGACTGAAAAGATCAGCGGCCATATCTTGAGATGATTTCTCTAATTCTTTGTTATAAAACGATTTTGCTATAATATCATTGTAGGTTTGCGAAAATTTATGAACGGCTTGACCATCCAAATTATCTGCGTTAAACACTAGTTTACCTGAACCGAAATCCAGATTGCCCATTTTGAATCCACCGATTTCATAAGCAACGCCAGTATTCACGTTTTCCTTGTTTTCACTCGTTTTGATAGAGATTTTTAAA
This sequence comes from Xenorhabdus indica, assembly GCF_014467235.1. Taxonomy (GTDB): domain Bacteria; phylum Pseudomonadota; class Gammaproteobacteria; order Enterobacterales; family Enterobacteriaceae; genus Xenorhabdus; species Xenorhabdus indica. Next base: position 137,042 of record NZ_NKHP01000001.1, on the reverse strand, counting down.
TTCGTGAGAAGGAAATCATCCTTATCACTGGAACTTTTCGAGGCTATTTCGCCGATAACATAGTTTTGATCGCCCAGATAGAGATCGAATTTACCTTTTTTGTTGTCATCAGCGTTAAAATTAATACCCTTGAGAGTAATAACTCTTTTTTCTGCTGGTATATCTACAGTCAGTTCATCACTTTTGATATTGAAAGCGATCTCATTTAAATCACGACTGATATCTGTGTTGATTTTGGCTCCGGAAAAAGTGATCTTGGTTCCGTCTTTATCCGTATGTTCGACTGGCACAATCTCAATATTGGAAGATAAGTTGCCACCATAACTCACACTAGCATCAATGTTAAACAGAGACTTACCATTAGTAATTTCAAACAGTTTTTTTAGCTGATCATTCTGTTCAATTTCTGAATGGGTAGAAGCCATTTTAGGGACGAAATTGAATTTTTTCAGGGCGGAAGTTGGGAATGGGCCATGATCGATATGAGATTTGAAGATAATTTCTTCATTATTTGCCTTCACATCCGCATTTTTTGCGTCATCTTTTACGCTCAGGACAAAACGGACATCAGAGCTGAAAATACCACGTTGGAAATCTCTTACCTGCACTTCAAGCTTACTATTGGGGAATGCATCTGTAAGTTCTGTGTTCATCTTCTGGGCTGTTTTATCCATGTAAGCTTCAATTTTCTTCCCTGTGTACCAGGATGCACCTGTCCACGCTGCACCTAAAGCAACAATTACACCTACAGCCACTAACGATTTTTTCATGTGGAAATTCCATCCTTATTTTGCGCATATATCATCATTGGTATATGCGATATGTCTTTGAGTAAAAATAGTTGTTAATTGTATAGGTTAACTAAAGAACTTTTAATCGCTTTTCAATAAAAGTGTGATTAACAACCAATGAATAACATTATAACTCTATGAATTTAATCTATTTATTTGATACCTTGGCAATTTTACCATTGCCATGAACCGTCACGTTTTTCTCTATAGCAGATAAGAAGACTGATTCACCTGAGACTATTCTCAATTCTTGTTCACCAGAATGTATAATCACCTGACCATCACAGCAAAATAAGACTGATGCAGAATCATTCTTTAACGCGATGGGTTGTTCTGAAACAGCATAAATAGAAAAATGAAAATCGTTGACAGGAACAGGGTAATTTAGAGTGTCTTTTTCCTGAATTGGGATAGTTAACAACATATCGGCTGATTTAGAGTTAAAATCCAGATTAGCCATCAATTCAGGGACATCCATATGTTTACTGGTTAAACCAGCCCGCAGAACGTTATCTGAATTAGCCATAACTTCTAATGCAACGCCTTCAAGGTAAGCGTGAGGAGTGCGAGCATAGAGAAACATTGCCTGTCCTGGTTGCAGTTCAACGATATTGAGCAGAAGAGGGGTAAACAGGCCATTATCATCAGGATAGAACACAGTCATCTTTCTGATGGTATCCCAGGGCTCTCTCCGGCGGCTATTTAATGCTGATTTTAATACTGCGATGGCTAAACTTTTTTGCTTGCCCTGCATGGTCAGTAACTGAGAAAAAAGAAATGATAAATTTTGCTCAGTGGGGTTCTGCATAAATGTTTGAATATCGGGATGTGCGCCAGAAACATCACTAAGAAGCGCAGCAATTTCTGGTAAAGGCCGGAAAGCATTCATTGCTCTGAATGGCGTTAGCGCATACACCAGTTCTGGCTTATGGTTATCATCTTTGTAATTGCGTTGTGGTGAATCTAAAGGAATACCCGCTGCATTTTCCTTAGTAAACCCTTTTTCTGCCGAAGGCTTATCAGGATGTACCTGAATAGACAGAGGTTGAGCGGCGCATAACACTTTAAACAAAAATGGCAAACGCTGGAACTGATCCGCTACTTTTTTACCCAGATGCCTTTCCGGATCTTGAGCAATAAGCTGATTTAAGGCAATAGGTTCTCCTGTTTCAGGATCAGTAACCAGAGAACTGCATTTCGGATGTGCTCCCATCCATAATTCTGCCATTGGCTGATTGTCCGGATTTTCGATGCCATAAATATTTGTCAGGGCGGTTTTACTTCCCCAATCATAATGTTGGATCTGGTTGGTCATTTTCAGCATGGCTGGATTTCCTATAATAAAAAATAAACTTATTTATATAACAACAATACAATAAACACGATTAGGTCGCATTATCGATAATAAATTTATGGCATTATAAAGAAATGCCGACTAATTTATCTGCAAAGTTTGATCCGGCGTATTCAATTATTCTGTGTGCTAAGGAGATAGTAATGGCAGCCACTCGCATTGAAAAAGACTCAATGGGGCCAATTGAAGTACCTGCTGACCAATTATGGGGAGCGCAGACTCAACGTTCACTGGAACATTTCCGCATTTCTCAGGAGAAAATGCCGGTTGCGTTGATCCATGCTCTTGCATTGACTAAACAGGCTGCGGCCAGTGTCAATATGGATCTGGGCCTCTTACCGAAGGAGCGTGGTGAGGCAATTATTGCTGCGGCGAAAGAGGTGTTAGAAGGCAAACACTCAACAGAATTCCCTCTTGCTATCTGGCAGACGGGGTCGGGCACTCAAAGCAATATGAATATGAATGAAGTGCTGGCGAACCGTGGTAGTGAGATCCTTGGCGGTCAAAGAGGTAATGAACGTCTGGTCCATCCTAATGATGATGTTAACAAGAGTCAAAGTTCGAATGACGTGTTTCCAACAGCAATGCACGTTGCAGCCGTTATCGCCTTGAGTGAGCATCTACTGCCTGAGCTGAAGGTACTGCAAAAAACACTGGCAGATAAAGCAGAAGCATTTAAAGACATCGTAAAAATTGGTCGTACTCACCTGCAAGATGCGACCCCGCTGACTTTAGGTCAAGAAATTTCAGGTTGGGCCGCAATGTTGGCTCATAATCTGAAGCATATTGAAGATAGCATTCCTCATGTATGTGAATTAGCGTTAGGTGGAACAGCCGTTGGAACGGGCTTGAATACCCATCCTGAATATGCAGTTCGTGTTGCGAAAAAAATCGCTGAATTATCCGGGCAACCTTTTGTAACTTCACCAAATAAATTTGAAGCACTGGGTACTTGTGATGCACTGGTTCATTCCCATGGCGCATTGAAAGGTCTGGCTGCATCATTGATGAAGATTGCTAATGATGTTCGCTGGCTGGCTTCTGGTCCTCGTTGTGGAATCGGTGAAATCTCCATTCCTGAAAATGAGCCGGGCAGCTCTATTATGCCAGGTAAGGTTAATCCGACTCAGTGTGAAGCTATGACTATGCTATGTGCGCAAGTCATGGGTAACGACGTAGCTATTAACATTGGTGGCGCGTCCGGTAATTTTGAGCTGAATGTCTTCCGCCCGATGGTTATTCATAATTTCTTGCAGTCTGTTCGTTTGCTGGCGGACGGTATGCGTAGTTTTAATGAACATTGTGCTATCGGTATTGAGCCTAATCGTGACCGTATTACTCAATTGTTGAATGAATCTCTGATGCTGGTAACTGCGCTGAATACCCATATCGGTTATGACAAAGCGGCAGAAATCGCTAAGAAAGCACATAAAGAAGGTCTGACTCTAAAACAGTCAGCAATGCAGTTGGGTTATCTGACCGAAGCTGAATTTGATGCTTGGGTGCGTCCGGAAGATATGGTTGGCAGTATGAAATAATTCTTGCTAATTTTGGTATTGGCTGATGTAGAACCGGAGGGTAAATCCTCCGGTTTTTCTATCTATATATTATTTCCATATTATTGTACGCCTTAAATTTCCCGATAAAGGTGTAAACGCGGTATCACGAGCTCAAGTGGTTTTGCTTTAGGTTTATGGCGGTATTTAATTGCATTGGCATTATAGTTCGATAACGTACCTACTTTGGGTTTGATTTCGCTATCTTCAGTATAAAAAGCGATGATTGGCAGAGGGCAGGCATATTGAACCTGTTTTTGTATTTCTGAATACCAAACGCGAGCTATGGGTTGTACTTTTACTGGTCGTTTAATTTTCAAAACTACATCATCAGGTAGCTTTTTGATATCTGTGATTTCTAGTGCAACCAATGCAGCCCATTGATCGCTGGAGTAGGGGGGAACTGTTTTACCGGCATTATAACTTTTTTCCAACCGTTCAAGAACTTGTTGTTTGGTCACTTTATTAATGATGTTCTTATTGGCCCAGCCAAAATTGATGGTATCTGGGTTTACGAGGGGAGTTATCGTGCGATAGGCATTTAAGGTAATTAAACCACGTAAATGATCGTGGACAAATTCAAATCGTTGTTCTTTGCTGACGCCTGATTCTTTAGTTACGATGTTTTCCAGCTCGGCTTTGAGTTGATTAACTTCCTCTATAACATTCATTGCGGTTTTATATTGCTGGTGGCTTACAGAAAAACATAGCGCACCTGGCAATCGGCTTGCCGCCTTGCTGCTGATATTAGGGTGGTTATGGTGTATGAATAGCTTCTGATAGAACCTCAAACCTAAGTTAATTGCTTCATTTCCTTGTAATGGATTAACATCAATCTCAGTAATTTGTTCATGTTCTTCGCCTTTTTCAATTTGTGGTAATTGAAATACCCTGGCATCAATAAGTGGATATTTCATCAATAACTCGATCAACTCAGCCAATTTTTCTTCCTGTTTTTTAAAACAGGATGTAAGTGATTCTATTGAAAGGTATTTATTCATATTCTATTACTCTGATTCGTAGACTAACGGTTTATCTCTTATATTTAGTTACAACATACTTTAAAACACAAATTAAAAACAACACAAATACCCAAAAAAAGAAGAAAATAAAGCTCAACAGGGTAAATTAAGAAAATTAATCTTTGAAATGGGTTATTGATAAACATTTATAGATTGTGTTAAAAACTAGAAACAAGTAACAAGTATTCCTTTAATTTTTTAAATTAGTGATCGTGAATAACTAATTAGTTAGCAAATTTATAAGAAAATCTTTTAATTTTAAAAGTGTTATTTGTAAAAATTATATGCAGAGGTGGTTTAATATGAATAAATTAATTAAGCCCGTAAATTCTTTTACCAAAATCGTTGATACATTATTACCATATTCTGAGTCAGTCTCATCTGAACAACCAACACAAGGTACGTTGATTAAAGTTGAGCGTGAATTTGCTAAGTTTTTTTTACTTGAGAAGGGATATGTAAATATTCGCAGGTTAGATGATGATTTAATCATTGCAACGGTATTTTCACCGTATGTTCTGGGGTTATCTTTCTATTCAGGCGCAGAAGTTTATTACTCTATTGAACTCGGCCCTGACTGTAAGATATATCAATTACCTCGTATTAGTGCATTAGGTGCTATAAAGAAACATGATCTTTACAGGGAGTGGATGAGAGTAATTTCTTATAAAATGGCTTTTTTGTATGCCAGGGATATCAGTATATTTCGTCATGGTGCTAAAGAGATCGTATGTAGCTTATTATCTCGCCTTATCACTTTGCCAGATGATTTCAGAGAAAATATATCTGTTATCAAATACATAGAACAGCGGTGCACACTTTCACGTAGTTGTATACAGCGTATATTATTTTCTCTGAAAAAAGACAAACGTATCGAAATAATCGATGGTTATTTAAGCAAGGTTAATTCATTACCAACAGAATCACATTATTAGTTATTAAACCCTATACTGTTAATTTATTGAGCTTCATCCCAAAAAATCACGAGAAGTTCGTGTGAAAGATCACATTTCTGCTTCAAACGGATATCTTCTGCTTTAAACCGCGACATAATCGTTACTAATTATTTAGAGGCGCAAATTAAATAGCGGGAGGAGCAGTGAGTGTGGACGTACAGCCAAGCCATGTTGACCAGATTAAACAAATTAATATCGGTTTGGTCTATCGTCTGATTGATCAATATGGACCTATTTCACGTATTGCACTCTCTAAAAAAGCACAGTTGGCTCCTGCCAGTATCACGAAAATTACACGAGAGCTACTTGATGCTCACTTAGTGAAAGAAGTTGAGTTTCCTGATCTTGGGTTTCGTGGTCGCCCAGCAACCGGATTGAAAGTTGATAGTCAGGGGTGGCAATTTCTGTGTATACGTATTGATAATGGTCGTGTCGCATTTGGGCTTCGGGATTTAAGCAATAACCTGGTTGCTGAACAAGAATTACCATTTCTTTCATCCGAAAATCAAAGTTTTCTGGACAATCTTGTTGCCCTGATTGATGATTTTTTCTTTCGGTATCAATCTCATCTTGAGCGTTTGACTGCTATCAGTATTACCACTAATGCGATTGTTGATCCGATTAATGGAATTATTCATAGCTCACCGTATTACAATATCCAGAATCTTCCTCTTGGTTCATTCTTATATCGGTGTATCGGAGTGCCTATTTTTTTGCAGCATGGTATTACTGCGTGGACAATTGCAGAATCTTTATACGGAGCAGGGAAGAATTGTCAGAATATTATCCAGGTTGTCATTGATGATAATGTCGGTGTCGGTATTATGATCGCCGGGCAAATACTTCATGCAGGAAATCAAAGTGTTGTCGAAATAGGACATACTCAAGTTGAGCCTGATGGTGAACATTGCTATTGCGGCAATACTGGTTGTCTGGAAACTGTTATCGGCATCAAAAATATTTTGATAAAAGCCCGGCAGTTAGCTGAAAAACAGCCCGATTCGTTAATGTTTACTAAAACACCACTAACGGTTGAGTTGCTTTGTCAGGCTGCACAGCAAGGTGATCTTTCTGCAATAGAAATTATCCGTGATGTTGGGAAGAGAATCGGGAACATCATGGCGATTATGGTCAACATCTTCAATCCTGACAAAATATTGATTGGTTCACCTTTGAACGCAGCGCAACAAATTCTTTATCCTGTTATTCAAAAGAAAATCACTCAGCTTTCACTTCCGAGATACAGTCAACAAGTTGATATTATTGCTACTGAATTTACTAATTCAGGAACTCTGCCAGCAGCATCATTGATTAAGCAATCACTATACAGTGGCCAGTTGCTGCTTGAAATCATGCAAGGATAGAACACATTTGACAAAACATTGAGCTAACGCAATCCCTATCTTAAATACATCCCCTACACTTCAAGTCTGCTCGCTATAAACTTTATAAACAGACGTTTTAAAGAGTAGCCAGTTTATCTGTTACCACGGAAATGAATTTATGTTAACGCGCTTATTTGTTACAGGCACGGATACCAACATCGGTAAAACAGTTGTTACCCGCGCATTACTGCAAGTTTTTAATCGTGAAGGGACAACCGCAGTAGGATATGAACTTCTTGCAAGGGAAGAAAATCAAATTGATTTTGTTCAAATGACAAACTGTCTTAACAAATTGAGTCATAAAGCAGACCGCGTAATTGTTGATGGAAAAGGTGGCTGGCGTGCATTATCACAAGATAATGCGTTCTATTCTGATTGGGTAGTGAAGGAAAAACTGCCTGTTATTTTAGTCGTTGGGATCCAGGCCGGATGTGTCAACCATGCCATTCTGACTACCCAATCGATTATTAATGACGGGCTACCACTGATTGGTTGGATACCCAATCGTATTAATCCTGGATTAGCACATTACGCAATAGTATTAGATAAGTTACGTTGTCACATACCAGCGCCTCAACTAGGTGAAATTCCCTATCTTTTTAGGCCAGAAGAACGGGATTTGTCTCATTATCTGGATATTCCAGTTATATCGGCATTTGATAATTGAGAAAAAATGGAAACAAAAAAGGGAGTGTATGTTAACTCCCTTTTTTGTTTTTTTAATTGTGTCAGTTACCGGACTTTTTCTCGTCAGCGGAGTGAGTGAATCGGGTATAAATAATTTTTTGTTTACCACGATTACAGCTTCCAACAACTTTCCCACTGCCGTAATCCATCTGATCACTCGCAACAACTTCAAGGTTGAAATCTGTTTCTTTAATACCATTATTGATGATTTTTTGTGCAATTTGCTCTTTCAGACTTTCGCACGTCACTATATTTTGATTTTTCGAACTCACATTTTGTGAGTTTCGGTTTTGTGGATCTTGCGAAGCTTGTGAAACAGAAGATACAAAAGCAGCAATAAATATAGCCCCGGTTAACAAGAGTTTTTTCACCTTTACCTCCTTATCTTATTGATGTAGGTGTGACTTATTCGGGGTCAATAGGGCGACCTGTATTGATATCCAGACAGCGTTTTGTGTTCGGTTCCCAATAAGCATTCAAGTTAGAATTTTTCAAACAAGTATCACGATTGTCAACATCAATTTCATGTTTATCAAAATCTTTTTCCCTACGTTTATTAACCTTATTGCGTAGGGACCGTTGATCATTCCATTCCTCCTTGCTCTGTCGGGCATCTTCTTTAGTCATTGAGTTTTCACCACCACCATTAATAGTGATGCAATTACTTGATGTACAAGGATTGGAAAAAACAGGCGTCTGCCAAAATAGTGGCAAAAGGAGGGAAAATATAGGAATAATCTTGGCTATTAAAAAACGATGAATATTCATGTTTCAACCTCTTTCATAAAGTATTCATTGAGTGATACCCGAAATAAAATACATTAGTATTAAAAACCTGCGTTATCTCTAGTATAAAATAACACTTGTAACACTAATGATTCATCAAAAGATGGAATATTAATTCCTGTGTACATTCATTCCTGCAAATGTTTGGCAAACCGGCATCATTTCTAATGTATTGATATTGACACGGGCAGGTAAATTCGCAACCCAAAATACAGCTTCTGCAACATCATCAGCGGTCAGGGCATCAGCACCTTCATAAGTTTTGCTCACTTTTTCATTATCACCTTTAAAGCGAACCTGAGAAAACTCTGTTCCTCCAACCAACCCTGGTTCGATATCCGTTACCCGAATATTTTTCCCTAGCAAATCAGCGCGAAGCCCTAAACTAAACTGTTTCACAAATGCTTTTGTCGCCCCGTATACGTTACCACCCGCATATGGCCAACTTGCTGCTATTGAACCAATGTTAATAATATGACCGTGATTGATCTCTACCATCTTAGGCAATAGACTTCGGGTCATGTTCACCAATCCTTTAGTATTGGTATCAATCATAGTTTCCCAGTCATCAGGGTTAGCCTGATGTGCTGGTTCCAACCCTAATGCAAGACCAGCATTATTCACAAGAACATCAATATTACGTAAGTGATCAGGTAATTCCTGTATAGCTTGCTCAATTGCATCTCGATTTCTTACATCTAGCTGAATAGGATAAACATTTTCACCTAATTCTTCTTTTAATCTATCCAGGCGCTCTTTACGGCGTCCTGTAGCAATGACCACAGAGCCATGTTTAATGAATTTTCGTGTAATCGCTTCACCAAAACCAGCGGTTGCCCCTGTCACAAAAACAATCATAGTTGCCCTCTTTTTGTAGCTGGTTAACTGATTTTTTCATTTAACTATTAATTAGAGAAAGTCCTTTATCTTTAGTCAAGAAAGAATTTGATAAGTTCTTTCGGGACGATAGAATTGACAGGTTACTATAACAAGGGTAATTATGATGAAACCAGCCACACTTTTAATTCCTGTACCTGATGTTAACTTAGGCCTTGAATGGTATAAACGCGCATTCCCAGGAATAGAATGTATCTATCTGGAAGAATTTGATTTTACTCTATTAAAAATAAAAGATTTTATTCTGGAGATAGTGCAGGCTGATGATAAAGTTTATTCAGGAAAAAATGGCACTGTTATGTATTGGTCAGTCCCTTGTCTTAAAACAGCAATTCAGCATTTTCAGACAATAGGCGCGAAATTATATCGAGGCCCGATGATGATCGAAAACGGTTTAGGAATGTGCCAATTAGAAGAACCATTTGGCAATTTAATCGGATTGCGGGGAAACTTCCAGATAATAAAATAATCTGAAACGGCTAAGTTTTGACCCGTAACAGAATGGCTAGTGATAACTAATGGAAATTTACAATGAAAAAGAAGCAACTAAAAAAACTTCAGAAAGAGCTCGATACATTAGGACTCATTGAAAGAGATCCTGATGTGGTTGGTTATGTACTGTTTAACACGCGTAACCGTCGATTTGTGACGCTGAATGAAAATGAGTTTGGGATGGTGATATACGCCGATGATATCGAAGAAGCCCATTTGGCAACATCACAATTTGCTGCATTAATGGATATTGATTTTTTGCCGGAACCAGACAAATTCGATATTGCAGTTATCCCTGTTATTGATAACCCTTTATTTGGGTTAATGCTCAAAAAAACAGACTAAAATTAATACAGAAAAATTTTGGATAGTTCCTTCTTATAATCCTATATTGGAGCAGTGTAGTTGATTACCTTAACTGACGTAAACAAGAACAATTTTGAAGCTATCTGCGGCCTATCAGTCACTGATGACCAACTTGGCTATATTGCGGAAAATGTGTGGTCCCTTGTTCAATCCAAATTTCACTCTTCATACCAAACGCGTGCAATTTGTCTGGGTGGGAAGCCCGTTGGTTTTTTCATGTGGGTCCCCGATGCTGACCAAAGAATAACGATTTGGCGGTTTATGGTGGATAAAAACCATCAAAACAAGGGTATTGGACGTAAAGCACTATTGTTGGCGCTTGATGAAATCAGGCGCACAAATCAGTTAGAAGCAATAGCAATTAGTTATGATCCGAATAATCTCGTTGCGAAAAATCTTTATGCCAGTTTTGGTTTCGTTGAGGTTGGCATGGATGAGGAAACTGAAGAGATGCTGGCTATTATCAAGGTTTAGGTATGACTCTTTAGATCTTAATCAACATGGGTTCAATGTACACATACTTGTCAGTCGAGGTCTAGAAAGTCACATGCAACATGAACAAAAAACCGCGACTGACCATGTTTTCAACGGGAAATTTTTACTCGTAAACGTCCTGTCAGTCGTAAGCCTGCCTGGAAATTTCTGCTCATCAGGGTTAATTGCACAAAGCCTATTGCTAGCTCCAGAGCCTGAACTTGTGTAGAACCAGATGTCAAACATCCTTTCAGAGGCCCTTATGTTCAGAAATATGGCTGCTGGGATCATGACCAGTAGCCCGTTGATACCAATGACCGGCATACGTTTTTTCTTTTCGTCGATTAGGCGACCTTTCCTGTTCTTACTTAACGAAAATCCAGAACCTCCTGTCATAGTCATCAGTATTGCAAGACTTACCAACCCGTATCTGGTCGTATTGACGGAAAACGGTCGCAAGGCTTTCAGTCATGCCATGGCGCTGGAAGCACCATGGATGAATCAACTGGCAGAAGGAATATCATTGGAAGATATCCATACCATGAACCGTGTTTTGAAAATACTCCGAAACAGGCTAAATGAAGAAGTTATAGAAGAATAATTTTGGGAGATCAAAATTATAACCAAGCATGGCAGGCGAGAACATCGCCTGCATTATAACAATCTGCCTGTTTTTTATTGGTGATATGAAATTCTCGATCTTACTCACAGATTTGCATATTTTTTCTGATGGAAATGCTGAAAGTTGCATGTATGTATCTAAATTATCTTGATTTTACATTTTTGCTACAAATTTGACGATAATACAACCATTAAATATATTAAATCATAGGTTATATCTTATCTTCAATCCACCAGGAGGTAGCAATGCCGATACCAACTCTCAGGCATTTTATTAATGGTCAGTATATTGAATCTAAAGGTTCCGAATATTTTGATTTGGTAAGTCCGGTCACTGGTAAATCTTATGCGCGTTCTCCTAACGCAAGTGCAGCAGATGTTGATGATGCTTATGCATCGGCCAAAGCAGCATTTAAAATATGGGGACGCTGCACACCTTCGGAACGTCAGCAGGCGTTGCTAGCGCTGGCTGATATAGTAGAAAAAAACGCTGAACGTTTGATTGAGGTGCAAAGCCGCAATACAGGGCAGCTCAAGCACCTGATTGCTTCCGAGGAAGTTGCGACGTCGGTGGATCATATCCGTTTCTTCGCTGGTGCAGCTCGTTTTTTGGAGGGTAAGGCTACTGCTGAATATCTTTCTGGTATGACCACCAGTATCCGGCGTGAACCGCTGGGCGTAGTGGGGCAGGTTACCCCGTGGAACTATCCGTTGATGATGGCGGTGTGGAAGATAGCACCTGCTCTGGCAGCAGGTAATGCTGTGGTACTTAAACCGAGCGATACCACACCGGAGAGCACTCTGTTGCTGGCTGAATTGTCCGCTCCGCTCTTCCCGACAGGTACTTTCAACGTGGTGTTGGGTAATGCCAGCGCGGGTGCCTTGGTAGTTTCACACAAAACGGCGGCTATGGTTTCCATCACGGGTTCTGTACGTGCAGGTTTGCAGGTTGCCTCTTCGGCGGCGGCTAATCTCACCAGAGCACATCTGGAGCTGGGAGGTAAAGCACCAGTGGTTGTTTTTGCCGATGCGAATATAGACAAAGCGGTGGAAATCATTGCTACTGCGGGGTACTTCAACGCTGGTCAAGATTGTACGGCAGCTTCACGTGTGCTGGTACATGAATCTGTTTACGATATCTTCATTACTAAACTGGTAGCAGCATCTAAGGCCATCCGTTTTGGTGATCCAGAAGATAAAGAGGCATTGTATGGGCCGCTTAATAATATTCGTCAGTTAGAACAGGTCAAAGGGTTCATTGCACGTCTGCCCGCACATGCCCGTATCGAAACAGGAGGCTGTCAGGCTGATCGTTCGGGATATTACTTTGAACCTACGGTGATTACTGGTTTGGAGCAGCACGATGAAATGATTCAGACCGAGATTTTTGGTCCTGTTATCACTGTGCAGAAGTTTTTAACGGAACAAGATGCCATAGAGAAAGCTAACGATGTCAAATATGGGCTAGCCTCCAGTGTTTGGACCCGCGACCATGGTCGTGCGTTGCGCTTGTCTCGTGAACTTGATTTTGGAACGGTCTGGATTAACACCCATATTCCTCTTACGGCAGAGGCTCCGCACGGTGGCTTTAAAAACTCTGGATACGGTAAAGATCTGTCAGCTTATGGTTTCGATGAATATACGCGTATTAAACACGTGATGAGTTCCAACGACTGATACAGGACACCCACAATGAATCAAACTAGATCTCCACGCGACCTGGTGTCGCACGCGCAACACGAGTTGTTTACTAACCGTGATGTGGAGGCGCTTGAGCGTTATTTTGCGCCAAATTTCATTGAGCATTCGCCGTTGGTCAAAGATGGTCTTGCCGGATTGCGGGAGCTGGTCCAGGCACATCCTGAACTACACCATGAAACCTATCGTGTACTACAGGACGGTGATCTGGTTGCTATCCACGGGCGTTTTACGGGATTAGACGATCAGCCGTTGGTCGGTTTTGATCTGTACCGGGTTGCCAATGGTTTAATTGTGGAGCATTGGGATGGCTTAGTACCGCAGTCCGCACCCAACGCCAGTGGCCGAACTCAGTTAGATGGCCCGACTGAAACGGGCTATAGCCATGACAGGGAGAAAAACCGTGAACTGGTGGTTAACTTTTTCACGCGAACCCTGATCGAAGGACACTATGATGAGTTTGGTAACTACTCCAATGGTGAGAAGTTTCGCCAGCACAGCCCCGATATTCCCGATGGTACGGCTGCGGTCATTGCGTTTCTTAAGCAACTCAGAGAGGAAGGAAAGGGCCTGCATTATGCAAAAATCCACCGTACAGTCGCTGACGGGCAGTTTGTTCTGACTCATTCGGAGGGAAGTATTGCTGGAGCACGTCACAGTTACTTTGAGCTATGGCGTATTGAGAACGGCCAGGTGGCTGAACTTTGGGATGCGATCACCCCAGTACCAGAAGATGCCCAAGCGTTGCATCCCCACGGTATTTTTTAGCGTTGTTTGCAGACATGCTGAAATCCCGTGTTATTACGATCAGGAATTAGAGAATGACAGCATATTCCATCGTCTATGCACCACTTGATCAGGCGACCCGGACCGAACAGGTTGTGGAACGTTTAAGTAACGCGATCATCTCCGGTATATTACAAACCGATGAACAGCTACCTAATGAAAACGAGCTGTCGCGGTTGTTAGGTGTATCACCGGTCACCGTTCGTGACGCCCTGAACACACTGCGTGCCAGGCAGTTGATTGAGACACGGCGCGGACGTCATGGTGGTAGTTTTGTGTGCCAGGTTTCCGTTGAGATAATGCGGAAATATCACCCGTTGCGGCTGATAGCTTCGGGTGAACTGGCGGATTTCAGTGAGTTTCACTGTGCTGTGATTGGCCACAGTGCGAGGCTTGCGGCCCAACGTTCAACGACGGGTGAACTGAGAAAACTTGAGCAACTAATCGACAGTTTTGCGGCCGCGATACAACCTGATGCCCGTATACAGACAGATATGCGCTGTCTGCTAACTCTGGCATCTCAGGCACAGTCAGCCAGGCTTGCTAATCAGGAACTGGAGATTCAAGCCGAATGGGCCCCTTTGATGGAGCTTCTGTACCGAGAGGCTGCCATTCACAACGAAGTTGCTGCCGCCTGGCGTACACTCTTGGCGGCTCTGTATAAGGGGGATGACCTCGCTTGTTACCGACTGGCACAGGAGATGATTACCCGAATTACCGACCACCTGCTTGAATGCAAATTTCGTATGGATACTGATGCGTCATTACTGTAGAGATCTGATCGCGAGTAACGCGGCTGCATTCATCCCAGGAAAGAGGGAGGCATATGTACAACGACATACACATAGAGCGAGCCAAGAACATCCTGAACGATATCTTGGTCGCAGCGCAGCAGGCCACCGCAGCTTTAGCGGATAAGACAGCGCGTATTTTATTGGAATTGCCGTTATATCATACGAAAGGTATCCGATTGGCGCAGGAGCAGCGCGGGGCATTACAAAAACATATCCACGAAGTATTGCATAACAACACTTGGTGTAATGGGGCGGGATTTGCCAGCTATACGGTAACAGAAGCGATTGGGGAAGAGAAAGGGTACTGGACGCTGGAGTGGTGGCGTCAGGAAGGGAATATCATTCAATATGCACAATTGGAGCACAATCAGGAACAGCGTAAGCGTTTGGATTTCCGATTATTTGAATGGTTTCGTCAGCCAGCCAGTCGCCATCTACCTATCATTGACGGCCCTTATGTGGATTATGTCTGCAATGGTGCCTACACGATTACGATAGCTCATCCAGTGCTTATTGGTGAGGAGTTTGTCGGTGTTGCAGCAGTGGATATGCTGGTGTCGACGTTGGATCGGTTACTTCTGCCGATTTTGGGCGCTATCGGTAAGCCAGCATTGATTATTAATGATGATGCACGTGTTGTGACTTCGACTGTGCCGGGAGTGCGTTCAGGTTCATTATTGAAGAGCCAAGATATTAACCGATCGGCCGAAGGTGAAGTGCCTTCATTGCGTCTGGTGATCTTGCCGTCACCACACACTGAATCACACAAGGTGCTGTCTGCTGAAGTCCATTCTTCTGATTAATCAGGATTTTTTCTTATGACTGAATCTATGTTAGCTAAAAGGCGCAGCGCGGCTATCGCCAAAGGCGTTGGCGTAACCACACAAGTTTATGCTGAACGCGCGAAAAATGCCGAAATCTGGGATGTTCAGGGACAACGCTATATTGATTTTGCCGCTGGTATCGCCGTGGTGAATACTGGTCATTGTCATCCGCGCGTTATTGCCGCAGCCAGAGAGCAGTTGGAACAGTTTACCCATACCTGTCATCAGGTTGTGCCTTACGAAAATTATGTAGCACTAGCCGAACGACTGAACCGTCTGGTGCCAGGTAATTTTGTGAAGAAAACCGTCTTTGTTACTACTGGGGCTGAGGCAGTCGAAAATGCTGTGAAGATCGCGCGAGCGGCTACCGGGCGGAGTGGTGTGGTGGCTTTCAGCGGTGCTTTTCATGGACGTACCTTCCTTGGTATGTCATTAACCGGCAAAGTTGTGCCGTACAAAATGGGGTTCGGCCCGCTGGTTAGCGATGTTTACCGTGTTCCGTTTCCGGTAGAGCAGCACGGTATCAGCGTGGAACAGACGCTGAACGCGCTGGAAAATCTCTTCAAAACCGATATTGATCCCATGCGCATTGCAGCCATCATCATCGAACCGATACAGGGAGAGGGCGGTTTCTACTCTGCACCTTCCGAATTACTCAAATCCCTACGCGAAATTGCCGATCGTTACGGTATTGTACTCATTGCCGATGAGATCCAGACTGGATTCGCACGTACGGGAAAACTGTTTGCCATGGAATATCATGAGGTTGCGGCTGATCTGACCACGATGGCAAAAGGACTGGCGGGGGGATTGCCGCTGGCGGCTGTAACGGGACGGGCAGAGCTCATGGACGCTATAGTACCGGGCGGTCTGGGGGGAACCTATGGAGGTAATCCAGTGGCGATTGCGGCTGGCCATGCGGTGTTGGATGTGATCGAAGAAGAGAAACTGGCAACACGTGCGACGCAACTGGGAGAGCGGTTGAAACAATATCTGCATGAACTGCGGTCGAGTGTCCCACAGATAGCTGACGTGCGTGGGCTTGGGCTGATGATTGCGGTGGAGTTTAACTGTGAAGACAGTCAGGAACCCGACGCTGCTTTTACCAACGCGGTGCGTCAGAAGGCACTGGAACGTGGTCTGATTTTGTTGACATGCGGTGTACACGGCAACGTGATCCGCTTCCTTCCACCGCTGACCATACAAGATGATGTTTTTGACGAAGCGCTCAACATTCTGAAATCTGTGCTGCTCGATCTGAATTGTAAAGAGGGAAAGTGAGGGTTTAACTAAGTCATGCTTCGTTAACAGATTAAGAGTAATGCTGAGTGAGTCAGTGTTTTCCCCCAAATCCAAAATGCGCGTGGTAGCAGGGGGAACTTGCTGGTCACAGGAGAGGACAATCATGCACTGGTATTTAAATGTCTTAAAGAATTATGCTTGTTTCAGTGGGCGAGCCCGGCGTAAGGAATTTTGGTATTTTATTTTGTTCCAGAGCTTGGCTGTTCTCATCATTTCTTTCCTGGAAAGGCTGTTTGCTGTTGCCAATCCCGAAATTTATATAGGGTGGTTCAGCGCTATCTATCTGTTGCTCACATTTTTGCCAGCACTGGCGGTAAATGCCCGCCGTCTGCACGATATTAACTGTAGCGCTCGGTGGTTACTGTTACATCTTATCCCGTTTGTCGGTACTGTTATCCTACTGGCTCTCGCGGCTCTAAAAGGGCAGGCGGACCGTAATAAATAAAGTTCAGAGAACCGAATTCACTCACAAGAAAATATCCCGGTTCTGGCTAACGGGTGATTCCGGATCACTAAAGGGGTGCTGAAATGACAATGAATAGAAGAAATTTTATCTCTACTGTCGCGACGCTCGCAGGGGGGGGAGTACTTTCATCTATACTTCCCACAACATCTCTGCTCGCCCAGATCTTAACTGCGGTCGACGATCCGTCCGTTCATATTGACCGATTCCGGCCGACGCTGTTGCAGGATGCACAGCATAGAACCAGCCGGTTGGGGTTGGATCCGCGTATCTGGAACTGGCACAGAGATGTAGCGGCCAAGGCCATGCCAGCCAACTACTATGAGGCTGCTCTGGCTGATTGGCCAGCTTTTGGTGGCTTTTCTAAAGATCAGAGTTGTGAAGTTGTAGTCATTGGTGGCGGGTTGCTAGGGGCTTCCACAGCGCTGCATCTTGCAGAAGCGGGGGTGGATGTGATTCTGGTCGAAAAGGATAGCATCGGTTCAGGCGCTTCTGGCCGTAATGGGGGACAGATGACACCCGGTATAGCCCGTTGGGGAGCGGAAACTATACTGGAGAAGTTCTCACTCAATGAAGCCAAACGTTTATGGCGTTTTGCATCAGTTGAAGCAATGGATCTTGTGGATGAACTCTGCGAGCGTTACGGTTTTGAATGCGATCGCAAATACGGTCATATTACAGCAGCGATACATTCAGGTCATATGGGACCATTGGTGGCTAATGCCGATGCCCGGTGTCAGTTGGGAGATACGACGGTAAAGATTGTTGGGCCACATGAATTGCAGGAAGAGTATGTGCGTTCGGGTATCTATCATGGTGCCAATATCGACAGCATTGGTGGACAGGTTCAGCCTCTGGCGCTGCTGCGAGGCCTGATTTATGGCTTTGCCAGACTGGGGGGACGAGTTTATGACGGTACGAAAGTGATGAAAATCAGGCAAGATGCCAACCGTACGGTTATAGAAACTGAGCGGGGAGCTATCAGGGCAAGTAAAGCGGTGGTACTGGGAGTACATGGTTCCAGCAGTGAGTTTATCTCCGGTCCTTCCACTACAGTGCCTTTTTTCACCTATATAGCGGTAACTCCACCTTTATCAATGGATATCAAAAAGTTGCTCCCGTCAGATCTGCCAGTCTACGATACACAGTTACAGATAGATTATTATCGAGCAGTGCGCGACAACCGTCTGCTCTTCGGTGGACAGGGCACTGGGAACTCTTGGTCTCCGCGTGATGTGAACAATTATTTATTAGATCGTATCAAGACCGTGTTCCCGTATCTGGAAAATCCCGAACTGGAATACTCCTGGGGCGGGATCAGCGATCTGACCCTGAATGGTGCTACCGATGCCCGCAAAAGTGGTGACAGCGTCCCAGTGTATATGGTGCATGGTTGGAGTGGTCATGGAGTGGCGCAGACGGTGCGCATTGGCAAAGCCATCAGCGATGATCTCACCGGACGCAACCACGATTTTACCATGCTTACCCGCATTGACCACTTGAGTATCCCGTTGGGTTCCTACTTTTCTCCGATGGTTATTCCATTGATTAAAGGTGCTCTGGGAGCGAGAAGTATATTTAATCCGGCAGATATGGTTTCGTTTTGAGTGGCTGTCTTCCATTAGCCGATAATAGAGAAGGTCACGATTGATGTAAATGATGGACACCATAATTGCCGTACGTATAACCAGCGTGGAGAGTTATCTCGAATAATTCCGGTTAGTCGCGACACTGAGATGGATGAAGAATGGTAATACTCAGCGTATTGAAGCACTTAAAAATATAGAGGAAACATTACCTGTTGATAGTGATGCAGGATGGTTAAGTGGCGCTCTGGAAAATAGGCGGATGAATTGGCCTTGTTGAACAGTGAATAGTATTTTTATTGAAAGTACTTTTATTGAATAGAGAATACATCTTATTAAGATCCAGAGCTGTTAATTATAGCTCTGGATCGAGTAATAAAGTAATAACTAAAATTGCATACCGTAATGGAATTACAGCAGCAGGCGATTGATGGATCGATTTCTGCACGATACACACACTATCAACCGAGTTTTATTAAACCCTTAAGAGAAAATATAATGCAATATAAACTAATAGGCATTGTGCCGAGGAGAATGTAATTAATAAAATATAGCTTTCTAAATTAGAACGTCAGTAGCTATGAACACATTACCAGTTGTACCTCTTACTCAGTATCAAAAAGAAATTTGCTATGAATCTCAACGTAATCCAGAAAGTAGTCAATTCACAATATCCATCGCAAGAATATTAAAAGAAAATATTAACTTTGAAAAACTTTTTTATTCAGTTAATAAAGTTCTTAGTCATGATGTGACATGCCGATTGCGCATTATTGAACAAGAGGGTGTGTTAAGTCAGCAGATACAAAATATTACCGATAATCAAGCAGAGGTCATTGATGCAGAAGGTGAAGATGTTGCTGTCCTCTTTAAAAAATGGTCAGAGCGCGTTTTTAATCTGGATGATAAATCACTCCTTGAGATCGCCCTGTTACGAAATCTGAAAAATGGGGGTATAGCTATTTTTCTTCGTGCCCATCATATTGTTTGTGATGGTTGGGGAATAAACCAGTTAGCAGAAAAAATTGCTGATTACTATCAGAATAATGAAATTAATCCGAGAGGTTTGTCTCACAATTCTGAGAAATATATCTCAGCAATCATTGAACAAGAAACAATTCTGTCAAAACCAGAAATAGAACAACAAATAACAGAATTGGCTTTGCTTACACAACGCCACGAGCCCGTTTTTTTTAATCGGAGAAAGAAAACTCATTTATCTTGTTTCATACAGCATCGATATATACTGGCTAAGGCTGATGTTGAGAAATCTATTTCTCAAGGAGTGAATCCCTACCAAGTTATTATGTCTGCGGTAACTATTTTATTATCACGAATACATAATAACACCAAGCTAACCATAGGTATCCCGTTGCTTAACCGCCGTATTAATCAACTTAATATTGCAGGTCAATGGGCTAATACTCTGCCATTGGCTATTGAGGTCAATGCAGAGGATACCCTTATTGAGTTGGCAGCTCGTATTAAAACAGAAATCACAAAACTAAAAACGTTTGAGCATATTCCTCTTGGGCGTTTACTTAAGTCTATGGGACCGACAAAGCGTCAAGGGTTTGATGTCACTGTATCTTATAACCATTCACCTATAACAGCGACTTCTCGTGATACCTATAAAAACGAAGATATCTATGCGGCGGCAACAGCCCATGAAAATGATGCTATCGCGATCCACGTACATACCTATGGGGGCAATAGTGAAGTCGCTGTTGATATCACCGGCGCGGCAGATGTTTTCGATGATGATTATCCATTCGAAACATTTACAGCTTCCTTAGAGCGTATTACCAAACAATTGATTGCCTCACCCACACAAGCTGTTTCACAAGTAAGCCTCTCTTCGGCAGAAGAAATGGCTCAATTGGCGCTTTTTGAGCAAGGGCCAATCACAGAATTCTCGCAGCAAGAGACTTTATCAACGTTATTTGATAAGCAGGTTTCATTACACGGGGAAACCGTCGCTATCGCAAATTCTGGTGGTCAGCCTGCACTTACTTATACTCAGTTTCAGACCCGGATCGATAATATGGTGATGGTTTTACTGAAAGAGGGGGTGAGGAAAGGAGACATCGTTGCCATCTTAATGGATCGCAGCACAGATATGTTAACCGCTATCTTTGCGGTATTAAAAGCAGGCGCTGCCTACTTACCCGTAGATCCCAATTATCCGCAGGAGCGGATTGATTATATGTTGAAGGACAGTGGTGTCACGGTCATCATCTCCGACAAAATTAATCAGTCTTTAATTGCTCCATCTTATATCATTATTGATGGAGGTAACATTTCAGCGCAGGAGAATGTAAAGCAGCTCAACTTATCTACAGCGGATTCTCTGGCATATATGATTTATACATCAGGCTCTACCGGTCAGCCGAAAGGCGTGATGATTAATCATTATTCAGTGGTAAACCGGATTGAATGGATGCAGGAACGTTATCCATTGGATAACACAGATGTGATACTACAAAAAACACCGATTTCATTCGACGTATCTGTTTGGGAATTATTTTGGTGGTCGATTTCTGGGGCATCTGTTCACTTATTACCACCGGGTGCTCACAAAGACCCCTTAGAGATCATAAAAGCGATCAGTACACATCATGTGACGACATTGCATTTTGTCCCTTCTATGCTCCAGCCTTTCTTAGATATTCTGGAAGCCGAACCTGAGTTAGTAGAGAGATTAACCAGTCTGCGCCGTGTATTCACCAGCGGTGAAGCGTTACCTTCTACACGGGTTAATCAGTTCCGTAATATTTTTTCCTCTTTTGGGTTAAATGCACCCGCTTTGATCAATCTCTATGGCCCAACAGAGGCAACCGTCGATGTATCGTATTTTGAATTTCTTCCTGAAAATAATGAAGTGATCAAGCGGGTACCTATTGGTTTTCCAATCAACAACATTTCACTGAGAATTATGTCTCAGCATGGCACTCGGCAATCAATCGGTATCGCTGGTGAGTTGCAGATTAGTGGTGTTGGATTGGCCCGTGGTTATCACAATAGACCAGAATTAACTGACGAAAAATTTATTTTGGAGGGAGGTGAGCGCTGGTATCGTACAGGGGATTTAGCAAGGTGGTTATCTGACGGTAGCATCGAATATTTGGGAAGAATTGATAATCAGGTAAAAATCAGAGGTAATCGTATCGAGTTGGGAGAGGTACAAAACACGCTTGAGCATATTCAGGGAATTAGTCAGGCGGAAGTTTTACCACAGAAGAACAATAATGATGATACTTATCTTTGCGCATACTATATGATAACTAATCATGATGTAGCAATTAACCCGAATTTTACTTCTGAAAAACTGCGTAAAATCTTACTGGGATTTCTACCTGATTTCATGGTTCCTCTGAAATTTTTCCAGGTTCCTTATATTCCTCTTACACCAAATGGTAAAGTCGATCGTGGGGCGCTTGGCGCATTGGCGGAAACAGAAGTTTTGAGTCACCATGATGATGTTCAGACAGAAACAGAATATCAACTAGCAGAGATTTGGAAACGGGTATTAAAGATTGAACAACTCAGTGTGCAGGATAATTTTTATACATTAGGTGGTGACTCAATCTTAATGTTGAAAGTGCGTTCTGATGCTGAAAAGGCGGGAATAAATGTCACTCTTTCTGAATTATCACAGTATTTGACGATAGCTGAGCTGAGCCAACAAATTGACTCTGACCGTGAAATTCAAAGAACCGTTGAATTATCTCCTTTCGCACTGATCAAAGAAAAAGAGCGGGCAGCACTTTCTCAATATGAGGATGCATTCCCTGTCACCCAACTCCAACTTGGCCTGATATATCACAGCCAGCAGAGTAAAAGCCTTGCCACTTATAAAGATGTTTTCCGCTATACCCTGAAAGGAAAGTGGGAACCTGAAATCTTTCGCAAAAGTGCAGCAGCGACTATCCAACGTCATCCTGTTCTTCGTTCACACTTTAACCTGGCCGATTTCAGCGAACCTTTGCAAATCATCAATCACAGTATCGATCTTGATAATGCCATAGAGATTCAGGATCTCAGCTTATTGACATTGGCTGAATCTGAACAAATTATCAAAGAGCACATGGAGCAAAACAGTCGTCAAGACTACCAATTTGATCGTGCGCCATTATATCACATCAACTTATTCAAAACCGCAGACACTATAGAGATGGTGTTCAGTTTCCATCATGCCCTTTTGGATGGTGGTAGTGTGGCCAATTTAATACGTGAACTCTTTTTTCGTTACTTGAATGAGGGAACATATTTTTCTGAAACTGATGTAATTCCATCACCCGCTTTGTATATACAAGATGAAATTCATGCATTACAAGATCAGGAACATCAAGTGTTTTGGAAGAACATGTTTAATCGACTTCCCCGAACCCAATTTTCCAGCTACCGATTGTATGAAAGTTTGCCAGAAAATCGAATTTTTTCAAAAAAGGCAATTATTCCAAAAGAAATGGAAAAAAAGCTGGAGATCTTAGTACAGCATGAGCATGTTTCAATTAAATCAGTATTCTTTGCTGCGCATTGTTTAACTGTGGCCAAGGTGACTGCTCAGGATGAAATTGCGACTGGATTAGTCACTCATGGAAGACCGGATGCACAGAATTCAGAGCAAACGCTCGGCTTGTTTCTTAATACACTCCCTGTGCGTTTCTCTGCATTGAACAAAACATGGAAAGAGTGTATCCACTCTGTATTTAGTGCTGAACAGCGTCATGCTCCATACCGTAAATATCCACTTAATGCTATCCAGCAAGTAGCAGGTGAAGGTGCGAAAATAAGTTCCGCGTTTAACTACATTCGATTCCATATATTAAAGGAAATATTTGGTGGCCCTGATTTATCCCTCATCGGGTTTGATCCGTGGGAAGAAACTAACTTTGAAATACTGTTCAATGTCATGACTGATTTCATCACAGGCCAACATTATTTACGATGTGATTTTGACGGCAATGTTTTCTCACAAATGCAGGCTGACACTTATATGGACACTTATATGACCATATTGAACAGAATGGTCAATAGTGGTGATCAGCCGGCAACCCTAAGCCAGCCACTCACACCAAGAAGAAAGGAAATACCATCCTCAAAATTCATATCAACGTTGGACATGATTGCGAAGAACGTACGGGAGCAACCTAATGCAATCGCGATTCGTTATCATGGTGTGCAATGGAGTTATGAAAAACTCTGGTCAGAATCCGGTAAAATTGCTTCTGAACTGATTTCTAAGGGAGTTGTTCAAAATACACCGGTTGCTATTGTTCTTGAACGTTCTCCGACACTTGTTGTATCACTGATTGGTGTAATGAGAGCAGGCGGAATCTGCTTACCATTAGATCTGAGTTATCCAACTCAGCGTATTGAAGCAATGGTGGAACAGGCTCAGCCGGTATTAGCAATTGTTAATGATAAATCCGATACATTACTCAACATGGTGACAGTCCCGACCATAAGGGCAGACATGTTGACAAACGGTAATATAAATAAACATATACCGTATAGAGAAATAGTCCCTGAGCAGCCGGCTTATTTACTGTTTACCTCAGGTTCAACGGGCAAACCCAAAGGGGTGACAATGCCGCATCGTAGCCTGTCGAATTTGATTGTCTGGCAGAATGAAACGCATACGGGTAAGAATATTCGTTCTACCTTACAGTATGCACCGTTGAGTTTTGATGTTTCATTTCAGGAAATCTTCTCTACACTGACTTCTGGCGGCGAATTACACCTGATTAGTGAAGATGAACGGCGTGATCCTTTGCAGTTACTGCATATTATCAATAAATACCAGACAGAAAGAATTTACTTGCCTTACGTTGCACTGCAACAATTGGCTGAAACAGCAGTCGCATTGGATACTTACCCAAAAAACCTGAAAGTGGTTATTTCATCCGGTGAACAACTTCGGGTCACAGAAGATATCCGTCTGTTTGTTGGTCAAATAAATAACGGTATTCTTGAGAACCAATATGGTCCAACGGAAACGCATGTCATCACTGCATTTACGATGGAGGGAGTTCCACAGTCCTTCCCTGCGCTTCCCCCTATTGGTAAAAGTATTACCAATTCAGATGTTGTACTCCTTAACAGTCAATTAGAAGAAGTCGCATCTGGTGAGCAAGGTGAAATTTACGCTCGTGGTTTACCGGTCGCGCTAGGTTATTACCGTCAGCCAGAACTAACCGCAGAACGCTTTATTATGCTCAAAGACGGTGATGAGCCACTGTATCGTACTGGTGATCTGGGTGTGAAGCTTAAGGATGGCAATATTCTTTATTTAGGCCGCAAGGATACTCAGGTTAAAGTTCGTGGCTATCGTGTTGAGCTGGCGGAAATAGAATTAGCGGTATTGAGTACACCTGATGCTAATGCAGTACTAAAAGACGTTGCTGTTGTCGTTCAACAGCACGGTGAAAATGATGGTTTTCTGGTCGCATTCTTGGTTGGAGATAAAAACGAAGCATTTACAGTGCGGGTACAACAGCATTTATCTGACATGCTTCCTAAGCACATGCTCCCTTCCCAAATAGAGTGGTTAGAATCACTGCCTAAGACTCCCGGTGGAAAACGTGATGATACGGCATTACGTAATATGCGGATCATCCATGGGCATAATGATGTAGAAGATATTGCACCTCGAGACAACTATGAACAAGTATTGTGTGATCTGGCTGCGGATTTATTGAAAATACCCAGTTTATCTATCCATCAAAATTTGTTTGATAATGGTGGTACGTCATTGACAGCCATGAGAATGGTCGTTTTGGTAGATAAACATTTCGGTGTCAGCATTCCTTTGTCCCTTTTTATTAGTAACCCAACTGTCGCACAATTAGCTGTGCATGTCAGGGAAAAAGGAGGTTATCCAAAATTCAGTCCTCTTGTTCCCATGCGTACTGCGGGTCATAAACGTCCATTGTTTTTTGTCCACCCAATGGGGGGCAATGTGTTGTCTTACTTACGGTTAGTGAAGTATTTTCCCGAAGATCAGCCTTTCTATGCGTTGCAGGCTTACGGCGTGGACGCAGGATCTAAGCCATTGACCAGTATACAAGAACAAGCGACAAATTATCTGGAGGCCATACGTCAAATCCAGCCACATGGCCCATATTCAATCGGTGGCTGGTCTTATGGCGGATTTGTCGCATTCGAGATGGCGCGTCAGTTGAAAGAGCACGGAGAAGAAGTCGCAAATCTTTTCGTCTTAGATACGGTTGCTCTTAACGTGGAGTCTCAGGAAAAAGTGAATGAGGAAGCACTGTTGCGATGGTTTTTCTGGGAATTATTATGGATTAATGAAGGAGCGACTCTCCCTGAGCAGATTGTACCGGAGCATATCACTTCTTTACAGGAACGATTCGAATACATCACAGAGCATGCAATTGCCACAGGAGTCATTCCACAAGGCAGTTCTCGGGCCGTCGTACAAAGATTATTTGATGTGTATCAGACCAATTGGAAAGCGGCTACAGATTATGCCGCTTGTAAGGCAGATATCAATATGACGTTATTACATGCAACGAGTCCATTACCTGAAGTATTACGTTCTATGCATGATACGGTAAGAAGTGAGTATCGCGATCCTAAAAATGGCTGGGAGAGTAAGACAACGGGCCGTATCAATGTTATTGATGTGTCAGGTGATCATTTGGAAATTATGGAAGAGCCTTATGTGGAGGAAGTTGCAAAAACAATCCTTCGAGAAATGGGGGCGTTCTCACCCACAAAACAAGCCTTATTGGTTTCGGAGGAAGTATGAATCGTCAATTAAAAGTGATTGTCATTGGAGCAGGAATTGGTGGGTTAACGGCTGCTATAGTGTTACAGCGAATTGGCTGTGTTGTTGAAGTTTATGAACAGGCTCCAACTTTACGTACAGCAGGTTCGGGTTTGTCTGTGATGTCTAATGCTGTTGCTGCTTTATCCTCTATCGGTATTAATCTGAAATTGGAGCACTTTGGTGCTCCCATTAAGTGTTTTGAAATTAGGAACGTCCGAGATCGTCTGATACGCAAATTACCAATACCTGAAATCTCGTCTTCTAATGGATTCGATAGTGTTTGTATATCACGTAAAGCATTGCAGGAAGCTCTGCTACAGCAACTTGATAAACATATTATCCATGTCGGCGCTAAGGCCACCGAAATTTCCGAGAGCGATGATGGTATTTCTGTCCGTTTTGCTGATGGCAGAGAAGCACATGGAGATTTGCTCATTGGTGCTGATGGGATCTACTCTTTTGTTCGCGACTATATCCAAGGAAATAAGCCGGTTCGTTCAGCCGATTATATCTGTTGGTTGGCTATTACTCGTTATCAACATCCGCAGATAACACCTGGTTACGTTGGTCATTATTGGGGAGCAGGAAAACGAATAGGTTTGATTGATATAGATGGAGGTGAAGTATACTGGTGGGGAACTGCAAACATGCATACTGAGCAGGCCCGCAAATGGCAAGGTAATAATCAAGACATCCTGACATATTATGAAGGATGGCCGTCTATTGTTTCTGATATTATTTCACAGACTCCAGCCGAAAATATCATTTCTGTCTCTGCACAAGATAGGCCTTTCTCACCCCTCTGGGGAAAAGGCAGAATTACGCTTTTAGGAGATGCGGCTCATCCTATGTTGACAAGCCTTGGCCAAGGTGCGGGTATGGCTATCGAAGACGCTGCTGTTTTAGGGCATGTATTCAGGCAGCAGTCAGACCCAATTTCTGCTTTGCGTCGATACGAACAAATTCGTATTCCAAGGGCTGAAATGTTAGTTAATACATCAAGAATGCTAAGTGAAACTGAGCAAGAGGATCGTATTTTTCATCGTTTAAAAAGAGATTTGTCTTTACGCTTTGTGCCAACGGAAAAACTCAAAAAAAGTCTCGAAAACTCATTAAATTTTCCTATGGAAGATCTTTAGAGCATAAAAGAACTGGGGGCACTTTATTTAGTGAAGGATAGATTTAGTGAGGAATAGAATGAGCTGCTAAATGTACTTTTATCTGTACGTAATTTTATCTGTATTAATGTGATTACCAAGTTACACTGTCACCCGCTAGGCAGGAAGCATGTAAACCTAGCGGGTGACTCTGTCGCATAGCAGTGCCAAGGTCGGAACGGACATCAAGTCGTTTCGGCCATTTTAATTAGCCGGAAGATTATTGAAGAGTTTCAGTAATTTTCTCTAAATCCAAACCATCCGGGTCTTGATATGGACATGATTGTTCAACAATAAATCCTCGATTTCTTAGAAAGAAAATCTTATTTTGTCGTTCCTAAGCCACCCCTTATTTTTGCACGATAATTATCCCTCCAGCCTGCTTTTTTGAGCTTATTTCTTTGTCTGGCCCCCAATCACTTGGTTTGAGCATATTCAAAACGAGATGTCGGAATAATGCCAAATTCTCAATCATCCCATCCAGAGCAATCATCAAGGCTAATTAGATCATGTCACTCATTTTGCCATTAATGGAAATAAGAGATATATACAGCAAATAATTAGTTATATTATTTTTTATTTTAATATTTTTTGTCATAGGTATTTAATTAAATGAATTTTCACATTCATAATATTTTCCTATTATTAGTGTTTATTTGAAATATTTTCATTTTGGCATTAAATATAATTAATGTTTACATTTACATTAGTTGTGAAATTTGATTATTATAAAATAATATGTAGTGAAGTTAGTTTATTTTTTATATGGGAAAGTATACATGAACTTATTACAACATAATGATAAATGATATTTTTATTCGAATTACCTTATTCCTTGATTGTTAGATGCTATTAATATTTATCATCTCCAGATTTCATCTGAAATAATTTCAATTAGAAATTAATACTAAATGGAAAAAATACAGCAAGGACTTAGCGTTCATGCCAGTAGATATATTCAATATCCATTTTTATTTAGTTGTGGAATTCAGCGTCAATTAATAAAAAATTGCGTTAGATCAAAGACGCTTATCTAAAAAAGGAAAAAAAAGAAAAAAATGGAATATCTTCTTCCCGTTCATCAAATTAACCATTTATTCCGCTGTCTGGAAAATGATTGTCACATAATTTTTTGTTGTTCGGTTATTAACCGGAATATGACATCCAACACCTGAGAAAAATATTGCCTGAGCATCTTTCGATGCTTGGCGTGCCCGTTGTTATTTCTCCTAAGAATAAAAGAAAAACATTTTTGATGGTTTCTGGGAATAACAATTTTCAAATATCCAATAGATTCGTTGAGGTAGTAAGTAGATGAAAGACAGTATTACCAACATGGGAAATACCCTTGAAGCGGGGTTAGTGAATGTGTCGTCAGGAAAGATGAGTGATGACATATTTGCGGGAAAGTTTAATGGGTTATCTGAGGCTGAACGTACCTTGTTGCTGGAAACCTGGAACGCCACAGAAACCCCATATCCTGACCATGTCTGTATTCATCAGTTGTTTGAACAACAGGTAGAGAAAACCCCGGCTGCCATAGCGTTAATCGCCGGGGATCAAACACTGAGCTATGCGGAATTGAATGTCCGAGCCAACTGGCTGGCCTGTCAATTGATTGAACAGGGGATTTGCCTGGGTGACCATGTAGCGATCCTGTTAGAACGCTCAATTGAATTGGTGGTGGCTCAGTTAGCTATCCTTAAGGCTGGTGCGGTTTATGTCCCTGTTGATCCCAACATACCGGATGAACGGAAAAACTGGCTGATAAACGATTGTGCCGCCAAATTACTGCTGACTGATATGCAGGCGGAGATCCCGGCTGAATTAGTTGTTCCGCGGCTCCGTCTTACCTGTGAGACAGAACCGATCCGGGAAGAAGAGCATCATAATCTTGATTTATTGGGAGCCAGTACCGGACCAGCATATATCATGTACACCTCTGGTTCGACTGGTATACCAAAAGGGGTCATTGTGCCTCATCGGGCTGTCGTCCGGTTGGTTATCAATAATGGTTATGCTGACATCGAACCCAATGACCGGATTGCTTTCGCCGCTAATCCGGCTTTCGATGCCAGCACCTTTGAAGTTTGGGCACCGTTGCTTAATGGTGCTGCGCTGGTGGTTATTGATCATATCACGTTGCTGACGCCGCGGGATTTTGTTCAGGCGTTACAGGTGCATCGCATTACAGTCTTGTGGATGAGTGTCGGGCTGTTTAACCGACTGGTGGAGGAGCTATTCCCGGTACTGCCTCAACTTAAAATGCTGCTGGTCGGGGGAGATGTCCTCGATCCACATGTTATTGCTCAAGTCCTGCGTAAAAATCCACCACAAAAGTTATTGAATGCCTACGGTCCAAGTGAGGGAACCACGTTTACCGCGACTTACTGTATTCAGGCGTTAACATCGGGTACAACTTCTATTCCTGTTGGCCGCCCCATTGCCAACACCCGAATTTATTTGTTGGATACGGATGGTCAGCCGGTGCCGTTGGGGATGAGCGGTGAGATTTATATCGGGGGTGACGGAGTGGCCTGCGGTTATCTCAATCGTCCTGAACTGACCGCTGAACGCTTTCTCCCAGATCCATTTAGCGATAAACCGAATGCACGTATGTACCGAACCGGAGATTTGGCCCGCTATCTGCCGGACGGCAATCTGGAATTCCTGGGCCGTAATGACCAGCAGGTGAAAATCCGTGGTTTCCGGATTGAACCGGGAGAAATTGAGGCTCGGCTGGTGGAATATCCGACGATACGTGAAGCTGTGGTGCTAGCGTTAGGGGAGGGGCTTGACAAACAACTGGTTGCTTATGTGCTGACCCAAGAGAATGAAGGACTGGCCGTTCGTCTGCGTGAACATCTGAGTACGCGGTTGCCGGATTATATGGTACCGGTGGCCTTTGTGCGTCTGGATGAATTTCCATTGACACCGAATGGTAAATTGGATCGCCGGGCGTTACCGATACCGGGGGCGGACGCCTTCGCTCGTCAGGTTTATGAAGCGCCGTTAGGAGAGATGGAGATGATTCTGGCGACCCTTTGGAGTGAATTACTGGGTATTGAACGTATTAGCCGACATGACAGTTTCTTTGCGTTAGGTGGACACTCTTTGCTCGGCGTACGGATGATTGAACGCCTGCACAGTATGGGATTGACACTGGCCGCCAGTAACCTGTTTCAATGCCCAGTATTGTCAGAACTGGCCCAGACATTGGATCAACATCAAATTGTAGTAGTACCGCTGAATGTCATTACCCCAGAGAGCACTGTGCTGACACCGGCAATGTTGCCGCTGATTGATCTGACTCAGTCTGAGATTGACCTTATTGTTGAACAGGTGCCGGGCGGGATTACCAATATTCAGGATATCTATGCTCTGTCGCCATTGCAGGACGGTATTTTATTCCATCATCTGTTGGCGAGGGAAAGTGACCCCTATCTGCTGGCCTATCCGATGATTTTTGCTGACCGGGCACTGCTGGAGCGTTATCTGGCAGCAGTGCAACAGGTGGTTGATCGCCATGATATCCTGCGAACCTCATTTATCTGGCAGGGATTATCTGCACCGGTGCAGGTGGTCTGGCGTCAAGTGCCTTTATCGGTCACTGAACTGACCCTGGATCCGGCTAACGGGCCAGTGGGTGAGCAATTGTCTCACCGTTTTGACCCACGTCAGTATCGTTTTGATCTGAGTCAGGCTCCGTTATTGCGCTTTGTAGTCGCACAAGAAACAGGAGCACAAGAAACAGATGGCCGTTGGCATGTGCTGCAATTGCAGCATCACCTGATTGGCGACCATACGACAATGGAAGTAATGCACCGCGAAGTGCAGGCCTGCCTTGTCGGACAGGATGACAACTTGCCAATACCGGTGCCTTTCCGCAATCTGGTGGCGCAGGCCCGGTTGAATGTCAATCAGGCAGAACATACCCGCTTCTTTACCGACATGCTGGCTGACGTAGATGAACCAACGCTGCCGTTTGGCCTAACCGAGGTGCATCGTGATGGTTCACATGTCACACAATCGCACCGGATGTTACCACCGGAGTTAAACAACCGCCTTCGCCAACAGGCAAAACGCCTGGGTGTCAGTGTGGCAACATTGTGTCATTTGGCCTGGGCGCAGGTGTTGTCGCAAACCAGTGGTCAGGAAAAAGTGGTGTTTGGCACGGTATTGTTTGGGCGCATGGCGGCGGGGGAAGGAGCCGATAGCGGCATGGGGCTGTTTATCAATACGTTGCCGTTGCGGCTGGATATGGATGACACGTCAGTACATGACAGTGTACGACTGGCACAATCCCGACTGGCAGGATTGTTGGATTATGAACATGCCTCACTGGCGCTGGCTCAACGTTGTAGTGGGATAGCGGGCGGCACGTCACTGTTTAGTGCCCTGTTGAACTACCGGCATAATGAGCAGCCGCTGATCCCACATAAGGTTGTACCGGGTATCGAATTCCTGGGGGAACAAGAACGAACCAACTATCCGTTTGTACTGTCGGTAGAGGACGGTGGGGCTACTCTGGGGCTGACCGCGCAGGTAGTACAGCCATTTGAGCCGGATCGAGTATGTGGTTATATGCAACAGGCGCTGGCAAGTCTGGTCGAAGCGCTGGAGCGGGCACCAGAAACACCAGTACGGGCATTGAACATTTTGCCCGAAGCGGAACGTA
Organism: Xenorhabdus indica; assembly: GCF_014467235.1. Taxonomy (GTDB): domain Bacteria; phylum Pseudomonadota; class Gammaproteobacteria; order Enterobacterales; family Enterobacteriaceae; genus Xenorhabdus; species Xenorhabdus indica. The sequence continues at coordinate 104,569 of NZ_NKHP01000001.1, read as the reverse complement.
CATTATTGCTGGAAACCTGGAATGCCACAGAAACACCGTATCCTGAACAGTTATGCATTCATCAGTTGTTTGAACAACAAGTAGAGAAAACGCCAGTTGCTACAGCACTGATCGCGGGAGAGCAAATCCTCAGTTATATGGAACTGAATATCTGTGCTAATCGGCTGGCCCGTCAGTTAATTGAGCAAGGAGTTTATCCGGGTGAGCATGTTGCGATCTTGTTAGAGCGTTCCGTTGAGTTGGTAGTAGCTCAGTTAGCTATTCTCAAGGTGGGCGCTGCTTATGTCCCGATTGATCCTGGTGTACCGGACGAACGCAAGAATTGGTTGATAAAAAATTGTTCAGCTAAATTGCTACTTACCAATATGTGGGCGGATATTCCGGTTGGTCTCCTGGCTGTTCCGTTATTGCGTTTTTCTGCTGAGATGAGCACCATCAGGGAAGAAGATTACCTCAATCTTGACTTACCCGCTTCCAGTACTGGATCAGCGTATATCATGTATACCTCTGGCTCGACTGGCACACCCAAAGGCGTGGTAGTACCTCATCGTGCGGTAGTTCGGTTGGTTATCAATAATGGTTATGCTGAAACTGGACAGGATGACCGGGTTGCCTTTACCGCTAATCCGGCTTTCGATGCGAGTACTTTCGAAGTCTGGACGCCTTTGCTCAACGGTGGCGCGCTAGTGATCATTGACCACGTTACCTTGTTGACACCTCAGGCGTTTATACAGGTTTTACAGACCCATCGGATTACTGTCCTGTGGCTGACGGTTGGATTGTTTAACCGACTGGCAGCGGAGTTGGCTCCGGTTCTTCCACAGATCAATATCTTGATTGTCGGAGGGGATGTTCTTAATCCGCATGTGATCGCTCAGGTCCTGCGTAATAGCCCGCCTCAGCAGTTATTGAATGGCTATGGGCCGAGTGAGGGAACGACGTTTACCACGACATACCGTATCACTGAGTTGCCAGTAGGGACGACAAAGCTTCCCATTGGTCGGCCAATCTCTAACACACGCCTCTATTTGTTGAACGCTTATGGTCAACCTGTGCCACTGGGGGCGACTGGTGAGATTTATATCGGTGGAGACGGCATTGCCTGTGGTTATCTTAATCGGCCTGAACTCACGGCTGAACGCTTCCTGGTTGATCCCTTTAGTGACCAACCGGCTGCGCGCATGTATCGGACCGGCGATTTGGCCCGCTATCTGCCGGACGGCAATCTGGAATTTCTGGGCCGTAACGACCAGCAGGTGAAAATCCGTGGTTTCCGGATTGAACTGGGGGAAATTGAAACTCGGTTGAAGGAGTATTCTGCGGTACGTGAGGCTGCGGTGCTGGTACTAGATGGCAGCCAGGACAAACGGCTGGTCGCCTATATCGTAGCGCAAGCAGATGACAGATTAATCAACGATCTGCGTGCCCACTTAAGCGCAATCTTGCCTGATTATATGGTGCCAGCGGCTTTTGTCCGTTTAGATGAATTCCCGTTGACGCCGAATGGTAAACTGGATCGTCGGGCATTGCCTGTGCCGGGAGAGGAAAACTTTGCCCGTCAGGTCTATGAAGTGCCGCAAGGGGAAACTGAAATTGCCTTGGCAGCTATCTGGTGTGAGTTGTTGGATGTTGAGCAAATCAGTCGGTATGATAATTTCTTTGCTCTGGGTGGTCATTCGTTGTTGGCGATGAGAGTGATGAACCGTGTCGCGGCTTTCGGTGCTGAACTGCCGCTGACCACATTATTTAAAGCGCCTGCTTTGCTGGCTTTTGCTAAGGCGGTTGATGAGCGTTTAAATGAACAGAGTGGAGTATTGCCCGCCATCACACCGACACCCCATGACGCAGCGCTACCCCTGTCATTCGCGCAACAGCGGCTGTGGTTTCTGGCGCAATTTGAGGGGATTAGTGATACCTACCATATTCCGTTGGCACTGCGTTTACGAGGCCAGCTTGATATTCATGCCTGGCAGCAGGCACTGAATCACCTGTTTGCCCGTCATGAAGCATTACGTTCCGTTTTTATCACAGTAAACGAGCAGCCTCAGGTTGAACTCCTGCCGATGGAATTTGGTCTTCCGATGAAAAAATACGATCTGCGTAAAGCTTCTGAGGTGGATGAGCAACTTAAGCATTTGTGCGAGCAGGAAGCTAAAATGCCGTTTAATCTTGCCTGCGGTCCCTTAATTCGTTCTGTTCTGATACAACTGACTGACGATGAGTATGTCTTCCTGTTGACCCAACACCATATTGTGTCCGATGGCTGGTCTTTAGGGATATTGAAATCAGAACTGAGTGCGCTTTATTCAGCCTGCCTAAACCAACAGCCTGATCCGTTGCCGCCGTTGGTCATCCAATACCCTGATTATGCGGCATGGCAGCGTCAATGGCTTTCTGCTGAGAGGGTTCAGGTTCAATCTGATTATTGGCGAATGGTGTTGGCTGACGCGCCAGTCTTGCTGGATTTGCCAACCGATCGACCACGACCTCCCGAACAATTGTTTGCAGGGAACCTGTGGCCTATCAATCTGGACACAGAGTTAACGGCATCCCTTAAGCGTCTGAGTGAACAACAGGGGATCACGTTATTTATGACCTTGCTATCAGCCTGGTCAATAGTCTTGTCTCGTTTGTCCGGTCAGGATGATTTGGTCATCGGTACACCCAGTGCTGGTCGCAGCCGTCAGGAAGTGGAATCCTTGATGGGTTTCTTTGTTAATACTTTGGCGTTGCGTATCGACTTATCGGGTGAGCCTAATGTGACGGAGTTGCTGTCGCGTGTGCGGCAAACCGCGCTGGCGGCCCAGGAGCATCAAGATTTACCCTTTGAACAAGTGGTAGAAATTGTACAACCCCCGCGTAGGCTGTCGCATACCCCATTGTTTCAGGTGATGTTTGCCTGGCAGAGCAACGAGATTGTGGAATGGAGATTACCGGGGCTGACAATTTCACAGATCGATCAACCTTTTGATGTCGTTAAGTTTGATCTTGAACTTAATCTGTTTGAAGAGGAGGACAGGGTTGTCGGTTATCTCGGTTATTCAACCGCTCTGTTTGATCAATCGACAATCGAACGACATGTTGGATATTTGCACACAATACTGCAAGCGATGGTCGCTAATATTCAGCAGCCGATCGGGGAAATTAATCTCTTGGCACCAGCAGAGCGTCAGTTGTTGCTGGAAACCTGGAACGCCACAGAAACCCCATATCCTGACCATGTCTGTATTCATCAGTTGTTTGAACAACAGGTAGAGAGAATCCCGGACGCGATAGCAGTAAGGTATGAAAACCAGATGCTCAGCTATGCTGAATTGAATACTCGTGCCAACCGATTAGCACATCAATTGATTGTATTAGGTGTAGTACCAGATCAACCAGTGGCTATTTGTGTGACACGATCACTGGAGAGAATAGTAGGATTACTGGCGGTGCTGAAAGCAGGTGGTGCTTATGTGCCATTGGATCCGGCTTATCCGTGTGAACGTTTAGCTTATCTGCTCACTGATGCTGCACCAACTATAGTACTGGCGGATAATATTGGACGGGCGGCACTGAGTGAAGAAACATTGAAGACACTGATTGTAATCGATCCAAATTCCTTACCAAATCAACCGGACAGTAACCCGCAACTTTTTGATCTCACCTCACGGCATCTGGCGTATGTGATCTACACTTCCGGGTCCACCGGCAGACCGAAAGGGGTGATGATTGAACATCAGAGTCTGGTTAACTTAACGCTGGAACACATTGCTCAGTTTGATGTTGGTGTTACCAGCCGGATGTTGCAGTTTGCTTCATTTGGCTTTGATGCCAGCGTCTGGGAAATCATGATGGCGTTAAGCAGTGGAGCTATGCTGATTATTCCGACTGAAACAATCCGGCAAGACCCGCACCGCCTCTGGCAGTATCTTGAAGAGCAGTCGGTGACGCACGCTTGTTTGACACCCGCCCTGCTGCGGGATGGGGCTGATTTACCGGCGCTGGCGATAAAGCCGACCGTGATACTGGGCGGTGAAGCACCCAGTCCGGCGCTAATCCAGACATTAAACCGTCAGGCCACGCTGTTCAATGCTTATGGCCCGACGGAAATCACCGTTTGCGCCACCACCTGGAATTGTCCGTCAGACTATACAAGAGGATTAATTCCCATCGGTAGACCAGCAACTAACAAACGTGTCTATCTGTTGGACAAACACGGTCAGCCGGCACCGCTGGGCGCGGTAGGTGAGTTATATATTGGCGGTGTGGGTGTGGCCCGTGGCTATCTCAATCGCCCTGAACTCACTGCTGAACGTTTCCTGACAGATCCGTTTAGTGATGACGCTGATGCCCGGATGTATCGCACCGGAGATTTAGCCCGTTACCTGCCGGATGGCAATCTGGTGTTTGCCGGTCGTAATGACCAGCAAGTTAAAATCCGTGGTTTTCGGGTTGAACTGGGGGAAATCGAGGCGCGCCTGACTGAATACCCGGCGGTGAGTGAAGCGTTGGTACTGGCGTCGGGTGATGGTCAGGATAAGCGCTTAGTTGCCTATGTAGTGACAAATAATATAGTGGCAGAAACGGATAACGGGATGGCCGCCAGTCTGCGTGAATATCTGAGTGATATTTTACCGGATTATATGATTCCGGCAGCTTTTGTACGTCTGGATGAATTCCCATTGACACCGAATGGTAAATTGGATCGCAGAGCGTTGCCGGCGCCCAATCAACATGCTTTTGCCCGCCAGGTTTACGAAGCGCCGCAAGGGGAAATTGAGAACGCGCTTGCTACTATCTGGAGTGAATTGCTGGAGATTGAGCGGATTAGCCGGCACGACAGCTTTTTTGCCCTGGGGGGCCACTCGCTGTTGGCAGTACGGATGATTGGGCGTTTACGGAGTATGGGGTTAGGCATTTCGGTACAAACGTTATTCCAGCATCCGACATTAAATGTACTGGCTCAGTCTTTGTCTCAGCATTGTGAGATCAAGGTGCCTGATAACGGTATTACACCGGATACGTCTGTGTTAACACCGGAGATGTTGCCGCTGATTGACCTCACTCAGCTTGAAATTGACTGTATTGTTGATCAGATACCGGGGGGAATGGCTAATATTCAGGATATCTATGCTCTGTCACCGCTACAAGATGGCATTCTGTTTCACCATTTGTTGGCGAATGAAGGTGATCCCTACTTGCTGATAACGCAACAGGCTTTTGCAGATCGGCGTTTGCTGGATCGTTATCTGGCCGCGGTTCAACAGGTGGTTGATCGCCACGATATTCTGCGTACTGCTTTTGTTTGGCAAGGATTGTCCGTTCCGGCGCAGGTGGTTTGCCGTCGGGCACCTTTATCAATCACTGAACTGGTGTTGAACCCGATTGACGGACTTGTCGGTGACCAGTTGACTCAACGTTTTGACCCGCGTCGGTATCGTATCGATCTTAGTCAAGCACCGTTGTTGCGTTTTGCGGTGGCACAGGAAACCGATGGACGCTGGATCCTGTTGCAATTGCTGCATCATCTGATTGGCGACCATACCACGCTGGAAGTGATGAACCACGAAGTGCAGGCCTATCTTACTGGACGGGAAGAGGGTCTGCCTGCTCCGGTACCTTTTCGTACTTTGGTAGCTCAGGCTCAACTGGGAATAAGTCAGGAAGAACATACCCGTTTCTTTACCGATATGCTGGCGATGGTGGATGAGCCGACGCTGACATTCGGATTAACGGAAGTACACCATGACGGCTCGCAGGTGACGGAATCGCACAGAATGCTGACGCCTGCACTGAATAACCGTCTGCGTAATCAGGCTCGGCGTTTGGGCGTCAGTGTGGCGGCGCTGTGTCATTTGGCCTGGGCACAGGTATTGTCGCGTACCAGTGGTCAGAAACAAGTGGTATTTGGCACAGTGTTGTTCGGACGTATTCAGGCTGGTGCAGGCGCCGACAATGGCATGGGGCTGTTTATTAATACCCTGCCATTACGATTGGATATAGATGAAACTCCGGTACGAGAGAGTGTACAGGCCGCTCATACCCGATTGGCAGGATTATTAGCGCATGAACATGCATCATTGGCGCTGGCTCAACGTTGCAGTGGGGTAGCCAGTGGGACACCACTGTTTAATACGCTGTTGAATTACCGACATAATACACAGCCGGTCACGCCGGATGAGATCATCAGCGGAATTGAATTCCTTGGGGCACAGGAGCGGACCAACTATCCGTTTGTCTTGTCGGTAGAGGATGGTGGTTCCAATTTGGGGCTGACTGCTCAGGTAGTACAACCATTTGATCCAGAAAGAATATGTAGTTATATGCAACAGGCTCTGGAGAGCTTGGCAGAAGCGCTTGAACAAACGCCGGAAACGCCGGTACAGATGTTGGAGATTCTGCCAGAAATTGAACGCACATTGTTGCTGGAAACCTGGAATGCGACCGAAACAACTTATCCTGACCAACTGTGCATTCATCACCTGTTTGAACAACAGGTGGAGAATACCCCGGATGCCACAGCGTTGCTATATGAAAACCAATCCATTAGCTATGCGGAATTGAATATCTGTGCTAATCGACTGGCTCGTCAATTAATTGAGCAAGGAGTTTATCCGGGGGAACATGTTGCGCTCTTGTTAGAGCGATCTATTGAGCTGGTTGTGGCTCAGTTAGCTATTCTCAAGGCGGGTGCTGTTTATGTCCCGATTGATCCTGGTGTACCGGACGAGCGGAAGAACTGGTTGATAAAAGATTGTTCAGCCAAATTGCTGCTCACCGATATGTGGGCGGATATTCCGGCTGACCTCCTGACTGTGCCGATATTTCGTTTCTCTGGTGAGATGAGCACCATCAGGGAAGAAGATCGCCTCAATCTTGATTTACCCGCTTCCAGCACTGGATCGGCGTATATCATGTATACCTCTGGCTCTACCGGTACACCCAAAGGCGTGGTAGTGCCTCATCGTGCGGTGGTTCGGTTGGTTATCAATAATGGTTATGCTGAAACCGGACAGGATGACCGGGTTGCCTTTACCGCTAATCCGGCTTTCGATGCGAGTACTTTCGAAGTCTGGACGCCTTTACTTAACGGTGGCGCGCTGGTGGTCATCGACCATGCAACCTTATTGACACCCCAGGCATTTGTACAGGTTTTACAGGTTCACCGGATTACTGTCCTGTGGCTGACGGTTGGATTGTTTAACCGACTGGCAGCGGAGTTGTCTCCGGTTCTCCCACAGATCAATATCTTGATTGTCGGAGGGGATATTCTTAATCCGCATGTGATCGCTCAGGTTCTGCGTAATAGCCCGCCTCAGCAGTTATTGAATGGCTATGGGCCGAGTGAGGGAACGACGTTTACCACGGCATACCGTATCACTGAATTGCCGGTAGATATGACAAAACTTCCCATTGGCCGACCCATCGCTAACACACGCCTCTATTTATTGAACGCTTATGGTCAGCCAGTACCACTGGGGGCGATCGGTGAGATTTATATTGGTGGAGACGGTGTTGCCTGTGGTTATCTTAATCGGCCTGAACTCACGGCTGAACGCTTCCTGGCTGATCCTTTTAGTGATAAACCGGCTGCGCGTATGTATCGGACCGGCGATTTGGCCCGCTATCTGCCGGATGGTAATCTGGAATTTGTGGGGCGTAATGACCAGCAAATTAAAATCCGTGGTTTTCGGATTGAACCGGGGGAAATTGAAGCTCGGCTGACAGAACATTTTGCGGTACGTGAAGCGCAGGTATTAGCACTGGGTGATGGGCAAGATAAACGTTTGGTCGCTTATGTGTTAGCAGAACCGGATGACGGATTGGCAGTGAGCCTGCGTGAGCATTTGAGTGCTCTGTTACCTGATTATATGGTGCCTGCGGCTTTCGTCTGTTTGACCGCATTCCCGCTAACCTCTAACGGCAAGTTGGATCGCCGGGCATTGCCAGCTCCGGGAGAGGAAGACTTTGCCCGTCAGGTTCATGAAGCTCCGCAAGGAGAGATAGAAACGGCGTTAGCGGCTATCTGGCGTGAGTTGTTAGGGGTTGAACAGATTAGTCGACATGATAATTTCTTCGCGTTGGGGGGCCATTCGTTGTTGGCTGCACGGGTGATGAACCGTGTGGCAGCTTTCGGTGTTGAACTACCGCTTGTTACCTTGTTTATGTCACCCTCTCTGGCTGCTTTTGCGGAGAGGATCTACACACAACGTACCTACACACAATGTAATGAGAATAGTGACAGGTTGCCTGAGATTACACCGGTATCCCGCGATAGTGCTTTGCCATTGTCATTTAGCCAGCATCATCTGTGGTTCCTCGCGCAGTTTGAAGGGGTGAGTGATACTTACCATATCCCTGTAATACAGCATTTGCGTGGTCAGTTTGATATCAGTGCCTGGCAGCGGGCGCTTAATGCTCTGTTTGCTCGCCACGAAGCTTTACGTTCTGTCTTTGTGACGGTTGATGGTCAACCCCAAGTCGCTTTATTACCGGCTGAACCCGGTTTGCCCATGAAGAAGTATGATCTGCGAGGCGTACCTGACGCGGATGGACAACTTAAGCGTTTGTGTATGGAGGAGTTTGGGCTATCGTTTGATCTTACTCAGGGGCCATTAATCCGTTCCAGTTTGATACAGCTAGCAGACGATGATTATGTATTTCTGCTGACCTTGCATCATATTATTTTTGATGGTTGGTCTTTAGGGATACTGAAATCAGAGCTAAGTGCACTCTATACGGCTTTTCTGACAGGTCAACCTGATCCACTACCACCGTTGATGATTCAGTATCCTGATTATGCTGCATGGCAGCGTCAGTGGCTTTCGATAGAACGCTTACAGTCCCAATCTGACTGCTGGCGTACCATGTTGGCTGATACACCGATACTGCTTGATTTACCAACCGATCGTCCACGTCCTTCTCAGCAGTCGTTTATAGGGAGTTCATTGCCCATCAATCTGGATGAAGTGTTGACTAAATCCCTCAAGCGCCTGAGTGAGCAGCAGGGTACGACGTTATTCATAACTATTCTGTCAGCTTGGGCTATGGTTCTGTCACGTCTGTCAGGTCAGAGTGATCTGGTTATCGGTACACCTTGTGCTGGACGTGGTCGTCAGGAAATTGAATCCCTGATAGGTTTCTTTGTCAATGTATTGGCTTTACGCATCGACTTATCGGGCACTCCGGATGTGACAGAATTACTTGCACGTGTTCGGCAAACTACGTTAGCTGCACAGGATAATCAGGATCTGCCATTTGAACAGGTGTTGGAAATTGTGCAACCGCCGCGCAGACTGGCGCATACTCCGCTGTTCCAGGTAATGTTTGCCTGGCAGAACAATGAGAAAATAGAGTGGAAATTGCCAGCGCTGGAAATCTTACCAGTTGATCAGGTTTTTAATGTGGTCAAGTTTGATCTTGAACTTAACCTGTTTGAGGAAGAAGGCAGAATTGTAGGTACTCTGAATTATGCAACAGCCTTGTTTGATCAACAAACAATCCAGCGGTATGTGGGGTATTTGCACACCGTATTGCAAATGATGGTGGCTAACCCACAACAACCAATCAGGGAAATTGATATTTTGTCACCGGCGGAACGTAGACTATTGCTGGAAACGCGGAATGCGACTGAAATAGCGTATTCTGAACAGGTGTGTATCCATCAATTGTTTGAGCAACAGGTGGAGAAAACCCCAGATGCTACAGCGGTGATACATCAGGAGCACATCTTAAACTACGCAGAACTGAATGTTCAGGCTAACCGGTTAGCTCATCAGCTTATCTCTCTGGGGGTAGTATCGGACCAGCGGGTGGCGATTTGTGTGCCACGTTCGCCAGCGATGGTAGTGGCGCTATTGGCAGTACTGAAAGCGGGGGGCGCTTACGTACCACTGGATCCTGCCTATCCGAGTGATCGTCTGGCGTATATGCTGAATGATGCCGCTCCGTTGGTAGTACTGGCGGATAATACAGGGCGTACCGCATTGGGTGAAGAAGCACTGGCAAAATTAACTGTACTTGACCCGAATATCCTGCCTGACCAATCGGACAACAACCCGCAGGTTCCTGCGTTAACTTCACGGCATCTGGCCTATGTGATTTATACTTCTGGTTCTACCGGAATACCGAAAGGGGTGATGATTGAACATCGTGGGTTGGTCAACCTTATCCGGGATAAAATCAGCCAATTTGACATTCATTCTCATAGCCGGATGTTGCAATTCGCTTCATTTGGTTTCGATGCCAGCGTCTTGGAAATCATGATGGCATTGTGTGGTGGTGCCACCCTGGATATTCCTGCCGACACGGTTCGTCAAGATCCGTGCCGCCTCTGGCATTATCTGCAAGAACAGGCAGTGACTCATGCCTGCCTGACACCAGCTCTGTTGAGGGATGGTGTGGATTTACCGACGATAAACAGAAGACCAACATTGATACTGGGTGGGGAAGCTCCTAGTGCGGTGCTGCTCCAGGCACTGCGTGGCCGGGCTACGCTGTTCAATGCTTATGGCCCGACGGAAATCACGGTATGTGCCACCACTTGGCGTTGTCCGGCAGATTATATTGGTACATTAATTCCTATCGGACGTCCGACAGCCAACACTTGTGTCTATCTTCTGGATGCCAGTGGTCAGCCGGTTCCACTGGGAGCGGTAGGGGAGCTGTATATTGGTGGTGACGGTGTCGCGCGTGGCTATCTTAACCATCCTGATCTGACCGCTGAATGCTTCCTGGCTGACCCGTTTAGTCAGACACCGGGGGCACGGATGTACCGCACCGGCGATTTGGCCCGCTACTTGCCGGATGGTAACCTGATATTTGTTGGCCGTAACGACCAGCAAGTGAAAATCCGGGGATTCCGTATTGAACCGGGTGAGATAGAAGCCCGGCTGGTGGAGTACCCGGCAGTGCGTGAAGCTATCGTACTGACTTTGGGTAATAAGCAGGATAAACGTTTAATCGCTTATGTTGTGGCGGAAGAAGATAACAGATTAGTAGCCCGTTTGCGTGAACATCTGAGTGCTATTTTGCCTGATTATATGATGCCGGCGGCTTTTGTACGCCTGAACGCATTTCCTCTGACCCCTAACGGTAAGCTGGATCGTCGGGCACTGCCGGAGCCTGATCAAAATGCCTTTGCTCATCAAGCCTATGAAGCTCCACAGGGGGAGGTTGAGATTGCATTGGCAACCATCTGGCGTGAATTGCTGGAGGTTGAGCAAATAAGCCGGTATGACAATTTCTTTGCGTTGGGTGGACACTCGCTGCTTGCTATGCGGATGATAAATCTTGCCGCAGGTCGTGGTTTGATGTGTACACTGAATAACCTATTCCAATTCCCTGTACTGGCTGAACTGGTATCAAAAATCACATTAGATCCACTGTCTCAGCCGCAAAGCGGGGCGATACCTGTACGGCCATCCGGAACAGAACCGCCGTTATTCTTTGTGCCCAGTGGAATGGATGATTACTCCTATATCTTTGGATTAGCTAAACATATTCAATCAGACTATCCGATTTATGCATTACCTTGGCCGTCCATTGATGAAGAACAGATATCGACTATTGAAGCATTGGCTACCAAAATGATCGCCTTTATGAAGACGGTTCAACCGGAAGGCCGATACCGGATCTACGGTTACTCTTCTGGTGGTGTACTGGCTTATGCCATTGCCCAACAACTTTTGAATGCCGGTGAGACCGTCGATTTCCTGGGTTTGATTGATACGCCTGCCCCTCACTGTTTCAGGCATCAGGTCATTCAACCAAAACTCCAGTTTCTTGTTGAACTGGCAAAACAATCGGGCAGGGAACATAGAGAGGAAATTGCGGTATTGCATCAGAGAATTGATAAACTGAATTTGGTGCAATTTATTGCCGCGGCGCAGGAACTGGAACTCTACCCGCCGAACCTGCGTCCTGACTTGATCGCAAGGCGTTGGGAACAGATGGTAAATTATATGCAACTGGTCAAAAAATATGAACCACAAGCCTTGGCGATAACACTCCACCAGTTCTATGCAAGAGAATCTTATCCGCAACTCCCTTTCGTTACGGAAGCTGCATTACCCTCCTTGAGTACGGAACCGTCGTTAGGCTGGAAGCAAATTGTGCCTGATTCTTTGCTCCAGCTAACATCTATACCGGGCGACCATTTTAGCCTGATGGAGGATAGTAAAAATAAAACCATTTTGGCTAAAACCTTAAGTATGGCATTGGCAATGGATTGTGAAGCGGAGGCAGTGTAATGTCAGTGATATTGCAGGAATAGCAAGCGATTATTGACGGCGATATTGTCCGGTCAAAGATGTTTTTATCATGGCCGGACATCTCTCCCAAATAGAATTAAGGAAAAGAATCTATCACCTTATCCCAATTCAGTATTTGAGGGAAAGAGTTAATAAAAATATTAGATGTAATTAGATAAATATGACTTGACTTCAAGTTAACTTGAGGTTTTAGAGTATGCGCATTAACCAGGGGAAGTAAAACGAAAGATGTTTCTTGAAACCTGGCAGATTTCTAAATTAGGCAAATCAATCTATCGATTTAATAATCTGAATCAGGAGAATAATAATGTCATTGGAAATGATTACAGCCTATCGTAAATCGAATGCACTATTCGCTTTTGTAGACAGCAAAGCACCATTATATTTAAGTACTCAAGATGGAAAAACAGTGGAACAAATTTCTCAGTTATGCCATGTTTATCAAGATAGATTCCATAGATTATTGGATTATATGCAAAAACTTAATGTGTTAACAAAAAAAGAAGATAAATTTTACCTTACTGAACAATGGTCATCACTCAGTGATCCAAACAGCTTTGAAACATTATATATAAAGTTCGAATTAGACCCTGCCTTCTGGAACGCTTGGTCACAATACAGTGTATCCTTAAGTAAAACAAATGAAAAATCTGCTTTTGAACTTACTCATAATAAGCCATTTTTTGATTACCTCAGTCATGAAAATAATAAATATATTAAAAAAATTTTTGATGAATTATTGGCAAAAATGACCGATAAGATAAATAAATATATTATTGAACATATACCTCTAAATAACATTACTTCATTTATCGATATCGGGGGTGGGGAGGGATCTTTTTCAAAAAATATAAAAATGCATTATCCACATATCCAATGTTACGTCATGGATCAATATAATTTCACAAGGAAAGAATCAGAAGGGGTTACTTTCATCAATGGCAATTTCTTTTCTGATATTCCATCGGGATATGATGTTTATAGCATAAAAAATGTTTTGGATGATTGGCCAGATAATAAAGCCATTGATATTCTCAAAAATTGCCATAAAGCAATGCGGGAGGATTCCATTTTATATGTTATCGATATGATAAAAGGACCCAATGATGCTGCGTCATTTGATTTATACATAGATACTCTTCTGTTAGGCCGGAAAAGGTACCAATCTGAATTTGAATTTATGGCAAAACAAGCTGGATTCTCTATTACAAATATCTACAATTTGAATTTTTCCACAGAAAATGGCAGCTACTACCTTATTGAAATGAAAAAATGAATTTTGTGAAAATGAGATGGGGGTTGGTCAGTCACTGACCCTGATAAAATGGGACATTGTGACAGCTCTAAATGGATAGCAAGTGACATGACTATATTGGTGTTACAATGAAGGTTCGCATAATGTATATTATGTTAAATAACAGGTCACTTACTTCACTATCCTTTTCCACTCTAAAATAATCATAAAGCTACCTGTCTTCCTAAATGATCCCCTACCATTCTCCTGATATGGAAGTACGTCCGATATCAGGAACAACTTTGCTTGCAGCAGATTATTTAAATGACTGTCCTGAAAACAGTGCTACATGTATCGCAATGAATGCTTTACCTGTCATAAAAAAAGCCTTTACAGGCAGTGATAGTCTATGTTTAGAAAAAGCTTCTGTGGGTATGCGTCCAATTCCTAAAGATGAAATGCCCATCGTCGGAAAAGTTGCTGATTATCGTGGTTTATATATGCTCAGCATGCATGCAGCAATTACACTTGCACCACTGATATGCCGACTGGCTCAGGAAGAAATAATAAATGACACAGAACAAGCTGCGTTAAATCCATACAAATTAACACGCTTTGATAAAAACTGAGTTATTCGTTCTATATCAGAAGATGGCTTTTGCCATCTTTGCAAGATCAGCAAAAGACTTCTGCGTTTATTGCTCTTTTTTAGAGTGACTTATCTCATGATAATAAAACCCATATTAATCAAATTAACCGCTATCGCCACACTTGATCGTAACGAACGTATCGTTAATCCAGAAGGACTTGCCTCTCAATGGGATAACTAATCTAATGAAGGATGAGGTTTATTATGCTTTTTGAACGCTATTCTCTGAGTGGTTTATTGTTATCTAATCGTATTGTAATGCCACCGATGACTCGTTCGCGGGCAGGAATAGATGGTATAGCCACTGATTTAATGGCTAAATATTATGCACAACGAGCCAGTGCCGGGCTTATTATCAGTGAAGGAACACAAATCAGTCAGCAGGGACAAGGATATGCCTGGACACCGGGTATTTATAAGCCTGAACATGTCATCGGATGGAAAAAAGTAACAGATGCAGTGCATAAGGCAGGTGGAAAAATTTTTGCCCAGTTATGGCATGTAGGACGAGTTTCACACACAATTTTGCAACCTAATAACGCTGCGCCTGTTTCTCCCTCTGCTCTTCAAGCAAAAGGTGTAAAAGTTTTTGTGGATATTGCGGGTTGTGGGCCTGAACATGGTTTCGGTGAAATGGTACAACATTCGCAGCCACGAGCACTGACACTTGATGAAATTCCAGATATCGTAACTGATTATATTCAAGCAGCAAAAAATGCTATTGCAGCAGGTTTTGATGGCGTAGAGCTTCATGCAGCGAATGGCTATCTGATTAATCAGTTTATTGATTCCCAGTCTAACCTGCGGGATGACGAGTATGGTGGAACCCTGCAAAATCGGCTACGTTTTTTGAAAGAAGTCGCTATGTCAGTAGCTGCTGCAATAGGTAAAGATAAGCTAGGAGTTCGCCTGGCACCACTCACAACTCTGATGGGTTCAAAAGATGATACCCCTGAAGCAACTTATCTGGCTGCCGCGAGTGTGCTGAATGATATCGGAGTAGCCTATATTCATATTGCGGAAGCTGACTGGGAAGACGCTCCTGTTATGCCAGCCGCTTTCAAAGAAGCGTTCCGCATGCTTTATCACGGTACGCTGATATATTCTGGAAAATACACGCTGGAACGTGCTGAAGAAGCACTGACTAAAGGTTGGGCAGATCTGATTGGGTTTGGCCGCTCTTTTATTGCTAATCCCGATCTACCCTACCGTCTTGCCAATGGGCTGGAACTAAATCAGCCGATAAAAGAAGAATTTTTCGGTGGTAATGAGAAAGGTTATACCGATTATCTGGCGATAAGCGAATAAAAATATATCCCTTCAATTTTCAAGCTATCTCTTGGTGGCTTTATATTTCAGCTCCTTCGGGAGCTGTTTATTCGCCCACATCTGAAATCAATATTTTCAACGAGGTAACGCGATAAATCCCTCTTCCAGCCCATGAACTTCCATACCTTCCGGCATAGCTTCCCCGATAGTTACCCGACGAGATACAGCCGGGCTTTTTAAATTCGGACGCCAGGTTACGGTTACTTGTCCATTGCTATCGTGAGTTAATGCTTTTTCTGGCACAACAGTGCCCCGTTCATTGCGATAAGTAATAATATTCACTTTGGCACTCATACCGGGTCTGATGGGGTAACCCTGTTTCATGGGTGAAGTCACTTTAATCACAACGTCATAATAAATCGCCGAACCGGGGTTGTCGTTATTCACACTTTGCATGGCAATAGTTTCAATTTCACCATCCAAAGGGTGATCGGAAAACCCCTCTCCGCTAATTTTTACTGCCTGCCCTTCTCTGAGTTTGGCGAGATCAGTTTCTTCAACTTTTGCCAGTACCTGATACTGTGTTGTGTCCATCACTTCCAGTAAAGGCATCCCATCGGTAACCCGCACGCCGGTCTGAATCGTTAATAACTTCCCCTTTTCTCCCTGTGCTGCTCTGAGTATGACACCGGAAAATGGCGCTTTGATTTCTTTACGGGTGTATTGTTCCTGTAGCGCCTGATAGCGGCTGGTTGCATTTTGCAGCTCCATCTCTGCAACACGTACATTGCTAGCGCTTCCTTTTTGTCGGGTTGATACAAGATCATCCTTTACAGAAGCGAGCTCCGTGAGTTGCCGACGAAGTTGCTGCTCAAGGTTTTCTACTTCCATTCGTGGAACGATACCTCGTGAAAAAAGCGCCTGTGTTTTTGCCAGATTATTTTTTAATTCCATCACCATATGATTCGCATTTTCGACATTTCTTCTGGCCCGGATGACTTCCTGACTGTTTTCCCAATCACGCAATTGTTCAACGGCAAATGAGGCTTTAATCATTTCAACCTGCGCCTGCCGAAGTTCAATATCCAGCTTGCGGGTGTCAAGTATCACTAATGTCTGGCCAGCTTTCACTTGTTGCCCTTCTTTGACCAAGACTTGTTTGATAATGGCATCAAATGGCGCAGGGATAGTTTCGAGACGCCCGGATTGCAGCTTGCCGACCAGACCTAATTGCTTTTCTATCAGGTTGTGTTTTACTTCAATCCACTGTACTGATCCCTGATCTGACGATTCTTTTGAGGACAAATACCCTGAGAACAATAAGGCAAAAAAACAAATTACTATGACAAGTACGCCAACGATGGCCCATTGATAACGTTTAGTCATTGAGAACGATCTCCCAGCTTTCCAGTGTCGTGCCAAGAATTTGATCCAGTTCGGCCTGAGCATTGAGATAGTGGATAAGTGTATTCAGGCGTGCATTTTCGGCATTTCTCAAGTCGGTTTCAAAACTCAGAACCTGAAAGTTACTGGATCGCCCTGCCTGTAATTTTTCCTGTTCAATTTCGAGTTTCTTTTGAGAAAGTGAACTGGCTTTTATTGCTAGTTGATATTCCTGCCAGCGTGATTCTGTATCCCGGATGGCATTGATGACTTTTTGTTCCAGATTTATTTTGGCCTCTTCCAGATGTAACGCCTGCTTCTGGACTTCTACTCTGGCCTGAACTTCCTCTTGTTTCCGGGTCATATCACCGATTGGAATATCCAGTTGTATACCCACATAATTTTCCCAGTTGCGGGCCTCAGAAGAGGATGAACGATACTGGGATGTTCCTCCAACCAATGATAAATCCCAGAGCTGGTTATCTCTGGCCTGTAATAATTGAATATCTGCCGTTTTTGCGGAAAGTAACTGGATCAGATAACCCGGCTGCTGAGCCTGCGCTTTTTTAATGGATTGTTCAACATTTAAACTGACGTGAGTGCCTTCCAGCGTATCGGTCGCCTGGATGGGGGTTTTAAGGCTCAGGGCAAGTAACTTAAGTAATGCCAGCTTGGCAGTATGCACACTGTTTTCAGCTTCTTTTGCCGATAGTTCCTGCATGGCCAAATCAGCCTGCGTCTGTATGATATCTGTCTGGGCCATTCTGCCGGCATCAATCAATTCTTTATTCGTCTCCACTAATCTCTGCATACGTTTAAGGGAAGCGATGGATAATGCCTGTTGCTCCTGAGCACGAAGTAACGCATGGTATGCCAGAATAATTTGCGTGATGGAATCGGAAATAGTTGCTTTTAGATTCAATCGGTTGGTTTGTTCCCGGAGTTTTGCCAGTAAGATTGGGGCATTATTAATATCGGTTCCTGCTCCCCGTAAAAGAGGCTGTATCACAGAAATACTTGCGCCATCATTGTGAAGTTTGTTTATCCTTGAGTTATTGTTCTCACGCGTCCAGGAAAGTGTGAAACGCGTTCCCAAAGGAGTGAGCAATGTGGCATTCGGAGAAAGGTTAGTTTTCCTGAAACTTGAATCCTGACTTTTACCTGCAATGTAACGTCCGCTTAGCTGTAATTTGGGGGTGAATCTATCCTCTGCCACCCGTAAATCAAATTTTTGCGCAATGCGATCCAGATAAATACTGCGGATTGCATAGTTATTCCTTAAACCAAGCGATATCGCATCACTCAACGACAAGCCGATCACTTCTCCAGAAGTTTCCCGGCTAAGACTGTAATCAGGTTCTGATAAAACCCATCGTCCCTGTTCAGATGCAAAGGTTCCTGTTTGAGGAAAACAGAAAAACAAAGTCAACGAGCTATAAAGGAAATATTTTTTAATCATCACGTAATGCCTGTACCGGTTCCATTTGAGAGGCTTTATGCGCGGGATAAAAGCCGGAGATAAGCCCCGCTACGATTGAACTCCCTATTCCTAATGGAATAGATAAAGGAGCCAGAGAAAATGACCAACCAGAATAAAGAACAAAAAGAAAGGCGACGATGACACCGACTAACGCACCTAGGATTGCGCCGGCAAAAGTCAGTGCCGCAGCTTCATACAAAAAAAGACGCCGGATATCTTGAGTTCTTGCCCCTAAAGCCATTCGCAACCCAATCTCTTTTCGCCGGGCCGAAACGTTCATCAGCATCACATTCGAAATCGCAATGCCGCCAGTGAGCAGCGAAATGCCGGCTAACCCAATCAACATAAAAGAAAAGGTTTTACTTTGTTCTGTCTGCCCTTTCAGTAATTGCTGAGCAACCCGAACATCAATGTTAACCTCTGGAAACTTTCGTTTGAGCAACGCCAATAAATCCTTTGCATCGGTTTCTGTGGTTGCGTTTGTTATGGTACGGGCGATGATGCCGTTCAGATCAATATTGGATGAGATTTTTCGCATGGCATTGATAGGAGCAACCACAACCGAATCCAGAGAAAAAGGAAAGATAGGGTTTTGTCCTTTTACATCGAAAATGCCAATGACAGTGTATAAATAATTGCCAAGCTGAATCTGCTTGCCAATTATGCGGGATGGGTCCCCTTCACCAAGGGTAACCGCAACTTCATTGCCAATGACCAGATAAGGCGAGTGCTGATCATAATCAGAGATGAATCGGCCATAACGAAGTCGCAATTGCATAACTTCTTCCAGTGCCGCAGAAGAACCTATCACGGTAAATGTTTCTGTTTTCCCGTTATATCGACCAGAAGAAGGAGAATAGATCCACGGTGCTGTTGAAGATAAACCAGGAATAGCCGTTGTCAGATCGGCCATGTTAAGTGAGTTACTATCAATTCCATGATTATATGAGTAAAAATTTGTTGTAATGACATTGATATCCAGCCCACTGAACATCTTTAACGCAGCCAGTGTGGCGTTATGTCCGGTATTCACAAATGCCACAATAGACGCACAACCAATAGCAATCCCCGATAAAGCAAGCAGAGAACTTTTCCCTGTTGCCATTAAGTTACGCCAGGCTTCTTTCCACATCATTAATACCGACATGCCATAGTTGCCGGACTGACGATTATCATGCATGTGTTGTCATCCTTTTCGTTTCATGCAACTGACCATCAATCATGCGTAATTCGCGCTGCATATGGTTTGCAACCATAGCATCATGGGTTATTACAACCAGCGTCATCGCGTTTTCTGTGTGAAGAGAAGAAAGCAGCAATAAAATTTCTTCTGCCGTTTGTTGATCCAAATTACCGGTCGGTTCATCAGCCAGCAGTAATGAAGGTTCTCCGACCAATGCTCTGGCGAGCGCCACCCGTTGACGTTGCCCGCCGGATAAATCTGCCGGATAATGCATGGCACGGTGTGAAAGCCCTACCAGGTTCAGTTTTTCTCTGGCAATTTTATGGGCCTGCGAGGCAGAAATACCGCGGTAAAGAAGCGGCAGAGCAACATTTTCTGTCGATGTCATTCCGGCCAACAAATGAAAACTTTGAAAGACAAAACCAATTTCTTTATTACGCATTCTGGCACGAAGATCAGCATCGGCTGTTGACATATCAACGCCGCAAAGAAAATATTCCCCCGAAGTAGGTTTATCCAGCAGACCGAGAATATTCAGTAATGTGCTTTTGCCTGAACCCGATGCGCCAACAATAGCGCAACTCTGACCGGCAAAAATTTGTGCAGTGATATTTTTCAGAATCGATACTTCGCCCTCCCCTCCATGTTGATAAACACGGGTTAGTCCTTGCATATTGATAACAGGTGATATCGGTATTGTGGGATGAAGCAAATTTAAAGTATCCATTATTTTTATAATATCTCCCCGCTTTAATGTCTACATCCATCTTTATTAAGATATTTGGTTTTTGATATCGTTAATGAGTTAATAATCAAGTCACCTAAAATCAATGTTGTTATGGTACATTGCATTGCAATTATAAATAAATCATTTTCTTTGCGTGAATAATAGTAGAATCATTATTGATCATAAATTATGATAATAGGGATTAGATTTCTAATCCAGAATATAAAAATATAGCTAGTTTCTAAATTTTAAAATTGTAACATCGTCATATGATGTTTTAGATTTAATGCGCATTATCAAAAACAATTTGATCATTAATGTATTTAAGTTGCAAATTTTATAACTATTACAGGAGAATGTTTATGTTTAAGAAATTATTGACAGTTGGGGCATTGGCTGCGGGTGTTTTGTTGAGTAGTAATGCAATGGCACTAAATAATTGTCAGGTTGAAAACGTACCAAAACATCTTACCGGTAATCTTTATGAAATGTATGTTGTTAACCCTACAAATAATTTCGCAAACACCTTTGAAAGGTATGGTATTACATGGTATTTTAAAGGAAAAATTGGAAATGGAGAGTGTAAATATAATACCGGAAGGAAAGCTTATCAAGCTTATTACCAAGGAAGAAAATACTAATTTTTCAGAAAAATTAGTATCATCATAAAGTTATGATGCAGATAAACCCCGTTTAAAACGACGGGGTTTTGGATATTATAATGAACGACGATATTCCCGATTTTCCATTATTAGCTGGTTTTAACGATCTTTAAAATAATGCCATCTTAATTTTCAATATAAGATAAAAACATAAGAAATTTCTAAATTTTAAAATTGTAAAACCATCTTGTGATGATTTATATTTAGTATGTATTATCATATATAATTTAATAAGTGATAAATTTAGAACATAAATTCTAAAATTATTAAAGGAAATTTTTATGTTTAAGAAATTATTAGTAGGTGGCGTATTAGCAACAGGTATTGCCTTAACTGGAGGCATTGGAACTGCATCAGCAAACGTAGATATCCCCTGGAACAATTGCTATTCTTCTCCTATAGAATATAACAATGGCATATACACTAAATATCTTGTTAAAGATGGCATTGTTTTTCTTGATGTACGTAACGAGAATGGAATCAAATGGCATTTAAAAGGTTTCAAAAAATTATACGTCTGTGGAATGAATGTTTATGTTGGTAAATATGAAGGTGTAAAATCATAGGAATTTTGAGATTGTAAAACTATATAGTGATGATTTACATTTGGTATATATTATCAAATATGATATTAAAAGTAATAAATTTAAATCATTAATTATTAAAGGAAATTTTTTATGTTTAAGAAACTATTAACAGGTGGATCATTAGCCGCAGGTATATTATTAACTGTGGGAACTGCATCAGCAAATACAGATTTTAACTATAACGATTGTTATAGTTCTGGAAGAACCCACACTGGCCTAAATGGGACAATATTTGTTTTATATGAAGTTCGTCCTAATTACGCTTTTGATAATGTATTTACTGATGGAAATGTTAGGTATTATTTACAAAGTGTTAAACCGGTAGCTCCTCGTTGTGGTAAAGGATATGTTGCTTACTATGAAGGTAAGAAAATATAAAATCCTCTGGATAGCCTCTTATTGTTAGAGGCTTTTTGTTTGCTCGGTAACGCTATCATAGATAATAAATAAACATAATTTATTTCACTGAAATTCCTACAGCCCATAATTATTAACATTGAGGATACCTCCGTTACCAGTAAGTCTATACTGGCTTATTGTTTATAGCATCAATATCTATCAGCAGAGAAGCCTTTCTACTGTTTTTCAGATTCCATTTCTAAAGAATTAAGTGTCAAACATTTAATAAACAGGTAATCAAAATACACTTTTGTAGCCTCCTCCATTTAATGTCACAGTATCATCGTCGTTTATCAAAGCTGATCCAGAAGAGTAGCTGGATCTGCGGGGGACACCAATCTCATTTCTGAATACATTTTCTGAAATACTTTCATTTGAAAATGACCCCAGACCAACTGTTTTTGCCTCTTCAGCCCAAAGGGTATGCATACGCTTGCCTTTTAAGTTATGAAGAACATGGACTAATTCATGAAATACTATGCACGCATGCCATTTTGTAGTTTCAAGTTCTTCTCCCTTAATATTTTCAGCTACATTAAAGTTACAGTGAAAGTCAGAACTTGTTCCTAAGCCATTTCCAACATCATTGGCCCTATGTGGGATAACACCTAGCGAAGATGAACTGAGATGAATCGCTAATTTTTCCAATTTAGTTCCTAATATTAATTTTATATCATCAAGCAATCTCAGTCCCGTTTCAGATAATTCTATTTCAACTAACGCGGCATCAAGTAATTGAAAGGTTCTTATGTCACTGCCAACAAAATGAATATGGGAATTATCCCTAATCCACCTGGCTCTGGCGTTTTTGATGTAAAGGCTAATATCTGCTGTAAACTGAGAAGGAATATTCAATCCTAAAACTGGACGGAGCATAAACACCTCCATTGAAAAGCACAAAAGACAATCACATCAACCCTACCATAGTATTCAGACCCAATCTATTACTTGTCAGGTTGAATACCGGTTGAAATGGCCCCTGATTCTAACCGATGCAAGCGCACTTTGATTTCATCAATATAAAATTGCTTTAATTTTTCTGGTTTAATATCAATCAAATGCTGAGAAAAACCATTGATATAATCCAACAGATAGCCAAGCTCTTCCTGATGATAGTGACCGGATATTAACGCACTATTATCATCAATTAATTGTAAAACAATATGTGGGAATGGTTTTCCGTGATAATGCTCAATACCTGATCTTCTTATTTTAATCTGAAAATCATGCTGCTGCTGTTTCTGCCTTAACTGATCAAAATTGAACAAATGAAAATCCGTAAGGTGAATATTTTCAGAAGCGGTTAATAATTTTGACGTTGAATGAAATGACGGGAATGCCTTACAGCAGAATGAATCTATTGATAAAATTGCCCTGCTTATGGCTTGGCAAGAAACAGAATATTTCACAGAAAAAGAACGGGCAGCACTGATGTTAGTCGAGGCGGTAACAGAAGTACAAAATGATCATATTCCAGATGATATTTATCAAAAAGCAGCAGAATTATGGAGTGATAGACAGGTCGCTGCAATTAAGTGGTTAGCTATTATGATGAATGCGTTAAATCGAATTGGAATAGCCTGCCGATATCATGTAGCGCCGTAATTATAGTTATTAACTACCCGCCTAAATAAGGCGGGCATGTAAATGATATTACTGCCCTTATTTAATCTTCCCGAATTCAGTTGTTCGCTAACAGAGGGCACTAAAGTTGATCTTTGCAAAAACAATCAGTAATCTGAGAAAAATAATTGAATAAATTGCAAAAATGAAAATTACACTGGAAGAAATGCAGGTGTTTATTGCTGTGGTAGACAGCGGTTCAATAACTGCTGCTGCCGAACGATTGGATCTTACTATTTCCACTACCAGCCGGGCTTTGTTACGCCTTGAAGAGAAAATGGATAGTACCTTGTTATACCGTACTACCCGACGGATCAAACTCAGCGAAGAAGGTGCCGCATTTTTACAAAAAGCGCGTGAAGCGGTGAAGCTTGCGCAAGAGGCGGAAGAAGTGTTAATAAGCCACAAAAATATTCCTTCTGGTACTCTACGGGTGGATGCATCAACCCCCTTTCTACTCCACGTCGTTACGCCGTTGGTTGCTCAATTTCATGAAATCTATCCACAAATAACACTGGAGCTGACCAATTATGAAGGTGTGACCGACTTGCTGGAAAAGCATACAGACATTGCCTTTCGTATTGGATCGCTAACGGATTCTTCCCTGCATGCCACACTGTTAGGTCATAGTCAGTTACGTATTCTGGCAAGTCCTCTCTATTTACAGCGCTATGGAGAGCCTAAAACGGTTGAAGAATTACAACAACACTGTTTACTCGGATTTACTGCACCAGAAAATCTCAATGAGTGGCCACTGTACGACGGTGATAAAAAGGGTTTTAAAATTACGCCAACAATCGCCGCAAGCAGCGGTGAAATCTTGTGTAACTTGGCTCAAAAAGGTGTGGGCATAGTGTGTTTGTCTGATTTCATGACTCATGAGATGAGAGAAACAGGAGAGTTTAAACAAATATTACCTCATATCACTTTCGAGCAAAAACAACCGATCAATGCAGTTTATTACCGTAACCAAACACTTTCTCCGCGTTTGCGCTGCTTTATCGATTTTATTAAAAACTATAGTTCAAGCCTTAATCGGTTGTGACATTAGTTATTGTCTACAAAGTGAGTTGATTATTATCATCACAAATAAAAATGGAACCTTTATCTCTTTTTCCTCAATTTATAAATGATTGCTACCTTATCCGTTAATTTGTGTATTGTGGTTATCTCACATCACTTTATCTTATATTAGAATGGTCAGGATATTATGAAAAAAATACTTATTTACATCGTATTTGTTTTAACTTCAATGTCTATGCAATCTATGGCTGAAGAGACCACATATAGTTTACGGGGAAATGATGGCAAAGAAATGACTTATTATTTGATAAAAAGAAATAGCATACCTTCTGAAAATCTTCTTGTTCTGATTCAGGGTTCTGATTGTAACAGTGTTATCAATAACCGGAAAATGATAGAAAATTTTGGTGCTACTTTTCCTGAGAATGATATTCTCTTAGTAGAAAAAGCAGGGCTTGATAGCAGTATTGGAAAAAATGGGATTGAAGTTAATGATTCGGCATGTCCACAGATATATATT
Organism: Xenorhabdus indica; assembly: GCF_014467235.1. GTDB lineage: Bacteria > Pseudomonadota > Gammaproteobacteria > Enterobacterales > Enterobacteriaceae > Xenorhabdus > Xenorhabdus indica. The sequence continues at coordinate 79,576 of NZ_NKHP01000001.1, read as the reverse complement.
CAGAATGATTCGCCATCAAAACGCGTTAAAGATTATCTTGCCGTATTAAATCAATTAAAAAACAAATACCGTCATATTGTCCTTATTGGAGGAAGTGAAGGCGCTCTTGTTACCAATATGATAGCGTCTGATGCAGATTTTATTACTGCTGCGATTTCGATTAATGGTGGTGGGCGTTTTTTTATTGATGATGTTATCCATAGCATCAGGCGTGAGACTCCGGCAGAAATGTCCGATGAAGCAGTTAACAGTTTTAGAACTTTTGCGGAAGCAGCAAAGAAAAATAACTTACCCGCTGGCATGGTAGTCAGTGGACATGGTGCAAACTGGTGGTATGAATCATTATCCATTGATAATCAGAGATTGATCCAATCCAGTAAAATACCATTATTGGTTATCCAGTGTATGAGTGATAATAATACTGATGCGGCTGGAATACTAAAGGTGATGGCAGCTATTGATAATCCAAAGGTTTCTTTTAAGACTTATGATGGGTTAGATCACTTTTTCAAAGATAATGACGGAAATTATCATGCTGCAATAATTACTAAAGATATTAAAAACTGGTATCAGTTACAAAGCAAGGGCGCTGTTGAAAACAGTAATTAATCATCGTCCTAGATTATGAATATAGGGTAGTAATGCGAAAACAGTCATCTTATGTAATCACTTAGATGACTGTAATTTTTTGTTTTCTAATTACATTACTTCAATTAATCATCAGAAATTTGCACTATTGTTATTCTGTTGGTTGCAAAGGTACTTATGTCCTTCAGTTAACTGACTGTAGAATTGCTCACTATCTGTTACTTTTAATATCTGAAAAAGATCAGACCAGCCTGTTTCATTACTGCGCTCTAAAGGAGAGAGATAAAATAGATAACCCCCTTGTCGTGTCTGAAAAAAAGACTACCTTATTATTTTCCGTTCTGAGCGCCAAGTGATTGATGAAATAACATTCACGGTTATCTTTCCCTGCTAATAGAGTAATAATTCCATGAACGCCTAATGAAGATAAAATGTATTTAGTATACAGCGAGAGGAAACCATTAAGAACATCTATATGGAAAGTACTGTCCTCAATAAAAACATATAGTCATTATGCAATGTCGAATAATTTTCAGCTAATATCCTTATAAAATTTAAGGTAAAAATAAGAGGTAGGAGTTAAGAAATTAAATTATAATTTCTGTTTATCAAGCAAATAATAAAAATTGAAATTTAATTCTATAAGGTTATCACCTAATATAATTTAAGAAATAATAACGTATTCTACAAACACAATAAGGTAAAAGTGATAATGGAATTGGAAAATATTATAGACACACAAGACAGTAATGTTAAATTGCATATTTTGACTTTAGAAGCATTAAACATGATTAAAACGAAAGATTTTAATCAGTCAACTTCCTCATCTCCACTAGGTGTCGTATCTACCGTATTAAGTATTTTATTAAAACTGACTTACAAAAAATTGACAGAGCCTAAAGAAGTTGATGTTATTGGAATTATTCAGGATACATTAATTAAATATACCAGTGAGTGGTTAGAGTCAGAGTATCAAGCTGTAAGAAAAGATGCAGAAAGCTTACAGGATGCCATCTCCGCTTATCAAAAAAATCCAACAGATGAAGCAAGGCAGCTTATTGTCGTTCGTAATGAGATCGCAATATCCAATATGCGTCGTTTATGTATCCTCAGCATTAACACTGCTAAAAGTCAAAGTATTCCTCAATTATCAAGTATTTGTGCCCTTTCCTGCTTATTGTATTTCTTTACATTAAGAGACACTATAGTTAATGGTGTTGAATGGGGATATTCACCTGATAATCTTGAAAAATACAGTAAATCTCTGGCTGAGCAAGCGGATATTATGTTTAATGATATCCTCATTGCTGCTATTAATAATTATAATGGTGATGATCTTTACGAGCCACAAACACAGGCAAAACGTTCAATGATATATTGGACAAGTGACTATACTAATATACAATCCCATTTAACTTTTGGTGCACAAAGAAAGCCATCGCGTGTTTGTTTAGATCCAAATGATACAGATAATTTATTTATTGACCATAACTATAATAATATTTTCCTCGGTGATGTATTCCTCAATGGTGGTAGATCATCTGATAACGGAGGTTATAATTATCTCTCAGCAACAGAACCGAGAAGTTATGATCATGGCCCGACTACAATCACATTACAGGTCAAGTCAGCAGGCCGCTATCGTTTACGCATGTATTATGCTTATATGACAGATTCGCTCAGTTTTAATTATGAAGTCAAAATGAAGCTGCAACAATCTCGTCTTATTTTTGATCAAAACATCAAGTTCTTTGAAGAAAGAGTGTTAACACCTTATAAAGCAGGTTCAAACTACGGGCCGGTTATATATCGAACAACTGAGGTTGATTTAGAAGCAGGGACTTTAGAGTTAACATTACATGAAGATAATTATATATCTGGTAATGGATTCATTCAGCATATTGAGTTCTTAGGTCTATAAAGTAGCAGACTCTAATAAAGCATGAGAGTTACCAACTTAAATTTAAATTTTTTAATCAAAGTTGGTAACTTGTTTATTTTTAAGTAGAAATTTTAAACTTTATTTTGAGCTAATCTGTTTCAGATCCTACTGAGTAGGTTATATTTTTTTAATATTTCTTTAACTCTGTCTTTAGGAATAGAATAGGAAGTATTACCATTTCTACCAACCATTGTTTTGGCTGCGAACATCGCATTAATGATGGCTTCTTCCGTTGCATTTATGGTTGCTTCATATAACGGGTCCAGTTTGTCATTTGGCAATATTTCCACTGTTTTTATCTCCTCTCTGGAAAATGCACCATTATTTGCAGTGGAAAATGCAATAAATATTTCACCACTGGTATTACGGGCTATGCCACCTACCTTTGCAAGTCCAAGAGAGACCCTTTTAGCCATTTTTTCTAATTGGTGAGGCGCCAATGGCGCATCTGTAGCTACCACCGCTATTATAGATCCAGCATCTTTTATTTTTTTCTTATCTCCATGGTATATTGGAGTAATGTCTTGAATTTCTTTACCAATCGGAACCCCTGAGATAATAAGATCATCTCTAAATCCAAAATTCCCCTGAATAAGTACCCCGACAGTATATCCTCCATCTTTTTTGTCTAAAATTCTTGATGAAGTACCTGTTCCTCCCTTAAATTGAAAGAGGTTCATTCCGGTTCCGCCACCGACATTACCTTCTTTTATAATTCCTGATTTAGCACTATTCAACGCATGATATACATGTTCTTTTTTTACATGCATACCGTTTATATCATTTAATATGCCATCCCATGTTTCTGTAACCACAGGTAGTATCCAAAATAAATCATCCTTTAATGGTGATATTAGATTGTTATCAATCATCCAGCTAATTGTTGAGTCTCTGACAACACCGACACTATGCGTATTGGTTATTAATATCGGGGTTTCCAGAAAACCACTTTCCTCAATCCATTGACTGCCTGTCATTTCTCCATTTCCATTTAAAGAGAATATACCGGAAAATACCGGGCTAAAATTTATTCCTCTGGGTAATATCGCTGTTACACCTGTTCTTACCGGGCCTTTGCCAACTTCTAATTTTCCATTTCCCTCAATGATAGTTGAATAGCCAATTTTTACACCATTCACATCGGTAATCGCATTATATTCCCCGGTTGTTCCAGAGAAAGGAATACCGTAATCTCTGGCTCTAACCTCATTGGCCAGAGAGTTTGATGCTATCATTGTCGAAATAGATAAGATTAATATTTTCAATATTTTCATGCTATTGATAAATACTCCTTGTTATAATAAATTAATCTTAATATTAAATTTCATAATCATTATGAGCTTTGTTTTTTAGGTTTATTTTCACCATGAGTAAACTAAATAATTTTCCTGCAACGGTAAACAGTTTCACGGAAATGAACTATTTTATAAAAAATCACGAAGTTAATTATTTTTGATATTTATAGAATTGAGTTACAAAAAGAATGATAAAGAAGGAGAAGAAAAAATATGGCGGCCACACTGAAACAACTCAATTAAGCCGCCTGTCAGCATTAGATTAGTAATTCGCTTTCGGCCAGTCGGTATAACCTTTTGCTCCATTACCATAATAGGCGTCATGATTGACACTGGTCAGTTCAATGTCATAACGCAAACGTTCGACCAAATCAGGGTTGGAAATAAACGGACGACCAAATGCAACCGCGTCAACTTTTCCTTCCGCCCGGCGGGAAATAGCCATTTCCAGATTGTAGTCGTTATTGCCGATGTAAGCACCTTCAAACCATGACCTTAATTTATCTAAATCAATGCTTTCAGGAATCACACGGTCTTTTTTTGTAGTCCCTTCAACAAAGTGCAGATAAGCCAGTTTGAACGGGTTGAGTTGTCTAATCAGATAGCCATAAGTTGCCATTACATCACTATCAAGCGGTGTGTTTCCTACTTCAGTTGTCACTGGGGACAACCGAATAGCAACCCGACCACTACCCCAAACTCCGGTGACAGCTTCAACAACCTCCAGAACCAAGCGAACTCGGTTTTCAATAGAACCGCCATATTGATCAGTACGGTGGTTAGTTGAATCACGTATGAATTGTTCCAACAGATAGTTGTTGGCTGAATGGATTTCTACACCGTCGAATCCTGCCCGTTTGGCGTATTCAGCAGCATGTTTGTATTGCTCGATAATGCCGGGGATCTCATTGGTTTCCAGTGCGCGTGGCATGGAAACTTCCTGCATTCCATTCTCAGTGTAAACATTACCACCGGCTTTAATGGCAGACGGTGCTACCGGCGGTTCTCCGTTAGGTTGCAAATCGACATGAGAACAACGCCCGACATGCCACAATTGCATCACCATTTTGCCACCAGCAATGTGAACAGCATCGGTGACTTTTTTCCATGCAGCTACCTGCTCTTCTGTCCAGATACCGGGAGTCATCGCATAGCCGCGTCCCTGTAGGGAAATATTGGTTGCTTCTGAAATAATCAGACCTGCACTGGCACGCTGAACGTAATATGTTACGTTGAGTTCATTCGGAATCCCTTCCCTATTCACACGGCTGCGTGTTAACGGTGCCATAACTATACGATTAGCGAGTTCAATTTCTCCTAGTTTAGTGGGTAAAAAAAGATCAGTGCGAATGCTATTGTCAGACATAAGATTTCCTTTTTTAATAACAGACCAGTCGTCTACTGCTTGAATTCAGAATTTTTCCCTTGGTTTTCGAAAGAAAAGCAATATATAAATCACATAATCATAAATATTAATGCTATTTTGACAAAATTTGTTTATAACATCTCTTAGTTAGAATGTAACCAGGAAACAGTATGGGATTTTCACCACTTATCAGAGTATTATCAGCAAGCGATGTTTCAGAATATCAAAAGCTTAGATTCGAAGCTCTACGTTCTGATCCTGATGCTTTTGGTTTAACATATGAAGAAGAGCATACCAAAAGTGAACAAGAATTTATCACTATATTAACTGATTCTCTGGTGTTAGGTGCCTATTTAAATAGTGAATTAGTTGGCATGATCAGGTTTCAACGAGGTACTGAGTATAAAAATTTACATAAAGGAACTATTTGGGGTTTTTATGTTAAACCTGGCTGTCGAGGTTTGAAAATAGGAGAAAAACTTATTGAAAAATTGATAGTTCTTCTGGAAGGAAATATTAGACAAGTATCATTAGCTGTTGTTGAAGAAAATGTATCAGCGATAAATTTATATAAAAAATTTGGTTTCGAAATATTTGGCATTGAGCCCATGCCACTAAAAAATGACTCAATATACGTTAATATGGTATTGATGTACCTGATAATGTAGGTATCTATTTTTAACAACTTAATTCTTAATTAAGAATGATAAATTTTGGTGTTGAGTAAATTTCCGACAAAGACATTATGGGTAGCGTTGATATTGAAATATTTTCCTTATTAAAAAGCAAAATAGGTAGTACTACCTCTCTCTTGGTACACCTGTCATTCATTCAACAAACATCGAAACCAGGAAAAAATTCATGAATGCTTTACCTATTGTGGCCATTTTATTGATGTTATTTTCTTGTTTAGTGAATGCTGATGAAGTAAACACAGACTTAGATAAGAAAAATGAAGCAGCAACTGCGCGTTTCTTCAGTAATCTGATTGAGACTAATAATCCGAATATTGCAGAACTGACTATGGCAATGAGAATGATGCCTAAGGGTGCAGATATTCATCTTCATTACTCTGGTGCAATGTTTGTAGAGAGTTATCTTGATTGGTTAGGGGATAAAGGATATTGCATTTATGATAGATCTGAGCCGAAACTTAAAATAGAGATTTATCAGGTAGAAACACGTCAGAAAAATCAACTCCCGGAGGAAAGCCAGCAATTTTGTCTCAATAAGGATGAGATCATCGAAAATAATATCTTCTACCGAAAATTATTGGCAGTATGGTCAACCAAAGATTTCTACAACCATTATGAGATACAGAAAGCCCCAGATCAGCACTTTTTTGACACCTTTAATTATTTTAGTTCGTTAGCAAATCAAGATTTAAGGGCTGGATTTACTAAATTAAAAGATCGGGCTAAATATGAAAATGTTCAGTATTTGGAAATTATCTTACAAGAAGCACCTTCTGTTGAATACCCAGATCTTGCGAAAGTGCTTGATACATTAGATCCAAATGCCGATGAAAACGTTGTTTTCGCAGCGCTGGCTCCCTATGCAGAGTTTATGGCTAAGGACCCAAATTTTACGAAAAGTATATCTAACTACATCCAAACTGGAGAAGCTGCGATTTCTGGCATGGACGATGATAAATTTCGTGTTCGAATTCAAGCCTATGCTTATCGTGATGAGCCACGCGCTATTGTATTCTCAAGTTTATATTCGGCATTTTCAGCAGCACATATCAGCAAAAAGATTGTCGGTGTGAATATCGTTGGGGCGGAAAATGATTACATCTCAATGCGTGACTATAAGTTGCACATGTTAATGTTTCGGTATTTAAAAATTCTTTTCCCTGATGTCCATTTATCTCTGCATGCAGGGGAGCTGGTTAACGGAATGGTTCCACCAGAGGAGCTGGCAAATCATATTCAATATGCTGTAGATATCGCAGGAGCTGATAGGATCGGTCACGGCGTTGCTATCGCCAGGGAGGAGAATGCGTTGGAATTACTCCGCATACTGAGAGAAAAGAAAATACCTATCGAAATAAACCTGACAAGTAATGGCTTTATCCTTGGAGTGAAAGGAAACAACCACCCGATAAAACTTTATCAACGTCATGGCGTTCCTTTCGTGATATCAACTGATGACCCTGGGGTGCTTCGTAGTGACTTAACTCAGGAATTTGTAACCTTTGCCATAGACTATAAGCCATCATATGCAGATATCAAAAAAACGGTGTTTAATAGCATTCAATACTCTTTTCTAACCCCAGAGGAAAAATCGACAGCGTTGGAGGATCTGCGAGTCAGGTTTTTGGTTTTCGAATCAGAGATCGCAAGGATAGAGAAATCGCTGCACAAAAATGCGCGTTAGGTTAGTTTAGCTGGATTAATCTCAAGTCGGTGTTTGCGCATATAAAAGATCGGCTGCACGATTACACAGCTCTGTAAATATAGCAATTTCGCCCTGAGACATATTAGCAGCCACAATATCAGCCATATTGTGGCTGCTGGATTCTGCCCGCTGTAAAAACATTAATCCCTTCTGGCTTAATTTAGTCACCAATTCACGTTTATCGCTTTCCCCTGCTTCCTGTTCAATGAGTTCTTTATCTTTCAGTGCTCGCAGGATTTTAGATGTTTTTGAACGGGTAAAACCAAGTTTTTCGCCAATAACACTGGGTCTTATGGGTTGATATTGTCGAAGTAAATATAAGGTATCATATTGTGCCCAAGAAACACCTTCCGGATTTGTAATGGTTCTTCTTGCAACAAGAACACACTGGAGTCTGCTCAATGCATCTTCGAAGGGGGTTATTACCGCATTATAAGTATTCTGATTATCCGTTTTCATATGACCTTCTTATATAACCTGAACTTTGGATGCAACTTGAAATCCACATGGCATATATACGGCTAGAAAACAGTAAAAATCAAGGAAGAAAATTGCTTCACAGTTACTTATATTCCGGTTCATATTTTTTGTCCATAAAATAAGCAATCAATTTCGTAAAAGTTCTTACAGTGATATCCGGAAAATCAAATCCACAATTTCTAATCATCTGATGTGTCATTTGGTTGTTATAGGTATTGTTACCAATAGTCAAAGTTTGTTCTTTAAACAGATGAACTAATGAACCTAATGCTACATCATCGCCATTAACAACCATTTTTTCGAGTTTTTCCAACCAAACTGACTGAGAAACAGTTTTGATGTTATACCCTTTGTGTTTCAGTGCCAGATACACCGGGGTAAAGTCAGTACCTTTAGGATGAAATAAATGGAAGTTATGATGACCGGGTATTTTATTGGAAACTGATAATGTCACAATGACTTGGCTGACAAAATCAACAGGCAATAGATCTGTATTTAATAATTCTGGGTATAGCGCAATTCCCATTTGGATAAAACTTTTAATCTGACGCCACAGAAAGTCATCTTCCTGACATGCACCAGTGACACTGTCACCGGATATTCGCCCTATTCGGTAAACATTGATATCGACACCTTGAGTTCTGGCTTGTTGTATATATTGTTCAGCTACCCATTTACTTTGAGTATAACCAATAGATAGTGAATCCGGGTGATCAGGAAAACAATCCTCTGTAATGGGTTGATTAGGATAGTCTGATGAAAATACAGCGATAGTAGAAATGTATTCAAGTTTCTTGTGTTGGTGGTGACAACAGAAGTTAATGATTTCTACCGTACCATCTACATTTGTTCCTTTAACAGAACTGTATGGGAGGACAAAATTAATATGAGCGGCTGCATGATAGATTTTAGCTACTTGCTCTGACAATAACTGATATTCTTCCTCATTTAAGCCAAATCTGGTTTCAGCAATCTCCCCTACCACAATTTCAACACGGGAAAAATCAATTTCGATACCATAACGATGAGCATTTTTTATTATACGGTTTAACCCTGTACTGCTATCTGTTGCCCTGACTAAACAAAATACTTTACCAGCCAGTTGCTGAAGTAACGAACGAAGAAGATAGATACCTAAAAAACCCGTTGCTCCGGTGAGTAATACACCATCACTTTCCGATAGGCTTAGTTGCTGAACAGAAGTCCAATCGTGCTGTATGGATGCGTCATTAATGAATGTATTCTGCATTTCGTTATTGTTTTTTTGATTATTATTCAGATAGATATCAACAGAAGCGGCCATGTCACGTAAAGTAGGAGTGCTGAACAGTAACTTGAGTGGAAAATCGGCATTAAATTGTTTGCGCAATAAATACACCAATTGTGTTGCTAATAGCGAATGTCCTCCGATATTGAAAAAGTTATCTCCTGCTTTAATTTGCCGGTTTGGCAGAACTTTTTGCCAGAGTGATTTTACTTTTTGTTCAATTGAAGTCAGACGTTCCTCAGAGATACTACTATTTTCAAGCTTATCTGCTGCAAAATCTGACAATTGGTTTATCCCGATACCATTTATCTCAACATCATGTAATGCCCTACGATCAATTTTTCCACTTGGAGTCGTTGGAAGATCAGATAAAAATACAAACTCATTTGGGATCATGTAATCTGGCAGATGAGTACGTAATTCAGTTAATAGCCCGGCGCGCGCTAATGTCGCAGTTGTGGTTGCCACTATGAAAGCCACCAGCATTTTGTTACCTGCGGTGTCTTCTTTGCCAATAACAGCAGACACTTTCACACCATCCAATGAATTGAGTACCGCTTCTATTTCTGATGGTTCAATCCTGAATCCACGAATTTTTAACTGATTATCCAGACGTCCAAGGTACGTGAATGTATCATCAGATTTTAGCCTTACCAGATCACCCGATTTATAAGCATGTTGGCTAAGTACACCTGGCCAGCTTCCGGTTAGAAACCGCGTTTGGGTTTCATGCTCTTTGTTGTGATAACCGGGAGAAAGAAAGTCGCTGATAATCCAAAGTTCGCCTGTTATCCCTGCCGGAACCATGCGCTTGTGCTCATCAAGCGCGAGCAGGGTAAATCCGGGTAGTGGATATCCGATTGATGCACTATCCCCCCATAGAGATACATTCGTCGGCATGATATAAGCAGAACAGACATGACTTTCTGACGGGCCATAGAGGTTAATCAGTCTTCGGTTAGCATTAAACATACGCTTAATGTCAGAAGTGAGAACCAGTTGTTCACCGGTTGAATAGACTTCTTTAAGCGTCGGCAGTTGAGCTTTATTCATGACGGTTAATTGAGCCAAATGTTGTAGCGCAACATAGGGAAAATATGCGCGGTGAATTCCATTTAACTCAATGACATTTTGCAGATAATGCAGATCCTTACGCTCTTCTTCATCTGCAATATATAATTTTCCTCCGGTGCACAACGTAGCAAATATTTCCTGCACGGAAACATCAAAAGACAGAGACATGTAATGCAGAGTGCAATCACCTTCACTACAGACAGAAATCCCTTTTTGCCATTCCAGCAGATTAGACAATGTCTTATTCAGCAGGCGTACCCCCTTAGGTTGACCTGTTGAGCCAGATGTATAAATGACATATAACTCATCATCCGGTTTACGTTGTACTGATTGCCAATTAACATCCTGTGCGAATACTATTTCATCTAATATCACTCTGGAGATAGATACCGATGTTACTGTAACAAGTTCACTTGTGGTAACGATACAATCCACCGCTGCATCTTGAAGCATATATTCAATACGTTCCGAAGGATAACCAGGGTCAATAGGAACATAGGATGCACCTGTTTTTAAAACGGCCAGTAAAGCAACGATAGAATCTTCATTTCGATTTAACAACAGTCCGACCCGCGAACCGACACCAATGGTGTAATTTGTATAGATAAATTCAGCCAACTGATTGGCCCGATGATCTAACCACCCATAAGACCAATGGCTGTAGCGTGTCATTAACGCAATATGATTCGGGTGATTTTTCGCATACGCTTCGATCTCCCTGATAACACATTGATTACCCGTATCAGAAAATGGCGTACTTGAACGATTAGCGATGTAAAATTGTTCTTCTTGTGTCAGGATCTCAATTTCACCTAGCGTCTTTTCTCCCCATTTCCCTATAGATAAAGTGATTTGCTTATAGAGCTCCAGCCAATATTGTATCGTGTTGCCTTCAAATAGTTCGGCATTAAATTCCATCACTAACTGATTGGATGTTTCTGTTTTAATAAAGAGAGTTAAATCATATTTAGCTGCCTGAATATATTGTTCGGAAAGTTTTACTGGAAAAGGAAAATCCCGGAATACATCATTGGTAGTATCAATCATGACAAGCAGTGTCTGAAACACAGGATTAGCCAATCCAAAGTTTTGACCCGTATCAGCAACCATGTCAGCAAAAGGTAACTGTTTGTTTAAATGAGCCTGAACAAAACGCTCACTCACTGACATTGCAAATTGATTCACTGTAATATCTGCATCTAAATACGACCGGAATGGTAGTGTGTTGACCAAATATCCTACTGTTTCCTCAAAATCAGTGTTATCACGCAGCGTAAAAGGAATACCGATAGTGATATCTTTCTGTCCAGACAGATTATACAGTAAGAACTGCCAACACATGGCCATATACATAAAGGGCGTCATTGCAAGGTTGAGTGCCTGCTGAGATATTTTCAGTACTTCATCATGGCTAAGTTGCAAGTGAAGATAATCTGCTTTAGTTCCTTTGTTCTCTTTTCTGGGAAAATCAGTCGGAAGATCTATCATAGGAGGATAAGGAGTAAGTGTCTGCTTCCAATATTCTTTCATCATGGAAGTTTCAGGTTTGGCTAATAGTTCTTGTTGCCATTGAGTAAATTCCAGATAGCCGGCACCGATTTTCAGATAATGATATTCTTTGTCTCCAAACAATTCACTTCTAAGTAAGTGGCAATAATATTTGAGAATATTTTTTACAATAATACGTACTGAGGGTGCATCGACGATAATATGATGGAAGCAACATACCAGCCAACTCTGTTTTGATTCATCTGTTATCAAGCAGATATCGAATAATGGCCATTTTGCCAAATCATATTGTTTAGATGCCATCTGTTGAATAACGGTTTCCGGATGAATGATCTCGGTAAGTGTTTTATGGACAATTTGAATATTACCGGGCTGTTCTATGACTTGATAAAGCTGCTTTTGATTAAATGCAAAACGCGTACGTAAAACAGGCGTTATTTCTACAAATTGTGTGATTGCTTTTTCCAGCAAATGATGATCTAAATGTGTCCCTATTTCTACAAGTAATGGGACATTGTAACATTCAGGTTGAATTAATACCTGGTCAAGTAGCCATAATCCTTTTTGCCCTTGAGTACTGGGTATATATGTCCTGCTACTCAATTCAGGTGCATAGTCGATTAAGTTATCAATTAAATTATCTAGTGAGGAAGAAGAAAGGATAATTTGTGTATTCACCGACAGATCTAAGAATTCAGAGAGTAAATCTGCACATCGACTGGCATCATTAGCAGAAAGAATACTTAGATCGTATTCATTACAGTGCCATTTGTTTTCACAATGCCATAGTAAATGCTGTTGTAAAAAGTTATCCAATGTATCCTTAACCGCTTTGTATAAAGTCTCATTTTCCATCTTTTCTCTCCAGCCAATTTTTCCTTAATTGAATTGCTAATTTTTCGACACTACCCGCTGAAAAAACATCAGCAGGAGAAACATGAATCCCAAGTGTTTTGCTGACAAGAGAGGCTAACTTGATTAGATGAAGGGAGTTCACACCTTGTTCCCAAAATAGAGTTGCTGGATCAAGGTTCTTGTAACCCGTAATTTCTTCCCAGATTAAGAGAACCTTTGTTTGTACGGGATCATGTTCAAAGTCATTTTGCTTGTGTCTTCCATCAGCGATAAGCTGAGCCATCTTGAGCCGGTCACGTTTACCATTTTTATTCATCGGTAAGGAGTTAACATGCGTAATTCGTTCTGGAACCATATAAGACGGTAATTTTGAATTCATAAACTCGCGTAGTTGAATGTCGGATAGCGGGCCTGATTTACTCAAATAACAGGCGTGTAACAGCGGTTCATTAGATGTTTGTTCTATAGTTACAATGGCATCTTCTATTTGAGGGTGTGAACGTAATATATGTTCCACGCCTGTGATTTCGATTCTAAATCCACGAATTTTACATATGTGCTTACCCCGCCCCAGTAGTGTGATATTACCAGATTGATTTTTTTTAGCCCGATCGTCAGTGCGGTAATAGCGTTCATAAATACCATTAAGATCTAACCAGACAAAACGCTCTTTGGTTAACACGGGATCTGAGTATCCTTCGGCAAGCCCCGCACCGCTGATACAAAGTTCCCCCGGAATATCCAGCCCACAAATTTCTAAGTTATCATCAAGTACGACCATCTTGACAAGAGGCAATGGACAACCAATAGGTACAGGGGAGTCAGGATCGAGTATTTCGGTTGGTGATACCTCATAAATAGCGGAAAAAGATGAATTTTCAGTACATCCCATTCCATTGAATATACGTCCTTTACCCGCTTTAGCTGCAAATGAAAATAGTCTGGGATTAACAAAATCTCCCGAAACAATCACACAATTAGGTTTATGTAAAGTATCAGGGTAAACTTCTACAAATAACCGAAAGAGCCCGCCGGATAGAAAAAGAATAGAGATATTCTGGCGTTCAATGATGTTATTAATTTCTACTAAATCAGGAACATTTGACGGATAGATAACAAGCGTGGCTCCAGTAAGAAAACTCATCCAAATTTCGCTGGTACTCGCTGCGAATGCGGGGTCCGCAAGCTGTAAATAACGGTCGTTATCTGTATTACCTAATTGGCTGACAGGAATCGCAAGGCGGGATAAACCACAATGACGGATAATAACACTCTTGGGTTTGCCAGTGGAACCTGATGTCAACAATATCATTATTGGATCTGTCGCAATGAGGTTTTCAAATACTACGGGCATATAGCCTAAATCACGCGTTTTCAAAAGCAGGTTTTCTACAGAGATAAATGGGCAATTTATAGGTGTGTTAGTTTCTTTTAATGTGAGCGTCTCATCAGTCTCTGAGATCAGTAAACTAACATCGGCAACCTTAATGCAATCTGCCTGATATTGTGCAGGATTACTATGACTCAGTGGCACGATAACAGCACCAAGCCGGATCACCGCCACCAGCACCAAATATAACTCAAGGCAACGAGTTAACTTGACAGCAATTTTATCGCCTTTCCTAACCCCTATTCTTTGCAAAACAGAGGCTATCTGGGTTGATTGATCCCAAAGTTCACGATATGACAGTATTTCAGAATTAAATACTAATGCTGTTTTATTTGGATATCGATTTACTATATCAAATAAGAGGTCCGGTATAGCATGTAACTGCTCGATATGTTTTGTGATCATGCAGAAACCTCCGCATATTTATATACCCTTCGTCTTTCAAGTTGCCTCTTTGTTGGCTGATCATATTGAAACCCATTGGGTATAATATAAATTAATTCAGATATACTAAATAATTCACTCGAAGCGAAATAATCCTGCTAGATATACCCTGAATAAAATATTTATTTTAATAATCTGAAAAATTTGATAGAACAAAGTCTACAACGCAACTCTGAAATCAGTCAAATGACTTTTTTATCATTCAAAAAATAAAATTTCATTAAAACATAATGTTATAAACATTACAAACAACAGTTGCACTTTAAAAATTAACAATATGTGGATAAATAAAAGACTATTTATATTGTTCAGGCAGAATAAATTAATCTATTAATATAAAATGTTTAACGCCAATATTATGAGAAATGGAGTTAAACAATCAGGAAGAGTTTAAATGTAATACTTAAGATAAAACTATTTTTTATGGCAGTGCTGGCGTAAATATTCGGCTGTCAATGAGTCACCCTGTTCAAACATCTCCTGTGGTGTGCCGCTGAACATCACTCGTCCACCATCAGTTCCTGCACCTTCACCTAAATCAATTATCCAATCTGCTTCCGCAATAATGTCTATGTTATGTTCAATGATCAGGACAGAATTTCCCTGCTCTACAAGACGGCGAAATAACTTAATAAGGATCGCCACATCTGAAGGATGAAGCCCGGTTGTCGGTTCATCAAAGATATACATATCACCCTTATTATTCAGGTAAGAGGCAAGTTTCAATCTTTGGCATTCTCCACCGGATAAATGATCAAGAGACTCCCCAAGCCGCATATAACCTAATCCAACATCTTGAATATGAACTAAAGTTGGGTGAATCTGACTATCTCCCTCAAAAAAATTTGTCGCCTGAGCAATACTCATATTCATCAGATCAACAATCGTTTTATCTCTATACTTATAATTTAAAGATTTTTTATTGTATTTCTGCCCCTGACAAGCCTCACAAGGCAAGGTAACAGAATCCATAAAAGCTAAATCAGTTTCAATGACACCTAATCCGTTACACTCCAGACATGCCCCTCTGGCATTGGGTGAAAACCATGATTTGGTCACATTATTAGCCAGTGCAAAGCGTTCCCGAATGTGATCAAAAACCCCGCTCCACGATGCAATATGAGAACGCTTAGAGGTATGCAGAGGTTTCTGGTCGATAACAACCGCATTTATACATTTAGGGACAACCTCCCCCATAATCAGGGAACTTTTACCTGAGCCAGCCACACCACTGACAGCAAGCATGACACCCATCGGTATATCAATAGAAATTTCTTTTAGATTATGCAATATTGCATTTCTTATGGGGAGATAGCCAACGGGTTCTTTCGGGGTTCGGTTGAGATGAGTTATCTGGGATAAATATTTTCCGGTTACTGTCCCGGAGATACGTAAGCCATTAAGATCACCTTGATAAGTAATGGTTCCACCGTTGTCTCCTGCGCCAGGACCTAAATCAACCACATGATCTGCAATTTTGATGACATCGGGATCATGTTCAACCATTAAAATAGTATTACCTTTATCACGTAATTGCTGAATCAGTACATTAAGTTTTGTAATATCAGCCGGATGCAAACCAGTACTGGGTTCGTCAATGATATAAGTCATTCCGGTGAGACTACTGCCTAAATGACGCACCATTTTTAAACGCTGAGATTCTCCTCCTGATAAAGTTGTTGTTGAGCGATTAAGATTTAAATAGCCAAGGCCAACGGAGCACATTGATGCTAAACGTGTTTTTAACGCATTGAGCAGTGTACTGACTGAAGGATCACGTAATGTCGTTATAAATTGCCTCAGCTCTACAATCGGCATATCTACACAATCACCGATACTCTTACTCTGAATTAAACATGAACGGATACGTTTATTGAGTCGCTGCCCGTGGCAGACAGGACACTGTTTCATCGAAACAATGTCCTGAAATTCTTCACTTGTGTTCTCCTTGCTATCCTTAACCAGATAGCTGCGCGTAAATCGGGTAATAACACCTTCAAATCGGGCAGATTTAGGCCAATCAGGGGAAGGCACAACCGGTACGACGTTATCTGCATAAAGTAAAAGTCGGCGTTCTTCTGTCGTGTAATCAGCAATTTTCTTGTCATTATCAAACAAACCAGAATGAACATACCGACGCCACCGCCAAGTACCCGGCGCAAATGTGGAATATTGAATTGCGCCTTCATTTAAAGACTTATTTTCATTCACCAATCTTTCAACATCTATGGTGCTGGCAATGCCTAATCCTTCACAATTTGGACACATACCTGATGGATGATTGAATGAAAAAATATTGGAATAACCGACAAAGGGTTTACCGATTCTGGAAAACAAAAGTCGCAGCAAAGTATAAATATCTGACGCCGTACCAACCGTAGAGCGTACATTTTCACCAATACGTTTTTGGTTAATGATAATTGCAGTAGTGAGGTTGTTTATCTCATCCACATCCGGCTGACCATAGTATGGCAACCGATGCCGGATATAAGGCGGGAAAGTATCATTAAGTTGTCTTTGAGATTCCGCAGCAATTGTACCGAATACAAGGGAGCTTTTACCTGAACCTGAAACACCTGTGAATACAGTGATAACGTTTTTAGGAATATATAGATCAATTCCTTTAAGGTTATTTTGTTTCGCACCACGAATTTCAATTGTGTTTTGTTCATGATTTCTCATTTAATTCACCTTTCACGCGTGACTCACACCAACATCGGGGAAAAAACACACATTTATTCTGTCAGGTGGCTGACTATAGCACCGCAATATGTAATTTCCAAATGGAAATCATATTTTTCGTTTGTTAGAAAATTTACCAGGAGTATAAAAATAAATTAATAACTATAGTTTCCTGTAGGAAACTATATTTCTACGATATTTAAAGCAGGAAGTGAACTTCATGTCAGGAGAGGTAAGAAGAAAATTTTTTCGGTTTATGAAAATAACTCCTCGTCCTCATCGTCATCATCACCGAATATTTCTTCTAATATTTCTAATAACTCGTCTTCATCTAACCAACCATTCCCGCTCATACTTCCAGTCATTTCTTTTTCAAAAAGCTTACATATCTTATCTGCTGCTATCTTGGAATCTTCATTTAGTTCAATCAGGGTTTCAATCTTCTTGCGTAATTTCATTTTCGCCTCAGTTAATTTTTAGGTTTAAAATGGAGAATACATTCAATGAACGACATAAACACACGACAGATAATAATAGTTAAAATTTATTTTAAGTTTGCGATCTGCATCAGGCTTTGTGCAAGGATTTACATTGCCTTGACGACACCGTTTAAATGCAGAGCCATGACTCTGACAACACAGGCTGGAATAATAAGAGGAAAGAGCGGTAAGATACCGCTCAGATTGTTTAATGTTTACTTAATCCGATGTAAAACATCGCCCACCGCATTGAACAAACGGTCAAGGTCATCGGGTTTAGTATTAAACATTGGACCAAATTGCAGAGTATCACCACTAAACCGGACATAAAAACCCGCGTTCCATAGCGCAATACCCGCTTCAAAAGGACGGACATTACCATCATCGTCACGTGGTGCGATTTGAATTGCTCCAATCAAACCACAGTTACGAATATCAACAACATTTGGGCAATGTTCGAGCCCATGCAGTGCTTGTTCAAAATGAGGGACTAACTCAGCGGCTTGTTGGATCAGGTTTTCTTTTTCCAATATTTCTAAAGTCGCCAAACCAGCAGCACAGGCAACGGGATGAGCCGAATAAGTATAGCCGTGGTTGAATTCGATCATGTGTTCAGGGAGTGGTTGTGACATGAAAGCATCATAAATGTCACTGGAAACAGTGACACCGCCAAGAGGGATAGCCCCGTTAGTGACTTGTTTGGCGAAATTGAGGATATCCGGAGTAACACCAAAATAATCTGCGGCTGTCCAACATCCCATACGGCCAAAACCAGTAATAACTTCGTCAAAGATTAACAAGATATTATGTTGGGTACATATTTCCCGCAAACGCTGTAAATAACCTTGTGGCGGGATAATTGCGCCAGCAGAGCCGGCAACAGGTTCAACGATAACGGCAGCAATATTACTGGCATCATGTAGCTCTATGAGTTTCAATAACTCATCGGCCAACTCAGGGCCACCTGTTGATGGGATCCCTCTGGTAAATGCCATATCACTTTGCAAAGTGTGTGGCAGATGATCAACATCCATCATTTGGCCAAACATCTTGCGATTTCCACCAATACCACCAAGACTTGTCCCACCGACATTGACCCCATGATAGCTACGCATTCTGCCAATCAATTTGGTTTTTGTCGCTTGTCCTTTTATACGCCAGTAGGCACATGCTATTTTTAACGCTGTGTCAGCAGTCTCTGAACCTGAATTAGTAAAAAAGACATGGTTTAAATTACCGGGCATCTGTTGAGCGATTTTATCTGCCAATCTAAACGACAGAGGGTGAGCATATTGGAAACCTGGAGAATAATCTAACGTACCGAGTTGTTCTGAAGCAGCCTGACGGATTTCCGAACGTGAGTGACCCGCTCCACAAGTCCATAACCCCGATAAGCTGTCATAAATACGACGACCTTTAGCATCTATTAGCCAATGCCCATCCGCAGAGACAATCAGCCGTGGATCTTGTTGAAATTGACGGTTAGCACTAAACGGCATCCAATGTGCTTTCAGGTTCAGATCTTGGAAAGAATCAGTATGAAAGGAATGAGTTTGAATGGTATTGCTATCTGACATTTTGTAACTCCTCATATTAGAATTGTAACAAAAAGTTGTAATGACAAGTTTGCAACAAAATGATATTCAGGTTAAATCTCATTTATCGAATCATTAGTTATGAATTTACTCACGCAGCAAATGAACCTATAAACTCTAAATATACTAATACTGAAGCACTCATCAAAAGTCCCCAAAATATTTTAACAAAACCAATAAAAATGCAGTAAGATTGGCACCCAATCGTCAGCATTGATCTGGATTATTAGTTTGTTATCACTTTTTCATCTATCACAACGCAGAACACCAGCGTTAATTGCCCTATTGGCGATTATGATGTTGTTCATCGCTCCGGTGGTATCAAAAACACTGGAGCACAGCCGTGGTATAAAAAGTGAAGCATGTCATGGTATGTCGATGCCTGATATGCAAAACAGTAATCATCATCAGGCATCTTTTTTATCTGATACCATGAATCATCATGGCGTCGCTCATATCCATATGGGATTGATGGACGATATTGCCTGTGGTTATTGCCAACTACTGATTAATCTGCCGTTGTTGTCGGGAACATTCGTTTCTTTTCTCCTGCTGACATTGACGATTTCCCGTGCACCACCAGCACCATGTTTTTCTGGCCCGACGATCCGGTTGTTCTACGGCGAGTCACAACCACGTGCCCCCCCCCTTAATTCATCCGCTTGCTTGAGATAAATGATTTATTTTCACTGCCTTAAGTCGTCTTTTGTAAGGCAAATCGGAATTGTTTTAAACAAATTCTGTTTGAATTTGTTACTCATTAATTAAGGGATATTTTTCATGTCTAGTACACAATTATTTCGCGTCTCTCCTTTGGCCACAGCTTTAGCGATTGCATTCTTTATGCCGGTCAGCAGCTTAGCTGTCACGAAAGATCAGATGATTGAAGAGACGAAAGACTCACACACCATCCATGAGAGTGAATCAGTAATAACCGTAACCGCGCCGGCTGTTTCACCACTTAGTGTTTTCTCTTCACTTAAAACACCTCGTCAACCTGTACCCGCCAGCGATGGTTCGGATTACCTGAAAACTATCCCCGGATTTTCTCAGATCCGTAACGGTGGAACGAATGGTGACCCTGTATTTCGCGGTATGTTTGGTTCTCGCTTGCGTATGTTGATTGACGATGGTGAAATTCTGGGTTCTTGTCCATCAAGAATGGATGCTCCAAGTTCTTACATTTCACCAGAAAGTTATGATGTACTGAGTCTGGTCAAAGGGCCTCAAACTGTTCTTTGGGGGCCGGGAAATTCCGCAGGCACTATCCGCTTCGAACGTTCCCGCCCGCAATTTGAAGAACCTGGTGCTAAAGGTAATGCCAGCACCGTTGTTGGTTCTAACGGACGTTGGGATGGTAACGCAGATCTGAGCTTTGGTAATCAGCATGGTTATATGCGTTTTATTGGCAATAAATCTCGCTCTAATGATTATAAAGATGGTGACGGATACCGTGTTCCTTCCCACTGGAATAAATGGAATACCGATATCGCGTTGGGATGGACGCCTGATGAAGATACGTTACTGGAATTAAGCGCGGGGCAAGGTGATGGAAAAGCACGTTATGCCGGACGTGGGATGGATGGCTCCAAATTCAAACGTGAAAGTTTGGGAGTACGCTTTGAAAAGTCCAATATCGGCGATGTATTTGATAAGTTTGAAACCAACTTTTATTACAACTCTACCCGCCATGTGATGGATAATTTATCCCGCCCTTCTCTTCCAGCAATGGGCATGGGACATGGTAGCCATATGAAACATGGTAATCACTCTATGCACGGCGGTGGTCATGGTATGAATATGAAGATGGCCCATCAACTGGATCGCCGTACTTTTGGTGGACGTATGATGGGAACATGGCTCTGGGAAGATTTCAGATTACAGAGTGGTGTGGATATGCAGACCAATACCCACCGCAATCAATCCCAAAAGGATGCACGATTCCGTGATTATGGCGTTTTCGGCGAGCTGACCTGGGATGCAACTGAACAAAGTAAAGTTACCGGTGGTGCGCGTTTGGATCGTGTTTTAGTCGATAAATACACTCAAGATACTCAGGAAGCACGAACAGATACTTTACCCGCAGGTTTTGTCCGATTTGAACATAACCTGAAAGAGCTCCCAGTTATGTTTTATGCCGGCGTAGGTTATACCGAACGTTTCCCTGATTATTGGGAACTGTTCCGTTCTAAAGGTAATGCGTTCAAGAAACTGCAAACAGAAAAAACAACGCAGTTAGATATCGGTGCACATTATAACGATCAGAACCTGAAAGGCTGGATTTCAGCTTATGTTGGTAAGATTGATGACTTTATTCTATTTCACTACACAGACAATAAAGTCAGCAAGGCAAGTAATGTGGGTGCTACCATCTGGGGTGGAGAAATGGGCGTTGCTTACCATCTGAATGATAACTGGAAAACGGATGCAAGTCTGGCTTATTCCTGGGCACGAAATTCTTCCAATCACCGTCCATTACCCCAAACTCCACCACTGGAAGCACGCTTGGGTTTGACCTGGGAACAGGGTGATTGGACAAGTAGTGGTTTGCTGCGTTTAGTCAACAGTCAGAATCGGGTTGCAATCAACGAAGGTAACGTTGTCGGGAAAGATTTTAACCGCAGTGCTGGTTTTGCCGTTTTCTCTGCGAATACTGCCTATAAAGTAACCCAAGATATTCAGATTAGTGCTGGTGTTGACAATATCTTTAACAGAACTTACAGCGAACACCTCAATCTGGCAGGAAATAGCGGCTTTGGTTATTCGGCCAATACGCCAGTAAATGAACCTGGTCGTACTTATTGGGCCAGATTTAACGTGAAATTCTAACACATTAGCCTCCCAGACTTTGCCCTGAATGATGTCGGGGCAAAGTCTTCACCATTTCTTAATGAACTTTTTTATTAAAGTTATTTTTACATAGCATTAAGAAATATCTTCTTAGGAAGATACTTTTATGGGGCTATAATTATCAGAGGAATCCTAAATATCGGATTCATTCGTCAATAGCCAATGACGCAATAACATAGCAAGTTGTTCTTGCTGTTCACTGGATAGTGCCCCAAGAATTTCTCTCTCATTTTCCAGATGGCTTTCAACCACTTTATCTATGAGTTCTTTTCCTTCCGTAGTCAAAGAGACTTTGCAACTGCGTCGATCTTTAGCATTTGCAACACGCTCAACCAGTCCTCGTTGTACCATATGCTCAATGCGGGTACTCATTGCCCCCGAAGTCAACATAACGGATTGATACATCTCAGTGGGTGTAATTGGTGTGTCATAACGGCGTAGTGTCGCAAGGATATCAAACTCAATAGCGCTTAAATCGTATGCCTTGAAGATAGGCTGTAATCGCTGTTCGATAATTTTATTTGCACGGTATAAACGCCCAATCACACCCATTGGTGAAGGATCAAGGTCTGGGCGCTGTTGCTCCCATTGTATGAGTAAACGGTCAACGTGATCGTACTTCATGTCTTTTTCCCTATTCATTTATTTTTGAGAAAAGATACTTGATAAAATTTATATAGGCTATTATTTTAATTTATCTTTACATAAAGATACATTTTGTAATGAATTTTACACCAGTTATTCTGGGTATTATCAGAATTACGTTACTTGTGATGGGATTAAAAAAACAAACAGAGAAGCAATTAGGTTTGTAACGACGATGGTTTTTTCCTATTCCAATTTATCAGAGCCTGCATCATTATGATTGCTGTTTGGTTTTCTATTCCTCGAATTCGTACTCAAACAGCCTTATAACCCCATATAATTCAGGAGAATTACAGTATGAAATTGACTTTGATATCTGGCAGCCAGCGTCAAAACTCCAGCAGTCAACGTGTAGCCCGCTATTTGCAAAAACTCAGTAATGAATATGGATTTACGGATACTAATTTCCTCGAATTGTGCAATGTTGAACTTCCTCTTCATGATGGCTATACCACAGATATATCAGCA
This sequence comes from Xenorhabdus indica, assembly GCF_014467235.1. Classification (GTDB taxonomy): domain Bacteria; phylum Pseudomonadota; class Gammaproteobacteria; order Enterobacterales; family Enterobacteriaceae; genus Xenorhabdus; species Xenorhabdus indica. The sequence goes on along the minus strand of NZ_NKHP01000001.1, from coordinate 56,247 downwards.
GAGTCACATCCGTGGCAGGCAATTGCTCACCAATTAAGAGAAAGTGAAGCCTTTATTTTTGTGTCTCCTGAATGGCATGGAATGGTGCCACCAGCGCTAAAAAATCTATTGTTATATTGCTCTGTGACGGAACTGGGGCATAAACCAGCATTATTGACTAGCGTTTCTGCTGGCCCAAATGGTGTTTACCCGCTTTCAGAATTACGTCTGACCGGTTTTAAAAATAATCATGTTTGCTTCTTGCCGGATCATCTCATTTTCCGCCAAAGTGAAAGCTTAATCTCCCCAGATTTGATGTGTAATGATGCTGTATTTGAAGGACGAGTTCACTACACACTGAAACTACTCAAATCTTATGCCGAAGCTCTGAAACATGTACGTGAAGTTATTGGAGAGGAAAATAAAAAGTATCATTATGGTATGTAAAATAGACAAGAATAACTATTTTTATTAAAAATCAAAGTATTAAAAACTAGGCTCGGCTCAATAATATGAGTCGAGTATAAAAGATCGGGTTGCCGATCTTTTATATGAATTAATACAGGCTGTCCTTAAGGCGCTGAGGTAATTCCGCATCGTATCCAGCACCATCAAACTCATTTTTACTGAGTTCTTTGAGAATATGCCCTGGACTGGGTAAAGCACTGCGTTCAATCTGGGTTGAAGTATCCCATAAACCTGAACGTATAATGGCACGACTACATTGGAAAAAAACAGCATCTACGGTGATACGTAATACAGAGTTTGGCAAAACGTTACGGTAAGCGAAACGCTCTCGTATTTCCGGAGTAATTAGTATTTCTGCCCGACCGTTGATGCGTAATGTTTCACCAATACCAGGAATAAGCAGTAACAGAGCAACACGGTTATCGTGCAGGATATTACGCAGACTATCGATTCGGTTATTCCCTCTTCTGTCTGGCAAAATCAACGTTTTCTCATCTTCGATATGAATAAAGCCAAGTTGGTCTCCACGTGGAGAAATATCCATCCCTTCTTTACCCGTTGTCGCTAATGCTGCAAATGGTGCTGATTCGATAAAAGGACGATAAATCGGATGAATATGATCCGTTTCCTTAAGCACAGAAAGTGCCGCGGGTTTTCCGTAAATTTGCTCAAGTGTGGTGATATCAGTAACAACGTTATCCATTATGAAATTTCTCCTTCATAATCAATCCGTAGTCTGACATGTTCTATGATGATATTGAGTTAGGTCATAGAACAGCGCTGTTTTAAAATTGACATGACTTATTCAGTGATGAAAACGCATAACATACTCCAGATGCCCTGTTGCCTCGTCTTTCCCTTCTTTAGCAACATAAAATCCTTGTGATAAATAGAAATTATAGCTTATTTCATTTTCTTGATAGACTGCCAAGGTAAGCTCTGTTCTGCGATTTTTGGCATCGGCAATCAATTCACTACCCACTCCCTGCCTTTGGTTATCCGGTAATACGAAAATTGCTGCTAATGCATCGTCATGTAGTGCGTAAAAACCGATGATTTTTCCGTTTTGGACATAAACATATACCTCAGAAGCCGGAATATAGAGGTTTCTCATATTTTCGATCTGAGATTTCCAAAAATCAGCCGCGATAAAATGGTGTGCTTTAATAGATGCCTCCAGCCAAATTGTCAGAATGTCGTCCATATCTGCTTCTGTGAATTTCCTGATCATTTCTGTGGACCTTATAATTCTTCTTCTTTTTTGAAGACAGATATTATAAATGGAGGCTTAAAATTTGGAACATGAGGAATTAATTTTTGGTGAAGAGAAAACCCTGCCTCTTCTGCACATGCTATCCGTTTTTCTAATGACCAGTACGTATCATTAAAAGAGAATGGCTTACCCGTTTCAGTCCACAAAGTCGTTAACAATGTATCTCCGTCACGGTAAGTCTTTCCTGCTTCTCCTGTTTTGAATGGACCAAAATCTATGCCTAAAGCATCCAAATTAAAATCAAGAGTCATGTAATAACCATGTTTAACTAAATGGCTATTTACCTGACGAAAAATAGCTTTGTACGAGTCTTCTGTTTTTAGTGTGCAGAGCACAAAAGAGCTGACTACCGTATCAAAAGGGCTGTCATTCGTATAGTGATGCAGCTCAGTTGGATAAATGAATATAGCCCCACTCTCTTTATATTTTTCTTTTGCTAATTCAATAGCATATTTTGAAATATCTGCACCGATTACGTGAGGCACAATCGACGTAAGAAAAGGAATTAATGCTCCTGATCCACAACCAAGATCAAGAACTTTTTTTATGGAATTATGTTGCTTAATAAAATCACAAATAGTTGTGAAAGCATATTTCTTTTCAAGAATATCATTGTATTGTGAAAAAAACTCAGAAAGCTCTTTTTCTTCCCATTTACTCATATATTCACCTCTTATTGTTTTTATAAAGCTGTGAAAGAAGTTAATAATCAGGTTAATTTAATATTATAGCTTCTTTAATGATTCCTTTTGTTGAGAACTCATGATCTTAATCCCGTTTAAAGAATAAGGCTATTTTATAATTTTTATATATAGCATAAATTATTACACGAATAATAATTTATAAAAACCTTGTCATCTCTACTGTGTTTTTATATCAATCATACTTATTTTATTACCCTGATAAATATCCATTTAATAAATAAAAGATTGCTTAACAAAAATACGGAGAAGTATTTTTTTTATTTTTTACTTAATAATAAATAACTGTATATCAGTGTAAAATAACTAAAATTTAAATTTATCCATTTGAATTTAAAAAGAAAATAAAATTAAATTATTGTAAATCAAATGTTATCAGTGGGTTAAATAAATTCTTGCATTTGATGTTTAGTTATCATTTCATAGAAACTTGCTGGCGAGTTATAGATATTTTTTTGATATCTTTAATTAATTATTTAAAGATTATTCTGCAACGTCCATCTGTTTTGGGAATAACTTAATCCTGCCAGTTATATGAACTCAAATGACCTGTTAAATATAAGCGTTTTCTGAAGAGTTATTTATTGAATAGCGAATCGGAAGATTTCATCATGTAAAAAATGGACCTACTCTTATGAAAAAAAACAATACAGTAAAACCTATATTTTTGTGGGTGACATTATTTTGTGGACTATTACCTATTAATGCTTCAATGGCCGATACTGGATATCAGGAACAAGGGCAGAAAAACTCGCCTGATAGTTGGCTATCAGAGGAATTCAAGCGTCAATGGGGATTAACCGCAATTGGTGCGCATTATGCTTATGCACGTGGTTATACTGGGAAAGGGATTAATGTTGGTGTGCTGGATGAGGCTGTTACTCAGCATTCTGAATTTGCAGGAAAACTTAAGATATTAAGCCCTGAAGATATTTGGAACTACGATGAAAAGAAAAATGGAACGATCATCTTCGGTGCTCACGGTAACCATGTGTCAGGAATTATTGCCGCAAACAGAGACGGTAAAGGGATGCACGGCGTGGCATTTGATTCGGGCTTAATTACTGCAAAATATTTGCAAAATGAGTTTAATCGTACAGAAGCCATGATTCAGAGTAATGTTCGGGTTATCAATAATAGTTGGGGTGTTCGTCCTGGATATGCTACTGATAGCAAAGGTAATCCTATAAGATTTCCAAATGGAACAGTAAAATATGATAAAGTCACATTAGACGATGTCATTAAATATGCCACCCCGATTAAAGAAATGTTGGATAAGTTAAGTAAATCTCCGATCCCAGAGGATGATTTCTATCCAATACTGGGAACAATCAGATCAGCTTCCTTATTGCGTGCAGCACGTCAAGATAAATTAGTTGTTTTTGCTGCGGGAAATGCCAACAACTATAACGTCACCTGGTTACACGCGGGGATGCCGTTTTTCTTCCCTGATGTATTAAAGAATTACCTCAGCGTAGCCAACCTGACCAGAGACAATCAAATTAACGTCTCATCAACCAGTTGCGGATATACCGCTAGTTACTGTTTGTCCGCACCAGGCACCAGAGTTTACAGTAGCACAGGTGATTTTGTTTCGAAAAATAATGGAAAAATAGACGAAGATGCCTTAAATAAGGGTGAACTGGAGATTAATCCTACTTATGAGGCTTACACAGGCACATCTATGGCATCCCCGCATGTAGTCGGAGCGGCGGCTGTCTTGATGCAGCGTTTTCCTTATATGACAGCGGGGCAAATCTCTGATGTTCTCAAAACAACTGCTACTGATCTGGGGGAAAAAGGTATTGACCGGCTCTATGGCTGGGGAATGCTGAACCTGAAAGATGCCATTGATGGCCCTAAAATGTTTATCACTGAGAAAGATATTCCTGCTGAATTCTATGTTCCCGGCTCATATACGGAAACTCAGTTTGTCGCAAATATCCCCGGAATGGGGGGGATAGTGGAAAAAGGTACTACTGTAGAACGGGTATGCGATAGCATTGAGTGTGCCTATGACTATTGGAGTAATGATATTGCAGGTCATGGTGGATTGACTAAAACCGGTAAAGGAATGCTTGAACTTGCTGGTAAAAATAGCACTTATAAAGGGCCAACCTGGGTAGAACAAGGCCAGTTGCAAATTAGTGGCTCTATAACTTCTGATGTCACTGTGCAAAATGATGCAACACTGAGTGGAAGTGGTACTGTTGGCTCACTTATGGCCAATGCCAGTGCCAATATTGCTCCAGGCAATTTAAATTCAATTGGAATCTTGAACGTTGATCGTGATGTTACTTTCCAGGAAGGTTCTCGTTATCTGGTTGAAGTTGCACCAAATACTCAAGGACGTAGTGATCGCATTTCCAGCAATGGTTCAGCGATATTGAAAGGTGGAGCTGTACAGGTCACATTAGAAAACAACAGCAACTTACTCTCAAAACATGAAGTTCGTAGCCTGCTTGGTCAGCAATACAATATCTTACAGGCAAACCGTGGTATCAATGGTCAATTTACTACCGTTGCACCTAACTATTTGTTCGTTGGTACTCATCTTAACTATCAACCTAATAGCGTGATGTTAGATATAAAACGTAATACCACTACATTTGCCAGTATGGGTAAAACCGCTAATGAACGTGCGATAGCCAATGCTGCTGATAAGCTGAATCTGGGTCATCCGGTTTATGAGAGTATCTTAATGTCTGATACGCCTGCTCAGGCTCGCCAGGCATTCCAACAGTTGTCTTCTGGACAGATCCATGCCGATATCGCTGCTGCACAGATCAATAGCAGCCGTTATCTGCGCGATACATTGAATACACGCTTACGCCAGGCAGATGGTGGAACCACTAATCAGGATATCAAAGCAGATAAAAATGGTGTTTGGGCGCAAATCACCAGCCACTGGCAACGCGCCGATGATACCAGTGAAATCAACGGCTATCGTATGTCTAATTATGGTGTGTTACTGGGCGCAGACAAGACGTTAACGAATGACTGGCGTATCGGTATGTCTACTGGTTATACCCGCTCTTCTCTGCGCGGTGGTTATAATACTTCAGCCGACAGCAACAATTTCCATCTGGCATTATATGGTAGCAAACAGATTAATGCTCTGGCATTGCGTACTGGTGTGACCTATAGCTGGCATCGTTTTGATACAAAACGTTCGGTTGCTTTTGGCAGTCAGTCCGACAATTTGAAAGCTAAATATGGTGCACAAACCGGGCAGATATTTACTGAAGCAGCTTATCGTATTAATGCTCCCTGGTTGAATTTGGAACCATTTGCCAATTTGTCTCACGTTAATTTCCGTCATGGTGGTATTAATGAGCAAGGTGGTGCTGCGGCATTAACTGGCGAAAAACAATCAAAAAATGCAACTCTCTCCACATTAGGTTTACGCGTTGATCAAAAATGGCAGACGCAAAATCAAATTACTGTAGGTATGTATGGTGAATTGGGTTGGCAACATCAATTTGGCAATGTCGATCGTGGCAGTAAATTAAGTTTCAGTAATAGCAATGCAGCATTTACTCTCAACAGTGTTTCAGCAGCACGTAACGCCGCTGTCATCAAAGCAGGTACGGCATTGAACATTAATGAAAATGCTCAATTATCTCTGGGATATAACGGTGTCTTATCAGGCAATCACAAAGATAACGGTGTATTCTTCAATGCCAACTGGAAATTCTGAGTAATAAAAACCTCATAAAAAACAAACTCATTGCTGGCAATAGCTGGCAGTGAGTTTTTCTTTTCTTCTTCATTTGATGGCTTTGTATCCACAGCAATACAAAATAGTTAAGTAGATCTTATGCATTGTCAGTCAGATAATGACTACCGAGTCATCTACATAATCTAAAGGAGGATAATTATGGCTTATCGTAAGGTACTGTTAGTTAGTTTGTTTTCTATCACAGCAAGTTCAAATGCTTTAGCGTTGAGTGATACATCTATTGATTTTTCTGAGCCTAATGATAATGGTGCTCCATTAATGAAATCAACCGATCCTGGTGCCGATAAATTCAGAACTGTCGGTAAATTTTCGGGGGGAGCAAGCTGTACTGCAACCCTGATTGCTGGTGAAAATGAACCAAGCCCAAAGACTCCGGCCTTGATACTAACAGCAGGACACTGTGTTAATAGCAATGTAGGAACAAATGAAGTGATCGTTGATCAGCCAGTAGAAATGGAATATTGGCAATATACTCCGGATTATTTTATTGACAAAAAAGCCAACCTTTCACCAATAAAAATTGACCGTATTCTGTATTCAACGATGAAACACCAAGATATCGCTGTCTTACAATTGAAGGCTACTTATGGCGATCTGGCTAAGAAAGGCTATCATCCTTTGAAGCTGAAGAAAAACCTGAAGATGAAATATCAGCCTATCGTGTTGACACATATTCCTGTCAATAATGTTGATTACGATTTTGCTTACCTTAGAAAATCGGAATGTGATATTACCGGAAAATCACCATTATTGTATGAAAGTTCTGCCCCATGGATTTGGTCTCCGATCTTCTCTGTTAACTGTGCTGGTGTAGTCGGTGGAACATCTGGTTCCCCTGTTTTTGAAAAAGGTAAAACGGACGTTATTGGTGTTCTTAATACAACCACAACACCAGGTATGACTGGTTGTGGACTCGGCAGGCCTTGTACTGTCGAAAACAATAAAGGAGTTTCAGAAGAAGGAGCCAGCTATTTCATTCCTGTAGATACCATTGCTAATGCAATAACCAAGGACAACAAACTGGATCTATCTAAACTGGAAAATAATAGCGGTGACATTTTAGAAAGAAGTCTGCTGTGGTCATCTTGGATTACTCAAGGTGTTGTTGACGGAGAGAAAGCAAAATGGGATGTCATTATCAAAGAAGGTGCTGATGTCAAAAATATCCGCTATAAAACAGGGCTGATCAGCGAAGTGGATTGTACAAATCAAGCCGGATATAGCGCTCCAGTTTCAGCTAGCAAGAATCTATTGAAAAACATGTTATTGCCTGAAAAAGACGGTATCTATAAACTCTGTGTTATCCATCAGAACAACGATGGTCAATGGCAAAAAACAAAAGATGCCTCAGTGATGTTGCGAGAAATTGATAATGTTCCACCATCAATTAAACCAATCATTCATAAGGATGACCATGGGAGTAACAACTGGTATATAACTGTTAAAGCTCAACAATATGAACTCATGGGTGTTCAAGTGAAATATGGTCCTAAAGCAACAACCCACTGTGATGATAAATCAGGTTACGGCTTTGCCTGGAGGCCTATAGTTCTAGCTAAATCTGAAGCTCCATGGCGTGTATGTGCATATGGTCAAGATATGGCAAAAAATGATAGCCAAATTAGTGTACTTGATATTGAAGCCACTGCTGCTAAATAAACAATCTCACTGCCAGTAATCGCTGGCAGTGAAACACCACACTACCTTCACTCCCCTATTTTTTTATCCAACACATGATGTAGTAGCTAAAGACAGCTAAAAATTTTATCTATTTCCACTCAATCCAATTTTTTATCAGAGAAGGCCTGAATATGTCATCACGTATTATTTTGCCTAAAGTTTCATCATTAATTCTACCGATATTCTCATTTGCTGTATTTTTCATCGGTGCGACAGAGTTTATGCTATCCCCCATACTCAAACCATTGGCTGAATCGTTTGAAACAACAACAGATAAAGCGACCTGGCTGGTATCCAGTTATGCCCTCGCTTACGCACTTTCAGCACCGATTTTTGGTTGGTTATCTTATCGAATAAGTCGATATAAATTGTTGCTGACATCTTTGCTGTTTCTTTCATTTGATGGGCTGGCATTGGCTATAGCCCCCAATTTAGAAATTGCTATCGGATTGCGTATTTTCGGAGGTATTGCTTCGGCTGCTCTGATCCCAACTATTTTTGCATTGGTTGCAGATATTTTCCCTCCCCATAAACAAACCCCAGCAATGGGAATCGTTATGTTTGGCATGACTGCGGGTATTGCGGCCGGCCCTGTCTTCGCAGGAGTGTTAACAGCCGTTTTTAACTGGCGGATACCATTTTTGATGAATGCGATAGGATGTATTTTGCTTTTTATTTTAAGCAGAAATGTTTTAAGCCGAAAATTGCCTTTAACTCTGAAGAAAAACTCTTCCCAGAATCATCACATAAGAAAAACAGAAATAACATTTCAATGGATATACCAGGGGAATTTAATCCGCCCTCTTATCGCAAAAGGGTTTTGGAATGGTACGGCAGTATCTGCTTTTATATTGACCGGAGAAGTATTAAGACGACATTATGATTTAGAAACAGACGCAGTTGGTATCTCCGTTTCTGCATTTGGCATCGGGCTTGGTTTGGGGAATCTATCTACATATTTTGTGAAGCACTTACGGATCCGGGAAGAATGCACGCTACTGTTGACAATAATAACACTTTTCGTAACCAGTTCTGCATTCATGTTATTACCACTGTCTTTATTCTTTAGCCTTGGCTGCCTGATGTTATGGGGATGTGCACTCGGACTTGCAGCCCCTGTGAGCACTTCTATTCTGGCAAATCGAGCGAAGCGGAATAAAGGCCAAATATTGGCAGTATCTGAAAGCCTGAATAATCTGGCAATTCTATTTTTACTCCCCATTGTGACTACGCAACTAACCCTGCACGGTATCGTGGCGGCAATGATAATACTGGGAAGCTGCTTGATAATAGCTATTGGGATGATATTGAGAGATTTTTGGTGACACTGTCACTAAATCAAGGCCAATAAACGTAACAAAATGGCCCAGTGGAAGCGAAACTGTAAAATACGACATTTGACTTTTTTGAACTGAGCTTGTGGCTAAACACACTATCCTTAGTCCGTTCTATTAGTATTATCCTGAATAAGCTGAAACTCACGTACCCAACGAATTGAATAATAAAGAAATTTATCATCTTATCCATCATGTAGAAAAATCTCTTCCTTCTAAAAGGCTTTGGTGAATTCCAAAGCCTTTCGACAATGATAAGGAGTTAATGAACTTATCCAACTTCAGGTAAGATTCCTGTCACAATACCTATTTGAATAGAAATTACTGCGATCCCACAAAGAAATACCAAAACCAATGCGGGCGTTCCGCCAAAGACCCGATATTGGCATACATTTTTTTGGCGAACTTTAAAAATCAAAATACTGGGTAATAACAAAGCAAGGATTGATAACGCAATAGCAGCATATCCCAACGCCATGACAAATCCTTTTGGATAAAACAAGGCAAACACTAATGGAGGTGCAAATGTTAGCAATCCGGTTTGTAAGCGCCCTGCTACATTATTCTGGCGTTTGAAAAGATCTGCCAGAAAATCAAATAACCCAAGAGTGACGCCCAAAAAAGACGTTGCTAACGCCAGGTTGGCGAATATTTGCACTGAAAATTCTGTTTTTGATGATACAACTACATCACGAATCGAGCGGATCAATCCATCTAATCCGGATTTTTCAGCTAGAATTCCCAATAGTGTAGTTGAATCAAGACTTCCTAATGTAGCTAATTGCCAAAGTATATAAGCTATCAGAGGAATTGCACTGCCGATAATAAATATCCATCGTAATTTACGGATATCACCTTTCATATATCGTACAAGGCTCGGTACGCTGCCATGAAAACCAAATGAAGTGAAAACAACAGGAATAGCAGATAAAATAAGACCTTGCTCAACAGGCATGGATAATAAATTTACATGCTGAATGTGTGGAAGCATCAAACCAAGCATCAATACCAGAAAGATAATCTTGGCACTAAACAATATTCTGTTTATAAAATCGACAGAGCTGGTACCAACACAGACTATCCCTCCACCTATCAAGGTGAATAGAAGTACGCCTACGGCACCATGAAATGAAACACCTGTCCATTTATTAATGTTGGCAGTAAGTAAATCACCTGCCCCACTGATATAAGCCGCAGTTAAGGCGTACAACAGAAACATCATGCTGAAACCAGTAATGATTTTTCCATATTTGCCAAGATAACGATAAGCCAGTGTCCCCAAACCGGTATCGAATGATTCATACTGATAAGCTTCAACCAGCAATAATGCGGTATAACTCATCAAAATCCATATCCCAACTAGCAGAATAAAACTAACACTGAAACCTATACCAGATGCGGCAAGTGGCATTGCCAGCATACCTGCTCCGATCGTTGTCCCGGCGACAATAAAAATACTTCCCAGGGTACGATTTTTCATATCTATATCCCTTTAGTATCAACTAAGAAATGAAGTATCAAAATCTAACCTTTGATGTAATTGCTTTTCTTTTTCATCAACAATTTGAGTCAGTTTTCTAACAAAAATAAATTTTAATTGCTCCCAATATTCTTCGAAGTGTTCTTCATTACGCAGACAATGTGTCATGACGGCTGCCCGCAATATATATATATGATGTACTGCTTGCCATTCACTATAACTAAAACCACATTGCTCAGCGTAATACCTGGGAGTATCACCATACTCTTTGTAATCCAGTATTGTTGATGATGTGAGAAAATCATTGGCATAAGCACGTCCGGTGGAATATGAACATAGTTCATAGATCCGTTTGTTGAGGGCGTTATGGTTCAGCAGACTGGTATTTCCGACTTCCTTGAAAGAAAAATTAATCATATGAAAGTCAGGTGTTGGCATGATATACGTTTCAAATTGATATTTTTCAACCTTTATAGGTTGCATATTGGTTATCTTATCTAATAATCGATTAGCAGTGACGATCCCAGCAGCGATCACTTTGCCATACCCATGAATGTTCAGAGGTAATAATCTGTGCGCTGCCCACAAAGCGGCAGCAGTTGCTCCAGCCTTTGAACCTTCCATTATAGAGGCACCTAATATTCCTCGATTACTGGTTGGTGAATCATTGTGAACATCATTATCTTCAAAGACATAAGCAGCATGGGAAGAAATCAAATCGAGAATTCGCTTATCCTTCATACAGATAGCACCAGCCGAATATTGAATGAATCCCATCTTATGGGGATCAACAGTAATCGAATCGACATGTTTTAGTGCCTTGAAACTCTGATAGACTTCCAGTTTAGGCCAGTTAATATTTTCAGGGATAAGTCCAATTTCATGATGATGCTTAACTAATTCATCATATTCCATAAATTTTCCCTGCTCATCCAGGAGTGAAGAACAGGCATAACCTGCATAGGCAGCATCAATATGGATGTAAAACGATGCCCCATAATGCTCTTCACATTCCTGCCTCAGCTTTATCACTTCATCAATGCGATCAATTGCTCCTACTTCCGTTGTACCTACCACAGCAATCATTGCCAAAATAGCTTCTCCTTTCTCAATAAGAGAAAGCGTGATTTCACGCATCTTGGCAACATCAGTCTGATAATGTTCATTAACGGGCAATGGAATAATATTTTCTTGTCCAATACCAAAAATATCGGCTGCTTTTATCCAAGAGTAATGCTTAGACTGTGGTACAAGTAGCTTGCCTAAAATTTCCGGTTTAACGCCTATGCCACGACATGTCATATCGCGTATTTCATTAAATATTCCCTGCCTTTTTAACTCACTAATTAAATCAATGGCTTCTGCTGTTGGAATATTCATTAATTGTTTTTGAGACTTGTGACTGAGCAGGTTTTTGGTTTCAGGATGCAGAGAAATGGCTAAAGACAGTGTTTTTAAGTTCCTGGCAACCCAAAGTCCCTCATAGTTAGCCACGGTTCCTCCTGAGGTGATATGTCCCCAGGCTTGTTGTGTGTCATAGCCAAACATTCGGCAGAGATCTAATCCGGATTCAAGCTCAAGATCTGTTGTGGTTGGTGATGCTTCATAAGAACAGTTATTGGGGTTGTACATCATCGCCATAACATAAGCGAGATTAGAAACCATCAAAGTGTCGCCATTAATGTGTCCAAGATAACGGGGAGAAAAGAAAGGAATGGAGGTGTTTTTTAGTTTTGCCGATAACTGATTTAATATTCCTTCTGTCCGATACAGTGTTTCTCTGTAGTTATGCTCATAGCGATCAACTGATGTAACCAGAGCGGAATCTTCAGGATGAAAACCTGAACGCCAATGCATATGCTCACTGACCGCATAATCCATCATTTCCCTGAAAAACACAGCATTTTCTGACTTTGGACCTAAAAATAGAGCATCTACATTTAAGTTAGAATTAAGTGGCTTAGTCATAATCACAATATCCTCGATTGTTCATTATTCTTTGTTAGCTATTTATTCATTAACTAAGTCAAGCTATGAACACAGATATAAAACATATGATTTGAAATATTAATAACAAGTTAATAAATACTTTAAATTTGTGCACTAGAACAAAAAAATGATAAAGAAAAGATGTAATCCAGTAGTGTTTTAAGGATGGTTTGTAAATTTAAGACCATGAATATACTGTGGTTTTCTGCACATAAAATCAGTGGCGGCATCACATTTTTTATTGTGCAGATTAGAATAAATGGAATATATGACTTTATAATGATGTTAATAATTACATGTTGCACATGATAAAGAAAATATATTGATTAATGATTTCCGCAATAAACATAATGACTGTACCCGACAGAATAGAATAACCTGTTCGAATGCGTGTTCTGTTTCGCCCTTTCCATAATGTATATGTCCAGATCGCCATAGCGATAATGTATAAACACCATGTTATCATTCTAAAACCAAATGCACTTTTGAAGTTAAGTTCTGGTTGATGGGGAAAAATGGTGTTTTTTCCTTCACTTTCCAATGCCGTCTCTACTAACCATCCCATGTATGCTGGTTGTTCAATCAATCGGATTGTCACACTGATAAAAACAATAATCAGCGCTGACATAATAAGTTTGGTAGGAATTTTTTCTCGCATAAGTTTCCCGCCCGACTGACTAATAAACGACAAAGCCAGTGCTGGCCCCAACGTAAATACTGCGCCATAGAACAAAAAATAAGTATTAATATTTGTCCAGGTGAGCATGGCACTGTTCAAATAAATACTGACCATATAGTGAATATCAGCTAAGCCAATAATACCGATCCCCATCATAACATATACATGTCCGCGCCTGGTGACCAAAACAAAAAGTGTATATAAACTCAAAGTACCAAAGTAGATGGCAGCAAATGTTGTTTCTATATTTATCCACTCTCGCCGGTGTATTATGTTATGCAATTGTAATAAATGATACACACTGAATGGATATCCCATAATATCCAAAGAAGATAGCAAACCTATTCCAGACAGTATGCTACTGATGACTAAAGCTATGCGGACAGGGACAACCGTTGATTTTTGCCCTGCGTTTGTTTTCTGATTAAAACAATAAATATAAAGTGCACTCATCAGTACCAGGCCAATAGAACTTTGCACTATCATTGTAAATGCAATTAACAGCCATTCACTCATGCTAATCCATCCATTTATCTGTAAACCCACCTCTATCGTCAATACACCACCATCAACATGACATTATATTATTAATATAATTTCAGTTTTATTGGTGTGTTATATCGAATGTGCAGAATTTTACGCAAGTTAAGACTTAATCACAGCAAAATTTCATTTTTTTCTTCGTCAATGACAAAGATAATGATTAACAAAAAAATCAGGCTCTTATCAGAGCCACCTAAATATGTTAAATTGACGAACATCAATCATTTCTAACGAGCACTTCCTATGGTTCCGGAAAAACGCATTATTAGGCGGATTCAATCAGGTGGTTGTGCAATCCACTGTCAGGATTGCAGCATTAACCAACTATGCATTCCTTTCACTTTAAACGAACATGAACTCGATCAGCTTGATAATATCATTGAGCGTAAAAAACCCATCCAAAAAGGACAAACTCTTTTTAAAGCTGGTGACGCATTAAAATCGCTTTATGCTATCCGTTCTGGAACTATTAAAAGCTATACAATCACTGAAGAAGGTGATGAGCAAATCACAGGTTTTCATCTTGCCGGAGATTTAGTCGGATTTGATGCCATAATCAATACAGAGCATCCCAGTTTTGCTCAGGCATTGGAAACTTCAATGGTATGCGAAATCCCATTTGAAACATTAGATGATCTTTCCGGAAAAATGCCGAATCTCCGCCAGCAAATGATGCGTTTGATGAGTGGTGAAATTAAAGGTGATCAGGAAATGATCCTCTTATTATCCAAGAAGAATGCAGAAGAAAGGCTGGCGGCATTTGTTTATAATTTGTCCCGCCGTTTTTCGCAACGCGGTTTTTCCCCCCGTGAATTCCGTCTGACTATGACACGTGGTGATATCGGTAATTATCTCGGCTTGACAGTTGAAACTATCAGCCGTCTGCTTGGGCGTTTTCAGAAAAATGGCATTTTAAGTGTTAAAGGAAAGTATATCACTATAGAAAACATGGAAAAATTAACTGAACTGGCAGGTAAAGCCCACGTAAATGTGGCATAAAGTTATTTCAAAATTTAAGCCAGATCACTATATTTTGCTGATCTGGCACTCTCCTACACTGTTATAGTTGTCGATATTAGTTTATCTTTCTGTACGAAAGGCACATCCAGCCTCTGCGAGGTATTAATATATGGCAAACTACCAAAACCTCTTAGTTGCAATTGATCCGAATCAGGATGATCAGCCAGCATTAAGACGTGCGGTATATATCGTGCAACGTAATGGTGGCCGGATTAAGGCTTTCTTGCCCATTTATGATCTATCCTATGATATGACTACGTTACTTTCTCCCGAAGAAAGAAACGCTATGCGTAAAGGTGTTATTGGTCAACGGGTCGCCTGGATAAAACAACAAGCACATTACTACCTTGAATCAGGAATTGATATTGAAATCAAAGTAGTTTGGCATAATCGTTTTTATGAAGCGATCATTCAGGAAGTTATTTCTGGAGAACATGATTTGCTATTGAAGATGGCACATCAGCATTCTCTGTTAGAGTCGATGATTTTTACACCGCTCGACTGGCACTTATTACGTAAATGCCCTTGTCCTGTCTGGATGGTAAAAGACCAGATATGGCCAGAAAAAGGGTCGGCAGTTGTTGCGGTGAATTTATCAAACGAAGAATCCTATCATAATGAACTTAATCTGAAATTAGTTGGTGAAACACAAGAACTTGCTAACAGGATTGTAAAAGAACCTCTTATCCACCTTGTCAGTGCCTATCCCGCAGCGCCTTTAAACATTGCAACAGAACTGCCTGATTTTGATCCCAATGTATACAATCGTGCATTACGCGGTCAGCATTTGGTCGCAATGAAAGAACTACGACAGAAATTTTGTATCAGCGAAGAGCAAACGCATGTTCAGGAAGGCTTGCCGGAAAAAGTCATTCCTGAAATCTGCGAGGAAATTAATGCTGGTGTGGTTGTTTTAGGCATTCTTGGGCGTACAGGTTTGTCTGCTGCATTTCTTGGTAATACTGCAGAACATGTTATTGACCGGTTAAAATGCGATCTGCTGGCAATTAAACCTGATGGTTTCATTTGTCCGATTGATGTGGATGAATAATAATCGACAATGATTCGATAGTTTGCCCGAAATAAGATTTATTCAAGTTTCGGGCAAACTATGATTTGTATTAGTGTGATTTGATTACTATATCAAAATTACTATATTCAAAAATTCAAATTTCTGGCCGCATTTCTCAGACGTTCATCCCCGCGCCGATCATACTTTTGAGTTGTCGTAATACTTGAGTGTCCCATTGCATCTTTGACGGTCACAATATCTTCGCCATTATCCAACATAGCCGAGGCAAAGGTTCTGCGTAGATCATGAGGAGCAAATTTTTCTATTCCGCTTTCAATCCTGCGAGTTTCCAATATATGATAAATAGCCTGATCAGAAAGACGATCTTCTGTTACATCATCATGCCTGCGGATACGAGTAAATAATGGCCCGGCATGCTCCCCCCGAACTTCATCCACCCAGCAATTCAACCGCCTCCATGTCCCTTCCGGCATATATGACAAACGTTCTTTGTTTCCTTTCCCCATCACTCTTAATGCTTGTTCACGATAAATGATGTGTTTCAGATCTAATGAGACAATTTCTGAACGGCGCAGACCGCAACCTATCAAAATACCGATAATGGCGGCATCGCGTAAGCCTTTTGTACTGAGATCGTTTTCACAGGTATAAAATAAGGTCTTAATTTCATAACGCTCAAGTGCCCGTCCTTTGGTTAAGCGACTTCCCCTGACAGAACGTACTTGTTTAATGTGTTGAAAATTATCCGTGTCAAGTTGTTTCATTGTCCAGGCTTCTAGTGCAACGCCTTTCAATGCAGAAAGATAAGTATTGATCGTTGCGGGTGCTTTGCCTGAATCAGAGAGCATTTCCATAATGGCCTGAATATGATGGCGCCGTAGATTACGCCATAAACAGTCCTGCACATTTTGGTAACCCAACATTTTTGCCACAATATTAAGAAATGACTTCATAGTTTGGCGACTTCGCTTTGAACCAAGACTGACAAGATAGGCAATGGCAGGATTGTCATATATCTGATCAGATGCAGACAATGGCATAACCATTCCCTGCTTTTGATAATCTCTGGAATTCTGTTGCTCATCAGAAAGCACAATCAGTGAGTTTTTCTCCTCTTTATTTTTATCGTTCTTCTCATCTTTATGGTGCATAACTGCCCTCTGACTCCAATGTCTTTTGATTGCGCTACGTAAAAACTGGGACTTATGACTCACACCATATTATTGTGAAAATCTTACTTTTTCAAATGTGTATTTTAATAAGTAGAAAAAATATGTAGGAAATGTGAACGTGTGTAAGAGCAATAAAGTTTGTACACAAGAGATAGTTGCTGATGCATAACCTATTGATATAGCTGTTTTTAGAGCATCAAAAATGCTGGATCAATGCTTGAATGAAACTGACATTATTAACTCACACAAACAAATCTGCTTGTGCTGGTCAGCTTGTGAATACGCCCTGACTGTTTCAAATTTGACTTGAAATATTGCAGCAGTTTTTTATCGTGTGAGAAAGTGGATAAGCATATTAACATGCTTACCATAGGGAGGACGTAGCTGATCTGTCAGTGCCAGATTGTATTTGCGCAAAATAGGCATGGCTTTGGAAAAAGTTTTAAAGCCTTCATAGCCGTGGTACTGCCCCATACCGCTCTGGCCTACACCCCCAAAGGGTAAACTTGTACATGCAAATTGATACAGTGTGTCATTGATGCAAATGCTACCTGCGACGATGTGCAATAAAGCCGCCTCAATTTGCTTGTTATTTTTGCTGAAACAATAAAAGGCCAATGGTCGATCACGGCTTGCAATATAATGGATTGCTTCATCATAAGAGCGGTAGGTTTTAATCGGTATCAGTGGGCCGAAAATTTCTTCCTGCATGATAGCACTGTCATCATCAGGGTTGAGAACTAGTGTAGGAGCAAGAATACGTTGCTTAAGCGCTTGTCTCGGATCAATAAGAGGCATAAGCGGAATGATCTGATGACCGCGTATGATTGCATCTTCAAGTAATTTAATAAGACGTCGATACTGGTTGTTATTGATAATGCTTGTATAGTCTGGGAAGTTGTTGGGTTGGGGATAGCGTTGCGAAATTTGTTCCTTAGCCTCTGTAATAAACGGCTCAATGACACTTTCCGGCAATAATACGTAATCGGGTGCTATGCAGGTTTGTCCAGAATTGAAAAGCTTTCCGTTTATAATGCGAGCAGCCGCTTTTTTCAGATCGGCATCGGGGGCAATCAGTGCTGGAGACTTACCGCCAAGTTCCAACGTAACAGGAGTGAGGTTTTGTGCGGCAGCGGCCATTACTTTTTTACCGATCGCCCTGGAGCCAGTAAAAAACAGGTGATCAAAGGGTAAGGCAGAAAAAGCGGCTGCAATATCTGCTCCGCCTTGTGCAATACTGACACGATTTTCAGGAAAAATTTTGCTTAGAAATTTTTCTAAGTAGGCATTGGTATGTGGCGTATGTTCTGAAGGTTTGATAAATGCATGATTACCTGCGGCAAGAGCTGATACTAATGGTGTGAGAGTCAAATTAACCGGATAGTTCCACGGCGCCATGATGCCAACAACGCCGAGCGGCACATAGCGTACTTCAGCCGTTGCCGGCCACAACTGCCATCCAGCCTTGCGTCTTTGCGGTTTTATCCATCTTTTAAGATACCGCAGACAAAGATCAATTTCCCTCAATACAATTATCGCTTCTGCCATTATGCTCTCGTGGCGAGAACGATGGCCGAAATCGTAGGAAACGGCTTCCACCATTTCATTCAGGCTGGCTTTAAAATTTGCGCGCAAACACAGCAGATCATCCCGGCGTTGGTATTCATCAGGTCGATTCTGTTCCCAAGCTTGGCGCAGTGCGTCAAATTTGGTGTTGATTAATTCTGTCATTGATCACGCCTCCGCACAGAGCAGGCAAAACACCATTGAGCTATATAATAAGTGCCGAGTACCAAGAGCGGACTTAACGGAGTTTCAAAGTAAAAATGGCTATCAGCGAGCATGCTATCGCTGATAGCAAAAAAGATACCGCCAAAAGCTGCAATATTCGCTGCATGTTGTGCTGGAAGCATCGGGCTTTTAAATGGATAAATAATTGCTCTGTTAACCGCTAACCCGGCCATGAAAGTCAAAATCGCAGCATAGATGGCAACCGGCATTTTCATGCTGTTAGGTAGATGATTCCACAGCCCGATGACTATTAATAATGAGATGACTATAAATATGATAAAAACTGCAATTACAATGAAAATTGTACGAAGAGTTATAAATTTTGCACTGAAGTATTTGTTTTTAATAACAGAAGTATAAATACTGTCGCAACATAGAGCATAAATGTAAGCGCAATGTGTGAGCAGGAAGCAAAATAGTCCAGCCAAAAAATAGTCTTGCGGTAACATCAAAAAAAAATCACCCCCTACGGCGAATGCAAGTCCAAAAACAATGGCGTTACGATAACGTATTGAGAAAGGTGCTCGGATCAACAGAATCCAAAACACTAATAGTGCGGTGGCGGTGGGTTTAGTCAGATAGTGGAGCCAAATCCATGCTGGATTTACCGAAGCACTGAGTGATGCACCTGTTATAGTGCTAATTGAAAGGAGTGTATAGAGCAATCCGATTTTGTTGTGCAAACCATGCTGAGGAGTGCAATTATTTGATGGCATATGCCTCTCCCACCGTTTCTTTCTTACTTAAGGTAACAGAATTTTCACCTGTAAATAACAACAAACCAATAACAAAGTAGAATAAAAAAACATGATCAAAAGGCATCGTAACTTAAGGTTATAGTGCCGATGTCATTTTCAGAAGACGATAACCCCACTTGGCAGGACATAACTCCTGATGTGTAGGCAGCGCCTAATAAAGTAATACCAAACTGGAATGTTGTTCAAATTCCATTCAAGAAACCTTAATATTATCAAGTTGTTATTGATATACTATTAGTTATGCAACATTATTAATATGTAAACTAATTGATTTAAATGTTGCATGTTTTATAGGTATTAGGCAGAACAGTTTTTCTGTTGTGCTTTTGTTGTTACTGATAGAGGTTGTGCAAGATTATGATGAAAGCTCATGATGTAAAATATTTTCCCCGTACTCATCACTCATGGTTGCATGAATACAAAAACATTTTAACTCACTTTTCTAATGTTACTATCTGCCCAAGTATTGTTTGCAAAATAAGTACATTTATGGATGTATTTAATTCAATCTACTAATATCGCTAAATTCATTAATCAGCGGTTAACTAAGCCTGATTCGCTTATCGCAATTTTAATGAATCGGCGACCTGCTATGGTTGAACTTGAAGCAGTAGAACGAGAAATACGTAACCTTGCCGGAGTCGATCATACTGCAACATTTTGTCACCGTTACAACAACCACGATTATTTATTGTGCTTAGCAAGCAATATTGAGGCAATGCGTCATACTCTCAGTGAGCGCATTCCCCCTTATATGATTCCTGCCCGCTTTGAACATCTTCACAATATGCCGATGACTTCCAACGGCAAAGTAGATTTATCATCTATCAAGAAAATATTGATTGAAAGTTTCGAACAGCGTCAGTCTAAAGAATCAATAGGTCCTATTGGTAATCCTGCCGATAAATGCGAACAAGATGTTATACGTGCATTTAGAAAACAGCTTCAGGGGGTTACATTCACAATACATGATGATTTCTTCCAATTAGGGGGAGATTCGCTTGATGCTATTCAACTTGTGTCCGATTTACAGCTTCAAGGTTACCCTCTTACCGCACATAGTTTTCTTGCTCAAATTAAAAAACTCACGCCAGAAAATGTAACCTCGCGGCCTCTGGTGGGAAGTGACATCCATATTATCTGTGAAATAGACGAGCAGTGGTCATTTGTCGGTCACAAGAAAAACCCACGCTGGCTCTGGTATGCTTGGGAGCCAACGATGAAGTGGATAGTGGCACATGTATTGGGTGATCGCAGCAGGAAGACGTTGAAAAAACTGCTGACACTTCTGTCTCCTTTCAACATCCAGTTCTACTGTACGGATAATTATGCCGTTTACAACTGCCTTCCTGAGGGAAAACATCTCACTGGAAAGAAATTTACCCAACGTATTGAGAGAACTAATCTCACTCTCCGTATCCGGATAAAGAGGCTGAATCGAAAAACGATAGGCTATTCCAAATCTGAAGAAATACACGATAAAGTGATAGGAACGTTTATTGAGCGTGAATACTACTTCCTCTAAGCGATCTAACTATTGGAAGCATGACCCTATCGCGAACGCCATAACATCCGTTTTGCATCATTTCAATGGCTCCGGCCAGTGTGCCAGGGAACTTAAAGGCTAAGTCCATCGTTTCGACTAAAAATATTTTTCTAGCTGTATTTGTACTTCGTTTTTATCGTAACTGTATTGCCAGCTTACATTGCTACGATTGTGCAAGTGGCGGAAAGTGACAGAAGGTGTCATCCCCAAGATTTTGCTGGCAGTAAATCTAATGGAAGCGGTATAGATCTGTTCATTATCTTGACGTTTGGCACCCAGTAATGCGCTGTAGGCGCCAAAATGTTGCGTTTTCAATGTGGCAAACAGCGAGCCATCAATACCGGAATAAAGTGTCCCGGCTATCCCCGCAGTAACTCCCCATTGTTGATAGCGAGCTGCGGGTTGTTGATTGTTTCGATGGCTCCAGCCAGTGCCGCCAAACAGAATAAAACCGTTGCTGATAGCATGAGAGAGATTGAAATAAGATGAGGAAAGTTCGCCGTTTTTCCAATGATAAAGCGGCTGATAATTGAGCCACTTATGTTCAAATTCAGCGCTGAGGAAGGTTTGATCAGAGATAGCCCATTGCCATTCTATTTTCGCAGCGACAGCATGGTATTCGGTAATCCCGGCTTGTTGTTTATATTCAAATAAGGGAGCAAAAGATAAGTTATGATTCCTGCTTTTAAAGTTGTAGCCACTGACCAGCAAAAACGTGTTTTCGTTTCCGCTATGGTAATGAGGATAGACCTCACCATCAATCATTCCACGACCAAAAATGCCGTGGTGACCAACAAGCTGGTAACGCCGGTTTAATGTAACATGATAAGCACTTCCCCATTCTTTGATCGCTTTTGGTATATCCCGTTCAATTTTACATTCTCCTTTTAAGGCAAGCAGGCAGTCTGGTTTCGTATTTGGAGACATATTTACATTATCGTCATAGACGTAACTGAGTGAAAATGAACTGTGCCAGCGGTTTCTTTGAGTTATTGCTTTTATATAACCGTCGATATTTTTCAAAACAATTTTAGGTAGTTGATGCTGTTTACTTAATTCAACCATTAACTGTTTAGCTTCCCGATTTTTGTGATCCTCAAAATAGACACGGGCCAATTCCAATTTGATGCGGGTGAAATCCGGTTTTTGACGCAGGATTTTTTGATAGAGGGAAGCAGCGAGAGTTAAATTTCCCTCACGACGTGCCAGACCACCTTGGGCAAAATTGACCAATATAACATCATGTCCCGGCAATTTTTGGTAAGCCGACAAAAAGCATCTTACATCTGACCATTGCTGATAATTAATGGCAAGGTACAGGGCTTGACCGATATCTTTAAGATTATTTTCAACCTTAAATTTTTGCCCATGAATCTTTATCGATTTACAAAAAACAATTGGCGAAATCGCATTTGATATATCATTGGCGTAGCCTGTTGAAAAAAGACATGATGTCAGTAGTGACATAAGTAATACAGGCACGTTTCTCTTGCCAGTCATAGGGGGAACCCGCTTGCAAAATCCATCTTCTGAGCAGAAATAGCGATACAAGGCCGTAATAAATAAGGCAGAAGATGAAGAAAAGAAGAAGATAACAGTGTCAAAATGGCACTGTTATCTTTGTGAAATTAGCAGCTACTGTTTGTTACCGCCAAAAGCAGTGTCTTTACTTCTGTCGCTATCAAATTTGGCATACCCCGCTAAAGCTGAGGCAGAATCACCGTAGAATTTTCCATCGGTGACACCATTAATATTTCCATTGGCTGTGGCTTTGCCTGAAAATCCGGCATCTTGATTGATATTGGCATCAATACCTATATTGAGTGAATTATTGCTGAGTGAGCCATTCAGTTTTTGAGTATCAAAATCAGCGACTAGCCGACCGGAGAGAAGGTTATGACCATTATATTGGCTCAGGCCTTTCACCATATAGGTTGCCGTACCGCCTTTTGGCATATTGGTTGTAACATCTTTACCTGTATAAAAAACAGTGTGAGTCTTATCTGATTTATCTGGCGTTTTTTGTGCCCATTCACCGAAGTAAACTTCCGCATTGGGAACTTGAGCAACATCAATATATTGATTCTCGATATTGAGAAAACCCTTCAGTTTGAAATCATAGATGCCATTATTGTCACGTTTGGCCATGCTTTTTAGTTCAGATGCGGTGAAAAGTTTATCTTTCACGATGGGGAGAGAGATACCAATGGCGGGATCATTATTTTTCTCTCCGAGTATAAGATGTGGTGTAGTTTCTGTTTGGCTTATACCATATCCAACTTTTGCTTGAGCCTGTGTTATCAATCCCAAGGCACCTAATATGGTGATTAATATATTGACCTTTTTCATTAATAACCTCACTAAGTATACTGTTATTCATTTATAAATGGTTTCTCTGGTCTCCCACTTTGAATAAATTACACTCAGAAAATATCGATGTGAATAATAAGTGATGATTTGTTAAAAATTGGTTAATAATTGTTGGGCGTAATATCCCTTGGTGACGTGATGCCTATCCAAAGAGCAGATATCGCTGTCATAAGAACAAAAATGCCGATCTTCAAGGTCGGCATTTTGTTGTGAAAGAAGAGATTAATTTAATGTTTTAACGCTTCAATTTTATCCCGGCTCAGTCCGGTACTGGTGACAATAATGTCCAGGCTGACACCATGCCGTAATAATGCGCGGGCTGTTTCCAGTTTGCCTTCCTCCCGGCCTTCCGCTCTGCCTTCTGTCCTGCCCTGCTCGCGCCCTTTTTGTTCAAGCTCTTCTGCAATGGTCATCAACATTGTTTTATGCTCCGGGGATTGTTCAATCAGTTGATGGACAAATTGTGAAAGATTCAGCGTATGTCCATTCAGTAAAATATAGCTTAACACAATATTACGCTGTTCGTCGCTATTATACCCCGCATTTAGCAGGGCCACCAAATGGGGGACCCATTCCAGCATATCCCGGCAGCGGATATGCTTTTGCACCAGTTCCAGCAATGCAATGCTTTTGTGCGACAGGATCTCTTCATCACTGAGCACACTGACATCCACCAATGGAAATGACTGATGGTATAAACGGGCCGCCTGTTCCGGGAGCGCAAAGCAGTCCAGCCATCGATTTGAGTAAGGATATGGTCGAATTTCACCGTGATAAAACAGCAAAGGGATGACCAACGGCAGTGTTGTATGGCCTTTTTTCAGATGGGTCGCCATGGCTGACATCGCATAATACATTAACCGCCAGGCCATCAACGGGTCAGGCGTGGACTGATGTTCAATCAAACAGTAAATGTACCCTTCTCCCTGTGTTGTCTCAACTGAATACAGCACATCGCTGTGTAATTGACGTAACTGACGGTCCACAAAGCTGCCGGACTCTAGTTTCAGGGTGGTTAAATCGCACAATGAGCGAAGCTCTTCGGGCAGATACAGGGATAAAAATTCCTTGGCCGTATCAGGCTGCGTTAAAAAATGTTTGAATAACGCATCATGGTGAGGCTTTTTTGCTTTCTTTGCCACAATCCGTCTCTCTGTTTTGTCGGTTGTTCAAGGCGATACTCTCGCGGGAAAATAGGCAATCCATAACTAACCTATTATACCTGTATCCGACCAATCAATCAGTTTTGTCTCTATACAACACTCAAGTTCAGTCAATGTTTGTCGCGTTATGTTTATCCAGCCAACATTCTGTCCGGGCATTAAATGCTTGCAAAGTGGCAAATCCTGCATAGTTATTGACGACACTGTAAGCCCCTTGCTGGAAGGGAAAAGACCACATAGCAGTGACGGGTAGTTTGAGTAACTTGGTTATCATCAAACCTAAAACCCCTTGATGGGCAACTATGAGTTGATTTTTCCGGGCAGTATCAGAACAAGAAATAGCAGAATGCAGATCTTCAGTATATTCCTCTACCCGCGCTGAAAAATGCCGGAATGGCTCTCCCTCGGTTGGACAACCATTTTGCCAATCTGCCAACCAATGTAACCAAGCCTGTGGCTCTTCATTGGCAATATCAGTGTGATGGCGCAGTTCCCAGGCCCCAAAGTCTAACTCATTAAGACGGTGCTCACTTTGTATGGTTAATTCAGATCTATTTGATTGCGTAATAATTTGGGCGGTTTGTTGTGCCCTCTGCATTTCACTACAGTGGATAGCGTGAAAAGTGATGTTTTTCAGTGCATCAGCGACTTGCTGTCCCTGCTGTATCCCAATTTCAGTCAAAGGTAAATCAGTTTTACCACAAAAGACATTATCAATATTGGCTCGTGTCTGACCATGTCGAACAAGAAACAATCGCATCTGATTATTCTCTCCTTATTGATTTTGTCTAGTGCTGTCAACGTTTACTTCCTTCAACGTCTATTGCTTTCAAATATCATGGCATGACTTCACTGGATTTGTGTCCATGCATTAACTGGTAAATCCGCGCAATATCCAGATGCTCGCGCATACTGGCAGCCAATATATTAAATTGTTTTTCTTTGTGTTGGCGGTAATTAAAAGCCATATTTTCCAGTGGAGCGTAACCTTTTCTGATACGCAGTTGATTTAATAACGGTCGGGTAAACGTGTTTTGATCAAATAAACCATGCAGGTAACTTCCCATTACCAAACCATCTTGTGCAATAGCTCCGTCAAACCATGTTTTTTCTTCACCATTATGTAAATGCATTTTGGCGAAAGGCATTGCCTGCTTACCAAGCCGGGTAGTTCCCATATGGATCTCATAACCCACAATAGGTTGTTCGCTGCATAATTTCAGCATACCTGATAACACAGGTAACACGACTCCCCTGACCTGCGCGGTCTGTTTTTCGCTACTAAATTCTGTTTCAGTATCCAATAAACCTAAACCTGCCATTTGAATTAAGCCGGATTCCACTCTATCCACAATCTGCTTACCCAACATTTGATAACCACCGCAGATCCCGATAATCGGCACATTTTTCTGCCGCGCTGTGATCATTGCCTGCTCAAAGCCCTGAGTTTTCAACCATGCCAAATCTCCTAACGTATTCTTGCTACCGGGCAGAATAATGAGATCGGCGTCCTGAAGTTCAGAAGGCTCGGAGACATAGTGTAAATACACATCCGGTTGAGCCGCCAGAGCATTGAAATCGGTGAAATTAGCAATATGAGGGTATTGAATGACAACAATATCCAGACAATCTGCTGTCTTTCGCTTCTGTTGGTCATATTTACCCACCTGCAAAGCAACGCTGTCTTCATCTTCCAGATCAAGCTCCAGCCACGGCAATACCCCCAATATTGGTACTTGTGTTAAGGCTTCAATCTGCTCAATTCCTGATTGCAACAAAGAGATATCACCACGAAATTTATTGATGATGACACCCTTAATGCGGGCTTTTTCTTCGGGTTTAAGCAAAGCTAATGTGCCGTAGATGGATGCGAATACACCGCCGCGATCAATATCTGCCACCAAAATGACAGGGGTATCCACTAATTCGGCCATGCCCATATTGACGATATCGCGATCACGCAGATTGATCTCTGCCGGACTACCCGCGCCTTCTAACACGATGATATCCGTTTCTGCTGCTAACCCGTTATACGCCATCAAAATCTGCTGAAGCAATTGGGGTTTATGCTCGTGATATTCCACCGCGTTCATGCTGCACATGACTTTCCCCATAAAAATCACCTGAGCCTTGCGATCGCTGGTGGGTTTCAGCAATACAGGATTCATACGCACATCCGGTGCAATCCCGGCTGCTTCCGCCTGAAATATCTGCGCTCGTCCCATCTCTTTTCCATCTGCGGTAATCCCGGAATTAAGCGCCATATTCTGGGATTTAAAGGGAGCACAACGATAACCATCCTGTGAAAATATCCGGCAAAATCCTGCTACCAGCACACTTTTGCCTACATCAGATGCTGTTCCCTGAACCATCAGCGATAATGTCATTCTGTTTTCTCCCTTATTCTAAGGTGACTCTTCTACGGTGGTTTGTTCCGTGAGTAATGGGTCTTTGACAGTATTACTTTGCAGTATTTGCAGTAATAGAGAAAAGTTTTTGCTCTGTTTTGCACAGAGGTAATCCGCCTTCAGTGTGTACTTTTACCAGCCACGGTTGTGCCAAACCCGCTTGTTCAAGCTGTGTTTTTTGTAGTAATACTGTCTCAGGCTTGCCGGAACTGATCATCTCCCCATTTGCCAGCACATATAAACCATCACAAATCTGGTAGATTAAGTCTATGTCGTGACTGGAAATAATGATCCGTTTTCCCTCAGCAGCAATCGTATTGATAATATCTAACATTTGCTGACGACCAGCGGGATCAAGTCCCGCCGTTGGTTCATCCAGCAACAAGTAATCAAACTCCATGACCAGCGCCCCTGCAATGGCTACGCGTTTTTTCTGACCAAAACTCAAATATTGAATCGGTTTATTGCGAAAAGTATGCGCATCTACTCGTGTCAGCGCATCTTCAATTCTGCGCTGTATCTCAGTTTCATTAATACCCAGGTTACGTAAACTAAAAGCAAGATCGCTTTCGATATCGGTATAAAAGATTTGTTGGTCAGGGTCCTGAAACACGGTGACAACCCGCTGGCGCAAGTCCATCAACCCTTTTTTGCTGTAATCCAAAGGGGCATTATTCCACCAGACCGCCCCTTTTTGTGGACGCAAGATGCCGGAAAGATTCATTAGTAAGGTTGACTTACCACAACCATTCGCCCCGATAATTCCCGTGACTTGGTGGCAATTAAAATCAAGTGTCAAACCTTTCAATATGGGTTCATCCTGATAACTGAAATACAGTGTCCGAGTTTCTAACATATTGTCCCCTCCTGTTTTTTCTATCCATGTTTTCCAACTTTCATCCTATGTTCCTATAACCTCTTATACCTTCAATTCATGTACATCATTCATAAATGAAAATCACCCTGATATAACTTGAGTTCCAATGCCACACTCATTTGCTGATAACGACTCATCACCCGCGCAAACAACATGCTGATCAACATTGCCAGTGATCGGTAACTTGTCCGTAAAGAGCGATAACCGAACCGCAGTGATTGCGCATGATGAATCGCTACCGCTTCCTCTAAAAAGATAAAAATAAAACGCCACGTCAGAAGGATTTGTTCAATCAGCAGATGAGGAACGCGGCAAAATTTAAGTAACTTGATCATCTGTTCAAAGGGCATGTTCATCATGAACCAAAATGTTGCAGATAACGCAGCAAGGCTACGCCAGAGAGTTTGGTTAGCTATCTGAATGCCTTGCGGATCAATACCGAGCCAGTATTGACCGACTCGGAATCCCCATAGCAAACTTTCCGGCTGAGTGCCTGCGGATAACACTATGGCAACTAAGCCAAATACCAGAAATCCGATGGGGATTAACAGCCATTTCAGGTAACGCAGCAAACTGATCCGCAGCAGATAGCAAGTCAATAAGGCAAGACCAATCAACAATAGAGCTTGCCATCGCGGAGAAAGTACCATCGCCAAAGTCATAAACAGGAGATACAGGGCGAATTTCGCCCTGGGATCTTTATCACACCAACGACTCTGGTAGCTGAGTTTATCTATTCCGATCATGTTCTTTCCGTTTACGGTGATAATAGCCAAAAATGTAGAAAATCACGGCTGTACCCAAACTTCCCTGCAAGGTAAACAGCAGGCTTTCAATTTCGCCACTGGCAGGTTTGTATAAGGATTTAAACCACGGTGTATAATCTGGTGCTATTTCCATGATTTGGGCTTCTGCCTGACCATCTGCCCCGCCGAACTCTCCTCCATGTTCAATAAAAAATGGGATAATGCACAATGCAGCAACAAGGGCCAGTAATATCAATGTTTTTTTCATTTTCCACACTCCTGCTCATTGACGGTATCTAGAAACTACGAGCCTGAATTAATTGTCTTTTTACGAGTTGGTCATAAATCAGTACGGTCAGTAACCCTTCAGCCACTGCGATAGGAAGTTGAGTCATACAGAAAATGCCCATGAATTTAAGGATTGCCGTTCCCATGCCCAGTTGTGGATCAGGGAAAGCGACGCCTAACTGAATGGAAGTGACGGCATAAGTGACAATATCGGCAACAAAGGCACAGAAAAAGACGCCAACATCTTTGCGCACTCCCATTTTGCAGGAGAAACGCCATATCAAATATCCTACCAATGGACCAATCACCGCCATCGACATCCCGTTAGCGCCTAATGTGGTGATACCACCGTGCGCCAGTAATAAAGCCTGAAACAGCAGCACAATTGCGCCAAGTACTGCCACAACGGAAGGGCCGAACAAAATCACTGCTAATGCCACACCAGTTGGATGTGAACAACTTCCGGTAACAGAAGGAATTTTTAAGGCAGAAAGGACAAAAATAAAGGCACCACACAGTGCCAGCAAAACTTTCTGGTTACTCTCCTCTTGGACAATGTGACGTAACCTTACCAACCCTGCCGCCAGAAAAGGCAGAAAAGCCAGCCACCATGCCACAGCCCACATTGGAGGTAAAAAACCCTCCATGACATGCATCGCGAAAACTTCTTGCGGTGCCATCACCAAAAACAGTGCGATAATTACGCCAATTAACGAAAATCTCGTCAGTTTCTGTTGCATAACTCACCTCGATAATTGCCAGTTTTTATTAATCAAAATTGTTGAAAAATAAGATAATTCTTGCCTGCATTCTTTTTCACTGAGAGACAATGTGGTGAGATCGTGCCAACATTGTTCAGTCGGCAAAGTGGCATCAGCCATCATCAGTGCATGTTCCAAGAGGTTGTGACGTTGTAACAAATCACGGATCAGGGGAAAACGTGAATAGACTTTCATCAGGACAAGGCAATCGTGATTGAGCAATGCTTGCTCCAGAACTGTTTCAGAAGCGGTACAGGAAATAACCGCTAATGTTTGATCTTCCATTGCCAGAGGCATCATGCTGGCTGCGGCAATAGCAGAAAATGAGCTGATACCCGGTACTATTTCCAGCCACGGTGGTGCTGTCCATGCAGGAGAGTTCATTTGTTCCGATACCAGCCGCTGCAACAGAAATACCCATGTACTAAACAGCATCGGATCACCCAACGTGATAAAACCGACTTTTCTGCCATTCGCCACTTCCTCTTTTAAAGCCTGTGCGACTTCATCCCACACCGCTTTTTTTGCTGCCATGTCCGCTTTCATTAAAAAGTGATAAGTGAAAACTTCGGTTTTCGGCGAAAGGTATTCTTCAATAATGGAGTGAGCCAGACTTTTGGCTCCTTTCTTTCCCGTTGGGGTATAAATCACATCCAGTTCAGAAAGAATACGTACTGCCCGTACAGTGACCAGATCACTGGCACCGGGACCAACGCCCATAACATACAGTTTTCCTGCTGTTGCTTGTTTATCTTTTACTTGTTCGTTCATAAGGCTTTCTCCTGATCACTCAGTGCGTCAGCAAGGTGATCGACAAACATCTGCCGAATCATCGGGTTTTCTCCCAATCCCTGTAACCGGGGAACAGCGATTATTCCTGATTTCTCCAACTGTGATTTCCAGGAGTCCTCTTCATCTGAAGCCATATCATTGATGGCATGATCGCCTGCCACCAACATCAATGGCATCAAATAAACCTTACGGATTCTTTGCTCTTTTAATCCTTTTATAACCAAAGGAAGTTCGGGATAGCTTTCAACCGCGCCAACCCGTGCCGGAAAATGGTAATGGTTCATCAGGTGATCAAGACAGGCGTAGGCAGAAAAAGCATGGTGTTCTGTACCGTGCCCCATAAAGACGACACATTCATTCTCTGCCAGTAAAGGAAGCTGATGACGCAATGCCTGCATCAATTGCAGGTAGTCATCAAAATGGCTGAGTAACGGCGTGCCCAAGACTAATCGCTTAAAACGAGGGCGGAATTTTTCAACTTCACGCAGCACTTTTTCATACTCATCACCATTAATGATATGCAGGCATTGAACAGCAACATCGTTATAACCTGCGTGATGCAATCTGGTCAGTGCATCATGGGGAGTATCAATATGAATGCTATCGCGCTGGCGTAATTTTCGAATGATCATGCCAGAGGTAAATGCCCGAAATAGATCCCTGTCTGGAAACACTGATGCCAACTGTTGCTCACAGGCTTCAATGTTGTTTTTCAACGTTTCGGGATAACTGGTTCCGAAACTTATCACCAATAATGCCTTTTTCATCTCGCTTTTCCTTATTGGTTTATTGACACATAGGTCTATTAATACATAGCTCTATTGATACATAGCGCTACTTACATGGGAAAATTCGCCAATAATTGCCCCATTTCTTCCAATCCATTGGCTTGCGTGATCCCCTCACCTTCAAATTGCTGCTTTGGACGACAGAGCACAATGCAGGGCAGACCGAGAGAAAGACATGGTTCCACCTTCTCCATGAAACCACCCTGATCACCAGATTCTTTGGTTATCACGACTTCTGCCTGACAAAATTGGTAAAATGAGCGGTTAAAATCGGCACTGAATGGGCCTTTCAGGGCAAAGATCTGATCGACCGATAAACCACAAGATTCACACATTGCCAAAACGTCTGCTGTCGGCAAGACACGGGCCAATACCGTTTTTCCTTTCAGGTGAGTCACATAATCAGCCAATTGTTTACTGCCCGTTGTCAGCAAAATACGCGTTCCCAGATTGACCGCGACTTTGCAGGCTTGCTCAATAGTTGCCACTTTGTAGATGAGAGGATGTGCAACCGCATCAATATCACTGGGACGGATATAACGAATAAGAGGGAGTCCCAATTTTTGGCAGGCGCTAACAATGTTTTGACTTAACCGTTCGGCGTAAGGATGAGATGCATCAATGACCCTTTTTATCCCGCGCTGTTGCAGATACTCAACCATCGACTCAGCTTCCATCCTGCCGGTAACAATTTCACCATGAATCCCCGTCGCCTGCTGTGCCCCGGCGGGTGTCGCCACCGACAGGCAATAATCTATGCCGACAGTATCCATCATCACGCAAATCTGGCGGGCATCACTTGTGCCGCCAAAAATTTGGATCAGTGGCCGTTTCATAACTTGTACCCTCTCGGCGTGATCATCAGCCCATCACGTATATAAGTTGACTGATTGCCCACTATCACCAGGCTGCGCATATCAACACGGGAAAAATCCATTGAACCAAAAGTTGTCAGCCATTTATCTTCATGTTTACGTCCCGCCGCTTTCACCACACCCACGGGGGTTTCTGCCGATTTCCACGGAGCCATCAAAGAAAATGCCCGTGCCAGATGTTCTTCCCGTCCACGGCTGCGCGGATTATAAAAACAGACCACAAAATCAGCCTCTGCCGCCGCCCGTACCCGTTTCTCGATCAATTCCCACGGTGTCAGCAGATCGCTCAGGCTGATATGACAAAAGTCATGCATCAGCGGCGCACCAAGCAAAGCAGCACAAGCGGTACTTGCCGTCACTCCTGCTACCAGCCTGACTTCGACATTGCGCTTTTGCTGGCTGACCAACTCCAGAATCAAACCAGCCATGCCATAAATACCCGCATCACCGCTACAAACCACCGCCACGTTTTTACCCTGTTCGGCCAGCTCAATGGCGGTCTGACAGCGTTCAATCTCTTTACACATGCCAGTTTTGATAATTTCTTTATCGCCTACCAGTGGCTTCACCAAATGGGTGTAGGTTTTGTAACCGACCACGATATCAGCCGCTTTCAATGCAGCAATTGCTTCCTGCGTCATCATGGCTTCGCTGCCGGGACCAATTCCAATGACAGTTAACATAGATGCAATACTCCTAATGTGATGGTGACGCCCTGCTCACGCAGGGTATGGCCAACCAGATGACCCTGGCTCATTGACCAGGCCACAGGTTGGGAGACACAGCCTATGCCTACCGTTTTGCGGACAAACTCAGAAACCGGGAATGTTTGTTCACACTCGGCAAGCTGATTAACAGAAAAGGTTTGGAATGGAATCTGACGCTCTTGGGCCAATTGGATGAGCGCAGGTTCGTTTTTTTTCAGTTCGATACTGCCGACGGCTTTTAATGCCAAAGGTTCAAGGTTATGTTCCAGCAGATGGCGTTCCAATAATGCGGTGAGCCGTTCAGCTTCAACTCCTCGTCGGCAACCGATTCCTGCAACGATACGACGAGGAATTAATTTAAAAGTGGGGATTGCCAGCGCCAGATTTGTCCGTTCATAACTGACGTAGACCAGAGCGTCCAGCTCAGGCCGATCCTCCAGAGCGTCAACCGGAATGAACCCGCGTGTGTCATAGCGTTTTTTTTCATCGTGCAAATTGGGATGCCACCAAATTCCTACCCGCTTGCCATTGACCAGCATTTGATTAACGGCTTTGACATTGGCACGGAAATTCTCCATTTTTCCATCAATTTGTTGCGATAACAGATCCAGTGCTGCGACCTGATTGACATCTGTTGCAGTGGTAATCACCGCCTGCCC
The DNA here is from genome assembly GCF_014467235.1 of Xenorhabdus indica. Lineage (GTDB taxonomy): Bacteria > Pseudomonadota > Gammaproteobacteria > Enterobacterales > Enterobacteriaceae > Xenorhabdus > Xenorhabdus indica. The sequence goes on along the minus strand of NZ_NKHP01000001.1, from coordinate 22,625 downwards.
GTCAAGGATATCTGCAATCTGTTGTGCCAGTTTATTCGCACCTCCCATATGTCCCGATAATAAGCTGATGGCAAACTGGCCTTTCTCATCCAGCACGACAACTGCCGGATCGGTCATTTTATCCTTGAGTAAGGGAGCGATAACCCGAATGGCGATCCCCGTCGCGCCAATCATGATCAACGCGTCATATTGAGTGAAAACTTTACGTACTGTACTGGCAAAACCGCCTTCAAACGCGATAAATCTGCTATCTGCATTCACCAGTTCAGGGGAAGTGAAACAATCCATTGCTAAATGGGATTGCAGACGACGAGCTAACGCGATGCCACCTTCTGTCAGGCAAAACAAGGCATATTCTTTGTCAGATGACATAGAGTTAAGTGGCCTTGTCATTAGGTCAGGCATTGTGTCAGGCGCTACGGTATTCATGGCTGAACCTCGCATCGTACAGTTTCGAATAGTGATACTCTTCTCCAAGAAAAGCCCCTACCAGAATCAAGGCCGTTTTACGAATGCCGGCGCTACGTACCTGTTCATCTATCGTCTCCAATGTCCCCCGCACAATCTGACAGTCTGGCCAGGTTGCTTTGTAAACCACGGCAACCGGGGTTTCCTGCGCATATCCGCCCTGAATCAAGCGCGCAACAACCTTTGTAATGTTCTGTACCGACAGGAAGATCGCCATTGAAGTCTGATGAGCGGCGAAGGATTCCAGCGTTTCCCGTGGCGGCATCGGGGTTCTGCCCTCCATCCGAGTGATAATCAAACTTTGTGCGACTTCGGGCACGGTGTATTCCACTCCCAATTGCGCAGCAGCGCCAAGAAATGAGCTCACGCCGGGCACAGAGACAAAACCAATAGTATGATTTGCCAGTTCTTCCGCCTGTTCACGGATGGAACCAAACAGTGACAAATCTCCCGTTTGCAGGCGAACCACCAATTTTCCCGCTTTCACGCCATTCACCATTAACGCCGTGATTTCCGATAATGTCAGTTTCGCGCTGTCATGGCATTCGGCATCTGCACGGCAATACTCCAGTAATTCCCGATTAATCAGCGAACCGGCATAAATCACCACTTGAGCCTGACGTAATAATTGATAACCTTTCAGTGTAATCAGACTCTTATCTCCCGGCCCTGCACCAACAAACCAGACTTTATCGGAATCAAAACTGGCGCTATTCATATGTTCAGTCATTGTCCTGCTCCTTTTGCCAATCCCTCTTGCGCTTGCGCAAAGTCTTTCTGACAGGACAACATATAAGTGGGATTATTAGGTTTGAAATAATGTCCTTGCCCTAATGCCGTCAGTTCTCCCACCTGAATTTCACGCCCATCCAGCGCTGTCACCCGACAAGATTTCAGATGCGACAATGCTTGCGTGAAGTTTTCCAGCAGGATAAAAGTCATTACCAAACGTCCTCCGGAATTCAGGTGCAGTAACGCCCAATCAATGATTTCAGTCAGATGTCCTCCCGTTCCGCCAATGAAAATAGCATCCGCAATGTTGTCCAATGGCACAGGGGCAACTCCAGACTGGATGCAGATCCTATGGCAGCCAAAATGCTGAATATTTTCAGCAAGGAGTGACAGGGCCTCTTCTTTGCGTTCAATGGCGAGGATATCCAATGCGGGATAGCGCAATGCCGCTTCAATACTGACGCTGCCAGTACCCGCACCAACATCAATAAAACGGCCGGCTTTTTCCAGCTCCAGTCGTTCTAACGCCAGCACTCTAACGACTTCTTTGGTCATTGGGATGCGATGACCGCGCAAAAACAGTTCATCTTTCATCAGGATCACCATTTAAAATCACCACGACATTCAGTCCATAATTAATCTCGCCGCGTTGCACGACTTCTCCTGCGGCCAGACAAATAATTTGCTCATGTTCATGGGATAAATTTTTACCAATCACCATGCGACGTTGCTGTCCTCGCGCCAGAATTTCTTGCGCAATCTGGTAGGGACCAATAATGTCATCCGTTACCATGGCGATTTTTTCGTGTTGAAGCAGCCAGTCAAAATTCGGTTTGCGTCCGTGGCTACTGGTGAGGTAAATGTCGTTCATATCTAACAAAATTTGGGCGCACAAATATTGGATCGAGCTGATACCAGAGATTATGCGGATATTTTGTCTGCCCGCATTTTGCTCGCCAGTATGTAGTCCAGAAATATGTAACCCAGAAAAATGTTCGGTAATTCGCTTGCCAATGCCATAAAAGAGCGGATCGCCCGAAGCCAGCACAACAATTTGCCGATGCTGATTCTGTTCAAGCCACTGCATTAATCCATCTACATCAGCATTCACACGACGGGTTTCCCCATTAAAATAGGGAAATTCATCAAGATGGCGTTTTCCTCCGACCAAGACTTCTGCCTGCCTGATAGCCTCTAACGCAGCTAACGTTTGGTTTGCAGTGGCACCTGGGCCAATACCCACAACAGTAATCATCAGCAACCCTCCATAAAATCCTTCACTATTTCGTCTACAGGCCGATTGCAGCCCAACACTTGATTATCAAAGGAGAACAGAATGGCATCGCACTGTGGCCTGCCTTTGGCGAAACGCAACATTTGATCGATACGACCACAGATTTTCCGGGCAATTTGTTGATGCACGGCCTGCCAACCTTGCTCTGCAATCAACTCAATCGCTGCTTCGGTGGTATCACATTGGTCTACTGCCTGAACCAGTTCGAAAGGGGCTCCCATCAAGGCCAGATTAGCGATCAGCGTTTCCATGCGTCCATCTGCAATATGGCTGTGGGTATGGAAAATACCAGCGGCGATTTTTATCAATTTGCCGACATGCCCTACCAGCATGACATGGCGAAACTCCAAACGTACCGCTTCTTGCAACATATAACCGACAAAATTGCTCATTGTGACGACATAATTAGCATCAATACCCAACTGCTGGCTGACAAAACGCTCACCGTGATTTCCCGGCACAAAAATAATGCGATCCAGCCCGCTGGCTCGTTTAGTCTCTAATTCCAGCGCCAGAGAACGTTTCCAACTCTCTTCCGACATCGGCATCACTATGCCAGTCGTACCGATAATCGAAATTCCGCCCTTAATACCTAATCTGTCGTTATAGGTTTGCTTTGCCCGTTCTTCACCTTCAGGGGCAAAGATGACGATATCCGCCCCACGGTTCGGCCCGATCGCCTCCCGTACACCTTCTTCAATGGTATGGCGTGGGGTTTTATTGATAGCCGCCCAACCAATAGGCAAACCCACGCCTACCCGCGTAACCCTGCCAATACCTTCACCACCCTCCAGCGTGATCACGCCACTGTCATTCAGGGAAACACGGGCAAAAATCAACATACCGTGGGTTGCATCCACATCATCGCCACCATCTTTGCGGATAGCGGCAACCGCCTGCTGTCCTTCAATCAAAGGCTGCTCGACATTCAAAGCCAATGTGACACCAGAAGGCGTGACAATCGAAATCTGATGAATAATCTGCTGACGCAAAATCATTAACGCCGCCACGCGTGCGGCGGCTGTAGCACAAGAGCCCGTGGTGTAACCCTTGCGATACTGTTTCCCTCTGTGCCAAATCGTTCCGAGGTTATCGACGGGTTTATCATCGTTCGATTTATCGCTGACTTCATTCATGCCTTACCTCCGGCATCCGGTACAGAATGGCGTTGATAATAGCGGCGGCGATATTGCTGCCTCCCTTGCGGCCTTTTGCAGCAAGGCAATTTAATCCGCTATTGATAAGGGCATTTTTTGATTCCTCTGCGCCAACAAACCCAACGGGCACACCAACAACAGCAATTGGGGTCACTGGATGTTCCATCAAACGAAACAGCGCAGTCGGGGCATTGCCAAAGACAAAAATCTTCTCCCCCGGTTCTTGCAGGGCCAGATCGACTGCCGCCATTGAACGGGTAATTTGCTGTGCTTTTGCCATTTGAATGGTGCGGGGATCACTGACATAACAACGGCATTCACTACCGTACTGTGCCAGCCGGGCTTTATTGATGCCAGACAGCACCATTGTCGTATCGGTATATAACGTACAGCCACGTAATATACCGTCGCGAATAAGGCGCAAAACATCAGGAGAAAAATAGAGAATATCAAGCCAGTCAAAATCAGCGGTGGTATGGATCACTCGTTTGATCACAGCTTCTTGATCTGCATCGACAAAGTGATAATCAGGACGCGACTCGACAATAAGCCGGCTGATGATGTCAAAGCTATTTCGTTCAATCTGTTGGGGTTGTCGGATGTAATTGTTCATGTTGCTCTCTCCTTATACCGTCACACTGGCCAAACTATGCAGCAGCGCAAACAACAGGAGTGCCATTACTGATGCCACCTTCATCATCTGAACAGACTGTGGAATATCGTCAGGAGTGACCTCGCGCCTTGCATCACCAATCCACGGCTTTTCGACAAGCTGATTAAAGTAAACATTCGGCCCGCCAAGACGGATGCCTAATGCCCCTGCCACCGTTGCTTCCGGCCAGCCACTATTGGGGCTACTGTGTTGATAACGATCACGCCAACCGATATGCAGTGCCTGCCGAAAATCTAAACCCTGCCATTTCGCCGCCATCGCCAGCAGTAACCAGCCCAAACGTGCAGGCAGCCAGTTCGCCACATCATCCATACGCGCTGAAAACATTCCCAGTGCCCGATAACGCGGTGTTTTATAACCCACCATTGAATCAAGGGTATTGATAGCTTTATAAGCCATAGCAAGTGGAGCACCGCCAAGCATTAAGAAGAACAAGGGTGCAATCACACCATCCACACTGTTTTCTGCTACAGTTTCAATCGTGGCACGGCTGATTTGTGGCGTTTGCAATTGAGAAGTGTCCCGGCCGACAATTTTTGCAAGTTGTTCACGGCTGGCATTCAAATCCCCCTGATACTGTTTTTCCTGACACTGTTTTTCCTGACATAAAGCTTGATAAACATCATTTGCGGCATCACTCAGGCTACGTGCTGCCAACACGGTATAAATCAGCCAAATTTCAGCTAACCACCCTAGCCAAAATGTCACGCCATAGGCCAACTGCAAACCCCAATAGCTCGCTAACCAGACACTCCCCACGACTAACAACCATAACAGTACGCCACCCCATTTCAGGCCAGTTTCTGACCGACAAAACCGGCGGATAAGTTGCTCAGTCTGATTGATAAGTTGCCCTATCCAACGCACGGGATGCGGCCAATGAGGAGGATCACCCAATTTCATATCCAGAAGAAAAGCGGCAAACCACAATAAGACTGTCATAACAGCCTCCGTGCCATCATCAGCCAGCGATGGAGCAAACCAGGGCGTTGGGCAAAATGAATATGCAGATAGCCCGCCAGCGTATTGCCGTTCTGGTAGCCGCCCTGCCAGCTTTTTTGTGTTTCTTTTGATGCCCCTTTAACACATTGAAAAACAGGCGGTTGAGACGTGATAAAATCCGAGTAATGGAATTCATGCCCTCGCAGCGTCTCTCCCTTCGCAACTAAAGGCGTATCACGCAGTGCAGAGGCTTCGCAGTAACCAAAGCGTTTCAGGTGATCGCCCATCCGGCTTTCACCGGCAATCAAGCCCACCATGTTATGCCGTACACCGTCAGCATCAATCAGGGCATCACCGAGATACATCAAACCACCGCATTCTGCATAAATGGGAATGCCTTTTTGATGCGCCTGACGTAATGCGCTATGTATGGCGTCGTTGGAAGATAAGGTCCGGGCATAAATTTCAGGGTATCCCCCACCCAAATAGATCATCTGGCATTCAGGTAACTGATGATCATGCAGGGGGCTGAAACGTTTGATAGTCACACCTGCTTTTTCCAATAACAACAAGTTATCGGGATAATAGAAGTTGAATGCTTCATCTTCTGCCAGAGCCAGTGTCAAACCCTGCCCGATTAAGGGCTCGACCAGAGAGTCGATACTTCCTTTTGGTAAGGAAGATAGCCGGGTTAGTGCCAGCAACTTATCCAAATCCACCGAGTTTTCAATCTGCTGAGCAAGACGAGACCAGCACGCTTCGTACTGATTTTTGTCATCACACTGTTTGCCCTGTTCTTGTGCAGGGATCAGCCCAAGATGGCGGGAAGGAAGGGTAATCTCTGGCATAACAGGAAGCCGCCCCAAAACAGGGATACCGCAATACCCTTCAATTGCCTGTTTTAATAACTGGAAATGGCTATCCCGATTGACGCGGTTGATCAGCACTCCCACAATATTGACCGTCGGGTCGAATTGCTGAAAACCCATCACGGTAGCGGCAATTGAGGTAGAAACCGCTTTACCATCCACCAATAAAATCACCGGACAGTTAAGTTGTTTTGCCATCGCCGCACTGCTGCAATAATTGGGGTTTGTGCCATAGCCATCGTATAACCCCATGACCCCTTCAATAACTGCAACGTCTTTATCGGCCATAGCCTGGCTAAACAAACCATTCAGAATGGGTTCGGGCAGCATAAAAGCATCAAGATTACGCGAAACAATCCCTGTCACAGCGCGATGCCAACCACCATCCAGATAATCAGGCCCGATTTTGAATGGCTGTACCCGCAGTGAACGGTTCATCAAAGCACGCATGATGCCCAACGTAACAGTTGTCTTACCACATCCGCTGCCTGTACCGGCGATGACAAAAGCATATTTTTGTTGCATGTGCTTACCCCAAAACATTCAAATCCTGTATTGGTGTTAAAATCGGACTTATTTTTAAGTCGGCATCGTTTTTAAGACGGTATAGCTTTTAAGATGGTATTAGTTTTAAAATCGCATGAGTATTAGGATCCTCAATTAATATTCTCAATCATTGATATGTATCAAACAAAAGGGTTTTAATTCACTTTAGACAGAACAATTAATATTGCATGAATAGTCTGAAAATCAACTATTCATTCCCGCCTGAACAAATAAGCCATGATTAAAAAACAAGTTTCATGCAAGAACACAACAGGAAAATACATTTATTTTCAAAATACACATTTTTCATCTTTATAAAAACACCCTTTATTATTTTTGTGATCTTGTTCATGATTACTGATTTTCAAAAACTATTTTTAGTTTAGATAAAATAAAAAATAATATGATTCAATAAATAAAAAGACAGAGAAAAACACATAATAGATTGAATTTAATCATATTTATTTTAACAAGAAAAAATATAATTCATTAATATGATAAAATGACTTTTATATGGGTAAATATTTTCAATAGATAACAAATTTCGACTTGAAAATTATTCATACTCAAAAATAAAAATATTGATATAAATCAAATTTACCTATCTCCTATTGAGGTAATAATGATGAAAAAATTAAAACAGATATAACAAGCTTTTTAAGAACAAGAAAATATCATTAATAAAATAATGAATAAAAAACATAGGCCAGAGTAAAGGAATCTTTTTAAAAATATAAAGAGCGACCTCCCTGTTTTGATGAGAAATATATTTTTGTTTCTTTGATTATTTAGATTTTAAATTCATAGAGGTAATCCAATGAATAAAGGTTATGTGTGGTTAGTGGGTGCAGGCCCAGGTGATGCAGGTTTAATCACGGTCAAAGGATTACACTGTATTCAATCTGCGGATGTCATTGTTTATGACCGTCTCGTCAATCCTGAACTTATTGCCCTGAGATCAGATCACTGTGAAATTATCAATGTTGGAAAAGAACATGATTACCACCCCATCCCACAGGAAGACATTAATCAAATTCTGGTAAAACATGCACAGGCAGGAAAGCGGGTTGTCCGTCTGAAAGGTGGCGATCCTTATGTCTTCGGCCGCGGAGGAGAAGAAGCGGAAGTGTTGGCACAACAGGATATTAAATTTGAAATTGTGCCGGGGATCAGTTCTTCAATTGGTGGATTAGCCTACGCTGGCATCCCTGTTACCCACCGCAATTACGCATCAAGTTTCCATGTTGTAACAGGTCATACCTCTCAAGGCAATGAACAACAGAACTGGGAGATACTTGCCCAATTGGAAGGAACATTGATTATTTTAATGGGGATGACCCGCTTGATGGAGATCTGTCAGCAATTAATACTCTATGGCAAATCCCCTACAACCCCTGCGGCAGTGATCATGTACGCCAGCCATCCCAAACAAAAGAGTGTGACAGGCACACTGGAAACGTTGGCGGCAAAAGTGGAAGAAAAAGGGCTACATGCCCCTGCCCTGATTGTGGTTGGTGATGTCGTCAATTTAGCGGAAACACTTTCCTTCTCACCGACTTATCTGACACTCGGTGAGCTATTCCTTACATTGGAGAATCGCGCTGAGGAAGCAATATCATGAATGAACATGGCGGCAATATCATTGGCATTGCCCAACAATATGGCCTGCCAGCCGATGACCTGATTGATTTCAGTGCTAATATCAATCCGTTAGGCGCACCTGAACGGGTTAAGGCATTGATCAAAAATAGTCTTGCCGATATCGAGAAGTACCCGGATGTGGAATATCGCCATTTGCATCAGGCAATTGCAAGGGCTCATCAATGTGATTGCACAAAGGTAATAGCCGGTAATGGCGCAACAGAACTGATCTATGCTGTCGTCCGTTATCTCAATCCTAAACGAGCTTTGCTGCTTATTCCGGGATTTGCTGAATACCGACGAGCCTTGCAGCAAATTGGAACAGAAATTATTGACTATCCGTTAACAGAAGAAGCCGGGTTTCAACCTGACTTACGCCTGTTTGATACGCTTGCGATAACGAAACCCGATTGTGTTTTTATCGCCACGCCCAATAATCCCACCGGATTAATGCCGGATAACCCGTTTATACAAGCGCTGGTGGAATATTGCGAGCGTCAGGAGATCTCGCTGATTGTCGATGAATCTTTTATCGATTTTTTGCCTGATAACCGAGGATTGATACCTCAATGTGCAGTCACTCAACATCTTTATGTATTGCGTTCAATGACAAAATTTTTTGCCATCCCAGGTTTACGTTTAGGCTATTTAGTCAGCGGAAATACAGCGGGGATTGCAGAGATGAAAAACCGGCGTGAACCGTGGTCAATTAATGCCTTTGCTGCGCGGGTTGGTGAGATTTTGTTTGATGAGCATGATTATATTTCTGCGACACATCAATGGCTGAAATCGCAGCAACATTATTTATACAGTCAATTGTCAACCTTTCCTGAGCTGACGATCTGGCCGCCATCAGCTAATTTTCTGTTCTTCCGCTGCAATCAGCCTGACGTTGATTTATGGCATACCTTGCTGAAATACCGGTTGTTAATTCGCCATTGTAAAAATTATGCCGGATTAGATGAACGTTACTATCGTATAGCTGTGCGCAATGAGGGAGAAAATCAGCGCCTGATCGCAGCCATGCAGCAGGTTTTGATTTATGGCTGAAGCCGCTTGCCCCGCTTCCTGTGGAGAACTTATACAAGGGTGGCTGTTTGGTGGAGAAAAATTAATCTCTTGCCCAATCAATTGGTTCAGTTATGTTTCTGTCAGTGAAGGAAGCCCGATACCATACGAACGGCCACGTATGCGGCAGATGGTAAATTTATTGCTGGATTACTGGCAGGAACCACCTGAATTGACGGCTGGCTTGCGTATTGAACATCAATCAACGATTCCAATCGCCAAAGGTATGGCCAGCAGCACAGCCGATATTGCGGCGACCGCCCAGGCCACTGCCAGATTATTGGGCAAGTCACTGACCAGTACAGAGTTAGCACAGCTCTGTGTCAGACTGGAACCCACTGACAGTACCATATTCGAACAATTGACGTTGTTTGATCATCTCACTGCCCGGACTCAAATTCCTTTCGATTGGCAACCGGATATTGATATTTTGCTATTGGAAAGTTCACAAACAATTTCGACAGAAACATACCATCAACAGGATCATGACGCACAATTACGAAATAACGCCCCGCTATTCCGCCAGGCATGGCTGCAATTTCGTACAGCGAACCAATGGCATGACAATGATCGTCTTGGGGAGGCCTGCACATTAAGCGCCATCGCCAGCCAAGCGATACTGCCGAAACCCGGTTTTGATCAACTGCGGGATTTGGTTGAACAAACTGGGATCTATGGCCTGAATGTTGCTCATAGCGGCAGTGTTGTTGGCCTGTTATTCAATTCACATCACCATGATGCAAATTACCTGCGCTGGTGGCTGCATCAAAAGAAGATCGCTGGATACTATCCGAAAATTCATCAAGTCAAACTGATTGCGGGTGGTGTCCGTTAAAAAGTCAGGAGAGGCATTTAGCCTCTCCTGCTATTTCGCGTACTTACTTCATGTTTTTACTGACTCTATATTAGAGCAAACAGAAGAGGAAACTTACCAGCTTATACCAACACCAGCGCCAAATACTGGACTACCTGAATTATTCCAGCTGGTTGACAATCTGAGGCTGACATTTTCATTTAATTTATCCTGAATACCTAAAGCTACAGCGCTGCCATTTCTATATTGGCCTAAACCTAAACCAAGACTAAATCCGGTATTATTGCTATAAGGAATATTGCTCATTGCTGCTACGCTGGCAACACCCGCATTAGCTCGTTTTTCAATGCGGTCAATTTTATTATCGAGATAATTAACTTTTTGGTCTGTATATGATTGTAGTGTATCGAAACGTTGATCAGTATAATCATTCGCACTCTTTAATGTTTTTATATCTCCTGAAATACGTTTTTCAGTTTCATCACTAATCTTAGTGTTTAGTTCTCCCTGAATCTTACTTGTTTGAGCTCCCACCTCAGCTTTCACATGAGTTTCCACACCTTTTAATACTGTGTTGTTCACCTCAGCTTTCATATTAGCGTTCAGTTGATCTTTCACAGTCTTTATTTTATTGTCTGCGTCATCCTTCGTGTACACTTCATCCTTCGTGGCGAACGTAGTATCTACTTCAACTTTCGTGTACACATCTGCCGCATTTGCCTTCTTACCTAACTCTATATCTGACTGAGCTCTCGTATACACCTCTTCTGTTGTTGAGGTTCCGCCAGAACTTTTTTCAGCTCCTTGTACAAACGTTGTACCACTTGAACTTGCTGTAGCTGCTGCTGTCTCAGATAATAATGCAGAGGAGATCAAAACAGACAAAATTGCTAATTTACGTGGTGTAGTTTTCATATTAAACATATTAAAATTTTCCCATTATTAATGAGTGATTGGTATGTGGAACTACTAACAAAATGTATTGGCTGACATTTTGTTAATTCTTAAATTATATTCTTTAATAAACTTAATCTTTTTTAAATAAATCATTAGGTTTTTTTAATGACAAATCCTTCCTTCTCTTGTTAAGAAATACCAAATAGATTTTAGATTAATATCCGTGCATTTATGATCCTGGACAAATAAGTGACTTTATAATAAAAACTATGTTCCTATTTCTTGATATTCCAGACAGTTTTTTTTCAGGCCGTTTTTACTTTGACCTTTATAACGAAATGCCTCAATTAATTTTACAAAAGCCGATGTGTGTTGTTTTCGGCTTGGATAATAAAGAAAATATCCTGGGAAAGGTTCACACCAATCCTCTAAAACTTTAACTAACTTCCCTTCAGCAACTTGTTTTTCTACTGAGTCTTCAGGGACAATGGATAATCCAAGCCCCAAAGTAGCCGCTTCTATACGGAGATCCAGATTATTAAACGTCAACTGACCTTTTACCCGTACCCGCGTTCGCTGCCCTCCCTTAGAAAACTCCCAGGCATATAAACCTCCTAAGGTAGGCCGCCGAATATTGATACAGTTATGATTCTGCAAATCGAGCGGCGTTTCCGGTTTACCGTGAGCCGCAAAATATTCCGGCGTTCCCACGACACACACTCTCCAGTCCGGGCCAATACGTACAGCCACCATATCTTTAGCTACCAGCGTCCCCAGACGTACTCCCGCATCAAAACGACCGCTGATAATATCGGTCATACTGTTGTCCATAAACAGCTCTACATGAATATCGGGATATTCACGCACAAAAGGCTGCAATAATGGCCACACTGTAGACTGAAGCGCATGTTCTCCCAGAGTGATGCGGATATTACCTGCAATCCGGTCCCGCATATCCGTCAGTGTGATGAGATCATTTTCAATTTCATTCAAATGTGGGCTGATATTGTTAATCAGCATTTCTCCCGCTTCCGTGGGCACCACGCTGCGGGTTGTTCTGGCTAGTAGTCGAATATCCAGTCGTTCTTCCAGACTCCTTATGGCATGGCTTAATGCAGATTGCGAGAGTCCAAGTTTTGCAGCAGCACGAGTGAAACTTCTTTCATGCGCAACGACAATCAGATAAAAAATAGCCGTAAAGTTATCCTTCAGCATCTTACTCATACCCCTCTCTTCCATCAGTGTGATCCGGTTACAACGTGATCATTTTGATATATATGTTTTGATACATATGTTAAGTTCAGCAATGGGTACGAAGAGATGCTAATCAATATAACTTCCATTAACTCTAATAATATGGCTGCCATTAACTCTAATGAAAAAAGGCAGTCGTCATGTTGTAGCTAAAGATTAACACCCTAATAAATTTTGATTAATACCGGGAAAATGATAGCGGTTATGAATTTTCTTCATTAAACGGAAATAATTAACCTTATATTTTACTGGTTCTTAGTATTCAGCTTTGCAAAACATCCATATAATTATCTGTTTTTAAATAATCTTTACCCTGATTTTAGTGATAAAGGTGATTGCCATTTGGCTGAAATGTACAGCGGCCCCGGACACCGAAAATCCCCCATCGAGCTGATAATGGGGCGCTGTTTATTGTTCTGCCGATAATCTGACTGGTGGCATAGGCGGGAATAAGGAGCGAGCTAACCGGGTTCCCTAAGTTCGGCTCAAGCGGTTGAACTGAAAAACCCTCTGTTTTTTCAGGCCGGAAAGAATGCACGATAAAGTCACAGGAACTTTCATTAAGCGTGAAAACTATAAACTATATTTAATATATGTATCTAATTATTTAATACATGACCAACTTGCGCTGGCTGCCCTTTTTCAGTTTAATAGCCATTCAGCGCCTGCATTGACCTCGTACCTGGCTTTGAATGAAATCATATTATTAAATAACACATAAGGAAAATAACATATAAGGAACCACTTTATGAAAAATGAAAGAAGACTTTTTCTGAAACAGGCGAGTATTACTGGTGCAATATTTTCATTATTACCGCTGATTCCAACAGGCGCTCTTGCTTCTTCAAATAGCCAATCCAAAAGAGAGGAGGATATTAATATCGGCGTCTGTGAAATGACCCCAGAGGAAATGTCAGGCCCCTATTTTATAAATAACAAACTGTTGAGAAGGAATATAACAGAGGATGAACCAGGAATACCTCTTTTATTGACAATGAAAATAATTGATTCTGTCACCTGCAAACCTTTAAATGATATCTTTATTGATATATGGCATTGTAATGCAATGGGTAAGTATTCAGGTTGGAAATATATAAACCCAGATATCGAGGCTCCATCTGGTGGTATAGGGACGATTTCAAGAACGGATGAAAGCACATTCCTTCGTGGGGCGCAACGGACTGATAAAGAAGGCATCGTCAGGTTCACTACCATTTTCCCTGGATTTTATGCGGGAAGAGCTTTACATATCCATTTATCAGCAAGGAAGGCGAATGTACAAAAAAGACAGGAAGATAAATTCTATTTTGTAGGCCAACTCTATTTCCCTGAGGATGTATCTGAAGAAGTCATGATGAATGATATGTATTCTCCAAGGGATGTTGATAGGCTTAAAAATGAAGATGACTCCATCTTTTCTGGCGTTAAAAATAGAGCTGCAATTTTAACAGTAAAAAAGATAGGGGATAATCTATTGGATGGATTACATGGAAAGATAGTCTTATCGATTAATAAAGACAATGTGTCCAAGAAAATAACCCCTAAAGACTTGGCTAAACACACGGTATAAATGTGATTACCGAGGACAACAAACTGACAGATCATATCTAGCCTAATACACCTAACCCAATGCAAATGCAGGAGAGGCATTAAACCCCTCCTGTTATTTCTCATACTTATTCTATGCTTGTTCTTTCCCTATCATAGAAATGGAACCAGAAAACAAAAGATGCTGATCTCCTGGAAGTTGCTTCCCACCTGCTATTTCACACCTACCATTTCAATTAATATTATTGATGTTTCATTTTGATTTATTGCATTGTGATATTATTATCGCCAGCCAATTTAGTTCATTAATATCGGCCTATTTATTAGAAAAAATTACATAGGCAAATTTGATTACTACTCATCACTATTCATCTCATGAAAAAACCATCAGCAATTTTAATTACTCATATCAAAAATAAATGAAGTATCCCCCTTTTAGGATGGCAATTTAAAAAATACAGTATCTGTTTTATGAAAAATGTAACTCTTAAATATCTTCAATGGGTAACAACGTCAGATAACTCACATTTAATCCATTAGCCGAATCATTAGCCTAACTAGCAGGAGTTAAGCAATGCCTATGTCATGCAGTCGTATCAATAACGAAAAGCCACTTGCATTTGAGAATTCTTCTGTACCTTCTTGCCAATTTTCACTCAGTTCTACTCAGCAAGTCGTCTGGCTTGACCAAATTATCCGACCTGATAACCCCTGCTATAATCTTGGTTCAGTTGTTCTCATTGAAGGAAAATTGGATGAAGCTCTGTTAATGCGTGCTTTTGAAACTGTTGTTTATCGTCATGACGCATTACGTTTACGACTCATCAATACCCAAGCGTTACCCCTTCAGGAAATTGCAGAAACTTTGCCCATTTCTGTGACAATTCACGATTTCTCACAGCATACCGACGCAGAAGCCCAAGCCACGCAACATATCCGGGCAGCTTTCATGCAACCGTTCGATTTTAATGGCGCTCTGTGGCGTGCTGAACTACTACGAGTAAACGATACACGCTGGTACTGGCAATTCTGTTGCCATCATTTGATCGGGGATGCTACAAGTTTAGGCTTGATTCCTGAAGATCTTGCTTATATTTATGGCGGTTTAATCCGGGGAGAACAGCTATTCGAGCCTGCATCTTCTTATCTTGATTTTGTTACCGAAGATAACGCCTATTTCGACTCACAACGTTATGTGCAAGATCGGCAATTTTGGCTGGAACGCTATGCGAACTTACCCCCCGCATTGCTCCAACCGTTAAATCCAGAGAAAACCACCTCTCATGGGCAAACCGAGCCTTTACTTTGGCAATTAGATAACGGACTCTTTCAGCGCATTGAAGAGACGGTGACCAGGCATGGGTTGTCTGTCTTACATTTCATGTATGCCATTCTGGCGTGCTATTTCGCACGCACTCGCTATTTCTCACACAGTACCGATGCTGAGGAGATCGTTATTGGTGTTCCGGTGCATAACCGCAGGAATGCTAAACAAAAACGCACAGTAGGAATGTTTTCATCCGTTATTCCTGTTGGTATAACCATTACACCTCATGACACCTTTCTTGATGTTATGCACAAAGCCGCTGCGGAGTTACGTCGTTGTTATAAACGTCAACGTTTACCCATCGCAGAGATTAACCGGCATACACAAATCCAGCAAAAGACAGGACGCGCCCAGTTATTCGATATCATATTGTCATTTGAGTTGTTCGAAGCAAACGCTAACATGCCGGGCACTACTATATCGGATACTAATTCATCGGATACTAATTCGGGTACTATTTTCCAATACTCCGCAATACAACGTGGCACCCCATTCCCTCTCTTTATCATGCTTCGCCGATACGCATTTGCTGGCTGTGAGGATACCAATCAACCTGTCACGGTTGAGTTCAATTTCTCAACCAACTACCTGAATCGGGCAGATGTGATAGCACTTCAATCCCGTATTGCGGTATTGACAGAGGCCGCTCTTACATCGACAGAGACCCTGATTCAAAATTTACCGATTTTATCACTGACAGAACAGAACCAACTGCTGGTCAATTTCAATACCACTCAAGTGAACTTCCCGCAAGACACCCTGATCCATCAACTGGTTGAAACGCAAGTAGCACACCATCCTGACGCAACTGCCGTGATATTTGAAGATCAGGCACTGAGTTATGACGAACTCAATCACCGTGCCAATCGTCTGGCACATTATCTGATTGCGTTAGGCGTGCGCCCGGACGATAAAGTCGCTATTTGTGTCGAACGCAGTCTGGAAATGGTCGTGGGTTTGCTTGCCATCCTCAAGGCAGGTGGTGCCTATGTGCCGCTGGACCCTGCTTATCCGACCGAACGTCTGCGCTATATGCTTGAAGACGCGACTCCAGTGGCTTTGCTTACCCAGACCGCACTTGCTGATATGCTAAGCAGTGTCATGCCCGGCACATCTGTACACCAAATCATCCTCGACCCGCAAATCCCGTTTCTGGAGGAACAACCCACTCACAATCCAGACACACAATCACTGGGATTGACATCACACAATTTGGCCTATGTTATCTATACCTCAGGCTCTACCGGATTGCCTAAGGGCGTGGAAATGTCTCTGGCAGCCTTGTTTAACTTGTTACAATGGCATCGCCAGAATTTTTCACATCTCTTTGGTTCTGATAAAACAGCTCCCGGTAGAACACTGCAATTTGCAGCGCCAGGATTTGATGTTGCCTTCCAGGAAATATTTACGACTCTGTGCGAAGGCGGATGTTTGGTCTTGATGAATGAAGAAATGCGTCGAGAACCTCAACAATTCCTTCGCCTAATTCAGCAAAAACAGATAAACAGAATCTTCCTGCCTTATATTGCGCTACAGCACCTTGCCGAGGCGGCAAATCATATTGAAGGCGATTTTTCTTGTCTGGCTCATATCATTACTGCTGGCGAGCAACTGCGCATTACACCGGCCATTCGCCACTTTATACAGCGTACCGGATCATGCCAGTTGCATAATCACTATGGCCCGACTGAAAGCCATGTAGTAACGGCATACACACTGGACCAAGATGTTGAACAGTGGTCAACTTTTCCCCCTATTGGCCGCCCAATCGCCAATATTCAGATCTATATTCTCGATCCATATGGTCAGCCTGTTCCCATCGGAGTGACTGGTGAGATACATATCGCCGGAACCAGTGTGGCTCGTGGCTACCTGAATCGTCCTGAACTGACTGCCGAACGCTTCCTTATTAATCCTTTCTCTTCAAAACCAGATGCGCGCATGTACAAAACCGGCGACCTTGGCCGCTGGTTACCCGATGGCAACATTGAATACCTCGGTCGTAATGACTTTCAGGTTAAATTGCGTGGCTTCCGTATCGAACTTGGTGAAATAGAAACACAACTCGCACAATGCCACGGGATACGTGAAGCAGTCGTTCTGCTACGTGAAGATGAACCAGACCACAAGCGTCTGGTTGCCTATCTGCGACCTTTGGATGGCGCGAAACCAACCCCGGCAGAACTGCGTCAACAATTGGCTCAGCATCTTGCCGACTATATGCTACCCAGTGCCTTTGTTACGCTTGATGCTTTTCCTGTAACTCCCAACGGTAAACTCGACCGTCGTGCACTTCCCGTTCCTGATGCATCGGCTGTGGTGACACGCAGATATGAAGCGCCAATGGGGGAAATAGAAACGCGACTGGCACAGATATGGCAAGACTTGCTTGGGCTTGAGCGGGTTGGTCGTCACGACCATTTTTTTGAACTGGGGGGGCATTCATTGTTTGCCGTTCAGCTTGCTGCACGTGTGCGTCAGGTATTGGGGCGGGAATTATCACTACAACAACTTTTTGCCCAACCACTATTAGCAGACTTAGCTCAGACGCTTACCAGCGCGTTGGTCACTACTCAGATTGTTATTCCTGCCATTGATGATCGCAGCCGTCCATTTCCGCTCTCTTTCGCCCAACAACGGTTGTGGTTCCTTAGTCAGCTCGATCCTGCTGCCAGTCTGGCTTACCATATTCCGGTGTTACTGCGTCTGACGGGACAACTTAACCAACAAGCTCTCATCGTTGCATTCGAACGCCTGATTGTCCGTCATGAGAGCCTGCGCACCCGTTTCATCCTGATTGAAGGGCAGCCCTATCAGTACATCAATAATCCCGCCGATAGCAGCGTTGCTCTGTCTTATCAGGATCTGCGTTCATTGACTCCAGACGCCCACACTCAACACATCGCTGATCTTACCGCTATTGAAGCGCAGACACCTTTTGACTTCAGTCAAAGCCCTTTACTCCGCGTTCAACTGTTGCAACTGACGGACCAGACCCATATGTTGCTGCTTACCCTGCACCATATTATTGCTGACGGTTGGTCTATAGGTGTACTGGAGCACGAATTGGATGTGCTCTATCATGTCGCCCTCAATGGTCAAGGCGATCCGTTGCCACCATTGACCATTCAATATGCCGATTATGCCGTTTGGCAACGTGATTGTTTGCAGGCAACGACACTCCCTGAACAACGTGATTTCTGGCAGAAGCAACTTGCAGGTGCCCCGGCCTTGCTGTCACTTCCCACTGACCGACCACGCCCGCCAGTACAGACTTATACCGGCAGTCAGGTGCCTTTCCATCTTGATGCTACTTTATTGGCATCACTGAAAGCCGTTGGACAACGTCATCACACGACTTTGTTTATGACTATACTGGCGGCCTGGAGTATCGTACTTGCCCGGTTAAGTGGTCAGGATGATATTGTTATCGGCACCCCGGTTGCCAATCGTCCGCACAGTGAACTGGAAGGTTTAATCGGTTTCTTTGTCAATACACTGGCCTTGCGTATCACACTGGATGATTCTGCCAGCGTAACCGATCTGCTTACACAGGTTCGTGAGCGAGCACTTGCTGCCTATGCCCATCAAGATTTGCCTTTTGAGCAGGTGGTAGAAGCGTTGCAACCTGAGCGCAGCCTGAGCTACAGCCCGATTTTTCAGGTAATGCTGGCCTTAGACAATACTCCCGCCCGGAATCAAACATCGTCCGGTTTACAGATCGCTCGGATTGAGCAGACAAGTCATAGCGCGCACTTTGATTTGATGCTTTTGTTGACTGAAACTGACGCCGGCCTGACTGGTGGACTGGAATATGCTGCGGATTTGTTTGATTGTGCGACTGTCGAGCGCATGGTTGGCTATTTAACCCATATACTGACGGCAATGGTGGCCGATGAAACTCAACGTATTGCCACTCTGCCGATGCTGCCAGAAACAGAACGACAACAACTTCTGGTGGAGTTCAACGCTACAAAAGCAGATTTCCCACAGGATGCTTTGATTCACCAACTGGTTGAAACACAAGTTACCCGCACTCCCGATGCAACGGCTGTGGTATGTGGAGACCAATCGCTGAGTTATGATGAACTGAATTACCGGGCCAATCGACTGGCTCACCATCTGATTGCACAGGGGATACAGCCTGATGATCGGGTCGCCATCTGTGTTGAGCGCAATCTGAATATGGTAGTGGGTTTACTTGCTATCCTGAAAGCCGGTGGTGCCTATGTTCCGCTTGATCCGGCCTATCCTAGTGAACGACTGGCTTATATGCTGGAAGATGCTAAGCCGATAGCTTTGCTGACTCAAACAACACTCGTCGAAAAACTAAATACCCCAGTACCTACGGTAATACTTGATGACCAAGAAGCCTTCCTGACGTCACAACCTACCCACAATCTGGATGTACACGCGTTAGGATTAACATCACGTCATCTGGCCTATGTGATTTACACTTCCGGTTCTACCGGCCAGCCGAAAGGTGTGGCGATCACTCACTGTAATACAATCAATTTCCTGACCTGGGCACAACGGACTTTTGGCCGGGAAGAATTATCACACACGCTTTTTGCCACTTCGCTGAATTTTGATCTGGCGGTGTACGAATGCTTTGCTCCGCTTATTTCTGGCGGTACGGTTCATCTTGTTTCTGATGTGCTGTCACTGGTCACAACTGAACATCCCGTCAGCCTGATCAACACGGTGCCTTCCGCCATTTCGCACTTGCTTGAAGTCAATGCCGTGCCTATGACTACCCAGACGGTCAATTTAGCCGGTGAAGCATTGAAACCTCATGTCGTTGAGCATTTGTTTGCCCGCTCATCCGTACAAAACGTCTGTAACCTGTATGGCCCCTCCGAGACGACGACTTATTCAACCTGGACACGGATGAGCCGGACGACAGGTTTTGTCAGCCATATCGGCCGCCCAATCGCCAACACCCAGATCTATATCCTTGACCGCCACGGTCAACCGGTGCCTCTCGGTGTGACGGGGGAAATCCATATTGCCGGTGCGGGTGTTGCCCGTGGCTATCTGAATCGCCCCGAATTGACGGCGGAACGTTTTCTGGCTGACCCGTTTTCTCCTGTATCAGACGCCCGTATGTACAAAACCGGCGATCTCGGCCGCTGGCTGCCCGATGGTCATATTGAATACCTTGGTCGCAATGATTTTCAGATCAAACTGCGCGGTTTCCGTATTGAGCCAGGCGAAATTGAAGCCAAATTGATGCAATGTCACGGGGTACGTGAAGCCGTGGTCTTGGCACGTGAATATATTTCCGATGAAGAAAATATTTCCCACGAAAATCTTACTGGCGAGAAACGTCTGGTTGCCTATGTCCGGCCTTTAGAGGGTATTGAACTGTCTCCCGCCAATCTACGTCAACAACTTGCCCGGCAGCTCGCTGAATACATGCTGCCCAGTGCTTTTGTCATACTTGAAACTTTTCCGTTGACGCCCAACGGCAAACTTGACCATCAGGCACTGCCTGAACCGGATGTATCCGCTGTGGTTGCTCGCGGCTATGAAATTCCGGTCGGTGAAATCGAAATCACGCTGGCTGAAATTTGGCAAGAGTTGTTGGGAGTGGAACAAGTGGGTCGTCATGACCATTTCTTTGAACTGGGCGGGCATTCACTGATGATTGTTAGTCTGATCGAACGATTATATGATCTCGGCTGGCAACTTGATGTACGCAGTATATTCTCTACGCCGATCCTGAACGAAATGGCACAGGCTATTCAGGGGGACACTGAAACGTTTGCTGTGCCACCTAACTGTATCCCCGCACACAGTACTCACATCACGCCCGATATGTTGCCATTGGTTGCGCTGTCCCAGACAGAGATTGATGCCATCATTGAGGCAACCCCTGGCGGAGTGAGTAATGTACAGGATATCTATCCGTTGGCACCGCTACAGGAAGGTATCTTGTTCCATTATCTATTGCAGGAACAAGGCGATACTTATCTGTTATTGAGCCTGCTGGCCTTTGACAACCGTGAACGTCTCGATACCTTCCTTGTCGCTCTGCAACAAGTTATTGATCGCCATGATATTCTGCGTACTGCCGCCTACTGGCAAGGACTAGAGAAACCTGTTCAGGTAGTTTGGCGCAAAGCACCATTGCACGTTAACAGTTTCACTCCGGCCACAGCAGAAGACGTTCCAACTCAGTTACTGGCCCACACTGACCAGCGTTGTAATCGTCTCGACCTGAGCCGTGCCCCCCTGTTTGCCACAGATATCGCCTACGATCCGGCACAGGAAGAATGGTTGCTGGCGCTGCGCTTCCACCATCTGGTCTGCGACCATATGACACTGGCGCTGATTTTTGCCGAGATTACCCAAATACAACAGGGCCATGCCGAGGCGTTACCCGCGGCACTACCTTATCGCAATTTTATTGCTCAAACCCTGAGCGTCCCAGCTACGGTACACGAAGCCTATTTCCGCACCCAACTTGCTGATATTGACACACCGACCGCACCGTTCGGGGTGCTTTCAATGCAGAATGATAATGAACCGATTATCGAAGCCCAACTTCTGCTCGAACCGACTCTGGCAGAAGCGATCCGCACTCAAGCTCGTAGTCTGGGCGTCAGTCCGGGAGTATTGTTCCATGCAGCCTGGGCGCAGGTGTTGGCACAAATCAGCGGTTGCGATGATGTGGTCTTTGGTTCCGTGTTACTGGGCAGATTATCAGGCGGTGTTGGCACGGCCCGAACACTGGGTATGTTTATTAATACCCTTCCCGTGCGGATCTCTCTGACAGATCGCAGTGTGCAGGAAGTTATACAGGCAGCTTACCACAGCCTGACGACACTCTTGGAGCATGAACAAGCGCCATTGGTGCTGGCACAACGTTGCAGCGGTGTTACACTGCCAATGCCATTGTTCAGCACCTTGCTCAATTATCGTCACAGCCAGGCCAATGGATCTGGCATGATTGGGCCTCACCAGACAGGTATACGTCTCGTCACCATAGGAGAGCGGACTAACTACCCTGTCACTTTATCCGTGGATGATCTGGGAACCAATTTCCGCCTGACTGCCCAGACTGTGACAAGTATCGATCCAGCTCGTGTTACCCATTACCTGGCTACCACCATCAGCGGTCTGGTCGAAGCGTTGCACTGCAATCCGCAGCAGTTGATTCGGAATGTACCCGTCTTACCTCCGACAGAGCGTCAACAACTATTAGTGGACTTTAACGCCACTCAGACCGTTTTCCCACAGAACGCGCTGATCCATCAATTATTCGAGGCGCAAGCCGCGCATCATCCCGATGCCATTGCCGTCATGTTTGAAGAACAAACTATCAGCTATGGTGAACTTAACCTCCGCGCCAACCGTCTGGCGCACTACCTGATTGAATTAGGCGTACGG